>NZ_AYWZ01000011.1:0-309844 GCF_000502335.1 Mesorhizobium sp. L2C066B000
CTTGCGGGGGAGATGGCCGGCAGGCCAGAGGGGGGTGCTGTCCCGCCGACCTGACGTAATTTGGAGAAGCGGTTGTGGGTTGAAGGGGGTTGAAAGGGACCGGAAGTTGGCGATCCTTCACACCCCCCTCTGTCCTGCCGGACATCTCCCCCTCGAGGGGGGAGATTGGCAGCTTCACCAACCATTTGGACTATCGTCACGATTGCGGCACTATAACAGTGCATAAACGCTGTGTAGGCTGGGGAGAATTGACCGTTTGAAGGAAGCGAAGATCCAGAAGCCGGAACGTCAGCAGCGCCTGTTCGGCCTGTCGACACCGCTGCGGGCCGCCGTCATCCCGCCGCTGTCGGCGGCGCGCTGGCTGTTGGTGCTGATCGTCGCCGCCGGCGTTTATTTCTTCCACGGGTTCCTGTTTCCCGTGCTGGCAGCCCTCGTCATTGCTTTTGCCAGCTGGCCGCTCTACCGCCGGCTGCTTGCCGGTGTCGGCGGTAACCGCACCGTCGCCGCGACGCTCGCCATCCTGTTCATCCTCGCCTTCCTGGTGGTGCCGATAGCGCTCGCCGGCACCTACGCCATCAACGAGGTCCGCGAATGGGTCGGCTGGGCGATCGAGACCAACAGGCACGGCGCGGTCACACCGCACTGGATCACCTCGCTGCCTGTCGTCGGCGAGTGGCTGAACGAACAGTGGATCGACAATTTCGGCCATCCCGGCGGCATCGGCGAGCTGATCCAGCTGGTCAGCGGCGCCAATATCGGCAGCATCTATCGCGGCGTGCTGGCTGCCGGCGGCAGCGCCTTCGGCCTGTTGCTGACGCTGCTGTTCATGATGATCGCGCTGTTCTTCGCCTACCGCGACGGCGAACACTTTGCCAGCCAGATCGACCGGCTCGGCGAACGCATCCTGCCGACGCGCTGGGAGCGGATTTCGCGCGTCGTGCCGGCGACCATCTCCTCGACCGTTACCGGCATGACCGTGATCGCCATCGGCGAGGGGCTGGTGCTCGGCATCGCCTACTGGCTGGCCGGGGTGCCGTCGCCGGTGACGCTGGGCGCATTGACCGGCGTGATGGCGCTGATCCCCGGCGGCGCGCCGCTGTCGTTTACGCTTGTGTCGATCTACCTCGCCGCCAGCGGCTCGCCGATGGCGGGTCTGGCGCTGTTCATCTGGGGCGCGGTGGAACTGTTCATCGTCGACAAGACCTTGCGCCCGAAGCTGGTCGGCGGACCGATCAAATTGCCCTTCCTGCCCACCTTTTTCGGCCTGATCGGCGGCGTCAAGACGATGGGCTTTCTCGGCCTGTTCATCGGCCCCGTGCTGATGGCGCTGCTGGTGGCGATATGGCGCGAATGGCTGCGCGAGGTGGAACTGGCCGAAGACACCGTTCCCGACGGGGCGGCCGAGCTCGAAGGCGGGCCGCCGCAGATCGAGATTGTCGCCGGCCCGGCGAAGAAAAGTCAGACTGGGTAAGCGACGGCGAGCGCTGCCCGGCGCTTGCGCCCTTCATGCAACTGCCACAGGGAATGCGCGACCAGCGTGACGATCAGGATCACGCCGCCGATCAGGCTGTTGCGCGACGGCGCCTCGGCAAAGATCATCCATATCCAGACCGGCGCCAAAACCGTTTCCAGGAGATAGAACATCGCCACTTCCGGGCCTGAAATGTATTTCGGCCCGTTGGCCAGGCAGAAGAAGGCGAACGGCATGATGACGGCGCCGTTGAAAACGATCCACCATGGCGCTTCCACCTGGAAACCGGTCCTGGAGACCATGAGCGCCGCCAGCCCGAACGGCAGCAGGACGCCGGTCAGCGCGGTGAATCCCATATCCCTGCCGCTGGCGCGTGAAACGGTGATGGCGCAGGCAATCGCCAAGGCCGAACACAGCGCCATCACATCGCCGAACAGATCTCCCGTGCCGACGGAATCGCCGACGATGATCGCGATGCCGACGATCATCAGCGCCATTGCCGCAAGCGTCAGCGGCTGTGGTCGCTCCTTCAGGAACAGCCACGACAGCAGCGCCGAGAACATGGTGGAGAAGGCCAGGATGAAAACCAGATTGGCGGTCGAGGTGTTGTAGACGGCAGTGATGAAGGCGATTGCGCCGAGCCCGTAGAGGGTGGCGACGACGAGCCCCGACCAGCCGGGTATCAGCTGCGGAGCATTCTTGCTGAACGAGCGCCAGATGGCCCATACGATCAGCCCCGCCACGAAGGTGCAGCCGGTGCGCAGCAAAAGGATCGTCCAGGCTTCGCCATGGGCGAGCCGGATCAGGGGAATATCGATGGTCAGCGCCAGCCCGCCAAGCGCGGTGAGCAGAAGTCCTTTGGTGTGGGCATTGTGAGAGGACATGCAACGGCTTTCGCAATGATTTGAGCAGATGCCGGTCGGCGCAATCGCCCCGCCAACGGGCGGAAAGACCAGCATCGTCTCGGCTGAAAATGTTTAGATCAGGATCTGGTAAGAAGAAAAATCAGCGCGTGACCGCTTCGTGGTCGTAGCGTTCCCAGCCCTTCGGGCCGAGATGCTCCTGCGGCATGAAGCGCATTTTATAGTTCATCTTGCGCGAGCCGTTGACCCAGTAGCCGAGATAGACATGGGGCAAGCCCATGGCCCGGGCGCGGGCGATATGGTCGAGGATCATGAAGGTGCCGAGCGAACGGTCCTCGAACTCGGGATTGAAGTAGGAATAGACCATCGACAGGCCATCGGCCATCTTGTCGGTCAGCGCCACGGCGATCAGCTCGCCCTGGCCCTTGCCGGTGATGAATGTGTCGGGGCCGCGGCGCCGGTATTCGATCACCTTGGTGTCGACATGGGTATCCTCGACCATCATGGCGTAGTCGAGCACCGTCATGTCGGACATGCCGCCGCGGCGATGGCGAGCGTCGAGATAGCCGCGAAACAGCGAATACTGCTCCGTCGACGGCTGCGCGTCGTGCATGGCGCCGATCAGATCGGAATTGCGCTGGATCACCCGCTTCATGTTGCGGCTGGCGGTGAACTCCTGCGCCAGGATGCGCACCGAGACGCAGGCGCGGCAGGTCTCGCAGGCGGGACGGTAAGCGATGTTCTGCGAGCGCCGGAAACCGCCTTGCGTCAACAGGTCGTTCATCTCCGGCGCCTTGTCGCCGACCAGATGCGTGAACACCTTGCGTTCGAACTGGCCCTCGAGATACGGGCACGGCGATGGCGCGGTCAGGAAGAACTGCGGCGACTGGGTCGGATGGTGCGTCATCGAACCTTGGGAACACTCCTGCGAATCGCTCTACCTTTGGCTTGGCTGGCGAAAAATTCAACAGGATTGTGAAGGCGGGGTTGAACGGACCCCTTCACATTTGCGCACAAATGCCTGTTGGCGTCGGTTGGACGCCGGTTCAACGGTCGCTGCGGCTGACGACCGTGCCAAGCAGCAGGTCGTGCAGTGTGCGCTTGCGATCGGAAAACAGCGTCACCAGGAGGACGAGCGGCGTCAGGATGACCGTGCTCGCCCAGAACAGCACCGAATGGACAACGGCGGTGAGGCCGTCGATACGGCTGCCGTCGAGACGATCGAGTCGAATGCCCATCATCTTCATGCCTGATGTGGCCTGGTTGCGACCGCCCAGCGTGTTCCAGATGTAGAGAATGGCGACCGCCGGCACGAGGATGGAATACAGCGCCCAGCCAAGACCGAATGTCAAAAGGCCAAGCACGGCCACCAGGATCGCGAACGGAATGGTGAGCAGCGCCACGATGCAATAGTCGATGATGAAGGCCAGGATGCGCCGCGTGCGCACGCCGTCATAGGCCCTGACGTCGTCGAGCCTGCTGGTGATGATTTCGCCGTCAAGTACGCGCGCGTTCATGTCATGTCCTCGTAACAGGCGCCACGCTAGGGTGCGCCGCCACTGAAATGGTGAAGACTGCGGGCGGAATCAAGATCGGTTCGTCCATCGGTCCGGCTCGGCAGTGTGACGCGGTTGAGCCGATTGAATTTGGTGGACGGATGGCGTTAGCTTGCTGCGGCGCAACAAGACGCCGAGGGGACGGGGTTACATGGATTACGACATGCTGGTCATCGGCAGCGGCCCTTCCGGGCGCCGCGCCGCGGTGCAATCGGCCAAGCTCGGCAAATCGGTGCTGGTGGTCGACAGGGGCCGGCGCCTCGGCGGCGTCTCGGTGCACACCGGCACCATCCCGTCGAAGACGCTGCGCGAGACGGTGCTGAACCTGTCCGGCTGGCGCGAGCGGGGCTTTTACGGCCGCGGCTACCGGGTCAAGCAGGACATCTCCATCGCCGACCTGGTCGAGCGGCTGCACAAGACGCTCGACCACGAGGTCGAGGTGCTGCAGCACCAGTTTATGCGCAACGCCGTCAAAAGCCTGCGCGCCATGGCGAAATTCGTCGGCCCAAACAAGGTCAGCCTGACGGCAGACAATGGCGACTACTCGGAGGTTGGTTTCACCAATGCGCTGATCGCGGTCGGCACCAGGCCGCACCGGCCGCGCGACGTGCCCTTCGACAAGATCCGCGTCTTCGACAGCGACGAGATGCTGGAACTCGACCATCTGCCGCGCACGCTGACGGTGATCGGCGCCGGCGTCATCGGCGTTGAATATGCGACGATCTTTTCGGCGCTCGACGTGCCGGTGACGCTGGTGGAGCCGCGCAACACCATCCTCGATTTCGTCGACCGCGAGATCGTCGACGACTTCATCCACCAGATGCGCGACCGCGGCATGACCATTCGCCTCGGCAGTACGGTCAAGGAAATCGTCTCAAAACCCGACTATGCCGAAGTGACGCTCGCCGATGGCCGCACCATCCGCTCCGAGATCGTGCTTTACGCCGCCGGCCGCAGCGGCAATCTCGGCAGCCTCGGCCTCGACGTGGTCGGCATCGAGGCCGATTCCCGGGGCCGCATCAAGGTCGATCCGCAGACCTTCCAGACCAGTGCGCCCAACATCTATGCCACCGGCGACGTCATCGGTTTCCCCAGCCTTGCCTCGACATCGATGGAGCAGGGCAGGGTGGCCGCCTGCCACGCCTTCGGCGTGCAACTGCCACCGCCGCCGGAAACCTTCCCCTATGGCATCTACGCCGTGCCGGAAATCTCCACCGTTGGTCAGTCGGAGGAGCAGGTGCGCGAGAGCGGCGCTGCTTATGAAGTCGGTCTGGCGCGGTTCCGCGAAACCTCGCGCGGCCACATCATGGGCGTCAACTCCGGCTTTCTGAAGCTGCTGTTCTCGGTCGAAACGCGCCGCCTGCTCGGCGCCCACATCGTCGGCGAAGGCGCCACCGAACTGATCCATATCGGCCAGGCGGTGATCAACCTCGGCGGCACGGTTGATTTCTTCGTCAACAACACCTTCAACTATCCGACGCTGGCCGAAGCCTACAAGATCGCCGGGCTCGATGCCTGGAACCGGATGGGACAGGGCTAGGCGACGAGCATCTGCTCAGCTGTTCCGCCGGGCGCCGATGCGGTCTACCAAGGTCTCCTAGCCTGCCTGGCGTGCGACCAATGCTGGTCCCGCCAACCATTGCCGGACGATGGCGGCATCCGGGTCGCCGATTTCGTGACCTGAAGGCACGATGCGCGCATCGACCTCGGCGCCATGTTTGTTGAGCAGCCTCACCAGTGGCGGCGCAAACGGCCCGTAGGTCTCGTCGGCGGCACCGGCGACAATCAGGACGCGCGTTCCGGTCAGATCGGTTGCCGGCGCATCGTCAAGCACGGGCATCGCTCTCAGCAGCACTGCTTTTCGGACGAGGCCGGAGTTGAGCAGCATCAGGCTGGAAACCAGATTGGCGCCGTTGGAATAGCCGACGAAAGTCGCCCGGGCGAGGTCGAGCCCGTGGCGCTTTGCGGCCTCGCTTGCGAAGGCGGCAAAGTACGATGTTTCGGCACGGATGCTCGCCTGTTCGAAACTGGTCGGCGTGATCCGCTCGAACCAGCGGAAGCCGTCTTCTTGGCGGATGCGGCCACGCACCGCGACCAGCGTGGCGTTGGGGGCGATCTGCCTCGCAATCGGGACCATCGTCGTTTCGTCGACACCCGATCCGTGCAGTAAAAACAGGCTCTCGCCGCCGGCATTCTCCGGCTTGAGGAGGCGGTAGGGAAAGGCCAGATCCTGGTGCAGAAAGGCGTTCTCGTCGCTATATCGATACACGCTCATATCTCGTTGTTTTCACGGAGACATTGGTCCTTTGCCAGCTTCAAAACGGAATATTTTCACGCTCCGCCAAATGTGATTGCAACAGGCTCATTTCAGACCGTTTCTGCGCCGATATGCTCCCTGCGGGAGGAATCGAAGCGGTGTGCGCCGATGGTCGCATCCCGGCATGAACAACGCGAGCATCCTTGCTCTCCTTTGAGGCCTTTTGTCGATGACCCTGCCAGTCCCGCCCGATCGCGCCCCGCGTATCGCCGATCGCGCTCCGCGTATCCCCGATCGCGACACGCGCATTGACGTGTTCCGCGCGCTCGCACTCCTGACCATCTATATCGACCACGTGCCGGGCACCGTCTTCGAAACGCTGACCTACAAGAATTTCGGATTCTCGGACGCGGCGGAAGCCTTCGTGCTGATTTCCGGCATGTCGGTCGCACTCGCATATGGCACCAAGTTCCAGCCGGGCGGCCGGCTGCTGGCGATGTTGAAGATGTGGCGCCGGGCCGGCGTGCTTTACAGCGCCCACATCGTCACCACCATGGTTGTGATGGCGTTGTTCTGCGCCGCGGCGGTGTTCGGCCGGCGGCCGGAACTGCTCAAGCTGATCAACATCGAGCCGCTGATGAAGAACACGCCGGAGGTCATGATCGGCATTGTCACGGTCGGCCACCAGCTTGGCTACAACAACATCCTGCCGGTCTATGCGGCGCTGCTGTTGATGGCGCCGCTCTTCCTGCTCTTCGTCAGCTACCGGCCGCTCCCGGCGCTGGTCTTTTCCGGCGCGCTGTGGCTCGTCGCCGGCCTCTGGCAGATCGCGCCGCCGAACTATCCCGAGCCCGGCTTCTGGTTCCTCAACCCGCTGTCCTGGCAATTCCTGTTCAACATCGGCCTTGCCGGCATGCTGCATGCCAGGCGCGGCGGCACAATTCCCGTCAATCGTTGGCTGGTGGGCGCCGCGGCGACCTATGTCGCGGCAGCGGCGGTCTGGGTGCACAGCCCGCTCTGGGGCGAGATAACGTGGTTTAACCTGCCCGTGGTGATCGGCGGCTTCGACAAGACGTTCCTGTCGCTGCCGCGGCTCCTGCACATATTGGCGGTGAGCTATCTGATCGTCGCCCTGCCGGCTTTCTCGAACCTGTTCCGTCTCAGCCCGGACCATCCGCTTGCCCTGCTCGGCAAGCGCTCCTTGCCGGTGTTCCTCGCCGGCACGCTGATCGCCATGGCGGCGCAGGTGATGAAGCTGATCAATCCGGGCGGCTTTGCCTATGACGTCTTGCTGATTTCGGCCGGCATCGCCATGCAATTCGCGCTCGCCTTCTATCTTGAGTGGCTGTCCGGCATCGGCTTGGGCAAAAAGCCGGTTCGCAAAGAAGCGCCAGCCGTTCACCAGACCTTCGGCATGCCCGCGATGCCAAGGCTAAGCCGATGATCCCACATCAGCCGCCTAGCTAGCAGGCGAGGGGCCGGACGACCCCCGCACCACAAGATCGACCGGCAGCAATTGCCGGTGCTGCGAGCCGTCATTTTCGAGGATCGCCTTGACGGCCAGCCGGCCCATCTCGGCGATCGGCTGGGCGACAGTGGTTAGTGGCGGCTCGGAGTCGGCGCCTTCCGGCACGCCGTCGAAGCCGACGATTGACACATCGCCCGGCACGGCAATGTTACGCTCGCGCAGCCAGTCGAGCGCATGCAGCGCGATCTTGTCCGACATGGCCAGGATTGCCGTCGGCGTCTGCGGCAGCGCGAAAATATGATCGAGGCCGGCCCGAACGCTCGCCTCGTCATTGAGGGTTTCGTAGATTGGCACTTGCGAGACGTCGATGCCGAAGCGGGAGAGCTCGCCGAAATAGCCACGCAGACGGTCGCGTGTGCCCGAGTAGAGGGATGTCGTCTCGACTTGCTCCTGCGTGACGGGACCAAAGCCAGCGTCGGCAGATTCCAGGGCGAGTACGGCAAAGCTGCGATGGCCGAACTCGGCCAGATGGCGCGCCGCCAGACCCGCGCCGGCGACGTTGTCGACGCCGATCGCAGCGACCGCCTCATTTTCCGAATCGAGATCAAGCGCCACGAAAGGCAGTTTGCGTTCGCGCGCCAGTTCGACCAGCCGCGACCCACCCTCGATGCAGAACACGATGAAGCCGTCGACCAGGGCGCTCTGGATGTTCCAGGCGAGCTGCTCGCTGTTGGCGGCCGAGACCAGCGAAATTCCGGCGCCGGTGGCGTCGCAGGCCTGCGAAATGCTGGCCATCATGACGCGGGCAAAGGGATCGTCGAAGAAATAGGACAATGGTTCCGCCGTTGCCACGCCGATGGCGTTGACCTTGCCGGCGCGCAGCAGCCGGCCCTTGGGATCCGGGCCGGCATAGCCCATCGCTTCCGCCGCCGCCTTGACCCGCTCGCGGACCTCTTCGCGCACGATTTCCGGGCGAGCGAACACGTTGGACGCGGTACCGTGCGAGACCCCGGCCGCCTTGGCGATGTCGGCAAGCCGCACTGGTCTCGTCTTGCCGGAGGTCAATGCCGTCATTTTCGTCTCCTGAACCGGAGCCTGTTTAGCACTTTCGTTGGATCGGTTCAAATTTTCCCTTGATCGGACGGCGGAGAGGGTCTATATTTGAATCGATCCAAGGGATTCACCAAGTATAACTTGGATCGATTCAAGAGGAGGGTGCCGTGCATCCCGTGAATTATCTGTTCGAAGACATCTACGGCAATGATTGGGGCATAGTCTCCGACGCCGCCACCCGCAGGCGCCGCGACAAGGTCGGGCCGTGGAGGCGTGACCTGCAATACCTTGTGAAACGCAAGCGCAGCTGATCGGCCCCGGCATTTTCGTGCCAGCTGATTGGATCGATTCAAGTTCTTGAAGAGGAGACGAACATGCATCCCGTGAAGCATCTGTTCGAAGACATTTATCGCAATTACTGGGGTATCTCGCCTGCCACGGAGCAGCCGGAAAGGCGGCGGCCGACCAAGTCTGCCAAGCGCAACCGCGACCTGCTGCCGCAAAACCGGCAGGATTAAGCCTCGTGTGATATCTGATGGGACAGGGTTCTTGGCTCGTCAGGACCGTTGCCGCACGAGCGCCGAGGCCGCGATCACCAGCCAGCCCGCGATGAGCAAGGTGCCGCCGATCGGCGCCGACATCGGGAACAGCCGCGATCCCACGAAATCCCGTGCCAGCAGATCGCCGCAGAACAGAACAAGCCCGACGAGCAGCACCAGGCTGCCGATCCGCAAGATCCGGTTTGCGCCGGCGAGGCCGACGGCCAAAAACACCGGCGCATGCATGAGCAGGAAGGATGCGGCCGTGCCGACGAAGGCGCCGCCGAGATGCGCTGATGCCGCCGACAGCGCCACGCCCGCCGCGCCGGCAATGCCGCCGGCGAAAACGAGGATGCGCGCGCTGTTTGCTGGTGCTGACTCGGCGATGCTCATGTCTCGGGCTCCGTGATTGACGATAGGCGGCGCGACCTGTCTGTCAGGATTTTTCCGATATCGCCAGCATGTCGCGCGTGCGGCGCGCCTGGGCCAGCCAATTATACGCGGCACCGCCCGCCATCAGCAACGACGTGCCGAGAAACACCGCGCGCATGCCGAAATGGCCGCCGACGAAGCCGCCCAGCAGCGGCCCCGCAACCTGGCCGACATATTGCGCCGAGATTGCCAGGCCCAGCACATTGCCGCCGACCCCATCGGGAACATTGTGGCGGATGACGCTGGTGATGCAGGGCAACAGCCCGCCCAGCACCAGACCCATAAGGAACCGCAGCCCGACCAACTGCCAGCTCTCGGTGACGAAGGCCTGCGGTATCAACAGCAGCGCCGAGACGGCCAGCGATGCGACGATGACGTTCCAGTGGCCGATGCGGTCGGCGAGTTTGCCCAGCCGTGACGCCGACAGGATGGCGCCCAGCGCCGCCGCCGACATGACGACACCTGAGACCAGGGTCACCCGGCTTGCCTCCGCGACCAGTTGCTGGACGTAAACGGTGATGATCGGCTCGATCGACATGTTGGCGAAGGTGAACAGCATGCCGGTCGCCAGCATGGCCACGACAGGGCGTTTGTCGGGGATCTGCGCCCAACTTCCCTTTGGTTTCTCCTCGCGTTTTGCCTGTACTGGCGGGCGAGGCATCTCCTTTATCAGGAACGTCGTCGCCAGCGCCGCCAGGAAAATGACGCCGCCCGCGATGAGGAAGGTGGCGCGAATACCGATCAATGGCGGCAGCGCGCCGCCAAGCAACGGGCCGACCAGGGAGCCTGCGGTGATGCCGGCCGACAGCACGCCAAGCGCCCAGCCGGAGCGCTCCTTCGGCGTCTGCATGGCGACAAGGATCGTCGAGCCTGAGGAATAACCGCCGGCAAAGCCGATCAACAGGCGCAAAAACACCAATTGCCAGACGGTCTGCACCATGCCGGTCAGCGACATGCAGATCGCCATGCCGAAACTGGCGCGCACCAGCATCACCTTGCGGCCGTAGCGGTCGCCGAGCCGCCCCCACAGCGGTGCGACAAGGGCCGCGGCAAGGAAGGTGGCGCCGAAGGCGATGCCGGACCATTGCACGATCGCCGCGTGGCCCAGGGCGCCCAGCTGTTCGACATAGAGCGGCAGGAACGGCAGCAACAGCGTCATCGCCACAAGCGTGCTGAACGATCCGGCAAAGCACACGAGCAGGTTGCGCCGCCAATGAATGTTGTAGGTGGAAGGCGCTTCGGCGGCCTGCGCTGCACTGTCCTGCGGCATGTCCTGTCCTGTCCGCTTGCTGCGGATACCATTTTGGGATACCAACTTGGTACCTCATGGACGCAAAGCCCGGCTGCTGTCAATCAGGCGCTCTCAATGTGATCGGCAAGACCAACGGGCAAGGCCGATCGCCAGCAATGGAAGCAACTATGTCGCAGATGCAGATCGTCGAAAAAGCGCTTCGCGAGATGATCCTTGGCCTCGAGGTCGGTCCTGGCGAGCGGCTGACGGAGCGCTGGATCGAGAGCCGCTTCGGCGCCTCGCGCACGCCGGTCAGGGCAGCCCTGCTGCGGCTGGAGACGGAAGGGCTGATCTGCCGTGACGGGCGCGGCTGGACCGTGTCGCCGATCAACCTTGCCGAACTGGAACAGATCGCGGTGTACCGCGAAGCGGTCGAGGTCGCGGCGGTCAGGCTGACTTCGGCGCTGGCCGACAGGAGCGCAGCCGATGTCATCGAGGCGATGCTGGACTCCTGCGACACTGCCACGCCGCGCGAGGAATGGCACCGCGTCGGCATGGATTTCCATATCGAACTGGCGCGGCTCTCCGGCAACGAGTTCCTGTTTCGGGCCGTGCGCGATGCCATGACGCGGCTGTCGCGGGCGCGCTGGCTGGAGGTGCGCGACGAGGCGGCCCTTGGCCGCGCCTGGAGCGAGCATCACGCCATTCTGGCGGCGGTGCGGGCCGGCGATGCCGATGCGGCGGCGGCGCGACTTTCCGCCCATATCGCCGGCAGCCGCGCTCGCCTGGTGACGTCGTTGCACAATGACCGGCGCGGCCTGCGCGCCAGGGGTTTTGCCGTCGTCGCCGCTTGATACTGGTCACGAAAACGAAAGAACGCCGTCGCGATCCGCTTTCGGCCTCGCTTCGCGGACGCCGATGGCGTAAGAGGCGCCCATGGAAAACAACCGATTTGAAACACCCGTGACCGTTAAGTCGGGCACGGAGGGAAGCACTCAGCTCTTGCGTACGGTGCGCGAGGCTTCCGATTACCTGCTCAACAGCTGGCCCGGCAAGCGCAGCCCCAAGCACCGCGAAGCGCTGCAGGCCTGCCATGACGCGCTGGCCGGCGACAAGCCGGCGATGATCGCAAGACGCGCCTTCATCGCCGCCGCGCGCGAGGTCAACGTCTTCGTCAGCGACAAGGCCCCGGCCTGATCACATCGGCCTGATCAGACCGGCATTTTGCCAGGATCCGGCCCGTTTCGTGGGCCGGTGATCCTGTCTTGCCTATTTTTCTGTTTCGGTGTCGGTTTTCGAACTTGCCTCGTTCTCAGGCTCGGCGCGCTCCTTGGCCGCGACCTTGGCGGCGAGCTTCTCCGCCTTCTTGGCGGCCTTCTGCCGGTCGCGCTCTTTGCGTTCCTGACCGTAATTCGGTGGTCGAGCCATATCGTTTCCTTTCGCTGTGCCTGATCCTGCCTAGAAGCATTGGCCGGCAAACACAACAGCGCCGCGAGGGCAGATGCCAGCGGTTCTGGACTTGCGTGATGGCGAACACAATGGTTTAGAAAAGGCTGCGGGACAGTTGCTGGAGCCGCCGCCGACCGATTTCGAATCAAAACGACCGATGGCCACGCTTCAAAGAAACGCACAGAAGCTGATCTACTATGCGCGCAACGCCATGCGCGACATCGCGCCGCCGGTTCTTTTCCGGCGCCGGCTCGGCCGGCTGCTCGATCAGGCCAGGCTTTCCGACGCATCGGTCCGCCAGCGGCTCAATTACTACAACACGCTGCGGGAGCCTTTTAGCCCCAGCCCCGAGGCCGTGCCGGTCAGCCGGCTGCCGTCGGACCGCAGCATGTACTATTACGATCTGAAGGAGTTCACCCGTTATTTCGACCCAGATCTGCGCATCGACCTGGAATTCGGCGACGTCATCGAAGTGCCGAAGATGCCGTCGATCGTCAAGGACCGGCCGATAGCCGGCGACAACGGCAACGGCGTCCTGTTCAAGCTGAACAAGTTCCGTCATTTCTACATGCCGGCCGACGATGTCGCCTTCGCCGACAAGCATCCGCTCGTCGTTTGGCGCGGCGAACTCAACAATCCGATCCGCACCTTGTTGCTGGATGCAGCCCGCAATCTGCCGTTCTGCGATGTCGGCACGCCGAGGGCGACAGCACCTGCGGAATACCGCAAGCCCTATCTCAGCATCGATCAGCAGCGCCGCTACCGCTACATCATCTCGCTCGAAGGCAATGATGTCGCGACCAATCTGAAATGGATCATGAGCTCGAACTCGCTCTGCCTGATGCCGCCGCCGACTTACGAGACCTGGTTCGCCGAGGGGCAGCTCGAGCCCGATGTCCATTATGTGCCGCTGGCGCCCGACTTCAGCGATCTGGCCGAGCGGGTGCATCATCTCGAGCAGCATCCGGCCGAGGCCCAGCGCATCGTTGCGGCGGCCAACGCCTATTGCCGCAAATTCGCCGACGAGCGGGCCGAGCAGGCGATCTGCCTGCTCGTGCTCTACAAATATTTCGTGCTCAGCGGCCAGATCGAGCCCGATCCGCAGGTCTGGCGGTTTATCGCGGGCTAGCGGCTTCCGGCGCCCTTAAGTCAGATGACGCTGCGGTCCATAACCAGATCGGCCGGGCCGAAGCGGTCCTTCGCCGTAAACTGCTGGTGCCAGTAGGGATAGAGCACCGGCGGCCGGCTGACGGCATCGAGACGCTGGCGTTCATCAAAGGACAGCGTCAGGCTTGCCGCGGCGAGATTGTCTTTCAACTGGGCCTCGTTGCGTGCGCCAATCACCAGCGAACTGACGGCCGGCCGGCCAAGCAGCCAGGCCAGCGCCACCTGGGCCGCCGAGACGCCGCGAGTGGCGCCGATGTCGACCAGCACGTCGACGATCCGCCACAGCCGGCCCTCGTCGCGGATCGGCGGTTCCGACCAGCCGCCGATCTGGCGCGCCGTCGGACTGTCGCGGCGGTATTTGCCCGACAGCAGGCCGCCGGCGAGCGGGCTCCACACCAGCACGCCAAGGCCCTGGTCGACCGAAATCGGCAAGAGCTCATACTCGGCCTCGCGTGCTTCCAGCGTGTAGTGGATCTGCTGGGTGACGAAACGCGGCTGGTGCTGGCTGTCGCTGATGCCGAGCGCCTTCATGACCTGCCAGCCGGAATAGTTGGAGCAGCCGACATAGCGGATTTTGCCCTGGGCAACCAGCGTGTCGAGCGCGGAGATGGTTTCCTCGAGCGGCGTCGCGCCGTCCCATTCGTGCAGGAAATAGATGTCGATGACATCGGTCCTGAGGCGCTTCAGGCTCTTCTCGCATTCGCGGATCAGATGATGGCGCGACAGGCCTTCGTCATTGGGGCCCTTGCCGATCCGCATGCGCGCCTTGGAGGCGATCAGCACGTCGTTCTTGCGCTTGCCGCCGAGCGCCTCGCCGATGATCTCTTCCGACAGACCGTTGGAATAGACATTGGCGGTGTCGATGAGATTGATGCCGGCATCGATGCAAGTGTCGATGATGCGCGAGGCCTCCGCGAGATCGGAATTGCCGACGGCGGCGAACGGCCCGCTGCCGCCGAAGGTCATGGTTCCCAAGGTCAGCGCCGAAACTTTCAAGCCGGAACGGCCAAGCGTGCGGTATTCCATGTCAGATCCTCGTAGTTTTGGTGGGGAGGCGGTTTTAGCAGGAAAGGGCGGGGAAGCCCGAAGGGGTCCGCCAATTGTAGGACAATTTGAGCGGCTTGTCGCCATCCCAGGGCGATGGATCGGCAATGCTCGCTGGTTTGCAGTGATGACCGGCTGGCCGGCGGCTTGCAATAAAACCGTCATTGGCGGCCTATATCGAGTCGGCTCAGGGTTTCATGCCAGCCGGCAAGCGGAGCAGTGGAAATGACCGAGTTGAAGCAGAATTCTCCGGCCAGGGATTGGCTGGAAGCCGAACTCGCCGACATGCTCGACGAGGACTATGAGCTTGAAATGTCGGAGCCGGCGCTGTCGCTGGAGATCTCCAAGATCTACAAGAACGCGCATCCGCGGTCGATCGACCGCATGCAGTATTTCCGCGACCTGATCGGCTTGCAGTCGGAACTGATCAAGCTGCAGTCCTGGGTCGCCTACCACAAGAAGAAGCTGGTGGTGGTTTTCGAAGGACGCGATTCCGCCGGCAAGGGCGGCGTCATCAAGCGCATCACCCAGCGCCTCAACCCGCGCATCTGCCGCGTCGTGGCGCTGCCGGCGCCGACCGAGCGCGAAAAATCGCAGTGGTATTTCCAGCGCTACGTGCCGCATCTGCCGGCCGGCGGCGAGATCGTGCTGTTCGACCGCTCCTGGTACAACCGCTCCGGCGTCGAGCGGGTGATGGGCTTTGCCGAACCCGATCAGGTCGAAGAGTTCTTCCGCGACGTGCCGGAGTTCGAGCGCATGCTGGTCCGCTCCGGCGTCACGCTGGTCAAATACTGGTTCTCGATCACCGACGAGGAACAGCAGATGCGCTTCATGATGCGCATCCACGACCCGATGAAGCAGTGGAAGCTGTCGCCGATGGACCTGCAGTCGCGCGTGCGCTGGGAGCAGTACACCAAGGCCAAGGAAGAGACGTTTGCCCGCACCAACATCCCAGAGGCACCGTGGTACATCGTCGAAGGCAACGACAAGAAGCGGGCGCGGCTGAACTGCATCGACCATCTCCTCAAACAGCTGCCCTATGAGGACGTGCCGCACGAAGAAATCACGCTGCCCGAGCGGGTGTTCAACCCGGAGTACGAGCGCCAGGTCCTGCCGCGCGAGCTTTACGTGCCGGAGAAGTATTGAGCACTTTTCCTTCTCCCCGTTTCACGGGGAGAAGGTGCCCGAAGGGCGGATGAGGGGCAGCGCCGGCATCGACGAATTCACAGCCGTCGGACGCTGCTAACCTCCAAAAGCAGCGCTGCCCCTCATTGCCTGCCGGGCATTTCTCCCCGTAGAACGGGGAGAAAGAAGCCTGCGCCTATCACTTCGCCACTACACCCGCTTGATCGTCACATGCGTGGCGAGCGCTGTCGCCACCTGCTCGGTGCACTGGTAACCCAGCTTCAGCATATCCAGCCCGGCAAACAGGCTCTCGCCCCTCCCGAGCAACACCGGCGACACCGCCAGATGCAACTCGTCGATGAGCTTCTCTTGCAGATATTGCCGGATGGTGGAAACGCCGCCGCCGACGCGGACATCCTTGCCGCCGGCCGCGGCCTTTGCTTGTTCGAGCGCGGCGTGGATGCCGCCGGCAACGAAGTGGAAAACGGTGCCGCCTTCCATCACAATGGGGTCGCGCTTGTAGTGGGTCAGCACGAAGGTCGGCACGTGATAGGGCGGGTTGTCGCCCCACCAGCCTTTCCAGCTCTCGTCTGGCCATTCGCCACGGATCGGGCCGAACATGTTGCGGCCGAGGATCCAGGCCCCGACATTGTCGAAGCTGCGGACAGTGAACCGGTCGTCCACATCGGTGGTGCCGCCATCCTTGCCGACCATCTCATGGAAGGTGCGGGTGCCGGTCATCCATTTGTGCAGATATTCGCCACCAACGCCGAGCGGATTTTGCAGGTCCTGGTCAGGACCGGCGCCGAAACCGTCGAGCGACAAGGTGAAGGCATTGACGCGAAGTTTGGACATGGAGACTCCCTTTCGGTGACCAGTTGTGATTTGCAATCAGTATTCAAACTGATTGCATTTTGCAACTAGTATTTTTAGAGGCAAGCCGATCTGTGGAATGCGCAGGGACCTCAAGCCGCCACGCGCTTCGGCATCACCGCAAACGGGCTGAGCCCAAGCCAGATCTGCATCTTGCCGGCGACGTCGAGATCGCCGGTCAGGCTGATCTTGTCGCGTTCCTTGTGAACTGTCGTCAGCCCCATCCAGATCGAGGTCATGGTGCACAGATCGGTCGAGACGTAGAGATCGACGTCGAAGCCCGGATCGTACCAGCAAAGATCGACCTCGCCCTGCTTTTCGACGATCAGCCACCACGATCGTTTTGACGCCGGCAGGTCATGGTACAGGAATTGTATCACGGTGCGCCCGTCCGGCAGCGGACTGGGGTTCAGATTGCGCCGCATGTCCCACATCAGCAGCGACGGATCGAGGTTTTTGAGCGACAGCCTGGCCTCGACCCATTTCTGGCCCCAAAACCCCATCGCCTCGACAACCGGGCGCAAATCCCGGCCCGCCTCGGTCAGCCGGTATTCGAACACGCCCTTCTCGGTCGCGATCTCGGTCCGCTCGACGATGCCGCCGGCCTCGAGGTCCTTGAGCCGTTGCGACAGAAGGGTTGGCGACATTTTCGGCACGCCGCGGCGCAAATCGTTGAAGCGGGTCGATCCCGCCACCAGTTCGCGCAGCAGCACCATGGTCCAGCGTGTGCAGAGCAGCTCGGCGGCCATGGAGAGCGGGCAGAATTGCTTGTAACCGGCTTGTGTCATGTGGTGAGCTCCAAAAGATGTTGCCGGACCTTATTCAGAAAACCTGAGTTCAGCCAGTACAGAAGCTGTACTGGCACCCCCGGTACAGTTCTGTGACTGGAGCGGTCCGGCGCCGCCATGCGAGGCAGCGGTCACGTCACCGGGCAGTCCGGTGCCGATCCATGAGGAGTTGGACAATGACCGCTTACGTGATCGCAGACATCAAGGTGAAGGACGACAAATGGGTGCCGGCCTATGCCGCTTCGGTGCATGACCTCGTCCACAAGCATGGCGGCAAGTATCTCGCCCGCAGCGGCAATGTGAAGACGCTGGAGGGCAAGCCGCTCGACACCAGCCTGATCGCCATCATGGCGTTTCCGTCGGCAAAGGCAGCCGAAGCCTTCACCAACGATCCGCAATACGCTCCGTTTGTGGCGGAGCGCCGGAAGGGCAGCGACAGCCGCTTCCAACTGATCGACGATACCGATCTCGCTGGAACGATCCCTTATTTGCCGAAGGCGTGAGGAAAAGCCGGAACCCGGTGTATCAGGGTTCCGGCTAACCCTTCAGCATTTGCGCCACTTCGGGCGCGAAGCAGGTGGACGGGTACTCTCACGCGATTTAGTCTTGAACTCGAAAGTCGGTAAACTGAGCAGGCGCGCACGTGACCATTATTTCACTCATTGCAAAACTGTTTGCCAACCGGAACCGCCCGCAGAATAGGCCAGCTCAAGTCCCAGAGCGGGTTTTCCGCAAAGAGGCGAAATTCAAGAAACATGGAAAATTCTTCCAGATCGGACCGACATATCGCGGCGGGTCCCATTGTCTTCAGCTGGAAAACGCCCAAGCTTTGGTGCCGCCACCCCGCATACTGCTCGGGCCGACGGAGTTTGGGGGATACGGCTTTCCTGAGTACCCGGAGACGCCCAGGCTACGGCCTGAAGCGACAGCCTATTGCAGGCCACCAAAAGACTTAGAAGATTTTCATTGTTACTGGCTTGTATCCGAGCGCCTGAAGGACGTTCTGCAGTCAGTCGACCCCGATGGGGTCGTGTTTAACGACTGCGACGTATTCTATTTGAGCGGAAAGCCGATCGAACCAAAGCACTACCTTTGCGACATCGTTCGCAAGATTGATGCCGTGGATCTCGAATCGTCGAAGTTTAGGCTTTTGATCGGCGAGAATGGAGGCGTCCACTACGACCGCGCCGGAGGCGCCTGCTTCTATTTCAAGGAGGAGATTGTTGGCGATGCGCATATCTTCAAACAGAAGAACATGGGCATTGTCATTTGCACCCCCAAATTGAGAGAAGCCTGTGTTGAAGCAGGCATCAAGAAGCCCGACTTGTTCCAAGACATGTCGGTTTGCGGGCGTGGTCGGCTGGACTTCGAAACAAGAAATGTCAAAGAGAGTTATGTGCTGGAGTGAATTTATCCCTTCAGCATTTGCGCCACTTCCGGCGCGAAGTAAGTCAGGATGCCGTCGCAGCCGGCGCGCTTGAAGGCGAGCAGGCTCTCCAGCATTGCCTTTTCGCCGTCGATCCAGCCATTGGCGGCCGCCGCCTTGATCATCGAATATTCGCCTGACACCTGGTAGGCGAAGGTCGGCATCTGGAACTCGTCCTTCAGCCGGCGGATGATGTCGAGATAGGGCAGGCCGGGCTTGACCATCAGCATGTCGGCGCCCTCGGCGATATCCTGCTCGGCCTCGCGCACCGCTTCGTCGGAATTGGCGTGGTCGAGATAATAGGTCTTCTTGTCACCCTTGAGCAGGCCGGCGGTGCCCACCGCCTCGCGATAGGGGCCATAGAAGGCGGAGGCGAATTTCGTCGCATAGGACATGATCGCCACATCCGAAAAACCGTTGGCGTCGAGTGCGTCGCGAATGGCGCCGATGCGGCCGTCCATCATGTCGGACGGCGCGATGATGTCGGCGCCGGCCGCCGCCTGGATGACGGCCGCGGCGGTCACCTGTTCCACCGTCTCGTCATTGACGATGATGCCGTCGCGCAAGATGCCGTCATGGCCGTGCGAGGTGAACGGGTCGAGCGCCGCATCGGTGATGATGCCGATCTCCGGCACCGCGTCCTTGATGGCGCGGGTGGCGCGGTTGATGATGTTTTCCGGGTCGAGGATGTGCGATCCCGTCTGGTCGCGCAGGCTGAGTTCAACATTGGGGAAGGTGGCGATCGCCGGAATGCCGAGCTTAGCGGCCCGCTCGGCCTCCTTGACGGCGAGGTCCAGCGACAGGCGGAAGACGCCGGGCATGGCGGCGATCGGCTCGCGCGTGTTCTTGCCGTCGATGACGAAGATCGGCCAGATCAGATCGTTCACCGTAAGCCGGTTTTCCTGCACTAGGCGGCGCAACCAGTCGGCCTTGCGCATGCGCCGCAAGCGGCGGCTGCCGGTGATCTCGTCGACGCTGCGCGCACCGGCGGGCTTTGCCGGCGCGAATTTGTTGCTCGTCGCGGGGGTGAATTTGTTCATCGCAAAAACTCCGGGTCGAGGCGGCTTTTACCACGAGGCCTTGCCGCTGACCAATGCGACACGATTGTGCCAGCCGATGACGCGGTGCTTACGGCTTTGGCGGCCACGCCAGTTCTGGGCCGGTTTTGAACAACGACACATTGTTGGTGAAGGTGCTCTCCGGGGCGAGCCGGATCAGGCGCCCGTCCGGATGGCCGATGTCGGCGACATTGTCGATGAACCAGCGGTTCCAGGTCGCCTCCGGGCCGAGATATTTGTGCAGCAGCCGTTTGAAGCGGTTCGGCGCCATCGCTTCTATGGTGGCGACGCCGCGCAGGCCGAGATGCAGCAGGATGCCGGCCTCATTGTCGAAATGGACGATCTCCACGGCGCAGCGCGGGTCGCGTTCGAGGTGTTTGACAGCACTTGCGCCGGTCGAGCCGAGCAGCCAGATCGCAGCGTCCTCCCAGATGAACCACATCGGCGCGTTGCGCGGCGCGCCGTCAGCGGTCACGGTCGCCAGATTGGCCATCAGCGGGCGGCTGAGAACATCATCCGGGTCGAACTTTTTCGGCATCTCCCAGCCATGGCTCGGCGCTGCGGTTTCAAGCGTCATGCGTTTGTCCCTGCATCAGAAGAAAGGCTGTTTTGCCCGGCAATTTTGCGCGCATTTCTGTCGGGGGCAAAGCACGGTCGCGTTCCCTTGCGAAAATCCAAACCGCGCCCGCCGGTTGACGCACCCATGCGCCACCTTTAGCACTTCAGTCCCGCAGGCGCGGGGAGGGATTCTCTGACGATGGATTTTGGCGGCGGCGACGAGATCCGCTTCGAACGGTTGGGCAAGGCAGGCGTCGTCACGCTGACGCGGCCGCAGGCGCTCAATGCGCTGACACATCGCATGATCAAGGCGCTGGACAAGGCGCTCGACGCTTTTGAGCGCGATACCGGCGTCGATGTCGTCATCGTCAAGGCCGAGGGCAGGGCGTTTTGCGCCGGCGGCGACATCATGCACGTCTACGAGGCCCGCGCCGGAAAGCCGCCGGTCGAGTTCTTCGCCGACGAATACCGGCTCAACGCCCGCATCAACAGTTACAAAAAGCCCTATGTCGCGCTGATCGACGGGATCGTTATGGGCGGCGGCGTCGGCATCTCTTTCCACGGTTCGCAGCGTGTGCTGACCGAGAACGCCCAGTTCGCCATGCCCGAAGTCGGCATCGGTTTCTTCCCGGATGTCGGCGGCAGCCATCTTCTGCCCGACCTTGGCGGCAGCTTCGGCATGTATCTGGCGCTGACCGGCAACCGCATTCGCTATGGCGATGCGCTGTGGTCGGGCCTGGCCACCCACACCATCAAGGCCGCTGACCAGGCTGCCTTTCTTGACCGGCTCTGCGCCAATGGCGATCCGGAATCGGTGCTGCGCGGCTTTTTCGTGCCGGCCAGGCGCGAGACCGGCCAGCCGGTGTTGGAAGCCATTGCCCGGCATTTTTCCCAACCCTCGCTCGCCGAAATCCTCGAGAGCCTGGAGCGGGCGGCAGGCGCCGACGAGTTTGCCGCCAAGACGCTGGCCACCATCCGCACCCGCTCGCCGACCAGCCTTAATGTCGCGTGGCGCCAGATCAGCGCCGGGCTGACGCTGTCGATGGAAGCCTGCATGAAGATGGAGTTCCGCATCCTCAACCGCATGCTGGCCGGGCACGACTTCTATGAAGGCATCCGCGCCGTCCTCGTCGACAAGGGTTCGACGCCGCAGTGGCGGCCGGCAAGCCTGGCCGAGGTCGACGCTGCTTCGGTGGACGCCTATTTCGCGCCGCTCGAACGGGAGCTCGAACTGTGAGCGAGGTCACGTCGCGGCGCATCGTGCTGCAGCCCTCGGGTGTCGAGATCATCTTCGCCTGGTTCCAGCGCGTCATAGCGGGCTATTGCCTGCTGTTCGGCATCCTGTACTGGATCCGGCTGATCGGCTTTTATCCCGGCCCGCTGTGGCGCTTCGACCTGATGCCGGTGCACTGGCAGGTCGTGGCGGTGATGCTGGCCGTGTTCTTCCCCTTCGCCGCCGCCGGCCTCTGGATGCTGGCGTCGTGGGGCCCGGTGATCTGGTTCATCTGCGCGGTGACCGAGACCATCATGTATGCCGGCTTCCCCAATCTGTACGGCCACCGGCCGCTGATCGTCTTCTCGCATGCCGCGGTGGCGCTGCTCTACATCGCCTTCCGCGTCGTTATCTGGATGCGCAAGCGCCCCGCGCGCGCCTGAAACGCCGCCCCGCAGCCATTGGCTAAATCTTTAGGTTAATTATCCTTGCTCGGGTGACCGTTCGTTAAGCGTCTTGCGAAACCTATTACCGGTAAGCTCTTGTTAGCCCTAGCGTTTAAGTCGAATTTTATGAGTATTCGATAGTGTCGCAATCAAGGTGAAAAACAAAAAATCACCAGGGCGACAAACGAGAGGCAAAGACAATGATCAATTCGCGTCCGGCGGCGAAGACCGCCAACGTATCCGACGATCGCCGCGAGGCTATCCGTTCGCTTTACATGGAATCGCTTCAGCTGGTGGAGCGTTTGCATCGCCGTCTGCTTGACGTGATCAAGGACGAGTTCGACCGCAACGGCCGTTCCGACATCAATGCCATCCAGGCGCTGCTTCTGTTCAATATCGGCAATTCCGAATTGACCGCCGGCGAGCTGCGCTCGCGTGGCTACTATCTCGGCTCGAACGTCTCCTACAATCTGAAGAAGCTGGTCGATCTCGGCTTCATCAACCACCAGCGCTCGCGCATCGACCGCCGTTCGGTCCGCGTTTCGCTGACGCCGAAGGGCAATGAAGTGGCGGAAGTCGTCGCCGGTCTCTATGAGCGCCATGTCGGCTCGATCGAACAGGTCGGCGGCATCAACAGCGAAGAGTTCAAGCAGATGAACCGCGCGCTGCAGCGCCTCGACCGCTTCTGGAACGACACCATCGCCTACCGGATGTAATCAGCGGGCATTGAATAGCAGCTGCGCCGGAAGAAGCGCGGCCGGAGGAAAGTCTCAGCCAACAGGCCGGTGCCGAAAAGCACCGGCCTTTTCTTTTCGAGCCGCCGGCGCTTCCAAATTCGGCGTAAGCCACGTTGCCGCCATATTCGCGGTGGAAGCGAGGAGGCGGGTGATGCGGCGGCGGAAGCTGTTCGCGCGCCTGTAAGGTCGCATCGCGGTCCGCTTTTCACGGCTCAGTGATGCAGGTCATGGTTGGCTAATTGTTAACAGTGCCAACTTTAGAGTGCGGGCGATATCGCCCAAGATCGAGCACGTAGCCGAACGCTGCAACAGCCAAACGCTAGAAGCCAAACACGACAAGAATGTCTGGAACGTCCATGAGAACCAGCCGCCGCTTTTTTCTTTCCGGAGCTTCCGCGCTCGCCGTGGCCATGGTTGCCAATGCCGCCAGCGCGCAGGATGTCATCGATGATATCCTGAAATCGTCGAACCGCGGCAATTGGGACGACCAGTTCGATGCCCGCGCCTCCGAAGGCGGCAAGGTCGCCTCGACGCTGCCGATCTTCAGCCTGCAGACGGTTGCCTTCACCGAACAGGCTGTGGCGCAGTATCAGAACATCGTCGCCCAGGGCGGCTGGGGCGAGGTGCCGGCGACAAAGAAGCTGCAGCTTGGCGTCGACGATCCGGACGTGGTGCCGCTGCGCAAGCGGCTGATGGTTTCGGGCGATCTGGCGCAGAGCGCCGGCATTTCGACGTCGTTCGATTCCTACGTCGACGCCGCGGTCAAGCGCTTCCAGGCGCGCCATGGCCTGCCGGCCGACGGCGCCATGGGCAAATACACCTATGCCGCGATGAACGTTTCGGCGCAGATCCGCCTCGGTCAGCTGCAGACCAATCTGGAGCGCCTGCGCGAAAAGGCCGGCACGCTGGGCAGCCGTTATGTGCTGGTCGATATCCCGGCGGCACAGATCGAGGCGGTCGAGAACGATCGCGTCGTGCTGCGCCACACCGCAATCGTCGGCAAGATCGACCGCCAGACCCCGGTGGTCAATTCCAAGATCAACGAGATCATCGTCAATCCTTACTGGAACGCGCCGGTCTCGATCGTGCGTAAAGACATCATTCCGCTGATGCGGAAGAACCCCGACTATCTCAAGGACAGCCATATCCGCCTGTTTGCGCCGGATGGCAGCGAAGTCGATCCGATGACTGTCGATTGGTCGACGGATGATGCCGCAAAATACCGCTTCCGCCAGGATCCGGGTTCCGGCAACGCCATGGCCTCGGTGAAGATCAACTTCCCCAGCCCCGACGGCGTCTACATGCACGACACGCCGCAGCAAAGCCTGTTCGGCAAGATGATGCGCTTCGATTCCTCGGGCTGCGTGCGCGTGCAGAACGTGCGCGACCTCGTCACCTGGATCCTGCGCGACACGCCCGGCTGGGATCGCCAGCATTTCGAGGCGACCATCAAGACCGGGGAGAACACGCCGGTGCAGGTCGTCAACCCGGTTCCGGTCCACTTCCTCTATGTGTCGGCCTGGTCGACGGGTCCGGGCGTCGTGCAGTTCCGCGACGATGTCTACGCGCTCGATGGCGCCAGCGAACTGCAGATCACCTCTTCGCTCTAAGCGGCTGATCTCATTTAGGAAAGGCCACCGCAAGGTGGCCTTTCCGTTCGAAGTCCCATGAGGCGGGGCTGGTGGTGCTGGCCATGCGCCAGGCTTGCCGCCGCCGAGAACATCGTCGCCGGCTACCGGCGCCGCATCGCCACTTCGGACGAGGCCGATGACGCCCGGGCCGAGGCCCGCGAAGCCGGGCGGCTGGAGCTCGAAATGCGGCTTGCCGGCATCGAGGCCGAGCGCACCGCCGTGCGCGACATGTTAAGCAGCGGCGCGATCAACGACCACACGGCGAGGGCGTTGTTTACCGAGATCACGCTCACCGAAGCCTTGCTGCAGGGGCGGCAGGAGCGAAAATAGCGGTTCAGGGCCGCTCTGGCGCAATCCGGCCAGCAAATTTCGCGCTGCAAACGTGGCGAGGCGAAAACAACTGTGTTAATGGCGCGGCAATGCATGTCGCCCGGAACCGTGCAGCGGTTTCGGGGCAACGATATGCATAGATAAATGCCCCGAACCGAAGGATTTCAGGCGATGGCAACTGCAGCGGCAGCGTCGAACAAGTTCGAATCGTTCTTCGAAACCACGCTGGAAGATGCCGATCCGGAGATCTTCGGCTCGATCCGCAACGAGCTTGGCCGCCAGCGTCACGAGATCGAGCTGATCGCCTCGGAAAACATCGTTTCGCGCGCCGTGCTCGAGGCGCAGGGCTCGATCATGACCAACAAATACGCCGAGGGTTATCCGGGCAAGCGCTATTATGGCGGCTGCCAGTTCGTCGACGTCGCCGAGGAACTCGCCATCGAGCGCGCCAAAAAGCTGTTCGGCTGCAACTTCGCCAATGTCCAGCCGAATTCCGGCAGCCAGATGAACCAGGCGGTCTTCCTGGCGCTCTTGCAGCCCGGCGACACCTTCATGGGCCTCGACCTGAATTCCGGCGGCCACCTGACGCACGGCTCGCCCGTCAACATGAGCGGCAAATGGTTCAAGGTCGTTTCCTACGGCGTGCGCAAGGACGACCATCTGCTCGACATGGACGCGATCGAAAAGACCGCGCATGAGACCAAGCCGAAGCTGATCCTGGCCGGCGGCACCGCCTATTCGCGCATCTGGGACTGGAAGCGCTTTCGCGAGATCGCCGATGCGGTCGGCGCCTATCTGATGGTCGACATGGCCCATATCGCCGGCCTGGTTGCCGGCGGCGTGCATCCGTCACCGCTGCCGCACGCCCATGTGGTCACCACAACCACGCACAAGTCGCTGCGCGGCCCGCGCGGCGGCATGATCCTGTGCAATGACGAGGACATCGCCAAGAAGATGAACTCGGCGGTTTTCCCCGGCCTGCAGGGCGGGCCGCTGATGCATGTCATCGCCGCCAAGGCGGTCGCCTTTGGCGAGGCGCTGAAGCCGAGTTTCAAACTCTATGCCGAGAGCGTCGCCGCCAACGCCAAGGCGCTGGCGTCGAGCCTCAAGGAAACCGGCCTCGACATCGTCTCCGGCGGCACCGACAATCATCTGATGCTGGTCGATCTCAGGCCCAAGAACGCCACCGGCAAGCGCGCCGAGGCAGCGCTCGGCCGCGCCAACATCACCTGCAACAAGAACGGCATCCCGTTCGATCCGGAAAAGCCTTTCGTCACCTCTGGCGTGCGTCTGGGCACGCCGGCCGGCACCACGCGCGGCTTCGGCCATGCCGAGTTCCGCGAGATCGGCAAGCTGATCGCCGAAGTGCTGGACGGGCTGAAGGTCGCCAATTCCGACGAAGGCAATGCGGCGGTCGAGGCGGCGGTGAAGGCCAAGGTCGTGGCGCTGACCGATAGTTTCCCGCTCTATCCCTATCTCGGTTGACCGCCAGCGGCGCTTCGTCTTTTATCCCGCGCTCTGCGCCGGTTGCTGTTCGGGCGGCGCGGCCTGTTGGAGATCTGACGATGCGCATGTTCCATCCTGCCGTTCTGGCCTTTCTCGGCTCGCTTGCCGCTGTCGCCGTGTCGGGCGCGATCGCCCAGGAGCAGACGCAGCCGGGCACGGATATCCCGGGCACCAACACCTTTCGCAGGTGGACCACCATCATTGATGCGCTCGACACCGGCCAGGATTCGCACAAGACCTGTGCGGCCTCCACGGCCTTTCTCGACGGCAACGGCAATGCCGGCACGCTGACGCTTTCGATCTCGACTGGCGACGCCCTGCCGCCCGATGCCTATCCGGCGATCATGTTCACGATCGCCAACAAGGACCTGCCGACCGGCAAGAAGATCGCCGCGACCTTTGGCGACCCCGGCGTCAAGGTTTCCGCGACCGTCTATTCCAATGATGCCGGCCGCCCGAGCTGGACCGTCGACAACCAGGTCAAGACCAGTCTCGCTTTGCTGCGGGCCATGCGCCAGGTCATCTCGCTCGATGTGACGTTCGGCAAGCAGGCTGTCGCCAGCATCCCGATGGATGGCTTCACCAAGGCCTACCGCAACCTCGGAACGTCCTGCGGCTTCCCGACCAAGGACGTCGCGCCCTGACCTATCTGGCGCGGCTGGCAATTTTCCTCCCGCCTCGCTATCTCTGAGGGCGCGAGCGGCCGTTGCCGAACCTTTGCCGTCCCGGCAAAAACCTCTAAGCCTATCGTTCCGCCAGAATCGCCAACCTGAAGGCTCTCTATGCGCTGTCCCTATTGCCAGTCCGAAGATACGCAGGTGAAGGATTCGCGCCCCGCCGAGGATGGCGCGGCGATCCGCCGGCGGCGCGTCTGTCCCGATTGCGGTGGCCGTTTCACCACCTTCGAGCGCGTCCAGCTGCGCGATCTCGTTGTGGTCAAGAAGTCCGGCAGAAAGGTGCCGTTCGACCGCGACAAGCTCTTGCGTTCGGTGGAGATCGCGGTGCGCAAGCGCAATGTCGATCCCGAGCGCATCGACCGCGCCGTCACCGGCATCGTGCGCCAGCTCGAAAGCTCCGGCGAGACTGAAATCGCCTCGGGCGAGGTCGGCCGGCTCGTCATGGAAGCGCTGAAGTCGCTCGACGACGTCGCCTATGTCCGCTTCGCCTCTGTCTATCGCAATTTCCGCGAGGCCAAGGATTTCCACGATGTGCTGGGTGAGCTCAAAGGTGACGAACTCAAAGGCGACGAGCTGAAGAGCGAAGAGGACGCCGGCTGAGCATGGCAAGCCAAACGTCAGGGAAGGCCGATCAGCAGGCCCTCGATCGCCGCTTCATGGCCGCAGCGCTGAGGCTCTCGCGCAGAAATGCCGGCCGCACGTCGACCAACCCTTCCGTCGGCACCATCATCGTTCGCGACGATGGCGCCGGGCCGACGATCGTCGGCACCGGCGTCACCGCCGTCGGCGGCCGGCCGCATGCCGAGACCGAGGCGTTGGCTGAAGCCGGCGAGTTGGCGCGCGGCGCCACGGCCTATGTCACGCTGGAGCCCTGCGCCCACCATGGCCGCACCCCGCCTTGCGCCAACGCGCTGGTCAATGCCGGAGTGGCGCGGGTCGTCGGCGCCGCCAGCGATCCCGATCCGCGCGTCTCCGGCAAGGGCTATGCCATCCTGCGCGCCGCCGGCATCGAAGTGGTCGAAAAGGTGCTGGTTGAGGAAGCCGCCGAGCAGATGGCCGGCTATTTGATTCGATCCCTGAAAAAGCGTCCGGAAGTGACTCTGAAGCTTGCGCTTTCCAGCGACGGCAAGATCGGCAGGCATGGCGCCGGCCAGGTCGCGATCACCGGCGATGTCGCCCGCCGCGAAGTCTATCTGATGCGCGCCGAAGCCGATGGCATCCTGGTCGGCATCGGCACGGCGCTGGAGGATGATCCGGCGCTCACCGTGCGGCTGCCGGGGCTGGAGAACCGCTCGCCGGCGCGCATCGTGCTCGACCGCCAGATCAGGCTGCCCGAAGCCTCGAAGCTGGTCTCCGGCATCGACCGGGTGCCGCTCTATATCGCCGCGAGCCTGGAGGCCGACCCGCTGCGGCGGTCGGTGCTGGAGCGTGCCGGTGTGCGCTTCATCGGCACCGAAACCCATGAAGGCGGCATTGCCTTGCCGGAACTGCTCGAGGATCTCGGCGCGCTCGGCATGGCCAGCGTTCTGGTCGAAGGCGGCGCCAAGGTGGCCAGCGCCTTCCTCGCCGAGGGATTGGTCGACCGCATCGTGCTGTTCCAGGGACCGGAAGCGATCGGCGAGGGCGGCATTGCATCGCCCATCGACGCCAACCATATCCCGGCAGGCTTCCGCAAATTGCGCGAGATGCGCTTCGGGGAAGACAGCTATGCCGAATGGGTGAGAGATATCTGAAATGTTCACTGGAATTGTCACCGATATCGGCACTGTCGCGGCCATCAAGCCGCTGAGCGAAGGCGTCGGCCTGCGCATCGACACTGCCTATGATCCCGCGACCATCGCTATTGGCGCCTCGATTTCCTGCGGTGGCGTCTGCCTGACGGTGACGGCGCTGCCAGATGGCGGCTCGAATGCCCGCTGGTTCGAGGTCGAAGCCTGGGAAGAGGCACTGAGGCTGACCACGGCGTCGGGCTGGAAATCAGGCACCAAGGTCAATCTCGAGCGGGCACTGAAGATCGGCGACGAACTCGGCGGCCACATCGTGTCGGGCCATGTCGATGGCATGGCCGAAATCGTCGAGCGCAAGGACGAGGGCGATGCCGTGCGCTTCACGCTGGAGGCGCCGCGCGAACTGGCGAAATTCATCGCGCCCAAGGGTTCCGTCGCACTCGACGGCACCTCGCTTACCGTCAACAAGGTCGAAGGCGCCCGTTTCGACGTGCTGTTGATCCACCATTCGCTGACCGTGACGACCTGGGGCGAGCGCAAGGTGGGCGACAAGGTCAACCTCGAGATCGACACCATGGCCCGCTACGCCGCGCGACTGGTCGAGGCGGTGAAAGAGGGGCTTTGAGCCCCCCTGGGAAATTAGACCGGGCCTGAGCGTCGGACAAAGCTTGCGAATGTGACCGCTTCGGCCTAAGTCACCGGCTACCCCCGGAGACATTCATGGCAGGCACATCCCAACACGGCAAAGCGTTCATTCGCCCGAAGAAGAAGGCCCACCTTCTGATTATCGAGGCGCGCTTTCATGACGATCTTGCCGACGCGCTACTCGACGGCGCGACGAGCGCGCTCGACGAAGCCGGCGCGACCTATGACGTCGTCACCGTTCCCGGTTCGCTGGAAATTCCAGCAGTGATCACTTTTGCGCTCGACGGCATGGGCGAGGGCGGCAAGGACTATGATGGTTTTGTCGCGCTCGGCACCATCATTCGTGGCGACACTTATCATTTCGACATCGTCGCCAATGAATCGAGCCGCGCGCTGATGGATCTCTCGGTGCAGGAAGCGATTGCGATCGGCAACGGCATCCTGACCACCGAGAACGACGCGCAGGCCTGGACGCGCGCCAAGCGCTCGGAGGGCGACAAGGGCGGCTTTGCCGCGCGCGCGGCGCTGACCATGATCGCGCTCAAGGAGAAGCTGGGAGCGCAATCGTGAGCGAACCCGCTTCGCCCGGCCAGCCCGCGATACGCCACGCCAACAAGCGTGGCGCCGCCCGTCTGGCCGCCGTGCAGGCGCTTTACCAGATGGACGTGGCCGGCAGCGGCGTCTTCGAGATCACCGCCGAATACGAGGCGTTCCGGCTCGGCAAGGAAGTCGACGGCGCGCTTTATCGCGAGGCCGACGCGCAGTGGTTCCGCGCAATCCTGGCCGGCGTCGTCGAGAACCAGACGACCATCGATCCGATCATACGCCAGGCGCTGACGGAAGACTGGCCGCTGTCCAGACTCGATTCGACATTGCGCGCCATCCTGCGCGCCGGCGTCTACGAACTGATGAAGCGCGACGACGTGCCGGTGGCCGTCATCGTTTCGGAATATGTCGACATCGCCAAGGCCTTCTACGAGGAAGACGAGCCGAAGCTGACCAACGCCGTGCTCGACCGTGTGTCGCGCCGGGTGCGGGGCGAGGGGCGCGGCAAGGACGCATTGTGACCGGCACCGTCGCCGGCGCAGCACGGGACGCGCGCCGCACGGCGATCATCCTGGCGACGTCGCAGGCGATTATCGGTTCGGCCGCGCCGATTGCCATTTCCATGGGCGGGCTGGCCGGGCAATATCTGCTTGGCCCCGATAAGTCGCTGGCAACGGCGCCAATCACCGGCTTCAACATCGGCGTGGCGCTCGGCGCGTTGCCGGCCGCGGCCATCATCCGCTGGCTCGGCCAGCGCGGCGGCTTCATGACCGGCACCATCGTGACCGCGCTTGGCGGCGTCATCTCCACGCTGGCACTGTTCCACGCCAGCTTCTGGCTGTTCGCTTTCGCGCTGCTGGTGATCGGCGTCGGCGGCGCCTTCGTCCAGCAGTTCCGCTTCGCCGCCGCCGATAATGCTCCGCCCGAATTCAAGGCGCGCGCCATTTCCTTCGTGCTGGCCGGCGGCGTCATCACCGCGATCCTCGGGCCGCAGATCGTCATCTTCACCCGCGAATTGCTGGCGCCGGTGATGTTTGCCGGCTCGTTCGTGGCCATTCCGGTTCTGGCGGCGGCCGGCGCCATCATCCTGTCATTCCTGCGCATCCCGGCCAAGGCTCCCGGCCACGCGGAAGTCGCGTCAAGCGACGCCCGGCCGCTGTCCGATATCGTCACCCGGCCGCGTTTTGTCGCGGCGCTGTTTTGCGCCGTCGGCAGCTATGCGCTGATGAGTTTCGTCATGACCGGCGCGCCGCTGGCCATGGTCGGCTGCGGCCTGTCGACAGACGACGCCACGCTCGGCATTTCCTGGCATGTGATGGCGATGTTTGCGCCGAGCTTCTTCACCGGATCGCTGATCCATCGCTTCGGCGCCGAACGCATCGTCGCCACCGGCCTGGTCCTGCTCATCGGCTGCGCCGCGGTGGCATTGTCCGGCCTGCATTTGTGGCAGTTCTGGACGGCGCTGATCCTGCTTGGCCTCGGCTGGAATTTTGCCTTCATCGGCGCCACCTCCATGGTCGCCGACAGCTACCATCCGTCCGAAAAGAGCAAGGTGCAGGGCTTCCACGACTTCGTCCTGTTCGGCTCCGTCGCCTTCGCCTCGCTAATGTCGGGCGCCATCTATAATGCCTGGGGCTGGGAGATGCTGAACTGGCTGGTTTTCCCGGTCGTCGCCCTCTGCTTCGTCGCCCTTGGCGCGCTCAAACTGACCGGATCGCGCAAAGCCCGCGCCTGATCCGGTTCTATCTTTGGCTTGGCACGACGTGTCAGCATGGCGGCGGCCGAAATCGCGGCGACCGCACAAAATTATTGCGTCTGTACCCATTGTTATGAAACCGTGTGCCCCGACGGGGCGTTGAAGCCATGCTCATATGCGGCCACCGCATTTCGGTCCAAAGCAAGGGGTTTTCACAATGTTTTCAGTCAAGATTCTGGCCGGCGCGGCGTTGGCGCTCGGCATCACGGCCGCCTCCGCCAATGCCCAGGTGGTCGTCTCCTCGAAGATCGACACCGAGGGCGGCGTGCTCGGCAACATCATCCAGCTTGTGCTCAACGCCAACAACATCAAGACCACCGACCGCATCCAGCTCGGCGGCACGCCGGTGGTACGCAAGGCGATCACTGCCGGCGAGATCGACATCTATCCCGAGTACACCGGCAATGCCGCTTTCTTCTTCGAGAAGGCCGACGATCCGGTCTGGAAGGATGCCGCCAAGGCCTATGAGACCGCCAAGAAGCTCGACTATGATGCCAACAAGATCGTCTGGCTGTCGCCGTCACCGGCCAACAACACCTGGGCGATCGCGCTGCGCAAGGAGGTTGCCGAGACCAACAAGCTGGCAACCCTGACCGACTTCGGCAAATACGTCGCCGGCGGCGGCACGGTGGTTTTGGCGGCGTCGGCTGAGTTCGTCAATTCGGCGGCAGCCCTGCCGGCGTTCCAGACCACTTACGGCTTCACGCTGAAGCCCGAGCAGTTGATCACGCTTTCGGGCGGCGACACCGCCGCGACAATCGGTGCTGCCGCCAACCAGACCAACGGCGCCAACGCCGCCATGGTCTACGGCACCGACGGCGGCATCGCGCCGTCCGGCCTGGTCGTGCTCGCCGACGACAAGGGCGTGCAGCCGGTCTACCAGCCGGCGCCGATCATCCGCGAAGCGGTGCTGAAAGAGCATCCGGAGATCGAGACGCTGTTGAAGCCGGTGTTCGCCAAGCTCGACCTCGTCACGCTGCAGGAACTCAACGGCCGCGTCCAGGTCGGCGGCGAGCCGGTCAAGGGTGTCGCCGAGGACTTTTTGAAGAAGAACGGGTTTTTGAAGTAGTCAGCGCATAGCTGATCGTGACGCTGGTGCGAGACACCCCTCTCTGGAAGCTGCTGATCTCCCCCCTTGCGGGGGAGATGTCCGGCAGGACAGAGGGGGGTGCTGTCCCGCCGACCTCACAACCGGTAGCAGGTGCGTGCCTCGACAGGGTTGCTTCTGAACAAGCCGACGCTCGAAAGCTGGCGATCCTTCACACCCCCCTCTGGCCTGCCGGCCATCTCCCCCGCAAAGAGGGAGATCGGATTTCGCGTCGGCTTGCGCCGATCACCAGCGTAGTCTGCGCAACGTGGAAAATCGCTCCTCATGAGGGGCATCCATGACCCTGCGTTTCGACAAGCTCGGCATGGTTATCGCGGCGATCGTTGCCTATGCGGCGTTTCTGGCTCCGTTCGCCACCTTCCGCGCCAATCGTATCGTTCCCGGTCAGGCGCGCTCGATCCTGGAGGCGCTGCCGGCCACAGTCGGGCCGCTACTGCTGGCGATCGTCGTCGTGGCCGCAATTGTTGCCTTGCTGAAAACCCCGCTTGTCCTGCGCCTGGCCGCAAGCGTCGTGGCGCTCGCCGCCCTTGCCATCCTGATCGGTGTCGCCGGCACCTTCCTGATGCCGGCCGGCAACACCTTCGCCCGCATCTCGCCGGCTTCCGGGTTCTGGCTGTTGATCTTTGCCTTCACATTGTTGCTCGCCGACGTGCTGACCAGGCTCAACCTGTCGCCACCTGCCCGCATCGGCGTGCTCGTCCTCGCGGCGCTGGCCGTCGGCTTGTTGCTGATATCGGGGCAGTGGGACAGCCTGTCGATCCTCAAGGAATATGCAAACCGCGCCGATAGTTTCTGGGCCGAAGGCTCCAAGCACATCACACTGGCGCTGGGGTCGCTGGCGGCGGCGGTGATCGTCGGCCTGCCGCTCGGCATCCTGTGCCACCGCGTCGAACGGTTGCGGGCCGGCGTGCTCAATGTGCTCAACATCGTCCAGACCATACCCTCGATCGCGCTGTTCGGCCTGCTGATCGCGCCGCTGGGCTGGGTCGCCGCGCATGTTCCGGGTGCCGCAGCGCTCGGTATCAGAGGCATCGGCACCGCGCCCGCCTTCGTGGCTTTGTTCCTCTATTCGCTGCTGCCGGTGGTGGCCAACACCGTGGTCGGGCTTGCCGGCGTACCCCGCGCGGCCAATGATGCAGCGCGCGGCATGGGCATGACCGATGGCCAGCGCCTGTTCGGCGTCGAGTTTCCGTTGGCCTTTCCGGTGATCCTCACCGGCATCCGCATCGTGCTGGTGCAGAACATCGGCCTGGCCACCATCGCCGCACTCATCGGCGGCGGCGGCTTCGGTGTGTTTGTGTTTCAGGGCGTTGGCCAGACGGCGATGGACCTGGTGCTGCTGGGCGCCGTGCCGACGGTGGCGCTGGCTTTTGCCGCGGCCATCATCCTCGACGCAGTAATCGAAATGACCGCCACCAGGCGCATGGTTGAAACGGCATGATCGAGATCGAAGGCATTACCAAGCGCTATGACGCGACGACCGTGGTCAACGACGTGTCCATGGTCGTCGAGCCGCGCACGGTTTGCGTCATTGTCGGTACCTCCGGTTCCGGCAAGACGACGCTGCTGCGAATGATCAACCGGCTGGTCGAGCCGACCGCCGGCGTCATCAAGCTCGACGGCAACGACAACCGCACGCTGCCCGGCTACGAGCTGCGCCGCAGCATCGGCTACGCTATCCAGGGCCACGGCCTCTTCCCGCACCGCACCGTTGCGCAGAACATCGCCACCGTGCCGGTCCTGCTGGGCTGGGACAAGGACCGCATCAAGGCCCGCGTCGATGAGTTGATGACACTCTACCAGCTCGACCCCGAGGCCTATGGCCCGCGCTACCCGCACGAACTGTCCGGCGGGCAACAGCAGCGTGTCGGCGTCGCCCGCGCGCTCGCCGCCGAGCCCAATGTGCTTCTGATGGACGAACCGTTCGGCGCACTCGACCCGATCATCCGCACCAAGGCGCAGGAGGACCTGCTGGCAATCCAGAAGCGCTTCGGCACCACCATCATCCTCGTTACCCACGACATGGAGGAGGCGGTCCACATGGGCGACAAGATCGCCGTCATGGATGCCGGAAAGCTGGTGCAATACGCCAAGCCGGAAGAGATCCTGGCGCGGCCCGCGAACGCCTTCGTCGAAACCCTGGTCGGCGCCAGCGAAAAGCCGTTCCGGCTCTTGTCGCTCGGCCGCGTGCGCGACGCCGTGGAAAAGGGGACTGCCGAAGGCGAGGCGATCCCAGGCGACGCCAGCCAGCGCGACGCGCTGGCCGAGCTTCTGTGGTCGGGCCGGCCGGCGCTGCCGGTCAAGGGCGAAGACGGCAAGCTGCTCGGCCGCGTCACCGTCGACGGGCTGGTGAAGCGCGCGGCGAGGCCGGCATGAAAGGGGCCGGTCTAAAAGCCTGGCTGCCTTCGCTGCTCAGGCTTGCCCTGGTGGTGCTTCTCATAGCCTTCGTCACCAATCCCGGCTGGTTCGAGCCGCTGTTGAAGCCGCTGACCGAAAACAATGCGCCGGCGATCTACAATCAGGGCAGCCTGCTGACGCTCACGCTGCTGCATCTCAGGACCGTGCTGATCGCCACCGTCGCCGCCACCATCGTTGCGGTCGCACTCGCCATCCTGGTCACCAGGCCGGCGGGCGCCGAGTTCCTGCCGCTGTCGCGCAGCCTGGTCAATATCGGCCAGACCTTTCCGCCGGTGGCGGTGCTGGCGCTGGGGGTACCCGCCGTCGGTTTCGGCGAGAAGCCGACGCTGATTGCGCTGTTCCTCTACGGCCTGCTGCCGATCTTCGAGAACGCGCTGACCGGCCTCACAACGCTGCCGGGCAACATCATGGAGGCCGCGCGCGGCGCCGGCATGACGGGCTGGCAAAGACTGGTCAAGGTCGAATTGCCGCTGAGCGCGCCGATCATTCTGGGCGGAATAAGGCTGTCGGTGGTGATCAGCCTGGCCACGGCGACGATCGGCTCGACGGTTGCCGCCAAGACGCTGGGCGAGGTGATCATCGCCGGCCTGCTGTCCAACAATCTCGCCTTCGTCCTGCAAGGCGGCCTGATCGTCGCGGCGCTGGCGGTGCTGATCTATGACGGACTGTCCGCCATCGAGCGCTATACGGCGCGCAAGATGGGGCAGGAGACTGGCGACTGACCTTCGCTGGACTGCGGGCAAAGCATTGACTGACGCAGCGTCATTTCAACCGATCTAATAGCAAGGCATCGGCCACGGGAATGTTCTGGCCTAAACCTTTTGGCTGAAAGCGGGGCAAAAACCGAACAATATCTTGACGTTCCGAGCCCTGTTTCGCATACACCGCTGCGAAGGACGGATTCCGCCTAGGCTTATCCGCTCCCCGCACCAACGGCCCAGGGAGGGGTTCTTTTGGGCCATCAATCGAGGAAAATTCGGCAATGACCATCATTTCTGCCGTCATCGCCTGCGGCTTGCTTTCAATCCTTTACGCCATCTGGGCGACACGATCGGTTCTTGCAGCCGATCAGGGCAACGCACGCATGCAGGAAATCTCCGCCGCCATCCGCGAAGGCGCGCAAGCCTATCTGGCGCGCCAGTACACCACCATCGCCATCGTCGGCGTGGTCGTGCTTGTGCTCGCCTGGTGGCTGCTCTCGATCACCGCCGCGGTCGGCTTCCTGATCGGCGCCGTGCTCTCTGGCGCCGCCGGTTTCATCGGCATGCACGTCTCGGTGCGCGCCAATGTGCGCACCGCGCAGGCGGCGTCCAACAGCCTCGCCGCCGGTCTCGACATCGCCTTCAAGTCGGGCGCCATCACCGGTATGCTGGTGGCTGGCCTCGCGCTGCTCGGCGTGTCGATTTACTACTATATCCTGACCGGCCCGATGGGCCTGCAGCCCAATGACCGCATCGTCATCGATGCGCTGGTTTCGCTCGGCTTCGGCGCATCGCTGATCTCGATCTTCGCCCGTCTGGGCGGCGGCATCTTCACCAAGGGCGCCGACGTCGGCGGCGATCTCGTAGGCAAGGTCGAAGCCGGTATTCCCGAAGACGATCCCCGCAACCCGGCCACCATCGCCGACAATGTCGGCGACAATGTCGGTGACTGCGCCGGCATGGCCGCCGACCTCTTCGAGACCTATGCGGTGACCGTCGTTGCCACCATGGTGCTGGCTGCCATCTTCTTCGGCGGCACCGCCGCTCTGGGTGCGGCGATGCTCTATCCGCTCGCTATCTGCGGTGCCTGCATCCTGACCTCGATCGTCGGCACCTTCTTCGTCAAGCTCGGTTCCAACGGCTCGATCATGGGCGCCCTCTACAAAGGCCTGATCGTCACCGGCCTGCTGTCGATCGTCGGTCTCGGCGTCGCTACCTCGGCAACCGTCGGCTGGGGCGAGGTCGGCACCGTCGCCGGCATGACCATCATCGGCAAGAACCTGTTCATCTGCGGCCTGATCGGTCTCGTTGTGACCGGTCTCATCGTGGTGATCACCGAATACTATACCGGCACCAACAAGCGCCCGGTGAACTCCATCGCCCAGGCCTCGGTGACCGGTCACGGCACCAACGTCATCCAGGGACTTGCGGTGTCGCTCGAATCGACCGCACTGCCGGCAATCGTCATCGTCGGCGGCATCATCTCGACCTACCAGCTCGCCGGCCTGTTCGGCACGGCGATCGCGGTCACCACCATGCTCGGCCTTGCCGGCATGATCGTCGCCCTCGACGCCTTCGGCCCGGTCACCGACAATGCCGGCGGCATTGCCGAAATGGCCGGCCTGCCCAAGGAAGTGCGCCACTCCACCGACGCGCTCGACGCGGTCGGCAACACCACCAAGGCGGTGACCAAGGGCTATGCCATCGGTTCGGCCGGCCTCGGCGCGCTGGTGCTGTTTGCGGCCTATTCGAACGATTTGAAGTTCTTTGCCGCCAATGGCGACAAATATCCGTACTTCCAGGGCATGGGCGATGTCTCCTTCGACCTCTCCAATCCCTACGTCGTCGCCGGCCTGATCTTCGGCGGTCTGATCCCGTATCTGTTCGGCGGCATCGCCATGACGGCCGTCGGCCGTGCGGCCGGCGCCATCGTCGAGGAAGTGCGCAAGCAGTTCCGCGAGGATCCGGGCATCATGGCCGGCACCTCCAAGCCAAACTATGCGCGCGCCGTCGACCTTCTGACCAAGGCGGCGATCCGGGAAATGATCATCCCCTCGCTGCTGCCGGTGCTGGCGCCGCTCGTCGTCTATTTCGGCGTGCAGCTGATCTCGGGCTCCAAGGCGTCCGCCTTTGCGGCACTCGGCGCCTCGTTGCTCGGCGTCATCGTCAACGGCCTGTTCGTCGCCATCTCGATGACTTCGGGCGGCGGCGCCTGGGACAATGCCAAGAAGTCGTTCGAGGACGGTTTTGTCGACAAGGACGGCGTCAAGCACCTCAAGGGGTCCGAAGCGCACAAGGCTTCGGTCACCGGCGACACGGTTGGCGATCCCTACAAGGACACCGCCGGCCCGGCGGTCAACCCGGCAATCAAGATCACCAACATCGTGGCGCTTCTGCTGCTGGCCGTGCTCGCGCACGGCTGAGGCAAAGCCACTGATTCAAGAAAAAACCCGCGGAGCGATCCCGCGGGTTTTTGTTTGAGATTCATGCGGGGGTCTGTTCAGACCTCACCCGGCTCGCTGCCGGCATCGCCACGCTTGCTGTAGCGATCGAGCAATTCGCTCACGCCAGGCTCGCGCTCAGGCATCGGCGCCAGGCCACGCAGGCGCCGCAGCTTGGCGACGAAAGCGCCTCGCTTGTACTTGCGGCGGAAGGCGCGGGCGCGGGGATGGATGCCAAGAGCCGCCATCAGCCTGCGCCTGAGATAACTCGATGCCGCCAGGCGAATGGGTTCGCCCGCGCAGCCAAGGATTTTCACGCGCAAGGCGTCCGGCGTCTGCATGGCGTCCAGAAGATCCTTCTGTTCCTGCGCATTGTCGCCGAGATAGGAGCCCTTGCGTATGCCGGAATGCAGCTTGATCACGGTGAGGTGCGGCATCGTCGCGATCACCGCGCCCTTTCGCCATGCCCGAAACAGCCAGTCCTGCGAGCTTTCGCAAAAGCACTGGCTGGCGGGTCGCCAAGGTCCGAGCAGGCTGAACGAAGCGCGGCGAAACATGTGTGCCGAGCCAAATCCTTCCGTCGTGACGGGGTCGTAAAAACCATCCTTGCCGATCCCGAAGATCGAATTGACAGGATTGCCGGCCGCCGACGGCGGCTGGATGACGGCACCGCGCGCCAGCACCACGTCGGCGCCCGAGGCGTCGATCCAGCCGGTCATCGCCGCCAAATGGTCGGGAAACCACAGATCGTCGTGGTTGAGCAAGGCGACGAAGCGGCCACGCGCCCTGGCAAAGCCGATATTGTTGGGACCGGACTGTTCGCCGAAATTGACAGGAAGATCGATGTAGACGATGCGGGCATCGTCAAATTCAGCGACAACGGCCGCCGTATCCGGCCTGCAACCGTCGCCAATGACCAAGGCTTCCCAGTCTTGCAACGTCTGGCGCATGACGCTGGTCAATGCCTGCCGCAGTGCTGCCGGCCGGTTGTGCGTCGCGATCACGATCGAAACCAGCGGTTCGCCGCCGGCCTGATCGCGCTGCGCCGATGCTTCCACGCTACACCAGTCTGTAGGGAATGTGGTCGGTGTCTGGCGGCAGGCGCCAATGGTCGGGCTGATCGTAGGCATAGGCCTTGTCGACGAGGTTGAGCAGCACCGCCGTCTCCGCTCCGAGCGAAACAACACCGTGCCATATTCCGGGTGGAATGATGACGACCGCCGGGCGCAACGGGCCGATAATCTTGTGCCAGACGGCGCCGAAGGTCGGCGAGGCCTTGCGTCCGTCAAACAGCGAAATGCGAACGCTGCCGACGCAGCAGAACAGCCGGTCGGTCGTCACCGCGTGTGCATGCCAGCCCGTCACCGCGCCGGGATACAAGGTGCGTTGGAAGACCTGGCCGACCGGCTCCGAATCGAGCTCCCACTCCTGGCGAAAGATCTCGGTCAGATAGCCGGTGGAGGTTGCGACCGGCCTGATCTCCTTGACCCTCACGCCATCGATCGCCACCGGCTCGATGGGTATCCAGTCAGGCGTGACCACTTGGCCGTCAGCCGTTCCGGTCGCCATCCAGCCTGTCGGTTTTGTCCGGGTTTTTTCCGGCACGGATGCTCCTCCCAATTCAGCGTGATGCGCCATTGGCCAGCACGGTCTGATACGAATTTGACCGGTCGCTGGCAAGTACGCGTCAAGGTTTGCTGATAGGTTTCGATCTCACGGCACTTGATGTTTCCGACGCAATCGGAGGGCCGCATTGCCCAAAACATCGTTCCATCCTACCCAAGCCCGGACCGTTCGCCTGCTTTAATACCCCGGTCATTGGCCAGGACATTGCGATCGACGCGGTGTCGGGCTCGCCTCTGCGGCGATTTTGGCCAGGGAAACGACATTCGGGCAGGGAAAAGACATGGACATTTTCTTGATGGCGGCTTCGCTTGCGCTGGCTGGAATTATTGCCGGCATCTACGTCTCGGGTGTAATCCACGATTTTCGCATCGATGATCTTACCGCCGGCCAGTACATGGCCATGCATCAGATGCGCGACCGGACGTTTACCCGGGTGATGCCGTTCGTCAGGCTGACGACGCTGGTGCTGATCGCGGCGATGGCGATGTTTGCGGTCGATGCCGGCCTGCCGCGCATCCTGACCATCGTCGCCGCGGCGCTGGTGGTGATCGACATTGGCTTCACCGTCAGCCGTCAGGTGCCGCTCAACAAACAGGTGCAGAGCTGGACGCCGGTGACCATCCCCGATGATTGGGCGCAGACGCGCGACAGCTGGGCGGCCAACCACAATTTGCGCCTTGTGCTTGGACTGGCCGAATACGCCTGCCTGTTTGCCGCGGTCATCCTGACGCTCAGCCGGTGATTCAGTTTTTACGGAACGCCGCGGCATGGGTCGGCACTTCTGCCGGCCGCCGCCGTTGAAAACAGGAGTATTGCCATGCTGCATCACGCTTCATTCAACCCCCGCGATCCGCAGGCCGTCGCCAGCGTCCTTGCCGAAATGCTTGTCGCCACCGCGGTTCGTGCGCCGTCGCCGCCATTTCCTGAGGGCGCATGGTTTGTCTGCCTCGGCGACGATTTCGGCTCGCTGATCGAAATCCTGCCGTGCGGCACGGTTCTGGACCAGCAAGCGCCGCTCGGCATCGGCTTCGACCCGAACATGCGCCTGCGCTCCGGCTCGCATGTGCTGCTCAGCACGCCCAATTCGACCGAAACCATCCAGGGCATTGCCGCCCGCATGGGCTGGCATAGCGAGCTGATCGATGCCCGCCTGTTCAAGGTGCTCAAGGTCTGGGTCGAGGACGAAACCCTGGTCGAATTCCTGACGCCCGAGATCGCACCGCTATACCGCGCGACATTCGCCTGGGGCGGCATGGCGACACTCGACGCCAAGCTGCGCGAGCTGGAGAGCCAGATGGCGGCAGCGCTTGCCGCCAAGGCGGCGAACCAGTCGGGCCGCAAGGATGAGCAACTGGCCGATACGATGAGTCCGTGAGCCCCGACGCCTTCCGATGAGAGCTCCTGGACGGCCGCCGAGGTCAACCGGCGCCGGTGTTGTCGCCGGCTTCCGCCTTCAGCCAGTTGATGAACGATCTGGCAGGCTCCCAGGCGGAGATGGACGGGTGGACGACGACGTAGTGGTTCCAGTTCGTCGGTATGTCCGTCGTCAGGAGGCGGACGAGCCTGCCGGTCCGCAAATCGCTCTCGACCAGCGACTTCCTCGCGATAGCGACGCCCAGACCGCTCGCCGCCGCTTCGACCGCCAACAAGGTGCCATTCAGATTCATGCCGTCGCCAACCGTATCCAGCGGCAGATTGTTTCTCTCGAACCAGTGGCGCCAATTGGCGCCGCTCTCGTCATTTTCGGCCGTCGTGTCGAGGATGCGGAACAGTCGCAGCACATCGTGCTGGTCTCTGACCGGGCCGTTGGCGGCGAGATAGTCGGGACTGACGACAGGAAAGATCGCATCTGCCATCAGCCATTCGGTCTCGACGGCCGGATAGTGTCCGCCGCCGAAACGCAATGCGATGTCGACTGTTCGCTGCGAAAGGTCGACGACTGCAAGATCCGCATTGATGTCGATCTCTGTTTCGGGATGCTTTTTGCGAAACCTGTGCAGGCGCGGGGCCAGCCAGCGTACGGCATGCGAAGGAATGGCAGTGACCCTCAGCCTCGTGCGCTCGTTGCGCGCGACACTCGCGACCGTGCTCTGGATTTCCAGCAATGCGCGTCGCACGCCCGCGGACAATCGTTCGCCTTCAAGCGTTAGTTCGACGCGGCGGACATGGCGGGTGAACAGAAGCACGCCGAGATCGGCTTCGAGATCGGCGATGCGGTGGCTGAGCGCGCTTGGCGTAACATTCAGCTCATCGCCGGCGCGCTTGAAGCTGCCCAGCCGGGCAATGACCTCGAAAGCCCGAATGGATTCCAGTTGTGGAAGCCGTCTTGTCATCTGCCGTTACCCTATCCTGCCCCTGGGTTTCTTAGCATGAATGAACTAAGCTCATCCATAGCTTCGTAAATAGTCTTTTGTCCAAGTGCGCAAATCATTGTAGCCATCCACTGCCCCCCGATTGCCGCCGTCGGAATGAGAGGCCGTTCATGGAACGAGCCTCGACTACGAACGACAGTGAAATGAAGACAATCGCTTGGGAGTACCCCATGACTATTCGACCCCCCGAGTTTGCGCATGCGCGCTTTTCGACCGCCATGTGGCCGCGAGCGGAATGGCGAAACGTCTATTGCGACCTGTTGCGCCGGATGGTGACCGACATGGATTTTAACGTCACGGAGGAAAAGCTCTCCGTCGACGCGACCATCCTGCGGCTGCCGGGCGTCGGCATTGCCGATTCGAGGACCACCNAGGACCACCGCCTTCCGCACCATCCGTTCCCGCGCCATGGCCAAGGGGACCGATGATTACATTTTCTTCATGTGTCTGGAGGGCGCTGCCACCTTCTCGCATCTCGGCCGCGAGGCCAGCATCGAGGCCGGCCAGGCAATCCTTCTGTCCTCCTCTGATCCGCATGTGATCGAGCGGGCGATGTCGCATCATCTCTTCATCACCATCCCCAAGGCAGCGCTCGGGCCCATGGCTGCGAATGCGGATGCCGCCCTGATGACGCCGATGTCATGCGTGGGCGAAAAGTTCTTGCTGCTGACCAGCTATGTCCGTCTGCTGATGCAGGAGCCGAACCTGGCCGCGTCCGAATTGCGCTGGCTTGCCGCCAAGCACATACAGGACCTTATCGCGGTCGTGGTCGGGGCAACGCAGGACGCCACCGAGGTCGCCGCAGGCCGCGGCATACGCGCCGCGCGGCTTCGCGCCATCAAAGCCGATATCGAAAGCAATCTGGCTTTCGGCGATGTCGGGTCGGACGCGCTGGCCGGGCGCCACCGCGTCAGCGCGCGCTATATCAGAAAGCTGTTCGAGGGTGAGGGTACCTCGCTGTCGCAGTTCGTGCTTGGCCGGCGGCTGGCGCTGGTTTGCAGCAAGCTATCCGACCTGCGCCTGGCACACCGCACCATCGGTGCCATCGCCTTCGACGCCGGCTTCGGCGATCTCTCGACCTTCAACCACGCCTTCCGCCGGCATTTCGGCATGACGCCTTCGGAAGCGCGGCAGAGTGCGGCTGTGCACCGCGCCTCGCTGGAGCCCGGCGGCCGAACAGGCCACGCGCGGCAAAGCGCGACGGGTGTTGCGGCCGCATAACCTCAAAACAAAAGCCCGCAGGATCGCTCCCGCGGGCTTTTGGTCGCCTGAGATGGTGTCGCTTCGGGGGAAGCAAAAATCTGAGGAAGGCGGTCGCTTCTTAGGCGCCGCCGCCAGGAATGGGGGGCGCCAGCTTGCTGGCGCCTTTGATGATCTGGCTGAGGAAGTTCTGGTCCTTGCCGCCGGTCGGCGTGGTGCGCGAGATGAAGTCGAAAATCTTGCCGTCCTTCAGACCGTAATTGGCAATCTGGGTGACGCGCCCGTCCTCGCCAAAATAGACCGCGAGCACTTTCTGGTCGACCAGGCGCGGCTTGTCGAAAGCGACATAGCGCTTGCGCGTCTGCGAAATGTAATAGAACGCCTCATTGTCGAAGGTGGCTTTCGTCGATGGCGTGCCGAGCGCCAGAAGCACCTGTTCGCGGCTGGAGCCCACCGGCACCGAATCGACCGCCTGCTGGTCGATAACATAGCCCTGCGTCAGCGTCTCGCTAGGGTTAAGGTCGCCGAACATCTTGGACGAATTGCAGCCCGACAGCGCGGAAGCCACCAGCACCAGCGAAACCGCGGCGGTGGCCCCAGGCAGAAAAGTCGACTTGAATTTCAGCGCGCGCAACAACAACTCCATTAGCTGGCCGCAACTTGCGCTGGGCGGCAAAACCGGTAAACCAGCTTGCTTGCCGATGCAACAAGGCCCATTCAAACAATCGGTCCCCAGGAGACCACCCTCAATGTTCCAGCGCCTTTTTGGCCGCGAACGCAACGCCAACCGCGCTATCACCGAGGCGCTTTACGCACAAATCGTGGCGGCGGCGCGGCAGACCGTGTTTTATTCCCACTGGAATGTGCCGGATACGCCGCTCGGCCGTTTCGAGATGCTGTCGCTGCATATGTTCCTGTTTCAGCACCGGCTGCGCGGCGAAGAGGGCGTCGCGCATGAGGTCGCGCAGGTGCTGATCGACGAGTTCTTTCTCGATGTGGAGCATTCGCTGCGGGAACTGGGCGTTGGCGATGTCGGCGTGCCCAAGCGCATGAAGAGGCTGGCCAAAATGTTCTACGGCCGTACCGCCGCCTATGACGACGCGCTGGAACGCAGCGATCGCGACGCGCTTGCTGCCGCCCTGGCGCGCAATGTCAGGCCCGATGCCGGCGCCTGGCCGCAAGCCTTGCCGCTGGCGTCCTATGTAATCGATGCCGCAAGGCAGCTTGAAGCACAGCCGTCCGAATCGATCGTTTCCGGTGCCGTGGCGTTTCCCGTCGCGAAAGCGGAGTGAGGAGGGGAGACCAAGATGAAACATGTGGACACGCCTAGCCCGGTCTCATTCGCGGCCAATGTCGGCCGCCTGCCGCACAAAGGTTTGCAGGTGGTGATCGACGCCGACGCCGCGCAGCGCGCAACGCTTGCGCGCGAGCACGAGCTGCTTTCTGTCGAAAACTACCGTGCTGAGCTTTTGGTGGCGCCGTGGAAGCGCAATGGCGTCAAGGTCAGCGGCCGCGTCGAGGCTGATATCACCCAGGCCTGCATCGTCACCCTTGAGCCGGTCGCGGCCCATATCGACGAGGAGGTCGAGGCGCTGTTCCTGCCCGAACAATCCAAACTCGGACGGCAAGGTTTCGAAGGCGGCGGCGAGATCCTGCTCGACGCCGACGGGCCAGACGGCCCGGAAACATTCTCCGGCGACACGATCGACGTCGGCGCGCTCGCCGAACAGTTCTTCGGGCTGGCGATCGATCCTTATCCGCGCAAGGCAGGCGCCTCGCTCGATGCCGCCGGCCCGAACGAGTCCGTCGAGAATGAATTCCAGCAAAAGCTGCGATCCTTGCTTGGAAAATCCTAAAACACAAAGCGATCGGAGAAAAGCCGGTTGTGCGGCAGCCCAAAACCGCTATTTTCGCCGAACCTTCGCGAGCCCCCGAATTTCGCGAGTTTCGTATTTCTTTCGCGGGCCATGTGCCCTGGCCCAAGCTAGTGAGATAAAGACCGCGTGATCAGGATTTCCATCGATGCCATGGGTGGCGATCACGGGCCAAACGTGGTCATCCCGGCACTCATGACGGTCGCCGTCAGGCGTCCCGACATCCGCTTCGTCATATATGGGCGCGAGGAATTGGTGCGCCCCGAACTCGCCAAATTTCCCAAACTGGCCGAGGTCAGCGAGTTCCACCATTGCGAAGTCGCGGTCAGGATGGACGACAAGCCGAGCCAGGCGCTGCGCCACGGCCGCTGGAAGTCGTCGATGTGGAAGGCTGTCGAAGCAGTCAAGAGTGGCAGCGCGCAGGCCTGCATTTCGGCCGGCAATACCGGCGCGCTGATGGCGATGTCGAAATTCTGCCTGCGCACGATGGCGACCATCGATCGTCCGGCGATCGCGGCGATCTGGCCCACGATGCGCGGCGAGAGCGTGGTGCTGGATGTCGGCGCCACCATCGGCGCCGATGCGCACCAGCTGATCGACTTTGCCATTCTCGGCACCGGCATGGCGCGCTCGGTGTTCGGCATCGACCGGCCGAAAGTCGGCCTGCTCAATGTGGGCGTCGAGGAGATCAAGGGTCAGGAAGAGGTCAAGGAAGCCGGGCGCATGCTGCGCGAGGCCAACATGGCCTCGATGAATTATCATGGCTTCGTCGAGGGTGACGACATCGGCAAGGGCACGGTCGACGTGGTCGTCACCGAAGGATTTGCCGGCAACATCGCGCTCAAGACGGCAGAAGGCACTGTGCGCCAGATCTCAGGCTATCTGCGCGCCGCGATGAACCGCACGCTGATGGCTAGGATCGGCTATGTCTTCGCCAAGGGCGCTTTTGACCGCCTGCGCGAAAAGCTCGATCCGGGCCGCTCCAATGGCGGCGTTTTCCTGGGTCTGAACGGCATCGTGGTAAAGAGCCATGGCGGCGCCGATTCGGACGGTTTCGCGGCGGCCATCGAGCTTGGCTACGACATGGTGCGCAACAATCTGATCGACCGCATCGAGGCCGATCTCGACCTGTTCCATGCGCGCAACCCGCATGCCCAGGCAAACAGGAAATCCGACGCCACCGTCGACGAAAAGGAATAGGAAAGAGCTTTGATCAGATCAGTCGTGCGCGGCACCGGTGCTGCGCTGCCCCGCCGCATCATGAAGAATGCCGATTTCGAAGGCATGGTCGAGACCTCGGACGAGTGGATCGCCCAGCGCACCGGCATCCGCCAGCGTCATATCTCCGCTGATGACGAGACGACGGCGTCGCTGGGCGAGGCGGCGGCGCGCGCAGCGCTCGACAATGCTGGTCTTACGCCTGCCGACATCGACCTGATCGTGCTGGCGACCTCGACGCCCAACAACACCTTTCCGGCGACCGCCGTCGAGATCCAGAACCGGCTCGGCATGCATCACGGCTTTGCCTTCGACCTGCAGGCGGTGTGCTCGGGCTTCGTCTATGCGGTGACCACCGCCGACCTCTACATCAGAGGCGGCCTCGCCAAGCGCGTGCTGGTGATCGGCGCGGAGACCTTTTCGCGCATCCTCGACTGGAGCGACCGCTCGACCTGCGTGTTGTTCGGCGACGGCGCCGGCGCGCTGGTGCTGGAAGCGGATGAGGGCACCGGCGGCATTGCCGACCGTGGCGTGCTGGCGATGAGCCTGCGCTCCGACGGCGCCCACAAGGACAAGCTTTTCGTCGATGGCGGTCCCTCGACCACCGGCACGGTCGGCCATCTCAGGATGGAAGGCCGCGAGGTGTTCAAGCACGCCGTCGGCATGATCACCGACGTTATCGAGGCGACGTTTTCGCAGGCCGGCATAACCGCCGACGACCTCGACTGGTTCGTGCCGCATCAGGCCAATAAACGCATTATTGACGCTTCGGCCAAGAAGCTCGGGATTGCTGAGCAAAAGGTGGTGGTCACCGTCGATTTGCACGGTAACACCTCGGCTGCTTCCGTGCCGCTGGCGCTTTCGGTGGCTGTCGCCGACGGTCGCATCAAGAAGGGTGATCTCGTGCTCCTGGAAGCGATGGGCGGCGGCTTCACCTGGGGCGCGGTTCTCGTTCGCTGGTAAGTGCCGAACGGTCCGGTTTCGGTCCTTGACCTTGCCGGATCAATTACTTAGGCTCTGCCTTTACCTGTATCGATTTATGGTTTTTGAACTGATGGGACGGTCGCATGGGGGGAAAGACACTTACGCGCGCCGACCTTGCCGAAGCTGTTTACCGTAAGGTCGGCTTGTCACGCACTGAATCGGCAGAACTCGTCGAAGCGGTGCTGGACGAAATCTGTGAAGCCATCGTACGCGGCGAGACGGTGAAGCTGTCGTCCTTCGCCACCTTCCACGTCCGTTCCAAGAACGAACGCATCGGCCGCAATCCCAAGACCGGCGAGGAAGTGCCGATCCTGCCGCGCCGGGTGATGACCTTCAAGTCGTCGAACGTGCTGAAAAGCCGTATCCTGCGCTCGCACCAGAACAGCAAGGCCAAGGGCGGCAAATAGGTTCTGCCGCAGGCTTCGGTTGAAAACGCCGGGCCGTTTTGACGCCGGGCTTGAATATTGTTTCATAAACCGCTGAAATGATACCCGATTCGGCAGACTGGGCCGGATCGCCGTCCAGCGTGAGGATTTCGCCCATGGACAAGAGCCCCGACGCTTTCCGCACCATCAGCGAGGTCGCGGAGGATCTCGATCTGCCGCAGCACGTGCTGCGCTTCTGGGAAACCCGTTTCAACCAGATCAAGCCGATGAAGCGCGGCGGCGGCCGCCGCTACTACCGGCCGCAGGATGTCGAACTGATCAAGGGCATCCGCCACATGCTCTACGACCAGGGTTACACGATCAAGGGCGTGCAGAAACTGCTGCGCGAGAACGGCAACCATTTCCTGGTCGCCATCGGCAATGGCGACATGGCTGCCGTCGAAGCGATCTCGCAGCGCAGGCAGGCCGATCAGGTGCCGCTGACGCCAGCCGCCCAGCCGCGCGGCATGGATGACGAGATGCTGGTCGGTCAGCCCAAGGTAAAACCCAGCCGCCGCTTTTTCGGCCTGGGCAAGACCGAGGAGGAAGGTCCGGTCCAGCCCGGCGCATCGAAACTGTCGCGCGACAACCGGGCCTTGCTGCAGGAGGCGCTGTTTGACCTCCTGGAGTGCAAGCGCCTGCTCGACCAGGTGCGCTAACCTTTCCGCTGTCTCGGGCAAGCAGACCGGAACCGGTTCTGCGGCCATGCGTTTGGCCTTCTCTCAAAAAGAAGGAAAACAATCATGGTATCGCTTTCGACCCTCTCCGATCTCGATCTCGAAAAGCAGGTCGCGACCCTTTCCAAAGAGCTCGCCGCGTTGCGCAAAGTCGTGGCCAAACGCGGCGGTGCTTACTACGAGGACGGGCGCGATGCCGCTTCGGACTATTATGGGCAGCTTGCCGACCTTGTCAGCGATGCGTTGCCGGCGATCAGGAAGCAGGGCAGGGCGATCGAAAAGACGGCGCGCGATCGTCCGGCAACAGCCGCTGCTGTTGGGTTGGTCGTGGTCGGCCTTCTCGCCAGCCTGTTGCTCAGCCGGCGCTAAAACAATTCACGAAAACAAAAAGAAAATGGCGGCCGTCCCGCGGACGACCGCCATTTCCCTGATCTGCGGCCGATTACTTGGCGAGCTTGATCTTGGCCTGCGGCGAAACCTGCGCGGTCTGGCTGCATTTGCCATAGACAGTGCCATTCTTGTCCGTGGCGTCGGTATAGGTGCCTTTGCACTCGATCGAGAGCACCAGGCAATGCCCAGAGCCCTTGCAAACCGCGCCGCCGTCGCCCGTGGGATGCGTGCCGTTGGCGAAAGCCGAGGTCGGAACGGAAGCCGAACCGAAGGCCGAGACGATGAGGGCCGCGGCGAGCGTGATGCGCTTGAAGTTGGTCATTTGAGCATTTCCTTCTCTGGATCGAGGATCGCCACCATGGCGTCCTTCTGTGTTGGGATCGCCTTCTCGGCGTCCATGCCGGGTTAGTGCGGCCTCCAAAGCAAAGGTTCATGCGTGGTTCGAATTTTCTTCGCGTTTTTTTGCGACGTTGATTTTTTAGCCTTCGCCAACGGACGGCGCCTGGCGGGGCCGGGCATCGATCATGCATTTCGCGTGAAGTACGCTGACGTAGCAGCGCGGCATCCCATGCGAAGGTCACACCGTGGCGTGCCCAAATGGCCGGCCAAGACCGAGTCCGCGCCCGGCTCTTGTCAGGTGGCGGCAGCAGTCATTGCCGCCACTTGGCACCGCGCTTTCTGCCACTCCCGGCTGCGACTATAACGCCAGTCCAAAGGTACCGGCGGAGGAGACGGGCGTGGTCGCAAATTACATCGACGAGTTCATCATGTTCTGCGCTGGGCTGTGGATGACAGGCGTTGGTTTTGGGCTGCTCCAAAGTCCTTTTCAGGCCCAACAAGGTCAGCAGCCATGGTGGCTGCAGGTCGCGAAGCATTTCAAATGGATGGGACCGCTTTTGATTTTGATCGCAATAGTGCTCGCGTTCGCGGCGCCGTCCTAGCGGGTTCCGACGGCATTGAGAGACCCGTGGTGTCCTGCAGCTGGCAACCTGTGGTTGCTCGCATTCTGACGCATGGGCGCCATCCAATCCTGCCTTCAGCTTTTCCACGTGTCGCCTGGCAAAAACCAACGGGAAGGCGGCCTTGGCGAGGACTCCAGGGCCAGCCTTCCCGTTGGGCAAGTCGGCCCCTGTCAGGCCTTCTTGGCCTCCACCTTGTTGTGGTGGTGGTGGTGATGGCGGTGATGCTTCTTGTGATGATGATGATGATGGTGGTGATGCTTCTTGTGCAGCGGTGCTGCGTCGGCGCTGCTGGCGCCGATGAGGGGCAGAGAGACAGCCAGGGCAAAAGCCAGCCCGAGAGCCGACAGGAGGGACTTCTTCATGACTTCGTTTCCTTTTCTGCGCGGGCTGAATTTGGCCGTCACCGAGCAAGATCGGTGCCGGTGAACCCCGCAGTCATGACTATCGCCTCCGAACTTTTCGACAGTTTTTCCGGACTGTAGAATTTTGTTTCTGGATTGTGTCTGGCGGCTTCGTCGGCAACTTACATCGGCGGAATGACGCCGTTGGTGCCGACAACGACCCGGCCCGCGGTTAGCTTGCCGTCACTGCCGCGCTCGGCGTTGACGAACACCACAGCGCCAGGCTTGAGGTCGGCGGGCGTCGCCGGCGCGAAGGTCACCACCGGCGTCGTCTGCGGGATCGCGATCTGCTTTTTCTGGCCATTGTCGTAGGTCAGCGTCACCGTGCGACCTGCAATCTCGGTGACATCGGCGACCGTGCCGTTGGTCATCCGGCTGTTGGGCTCGAGATCCCACGGGCGGTCGCCTTCGCCGGCGCCCTTCAGCGCGGCCGGGAAGATCACCACCTCAAGCGCGCCGCTGCCGCCATCGGCCTTCGAAACAGAGGCAATGCCGAGGAAATCGCCTTGCTTGATATCCCCGGCATCCGCCTTGGCGACGCCGGAAATCTTCCACCCTTCAGCCAGCGCGATGGCGTCGGTAGCGCCTGCGCGGGTCTTCACCGTCAGCGTCGCTCCGGCAAAGGCGGTCACCGTGCCGCGAATGCGCACGGCCTCGGCGGCTTGCGCCGCGACCATGCTCGCGCCAGCGAGGCCTGAAATCGTGGCGAGCACGATGGCTGATGTCTTGAATGTCATGGATCTGATCCTCTTGGGAAAAGCTGGCCCGATGCGGCTGCCAGCAACATCAGGCTAACGCGCGAGCGGCGCAAAACCGCTGAACACTTCGGCGTGCGGCCCTTCAAAAGAACTTGATTGGGAGATCGGGGCGGAGATCCTATATGTGCCCTGGCGCCTGCGGTTTTGACGCCGGTTCACGACGCTGTGACGGTCGGTTTGGGCCTTGGCAAATCGCCGTCAAGCGGGCATTGTCCCGGCTCTCAGGCAACACCCTATCATTTGATCCAAAACTCTTTAGCCCCATGGAGTTGCCAATGCCCCAAACTGCAAAACACGAACCCTTCTCCAGGCTGGCGGCCGATGTTGCGGCCGACGTTGCGCTCGAGCACCCCGGCCTCAAAGCCATCCGGGAGACAAAGGGATACAGTATTGAAGAGCTTTCCCTGACCTGCGGTCTGTCGACCAGCGAGATTGCCGACATAGAGAGCGGCAAGGACACCGATCCGACAAAACTTCGCCGGATCGCCGCAGCATTGCAATTGCCGGAAACGGCCCTGATCGATGCCCCGGCGCCCACGGCGCCTGTGGAAAACCGGTCCGTTTCATAAACAACGGCCAAGCGTCGTTCAACAAGCCCGCCATGGTTTGCCCTGGCGGGCTTGTTGCATTCGCCCAACGGCGAATGTCACTTCTTGCTCGGATCGTCCGCCGGGTTGACGTAGGTGATCGCGAACGGCCCCTCGCCATGAACCTGGACGATCGTAGCGCTTGTCGTCCAGGCGTAATGGTTCATTCCCTGTGGGGCTACGCCGAAGCCGCCGGCGGTCAGTTCGATGCCCTTGGTCTCGTCGAGCTTGTCGCCCATGCCGATATGAAAATTGCCGGAAATCACCGTCACATATTCCGAGGTGGGATGGTTGTGCGCGGCAATCCTGTAGCCGGCCGGCAGCTTCAACCGCAGCACGTAGATGCCATCTTTCGAGGGGTCCCCGGCGATGACAGCCATGTCCGCGCCGGCGGGCAAGACAGCAGGAGCAGGGCCCCATTTGATGGCGTCCGCGTTTATCGGCATGTCGTCGGCAAGCAGCGGCGCCGTCCCGATAAGCAGCAGCGCCAGAGCCGAGGCGAGCTTGAGCATGATGATCTCTCCGGTTGGTCGTGGGAGCACAGCATCACCGCCGGCCCTGATCCATTGCGACCTACCAAGGCAGCAGCCCGAACACATCTCCCGCACGGGGGATGCGCCTTGCGTTGCTGACATGCGGCGCGACCCGCCTGGCCTGGTATCGCTGCAGCCGTCGAGGGGCGGGGAGGTTGCCGCCGACCGAGCGTGAAGCTATCCAGTGTGAACGCTAACCGTTTTCGAATGGGACAATGCCGAGATGAGCCTTGAATCCGTGCGCGCCTTCCTGGCTGCCCATGCGCCCGATGTCGAAGTGCTCGTCACCGAAGCGAGTTCCGCGACGGTGGCGCTGGCGGCTGAGGCGCATGGCGTGGAGCCGGCGCAGATCGCCAAGACCATCTGCCTGCGCGTCGGCGGTGAGACCATGCTGATCGTGGCCGGCGGCATGTCGAGGCTCCACAACCGCAAATTCAAGGACCGTTTCGGCGGCAAGCCGCGCATGCTTGACGCCGACGAGGTTGTCGCGATTACCAGCCATCCCGTCGGCGGCGTCTGCCCATTCGGCCTGCCGGCGCCGCTGCCGGTCTATTGCGACGTCTCGCTGCGCGCCTTCGATGAAGTCGTGCCCGCGGCCGGCGCCACCAACGCCGCGGTGCGGCTGAGCCCAGAGCGCATGGCACAGATTGTCGGCGCCGAATGGGTCGACGTCTGCCAAGGATGAATGTTGGTGATTTGAGAAGCAGGACCTTTGGGGGCAAGTCCTGTCTAAAAATGGTCGGAGTGGCCGGATTCGAACCGACGACCCCTTGACCCCCAGTCAAGTGCGCTACCGGGCTGCGCTACACTCCGGACCGCGCAAAGCCATATATTTTCAAGGGGTATGGTGCAAGCGCTAAAACGGCGCGCCGGGCCTGAAAGTCGCCAGCATTCGGCCTTGTCGCCGCAACGCCAAGGCGATATGGCTCGCGCAGTATCGATACGAAGGATTGCGCGTGGCAAATTCCTGTTTTTTTCTGGCGGCCGACGCCAATTATTTTCCGTATGCATGCTTGGCGGCGCGCAGAATTCTGGATGTTTCGGGAGACGCAACGCCAGGCTTCATCCTGCATGTCGGCGCACGTGATGCCGATATGCGTGTTGCTGAACGCCTGCTGAAGAACCGTCTTCGCATAATGGACGTTTCGGGGCTGTTTGCGGAGGCTGGCCATACTTTCCGGCCAAGCAATGTCGGCACTTTTGTTCGGCTTTTCGCCGACCAACTGCCTCAGTTCGCGGACTATGACCGCATCGCCCATGTCGATTGTGATGTTCTGTTCAATCGAGATATCGCCGACCTGGTGAGCCAGACACTTCATGCTCCGTTGTTGGCCGCTCACGACGATTACATGTATTTCCGCCCGGGCTATCGGAACAAACTGTCGATGCAGCCGGGGGCGCCTTATTTCAACGCCGGCATCATCGTCTTCAACATGCCGCCGGTGCGTCAACAGGGACTTTTGCACCGCGCCAGAGATGTTGCCGTTGCCGGGCAAATGAACGATCAGAACGCGCTGAACATCGTCTTCGAGGGCAAGTGGCAGACGATGCACCCGAACTGGAATTTGATGTCCAACGATACGAAGGAGTTTCGGTTCGCCCAAGCCTATGCGCGGCATTTCGCCGGCGGCAAGCCATGGGGGAGCCAGGTCGACGTGGAGCCCGAGGCGCTTGCCGTCTGGCGCGATCTGGCAAGGGATACGCCGTGGCTTGAGCCCTTCCGGCAGCGTATTCCCTTCGAGCGGGGCGTCATGAGGCGGTTCGCCCGCAGGTTCGACGGTATCATGGGGATGTTGCCGAACAAGGACCGGTATCGGCGGCGCGCACGGTACGACGGCAGCAAGGTGCATAAGATATATGCCGAGCATGCTGACGCCGGGGCGATGGCTGTGCAGTTTCCGGAAGTACTCGGTGGTTTCGCCTGAGACCCGCAACGGAGCTCTCGCGAGTGGGTCAGGCAACAGGTTGTAGCATGCCGCAAAAATCGTGTTTCTTTTTCGCCACCGACCAGAGGTATTTCCCGTATGCCAGCCTGGCGGCGCGCCGCGTGCTGAATGTGTCGGACCACCTCGACGGCTTTATTTTGCACACCGGTGTCATCTCCAACGAAGACCGAGCTATCGGAGAGCGTCTGCTCGGTGGGAAGATCCGCATCCTGGATGTCACGAAATTCATGGAAGCGACAAACTTCAACCGCGGAACGCACCCAACCCTTGCGACCTACATCAGGCTGTTTGCCGATCAATTGCCGGAGTTCGAACCATATGACCGCATCGCCTATTCCGACGCCGATGTGCTTTTCAACAGATCGATAGAAGACCTCTGCAACGTCCCGCTCAACGCTCCGCTGCTGGCCGCACACGACGAGCAGACCTATTTCGACGTAAAGTATCGACAGCATTTGCCGATGCAGCCAGGGGCGCCGAAGTTCAATGCCGGCGTGCTGGTGTTCAACATGCCGCTGGTCAGGCAGGAGGGGCTTCTGGAGCGTACGCGGCTGTCGGCATCCGAGCACGTCTACGGAATGGATCAGGGCGCACTGAACGTGGCCTTTGAGGGCCGGTGGCAGACGATGCATCCGTTCTGGAACGTGATGACCAACTACACCAGCCAAATTCCGTTCAGCAAGTGCTACGCTCGCCATTTCGCATGGGGCAAGCCTTGGGACCGTCCGCCGATCGGTGTCGAGGTCGGCGCCATGGCGATCTATCGTGATCTGGCGAAAGGCACGCCCTGGGCCGGCCGTTTCAACAGCAACTGGCCGATCAAGAGAGGCATATTGAAAAACCTCGGCCGCAAGTTCGACGCCATCAGCGGGATTTTGCTGAACGACGAGAAGCGCAAGCGACGGGCGCGGTTCGACGCCGAAAAGGTCAGCGCCATCTTTGCCAGCCATGCGGACAATTCGATGTTGGCCGTGCAATACCCCGAACGGGTAGCTGGCATAGCCAGATAGAACTTGACGCTCCGCCGGACGCGGTTCCTCCCGCCAATCTTCCTCGATAAGTCTATTGCCTCGCTGGTTGATGCCCTCCGGCTAGCACGCTCAAGGCCGAGCCGATACTTAGCTCCAATCCAGATTGATGTTGCGGATGCCTTCCTGCGCGATCCGGCCCCGCAGCTTGCCGATCCGGTCGGCCAGGTCTGGCGAGAACCGTTCATGTGTCTCGACCAGGATTTGTCCAATCGAACGGTGAATGCTGGCGTCCAGCATGGCTTCGATGCATTCCGCTTCGGCCCCTTCTATGTCCATCTTGACGATGGCGATCGGCTCATGGAGACCTTGCAGGAACTGCACCAGGTCAACCACCTCAACTTCAAAGCTTTTCCCGTTCGTGTGTTCGTGTGTCTGGATCAGGGACGACGATTCGGTCCTGCGGAGATCGCTGACGTCCGGCCTCTGATGGAATGTGGCCGCTCGCGCTGATCCACCAACAGCCTTCGGAATGATCGTCACCCGGTCGTTGTTGCCAAACCTTTTCGTCAAAATCTGGCGAGCAACAGGGTCAGGCTCGAAAGCAATCACCCGCATCCCATAGGCTAGTACATGTCCCGTGACGTCGCCAATATTGGCGCCGAGATCGATGAACAGACTATCGGCGGGAAGCTTTTTCATAAGCTGATGGAAGTCGTATTCGGCCTGCCGCACACGCCGCGGGGGCCTGTGCCATCGGCGATACGCGTACCAGCGCAGCATGAATTCGAAATAGCTTTCCCTCAGCATAACCACGCCCGTCAGATTAGTGGCGCCCACCAACCCGGAATATTATCCAGCCCGGCAAGCACGCCAACTCAATTGGAATTTTGTCAGTCGCGTTTAGCGACGTTTTCCCACCATCACAACATAAATGCGCCGCCGGCAACCGTGCTCAATTCGACCAGGGGTTGGAGCAAGCAGATCAAAGCCTGCGAGGGCCTGCACAACCCCGGTATTGGCGTGCCCGGCTGTTCCTGTCCTTTAGGATTACTCGGCTACCTCGGTTGCGCCACCGCCCGCAACCCGCGCTGATGCCTGTATTCCAGCGCGATCGCGCCCCAGATCAGGCCGAGCAGCAGGTAGACATGGCGCCAGTGGTCGATATCGATGAATGTGCCGAGCCCGATATTGCCGATGAAAGCGACGTAGGCGCAGAGCAGATAGGGCTGCCACGGCCGGTCGCGCAAAAGGATGCGGAAGCCGGCCGCGATCGTCCACAGCGTCAGCGACAGAAACGAGACGAAGCCGAGCCAGCCATAATCCATCAGCGTCTTCAGCCAGATGTCGTGCGTGTCTTCGCCGAAAATGGTGCCGAACACCAGCGGGCCGATGCCGAGCGGATGTTCGAGCGCCATCTCGAAGCCGATCGTGTAGCGGGCAAAGCGGCCAAGGCGCGCCGTGTCGTAGCTCTGTTCGAGCTGGGCGCGGCTGGAAAACATCTCGCCGACGCCGGGCAGCTGCAGGATGACGACCATGGCGACCACCAGCAGGGTGACGGCGGCAATGCTCATGATGATGACGCGCAGCCGGAACTTGCCGCTGTTGCTTTGCAGGAACAGGGCGCCGGTGAGCAGGATGGCCGAGACGGCGAACATGCCCCAGGCGCCGCGCGAGAAGGAGAAGAAAATGCCGGCGGTGATGATCAGCAGCGGCACCGCCAGAAGCGGCATGCGCGCGATCGAGCCGGTCAACAGGAGATAGAGCAGATAGATGCCGGGCAGCACCAGGAACGGCCCGAACACGTTCGGATCCTGGAAGGCGCCCTGGGCGCGGTCGTATCTGGTGAAGATTTCAGCGCCCGGGAAAGCGTGGAAATAGCCGGCAATGCCGAGCAGCGAGGTCACCAATGCGGAGACGACATAGGCGATGAAGATCAGCCGGTAGAGGCCGGGCTGCACCGCAGTCACCGACGAGAAGAACACCGCGGTGAAAGCGAGAAAAAGCGACACGGCGAGATAGAGCGGTGTGTTGGCGAGATCGGCCATCTGCGTCATGGCAATCATGCCGCCGATGTTCATCGTGATCAGCAGCACGAGCAGCGGCGCGGCGGCACGCGATATGCGCAGTCCAAACAGCCCCCACACCGCGATCAGCCCGACCATGAAAAGATCGTAAGGCGCCGGCTCGTCGATGACGAAGCCTGACAGGAAGACGCCGAAAAACACCGCGCCCGACGATATCAGCGCGATCAGCTTGGCATTGACCGCCGAGGGCGGCAACTTGTTGACCGCAGCCTGCGACAAATCATGGGAAATCGCGCTCAATAGGCGTTTTCCGTGTTGAGCAGCCGCAGCGGCGTCATGAGCAGGATGCGCAGATCGAACAGCATCGACCAGTTCTCGATGTAATAGAGGTCGTATTCCGTGCGCATGCGGATCTTCTCATTGGTGTCCATCTCGCCGCGCCAGCCATTGATCTGCGCCCAGCCGGTGACGCCGGGCTTGACCTTGTGGCGGGCGAAATAGCCGTCGACCACCTCGTTGTAGAGAAGGTTGTGCGACTGCGCGGCAATCGCATGCGGGCGCGGGCCAACCAGCGACAGCGTGCCGAACAGCGAGTTGAAGAACTGCGGCAGCTCGTCGATCGAGCTCTTGCGGATGAAGCGGCCGACGCGGGTGACGCGCGGATCGTTCTTGGTCACCGTCTGCTTGGCGGTCGGGTCCGAGCGATCGGTATACATGGAGCGGAATTTGTAGACTTCGACGATCTCGTTGTTGAAGCCGTGCCGCTTCTGCTTGAACAGCACCGGACCCTTGCTGTCGAGCTTGATGGCGATGGCAGTCGCCAGCATCACCGGTGAAAACAGGATGATGCCGATCAGCGAGAAGACGATGTCGAAGGCGCGCTTGGCGACCGAATCCCAGTCGTTGATCGGCCTGTCGAAGATGTCGAGCATCGGCACCGAGCCGATGTAGGAATAGGCGCGCGGGCGAAACTGCAAAGCGTTCGAATGCGCCGAGAGCCGGATGTCGACCGGCAGCACCCAGAGCTTCTTCAGCAGCTGCAGCACGCGCGTTTCGGCAGTCAGCGGCAGCGACACGATCAGCATGTCGATGCGCGCGATGCGAGCGAATTCCATCAGCTCCGAAATGGTGCCGAGCTTGGGATAGCCGGCCACGATCGGCGGCGAGCGCTTGTCGCCGCGGTCATCGAAGATACCGCAGATGCGGATGTCGTTGTCTGGCTGCTTCTCGACCGAGCGGATCAGCATCTCGGCCGCCTTGCCGCCGCCGACGATGACGGCGCGGCGTTCCATGCGGCCGTTGCGCGCCCAGCGCCGGATCAGCTTCGACATCACCAGCCTGAGGCCGAACAGCAGAAGCAGGCCGACGACAAACCAGGTGCCGAACAGCAGACGCGAATAATCCTCCGACATTTTCATGATGAAGGCCGTCAGCGCCATCAGCGCGAAGGTGCCGGCCCAGACCATCAGCACGCGGCCGAGATTGGAGATCGGTCGCATCAAGGCGGAGATCTGGTAGCAATCGCTGACGTCGAGCAGCACCACGGCCACGAATGACGCCGCGGCAATGGTCAGCGGATATTGCCAGGCGAGATAGTTGAAGAAGCCGACAAAGTGGAAGTAGAGCGCGAGCCCCGACAGGAACAGCAAGCCGAATTCGACGATGCGCAATACGCCGCTGACCATGACCGGCGACATCGTATCGCGCCGGTATTGCGAGGCGACCTGGCGGGCAACACTGTTCATGCCGCCGGGCGTGGGGCTCTCGGCAGGACTGTCGAATTTGCGCACCGCATCGGCCGAAAAGCGGCGCGTGGGGTCGGTCTCGTTCATCGGGTTTCCCACAAGCTTCCGCGATGACGATAGCAGAAAGAGAGCTAAAAAAACCTTGAGACAACTTGTGGTTTTGGAGGGTCGTCTATCTGTTAAGCGCGGCGAAATAGGCCTTTTCGATTTCGGCGGCCATCACATCGGCGCCGAATCGCGCCTTGAGGCTGGCCGTATCGGGCATGACGCGCCGGTAGGCGTCGAGATCGCGCAGCGCTTCACCCACCTTGTCGCCGAGTTGGCGCGGATCGGGACGGATCAGGGCAGGGGATCCCTCACCGAAGATTTCGGGAATGCCGCCGACGGCCGTGGCGATCATCGGCCTGCCGGCCGCTAGCGTCTCCAGAACGATATAGGGCATGGCTTCCGCGCGGGAGGGGACGACGACCAGATCGGCCAGCGAAAATGCCTCCCTGGCTGGCATAGGCGGCAAGAAGCGGACCTGTTTTTCGAGGCCCAGCCGTTTCACCTGCGCATGGTAGCGCGGCAGGTCGTCGCCATCGCCGACCATGACCGCGGTCAAGCGGCGCTCAAGCTGGGACCCGGCCAGCACCAGCGCCTCGATGAAAATGTCAGGCCCTTTGAGGTCGCGCATCATGCCGATGTAGAGCAGGTCGGCTGCGTCGGGCTGTGCGACCACCGGTTCGAACTCGGCGGCGCGCAGGCCGTTATAGACCAGCGTGTTCGGGATAGGCGGTTCGCCGACCTTCTTGCGATAGGTGCGCCGCTCATAGTCGGAGACGAACAGCAGGCAGTCGGTGAAGCGCGCCATGAAGCGCTCGAGCGCGAAGAACAGCTTCCCGGTCGTCGTCGTTTCGTCATAGTGGAGGGAGCCGCCATGCGGCGAATAGAGGCGGGCTACGCGAGACCTAGATACCCGCAACAATGAGCCGAACAGACGGGCATAGGCGCCACCTTTGGCGCCGTGCCCGTGCAACACGTCCGGCCGCAATTCCTTGATGATTCGATAGGTACGCCAGGCCGAGGCGAAGTCGCCCGGCCCGACATGGCGCTGCATCGGCGTGCGATGGATGCCGAGCGCCAGGCTGTCCTTCATCTGGTCGAACAGGCGTTCCTCGTATTCGCCGCCGGTGGTCGAATCGCAGACGATGCCGACAACATGTCCGGCGGCGAGCTGGGCCTCCGTCAGGTCGCGCACATGCCGGAAGATCCCGCCGACGGGTGAGCGAAAGCAGTGGACGATCCTGAGCTGGTCCGCCACGTTGATGTCAGAACAGGCGTTCGCGAACGTAGACCGTGTCGCCCGGCAGCAGCGGATCGGAGGTAACCACCCGGCCTGTCATCACCTTGCCGTTGATGTCGCGGGTGATGTCGACGCTTTCCTGGTTGGCGCGCGGCGAGAAACCGCCGGCAATCGCGATGGCCTTCTGCACGGTGAGGCCCGGCACGTAGGAATACTGGCCGGCGGCGCCCACTTCGCCCATGACGAAGATCGGCCGGTAGCGATCGATCTCGACCGACACGTCGGGGTCGCGCAGATAGCCTTGGCGCAGTTTGTCGGCGAGCGCTTTTTCCAGCTGCTGGGCCGTGTGGCCGCGCGCCGGCACCGCGCCGACCAGCGGGAAGGACATGTAGCCGGACTGATCGACACTGTAGGTGTTGGTCAGACCGTCCTGTTCGAACACGGTGACGCGGACACGGTCGCCGGCGCCGAGCCGATAGGGCTGGTCGAGTACCTCGTGGAAGGCCGCCGGCGTCGGCCGGTAGCTGGAGCAGCCGGCGAGCATCGACACGGCCAGCAGAGCGCGAAACAGACCAGCAGCGCTTTTCATGATCGGACACACACCTTCGTCGCTATGGCCGCCAGGACACGGCGGCAAACCTTAAGGATCTGGGTTCGTTATCATCCTGTTAGGGTTAATGGCCGGTAAAGGGACGCGGCCGATTTGGCGGCAATCGACAAAAAGCCGTATAGTTTTGCTGGCTTTGTTTACCGGATGTCAGCAAACCCTAACAGCTGCTTACCGCGATCTTAACGGCTGAGTTACCATAGTTGTTTACGCTACCATCTAGCCTCATGTCCGGAGCAGGAATGCATGTCCGACCAGTCCGCGGCCGCAGATGTCGATGTCGACCTGAGACAGCTCTTCGCCAGCCTGGCGCGGAACTGGCTGCGCATTCTTGTGATCACGCTTCTCGTCACTGGTCTCGCCTTCGCGTTCGCGTGGCTTGCCACGCCGCATTATAAGGCCACGACGCAGCTGAAAATCCAGTTGAGCGAATCGGCCTATACGCGGCCTGCCGGCACCAATGAAGACGACAAACCTGTGCTCGATGCGGAAGGTGTAGCAACCGAGGTTCAGGTCATTTCCTCGTCCGACATTCTCAAGCAGGTGGCTGCCGACCTTAAGCTGGGCGACAAGCCCGAGTTCAACTATGCGCTCGGCATGTCGCCGGTCACCCGGCTCCTGGTCATTGCCGGGCTGAAGAGCGATCCGGAAGAAATTCCGCTCGAAGAGCGCGTGCTGACGAAGATGCGCGACAAGCTCAATGTTTATGGCGTGGAAAAGACCCGCGTCATCGCCGTCGAATTTTCCTCTGAAGATCCCCAGCTTGCCGCTGACATTCCGAACGCCATCGCCAAGGCCTACCTGGCCTATCAGGCGGACGCCAAGACCAAGTCGAACGCCGCCGCGACCGCCTTCCTCGGGCCGGAAATCGACGATCTGCAGAAGCAGGTCAGGGATGCAGAGGCCAAGGTCGCGGCCTTCCGTTCCGCCCAGTCGGACCTGTTGATGGGCGGCAACAATTCGGTGCTGGCGACACAGCAATTGTCCGAGCTATCGACCGAACTGTCGCGTGTGCGCGCCAGCCGCGCTTCGGCCGAGGCGACGGCCGAAAGGGTGCGCCAGGCTTTGCAGAATGGCGGTTCGCTGGACGCTGTACCCGAAGTGCTGTCTTCCGATCTGATCCAGCGGCTGCGTGAGCGTCAGATCGAGCTCAGAACCAACATCGCCGATCTTTCCACCACCTTGCTCGACAACCATCCCCGCCTGCGGGCGATGAGGTCGCAGCTTGCCGATCTCGACGGCCAGATCCGCAACGAAGCGCAAAAAATCATGCGCGGGTTGCTGACGCAGGCGCAGACCGCCCAGGCGCGCGAAAACCAGCTGATATCGGACGTCAACAAGCTGAAAGCGGCGTCGTCGCGGGCCGGCGAGGAGCAGGTCCAGCTGGATGCGCTGCAGCGCGAGGCGAACGTCCGGCGCCAGCAGCTTGAATCCTATATGGCGAGCTTCCGCGAAGTGTCCTCGCGCAAGAATTACCTGCCGGTCGATGCCAGCGTGTTTTCCGAGGCGCGCGTGCCGTCGGAACCCTATTTCCCCAAGCTCGTGCCGATCGTCGGCGCCGCCTTAGTCGGCTCGCTGCTGCTGATGTCGGTCATCACGCTGCTGCAGGAGCTGTTTTCCGGCCGCGCCATGCGTCCGGCCCCAGGGGCGCGCTTCGAGCGTATCGAGCAGGTTGCGATGTCGGCAATGTCGGCGCCGGTCGTCCACCCGGAACCGGCTCCTGAGGTCGTGGAAGTGGACGATCAGCCGACGACCGTGGAGTCTGAACTGGTGCCAGAGCCCGAGCCGGCTCCTTCAGTGCTGGAAGGAGCAGCGGCTGCCGATCCAGAACCGCAATCCGAACCCGAGCGGGTACGCTCCAGCCTTGGCGAGATCGATGTCGAGAAGGCGGCGGAAAAGCTGATCGCCAGCGGTGCTGCGCGCGCCATCTTCGTGTCGCCCGAAGGCGATGAGGCGGCTGCATCGGCAGTGCTGGTAGCGCGCGAAGTCTCCGACGCTGGCCTGCGTGTGCTGCTGCTCGATCTCACGGCGTCAGGTGCCGCCTCGCGGCCGATGCTGGACAGCGGACTTTTCCCCGGCATCACCAATCTGCTGGCTTCGGAAGCGCAGTTCAGCGACGTCATTCACGCTGACCTCTATTCCGACTGCCATGTCGTTCCCGTCGGCACCGCCGATCCGGTTCGCGCCATGCGCGCCGCCGACCGGCTGCCGATCATCATGCAGTCGCTGACCACCGCCTATGATCTGGTCATTGTCGAATGCGGACCGGCCGATGCGCAAGGCATCAGCCGACTGGTCGGCGACAGCACTGAGGTCTTCATGTCCATGCTGCAGGCGGACGATGAGGTGGCGCAGGCCGCCGTCGAGCTGATCGAAAGCGGCTATCCCGACCTCACTCTGGTGACGCCGATCGGCCACGAGACGCCGGGTAACCCCGTGCCGGGACGACGTAGCGCCGCCTGAGACATCAGACAATTCGACTTAGGCGGCGCTACTACGGATCGGCTCGTCCATCGCCCGCCGGCTCCCGAAAAACCAAGCCTGTCAGTCGGCGCCGGGATCTACCCCAACTCCAGGGTCGTCACGCCAAATATTCGGCGCGAGTCGACCTTCGGAGGCGGGCCCTTGTACATGCGCGTGGTGGTGAAGGTCGGCCTGAAACCAATTGCTGAAAGCGCCGTGGTGAAATCGAAATTTTCGGCAGGAACGTCGATATGCAGGTCGCCACCTTCGCATGCGGCAGCCAGACTGCCCATGAGCTGCATCGCCGTCTCGGTGTCGTCGGCAAACAGCGGGCCGATCTTGTAACCCGAACGGCAGGGACGAGCCACGGCGTAGCCTATGGTGCCGAGTGAACTGATCGCGGCGAACCCGCAATGCGGCGGCTGCGCCCAGCGGTGCAGGAAGGCTCGTCGAGGCGCGGGGAAACAGCGGGCGTCATAGGCGATGATGTCGGGCACGAGTTGCGTGGTTATCATGCGCACCCCTTCGCTTCGGACGGGCGGGGTCGCGATACGGCCGCTGAAGCGGATGGTTTCGTACGCCGAGCTGAATCCCGTGCGGCGATAATTCGCCAGCTGCGCGGCGACCCCGTCGAGGCCGACCGTTCGGCCGGCCAGCCTGGCCATGCCCGCATTCCAGACTGCTTTGCCATGGCCTTTGCCGCGCATGTCTGGTCGGCAGATGTAGAGACCGATGAAACCGAAGTTGCCGCCATAGGCGACAGCCGAGATGGCGGCGGTCATCTCGTTGTCGACAAAAGCGCCGATGAACCCTTCAGGATCGGTTGGCCGGAACGCGGCGGCATCATCAAGGCCAGGGTTCCAGCCTTCAGCCGCCGCCCAGTCGATGAGAACGGTCAGTTCCGGCGGAGACAATGCGCGGACGGTAGGCTTCATAGCGTTCACTCCGCGGCGACCACCCCCGGCGAGAAGGATTTCAGCACGCCGCGATAGGGCTTGGCCAGCGGACTGGCATAGGAGCCGCGCTTCGAGGTCGACAGGCCCAATGCGATCAGCGCCTCGGCCTGTTTGAGGGCGGCGCCGACGCCGTCGATGACGGGCAGGTCGAACTCTTGCTGCAACCGGTGTGCCAGGTCGGCCATGCCGGCGCAGCCGAGCACGATGGCCTCGGCGCGGTCTTCCGCTATGGCGCGGGCGATCTCGGCGCGCAGTTTCTCGACAGCGCCGGAAGCAGCGTCTTCAAGCGAGAGTACGGGAATGTCGGCGGCGCGCACGCGGGCACGCCCGGCCATGCCATAGCGCTGCACCAGCCCCTCGACAGGGACACGCGAGCGTTCGGTGGTCGTCACCACTGTGAAGCGCTGGGCAATGTAGGAGGCGACACTGAGTGCGGCCTCGCAGATGCCGATGACCGGAATGGAGGCCATGGCGCGTGCCGCATCCAGGCCGGTATCGTCGAAGCAGGCGATGATGGCGGCCTGAGCCCCGGCACGTTCGCCGGCGGCGATCTCCATCAAAAGGCCGGGCACGGCCAATGCCTCGTCATAATAGCCCTCGATCGAGGCCGGGCCCATCGATGAGGTGACCGCGATCACCTCGGTCCCGGCGCCGGCAACGCCGCGCGCCGCCGCCGCGATCGTCTCGGTCATGCTCGCCGTCGTGTTGGGGTTCACCACCAGTATCTGCACAATCAAACCCTGGCCCGCCTGCGGCCAACATAGAGGATGGCGCCCAGTGTGGCCAGGATCACCAGGAAGGAGAACACGGTGGTCACCGTGCCCAGCGCGTAGAGCACCGGCGTCGTGACATTGGTGGTCATGCCGTAGATCTCGAGCGGCAGCGTGTTGAAGGTGCCCGACGTCATCAGCGTGCGGGCGAACTCGTCATAGGACAGCGTGAAGCCGAACAGGCCGACGCCGATCAGGCTCGGCGCGATCATCGGCAGCACGACATGGGCGAAGGTCTGCCAGGAGTTGGCGCCCAGGTCACGCGCGGCTTCCTCATAGGCGGGCGAGAAGCGGTTGAAGACGGCGAACATGATGAGCACGCCGAAGGGCAAGGTCCAGGTCAGGTGCGCGCCGAAGGCCGATGTGTACCAGGCTGGGCGGAAGCCGACCTGCTGGAAGACGACGCCGATGCCGAGCGAAATGATGATCGAGGGTACTACGAGGCTGGCGACCGCCAGGTAGAACAAAGCGGTGGCGCCACGAAATTTTTGCCGGAAAGCGAGCCCTGCCAGCAGCGACACGACGACGGTGACGATCATCACCATAAGGCCGAGCACGAGCGAGCGCTTGAAGCTGCCGCCGAAATCGCCGACCGCCTGGCGCTCGAACAGATTGGCGAACCAGTGCAGCGACACGCCATTGAGCGGGAAGGTGAGGCCGCCGGTCTCGCCTTGGAAAGAAAGGATCAGGATCGCCGACAGCGGGCCGTAGAGGAACAGCACGAACAGAGTGAAGAAGACCGCAAGCACATAGAATTCGAGGGTGCGTTTTTCGTGGCTCACCTCAAAGCTCCTTGCGGATGTCGACGATGCGCAGGATGCCCGCGACCATCAACAGTACCAACACCAGCAACACTACGGCATTGGCGGCGGCTGCGGGAAACTGCAGCAGCGACATCTGGTTCTTCATCATCAGTGCGACCGACGCGCTCTGGCCGCCCGACATCACCTGCACAGTGGAGAAATCGGCCATCACCAGCGTGACGACGAAGATGGTGCCGATCGCCATGCCGGGCTTGGCCAGCGGGATGACGACGTTCCACAAGACCTGCCAGCCGGACGCGCCGGCATCGCGCGCGGCCTCGACCAGCGAGCGGTCGATGCGCATCAACGTGTTGAAGATCGGCGTTACCATGAACAGCGTGTAGAGATGCACCATGGCCAGCACCACGGCGAATTCCGAATAGAGCAGCCATTCGATGGGTTTTGGCACCAGCCCCAATTGCACCAGCGTCGAGTTGATCAACCCGTTGCGGCCAAGCACCGGGATCCACGAGATCATGCGGATGATGTTGGAGGTCAGGAACGGCACCGTGCAGACAAGGAACAGCACCATCTGCATGGCGGTGGTGCGGATATGGAAGGCGAGGAAATAGGCGACCCAGAAGCCGATGAACAAGGTCAGAGCCCAGACGATGGCAGCGAATTTGATGGTGTTGAGATAGGTCTTCCAGGTGACCCATGATCCCAGCACGTCGGAATAGTTCGTCGTCAGGAAATCCGGATACATGGCGGCGAAGTCGTAGTCCCAGAAGGAGACGACGACGATCATGATGATTGGCAAGAGCAGGAACGCACCGAGGATGACCGCCAGCGGCGCCGATTGGAGGTAGGGCGTGACGGCACTGATGGAGAAGCGCCGGCGTCTCATCGGGCTGGCGGCGGTGATTGCGGGTCGTTCGAGAACCACGGTCATGCGGAACACCTTCGCACCGGGATGAGAAGATTTCCTTGGCTGTGATCCTTCGCGCCCCCCTCTGTCCTACCGGACATCTCCCCCTCAAGGGGGGAGATCGGCAGCTTCTGCCTCGACGCCTCTTTCCATGAAGTTGGAGATTGGCGAAAACCAAAGCGATATCCAATCTCCCCCCTTGAGGGGGAGATGTCCGGCAGGACAGAGGGGGGCGCGAAGGAATGAGGCATGTCCCGTTGACCCGCTAGCTTACGCCGCGATGAATTCGTTCCAGCGCTTCACCATGTAGCGGTCCTCGTCCATGACCGAGTTCCAGCAGGCGACTTTGCCCATACGCTCTTCGAACGAGCCGCCGTCGCGCACGGCGCCGGCCTTTTCCATGACGGTGCCGTCCGGCGCCTTGATCTCGCCCTTGGCCGGCTTGCCTTCGATCCAGTAGCCCCATTCGTCCTCGGACATGAACTTCTTGGCCGAGACCATATTGGCGGAATAGTAGCCCTGGCGGTTGAGATAGCCGCCGACCCAGCCCGACGTATACCAGTTGATGTATTCGTAGGCGGCGTCGAGCTCGGCGCCCTTGAGATGGGCGGCAAGGCCAAGGCCGCCGCCCCATGAGCGATAGCCCTCCTTGAGCGGCTGGAAGCGGCATGCGATGCCTTTGGAGCGCACGGCAGCGACGGCCGGCGACCACATAGACTGGATGACCACTTCGCCCGATGCCATCAGGTTGACGCTCTCGTCGAACGACTTCCAGAAGGCGCGGAACTGGCCGGCCTGCTTGGCCTTGATGAGGAAGTCGATCGTCTTGTCGATCTCTTCCTTGGTCATGTTGCCCTTGTCGGCATATTTGATGTTGCCTGTGGCCTCCATGATCATGGCCGCATCCATGATGCCGATGGACGGGATGTTGAGGATCGCGGTCTTGCCCTTGAAGGCCGGGTCCATGATGTCGGCCCAGGTGGTGATGTCGCGGCCGACGAGGTCGGGCCGGATGCCTAGCGTATCGGCGTTGTAGATCGTCGGCACCATGGTGAACCACTTGGTCGGCGCCTTGGCGAAGGTCTTTGAGTCCTGCGCTTCGACATAGCCGACCGTGTGCGGCGCGGTGCCCTGGGCAATGATGCTGTCGGGCGTCAGCTTGCCGGTTTTGAACAACGGCACCAGTTCGTCGTAGTATTTAAGCTTACTGACATCCATCGGCTGCAGCACGCCGCTCGGGAACACCTTCTTGCAGATCCAGTATTCGATGTCGGCGATGTCATAGCTGTCGGGCTGGGTCACGGCGCGCTGGGCGGCCGCGTCCGAATCGGTCGCCGTCATTTCCAGCGTGATGCCGAGGTCGGCCTTGCACTTGTCGGCGATCGCGTTCAGGTTCGACACGCCGGTGCCGAACTGGCGCAGCGTGATGTTGGACTGCGCCCAGATGGTCGGGAAGCCTGTAATGGCGCCCGAGCCTGCGGCGAGGCCGACGGCGGCCGCACCTGTCTTTAGCAACGAACGGCGCGAAATTCCGGTCTTTGTTTCTACTGTTTTTGTCATTCCTATTTCCCTGTTTTTGTTTTGCTTCGTTGAATTCATGAATGAAGGCGGCCGAGGACGATGGCGTCCTCGGAATCCCAGGCGAGCGGTACGGCGTCGCCAAGGGCGACGGGTTTGGCGAAGAAGTCGGAATCGTCGATGATAACGGTGAAATCGTCGATGCCGCCGCCGGTGACCGACAGCTTCACCGTGGCGCCGCGATATTCGATGTTGGAGACGATGCCGGTGAAGCCGAGGCCGGGAGAGGGTGCTTCGCCGATGCGCACATGGTCGGTGCGGATGGCAATGTCGATCGGCGTGCCCACCTCCTGGCCCGCCTCCCGGCCTTGCCCGCGGGCGGCGAGCGAGGCGCCACCATCGACGTCGAAGACGACCATGCCGTCGCGCGCGCCGGTGACCCGGCCGGAGATGACATTGTGGTCGCCCATGAAGCGCGCGACGAAGGCGGTGGCCGGCCTTTCGAACACATCTCGCGGCGGCGCCGCCTGTTCGATGCGGCCGTCATTCATCACCACGATCAGGTCCGCCAAGGCCATGGCTTCTTCCTGGCTGTGGGTGACGTGGACGAAAGTGATGCCAAGCGAGGTCTGCAATTTCTTCAGCTCGGCGCGCATGCGTATCTTCAGGAACGGGTCGAGTGCCGACAGCGGCTCGTCGAGCAGCAGCGCCTCGGGATCGGTGATCAGAGCGCGGGCGAGTGCAACACGCTGCTGCTGGCCGCCGGAAAGCTGCGCCGGCCGGCGCGGCGCATAGGCCTCCATCTGCATCAGCTTGAGCATGTCGAGCGCCTTGGCACGGCGCTGCTCCTTGTCGACGCCCTTCATCTTCAGGCTGAAGGCGACATTGTCGACAAGGTCGAGATGCGGAAACAGCGCATAGGACTGGAACATCATCGCCGTGCCACGCTTTGCCGGCGGCAAGTCGGTGACGACAATGTTGCCGAGGCGGACATCGCCCGACGAAATGCTTTCGTGGCCGGCGATCATGCGCAGCGTCGAGGTCTTGCCGCAGCCGGAGGGGCCAAGCAGGCAGCAATAGGTGCCTGCCGGTATCTTCAGGCTGATGGCCTCGACGGCAGTCGTCGTTCCGTACACTTTCGAAACGGACACGATGTCGATCTGGGCGGCTTTGGACATTCAGGCTTCCCCGTTTGGTCGCATTAACCAATGCATTATGCGTGCCAATCGGCGGCAATCGGCCCAAGCGTTTGAATCGTCAGTGAAATCGGGGTTCTTCCCCACTGCCTAGCCGGTAGGCTATTTTGTGCATTGCACAAATTATGGGCGATTGTGCGCGATCTGCACAAGAATCGTATGCAATCTTTTTTGGCTTCGTGTCCACTTTGCCTCTCGTGCGCAGGCGACGAGTTGCGCTAGAAGAGGCTGGGAACCATCATCGCCATGAACATTGCCGATCAGATCCATTCCGCCGACAGCGCCAACCAGGATCGCGCCCAGGCGATTCGCGACAATCTGCGGGACGCCATCGTCGACCGTCGGCTGACGCCCGGCACCAAGCTGTCGGAAGGCGAGGTCGGCACGCTGTTCGACGTCTCGCGCACCGTCGCGCGCGCGGCGCTGCAGATGCTGTCCTTCGAGGGGCTGGTGCGTACCGAGCGCAACCGTGGCGCCTTCGTCGCCAACCCTTCGCCCGAGGAAGCGCGCCAGGTGTTCGCATCGCGCCGGCTGATCGAGCCGGGCATAGCCATTGCCGCCTGTGGGCGGGTCACAGCCACCGATATCGCTGCGTTCCGCGCGCAGCTCGACGAGGAAGGCCGCTTCATCGCCGAGCGCGGCCCAACCGCCCGGCGCTCCGAAATCAAGGCGTCGGGCGATTTCCATCTGCTGCTCGCCTCCGTCGCCGGCAATGCCATCCTGCAGCGCTTCATGGAGGAGCTGGTGGCGCGTTCGTCTCTGGTGATCGCCCTTTACGGACGATCCGGCGTGTCGGCCTGCGGGCACAGTGAGCACACGGAAATGGTCGGCGCGCTGGAGAGCGGCGATTGCGGGTTGGTGAGCCGGCTGATGCTGCACCATATCGACCACATCGAGGCGGATCTCGACCTGCGGGTCAGGGCCGGCCCGGCGCTCCGCGAAGCGCTGAATTTCTGAACGCTAGTTTTCGTCGTCCGTGGGAGCGGGCGCTGCCTGTCCGGCGGCCTTGCGGCGCAGCATCTTGGTCAGCTTCCAGACCGTCGGGTTGTTCTTGATGAAGGCTTTCGCCCGTGCGCCCTGCCGCAGCGCCGACGCCAGGGCGCGTCCCTTCAGCGTCAGGGGCGCCAGCACCTCGAAATGCTGGGTCTCGATATCGCACCAGAGCCGCTTGTAGGGCTCGTCGCCGACCGAGAAATCATAGACATCGAAGCCTGTTTGGCAGGCTTCCTCGATGATGTCGAAGAAAAGGAAATCGCCGGGGCTGGTGTGGCCGAGATCGTCCTCGGCGATGGCGCCGAATTCGCAGATCAGGCGTTTGCCCGAGCGGCTCGAGCCGGTGATTGCGCGCAGCTTGCCAGCCACTTCGAGCCCATGCAGCACAAAGGCCGGTTTCTCCTCGGCCAGCGCGCCGGCGAAGAGGGCACGGAAGAAAGCCCGCACCTCCGGCTCGCCGAAGACATTGGCGATGCCCATCTTGGCGAAACGGAACTCCTTCATCTCGAAGAAAGCGTCGAGCAGCCGGTTCACGTCTTCGGGTGTCTGCGCCTCGATGCGGCGATGAACGCCGACCGCCTCGAATTTGCGTGTCTGCGAACGGTGCTTCTTGCGCTTGCGCTTGCCGCCCACACGCGACAGCAGCGCATCGAAACCACCGTCGAGATTGACGGCGAGCGACAGGTTTGGGCTCGGAAAGTTGGAGAACGCCACCAGCGGATTGGCAACGCCATCGAGGTCGGGCAGAAGCCTTTCCAAGGCAACGAGATCGATATCGGGACGCGCCTTGCCGATCGCCGTCACCAGCCTGCGGATCCCCCCGGCATCAGCCTTTGCCAGCCATGCCGGATCGGCGGCGGCGAAATTGCCGTTGGCATGGCGCCCGCCCATGAAGCGGGCGACGCGGAATGGACCAGTTCGCGTGATTTCCAGTGCCAGTGCAAAGACCGGCCTGTCCTCGATTGTCAGCGTGGCAATGACGGCATCGGGATTGGCCTGCGCCGTCCAGGCACGAACCCAGGCCGCGCTTTGCGCCGGCGCAAACAGCGCCGAACGGCAGAATTCGCCGTAAGAGGCGAGCGCGGCAGCATCTGCGATCGACACCGACAGACTGGTCTGGTCGGCAGCCGGCGTGCGCGCAGACGCCTTGCTTGCGGCGAGCCGATTGCCGTCAAATGACGCGGTGGCGTCAACCATACCTCAATCCTTAAGGCGTATTCGTCGCGATCAGGAGTTCGCGTCGGCGCGTTCCGTGCTTGGATCGAGCCTAGGCGCAAAAGGTGAATGAATGATCGACGGTGGTGAGGCAGTTCGGAAACTGGCGCTTAATATCGCCCGCTTTACCGGCCTTGCACCGCTGGCCAAGCCGTTTGTCGGCGGCATTGGCGCCATCCTCATGTTGCATCGGGTCACCGCCACGCCGGAGAAGCCGGACGGCGTTAACCGCCACCTCAACATCGCCCCGCGATTCCTCGACGCTCTCGTCGCCGACATGAAGTCGAGGGGCTATGCCTTCGTCACCCTCGACGAGGCGATCGAGCGCATCAAGGCCGGCGGCAAGGACGGCCAGTTCGCCACCATCACCGCCGACGACGCCTATCGCGACAACATGACCGAAGCGCTGCCAGTGCTCGAAAAGCACGACGCGCCGATCACCATCTATGTCGCGCCGGGTCTGATCGACGGCAGCGCCGATTTATGGTGGGACGTGGTCGAGGATATCGTCAACGCGCGGGAGCGTTTGACGCTGGCGACGCCGAAGGGGCCGGTGACCATAGACTGCTCGACCCACGGCAAGAAACTCCACGCCAATGCGCGTCTGCATGCCTATCTGACGCTCGAGGTGCGCGAGGAGGATCAGCGCGCCGTGCTGCGCGATCTGGCGCACTCGAACGGCATCGACCTCGATGGCTTGCGCCCAAGCACGCTGATGACCTGGGACGATATCCGCGCCGTGGCCGGGCACAGGCTGGTGACGATCGGCGCGCATACGGTCAACCACCGGAATCTGAAGCGGCTCGACGAAGCCGATGCGCGCCATGAGATCGTCGACGTCAGGCGCCAACTGCAGGCGCAGCTCGGCGAAGACCCCCATCATCTCGCTTACCCCTATGGTTACGCCAGCGCTGTCGGCTGCCGCGAAGTGGGCTTTGCCCGCGACGCCGGCTACGCCTCGGCGGTGACCACTCGCCACGGCGTGCTGCACGCCGAGCACGCCGGCTTCCTGCACGCGCTGCCGCGCATTTCGATCAACGGCCGCTACCAGAGCGTCGCCCATATCCGCACGATGTTGTCGGGCGTGACGACGCCGCTGGCCAATGCCGGCAAAATGGTCGTCACCATCTAACCTGGGTCGGGCGCTTCAGCCTTTCGGCGGCGGCTCCAGGATCAGCCATTTGATGATGCCCATCGCCGGCAGCACCCAGAACAGGCCGCTGAACAGGAAGAACAGGAAGTGCACCAGCGGGCTGGATTGCGACAGCTGCGCGACCGCTATGATCGACGCGACCAGCGCATAGATGATGACCAGCGCCACCAGCAGGAAAGTTCCGATCAGCTTTTTCAGGCGGATGGGCATGAGCGTTCTCGTTGATCGCCTCCGCTTAGGCCCAACCGCGCGCCTGTGCAACCCGGGAGATGCGGCGCGACGGCGTGCCGCGCCGTCCGGTCTTGTCAGCCGGGTTGCGATGGTTCACCAATCCGCCACGTCAACCTGCCGGGACCAACCATGGCCGCCATATCAGCCGCCGCGCCTTACATTGACCGCGATCGCGACTTGAAAAATCGGGCGCTGGTGCGCGGCTGGCTGTATGTCGTGCTTCTGGTGCTGTTTGCGCTGGTGCTGGTCGGCGGCGCCACCAGGCTCACCAATTCCGGCCTGTCGATCACCGAGTGGAAGCCGATCCACGGTGTGATACCGCCGCTCAATGACGCGGAGTGGCAGGAGGAATTCCAGCTTTATCAAAAGATTCCGCAATATGCCGAGCTCAACAAGGGCATGAGCCTGGACGCCTTCAAATCGATCTTCTGGTGGGAATGGGCGCACCGCATCCTGGCGCGCAGTGTCGGCCTGGTCTTCGGCCTGCCGTTGCTGGTCTTGTGGGCGACGCGCCGCATCGAGCGCGGCCTTGGGCCAAAGCTGGTCGGTATTCTGCTGCTTGGTGGCCTGCAAGGCGCCATCGGCTGGTGGATGGTGGCCTCCGGCCTGGTCGACCGCGTCTCCGTCAGCCAGTACCGGCTGGCGACGCATTTGACGCTTGCCGCCCTGATCTTCACTGCCACCATGGTGGTCGCGCGCGGGCTGGCGCCGCATTCGGAGCCTGCCGCCGGCCGGTCGACGCAAAGACTGGCCGGTTTCATCGTGCTGCTGGCGCTGGTCCAGATCTATCTCGGCGGGCTGGTCGCAGGGCTCGACGCCGGCCTGAGCTACAACACCTGGCCGCTGATGGACGGCAAGATCATCCCCGGCGAGCTGCTGCTGCTCGAACCGGCCTGGCGCAATTTCTTCGAGAACCCGAAGACGGTGCAGTTCGTCCACCGGCTCGGCGCCTATACGGTCTTTGCCATCGCGCTCTGGCATATGATAGCGACGCGCCGGCGGCTGCCGGGCACGACACACGCACGCCGCGCAACGCTGCTGTTTCTGCTGGTGCTGGTGCAGGCCTCGATCGGCATCGGCACGCTGCTGATGCAGGTGCCGCTGCACATGGCGCTGACCCATCAGGCCTTCGCGCTGGTCCTGCTGGGATTTGCCGCCGCCCACTGGCGCGGCAACAAGGGCGCCTATCCACTGCCAACGCGGCCGCCCATGAACGCAGGTACATCGTCTACGGTGTCTTGGCCGTCGCAATAATCTATTTCGCGAACGAACTGCCTCGCTACGTCTAAAGCGCGAGGCTGCGCCGGTCAGAAGCTGAGCCGCACCTTTCGGATCACTCCCGCAACCGACAGCTCGCGGTTCTCGTCGACCGCATTCTCGTCCTCATGATGCCATGCGGCCGACAGGCAGCCATAGGCGATGGCATGGTCGAGAATGGCAGCCGGCGTCTGGCCGAGTGTCCTGGCGAAGATCTCAGCCATATGCGCGATGCGCTCGGGATCGAGGCAGAGGTCGTCGCGCCCCAGTGGGTTGTAGAACAGATTGGCGGCGTCGAAGCCGGGATCGCCGAGCACGCCCTTCGGGTCGATCGCCAGCCAGCCGCGCGCACCGTGCAAAATGTTGTCGTGATGCAGGTCGCCATGCAGCGGCTTGACCGCATGCGGGGCATCGAGCAGCCGGTCCGCGATTTCGGCGGCCTCGATATAGAGGCTGTGCTCTCCGGCGTCGCGATCGGCTCCGGCCTTTTTGAACAGGCTGGCAAACCGTGTCCGCAGCGGCTGCAGGTCCGGCGGGGCAGGGTGTCTTGAGGGCGAGAACAGTCTCCCCATCAACTCGGCCACGATTGCGGTCGCGGCGTTGTCGCCTTCTTTGGCCAGAACGTCGGAAAGCAGGGTGTCGCCGGCATATTCGAGCAGCATGCGGTGGCCGTCCCGGCCAAGCAGCCGCACCGCGCCTTCGCCGCGCCGCCATGCGAGATAGTGCTCGCCGCGCAACTCGTCCTCGACATCGTCGAATGGTTTGAGCGCCTTGACGATGGCCGGCGAGCCGTCCTCACGCCGCACCTTCCAGATGCGGCTCGAAAACGTCTCCGCAATGAGCTCGGGCGCGCTGATCTTCCAGCGCTTTGGAAATGCAGGCGCGTCCATTCAGAGCGCGATGCCGAAAAGTGTTAAGCGGTTTTCGGGCAACATGCTCTCTCCAACTGAATTAAAGGCCGAGCATCAGATCCATGTTCTGAACGGCAGCACCCGAGGCGCCCTTTCCGAGATTGTCATAGACCGCAATCAGCAGCGCCTGCGCCCTGTCGTCATTGGCAAAGACATAGACCTTCATGCGGTTGGTGCCGTTATAGACCTCGGGATTGATCTCGGGCAGGCGCTCCACGTGCTCGTAAGGAGCTACCTCGACCACGCCGCCCTTGATGGCGGCAAAATGGTCGGCGATTGCCGCGTGCAGTTCGGCGCCGGCCGGCACATGGTCGAGCCCGCCGAGCTGCAGCGGCACCACTGTGATCATGCCTTGGGCGAAATTGCCGACCGCCGGCTGCATGATCGGATCGTGCGACAGCTTCGCATAGGTGCGCAGCTCCGGCACATGCTTGTGCTGCAGGGTCAGCCCATAGACCTGGAATTCAGAGGCATCCTCGCCCTTGGCGACATAGTCCTCGATCATCGGCCGGCCGCCGCCCGAATAGCCCGAAATGCCATTGACGGTGATCGGGAAATCCGCCGGCAGCAGGCCGGCGGCGACCAGCGGCCGCAGTGTCGCGATCGGTCCTTGCGGCCAGCAGCCGGGATTGGCGACGCGTTTTGCATTGGCGATGATCTTGGCCTGGCCCTTTTCCATCTCGGCAAAGCCATATTCCCAGCCCTCGGCTACGCGATGCGCCGTGGAGGCGTCGATCACCTTGGTGGTGTCGTTGGCAATCAGCGATACGCTTTCCTTGGCAGCCGCATCCGGCAGGCACAGGATGGCGACATCGGCTGCATTGAGGAACTCGGCGCGCGCCGCCGTTTCCTTGCGGCGCTCGGCCGGGATCGAGATGATCTCGAGGTCGCCGCGCTCGGCCAGCAGCGCCCGGATCTGCAGGCCGGTGGTGCCGTGTTCGCCATCGATGAAGATTTTCGGTTTCATGTGCCCGTCAATTCCCTGCTAATTCAGGCCTATATGCCCTGGCCATGGTTTGCCGCGCCATGGTTGCCGCTGTTCAGCTCTTCCGCCCGCGCTTTTCGCTCGGCCACCAGGCCGAGATAGTGCATGGCCACCATCGAGCCGGCGATCGCCGTTATATCGGCGTGATCATAGGCCGGCGCAACCTCGACGACGTCGGCGCCGACAATATCGACTTGGCCGAGCTGGCGCAGCGTCGACAGGATTTTCGCCGAGGACGGTCCGCCGGCAACCGGCGTGCCGGTGCCGGGCGCAAAGGCCGGGTCGAGGCAGTCGATGTCGAAGGTGAGATAGGTCTTCCTGCCGCCGGTGCGGTCGACGATCGCATAGGCGATGTCGGAAGCCCGCATCTCCTCGATCTCGTGACCGTAAAGGATCTTGATGCCGAACGTATCGGGGGCATGCGTGCGGATGCCGATCTGGATCGAACGATCAGGATCGATGATGCCCTCATTGACGGCGCGCCCGACGAACGAACCGTGGTCGATGCGCTTGCCATCGTCAGGCCAGGTGTCCTGATGCGCGTCGAACTGCACCAGCGCCAGCGGCCCATGGATGGCGGCATGCGCCTTGAGCAGCGGCCAGGTGACGAAATGGTCGCCGCCGAGCGACAACAGGAAGGCACCCGATTTCAGGATCTTCGCCGCCTCGCGCTCGATCGTGCCTGGTGTCTTCTGGTGATTGCCCGAATCGAGCAGGCAATCGCCATAGTCGATGACGGCGAGATGCTCGAACAGGTCGCGCGAGAACGGATATTGCGGGTCGTTGTCGAGGATCGCCGAGGCGCGGCGGATCGCCTGCGGCCCGAAGCGCGCGCCCGGCCGGTTGGTGACGGCGGCATCGAACGGAATGCCCCACACGACGGCGTCCGCGCCCTTTGCATCCTTGGTGTATTTGCGCCGCATGAACGACAGCGCGCCGGCATAGGTCGGCTCGAAGGAAGGCCCCGTCTTGGAGCGGGCGGTGAACGCGTTGTCGATGGTCTGGTTCGCCATTACGGGTCCTTCTTTGTTCATCGGGCTGCCACAACTACAGAACCGGCACGCAAGATGCCAGTCACAGCTTGGCGAAGGACTTGTATCGCCAAGGTGCAAGGCCCGGCGGCTTCCTCTCCGGCGGCTGCGGCGATGAACTGGCGGTGCAGGCCGGCATGCCGGCCGAGACCACGGTTTCTGGGCCGAACGCGGCGCCACCATCATCCAGACCGACGAACCGAAGGCTGCCATTGGCTGGCTGGGGGCCAACGGGTTTAGGGTGCCTTATGTGGATGAGGCGAAGCCGGCCGAGCCGCGAATACGGCGAGTATCAATTAGAAATCGTACGTCGGCGCCATCACCCCACCCGGCGCTGCGCGCCGAGGGGAGGTAGGGCGTTGGCGCTTTAGATTCCGACAGTCGTAGCGATTGCGAGGCATGCAAGGCTGCCGCGACCTCCTACCTCCCCTCGATGGGGAGGTCGCGCCGAAGGCGCGGGTGGGGTGACAGCGCCGCCCGCAAAATCTTCACGCCGCTTTCGCCACCCCATCCAATTCCCTTAGCACATCGGCCGACAGCTCCAGTTCCGCCGCCGCCAGGTTCTCTCTCAAATGCCCGATCGACGACGTCCCCGGGATCAGCAGGATGTTCGGCGAGCGGCGCAGCAGCCAGGCGAGCGCAACCTGCAAGGGTGTGGCGCCGAGCCGCGCGGCCACATCCGACAAGGTCGACGACTGCAGCGGGCTGAAACCGCCGAGCGGGAAGAACGGCGTGTAGGCGATACCGGCGCGCGCCAGTTCATCGATCAACCCGTCGTCGTCGCGATGCGCCAGATTGTACTGGTTCTGCACGCAGACGATCTCGGCGATCCCACGGCCTTCCTCGACCTGCGCTGGGGTGACGTTGCTCAGGCCGATATGGCGCACCAGACCCTTGCGCTGCAGTTCGGCAAGCGCGGTCAACTGCGGCTCGATCGAGCCCTCGGCGGGACCCATCACCCCGAACATGATGCGCAGATTGACGACATCCAGCACCTCAAGACCGAGATTCCTGAGATTATCGTGCACGGCCTGCTCAAGTTCCTTGGCGGAATAGGCAGGCAGCCATGAGCCGTCGCTGCCGCGCCGCGCCCCGATCTTTGTGACGATGACGAGGTCTTGCGGATAGGGCGCCAGCGCTTCGCGGATCAGCTGGTTGGTGACATGCGGGCCATAATAGTCGCTGGTGTCGATGTGGTTGACCCCGGAGGCCACCGCTTCGCGCAGCACTGCAATGGCCGCGTCATGATTCTTCGGCGGACCGAAAACGTGCGGGCCGGCAAGTTGCATGGCGCCGTAGCCGAGCCGTCTCACGGTGTGGCTGCCGAGGGTGAATGTGCCGGATTTTTGGATGGTGGACATGGTCGGTCTCCTTTGAGGAGGCGAAGATAGACGCTGCTCAACCTCGGGATAATAAGGTACAATCCGTACAGCTTGTGCGGAATGGCGAACAATGATGGACCTTGGCGACCTGAACGCTTTCGTGACGGTGGCGCGTGCCGGCGGCTTTCGCGAAGGGGCTCGCGCCGGCGGCGGCAGCGCGTCGGGCCTGAGCGAAGCGGTGCGCCGCCTGGAGACGCAGCTCGGCGTCAGGCTGTTCAACCGCACGACACGCAGCGTCGTTCCGACCGACGCAGGTCTCAGCCTGCTCGGACGGCTTGGCCCGGCGCTGTCGGAGGTGGAGGCGGCCCTCGACGTGGTCAATGGCTTTCGCGACAGGCCGGCTGGTTCGCTGCGCCTCAACGTCCCGGTCAGCGCCGCGCGGCTGATATTGCCCGACATCGTTCCGGGCTTCCTCGCCGCCTATCCCGGCATTCGGCTGGAGGTCATCGCCGATGAGAACTTCGTCGACGTGCTGGCGGCGGGCTGCGACGCCGGCATCCGCTATGACGAGCGACTGGAGCAGGACATGATCGCGGTGCCGATCGGACCGCGCGTCCAGCGCTTCGCCACTGGCGCCAGCCCCGCCTATCTCGAGCGCCATGGGCGGCCGCAGCACCCGAGCGACCTGCTTGGCCATGCTTGTCTGCGCGGTCGTTTTGCCAGCGGTGCGATGCTGCCGTGGGAATTCGAGCGCGACGGCGAGGTGGTGCGTGTCGACACGACGGGGCCGTTGATCGTGCGGATCGGCGGGGCGAGCGATCTTGCCGTCCATGCGGCCATTGCCGGCAGCGGCATCGTCGCTCTCTTCGAGGGCTGGCTTCGCCCTCACTTCGAAAGCGGCGCCCTGGAGCCCGTGCTCGAACCGTGGTGGCAGAGTTTTCCCGGACCATTTCTGTACTATCCCGGACGGCGTCTGGTTCCAGCGCCGCTACGGGCGTTTATCGATTACATCAAGGCCGGCAAGTTCTGAGACTTGAACCGAGGCCGGCGCCATCACCCCNCGTTTATCGATTACATCAAGGCCGGCAAGTTCTGAGACTTGAACCGAGGCCGGCGCCATCACCCCACCCGGCGCTTCGCGCCGACCTCCCCATCGAGGGGAGGTAGGGTGCCGCGTTTTTATGGTCGAACTGGTTTGCTAGCCGCTGGACCATCGTGGATTGTCCGGGCGGCAAAACTGCCGCGACCTCCTACCTCCCCTCGATGGGGAGGTCGGCGCGAAGCGCCGGGTGGGGTGACTGCCGAGACCCAAAAGAAAAGGCCGCCCGGAGGCGGCCTTTCGATGTCTGGAACGTCGCAGCGCTTAGCGCTTCGAGAACTGGAAGGAACGACGGGCCTTCGCCTTGCCGTACTTCTTGCGCTCGACGACGCGGCTGTCGCGGGTCAGGAAGCCGCCCTTCTTGAGCACGGCGCGCAGTGCCGGCTCATAGTAGGTCAGCGCCTTGGAGATGCCGTGACGAACGGCACCGGCCTGGCCGGACAGGCCGCCGCCGATGACGGTGGCGACGATGTCGTACTGGCCGGCGCGGTTGGAAGCGATGATCGGCTGGTTGAGGATCATCTGCAGGACCGGACGCGCGAAATAGGTCGCGAATTCCTTGTCGTTGACGACGATCTTGCCCGAACCCGGCTTCACCCAGACGCGGGCGATGGCGTTCTTGCGCTTGCCGGTGGCATAGGCGCGGCCCGACTTGTCGAGCTTCTGGACATGGACGGGTGCTGCCGGCTGGGTGTTGGTGTTGCCGGTGGCGGCGCCCAATTCTGCGAGCGAGGAAAGCTCAGCCATCTTATGCAACCTTCTTGTTCTTGGCGTTCAGCGCGCCGACGTCGAGGGTGACGGGCTGCTGGGCGACATGCGGATGTTCCGTGCCTGCATAGACGCGGAGGTTCTTCATCTGACGACGGCCGAGCGGCCCGCGCGGGATCATGCGTTCGACGGCCTTCTCGACGACACGCTCGGGGAAACGGCCCTCGAGCAGCTGGCGCGCGGTGCGCTCCTTGATGCCGCCGGGGTGACCGGTGTGCCAGTAATAGACCTTGTCGGTGAACTTCTTGCCGGTGAACACCACCTTGTCGGCATTGATGACGATGACGTTATCGCCGTCGTCGACATGCGGGGTGAAGGTGGGCTTGTGCTTGCCGCGAAGATGATTGGCGATGACAGTGGCGAGACGGCCGACGACGAGACCCTCGGCGTCGATCAGCACCCACTTCTTCACCACATCCGCAGGCTTCTGCGAAAAGGTTGCCATGGATTTTCTGCTTTCGATTTTGACCTTCCGAAGAAGGCGTTTCTTGTTGCTTGGATTGGCGACAAGGCACTTGCCCGCCGCCAATAACAAAACGGCGGCCTTTGCGGGCCGCTGCTTCGTGACGGCTTATAGGCGAGGGGGTGGTGCACGTCAAGGCGCGGGAAAAGCACGTCTGCTCGTAAAGTGTAATAAAAACAAAGGTTTGATCAAAAGGTATTATTTTACCACATCGGCGGCGCGCTTCGGCGGGATCGAATAGGTGCCGGTCGCATGCGCTACCGTGTGTCCCTTCGGTCCGGCGACGATGTCGATATCGAACACCATCAGGCTCTTGCCCAGCTTCAGGATGCGGCAATGGCCGTCGATCGGCCCGGCTTCGGCCTTGCGGACAAAATTGATGTTGAGGTTGACGGTAACCGAAAGCGCATCCGGCCCGGCATGGCTGAGCACGCAGACATAGCCGCCAATGTCGGCCAGCGTGAACAGCGAGGGCCCGGACACCGTGCCGCCGGGACGCAAATGCCGTTCGCTGGCGTTGAGCCGCACCGTGCAGCCGCCGGGAAACACATCGAGCGCCTCATACGACGTGAACTCGTCGTTGAGCTGGGGGTAGACGCTGGCCATCAGCGCATTGACTTCAGCCGCCGTCAGCACCGGCTTGAGATTGTCCTGGGCGGGCATGTCGGTCTCTCGTTCTATGCCGGGCCTGTATGAACGCAATGATGCGCTTCTGGCAACACCTCTGGCGCAAGCGATGGGTGTTGATGAAACTCGATCCGATATTAGATAGTCTGGCGGCGCCCGGCGGAATCGCGGAGACCCTTGTCATGGCCGAAATCCTTTCGATCAAACCTGTTGCCATAGACGGGCCGGTCATCGCCGGGCTGGACAAGGGCGTGCTGCGCCTGACGCTCGCCAATCCGCCCGCCAATGCCTTGTCGCTTTCCGTCATGGCGGCATTGAGCGCCGAGCTCGACCGTGCCAAGGCCAACAAATCGGTCCGCGTCATCGTCTTGGCGGCCGCCGGGAAAGTCTTCTGCGCCGGTCACGATCTCAAGGAAATGACCGCGCGCCGCGCCGACGCCGACAAGGGCAAGGGGTTTTTCGAGCAGACATTTTCGGCTTGCGCGGCGTTGATGCAGCAGATCGTGCGCCATCCGCTCCCGATCATCGCCGAAGTCGATGGCCTAGCCACCGCTGCGGGGCTGCAACTGGTTTGCAGTTGCGACCTCGCCATTGCCTCGCATGAAGCGACCTTCTGCACGCCGGGCGTCAATATCGGCCTGTTTTGTTCGACGCCGATGGTGGCGCTGTCACGCAACGTGTCTCACAAGCACGCCATGGAAATGCTGCTCACCGGCGAGACCATCGATGCCGCAACCGCCAAGGAATTCGGCCTGGTCAACCGCGTCGTGCCGCGCGAATACCTGAATCAGATCGTCACCAAATACGCGCAAACCATTGCCTCCAAATCATCTCTGGTGGTCAAGACCGGCAAGGAAGCCTTTTACGCGCAGGCCGAGATGGGATTGGCGGACGCGTATGCCTATACCGGCCGCGTCATGGTCGAGAACATGCTGGCCCGCGACGCCGAGGAAGGCATCGGCGCCTTCATCGGCAAGCGCAAACCGGAATGGACGGACGAATAGGTTTTCGATCCATGGAACCGCGCATCTCCATCATCACCATCGCCACCGACGATCTCGAGCGCGCCGTGCGCTTTTACGAAGGCATGGGCTTGAAGCGCCACGCCGGCATCACCGATGGCGTCGCCTTCTTCCAGATGGGCGGCGCCATTCTCGGCCTGTTCCCGAGGCCAAGCGCCGAGGAGGATTCAGGCATTGCCTTCGCCGCAGCACCGTCGGCGGTCTACCTCGCCTACAACACCCGCTCCGATGCCGAAGTCGACGACGTGCTGGCGGCCGCCGAGAAGGCCGGCGGCAGGATCGTCAAGCCGGCAGGCCGCGCCTTCTGGGGCGGCTGGTATGGATATTTCGCCGATGCCGACGGCCATGTCTGGGAAGTCGCACACAATCCGGCCTTCCCGATCGCGGATGACGGCACCATCTCGCTGCCGGACTGAGCGTCCGCATGGGCTATCGCAAGCAACTGACCCGGCTTAAGGCGCCTTATCTCAAACGCATCCTGATTGACCCCGAGCGCGTGGAAGATTGGGACAAGTATCCCTGGAACCTGCCTCTGTTCCGCGGCCGCGAATTCGAGCTCGAATTCACCACGCCGATCACCATCATTGTCGGCGAAAACGGCACCGGCAAATCGACGCTGCTGGAAGCGATCGGCGCGCTGGCCGGTTACGACGAAGCCGGCGGCGGCAAGGGCTACATGCCCGTCGACCACTCCGGCGCCATCGACGAGAGTGGTGCAGCGCTTGCCGACACGTTGCGCGGCCACTGGCTGCCGAAGGTCACAGCGGGTTGGTTCTTCCGCGCCGAATCTTTTTACTCGGTTGCCCGCTATCTCGATCAGGCGGCGCTGGAATCTGGCGGGGCGCCGCCGGATTTCCTGTCCTGGTCGCATGGTGAAGGGTTCATCCGCTTCTTCGAGGAGCGCTGCCGCCGGCAAGGTATCTACATCCTCGACGAGCCCGAAAGCGCGCTGTCGCCATCGCGGCAGATCGAGCTGCTGAAGATGCTGCGGCGCATGGACCGGTCCGGCACGGCTCAAGTGATCATGGCGACGCACTCGCCGCTGCTGATGGCCTGTCCGGGCGCGCGGCTGTTCCGCATCAGCCGCTTCGGCCTCGACCCCACAGATTTCACCGATACCGATCATTTTCGCATGATGCGCGACTTCTGCACGGACCCGCAGTCCTTTATGGAGGAAGCACTGAGGGAGACCGACGAGTGAATCACGATAGCTACGACAATGCCTATATCGGCGGCATCCTCAATTCTGTGAAGACCATCGCCATGGTCGGCGCGTCGGCCAACGATGTCAGGCCGAGCTTTTTCGTGCTGAAATACCTGCTGGCCAAGGGCTTTTCGGTGTTTCCGATCAATCCGGGGCAGGCCGGCAAGGAAATCCTCGGCCGCATGACCTATGCCAGCCTTGCCGATCTGCCTGAACCGGTCGACATGGTCGACATCTTTCGCGCCTCCGCAGCGGTGCCCGGCATTGTCGATGAGGTGCTGAAGCTCGACCCCTTGCCGAAAGTCGTCTGGATGCAGCTTGGCGTGCGCGACGACGAGGCGGCCGCGCGTGCCGAGGCGGCCGGTATCAAGGTGGTGATGAACCGCTGCCCGAAGATCGAATATGGCAAGCTGTCGGGCGAGATCGGCTGGACCGGCGTCAACTCCGGTGTGCTTTCGTCGAAGAAGCCGCTGATGCGGTCGGGATTCCAGAGTTTCGGTGTGCGCCAGAAGTAAGGCAGTGAATGGTGAATGGTGAATAGAAGGATTTTCCTGGAAGCCGGGTAAAGCCGCATATGAGCGGCTTGCAATCAAGGTGGGACTGGCCGACTTTGCGACCACCATTCATCGCTCACCATTGACCATTTCATCATTCACACGTTTACCGCTCAGGGAGGTTTTCGATGACCCGCACGCCCGGTTTCAACACGCTCGCCGTCCATGCCGGCGCCAAGCCCGACCCGGCGACGGGCGCACGCGCCACGCCGATCTACCAGACGACCTCCTTTGTGTTCGACGATGCCGACCATGCCGCCTCGCTGTTCGGGCTGAAGGCCTTCGGCAACATCTACACCCGCATCATGAACCCGACCCAGGCGGTGCTGGAAGAGCGGATCGCGGCGCTCGAAGGCGGCACGGCTGCACTTGCCGTTGCTTCCGGCCATGCCGCACAGGTGATCGTGTTCCACAATCTCATGCGGCCTGGCGATAATTTCGTCGCCGCCACAAGGCTTTACGGTGGTTCGATCAATCAGTTCGGCCATGCCTTCAAGAATTTCGGCTGGGAGGTGCGTTGGGCCGACACCAACGACGTCTCCACCTTCGAAAGCCAGATAGACGACAAGACCAAGGCGATCTTCATCGAGAGCCTGGCCAATCCCGGCGGCACCTTCGTCGACATAGAGAAAATCGGCGACATCGCCCGCAAGCACGGCTTGCCGCTCATCGTCGACAACACGCTGGCCTCGCCCTATCTGGTGCGGCCGATCGAGCATGGCGCCGACATCGTCGTCCATTCGCTGACCAAGTTCATCGGCGGCCACGGCAATTCGATCGGCGGCGCCATCGTCGATGGCGGCACGTTCGACTGGTCGAAATCCGGCAAATATCCGATGCTGTCGGAGCCGCGCCCCGAATATGGCGGCCTTGTCCTGCACGAAACCTTCGGCAATTTCGCTTTCGCCATCGCCGCGCGCGTGCTTGGCCTGCGTGACATCGGCCCGGCGATTTCGCCGTTCAATGCCTTCCTGATCCTGACCGGGCTGGAGACCTTGCCACTCAGGATGCAGCGCCATTGCGACAATGCGATCACCGTAGCCGGCTGGCTGTCCAACCACCCCAAGGTCGCCTGGGTCAACTATCCCGGCCTGCCCAGCGACAAGAACAACGCGCTGCAGAAGAAATACTCGCCGCAAGGCGCCGGTGCTGTCTTCACCTTCGGCCTGAAGGGCGGCTACGACGCAGGCATCAAGTTCGTCGAGGCGCTCGAACTGTTCTCGCACCTCGCCAATGTCGGCGATACCAAGTCGCTGGTCATCCATCCGGCCTCGACCACGCATCGCCAGCTTTCCGACGAGCAGAAGGTCAAGGCGGGTGCCGGACCGGACACGGTCCGACTTTCCGTCGGCATCGAGGATGTCAACGACATCGTCGCCGATCTGGAACAGGCTTTGACCAAGGTTTGAATTTTTTTAGTGAGTAGTGAGTAGTGAGTAGTGAGTAGTAGTCGGTATTCACTAGTTAGCAGTGATTAGTGATCAGCCACCCGCTCGAGGGAGCGCTTTCCGCTCACTACTCACTAGTCACTAATCTGTTGGAGGCAAACCCTGTCCGCGCATTACTTGGCAATATCGACCGACAGCGTCGACGCCGAACATGGCGCCCCGGCGCCGGATCGTCTGATTGCGGGCGATCCGAAGTTCCGCACCTGGAATGTCGAGGAGCGCGATGGCCGCCTCTATGCCGGCATCTGGGAAGCGACGCCGGGCAAATGGCGCATCGAATATGACGAATGGGAGTTCTGCCACATCCTGTCCGGCGTCTCGGTGGTTGCCGAGGATGGCGGCGAGGCGCGCACGGTCCGGGCCGGCGACAGCTTCGTGCTCAGGCCAGGCTTCAGGGGCAGCTGGGAAGTGCTTGAAACGACCCGCAAGGAGTATGTGGTCAAGCTCTGATCTCGCGGCGCGCTTGGACTTCACAAAAGCCGATCGATGTCAGTGTCGGAAAAGCCGTATCCGCTCATCATCTCCCTGTGCCAGGGACTGCCAAGCAAATCACTGAGGCATAAGTCGACGCGCTGGAGCAGGGTGGCACTGCCTTTGGCGAGAGCGAAAGCGCCGGGCGCTGGCTGTTTTTCGACTGCCGGGACGTCGACGACGTCGAGAGGCGCGTCGGGTCGCCGGCTCAGATAGCCGCGATGCGCGAGCGCTACACTCGCATAGGCATGCACCACGCCGGCCGCGACGGCGTTAGCTGCTTCGGCCTGGGTGGCAAATATCCTTAGCCGTTCGGGCTGAATAGCGTTTTGCAGGGCCGTCCGGTGCTGGATCTGGCCCGATATGACGCCGATCAGCGCCGTCCGATCATTGGCGACGGACCGATAGCCATCAAAGGCGCGGGGATTGTCTTTCGCGACCAGCAATCCATCCGCCAGCATCCAGATCGGCCTTGTGAAGTCGACCAGCTTCCGGCGGTCTTCGGAAATGAACAGGCCGGTGGTCATGTCCCACCCCTTCGGCAAGCCCAGGCAGCAGCTCGGCAAACTCGGTCTCGATGGGCAAAAGTTCCAGCCCGAGCGTCAGGCAGACCCTCTTGGCCAGTTGGGCATCGCTGCCGCCCAGACGTCCCGATCCGTCGATAAAGCAGAAGGGGTGGTTCCTGTAGAAAGGCGAATCTCATTTTCTCGGGCATGCGTCGGCTCCGCCGTCCTCACAAGCTCACAGTGAGCTTTTCCAGCCCATGGAAATGATAGGTGTCGCGGAAGCGCGGCTGCTCCGCAAGATGGAGTTGCGGCTGCCGCTCGAACAGGGTTTTCAGCGACACCTGCAACTCCAGCCGCGCCAGCGGCGCACCGATGCAGAAATGGATACCGGCGCCGAACGAGACATTCTTCTGGTCTAGTCGGCCGGGCCGGAAGGCGCCAGGTTCGGCAAAGGCAAGCGGATCATGATTGGCCATGCCGAGCAGCAGGCCGATCGTCTCGCCCGGTTGTACGACAACCCCCGATGTCACCTCGACCTCCTGATAGGCGTAGCGGGTGAACATGTGCAGCGGCGCGTCGAAGCGCAGGCACTCCTCGACCGTTGCAGCGGTTGCTTCCGGCGAGGTGAAGAAACGGCCGGGGTCGCCGCCTTGCGCCAGCAACGTGCGCACGGCGTTGCCGGTTTGATGGACGGTCGCCTCGTGGCCGGCATTGAGCAACAGGATGGCGGACGAGACCAACTCGTTTTCCGACAGCTTCTGGCCATCCTCTTGCGCCACGATCAGCAGCGATAGCAGGTCGTCGCCAGGCTTCTTGCGCCGCTCGGCGACATAGCCGCGCAAAAAGTCGGAAAAATCGCGCGCGGCGCGATTGGCCGCTTGCTCGGTCTCGCGCGTCCGGCCATGCATGTACATGGCCACCATCCGGTGCGACCAGTCGAGCAGTTGCGGCCCCATTTCGACCGGCACACCGAGCATTTCGGCAATGATGGTGATCGGCAAAGGTGCGGCGAAGCTGGGCAATAGATCGACGTGGCGCGGTTCGAAACGGTCGATCAGCTCATTGGCCAGCGCCTCCACGCGCGGCCGCAGCCGCTCGACCTGGCGCGAGACGAAGGCGCGGTTGACCAGGGTTCTGAGCCTGGTGTGCACCGGCGGCTCCAGCTCCAGCATCGAATTGCTCTCGATGCCGTCGAAAGCGGCCAAATGCGAGCGATCCTCGCCGATGCCGCGGCTGTCGGGAATGCCGGCCGGGTTCTGGCGGCCGAAGCGGCGGTCGCGCAACAGCCGGTTGACGTCGTCGAAGCCGCCAAAGCACCAGGAGCCGAATTCCTCCCAGAAGAAGGCATTCGATGCGCCATGCAGGACGGCATAGGCGTCGTAAGGGTTCTGGAAAAACGCCGGTTCGTGCGGGTCGAGCCGCAGGCGGCGCGTGGCTGGATCAAAGGCGAGGTAGGGCGGCATGGATGTGGTCATGCCAGACCATTACCGCGGCTTGCCGGCTTGGTGCCAGACCGGATGTTGGCACCCGACGGCCCTATGGATTGAGCCAACCGAGGCGGACCTCGGCGAAGTACCGAAGTCTAATCCTCGCAATGCCGGGCAATATGCACGCGGCGCCAGCTGGTCGAGCCTTCCTGCACCACCACCCGGCGCGCCATCCTCTGGTATGACGGCGCTATCTGGGTGACGTGCCGCCGCTCGGGCCGCACCAGCACTTCATGGGCGACGCTCTCATATTCGGCCGGCAGCACAACCCGGCGGGTGCGCTCCGGTTCAACCACCACCGTTTCGGCCACACGCGCGTAGCGGGCCTTGCGCCACACCTTGCACAGCACCTTGCGGCCGTGGATGACGCGCCATTCCCAGGCATAGCCGCCATCGTCGACCTGGACCGTGCGGTAAACGGTGCGGGTTCTCGCCGGTACGATGTCATAGGTGACTCGGGGCGGCGCGATCTGCTCGACGCGCTCGAGCGTGCCGTAGATCGGAGGGTCGTAGTCGACCAGCTGCCCGCCGGGGCTGACCATGACGTCTTCATAGACGGTGTCATAGAGCGCCGGCCTGTGCACCGGCTCATAGCATTCCGCGGCCCGGCCGCCGGCAACCGCATCGGACACCATGCCGAGACCGGCAAGGCCGGCAATGGCGAGGCAAGCAGTTTTCCTGATCATGGCACTCCCCCTGTTTGAACCCGAAACGTGAGGTTCAATGTTGAATTGTAGGGGAAGGTTCTCCAGGGGAAAGCGGTTTCGCCGCATTTCGTTAAGCGACGCGGTTAAGGAATTGCTACACCGCAAAAACGCCGCTGGCCGCGTTCGGACTTTCCCTTGCGCGGAAACCTTGATTCGACTTAACCAGATGGCTAGGAGGAGGCGGCCTTGCGCTAGGGTGAGCCGGCATCCTATTTACATTCTAACCGTCAAGAACCGATTCTGCCCGATGTTCCGGCGCCGGAATCCCCATCTCCAAAAAGGGTAGTCCATGAAGAACCCCGTCGAAACCTACATGAACCTCGTTCCGATGGTGGTCGAGCAGACCAATCGCGGCGAGCGGGCCTACGACATTTTCTCGCGCCTGCTGAAAGAGCGCATCATTTTCATCACCGGCCCGGTCGAAGACGGTATGGCGACGCTGGTTTGTGCACAGCTTTTGTTCCTCGAGGCCGAGAACCCGAAGAAAGAGATCAATCTCTACATCAACTCGCCGGGCGGCGTGGTGACCTCGGGCATGGCGATCTACGACACCATGCAGTTCATCAAGCCGGCGGTGTCGACGCTGTGCATCGGCCAGGCGGCGTCGATGGGCTCGCTGCTTCTGACCGCCGGCCACAAGGACATGCGTTTTGCCACGCCGAACGCCCGTATCATGGTTCACCAGCCTTCCGGCGGTTTCCAGGGCCAGGCCTCCGACATCGAGCGGCATGCGCAAGACATCATCAAGCTGAAGCGCCGCCTCAACGAGGTCTACGTCAAACACACCGGCAAGAGCTACGAAGACATTGAAAAGACGCTTGACCGCGACCATTTCATGACAGCCGACGAAGCCAAGGATTTCGGCCTCATCGACAAGGTCATTTCGTCGCGCGAGCCGGTCGAAGGCGCTGCGGCATAATCGCTGCATGGCAGTTGGGTGGCGGGATAACGCGCTTTTGCTGGGATTTGCGGCATTTCGGCCACAATTGGCTGTTCCCTCGGTGGATGGGATTGCCTACGTTAAGGCTATGTTGATTTTCGACGGCTTAGCTTTGTGCAGGGTTGGCGCGAATCATTGCGACGTTTTCTGATTTGTGTTTCGTACGGAATGCGTTGCGGGAGCCGGGACACTGGCGGCGGCGAATTCCCGCGATAGATAGAATATGCGCCCTTTCAGCCAGACCATCGGCGGGCGGCCATGAAAGGACAGGAAAATGAGCAAAGTCGGCAACAACAGCGGTGATTCGAAGAACACGCTTTATTGCTCGTTTTGCGGCAAAAGCCAGCACGAGGTGCGCAAGCTGATCGCCGGCCCAACGGTGTTCATCTGCGACGAGTGCGTCGAGCTATGCATGGACATCATCCGCGAGGAGAACAAGACCTCGATGGTGAAGTCGCGCGAGGGCGTGCCGACCCCGCAGGAGATCCTGAAGGTTCTCGACGACTATGTCATCGGCCAGCCCTACGCCAAGCGCGTGCTGTCGGTGGCGGTCCACAACCACTACAAGCGCCTGGCGCATGCCGGCAAGAACAACGACGTCGAATTGGCGAAGTCCAACATCCTGTTGATCGGCCCGACCGGTTGCGGCAAGACGCTGCTTGCCCAGACGCTGGCCCGCATCATCGACGTGCCCTTCACCATGGCCGACGCGACGACGCTGACCGAAGCCGGTTACGTCGGCGAGGACGTCGAAAACATCATCCTGAAGCTGCTGCAGTCGGCCGACTACAATGTCGAGCGCGCCCAGCGCGGCATCGTCTACATCGATGAAATCGACAAGATCTCGCGCAAGTCCGACAACCCATCGATCACCCGCGACGTGTCGGGCGAGGGCGTGCAGCAGGCGCTTCTGAAGATCATGGAAGGCACCGTTGCCTCCGTGCCGCCGCAGGGCGGCCGCAAGCATCCGCAGCAGGAGTTCCTGCAGGTCGACACCGCCAATATCCTGTTCATCTGCGGCGGCGCCTTCGCCGGGCTGGACAAGATCATCTCGGATCGCGGCAGGAAGACTTCCATCGGCTTCGGCGCCATCGTGGCTTCGCCCGAGGATCGTCGCACCGGTGACGTGTTCCGCCTGGTCGAGCCCGAGGATCTCTTGAAGTTCGGCCTCATCCCCGAGTTTGTCGGCCGTCTGCCGGTCCTGGCGACGCTGGAAGACCTCGACGAGCCGGCGCTGATCCAGATCCTGACCGAGCCGAAAAACGCGCTGGTCAAACAGTATCAACGGCTGTTCGAGATGGAGAGTGTCGACCTGACCTTCCATGAGAATGCGTTGTCGGCGATCGCCAAGCGCGCCATCGAGCGCAAGACCGGCGCCCGTGGCCTGCGCTCGATCATGGAAGCAATCCTGCTCGACACCATGTTCGAACTGCCCGCTCTGGAAGGCGTGCGCGAAGTGGTGATTTCGGAAGAAGTGGTGACCGGCAGCGCCCGGCCGCTCTACATCTATTCCGAGCAGAAGGAAAAGAAGGGCAACGTCAGCGCCTGATCTGGCATCTGGCCTAACCTTTTTATGGAACGGCGCCCGCGGGGCGCCGTTTTGCTGTGGTGAGGTACCGATCCTTGTAACGGAGTGGATGAACGGACCGTGTCGACCCTTGATCTTTGCCCACCGTGCATCCAACTAACACTGGAAGGCCGAGGTGCCGAATTCTGTGCTGTAAAACTCCCGTCACAAACGGTGGTAGGCGGAACGATCCCCGGTCGTTAATATGAGATTCGCGGTTGGCTCAATTAGCGGCCGCGACATGAAAGGTTGGACAATGGCCAAAATATCCAAGGCTCCCAGCGACGGCGTCTTCGCAGTCCTCCCACTGCGCGACATCGTGGTGTTCCCGCACATGATCGTTCCGCTCTTTGTCGGGCGTGAAAAGTCGATCAAGGCGCTGGAAGAGGTTATGGGTCAGGAAAAGCAGATCCTGCTTGCCACCCAGATGAATGCCGCCGATGACGATCCCGAGCCCGATGCGATCTTCGACATCGGCACGCTCGCCAATGTGCTGCAATTGCTGAAGCTGCCCGACGGCACCGTCAAGGTGCTGGTCGAAGGCGCTTCGCGTGCCAAGATCGTCTCGTTCACCGACCGTCCGGACTTCCACGAAGCTACCGCCACGGCGCTGGTCGAGCCGGAGGAGGAAGAGGTCGAGGTCGAGGCGCTCGCCCGTTCGGTCGTCACCGACTTCGAAAACTACGTCAAGCTGAACAAGAAGATCTCGCCTGAAGTGGTGGGTGCCGCCAGCCAGATCGACGACTATTCCAAGCTCGCCGATACGGTTGCTTCGCACCTCGCCATCAAGATCCCCGAGAAGCAGGAGATGCTGGCCACGCTGTCCGTCAAGGAACGGCTGGAAAAGGCGATGGGCTTCATGGAAGCCGAAATCTCCGTCCTGCAGGTGGAGAAGCGCATCCGCTCGCGCGTCAAGCGCCAGATGGAGAAGACGCAGCGCGAATACTACCTCAACGAGCAGATGAAGGCGATCCAGAAGGAGCTCGGCGAAGGCGAGGACGGCCGCGACGAGGCCGCCGAGATCGAGGCGCGCATCAAGAAGACCAAGCTCTCCAAGGAGGCCCGCGAAAAGGCGGAAGCCGAGTTGAAGAAGCTGCGGACGATGTCGCCGATGTCGGCGGAATCGACCGTGGTGCGCAACTACCTCGACTGGATCCTGTCGATCCCGTGGGGCAAGAACTCCAAGGTCAAGCAGGACCTGGCGTTTGCGCAGAACGTGCTCGACACCGATCATTTCGGCCTCGACAAGGTCAAGGACCGCATCGTCGAGTATCTCGCCGTGCAAAGCCGCCAGAAGAAGCTGAAGGGGCCGATCCTGTGCCTCGTCGGCCCTCCCGGCGTCGGCAAGACCTCGCTCGGCAAATCGATCGCCAAGGCGACCGGCCGCGAATTTATCCGCATGGCGCTTGGCGGCGTCCGTGACGAGGCCGAGATCCGTGGCCACCGCCGCACCTATATCGGCTCGATGCCCGGCAAGGTCATCCAGTCGATGAAGAAGGCCAAGAAGTCCAACCCGCTCTTCCTGCTCGACGAGATCGACAAGATGGGCCAGGACTTCCGCGGCGATCCGTCATCGGCTTTGCTCGAGGTGCTCGATCCCGAGCAGAACTCGACGTTCATGGACCATTACCTCGAGGTCGAATACGACCTGTCGAGCGTGATGTTCGTGACGACGGCGAACACGCTGAACATCCCTGCGCCCCTGATGGACCGCATGGAGATCATCCGTATCGCCGGCTACACCGAGGACGAGAAGATCGAGATCGCCAAGCGTCACCTGATGCCCAAGGTGATCCGCGATCATGCCCTGCAGCCGAAGGAATTCTCCGTCGGCGAGGACGCGATCCGCGGCATCATCCAGACCTACACCCGTGAAGCGGGCGTCAGAAGCCTGGAGCGCGAGCTGATGAAGCTCGGGCGCAAGGCGGTGACCGAGATCCTGAAGACGAAGAAGAAGACGGTGAGCATCACGGCGGCGAACCTCGCCGATTACCTCGGTGTTCCGCGCTTCCGCTTCGGCCAGGTCGAGGCTGACGATCAGGTCGGTGTCGTCACCGGTCTTGCCTGGACGGAAGTCGGCGGCGAGCTGCTGACGGTCGAAGGCGTCATGATGCCCGGCAAGGGCCGCATGACGGTGACCGGCAATCTGCGCGACGTGATGAAGGAATCGATCTCGGCGGCGGCCTCTTATGTCCGCTCGCGGGCCATCGATTTCGGCATCGAGCCGCCGCTGTTCGACAAGCGTGACATCCACGTCCACTTGCCCGAAGGCGCCACGCCGAAGGACGGTCCGTCTGCAGGTGCTGCCATGGCGACAGCCATCGTGTCGGTCATGACGGGGATTCCGGTCCGGGCCGATGTGGCGATGACTGGCGAGATAACGCTTCGCGGCCGCATCTTGCCGATCGGCGGCCTCAAGGAGAAGCTGCTCGCAGCACTGCGCGGCGGCATCAAGAAGGTGCTGATCCCGGAAGACAACGCCAAGGATCTGGCGGAGATACCGGACAATGTGAAGAACGGTATGGAGATCATTCCGGTCTCACGTGTCGGCGAGGTTCTGAGGCACGCGCTGGTGCGCATGCCGGAGCCGATCGAGTGGGTCGAGCCGGTCAATCCGCCGGCTTCCACCGATACCGTTGACGATGCTGGAAAGTCGCTTGCACATTAGAAACTACTAAAGTTGCAGTGCACAAAGAGAGAGCCGGGCCTTGAGCCCGGCTTTTTCATGTGAAAAACCCACCTTTTCCGGGCTTTTTTCAACTTATTTCCGGCTTTTTGACTTGGGTTTGCGAGCGCTTCTTTCTAAAGTCCCTCTCCTGCCGGATGAGTCGAAAGTTCCGGTTTTCTCATGGAAGGGAATTTTTATGAACAAGAACGAACTGGTTTCCGCTGTCGCTGAATCCGCGAGCATTTCGAAGGGTGACGCACAGTCGGCGGTTGAGGCGGTGTTCTCCGTCATCACTGGCGAACTGAAGAAGGGCGGCGATGTACGGCTCGTCGGCTTCGGAAATTTCACCGTCTCCAAGCGTGCGGCATCGACTGGCCGCAACCCGCAGACTGGCGCGGAAGTGAAGATTCCGGCGCGTACCGTGCCGAAGTTCTCGGCCGGCAAAGGCCTCAAGGACGCGGTCAACTAAAAATTTTTCAGAGAATGTTGAAAAGCCGGGTTCGCCCGGCTTTTCTTTTGCCTCGATGGCGGCAGGCCGTCAGCCCGCTGAGGCGAGCCTTCAGCCCACCGGCGCATCCGCGCGCATCAGGCCTTCCTGCTTGAGGTCCGCCCACAGCGCCGCAGGCAGCTTGGCATCGAGCAGGGCGCGGTTGCTTTCGACTTCACTCGGCCGCTGGCCGCCGGGGATGACCGACACCACGGAAGGGTGCAGCAGCGGAAACTGCAGCGCCGCCTCGATCAGCCTGACGCCATGGCGCTGGCAGACGGCCTCGATGCGCCCGACGCGATCCATGATGTCCCTTGGCGCCTCGGAGTAATTGTAATAGGCGCCTGGCTTCGGCCCGGTCGCCAGGATGCCGGAATTGTAAGGACCGCCGAGAACGATGCCGATGCCGCGTTGCTCACAGAGCGGCAGGAAGGTGGCAAGCGCTTCCTGTTCCAGCAGCGTGTAGCGCCCGGCCAGCAGGAACAGGTCGAAGTCGCCACGCTCCGCCAGCGTCTGGCAAACCTCCCATTCGTTGATGCCGCCGCCGAAGGCCTTGATCACGCCCTGGTCGCGCAGCGCAACCAGTCCGTTGTAGCCCGAGGCCATGAATTCCTCGATGCGCTGGTCTGACGCCTCCTTGCTGCCATGGGTGAAGATGTCGAGGTCATGGACGAAAAGGATGTCGATGCGGTCGACGCCAAGCCGTTCCAGCGACGCCTCGAACGAGCGCATGACGCCGTCGTAGCTGTAGTCGTAGACCTCCTTGCGCGTCGGTGTGTCGAAGAACTTGCCGATGCCGGTTCGTTCCTCCGGCGGGCAGGCGCGCAACAGGCGACCGACCTTGCTCGACAGCACATAATCGTCGCGCTTCCTGCCGCGCAGGAAGGCATTGAGCCGTGTTTCGGCAAGGCCCAGGCCATAGAGCGGCGCGGTGTCGTAGTAACGGCAGCCGGTCGCCCACGCCGCCTCCAGCGTGGCGTTGGCATCCGCGTCGGGGACGGCGCGGTAAAGGTTGCCGAGCGGCGCGCTGCCGAAGCCAAGCTCGGTGAAGTCCAGGCCGCCATTGCCGATGCGGTCGAAATGCCGTGTCTTCATGTCTTGCTGATTTCCTGGATTGATTGTCTGACATGACACTATCACGCCGCTGGCTCAGCAAAAGCCGCCATGGCCGTTGGACAGGCATTTTCGCGGTGATAGCATGAACAAAAACAAGCCTTTTTCCGAAAGCGCGCAACCCGAAATCACCGGCCACAAACCCAGCCGGACAGATGGGACTCTCATGACGAATGCCAGCTCGGATATGTTTTCGACCGCCCTGCAAGAGCTGGGCGCCGTACTGGCGCGCGTCGACGAAGCCGGCATCGACACCGCCTGCGAAACCCTGGCCCGCGCGCAAAAGATCGTCGTCTATGGCTGCGGCCGCGAGGCCTTGCAGCTCAAGGGTTTCGCCATGCGCCTCTATCACCTCGGGCTTGAGGTGTCGGTGGTCGGCGACATGAACACGCCACCGCTTGGCCCAGCCGATGTCTTCCTGGTCAGTTCCGGCCCGGGCGAGACGACGACGGTGCTTACCTTGATGCAAGTCGCCCGCCAGGCCGGCGCCACCGTGCTTTTGCTCACCGCCGAGGCAGGCAGCAGTGCGGTCGCGCTTGCCGACTTCACCTTGCTGATCCCGGCGCAGACCATGGCGCGCGACCAGGGGCCGCAAAAGACATCGCTGCTGCCGATGGGCTCGGTCTTCGAAGGGGCGCTGTTCCTGCTGTTCGAGGTGATGGTGCTGAAGCTCAAGGCGCTGACCGGCCAGTCGTCCGAGACCATGCGCGCCCGCCACACCAACATGGAATAGATCATGCGCTACGAACTGATGCTGCCGCACCAGATCCGCAAGGCGATCGCCGAGAATTGGCCGGTCGCTCTCCCGCTCGGCGTGCTCGAATATCACGGCGAGCACATGGCTGTCGGCATGGACACGCTGGCCGTCGTCAAGACGCTGGAGCTCTACGAGAAGGAGGCCGACATCGTCATCCTGCCGGCTTTCTACTACGGTGCGGCGAGCTATGTGGTGGCAGCACCCGAAGGCAACGGCTCGGTGCAGGTCGGCGGCAACCAGCTGGCGCCGTTCGCCGAAGAATTGTTCTACAGCCTGCTGCGCATCGGCTTTCGCAACATCAACGCCATCATCCACCACCAGACCGAGAACTTTGCCGCCGGCATGCCAACCGATCTCGCCTTCAAGGCCGCCGGCCGCCAGGCGATCTTCCGCTTCCTCGAGAAGCAGCGCGGCGAGGGCTGGTGGGGCTCAGACGAAATGGCCGATTATTATGCCGGGCACGCCGCCGGCGAGAATTTCTTCAACTGGGTGCAGGTGCACCCGCTCATGTCGGCTGCCATGAACGGGAAGTATCCGTTCGATCACGCCGGCATCGGCGAGACGTCGCTGATGCTGGCGCTGTGTCCGGAAGCGGTCGATGCCGGGCGGTTCGCGGACAATACAAGCTGGTACACGGCGAGTGCGCCGGAGGCCTCGGCGGAGCTGGGGCGAAAGGGTGTGGCGATGATCATGGATCACCTGAGGGCGATATTGGGGCGCTAGCAGACAAAGTCGCTCTGTAGCGATCCTTCACACCCCCTCTGTCCTGCCGGACATCTCCCCCGCAAGGGGGGAGATCAGATGTCATTTCCGCTTTCGCCAATCACCTACGTCGCAAGAAAAGCGATGCAGCCAAAGCTGCCGATCTCCCTCCTTGCGGGGGAGATGGCCGGCAGGCCAGAGGGGGGTGCTGTCCCGCCGAGGTCAACAGTAGAGGGGCACGCCGCCTCTCGCCTACTTCACCGCCCCCGCCGTCATGCCCATGATCAGATAGCGTTCAAGCGCAATCCCGATGACCGCCAGCGGTGCGATCGCGGCGGTGGCAAGCGCCGCCATCGACCACCAGTTGATGCCTTGCGAGCCGGTCTGGCTCGCCACCATCACCGGAATGGTCTTGGCGTCGGTCGACGTCAGGAGTGCCGCAAAAAAGTACTCGTTCCAGCACAGCACCATCGCCAGGATGAAGGCGGCGACCATGCCCGGCAGCGCAATCGGCATGACGATGCGAAAAAAGGCGCCCCAGATCGAGAGGCCGTCGACCAGCGCTGCCTCCTCGAGCTCGACCGGGATCGAGTTGAACTGGTCGCGCATGATCCAGATGACGATCGGCAGCACCATCAGCGTGTAGAGCAGGATCAGGCCGATGCGTGTGTCGAGCAGACCGACTTCCCGGTAAAGCACCAGGAAGGGCAGGGCCAGCACCACCGGCGGCAGGATCAACTGCGACAGGAAGAAGAAGGAGATGTCCTCGTTCTTGAACCAGGCGAACTGATAGCGGTACCGGGTCAGCCCATAGGCGGCGAGGCTGCCGATGACGATGGCGAGGCTCGAAGCGCCGACCGAGGTGATGACCGAATTCATGAAGCGCTTGAAAAACTCCTCCCGCACCGTCGAGGTCTGGAATATCGAATCCGGCGACAGGCCGAGCGAGCGCCAGCCCTTCCAGTCCGGCTGGAAGTCGACGAACGGGATGAGGTGTCCTTGCGTGACGTCGACCGCGGTCTTGAACGAGGTGGTGATCGTCCAGTAGATCGGGAACAGGCAGATGAAGGCCCAGAACGCCAGCGCGCCATAGATGAAGATGCGATTGGCCAGAAAACCTAGCGGTGAGCGGATTTCCGAGGCAGCATAGTCGGTGGTCTGGACGCTCATTGTGCCTCGTCAGTTCACGTTGCGCACGAAGCGATTTGCGAATTTCAACAGCCAGGTCACGAACACGACGATGATGACGAGATAGGCCATCGCCAGCATGGTGCCGTAGCCGACATTCGAACGGTCGCGGTATTCGCGGTAGATGAAGCTCGACACCGAATCCGTGGCGCCGCCGGGCCCGCCGGAGGTCACGGTGATGATGATGTCGGCGAGCTTCAACTTGAAGATGATGCGCAGGATCACCGCCGTGACCGACACCGGCAGCATCAGCGGGAAGGTGACCTGCCAGAAAGTCTGCCAGGGCGTGGCGCCATCGACGCGCGCCGCTTCCAGCACGTCGCGCGACATCGCCTGCAAGCCGGCCAGCAGCATGATCATCATGAACGGGATGAAGGTCCAGGCGTCGAGCACCATGATCGAGATGCGGGCGGTGATCGGGTTGGAGAAGAAGGCGGGGTTTTCCCAGCCGAGATGGCGCGCCAGCGTCGCCGCCGGCCCGAAACGGTATTCCATCAGCGATTTGCCGATCATCCAGGATACCGCGACCGGCGACAGCATCAGCGGCATCAGGAAGACGACTCGAAAGAATTTGCGCGCCCGGATCTGCGCGTTGAGCAGCAGCGCCAGGCCGAAGGCAATCACATACTCAACCAGCACGGCGAGCACATAAAGCACCATGTTGAACAGCGCGTTGCGGTAGTAGGGATCGGCCAGCATCTGCCAGAAATTGTCGAGTCCGTTGAACTTGCGGCCGGAAAAGGACGACAGGTTCCAGTCGGTCAGCGCGATATAGAAGCCGAACAGCGTCGGGAAGATCACCATGGCGATGGTGAACAGCAGCGCCGGCAGCAGGAACAGCGCGCGCTGGCCGTCCTCGCCGCGCGTCAGCACCTGGCCGATGCCGAGCGCCACCCCCCACAGAACATAGGCATAGACGATGGGACGCCAGGTCTCGAAGCCGAGCGTGGTGATCTCGTTCTTGTAGAGGATCTCAAACGCGATCACCGCCAGCAGGCCAAGCGTGGCGGCCGCCATCAGGGCAAAACCCGCCCGCTTGCGGGCCGGCGAGATCAGATCGGCTGGGCCGGCGTTGGCCGGCCATGCATTGGTGGTCTGGTCAGCCACGCGTCCCCGTCCGTTTAAAAAATCAAGCCTGCGACCGGCCCGAGCCGGTCAGGTCCGGCGGCTTGCACCGCCGGACCTGTTGTCACGATAGGATCAGCCTACACGCCGAGCGAGGCCTTGTAGAGCTTGATCTGGTTTTCGCGGCCGATCTGGTCGGTCAGCTTCTCCCAGGCCGCGGCAATGGCGTCGGCGCCTTCCTGCGCCTTCATCTTGCCGGCGAATGTGTTGGCCAGAATGTCCTCGGCAGCCGAATAGTACTGGAAGATGCCGGGGATGCGCGGTTCGATCGCCGCGTTCGGATGGTTGTAGCTGTCGGCTTCCGACTTCAGATACGAGGTGATGAACGCCTCGTCGTAGCCTGCCGCCACCCATTCGGGAATGTCGAAATGCGAGTTGCGGTAGGGCTGGAAGCCGGACGGATACATCGCCGTCCAGATTGACAGGTCCTTGCCGCCGAGATGAGCGGCGGCCGACCATGCCGCTTTTTTCTTCTTTTCGTCCGTATCGACGCGGGCCATGACATAGACGCCCCAGCCGAGATAGGCACAGTTTGGCGCATAGTTCGGGCCGCTGGCGAGTTTGTCCCAGGCGCCGGTCTTGGCATTGTAGACGTCGTCGGATCCCGGCAGGATCGAGAAGCCGGTGACGTCGCCGATGACCGAGCTATCGTTGGTCTTGACGTTGGAGCCGACGTCGCCCCACCAGGTGACCATTGAACCGGTGCCGGCCAGGAACTGCTGGAAGGCTGTCGTGTTCGGGTCGGCGTTGATCTGGTCGGCGGGCTCCGACGGCAGCGCGTCGATGACGTCCTGGATGGCGCGCACCCAGGCCGGATTGTTGATGCGCGGCTTCATCGTGTCGGCATCGAACAGCCAGGCCTTGTCGTCGGGATGCTTGGCATAGGCGGTGGCGCGGCTGCCGAGGAAGTAGAAGCCGAAACCGCCCCAGGCCTTGGGCGCATCGAGATAGCCGAAGACGTCCTGGTCCTTGAACTTCTTGCCCTTGAGGAATTTTGTGACGGCCTGGACTTCCTGCCAGGTCTTCGGCACACCCCATTCGGTGGTCGCACCGCCGTCCTTCCACGCCTTGGCGAGGTCGGCATCGGCAAAAACGTCGGTGCGGTAGTTGAAGTTGTGCGCATCGCCATCGACGGTGATCCGGTACTGCTTGCCGTCCCAGGTGCCGACCGGCGGCTGCAGGTAGGCCACGACATCCTTCATGTCGATCTGCTCTTTGACCCAGTCGGGCATCTCGGAGGTCAGGCCCTTGCCGCAGACATCGCCTTCGAAGGGCGCGCCCATCTCGATGATGTCGAAGTCGACGGTGCCGGTGGCGATCGACTGCTGCAGGCGGGCATTGTAGTCGGCCTGCGCCAGGTCGATCCAGCTGATCTTGGCGCCGGTATAGGCCTCCCACGGCTTCAGGAAGCCGCGGAACAGCACATTGTGCAGGTTCTGGTTGTTGAGGCCCATGAAGGTGAGCTCGACGCCGGCGAATTCGCCTTCCTTGACATTGGCCTTGGTGGCTTCCAGGCAGAGTTCGCCTACCTTCTGGAAGTCGGCATCCGTCGGCTGGCCTTTGCCGACGCCGGGGATCTGCAGAATTTTGGAGCGTAGCTCGCTGGCGGCTTCAGCCGGGCGGGTGAAAGCGCCGAGCCCAGCGCCCGATGCGGCGGCAATCGCGGCCATCGAGGCCGCGCCTTTGAGTATGTCACGCCGGGTGGCACCCGCGCGGACGAGTTTTTCGTACAGACCGACTCTCATCTATTCCTCCCAGAACAACAGTCGTGAATTAAAATGCCAATCCCTCCGACGCCGAAACGTCGGCGGTTCTCCTTTATCATACGGGGACGTGGGACCCCACCCTGCGTCGCCTGGAGCTCCGATTTTCGGATAAAAATCCGACTGCCGGATTGGCAACAGCTAATATTTGCGTAATCGATTACCTTGTCAACACGAATGGCTTTTTATCGATAACATACCGACTTGCCCTTGCCGTTGGCAATGGCTAGCTTCACCGCGAGAAAAGGGGGGACGATGGCTCAAGTCGCGATCAGCAATGTGGCCAAGGCGTTCGGAACCGTCAAGGTCCTGCACGAGGTCAGCGTCGATATCGCCGATGGCCAGTTCGTGGTGTTGGTCGGCCCGTCGGGCTGCGGCAAGTCCACGCTGCTCAGGATGGTGGCCGGGCTGGAGACCGTCTCCGGCGGCACGATCGCCATTGGCGAGCGCATCGTCAACAATCTGCCACCGGCCAAGCGCGACATCGCCATGGTGTTCCAGAACTACGCGCTCTATCCGCACAAGACGGTGGAGCAGAACATGGCGTTCGCGCTGAAGCTGCGCAAGACCGATCCAGCCGTGGTCGCCGAGCGGGTCAAGCGCGCCGCCGACATTCTCGACCTCAATCCGTACCTGAAACGTTATCCGCGCCAGCTCTCCGGTGGCCAGCGCCAGCGCGTCGCCATGGGCCGCGCCATCGTGCGCAATCCGCAGGTCTTCCTGTTCGACGAGCCGCTCTCCAATCTCGACGCTAAGCTGCGCGTCCAGATGCGCACCGAGATCAAGGAACTGCACCAGCGGCTGAAGACCACCACCATCTACGTCACCCACGACCAGATCGAGGCCATGACCATGGCCGACAAGATCGTCGTCATGCGCGATGGCCGTATCGAGCAGGTCGGCGCGCCATTGGAATTGTTCGACCGGCCGGCCAATCTGTTTGTCGCCGGCTTCATCGGCTCGCCGTCGATGAACCTGCTCAAAGGCGTGGTGCGCAAGGGCGACAAGGTCGAGATAGCAGGCACGCTGTTCCCGGTCGCGGCCGGCAGCGCCGCCAAGGAGGGCCAGGCCGTGGTCTATGGCGTGCGGCCCGAGCATCTCGAAATCCATCCCGACGGCGTGCCGGCAAAGATCTCGGTGGTCGAACCCACGGGTTCCGAAACGCTGGTCTTTGTGCGCTTCGGCGACAGCGGCGAGATGGTGGCGCTGTTTCGCGAGCGCCACGACTTCAAGCCCGGCGACACGCTCAATCTCAAGCCGCGCCTCGACCAGGTCCATCTCTTCGACGCCGAGACCGGCAACCGGCTCTGATTTCCAATCGACTTTGACCAAACCTGTTTGACGAGGACTGCCATGCTCAAAGGGATCAACCCATTGCTCAATGCCGATGTGCTCCAGGCGCTCAGGGCAATGGGACACGGCGACGATCTGATCATCGCCGACACCAATTTCCCCGCCGATTCGGTGGCAAAGCAGACCGTGCTCGGCAAGCTGCTGCACATCGACGCCTCGGCGGCCGATGTGGTCAAGGCGGTGCTGTCGCTCTATCCGCTGGACACTTTCGTCGACGATGCGGCCGCGCGCATGGAGATCGTCGGCAAGCCGGACGAGATCCCGCCGGTGCAAAAAGAGGTGCAGAAGGAGATCGACAAGGCCGAGGGCAAGGCCTGGCCGATGATCTCGGTCGAGCGCTACGCCTTCTACGAGCGCGCCAAGAAAGCCTATTGCGTCATCCAGACCGGCGAGCGCCGCTTCTATGGCTGCTTCGCCTTTCGCAAGGGCGTCGTGCCGCCGGACGCCGAGTAGGGCCATGGCGTCGGGCAAGCCTGTCGTCATTCTGGGCGTTTTCGTCGCCGACACCGCTTACCGGGCCGATCGACAGCCGCGCATGGGTGAAACCATTCTTGGTAATTCCTTCAAGCTGGGACCGGGCGGCAAGGGCTCGAACCAGGCGGTGGCGGCAGGCAAGCTCGGCGCGGACGTCACCTTCCTGACCCGGCTTGGCGTCGATGCTTTCGCCGACATGGCCAAGGCGACCTGGGCAGAGGCGAGCGTCAAATCCGCCGTCATCGAGACGCCGCAAAGCTATACCGGCGCGGCCTATATCTTCATCGAGGAGACAACCGGCAACAACGCCATCATCGTCAGCCCGGGTGCGGCGATGCTGATCTCGTCTGAAGACATCGAGGCCAATGCCGGCCTGATCCGTGGAGCCGGCGTCTTCGTCACCCAGCTCGAACAGCCGATCGACGCGGCACTGCGCGCACTCGAGATCGCGCGCGGGGCAGGGGTGACCACCATTCTCAATCCGGCGCCGGCGGCCAAGCTGCCGGACCGCATCTACACGCTGTGCGACTATGTGACCCCCAACGAAACCGAGGCGGAGGAACTGACCGGTATCAAGGTTTCTTCGATCGACGACGCTCGCCGCGCCGCCGACAGCCTGCTCAAAAAAGGCGTCGGCTCGGTCATCATCACGCTCGGCGAAAAAGGCGCGCTGCTGCACACGGCCGCTCGGTCCGACCATGTCCCGGTGGTCAATGCCGGCGCAGTGGTCGAAACTACCGGTGCGGGCGATGCCTTCAATGGCGGCCTGGCCGCCGCACTCGCCAAAGGCGTGGAGCCGCTGCAAGCCGTCCGCTTCGCCTGCGCCGTCGCCGGCATTTCGGTGACAAGGCCGGGTACGGCGCCCTCCATGCCGACGCTGCAGGAGGTCGAGGCGCTGCTGGCCAAGGGGTGACGTCGTTGCGGGAGAGACCGAATTCAGATCCGACCGGATCTGAATTTCCACATGCAAGACCATGTTCTAGACGATTATGTCACATTTCTCCTGAGGAGAAATGGCGCGAGTGACGGGGCTCGAACCCGCGACCTCCGGCGTGACAGGCCGGCGAAAACGCCTGATTAATCAACGAATGGTTTCAATTCCTCACGCTCTCGAATTTGCGGGAAAAAGCGCGAAATTGAAACTTGCTTATCAGAACTCCTCGTCAACTCCGCGAGATATTCACTTTGATCGACGCATCCGCTGCTGCCAGCCTAGCGGCTGGACCGGGACAGACTGCTCCCGGCGACTTCTGGATCGGCTGGAGACGGCAGATCGATGCGCTCGCTTCCGCCGGATTCCGGGTCATCGTTCCCGACCAGAGGGGCTACAACACCAGTGACAAGCCGAAAGCCATCCGTGAATACACGCTCCCGAAGCTCGTCGGCGATGTCGTTGCCATCGCCGACGCGCTCGGCATCGGAAGGTTTCACCTCGTCGGTCATGACTGGGGCGGTATCGTCGCCTGGGCCGCAGGCGCAAAGCTGCCGCACCGCCTGGAAAGGCTCGTCATCCTGAACGCGCTCCATCCCGAGGTGCTGCTTGCCCATTCCTTGCGATCTCCGACCCAGTTCCTGCGGAGCAGCTATGCGGCCTTCTTCCAGCTCCCCTTGCTGCCGGAGGCTTTTCTGGGGGCAGGGCGCTCGGCTCTGCTGGCACGGGCGCTCATCAAATCCAGCCGAACAGATGCCTTCACGGCGGAGGAAATCGCAGAGTATCGGCAGGCCTGGGAACGGCCGGGGGCGCTAACCGGCATGCTCAACTGGTATCGGGCGCTGCGCTTCCGCCCAAGCCTGAAGGAGCGGATCACGACGCCGACCCTTGGTACTGTGGGGGATGCAGGACCAAGCTCTGGAATATGGCCTGGCCGAGCGCAGTCTGGCCCTTTGCAACGATCGGGGCCTGCAGACGTTCGAGAAGGCGACGCATTGGGTACAGCGTGAAGAGGCCAGCGCGGTGAATGCCGCGCTTCTGGCGTTCCTGGACGGCTGAGATGCCGTTCCGTTCTGTAGGTGGCCTGACTCGCCGTGATCTCCTGACCGTGCTCGCTGCCGCGGTCACAACCCACCACCTTACCTCCTCTGCTGATGCAGCATTGGCAGAGGCCTCAACGGAGCATCCGATGCCACACGTCGTCCTTCTCGGGGATTCGATCTTTGACAACGCTGCCTATGTCGCGCGCGGGCCCGACTTAGTGCGACAGCTGCGGGAGCGCTTGCCGGAGGGGTGGCGTGCAACGCTAAACGCCGTCGACGGCGCCGTCACAAGCGGCGTCGAGCGGCAGCTTGAACGGCTCCCCCAGGATGCTAGCCATCTTGTCGTCAGCGTCGGTGGCAATGATGCTCTTCGTCATGCAGGGATTCTGGAGCAGGGGGCCCGTTCGGTGGCCGAGGTTCTGGACAGGATCAGCGATGTCCGGGAGGAATTCGAGCACGACTACTGTACGATGCTCGAGGGGGCGCTGGGCCAAAACCTACCCACCGCTATCTGCACGATCTACCAGGCGCGCTTTCCCGACCCACAGCGTCGTAGACTTGCCGCAACTGCCCTGACGGTCCTCAACGACGTCATCACCCGGGCGGCGTTCTCGCGCGGTTTGCCGCTCGTCGACCTGCGCTTGGTATCGAATGAGGACGCGGACTTCGCCAATCCTATCGAACCGTCAGTGCAAGGCGGCGCGAAGATCGCGGCAGCCATCGCGGCACTTGTAGTCGAGCACGATTTAGCCGGACGTCGGTCGGTGGTCTTCGTCGGCTGAACGGCGTAATCCCGCCCGACCGTCTGCACTCCCGATGGTCGGGCGACTGAAAGCAACAATTCAGACGGCCAGCACGATCTTGCCTTGAATACTGCCGTCGGCGGCGCGCTCATGTGCGCGCGATGCCTCGGCCAGCGGTAATGTGCTGTCGATGACGACACGCACAAGGCCCTCGTCGAGCAGGCGGGCGGCTTTTGCCAACTGCGCGCCATTGGATCGAACCTGTGTGGATGAGACCGTGATCCCCAGCCTCTCTGTCTCTTCGTGACCAGCGAAGCCCAGTGGGTTGACCAGGAACAGCGCGCCGCCCGGCTTCAGAACATGGAAGAAGCGCTCCATGTCCGCGCCGCCCACCGCGTCGAGGACAAGGTCGACGTCTCGGACGACATCTTCCGCCGCGGTTGTCTTGTAGTCGATGAATTGATCCACGCCGAGATCGCGCATCAGCGCCTCGTTCTTGGCCGATGTCACCGCGATGACGCGCGCGCACCGCCATTTCGCCAACTGGACGGCCAGATGCCCGACACCGCCTCCGGCACCATTGATGAGCACCGTCTTGCCGTCGAGGGGCACCGGCTCATGCGGTAAGGGCTGGAACGGATTCGGCTCGTCGTGGCCAAGTTCGATCAAGAACTGCCATGCCGTCAGAAGCGACATCGGCGCACCAGCCGCATGAATATGGTCGATGCCGGCTGGTTTCAACGCAACATGCGATGCCGGCACACTGACATAATGCGCGTAGGCATTGCTACCCGTCATCAAGTTATCGGGGAAGCGAACCATTGCGTAGACCTCGTCACCGATGCTGAACTCAGCGACGTCAGCGCCAACCGCTTCAATGACGCCCGACACGTCCGTGCCGAGAATCAGTGGGAAGGACGCGTTGGGTCGCCATTCTGGCGGCAGTGCGCGATAGCCATCCCGCAGATACCAGTCGGGCGGATTAAGCCCGGCCGCCTGGACTCGGACAAGCACCTCGCCGGGCTTCACACCCGGCCTAGGCGCGTCTTCGTACACCAGCATCTCGGGACCACCGAATGCGTGCAGACGGACTGCCTTCATCTTATCGCTCATTGGTGAAATCTCCGCTCATCCATGTCATTGGAGCGAATCTAGCGGCATGACCGCCGGTTGATAATCGGTGCCGATGGCGGCTAAGTAATGCCATGGTGGAACATATCACTTTGGATCGGCTCACTGGCATCATCGCCTTCGCGCGTGCGGGATCGCTGGGCAGCTACACGGCAGCGGCGCGCGCGCTGTCGATTTCCCCTTCGGCGGTCAGCAAGAGCGTCCAGCGGCTCGAGCGGCATTTAGGAGTGTCGCTGTTTACCCGTACAACGCGCTCGCTCACCTTCACGCCCGAAGGGCGCGACCTGCATGAGCGCGCGCTGCGTCTGCTACGCGAGGCGGAGGAAATAGAGCAGGCGGCAATGACCGCGCGCTCCGAACCATCGGGCACGTTGCGCGTGGCCGCGTCGCTGCCGATCGGACTGCATCTGATCGCTCCGGCTTTACCGGCTTTCCGTCGGCTCCATTCGAACCTGATCGTCGATCTCAGGCTGGGTGACCAGATGGTGGACATGATCGAGGAAGGGATCGATGTCGCCATACGCATCGGTGATCTGGCTGACACCCGGCTACTATCACGCAAGATCGCACCCCATCGGCTTTGCTGCTTCGCCTCGCCAGCCTATCTCGAGGAACGCGGCACACCGACCCATCCCGATCACCTGGAAGGGCACGACACCGTCAACCTTCGATATCAGAGCACAGGCCAGGCCTTTCGCTGGCCCTTCCGGATTGGCGACCGTGAAATCGAGATCGTGCCCAATTCCGGTGTGGTCGCCGATGCCAGCGATGCCGTGCTCATCATGCTGGCAGCCGGCGGTGGGATAGGCATAGGCGCCTCCTTCATGGCGGCTCCCTATGTGAAGCGCGGCGAACTGGTCCCAGTGCTGTCCACGTTCGCGGTCGAGCGAAACAATGTCACCGTGCTCTGGCCGGCAAGCCGACGCGCCAACCCCGCCGTGCGCGCCTTTCTGACCATGCTCGACGCCGCTTTCACTCTGCGAATGGCAGCTTCAAGCATCGACTGATCAGGCGCGGAAGGGTCGCTTATGGGCGAAAGCGGTCAATCACTGCTGATTGGCTGAACGGCAGCTATTCCGGGCGCAGCGTCCAAAAGCTGCTATTCCGGATTCGGCCCAAAGGCTGCCGGGCAGCTTGGCGCCCGATGTCGGTCATTGAGCAAGCCATAGTTGCATCCGAAAGCGGACACTTCCGCCAACGGCCACCTTTGCGCTTAACGGCTATCCCAACGGAGCAACAGGCGGTTACGCTCGACGCCGCTCGGCGCCTCGGTAATCGACGCTCTTCAAAATTCAGACTGGACCGGTGCCCCTACTGACGAAGCCAGTAGCACTAACGCCTTCCCGCCCTGGGCCGCGTTCGCTATGTCTGGCCGCGCCGTCCGCCTTGGATCCACCTGATGTGCCCAGGACAGCTTGTATGACCACAAGCTAATATGCTACCTTGCACAATGCGCGGATTGCTGGCACTTGGAATGCTGGTTTTGGCGGCTACAACAGCAGCCGCAGGTGAGCAGTTGTTCGACTCCATCGCCGCCGGCGACAAGGGTGCCGTGGAGCAAGCCCTGGCAGGCGGTGCCGACGTCGACAGCCGGGCGCGCGACCAGGCAACGCTGCTCATCGCTGCAGCGCTCGATAACCAGCCGGAAATCGCCGACTTCTTGCTGGCCAAGGGTGCCGACATCATGGCGCGTAACTCGGGCGGCTTTACCCCGCTTCATGCGGCGGCCTTCTCGGGCAGCCTGCCGATCGCCAAGCTGCTGCTGGAAAAAGGCGCGGTGCTCGACGATGCCGCCAACAAGGCGGGTGCTACGCCGTTGCTGGTGGCCGGCGAGGAGAACCACATTGAACTGGCCGAGTTCCTCATTGCGAAAGGTGCCAATGTGAACCATGCCGAGGGGCATGGCTACATGCCGATAACGCGCGCATTCTGGAAGGGCAACACGGATATCATACGACTTTTCAAACGCCATGGTGCTACCTGCCAAGCCAAAATTCTTGGCGAGGCGAACGCGGCGAAGTGCGCCGAGATCCACGATTAACGGAGGATACAGATGAGCACGATGATCAAGCCACGACTGGTTCGGAGTTTGGGGACGGCTGCCCTGGTCGCGGTAGCTGTGGTCGCCGGCGCGGGATCGGCATGTGCCGACGATTCGGTAAACACCGGCTATTTTGGTGGTGTGGCGATCATGGGCTACGACACGGTCGCTTACTTCACTGACGGCAAGGCCGTGAAGGGCTCCGAAGAGTTCACTTATGAATGGCTGGGGACACCTTGGCATTTCGCCAGCAAGAAACACCAGGAAATGTTCATGAGCGAACCGGTCAAGTACGCTCCTCAATATGGCGGGTACTGCGCCGGCGAAGTCGTGGGCGGAGGGGTCACGGTCAATGTCGATCCTGAGGCATTCAAGATTATCGACGGCAAGCTCTACCTGATCTACGACGTCGACAATGCGGATGATTTCGCCGCGCATGCAGCTGAAAATATCCCGAAAGCCGATGCCAACTGGCCGAAGGTCGCGGCCAATTTGGAGCTCGATCACTATCATTGAAACGCGCGTGTGCGTCTACCGAACCACGGTGAAGTGAAACACCTTGCTTGTATTGGCATAGGAGTAGCTTTTGCCGGCTGCGTCGTTGCGTCTGTAGACGGGACCACAGTCGGGGCGACCGAACAGGTTCTCGCTCTGCTCGCACAACAGATCGCCATCGACGTAGACGGTCTCGGTGACTAGCCGCGTCGTAGAGCGGAAGGCCGCCTTGCCGTCGCTTCCGATCTGAAGGAAGGCTGGTTGGAGACCGGGTTCGATCTGGCCTTGCAGTGTATGGCCAATGACGAGGGACGCGATCTCGGCACCCTTTAACTGGTCCTGTTCGGCCGGGGTAAAGCCGAAGCGCCATTGGGGTAGGCCCGCCTGGCGCAGTGCGGCGACGAGTATCGCCAGATCCTGCGGATTCCGAAAATGTGCATGAGTCATCTCCCACCCAGCCAAAGAGTCCACGTAGCTGGACCCTGCTACGAGGCGGAGCCCCTCGGCGATTGCGGCTTTCGCATCCGGTAGGCGGCCGCCGCGGACATACGCCGCAGCGAGCGTAAACCGAAAGTTGCCAACCGTGGACGCATCGTCGCGTGTGTGCTCGAGAGTCTCGATCGCTTTCTCGACATTGCCCTGGAGCAGAAAAACCAGCCCAGCAGTTTCCCGGTTGATCGCTGAGAGGTCGGGGTCGAGCCTGAGCGCCGTCTCGACCGCAGTAGCTGCCTCGGCATGATTGCCGGCGTATAACTGAACATATCCAAGGGCTGCTTGCGCCTCTGCATCGCCCGGACCGATTGAAACAGCCTTCTTGGCAGAGGCAATCGCATCTTCGTAGCGGCGATTCACGACCTGCATGATCCCAAGAATAGCATAGGGCGACGAAAGGTCAGGGTCGAGTTCCAAAGCTCGGCTCGCCTTCTCATAGGCTCTCTTTCGTGCTGGCGCGCTCTGGATGACGTCGTTGAAGGCCTCCCGCCAGATATAGACTGTGGTGCGCGCGTCGGCCGCGAAGGCTTCGGCAAAGGCGGGGTCAAGCTCCTCCGCCTTGTCGTAGAGCGCAAGCGCCTCCCGCAGCCCGGCCTGCAGGACGCTGCGTGACGCCGTCTCGGCTTGTAGATAGTAATCATAGGCCTCGAGATTGCTCGTCGGCGGGCGTGCCATTCGTTCGCTTTCCGCTGCCGAAGGTTGCATGCCGAGCGCCTTGGCGATCTCGCCGCTCATCTCGTGCTGGACGGCAAACACGCCGGCCATGCCACGGTCGAACCGGTTGGCCCACAGATTGTCGCCCGTTGCCGTATCGATGAGCTGGGCATTGAGGCGGATCTGCTCGCCGGTGCGGCGGACGCTCCCCTCGACAACGAAGCGGACGCCAAGGTCGCGCGCGACGTCCGCCAGCGCTGCAGGCTTGTTCTTGTAGGCGAACACCGAGTTGCGCGCGATGACGTCCAGACCNCTGCTCGGCCCGAAGGTAGAAATCGTAGGCTTCGAGGTTTTCGGTCGGCGGCCGCGCCATGCGCTCGCTTTCCGCTGCCGAAGGTTGCATGCCAAGCGCCTTGGCGATCTCGCCGCTCATCTCGTGCTGGACGGCAAACACGCCGGCCATGCCACGGTCGAACCGGTTGGCCCACAGATTGTCGCCCGTTGCCGTATCGATGAGTTGGGCATTGAGGCGGATCTGCTCGCCGGTGCGGCGGACGCTCCCCTCGACAACGAAGCGGACGCCAAGGTCACGCGCGACGTCCGCCAGCGCTGCAGGCTTGTTCTTGTAGGCGAACACCGAGTTGCGCGCGATGACGTCCAGACCGGACAGCTTGGTGAGGTCGGTGATCAGATCCTCGGTGATGCCGTCAGCGAAATAGTCCTGGCCTGGATCGCCGCCGAGGTTTGCAAACGGCAGCACGGCAACCGATGGCCGCGATGGCACTGAGAACTTCTGCCATGCAAAAATGCCCGCAATCGCGGCGATCGCCAAGGCGGCGGCGCCCGCCAGGATGATGACGCGCGAGCTCGGCCGGTGTGGCGCGGCCGTGACCTTTCCCGATGCTGCGGGATCCAGCAGCAGTCGATAGGCGCGAACCNTGGCCGCGATGGCACTGAGAACTTCTGCCATGCAAAAATGCCCGCAATCGCGGCGATCGCCAAGGCGGCGGCGCCTGCCAGGATGATGACGCGCGAGCTCGGCCGGTGTGGCGCGGCCGTGACCTTTCCCGATGCTGCGGGATCCAGCAGCAGTCGATAGGCGCGAACCGGATCGGCGATGTTCTTGAGGCGCTGCTCGCCAAGACTGGCAAAGCCGACATCAACCTTGTGAACGGCATGATCAAATGCGGTTCCGGAGATACATACACCCCCCGGCTCGGCCATAGCCTCGAGGCGTGCGGCGATGTTGACGCCATCGCCNAACCTTGTGAACGGCATGATCAAATGCGGTTCCGGAGATACATACACCCCCCGGCTCGGCCATAGCCTCGAGGCGTGCGGCGATGTTGACGCCATCGCCGTAGATGTCATTTTCCTCAACGATGACATCACCGAGATTGACGCCGATGCGAAACCGGATGTGGCGGGGGTCGGAGGTGCCCTGGTCTCGGACAGCCATCCGGCGCTGAATCGCGGCAGCGCACTGGACGGCATCAACGACGCTGGCGAATTCTACCAGCGCCCCGTCTCCCATGAGCTTGATAATCCGACCGTGGAATTCCTTGATCGCGGGGTCGACCAGTTCTCGACGGCAACCCTTCAGTCGTTCGAGCGTGCCGACCTCATCCTCGCCCATGAGCGTGCTGTAGCCGACCACGTCGGCAGCAAGGATCGCGGTAAGCCTTCGCTCCATGTGCGGTTGTCCTGCCTCCCTAGCTCAAAGCTTCGCTGAGCGTATTCGACTGGCGTTTCGAATGCGAGCATGCTTGGCCTACTGGACAGCGATAATGCAACCACGTCGTTTTCAAGACATTGCCCTCATGGCTTAGCCTTGTGCGAAACCGGATGCTGCCGCATGGCTGATGTGGGTCGAGATCGGCCTCTGTCGTTCTTAACTGGCCACAAGCGGACTTACTGGTCCCGGCCCCCTACACGCCGCCCCTCCTCGTCGAATAGCGTTAGACTAGTTGATCGGCTACAACGACCTAGAGTGCTAGCAACGGGGACGGCACATGTCGGCGAGTGCTTACGCATTGACTGGCTTCATCTCCTGGGCGCTGGCCCTGCTGATCGTGATGGAAGTTATCCGGAGCTACCTGGTGATCTCTGGGCAAGTCCCGGCAAACGGCTTTACGCCAGATAACGGGGCCCTCTCCCCGTTTATGCGGAGGTTAGCCCGTGCCCACGCCAACTGCATTGAAGGGCTTCCAATCTTCGGAGGTCTGCTCGGAGTCGCGATCATCATTTCAAAGACAGATGTCACGGATCCCTTGGCCTCCACGATGTTAGGCGCACGTATAGTGCAGTCGGTGATCCACCTCGTCTCAACCAGCCAACTCGCGGTCAGTGTCAGGTTCACCGCGTTCGCTGTGCAAATGGTGATTGGTGCGTATTGGTGCTGGTTGCTGTTGATCTGAAGAGTGGCGGAGCCCCGACGCAAAAGTGGGCCACCTCGATTCCGGGAGCCTTGGCAAACCCACTCCGGATCGTGACCCGAAAGACTGTCCCTTTTGACAGGCGAGCGAACCGCAAAACTGGCAGTGGCAAAACCGCCGTTGAGGCATGATATTGCTGTTGGATTTGGGGCTACTCCCCAGCTTCGGAGAAGGATCGGCGTTCAGAGAGCAATTTGCACGCCTGGGCGCTGCGGCGCTCCCCAGCTTTTGGCCACACGCACGCCCTGCAAACGCTCGGCTCCAGAGCGCCTGGCAGCGGAGCAGAGAATTGTTGGACTTTGTGAGTGTTAGAGGGAGAGGAACTGAGAATCAACCTTCTCCACCTGCACTTGTTCGTGCACGCTGGCCTCAGCAGCACCTAATCCTGCCACGCGACCTGGAGGAGCAAGCCAATGCTACCGAGCTATGTAGACACCGATCGGCTCGCGCTGTAGCCATAGGCCTCCGCCCGTCGGGGTTCACCGGCGCCGGGGGGGGCGGCTTAGGGGGGCCCCAGCAACGCGCACGTCAGCCAAGCTATCTTTGAGTCGCCGGGTCCGGAGACCGCCAGGCTGGATTATACCCGACAAATCTTGATAGGCTGCCGTTCTGGGGGTCGCACGATGAACGAGGTTGAAAAGCTGGCCGTCGAGGTTGTCGCGACCGGCCTTGGCTGGCCCGAGGGCCCGACGGTGCTGCCCGATGGCCGAATTGTCATCGTCGAAAGCTATCGAAGCCAGCTGACGGCCATAGATCGCGACGGAAGTGCTCGCCAATTAGCGTATGTTGCCGGAGCGCCCAACGCCTGTGTTCTTGGATCGGATGACCTGCTCTATGTCTGCCAAAACGGCGGCACGACCGGACCTTGGCGGGCCGCGGAGATGACGACACCATCCATCCAGCGGGTTGCCGAAGGCGGAAAGCCGGAAATCCTGCTAAGCGAAGTCGCAGGCATTCGGCTCAATGGGCCAAACGATCTTGTATTTGCTGCTGACGGCCGGCTCATCTTCAGCGATCCCGGCACATACAACCCGGGGAACCCGGACCCAAGCTACATCTTTGCCGTCAACCCCGACGGCAGTGCGTACCTTGCTCTCGGTTTCGACAAGCCGACGTTCCCCAATGGTGTGGCGATCGAAGCCGACGGCTCGATCATTTGGGGGGAGTCCTATACGGGTCGCGTCAAGCGGCAGCGTCCGGATGGTTGCGTCGAAGACCTGGGCCGCTTGCCTGGGGCCAATCCGATCCCGGACGGGCTGAAGGTCGGAGCCGATGGCCGCCTTTATGTCACGGATATTGCCGCCAACGGCATTCACGTTCTGAAGCCCAACGGGACAGCGGAGGGTTTCTTCGTCTGCGGCAAGGCAACGACCAACTGCGTCTTCTCGGGCGAGATGCTTTGGGTGACAAATGCCGGCGTGCTGGCGACCGGCAGCGATCCCTCCTTTGAGGGAACACTCTCCTGCGTGCGTGTTCCGGGAGGCGGTGGACCGACGCATCATGGTCGCATCGGCGGAAAGCAACCGTGAGTAGCTCCTCGTCTGCCTCAAACACAGGCGATGACCGCGGTGCCGGCGGTGGGGCATCGTCTGCTTCGATGGCGGCGTTGAAGTGCCTGTACAGCGTGGCCGCGGTCCGCGTCGCCGCGCGGCGGACTTTGCCACGCCCGGTGTTCGACTTCGCCGATGGCGGTGCCGAGGATGAGCGAACGCTGCGCCGGAACGAGCAAGCTTTTAACGAGGTTGCCATTCTGCCGCGACCACTCAACGGTGCAACGACGCGAGACCTTTCCCTTGACCTCTTCGGCGCGAAACTTGCCATCCCGCTGGGCATCGCGCCAACCGGCCTGGCTGGGCTGTTCTGGCCCGACGGCGAGCGCGCAGCCGCCCGAGCCGCAGCGGCCGCAGGGACATTCTACTGCGCCAGCCACGGATCCGTCTGCACGCTGGAGGATATAGCAGCCACCGGAAGTAGCCCACGGTGGATGCAGGTGTTCGTCTATACCGATCGCGGCTTCACCCGAGAAATGGTGGATCGGGCGCGTGCCTCAAGCTACGACGCGCTGGTGCTCACCATCGACAACCAGATGCTTGGCAACCGTGAACGCGACATCCGCAACGGTTTTGCCATCCCGCCGCGCTTCGGTTTGGCCGGAACCCTCGCGGCCGCCACCAAGGCGGCGTGGCTTCTTCGTATGCGCACCCGACTCCCGAAACTGACCTTCGGCAACTACGCGCGCCCCGGGGATACGGCGACGGTCGGTGCATTGGCGGGCCGCATGGCCGCAATGCTCGATCCCGGACTCTCCTGGGCCGATGTCGACTGGCTGCGCACTGTCTGGTCCGGACCGTTGTTGCTGAAAGGCGTCCTGCATCCCAGCGAAGCCGCCGAGGCTGTAGCGCGGGGAATCGACGGCATCATCGTATCCAATCATGGGGGCCGTCAGCTTGACGGCGCCGCCGCATCGCTGGACGCGTTGACGGCGGTTGTCGCGGCTGTCGCAGGCCGCATACCGGTGCTTATCGATGGCGGCATCAGGCGAGGCTCCGACGTCGTCAAGGCGCTGGCGCTCGGCGCCTCGTGCTGTCTGATCGGGCGGCCGCAGTTGTGGGGGCTCGCGGTCGCCGGCGAGGAGGGGGTACGCCACGTGCTCGAACTCTACCGCAAGGAGATCGACCGCGTCATGGGACTGATGGGCGCGCGGAGCCTGCGCGACCTCGGGCCGGACTGTATTTCGTTCGTTCAGGGAATGGGGCCGCTACATGATTGAAGACCCACCACTGCTCACCATCAAGCGCCGTTTCGAACGGCCCGCAGCAGAAATCATCAGTGCTTTTGCGGGCGTGCCGGTTAGCCAGGTCGTAGACGCGATGGGGGGACGCGGCGCCTTGCATTATGCGATCAAGCCACTGTCGCCAGCTACTGCGACGATGGTCGGCGTCGCCGTGACCTGTCACTGCGGCCCCGCCGACAACCTCGCCCTGTTTGGAGCACTGGATGCCGCAGCAAGTGGCGACGTCATCGTCGCTTCCACCGACAGCTTTGCCGGTACGGCGGTAACTGGCGATCTCGTGCTCGGCATGGCGCGCAACAAGGGCGTCGCCGGCTTCATCACTGATGGCCTCGTGCGCGACGTTGTCGGGATCGAGGCTGTCGGGTTGCCGGTCTACTGTGCCGGGGTCATTGCGAATTCGCCTGCGCGCAATGGTCCAGGCACGGTCGGATTCCCGGTGGTGCTTGGAGGAGTGACTATCTCGCCGGGAGACATACTGGTCGGCGACCGGGACGGTATCGCCGTGGTCCCCCGCCTGGAGGCTGAGACTGTGCTGGCGCGGCTCGCCGCCATCAGGGCGTCCGAGCAGGCACTTGATGCGCTCGTGCGCCAAGGTCTTGAAGTGCCCGACTTTGCCAAGGTCGTCCTCAAATCGAACAGGGCGCGCTTCGTTGACTGAGATGTGAGCTTCTCTAGCTGCGGGACATATGAAGCGCAACACGATTTCGTCCTTCCGATTTGGCACGAAACAGAGCCAAATCGGCGGCATTGACGAAATCGTTTGGCGTCTCGTTCTCGGTGGGCACCGCTGTTGCGACGCCGACGCTGATGGTCACGCGATCCGGGCCGTGGGGTATGTTCAACTCCCGCACGCTCTGGACGAGCCGCTCGGCGATCGCACTGGATTGTTCCAGTATAGTGTCGACCAACACGATGACGAACTCTTCGCCTCCGTACCGCGCAGCGAGATCGGTGGAGCGGCCGGAACCGCTCTGGATTACGCGGGCGATTTGCTTGAGCACATCGTCGCCGGCCATATGGCCATAGGTATCGTTGTATCGTTTGAAGTTGTCGGCATCGATCATCAACAGCGACAGTGGGGACTGTGCGCGAAAAGCGCGTTTCCATTCAGCCGCCAGATATTCGTCAAAATAGCGCCTGTTGCCGAGACCCGTCAGGCCATCGATCCGCGTCAGACGTTCAAGCTCTAGATTTGCACTGATCAGCTGTCGCTGGCTTTCCCTCAGCGCTCGGTGTGCCGAGTCTCGCTGGACGTGATCCAGATAGGCCCGCGTGTGATATCGAATGCGTGCAATCAACTCGATACGATCCGGCAGTTTGACGAGATAGTCGTTCGCGCCCGCAGCGAAGGCTTCGCCCTTGGTGGCTGGATCTTCCTTGCTCGACAGCACAATGACTGGCACCGCGCGTGTCGACGCATGCTTCCTGTATTCTCGCACCAGATGCAGCCCATCGACCCCTGGCATCACGAGATCCTGCAGGATAACGGTTGGCTTTACCTCATCCGCGACCGTCATCGCTCTCAACGGGTCGGTGCAGAAGTGTAAGGAAATATCGGGCTCGTTGGCTAGAGCGCGCCTGACCGCCTCGCAAACCATGATCTGATCATCGATGAGCAGAACCATGGATGAATAGTTATCTGCGAGTGGCGGGACCAACTCTGGTTCTTGCGTCATCGGAAGGGGCCTTTCACGTGGAGCGCTCGCAGGCTTCGATTATACGTGAGCCGATCGCACCCAAAGGAAGAATATCAACAGCCGCGCCGATGTCGGCGGCGGCCTTCGGCATGCCATAGACGGCACTGGTTGCTCTATCCTGCGCGATTGTGAGATGCCCCTTGTCACGGAGCTGTCTCAGCCCGCGCGCACCATCCCTGCCCATGCCTGTGAGCAGAACACCAATCACCGGGCCAGGCCACCATTGCGCCGCACTTTCGAAGAACACATCTACGGACGGCCGATAAACATTGTCCTTGGGGCTGGGCGTATAGCCAAGTTGCTGAGCTGACTTGAAAACCAGATGATCCGCAGAACTGGCAACGAGAACGGTGCCCGCTTGAGGGCTATCCCTTTCCCCCGCCGGACGGATCGGGAGACGCGTATGCTGCCCTAGCCAATCAACAAGGCCTGGAACGAACTGAGCATCGAGATGCTGGACGAGCACAATCGCGCCGCCAAAATCAACGGGAAACGCGCTCAGGACTGCGGCAACGGCAGCCGGCCCGCCCGCAGAGGCGCCGATTGCTATCAGGCGTCGAGTTGACGGCTCAGCCGCACGTGACATCCGCCTTTTTGCCTGGGTAGGCGCATCACCGATCAGCTTGCCTATCGTTAGTATCTTGTTCGTCAAAAGCCGGGCGGATTGCGAGGACGCGTTGCCTTCGATGCCCACTGACGGAATATCGACTGCGTCAAGCGCGCCATGACCCATTGCTTCGTAGACGCCGGCGAGGTTGGCTTCGATACTGGCGGTCACCAGCAAGATTGAGCACGGGGTTTCCGCCATGATTCTGCGGGTCGCTTCCACGCCGTCCATCTCTGGCATCGCTAGATCCATGAGTATCAGATCCGGCAGATCACGTCTGCAGACCTCGACCGCCTCACGCCCATTAGTCGCGATCCACGCGACCTGATGTTCGCCGGTCAACAGAACCAGTCGACGCAGAAGTTCAACCGCCATCGGCATGTCGTTAACTACGCCGATTCTCATTCGCTGGCTTCCAATCTCGATCTCATTCAGCCGCCTCGCCAATCATGTCCACGACGGCATGGATCAGCGCCTCGTCCTGAAAACTACTCTTGGTCAGATAATAGTCCGCACCTGCGTCGAGCCCGCGCGCGCGATCTTCTTCCCGATCCTTGTATGAAACGATCATAATGGGTGTGTTCTTGAGATCAGCATCCTTTCTGATCAAACTCACCAGCTCGATGCCATCCATGCGAGGCATGTCGATGTCGGTGACGACGAGATCGAAAGGACCAGACCGGACGGCATTCCACCCGTCCATGCCGTCTACCGCCACTTCGACCTCATAACCGTAATTGCCGAGCATCTTGCGCTGGAGTTCGCGAACCGTCAGTGAATCGTCAATCACGAGCACGCGCTTGCGCCTGCTCGCTTCGGGACCGCCCGCGGCGCGCCGAAGAGCTCGAAATCCGCTGGACGATGCAAGCTTTTCCACCGATCGGATCAGATCGTCGACGTCGAAGATCAGAACAGGCGAACCGTCTTCCATCAGGGCCGCTGCGCTGATGTCCTTGATCTTGGCAAACCGTGGATCGAGAGGTCTGATCACTAACTCGCGTTCCCCGAGAAAACGGTCAACGATCAGGCCGTACGCATCGCCCCGACCCGCATCCACGACGACGACCGATAGTTCGTTCGGTTCCGATCCGGGCTCACCTCGATCGAGCACCTCGCGAGCGGTGACCAGCCCGATCTGTCGATCGTTCAATCGAAAATGCGGCCGGCCCTGCAGGACGTTGATCTCCGTCCGTTGCAGTTTCAAAGTCTTGGAAATGGCAGCGAGTGGAAAAGCATAGGGCTCTCCATCGACATCGACGAGCAGCGTGCGGAGGACCGACAGTGTCAGCGGCAATTGCAGTTGAAATCGGGTTCCGTGGCCAAATTCTGAGGAGACGCTTGCGACTCCCCGGACTTCCTTCGTCATGGCTTGCACTGCATCGAGCCCCACACCGCGACCTGAGACGTCGGTAAGGCCCGCTTTCATGGAAAAGCCTGGCAGAAACAGAAACGCGAGCAATTCGCTTTCGCTGAGTGTTTCAGCACTTTCCCTGGTTGCAAGTTGCCGGGCGACGACGGCCTCGCGCAGCTTCGAGAGCTCTATCCCCCTGCCGTCGTCCACCACGGCTATCTGCAGCAGCCCGGCATTGTGCCTCGCTTCGAGCCTGATGAGCCCCTCTTCGGGTTTGCCCATCGCGAGGCGCTCCTCAGGCGGTTCAAGCCCATGGTCTACAGCGTTGCGCAGAAGGTGCCCCAAAGGGGCATCGAGCTGCTCGAGGATATCGCGGTCGATGCCGGTCGAGCCGCCTACGATCTCCAGTCGCACCCGCTTGCCAAGGGTACGACCGAGGTCGCGGATCATTCTCGCATAGTGTCGCACGCCGTCCTCAAAAGGCCGCATCCGGCTCGCCAACGTTTCGTCGTACAATCTGTTGGCAAGATCGGTCGCTTTCCGATCCACTGAATCCAACTCATCGAAACGCTGCGCCAGGAACGCTTGGCTCAACCGAAGCTTTCGCTGCGCTTCAGCCAGCGCCTCCACCACCGCCGCATCGTTTGAAACCGGCGGCAGCACTGCATGAAGATTGTCGAATGCACTTGCGAGGTCCGATTGAAGTCGCTTCAGCCGTAGCAGCCCGTCAGCGAATGGCCTGAGCCGCCGAGCTTCCATCAGCGACTCGCCAGCCAGCCCGAGCAATCGGTTCAGGCTGTCTGCCGTCACCCGAACCATTCTATCAGAGCCGATGCTGCCGTGGGCTTGCGGTACCGCCCCAACGAGGAGGTTCGCTGAAGAGGTCGTCGCCAGTTGCTCCTGGGCATGATGAGTTGCGAAATCAGCTGCAGAATCTTGGGGCCCGGGCTTTGCCTGGGGGAGGGACAACCCCTCGAACTTCGCGAGAAAGGTTTCGACTTCTGAGTTGGCGCTCTCGCTCGATGATCCCGATGCGATCAATTTCAAAAGGTCAGAACCTTGCAGAAGCGCATCTATATGCTCCCGTCGCACCCTCAGATGCCCGCGTTGCGCTGCGACCAGGCAGTCTTCCATCGCATTTGCAACTTTGACTGCGGGCATCAGGTCGATGATGCGGGCAGCTCCTTTCAGAGAATGCGCGGCACGCATGCATGCTTCCAGGGCGTCGGCGGCGATAGGATCGCGTTCGAGTGCCAGAAGTCCAGAGGTTAGAGCCCGTGACTGCGTCTCCAGTTCGGCCTGGAAGAGGCTGAGCATCGAAACCTGGCTGAAGTCTTCATCTGTCATGCGATGCTCCGATCCAGCATCGTGAGCAGTTGTCGTGGATCGAGACAGCCAACGGCTCGTCCTTGCCATGGCAGCACGGCAACCGTAGCGGCCGACAGTGCCTTGCCAATCATGGCCGGAACAGCGAGAGTGTCGCGTTCCTGGTACCGATGTAAGCCGTGGATCTCATCAACCATAAAAGCAACCCGCTTGTCGCGCTCGCCTACCACGACAAGGCGGCGAAATACCTTGGTTCGTGTGCCTTGTTCCCCTTCCTTGCGCTCGTCTATCCCGAGCAATTCGGCCAGGGACAGGCAAATGAGCAATTCACCACGGACATTCGCAATGCCGAGCAGTGCACTGTTCCTGCGATGTGGAAGTGAATGAACGCGACGAGATTCAGCCACTTCATGAAAAATACCGACCGGAAGTGCCAGCCATTCCTCCCCCAAACGGAAGAGAACGGCCGTCTGCAGCGCGTCGCTGTCTGCCGAATCGATCCCTGCACGACCAGCGTTGTCAGGCCATTCGTCGCGAGACGCCGAGGGAGCTGCACGGTCGAGGAGGCGTCGTGCGATCTTCTTGTAGGTCGGGCAATTGCGGCAGTGGAGATGCTGCTCTAGTAGCGGACATGACTTGTCACCCCGTACGCCTATTTGCCGCCAGCAGTCGTTGATTTCGATCTCCTCCACCGGCTGAGCGATCCTTGTCGAAGCCGCCATCAACTGCCGCTCCTTTTCTGGACCCGACCCAGCCGGCTGGCCAGCGCCTCGGCGCCGTTATGGTCGCCTTGCTTGCTAAGCAGCAAGGCCAGATGGACAAGAGCTTCTCGATGATTTGGCGCGAGATAGAGCGCCTTGCGATAACTTTGCGCGGCTTCGGGTGCAGAACCATCCGCATCCTGGACGAGGCCCAGCAGGTAGAAGATTTCTGCGGAAGGACCGAACTCCCTGAGATGCGCCAGGGCGACCTCCTGTGCCTCCTTTACGCGTCCTGCATTGGCGATCCGTTCAACCGCGATGAGGCTTTCCGAGGCGCGTGCAAGCGGCTTGGCCTGAGCCTGCCCGCGGCCTTCATTGCCAATTGTCGGTCGGAACGGACGAAGAGGCTCGCTCTTTTTGACCTTAGGGCTTGGCGTCCGCACCGGGACGGCGGCCGAAACCTTCGGCGCCGTGGTCTTGACGGGCTCCGATTTAAGAAAGGCGAAGGCCAATGGCCATTCAGCGGAAAGAAAGCCATGCACCCTTGGAAGAGCTGCTTCCGCCGGACCGACCAGAAGAAGTCCATCTTTGGCCAGCAGGTCCTTCAGGCAGATCAATGCGCGATCCTGCAGCTCTCGATTGAAATAGATCAGCAAATTGCGGCAAAGCAGGATGTCATAGACCTCTTGCCCGAAAGGCGCGTGAGAACCGAACAAGTTTCCTACCATGAACCGAACCTGTTTCAGCACCCCAGCAACAGGCCGCAACCCGCCCTCGGCCGCTTCGAAATAGCGATCCTTGAATTCTAAATGGCTGCCGCGAAACGAATTGCGGCCATAGATGGCGTGTTCAGCCGTCGCGATATTGCGGCTGCTGACGTCCACGCCATCGATCTTGAACTCATGCGCCTCAAAGCCGGCATCGAACATGGCCATGGCGACCGAGTAAGCCTCTTCGCCGGTTGAACATGGCAGGCTCAGGATTCTTATCGGCTGAGCAGGCTTGTGCGCGCGCGCATGCCGCGCCAGCATCGTGAACGCTTCTCGGTCGCGAAAGAACCAGGTCTCTGGGATCACCACCGCATTGATCAGCTCCTGCAGCTCCTGCGAGGAACCGGCCAAGTGTTGCCTATAGGCCTGAGGGTTGGTTATCCGGCATGCTTCCATCCGTTCTCTGACCGCCTGACGAACCACTGTCGGACCAACGCTGGCACTGTCCAGTCCAATCGTTTCCGTCAGGAGCTTTTCTATTGCTCCGGTCATTGATCACCTATTGCCGCCTGGCGGAGCAATGCGGTACGAATCTCTTCCGAAAGCAGCGCTTCCACTTTGACCCACTGAATGATCTCCGAACCATCGGAAGCCACCGGCCCAAGATAGGGCGGGGTTCCTGGTTCCAGTCCGAACGGCGCGAAATCGGCCGGGTCTCGCTCGATCGTATCCGTCACCCGTTCCGCGATCAGCCCCAGCAGGCGTCGCTCGCCATCATCCGCCGGATAGCGCGTCACAACGATCCGGGTGCTCAACAGGCGCTCCGATGGTCGGCCAAGCGCAAGAAGGGTGACATCGATCAGGGGGATGGGTATTCCGTTATAGCTGACCAAACCCACCACACCAGTTGGCGCACCCGGAAGAACTTTCACGTCGATATAGGGCAGCACCTCTTCAATTTTGTGGACATCGATCAAGTAGCGATCCGGACCCATGCTGAAGGCGAGGAATAGCATTGTCACATCCTACTGCCGGCTCGCTATGCTCGTAGCTTGAACCTCGATATGCTACTTCGCATGCCGCCTGAGACTTGATTGAGCTCCTCGATCGCGAGCGTCGATTGCTGAAGGGACTCGACTGTTTGCTGAGCTGCCTCGCTTAGCTGGGTTAGCGTGTCGCTGATCTGCCCCGCGCCGGTCGCCTGTGCTTGCATGCCTTCATTGGCGACTTCGAAACGTGGCACCAGCCCCTGAACCTGCTGAATGATCTCGAAGAGTTGCCCGCCGACCTGCTGGATGTCCTGCATACCCCGACGGACCTGCTCGGAAAACTTGTCCATGCCCATCACCCCGGCCGCGACTGCCGACTGGATGTCCTTGACCATTTGCTCGATATCGTAGGTGGAGACAGCTGTCTGGTCCGCGAGCCTTCGGATTTCCGTCGCCACCACTGCAAAACCCCGGCCATATTGGCCTGCCTTCTCCGCCTCGATGGAAGCGTTGAGCGACAACAGGTTCGTCTGATCGGCCACTTTGGTGATGGTCGTCACCACCTGATTGATGCTGCCGGCTTTCTCGCTCAGGATCGCCAGTTTGGAATTGATCGCGCCAGCCGCTTCCATGACCTGCTGCATGGTTTCTTCCATACGGGTCAGCCCCGCTTGCCCCCCGCCAGCCACGGCAGCGGTTTGTTCGGCAACTGTGGAGACCTCGTTCATCGTGCGGACCAGTTCGTTTGATGTGGCGGAGATTTCCTTGGCTGTCGCTCGGATTTCTGTTGTGGTCGCTGCGATTTCAGTCGCAGTTGCCTGCTGTTGCTTGGAGGTGGCGGCGATCTCAGTTATCGACGTGCCGACCTGTATGCTGGACCTTTGAACCTGACCAATGAGGGTTGTGAGATCGTCCGCCATTGCGTTGAAGCCGTCGGCAAGCACGCTGAATTCGTCTCGGCGCCTCAGATCGAGCCGTTCGCTGAAGTCGCCTTGCCGCATCAATTGAACCGCGTCGACCAAACGGGTGAGCGGACCTGTAATGGCGCGAAACAGCTGGTAACCCAAAAGAAGGGCTAGCCCGAGGGCTATCAACAAGCCAACGCTCAAACCGACTTCGGCCGTTCTGACGATCGAGCTGATCCGCTGCGTCGCGCTGTTTGCCTCGCCTCTGTGATCCTCAACCATGGCCTGCAGAGCGGACTGCAATTTTACAAAGATCGGCTCTACTTCGTTCTTGATAGCTGGGCTTTCATTGGGAGTTTCACCTTTCGACAAGGCAGCCCGGCTTGTTTCCAGCACAGCAGTTTCAGCCAGACGGAATTGGTTGGCGAGTTGTTTGACGGCTGCATAATTCTGCTTGTCGATATCGGAGACGATCGTTGCCTCATAGTCGTCCATCGACCGCTGCACCTGGTTGCGATTGGTCGTGATCGCGTTTTCAACCGTGCTTCTGTCTGACGGGTTGTCCTGAAGGGCATATTCCTGAAGCAGACTATGGGCCGCCATCTGGCCCGTCATGATCTCGGTACTGTGATAAAGGTCCGGAAGGATGCCCTTCTCGACCTCAGTCGCCTCCTCCCCCGCCTGAAGAAACCAGGCGTACGCGATGAGGGCTATCACGGACATGACCACCAGAACGGCTGCGAAACTGACGAGGATGCGGTGGCGTATTGTCAGACTCTTCATGGAACCGGTTCACCAATGGGGGGCATCGTGGGCTGCGCGACAAGCGCTCGTTCCGACATATTCGAAAAGGTGCGTCGAAAAGCGGTAGTCTGATGCTGAATGGTTTCTTTTCCGTTCCATAGCTAATGATGGCGAGGCGGCTCGCCAATCGGCGCCGCCAGAAGCGGTGGTCAAAGGACGACTGCCGTCCACGCACATCAGCCCGACATCGGCTGGATGGCACGCCGCGTCAGGAGGAGCGTGGATGAGCTGCTTGAGGCCACGAATTGAATGACTGCTTAGGCCAGGTCGAGGCAAGAAAGCCGACGTCCTGCTTGCTGCCCCTAAGCTGCCAGGCGGGAACGCGCCTCATATCAGCCGTCCAGCATGATCGTCGCTACTGAAAGCGGAATCGCCGAAACCAGATGTCGCAAACTGGCCAGCGCGTAGATTGGCGTCGAGTGCGGGTTCGGCATTTGCAGGTGACGATAACTAAATGGCAAGCGCCCCCGCCTGAGGCCCTCAGGACTAAAAGATCTTGAGAAAACCAGTTTCAAATGCGCATCCTCAAGCGGCGGCCGCCCACCGCACGAGGATGGGCACAACGTGACGAGCGCTCTGGAGCCTAGAGAGAACTGACCCGACACCACCTTCCTTTGCGGCATTGCGGCGGCGCAAAAAGATTACGAGATGGAGCAGGCGTATTGCCAAATGGGTCCACCAGCGAGAGTTCGCGTTTTCCGCCTCGGCTGTGAACCCCACTTCCATTCGCGGGTCTTGCTCAGGTCGAGGTCTACTTTGCCATCGAGGGCTCATGTTGCAGCTCATAAGCAGGCGGTTGGGTAGGTCTCGGCCAGCACACGGTCCGGTGGCACTCACTGCGGTCCACACCGCAGTTGAAACTGACCACCCGACCCAGGGTTCGAAGACGGTCCCCGATCGGAACACCGAGCAGAGTGTGCTCGCGCTCCTCAAGTCACCGATATCCTTGGTGAAGACGTTGAAGGCGTGTGCAAAGGACGCCTCGGCGGAGTGATTAAACGGCTCGGCTACCGGATGCTTAGACATCGTTGACAAGGGTGCTATGGGATCATAACGTACCTGATTGGTATAACAGGTATGCCACATGATCGGAGTTCTGATCAAGCAGCGGAAGCTTTCGGACGAGGTGGCAGCGCACCTCGAACGGATGATCCGAGAGGGAGAGTTGGCCGAAGCCGACCGTCTCCCATCTGAACGGGAACTCATGCGGCAGTTCGGGGTAGGGCGGCCTTCCATCCGTGAGGCGCTGCTGCATCTGAGCAAAATGGGCCTTGTCGAGGTAAAATCGGGGGAGCGTGCCCGCGTCACTCGACCCACTCCTCAATTCGTGATTGACGCCCTTTCAGGGCCGGCTCGGCACATGATTTCGGCGCCGGGAGGGGTTCACGACTTCCAGAGCGCGCGCTTGTTTTTCGAGGTCGGTCTTGCCCGCAACGCCGCTGTGCATGCTACCCCGGAAGACATTGACAGCCTCAAGGAGGCGCTCGAACTCAACCGGCAGTCGATCGGCGATCTGGCGCGCTTCGAGCGCACGGACGTAGACTTCCATTACGTGCTGGCGGTAATCACCCGCAATCGGATCTTTACAGCTATTCACGCGGCCTTGGCTGAATGGTTGCTCGAACAGCGTCGCACCACATTGGCCAAGGGTGAAGACCGCAAGGCCTACCAGGCTCATCGCGAAATCTTCGAGGCCGTCGCCGCGCGCGATCCAGACGCGTCAGAGACGGCCATGCGCAGCCATCTCGAATATGTGGCCAAGCGGTATCTGCAACTTGCGAGGCCCAAGTGATGACCGGATTTGTCGTCTGGGTCGATTTCCGCCTGAGGCCTGGTGCCCGGGACAGATTCCGAGAACTTGTCGACGCCAATGCGACCGCCTCGATGCGCACCGAGGCCGGCTGTCGCCGCTTTGACGTGACGGAGGCGCGCGGCGAACTGGATCGGGTCCTGCTCTATGAGATTTACGATAGCGAGGCCGCATTCGAGGACCACTGCCGCACCGCTCATTTCGACGAATTCAATACGCAGAGCGCGCCGCTCGTCGTGACCAAGTTGGTGACGACCTGCGACCTCGTTCTTGAAGCCACGCATTGAAGCGAACAAAGGCGGATTGGCCCATTGGGGCGAACGGGAGGAAGTGCATGTCGGAGCCAAGTCTCAGGGCGTTAGCTTCTCACAGGCGGGTCAAGCTCGGTACGCTCGTCGCCGAGTTCGCCACGCCGGGAATCGGTCACATCCTGAAGTCCGCTGGCTGCGATTTCGTCTTTTTCGACATGGAGCATTCGGGATTTAGCTTGGAAACGCTGAAGAGTGCGATCCGTTATTTCGAGGCGGCCGATCTGCCGGTCATGGTGCGTGTGCCGTCGCAGGACTACCATTTCCTCGCCCGCGCCATGGACATGGGCGCCGAAGGCCTGATCGCGCCGATGGTGAGCAGCGTCGAACAGGCGCAGCACATCATCAACTCCATGAAATACCACCCTGCCGGCGCCCGCGGCGTGGCGCTGCAGATCGCTCATGACCGTTACCGTCCGGGCGCGGTCGCTGACAAATTCGAGGCCGCCAACAAGCGCTCGACGTTCATCTGCCTGATCGAGACCGCCGACGGCGTCAAGAACATTGACGGCATCGCGGGACTGGACGGGGTCGATTGTCTGTGGGTCGGACATTTCGATCTGTCCGTCTCGCTCGGCATTCCTGGCGGCTTCGCCCACCCCACTTTCACTGCTGCAATGGCCAAAATCGTTGCCGCCGCCAAGAAGCACAACAAATCGCTTGGACGCTTGGTGCCCAACGTCGCCCAGGGACACGAGTTCTACGCACAGGGCTTCGATTTCATTTGTTATTCAGGCGACGTTTGGGTCCTGCACGACGCGATCGCCGACGCGGTTTCCAAGATCCGGGCCGGGTGCCAATAGGAGCGGAGGAGACGATGGACAGCGTGAAATTCAGGGTGGCGCTTTCCGGTGATTTCCGCAGGCCGGACGGCTCGCCGACCTACCCAGATTTCGATCTGGAGCCGCTGCGCAATGCGACAGGTGTCGAGATGGTGTTCCTGGAGTCAAACAGTCCGCTTCGCGCCGACCAACTTGAGGATTTCGATGCGCTGATCCTCCTCGCCCATCGTTTCGATGCCACGAGTGTCCCCAGGAGCGGCCGCCTGGCCGTCGTTGCCCGCTTCGGGGTCGGCTACGACACTGTCGACGTTGAGGCATGCACCGCAGCCGGTATTGCCTTGGTCATCACGCCCGATGGCGTGCGACGGCCCGTCGCCGTATCCGTCGTCACCTTCATGCTGGCGCTGACCGGCAAGCTGCTGACAAAGGACGCGCTCACCCGCAAAGGGTCTGTTGGTTTTGAGAAGCGCTCCGAACATATGGGGGTCGGCCTCGTCGGGCGTACGCTTGGGTCGCTGGGCATCGGCAACATCGGTGCCGAGGTCTTCCGCTTGGCGAAGCCCTTTGACATGCAATTCATCGCCCATGACCCGTTTGCCGACAAGGGGGTCGCTGCCGACATGGGCGTCGAGCTGGTAGGGCTGGAGGATCTGTTTCGCCGCGCCGACGTGCTGTCGGTGAGTTGCCCCCTGTCGCCCCAGACCCACCACATCGTCAATGCCGAGCGGATCGCCCTGATGAAGCCGACAGCTTACCTGATCAACACCGCGCGCGGCCCGATCGTCGACCAGAAAGCGCTGACGCAAGCACTGCAGGAGCGCCGCATCGCCGGCGCCGGTCTAGACGTGCTGGAACAAGAGCCTCCCGACGCAGACGATGCGATCCTCAAACTCGACAATGTCATCCTGGCGCCGCACGCGCTTTGCTGGACCGACCAGTGCTTTGCCGGCAACGGTGCCGCGGACGTCAAAGCGGTAATGGAGGTGCAGCGCGGTCGCGAGCCGCGCGGCGTGGTCAATCGCGAGGTGCTTTCGAGCGAGCTGTGGAAGACCAGGCTGTCTGGGCTCGCCGCCCGCTTTGGAACCTAGGAGGACACTGATTTTCGGCGCGCCGCCGCGGCCTGTTTGCGGCGACCTTACGGGAGGAAATGCTTGACCGCTGCGCCGGCGGACGAGTGAAGCAAAAGGAAAATGGGAGGACCAAGCACTATGAACGATCGTGAAAAACGTGACTTTCAGGCAGGTCTCGAAGCAGAGGTCGACGCCTTCATGCGCGGCGAAACCACCCGCCGAACTTTCATCACCCGCTTCGGTCAGATGACCGGCATGTTGGCCGTGTCCGGCCCGCTGCTGGGGATGATGACCGATTGGGCGCTGGCGCAGCAAACATTGGAATTGGCGGACGGCACGTCGCCGCTCGGCCAGGCGCAGGCCGCAGCCCTGAAAGCATCGAAGGAAGGGCCTGCGGACGGTTCCGCCTTTCGCGCGGCGGAGGCGGCCAAGGCGCATTCGGGCGTCACCCTCAACATGACCTACGAGGCTGGCCTGCAGGCACTCGACCCGCGCAATTTCAGCGGGCCGATGTGGGAGCAGCTTACCGGGATGAAGTCGAATGTCGTCGAGCTGTCGAACCCGGACCAGTACTCCAAGGCGGTCGCCGAGCACATCGCCGGCTCGGGTGCCTATGACGTCCTCGACATCTCGCCGGCCTGGACGCCGTCGCTTGCCGATGGCGGCGTCATCGCCCCGCTAGACGACTACATCGCCAAATACATGAACCCGGCAGACCTCGAGGACTATCATCCCCTGTACAAGGCGCTGCCGACCTACAAGGGCAAGATCTGGGGATTCTTCGACGACGGCGACATGTTCGCTCTCTACTACCGCAAGGACATTTTCGAGGATCCGAAAATGATGGAGGCTTACCAGGCGAAGTTCAACGCCAAGCTTGGACCGCCCAAGACATGGGAAGAATATGCCCAGATCGCCCAGTTCATCACCGACCAGATGGCGCCAAAGGTCTATGGCGCGGGACATTTCCGCAAGGCGGGCAGCCCCGGCAATCAGTTCGACTTTCTGCAGCAGTACCGGGCCAACGGCGGAAAACTCTTCGGCGACGACATGAAGGCAGGTTTGGTTTCGGATGCCGGCGTCAAGACGCTGACAAACATGCTCGCCGCAAACAAGGCCTCGATCCCCGGCAACAACGAGCTCGACGCCGTCTCCTTGTGGGCGGCTTTCCTGACCGGCAAAGTCGCGATGATCTATTCCTGGCCTCCTAGCGGCCGTATGGCGGCGAACTATTCGCAGTCGGCCACGGCAATCAACTTCATTCCGCAGTCCCAAATCGCCGGCAAGGTCGGCTATGCCGTGGTTCCGGGAAATCCGGAACATGCCACCGGCTACAACAAGGCACTGTCGGCCGACTCGCCCAACCCTGAGGCGGCGTATCTGTTCATGCAGTGGGTATGCTCGCCACCCGTCTCGCTGGCACGTTGCATGCTGCCCTACGCGCTACGCGACCCGTACCGCATCTCGCACTTCAAGTCCGAGCTCTACGGCGCGCTCTTCCCGAGTGCCAAGGAGTACCTTGCCAACCTCAACAACTCGGCAAACGTCGGTCTGCTCGACCCGATCATGCCAGGCGCGCAGGACTACTTCTTGAGCATCGATCGCATGTGCACGGCGGTGTGGGCTGGTGCGGATCCGAAGGCGTCGCTTGAAACGGCGGCCGCCGAGTGGAACGAGACGACCGACCGACTGGGTGTGGATTCGCAGAAGGGCTTCTACACCGAGTTCTTGAAACTGCCTGGCGCCACCGCCGACAACACGGTGGAAAAACTTGGCATGGCGGTCACCCTCTGAAGGGAGGCGGACTCTCTGGAGCAATTGGTGTTGCGGGCGCTTGGCTCGCAACACCTCCCCGCTAAGCGGCGATTGGATACGCCTATGCAGCCCACAGCCACGATCCGCCATTTGAAGGCCGCCGGCGCACCGCCCCGGCTGTCTGCCTTTGCCCAATGGGCTGACCGTCATTTCAAGTGGCTGCTGGTCGCCCCCGCTGTGCTGCTGATATTGGCACTGTCGATCTATCCGCTTCTGTTCTCGCTGGTGGTATCCTTCATCAACTACGACTTCCAGGTGCCGGGCCACGCCTTTGTCGGATTGAAGAACTTCGAGCGGGTCGTGTTCGATCCCGTAGCACGTTGGTCCCTGTTGCTGACAGCATCGCTGTCGGGCATCAGCGTCGCTATAGAATTCGTTCTCGGCCTCTTGGTGGCGCTGACAATGGTGCGCAGCTTTCCGGGCCGCGGTGTGATCATGTCGATCCTGATCGTGCCGCTGTTCATCAGCCCGGTCATCGTCGGCCAAGCCTGGACGCTGCTTTTACAGCGGCCTTTCGGACCGACGAACTATATCCTGACGCAACTATTGGGGCAGGAGGTTACGATCGGCTGGATGACGGAGCGCCCGTGGCTCTACGTCTCGCTGATCATCGCCGATGTCTGGCAGTGGACGCCGTTCATGTTCGTCATCCTGCTCGCCGGGCTGACCGCAATCCCACCCAATCTCTATGAGGCGGCAGAACTCGACGGCGTCAACGCCTGGCAGGTTTTTTGGGCGATCACGCTCCCGCATCTCGGGCCGATGATGCTGCTGGCGCTGACCTTCCGTCTGCTCGACGCAATCCGTATGTTCGATACCATTTTCATCATGACAGGGGGTGGCCCGGGAACACAAACCTACACGGCCTCCTATTATCTTTATACCATCGGCTTCACACAGTTTCATCTGTCGCAGGCAACAGCAGGAAGTTGGCTGTTCCTGATCTTTACGGCGCTCATCGTGACGTTGCTGGTGCGTCGGCTCTTGAAGGTAGAACCGGTCTGATGGCCGCCGTCGCGCCCGCCCGCCGCAGGAAACGCCGGTCGTTGCCGATCGGCCGAATTCTGCTGCTGGGGTTCTTCCTGGTGTTCGTGCTGTGGCCGCTCTACTGGATGTTCAACACCTCCATCAAGCCCAGCGACGACTACCTCACCGTACCGCCTGTCTGGTTCCCCGCCGCTCCGACGCTTGTCCACTACAAAGCTGCGCTGTTCGCCTATCGTGGTCTCGACGGGCTCATCAACAGCCTGATTATTTCGCTTTCGGCCACGGTGCTTTCGGCGCTGCTCGGCACGCTGATGGCCTATAGCCTGGCGCGCTACGACACCGGCGGCAAGCATCTGTCTTTCTGGGTGCTGTCGCAGCGCTTTTTGCCGCCGATCGGGATCGTGCTGCCGGTGTTCCTGATCTATCGCCAGGTCGGGCTCTACGACACTCATGTCGGCCTGATCATCGCCTATACGGTCTTCACGCTGCCGGTCTCGGTGTGGATGATGTTCGCCTATTTCCGCGGCATGCCGAAGTCGATGGAGGAGGCGGCCCTCGTCGATGGCTGCACGAGATGGGAGGCGTTCTGGCGCGTTGCCGTGCCGCTCGCAGCACCGGGCATCGTCGCGGCGGCTGTCTTCGCCTTCATTGCATGCTGGACGGAGTTCTTCTTCGCTCTGATCTTGACCAGCCGAACTGCCTTTACACTGCCAACGGTCTTCCGCGCCTTCATCGGCTTCCAGGGCGCGCAATATGGCGAAGCCGCGGCCCTTGCCATCGTCTCCCTTGTGCCATCGATCGCCCTCGGGGTCCTTGCTCAACGTCATCTGGTGCGCGGGCTGACGCTCGGCGCCGTTCGCGGTTAGGAAAGCTCCCGCATGGCCGAAGTCAAAATTACCGGCTTGCACAAGCGCTACGGCGCGTTCCATGCCGTGCGCGGCATTGACCTCCACATACGCGACGGCGAGTTCACCGTCCTGGTTGGACCGTCCGGCTGCGGCAAGTCCACGCTGCTCCGGACCATCGCCGGCCTGGAGGAGATATCGGAAGGCACGATCGAGATCGGCGGCGAGGTGGTCAATGATTTCCGGCCGCGCGATCGCGACGTGGCAATGGTGTTTCAAGATTATGCGCTCTATCCGCATATGAGCGTGGCCAAGAACATTGGCTTCGGCCTCAAGGCTCGCAAGATGCCGAAGCCAGAGGTCGAGGTGCGCGTGGCCGAGGCGGCACGCATGCTTGGCATCACTCCCTTGCTGGGGCGTTTTCCGCGCCAATTATCCGGTGGCCAGCGCCAGCGCGTCGCCATCGGCCGCGCCATAGTCCGCAACCCCCGCATCTTTCTGTTCGACGAGCCGCTGTCCAACCTCGACGCACAGCTTCGCGACGAAATGCGCGGCGAAATCAAACGCCTTCACCAGGACATTGCGACAACGATGATCTACGTCACCCATGACCAGATCGAAGCGATGACGTTGGCTGACCGTATCGTGCTGATGCGCGACGGGTCGATAGAGCAGCAGGGCGCGCCACTCGAGTTGTTCGAGCACCCGGCCTCAACGTTCGTCGCTGGGTTCCTGGGTTCGCCGCGGATGAGCTTCCTGCCAGGCACCCTTGCCTTGGACGCAGGCGCCGCTGCCATCCGGCTCGCAGATGCACTGCTACCCTTAGCGCCCGGCAGGGGGCTGAAGGGCGTCGCGGACGGACAGCAGGTGCTGCTCGGGTTAAGGCCAGAACACCTCACTCGTGCGCACACTGCAACGCCGGAGCAGGGCACGTTTCGCTATGAGGCAACGATCGACCTGCTGCAGCCGACCGGCTCGCGCAGTTACGCGACATTCCGACTGGCCGGCGCGCCGGTGATGGCTGAGCTGCAGGCGCACGATGTCAGCCGTCCGGGCGAGAAGCTTGCGATCGACATCAACATGAACCGGGCCTCGATCTTCGACGCCACGACGGAGCGGGCAATTTGACCTCGACAGCTTCCCTGGCAGTCCGCTTGTGTGGCACCGAACAGCTCGAGGCACCGCTGCGCACGCTGCGCGCCGGATCCTTGTCGGTCGCGTTCGACAATGGCGCCTTGCGTTACATCCGCATCGGGACGATCGAGGTCTTGCGCGGAATCTCGTTTCTTGTACGGGACGAAAACTGGGGAACATGTACCCCCGTTCTCGATGATCTGCGGATCGACGAGAGGCCGGATGCGTTCGCCATTGAATACCGTGCAACATGTGCCGCAACATCCGGCCGCCTGGTTTACCGGGCGCGCGTCTCAGGCCGTGGCGATGGTGCGCTGTCGTTTGTGGCGGAGGCAGAGCCCGAGACTGACGTTTTGACGAATCGGACCGGCTTCGTCGTCCTTCATCCGATCGAGGGCTTAGCCGGCAAGCCGATAAAGGTGCTGCATGAGGATGGTCACGACGAGCTATCGTTCTTTCCGGACCACATCGATCCAAAATGTCCGTTCACCGACATCCGGGCGTTGTCGCACGAGATCGCGCCTGGGATCTGGGCGACATGCGCCATGGAGGGTGATGCCTATGAGATGGAGGACCAACGCAATTGGTCTGACGCCTCGTATAAAACATATGTCCGCCCTCTGCGTCGCCCGTGGCCTTACAGACTGCCCAAGGGCCAGAAATTCACGCAGGCCGTCCGGCTTCACGTATCAGGAACGCTCCCTACCGGGACGTCTGAAAATCGCAATCCACTCATCAACCTGACCATCGGCGGACCGGTCGGCCGAGTGCCCCGCACTGGCGTCGGCGTCGCCGCCGACGAGGCAAAGCACGCGCTCGAAACCCCCGAGCTCCTACGACGAATGGCTCCCCAGTGGATGGTCTGCCAGGTCGATCTCCGGATCGCACACGGCCAGGACGAACTAGAAAGCTACGCCGCGCTCGCACGGCTGACCGGCGCTGGAGTGGTCCTCGAGATTATCACCAAGGGCACGCGCGATCCATTCGGCGAATTGGCGCCGGTCGCGGATGCTGTCCACTCACTCGGCCTCAAACTAGAAGCTGTCTCCGTCTTTCCGGCGCAGGACATGACATCCGTACAGCCGGGAGCACCGTGGCCGACTATGCCCAGCTTCCACGAAAGCTACTCCGCCGCTCGCCGGGCTTTCCCGGGCATCGCGCTGGGCGGCGGCATGGCCGCTTACTTCACCGAACTCAACCGCAAGCGTCCGCCAGCCGAAGCGCTCGACTACGTGACCTTCACCACCTGTCCAAGCGTGCACGCCGTAGATGATGTCTCGGTGATGGAGACACTTCAGGCAATCCCCCATCTAATCCGTTCCGCGCATGCTTTCATGGGGGAACGCTTGCCACTGCGTATCGGTCCCATCCAGCTCGGCTGCCGTGAGAACCCATACGGAAAATCCACTGCGCCGAATGAAGCGAACGCTCGCGTCTGTCTATCGCGCATTGATCCTCGTCAGCGCGGGCTGTTCAATGCGGCTTGGACTGTCGGATATTTCGCGGCCTGCGCTCGCGAAGGAATCGAGGCCGTCGCGTTCGGTGACTTCGCCGGCCCCTTTGGCCAAATCCATAGGAAGGCTGATTTCGTGCAGCCATGGTATGATCAGCAGGATGGCCCAACGGTCTATCCCGCTTTCCATGTCTTGGCTGGTCTCTCAAAGCTCGGCGGAGCCACCTTGCTGTCGGTAGGAACTGCCGGCGCTGACGGCGTCGCCACGATCGCGGCTGAAAAAGATCGCCGCGTGACCCTGTGGGTCGCTAACCTTACCGCCAAGACGCAATCTGTGCGGCTTTCGGATTCGCCGAGCAGCGCCCGCATTGCTCTTCTCGGCGCCGAGCAGTTCGAGCGGGCGGCAACCGATCCCGACTTCATGGAAAGTTCCGCAAGACCGCTGGATGATCAAAGCATCTCGCTTGGCGCCTACGCCGTCGCGCGAGTCGACCTCGATCGATCGTCTTAGGCCTAGTGATGTTCGCTGTTTGGCCAAACCCCCGTCAAAGATGAGGGTGGTAGTTCCATACTCTAAGGCAGCGCGTGGAATCCATCTCGCTTATACGTTGTACTATCGCGACGGCGACCAGGCTCGCTAGGTTCCGCCTGCCGAGACGCCAAGTTTTGAGGACGCTCGCGCCGAAGCGATCCGTTGCGGAATCGGCCTGTTGGCTGATCTGGGCGATGACGATATGACCGGATGGTTAGTGCGCATGCGCGATCAGGCAGGCAACGAGCTTTGCACGATCAACGTCTGCGAGGCCGAAGCCGCACCGCAAACGGAAACAAGCCGGTTAGGCAGCACCGCTCATGTCTGTGTCGATACGCCAGCCCTTATTCAATTAGATCGTCGCCAGTCGGAACTTTTGTGATGTTGAGCCCTTGTCCATTGAACAGTGGAGGTACCAATGGCTAACCTGGGAAAATTGGCGATCGCGATGCTCGGCGTCTTGGCATACCAAAATCGCGACAAGATCGGCGACATGATCCGTGGAGCGGGTGATCGCAACCCAAATGATCCGCAAGGCGGGATTCTGGATCAGCTTTCAAAAGGCGTTTCGGGGACCGCGCTTGGCGATATTCTCGACCGGTTCAGAGGGGCAGGCGCCGGATCGAAGGTCGATTCGTGGGTAGGCACCGGGCCGAACGAGCCGATCCAGCCAAGCGAGGTGGAAGCAGCCATAGACGAAGACACCCTGACTTCCCTCTCGATGCAGACCGGCCTTTCGCGCGAGGAGCTCATAAGCCGGATCACGCGAGATTTGCCTGAGGCCGTCAGCAAAATGACGCCTACTGGTGAATTGCCCGTTGAGGCGCCGAAAAGCTCCGGTGAGACGACCTTGCTCGACGACGTGCCATCGCACAGGACGCAAGCGAATTCAGGCGGTCAAAGCGATATCTAAGGTGACGGCTATCCATCAGGGAGAGATACTAAATCGTACTGGCGCGCGAGTTGGCATGATCGGGCAGGGCGGTCACGGTGGTGATACAGCAAACGTACTTGCCGAGTTGGATCTATTGGCCGCGCTACTCGATTCCCGCTGGCGCATTCCAGGCACATCAATTCGTTTTGGACTGGATGCGCTCGTAGGTCTGGTCCCCGTACTCGGAGATGCGGCGACGGGCATTGTCTCGGCCTACATCGTCTTGCGAGCTCGAAACGTCGGTGCCGGAAATGGGTTGGTCGCCCGCATGCTAGGCAACGTGCTGCTGGATACGCTCGTAGGAAGTGTCCCAATTCTCGGCTCGATCTTCGACGTCTATTTTAAGGCGAACAATCGCAACATCACTCTGCTGCGCCGCCACATCAACAAGTGAGGCGGATAACCAATCGTCGCGATGCAATTCTTCTAAAAGGCTCGGAACCGACAGGGGCGCTGGGGCTTGAGTCGCGATTCCTGGAGTCGCGAGCATATGACCAGTGCCATTGACCGGCTTTCGTTCATCGAGTTCCAATCGCCCACACTGGTCGAGAAAGCTCCCGAAGGCGGAGATTGGCTTCACGAGATCAAATATGACGGCTACAGGACGCAGCTGGTCGTTGAAGGCGGAAAGGCGCGAGCATTCACGCGTCGCGGCTACGATTGGTCCCACCGTTACAAGAGGATTGTTCAGGCCGCGGCAAGCTTGCCGGTCAAATCCGCTATCATCGATGGTGAAGCTGTCGTCCTGGGCGACACCGGCCTGCCGGACTATCAAGCCCTGGAACGTGAGCTGGGCAACCCAAGTTCGCTGCGGATGACTCTCTACGCCTTCGACCTCCTGTACCTCGATGGCCGTGATCTACGGGAACAACCGTTAGTGAAGCGCAAGGCTGCGCTGAAGAAGCTGCTGACCGAAACCGAGCCAACCCTGACTTATGCCGAGCATCTGGAGGTGAACGGCAAGGATATGTTCGACCATGCCTGCCGGATGGGCATAGAGGGAATCGTATCGAAGCGAGCGGATGCTCACTACCGCTCGGGCGTCCAGACCAGTTGGGTCAAGGTCAAATGTGTCAAGAGCGACACTTTTCCAATCGTGGCTTTCGTCGAGAAACTTGGCGCGCAGCCGCGCCGCATCGCATCGTTGTACATCGGCAGGCGAGAGGGCGACCGGCTGCTTTATGCCGGGAAGGCCCAGACCGGCTATACGCTGGACGCAGCCCGGCGCGTTAGGGAGCGGCTTAATCCGCTTGTTGTCGCCAAGTCACCGCTGTCGGAGCCGATCAAGAAGCCCAAGGCGACATGGGTCAAACCAGACGTTCTTGCCGAGGTACAATTCAGTGGCGTGTCTGACCGCGGCATCTTGCGGGAGGCGGTCTTCAAGGGACTACGCGAGGATCTTAAGGCAATCCCGCCCAAGCCTCCATCGCCCTCCAAGCGGAGGTCGGAAGGACAACACGGCGTCCCGCGCGAGAACATTCTCCAGCTGCTACCCGATGCGGTTGCACCTTCCAAGGAAGAGCTGGCAGACTATTGGCGGCGGGTCGCTGATCAAGTTCTAGTTCATCTCGTTCGGCGACCGCTGAAGCTGGTCCGCCACGCCTCTGGCGCAACCTTCTATCACAAGGGACCGCTACCTCGGATACCGGCGTCCGTGCACCAGCTCCGCGTTCAAAAGCGCGAAGGCGGCGAAGGCATTCGGGTATGGATAGATGACATGGATGGTCTGCTTGGCTTGGTCGAGATGGATGCCGTTGAGCTTCATCCTTGGAACGCGACGATTGAAGACATCGAACATGCGGACCGGCTCGTCCTCGACCTCGATCCCGGAGAAGGCGTGCCATGGGACGCTGTGATCGAGGCCACGCTGGCGCTACGGGGCATCTTGGAAGCGGCAGGCTTGGAGAGCTGGCCAAAGGTCACTGGCGGCAAAGGCATCCACTTGATGGCCCCGCTCGTTGCGACGATGAACCATGACAGCGCCCGGAAACTGGCCAAGTCGCTCGCCCACCGTCTGGTTGATACCGATCCTGACCGATACCTGTTGTCAGCTGACCCCGCAGCCCGAGGAGGCCGGATCTTTCTCGACTATCTCCGCAACGGACGGGGCAATACCGCAATAGGCGCTTTTTCCCCGCGAGCGCGGCCCGGCTTCCCAATTGCCCACCCGGTCACATGGAAGCAAGTCGAGGCGGGCATCCGGCCAGACGTTTTCACGCTCGCGCAGCCTTTCAGACCCGCTCGTCGAAAAGCCGCGTGATGCGTCGCGACCATCAGCCGATATCAGCCCGTTTTCTTGCCTCGCGTTCGAGCCTCTTCCGGTCGTTGCCGTGTTCTCTGATTAGCTCGCGGACCTGTTCTGGCGTGATACGATGCTGTTTGGCGAAATAGCGAACCTCATAATCTTCATCGACTGATACACGATTGCGATCTCGAAAATCACGCTTGCTCTTATCGTCTGCCATTATCTTTCCTCCTGATCAGAGAAACAACGACCGACGTTGTATGTTCCCGGCGCCTCACTTCGGCCGCCAGATGCGCGGGCTGTCTGACCGTACTGGGGCCGCAGGCATTGCGAAGGTGATCTGGCGAAAGTTGGTTGGCCAAAGGCGAGGGTGATTTCGTTTGCTGTTCGGGATAGCTGACCGTCGATCGAGCCTGCCTGCGGGCCTCTTGTTTTTTTACGACGCCAGTCGGAACCCCGACGGGTCGCAGATGGTTCAGATGCGCATCCGGGCTATCAACGAGGATCGTGAGCAAAATGGCGGGGGGTGACCACGAAGGCGACAAAGCTGCGCTCCGGGAAAGCCCAAAGTTTCGTCTAGGACGCATGACCCGGGTCACAGTGCCGCGGCACGTGTTCGACTTCATCACCAAGGTCGGCCGCATAGACCACGCCGGAGCTCTCGCAATGTTGCAGAGGCATATGGGAGATCGAGAGGCGGTCTTTTCGGAACTGATGGCTCGGCCAGAGCGCTAGACCAGCCTGCCGAGTGACGCTCAGTTAATGCCGATCGCGGCGCCCAGCCTGCCTCTCCGTTGCCGCTCAGTAGGCCGGCACAAGGCGCGTGTTTCGCAACGGCAAGGCCATGGTGAACTGCAAGCCGTCACGATGGTAGTTCAATTCGATCTTGGCGTTGCATTGCACGGTCACGACTTTTTCCAGAAGTGTCGTGCCAAACCCCCGGCGACTGGGCTGCTCGACTTTCGGCCCATCTCGTTCCCGCCAGTCAAGATTGACGATCTGTGTGTCGCCGGACCCGCCTAACGACCAGCGGACATCAAGGCGGCCTCCCGTTTGCGAAAGCGCGCCAAACTTCGACGAATTGGAGGCCAGTTCGTGGAAAGCCATCCCAACGGGGATCGCAATGTCGGCGACTAGCGCTACGTTCGGGCCTTCCAGAACGATACGCGGCCTGTCGCGCGTCTCATAGTGGTCAAGCTCGCTTTCAAGCAGCTTGTGCAGGGAGGCAGTCTGCCAATAATCGTCGGTAAGCATCGAATGGGTCTCGGCCAGGGAAACGAGCCTGGCTGAAAAATCGCGTACGAAATCATCGACGTTGCCGCTCGACTTGGCCGTCGCGCCCATCATGGCGCGAACGTTGGCCAGCGTGTTCTTGACGCGGTGATGCAGCTCGCGGATGAGCAATTTCTGCCGATCGGCGACCTCCCGCTTCTGTTCGATGTAGGACTGGACCTCACGCTGGCGGGCGCGGGCACGCAAGGCGGAGCGCACCGAGTTGGCGAGGCTCGAAGCCAGAAATGGCCGTTCAAGCACGATCAGATAGCGGTCCAGAAATGCCATCCGCGTGTCGACTTCGTTCCCCCGCATCGTCAGAAGCACGATCGGAAAATCCGACCATGCGGGTTGGGCTTCAAGCCAGGCCGCAAACTGCGTTCGATCGGAACTGAGCAGGGCCTCCTCGGCCACGACAAGGCACTGAGCCTCGTCGAGAAGCGGCACTGCCTCTTCCAAGCTGCCGCACACACGCGAGGCAATCTGGTTTGTAGCCAGGATGGAGGCCGCGATCCTCGCGTCACGGCCAAGCGGCGCCAGCACGAGAACGGCGGGGCTGGACGACATCACAGCGCCTTATCCCTCAGAAGGTCTGTCGGCTTGCCTTCAAATTCCGGAGATCCCATCAGGATGCCGCGGAATTGTTCCGGTGGCTCACCTACGGCCACGCCGTTACCGCCGATTTTAAACTCACGAATCGTCTCTTCGTGGGGGCCGACACGTTTCTTGACAACCGAAATCGCGCGTCTCAACTGACCTGCGTTCTCGAAGAAGCGCAGAAGCATGATGGAATCGCAGAGATAGGTCATGTCGACCGGCGCTGCCGTTTGCCCAAACAGCCCGTGATTGGCCAACAGCAGGATGGTCGCCACTGCCTTCTGATTGAGATAGGTGAGGATCTCGTGCATCTGAAGCACCAGATGCTGTTCTTCGGACATGGCATTGAGATAGCCGGTTAGGCTGTCGATCACGACGATCCGCACATTGGATTCTTCGACGGCCGCTTGGATGCGCGAAGATAATTCGCCTGGTGAAAGCTCAGCCGGATTGACAGATTCAAGCATCAGCGTGCCGTCCTCGACAAACGGCTCCAGGTGCATGCCGAGCCCGGCGGCGCGCGCCAAGAAGATGCGCTTTGTCTCGTCAAACAACAGCACCAGCACACGCTCGCCACGCTCGAGTGCGGCATAGCAATAGGTGCAGGCAATGGTAGACTTGCCAACGCCAGACGGCCCCATCAGCATCGTGCTGGTACCACGGGCCAGCCCGCCGCCAAGCAGGGTGTCGATCCGGTTGTTGCTCATGGCCGGCGTATCATGCTCGGCCACCTCATGCTCGGCTGCAACGAGCCGCGGATAGGCGATAACGCCGCCTGGGCGAATTACGAAATCGTGAAAGCCGCCCCGGATCTGCACGCCGCGCATTTTGATCACGCGTAGCCGCCGGCGCTCTCCACCATAGACGGGCGACAGCTGCTCCATCCGTATGACGCCGTGACTGATCGAATGCAAATTGAGGTCATCCTGCTCAGCCGTCAGGTCGTCGAGCATAAGCACCGTCACATTGTTGAGCATGAAGAAGCTCTTCAATGCCAACACCTGGCGCCGATACCGCAATGACCCTTGCGATAAAAGTCGAATTTCAGAGAGCGAATCGAACACCACGCGATCGGGTCTGACACGTCCGATCTCGGCCATGGCAGACTGTACGGTTTCGCCGAGTTCCAATTCCGAGGAATGGATCAATGTCTGTAGCTGCGCCGGATCGAAACTGAGCTCCGGCGGCACAAGTTCAAGAATTTGCACCCCCTTCAGGTCCCAGCCGTGACGGCCAGCAACCGAGAGCAGTTCGCGCTTGCTTTCTGACAAAGTGATGTAAAGGCATGTCTCGCCTTTTTTGGCGCCCTCGATCAAAAACTGGAGGCCAAGAGTGGTTTTTCCAGAACCTGGTTTCCCTTCGATGAGATGGGAGCGGTTCCTGGCGTAGCCGCCACGAAGAATGTAGTCGAGCCCGCTAACTCCAGTTGCGATCGCTGAGGCGTCGTCTCTGTCCAACTAATCCCCCAATGTAATTTCGAGAACCAGATAACGACGGGCACCTTTGGCGGTTCCACGTCTCTCGGTGAGCGCTCTTGTCGTGAGACTCACGAAAAGGTGACAGGAAACGCGGCAAAAAAGGGCGCCGTACTCTCGGACTCCTTTTTCAAGTTCAGTTTGGAACCGGCGACCTACCAGCCTTGCCGGCCATACCAGTCATCGATGTCGCGCTGAGCGCGGTCCTTCTCAATGCCGTAGCGCTCCTGAATCTTGCCTTCCAACTGATCGCGGTTACCGGCAATACGGTCCAGATCATCGTCTGTGAGTTTGCCCCACTGTTCCTTGACCTTGCCCTTTACCTGCTTCCAATTGCCTTCGATACGGTTCCAGTCCATGGCACCTATCCTTGTTTGTTTCGGACTGAGAAAAACGCCGTCAGGCTAGCGGAGTTCCCGTCAAGTTTGAGCAGATCGACCGATCGAAGCGTGGCGAGGTAGGCGGCCCCGAAGCAACCCGCTCTGGAACGCGATGATGGCTTGCCGCGCCGGCCGTGTTCTCCACCGTCTTGGCCACAGTCGCTCGCGAGACCAGCTTCGTTGGACAAACACCGACAGGGATAGCGTGAAGCCAACTATGCTGCGTTCCTCATCCAAGCCTGGCGTCAGATACTAATTCTTTCTGTTGGGAGCCATGTTCCCTGCGGCTTTTGCCCTGAAGCGCCTTACCCGGCTGCGTGTGCCGCAGCTCTCATCCGAGCACCACCGCCTGCGGCCGCCACGCGAGGTGTCGATGAAAAGCCAACCGCAGTTCGGCCCGGTGCACTCGCGCACGCGGCGGCGGTCATTCCTGGACACCAAAAACTCGGCTGTCTCAAAGGCCACGCGGTGGCCGATCGTGTTCAGACTGGCTGCGTCGGTCCACTGCCAAGCGAGGCGGTCGCCGGACGGGAAAAGCGAGCGCTTCGGCAGGGCTAGGGCGACTGCATCGCGCACGATTTGCAAGGCATCGTCCGGCACCCGGGCGCCTGCCGCCTCGGCCTGGAGAGCCGCGTGAACGGCCTCGCGCAAAATCTTGGCCTTTTCCAATGCCGCCTCCGCAAGGAGCGGGCGGGCGGAAGCCTCCACGAGCAGTGCTCGCGCCTCATCGACGTCGATCAAATCGGCACGTCCAGCCCAGACGACCAGGTCGGCATAGGTCTGCAAGAGGTCTGGCCCCCATACATCGCGTCGCGCGTCGACCGTGTTGACGAAGTCCAGGCAGGCGTGACCGCCAACCATGCGCATGTCGACGATAGTCTTCGCAAAATCCATCCCGGAAACATCGGTTGGCGGAACCGTATTGGCAAGAGGCCGTTGTAACGAAATAAATGTCTTTTGGCCGTTACAAACCAACAACGCCCAGCGAAGGCTGCTTCCGATGAACCGCAACACAGCGACATTTCTGGTTTTGTGTGTGATCTGGGGCACCACGTGGATCGGTATCAAGGCAGGGATCGCCACCGTGCCGCCTCTGATGTTCGCAGGCACGCGTTTTACAGTAGCCGGCTTGCTGATCCTCAGTGCGACGCGCCTAAGGGGCGCTGCTCTACCAAGGGTGGCGAAAAGGAGTTGGCCGCGCCTTTTCGTTGTTACGTTGTTCATGATTCCGCTTTGCTATGGCCCACTCTTTTGGGGCATGCTCTACATCGATACGGGCACCGCGGCTGTTCTTGAGCTTTCGCTGACCCCCGTCACGCTGCTTGGGTTTGCGTTGCTTCTGGGGGACGAACGCTATGACGGCCGCAGGCTTTTTGCCATTTTGCTCGGTGCGGCCGGTCTGTGCATCCTGTTCGGGCCCGAGGCCTATGCTAGTTGGACACACGCAGACCAGCAGGGCAGGGGGCTCCGGCTGCTGGCGATGACAGCGGTGGCGTCGGCAGCTGTAATCTATGCATGGGGTTCGGTGCTCGCGCGGCCGCTTCTTGAGGTATATTCATCGGACTTCATCGCCGGCTTCACCACCCTTTTGGGGGGCGCATTCCTAATTCTCATCTCACTCGTTGTGGAGCCAGGCGCGGCCGCGGCTCTAAAAGGCGATTGGGGCTGGCCGGCCTGGGTCGGGTGGCTGTTCCTCGTGCTGTTCGGTTCGTTCATAGGCTACACTCTATTTATCCGGCTCCTGCACGAAATCGGCGCCTCGCGCGCCGGAGCATTTGCCTTCGTCTCACCCGTCATTGCCGTCGTGCTTGGCATCATCACCTACGGCGAGGAGGTTAGCCTGATCGACATCATGGGCATGGCTATCATGCTCTTCGCAGCGTTTCTTGCGCTACGCGAGCGCAAACAGGAAACATCATCCGCTTCCCCGCCGTTGATTCCACGCTCCGCGCGGGCTGATGGCAGAACATGAAAGACGGCGCGCGCATCCAGCCGCCAATCAGCCTTGAGATGGAAAAGCACAAGGTTCTCGTCTATGCGAAAAGAGGGCTCTCCCGGCAGCGTATCCCGCCTACCACCGGCGGCGAGGAAAGCTCCAGCTCATATGACAACACTAGTCGGCGAGGGATTTGCCGAGTTGCTGTAAAGATTGCAGGCGGGATTTGATGGAAAAATCGCGAGGCTGCAATCAGCGACCTATTCGTTCCGATCGCGATGCAGGCTATCCGCCAACGCGTCGACAAAGTGTCAGCCGCATCGCTTCAGTTCCGCCACCTGAACGCCGAGACGGAATGCCTGACCATCGGCATAAGAACGTGCATAGCTTTCTGCTTCGAACGGAAACGTCAGGGTGCTGCCGTAGGCGGTGATGCGGACCGTCCACTTCTTGTCGCGAACGAGTTCGACTGAATTGTCGGGCGACGTCATGATTTCCTCCGGCACCAGCAAGGCGAAGGCACGGATAACGTCGCAAAGGTCGTTTGAATGCAAACAATCCGACACGCTCATGTCGCTTGTTCTATACGCCCAGACTTTCTCTCGATTAGAGCAGCGCCACGGCTGCAATGTCGGTGGCGTTAAGTCCCCTAGCTGCCAAGACCTTTCCCATCGCGTTGGTCCCCTTGCGGCGTCACGCAGCGACCTTTCTGAACCCAATCGCCGAGATCGTCAGCCCGCAGTGTCTTCGAGAATAGCCGGCAAGCCGGTCGGCGCGAATGGCAACTCTGCGCGACGACTGCTTCAACAACTTTCGCGACTGGCTCATGTGAACGTCGACCACCTGGGCGCTCACACTGGCTTTCTGCGACCAGCCAGCTGCGATGAATTCATCACGGCTGATCACCTTTCAGGATTCTCGAGCATGTGGCGCACCAACTTGAACTCGATCGGCCCAAGAGGAATCTCCCCCCGGGTGCTGCAAACACGGTCGTATCGAGCTCCATCTCGACGTCGCGATATGTCAGTGGTCTGCGCTTCTGCGCCAATTTCGTGACGGTAGCCCAATCGCGAGCCTTCGCAGGTGGTCGAGGAGCTATTGCGGCGCAAGTGGTCTGATGAAGCGTTCATCGACCCCGGGCTGCAACAGCCGGTGCTGACCTTCCAGCGCCTGGGGATATCAAGGCGACACAGGGCAGGGAATTGGTCCGGGCATCCCGCTTCAGCCGGCCGCTCCCGTCGCCAGCTCATTGTCTGACGACAGTCCAGCACAATTCCCACGCACCGGCCTTTTCGCGGCAAGACCTAGCGCGTCATCGATCGAGCGGGCCAGCTTGCTGCCGAAACCATCCACCTGCAGAATGTGGCCTCGGAGCAGGTAGAACTCCGCATCCCGCGAGGGAGATGCACCGGCCGCGGCTCCGTCGAACTCAGCGAGGGAAACGGAAGTCAGCTCTTCGCAGTTCAACTTCGAGAGCAGACGTTCCTGGATTGGCCTTGGCACATTTGTGAACGGTCGATTCCAATGGCTGTCAAAGAGTACGGCGCGACATTGAGGCGCCAGCGAACCAGCTCGAAACCGGTCGAGCTAGTATCCGGGCCGGGTCAATCCGAGACAATTTCGTAGTGAAGAAGCTGGGCTTCGTCGAGGGCCGACTTCACTCCAGGCGAGATGACGCCGGAGCCGAAGACAATAATATCTTCACGGCGTACGAATACTTCGTGGCCGAGTCCCATGGACACAAATGTGCCCGAAGAGCTTCGTTCGAGAAGCCGAGCTCTGCCATTCAATATGGTGAAGGCGGCGTGGCGCCTCGATACCCAGGGCCGCTCGACGATGATATCGCATTCCGCCGATCTGCCGATTGTCACGGATTCGCCGTTTCGACAGGATCGCAGCTGATCTCTGTAGCGGATGACCAGATGAATCTGCCGCGGCAGGACCGAGCGTCTATCTGTAGTGGCGCCATGGCTGGTGATCTGCGTACCGGGGGCCCCATCGTCGCTCCACAGCGTATAGACATCGAAGAACTCTTGCTTCCCCTTCAAGGCCATTTTGTCGAGGAGCCGCAGGCCCTTGCGGCTTCTCGGGGAAAGGGCTTCGCAGAAGCTCTGGCTGATCAGCACCTCTCCGGGGTTCGCCGTGGTGGACAACCTTGCGGTGACATTGACAACGTCACCGAATATCGCGCCCCGCGCGCGAATGACCGCCCCGAAATGCAATCCGATACGGGCGCTTAACGGACCTTTAGTCAGTTGGTGGCTGATTTGGCAGACGGCCCTCAGCGCCATTTCCGGGCTCTCGAAGAGGCTGAGTATGTCATCGCCCTTCGAGTAAATGAAATCACCACCGTGCTTGGCGACGATCTCGCGCATCGTGTCCAGGCAATCCGAGACCTGCTGTAGAGCGGCATCGTCTCCGATCCGCTCATAGAGTGGCGTGCTGCCCACGACATCACAGCTAAGAGGACTGCGGCAAGAAGCGTTTCCTGGTCCATCGATCTCGTGTCCGACCCAAAAAGTCAGCGTGCGTGTATAACACACGAGGTTGCCTGCGACATATCTGCTCGTGCGCCTGGGGCCGGGACGATGCCTCAGGTGATCGTCGCGGACGGTCGGGCGTATGCCATTCGTCGGCTTCGTGCCGACATCCAGAACCCTCTTCGCCCCAATCGTTCGCGACTTCGGTGCTATGAGTGGACTTGGTCTTTTTAGGTTCGGAAAGGCTGACCGAGTTGCAACGGGCGACGGCCTTCTCATGCACCATCAACCACGACCCGATCTCGGCCCTCCGACTTCGCACGGAATAGTGCCAGATCGGCGGCTTTGACGAGATCATTCGGGCTCTCGTTCGTATTTGGGACGGTGGCGACGCCAACGCTGTGCTTTGCGATAAGATCACGGATCCATTGATCAGATTTCAGGTATATTCTCTTTGAAGATCACCTGAAGTCGTGGTTGATGCGGTTCATAGTTCAGGTGCCTGACAGAGTGGCTTAAAATGTTGAGCGCTTCCCGCGCCTCGACGCGCGGATTTTGATCTATGACCGCATCGAGCGTCCCATCCAACAAAAGTTCCTTGGTGCCGTCTGTCACCTCGTGGCCGAGAAAGAGAATGTCTTTGGCGCGTCCACGCTCCTTGAGCGCCCGAGCGATGCCGGTGTTGCCGGCGCCGACATTGTAGATCGCGGCAAGATCGGGGTGCCGGTCCAGAAGCGCTGATGCTTCTGAATAAGCCTTCTCTCGGTCATCCAGCATTTCGCGCATCTCGACGATCTTGAGATTGGGCGACTCCTCGGTCAAGATGTGCCGGAATCCCATCTCGCGTTCCTCATGGCCGCGATAGGACAGCGAGCCGGCGAACAGCGCCACCTTGCTTGGGCGTTCCGATCCCATGAAGCGGTTGAGCAGATAGCCGGCCAGCCGCCCCGCGGCGCGGTTGTCGATGCCGATATAGGCCACTCTCGGAACATGCAGGATGTCGGAGGCGATGGTCACCACCTTGACGTCATTGGCCGACAGCGAGCGGATCGCCTCGCGCACCGTTGGATGATCGAGCGCGATCACGCCGACGCCTTGTGTCTGTCCACGCAATTCTTGCAGCAGGCGGGCGAGCCGGTCGGGGTTGAAGCCCTCTATGGTGGCGATGTGGACGTCGAGATCGGGGCGCGCTAGGGCCTGCGCCTCGATGTGTCGATGCAGCATCTTGATGAAGGAATTGGTGCCGGCCGGCAGAGCGAAGTCGAGACGGATGACCTCTCCAGGTGAGGGCCTGGGCGGCGCTCCGTTCGGGCCCTCCGCGATGTAGCCGAGGCGCTGCGCCATTTCGAGCACTATCTCACGCGTGCGCGCCCGCACACCGGGCCTGTTGTTCAGCACGCGGTCGACGGTGGCGGCGGAAACGCCGGCTTCCCGGGCTATGTCAGTCAAGGTGGAACGCACCGTCTTCATCTCCTCAATGTATAAGATCGCACAATGCCGCTAGCCCGTCCGACGGCCACAGCTGCCAGCCATCAGCGATTCTGATGGGAAATGATGTATCCAGCCTAAGCCGATGCGCAAGGAAGTTGGGCTAAATCGCGTCGCCCGGCGTGATAGTCGCGTGCCAGAAAGGCAGATTTCCCATCAAATCGAGGCATTGAGCCGGTGTGTCGACCTTTGCATGACGTATTTTCTCCGCAGTTGCGGTGTTACGATGTATTTTGAGTATTTATGATGTTGACAGCCTTCCGGTGCTGCCGTCAATATCCCTCAATGGGCTCGTGGAGGAAACATCGGGCCTGAGGGAGGAATTCCAATGTCTGATTTGATCCGCATATCGCGACGCGGCTTGTTGGCGTCCGGAGGAAAGGCGGCGGCGTTCGTGGCTGCGGCCGGTATCGCACCGCAATTCATCCGTCCCGGCCGTGCCGTTGCGGCCGACGCGCTGGCGCCAGGCATGGTAGGCGGCCCCACCGGTTTCGAGGGCGCCGAGCGCTATCAATATGGCGCCGACACGCCGGAAGGCCGTGCCGTTGAGGCGGCCAAGGCCTTGAAGGGAGCAGGCAAGGCGCCGGCCAAGATCGTGCTTGGCCTGTCGGATGGCTCGATTGGTCAACTCACACAGCCTTTCCCGGCGGGTGCGCCGTCGATCAAGGAGCTGTGGGAAAAGGAAACCGGCATCCAGATCGAGATCGTCGGCCTGCCGAACGGCCAGGAATTCACGAAGACGATGCAGGACATCTCCACCAAGGGTGGGGCCTATGACATCTACTCGACGGAATGGAACCGCCTCGGCGACCTTGCCGAGACCGGCGGCATCGCCAAGCTCGACGACTTCGTCGCCCAGTACAAGCCCGAATGGGACGATCCCAAGACCGGCTATGTCGACGGCGCCAAGGGCGTGTCGCTGCTCAACAAATATCGCGGGTCCAACTATGGCGTGTCGCTGGACGGCGACTTCCAGACCTGGGTCTACCGCACCGACCTGTTCGGCGACGCCGCCGAGCAGAAGGCGTTCAAGGACAAATTCGGCTACGATCTGGCGCCGCCGAAGACCTGGAAGCAGCACAGTGACATCGCGGGCTTCTTCCAGCGCCCCGACAAGGGCCTGTTCGGCTCCACCGACCTGCGCAACCAGGGCTGGGGCTACACCAACTGGTATCAGCGCTATGTCTCGATGGCATCGCCCAACCAGTTCCTGTTCGGCGACGACGGCAAGCCGCTGATCAATTCCGAGCACGGCATTGCCGCCACCAACGAATATGTCGGCTCGCTCGTTCATCACTCGCCGGACGCGATCTCCTGGGGCTGGCCGGAGCAGTATGGAAATTTCGCCAAGGGCGGCGCGGCGATGACCTGCGCCTTCTCGAACCTGCCGAAATTCCTCGACAATGCCGGCAACAAGGATTCAGCCGTCACCGGCAAGATCGGCTCGATGCTGCCGCCCGGCCGCGAAGTCGGCGGCAAGCTGATCAGCCGTTCCGTGCTGTGGTTCTCGCTGACCGGCATGGTCTCGTCTCAGTCGAAAAACCAGGAGGTCGCCTACCTTTTGCTGCAGTGGCTGGGCTCCGCCCGCATATATGCCTGGATGAGCGCCAATCCGGGCGGCTATCTCGATCCGTTTCGGCTCTCGGATTTCTCCGATCCGCTGGTGCGCCAGACCTACCACGCCTACCACATCGACGTGGTGCGCGAGACCGTCGCCCGCACGGTGCCGACGATCAACTATCCCGGCGCCACCGCCTTCCACAACGCATTGGACGAAAACCTGATGGCGTCGCTGACCAAGGCCAAGACGGCGGAACAGGCGATGGCCGACACGGAAGCGGAGTGGAAGAAGATCGCCCGCCGCATCGGCGAGGACAAATTGCTTGAAGCCATAAGGACCAACAAGGAGGCCTGGCCGACTGTTCTCGATCCAATAAGCTGATCCGTCTCCCTGGATCAGCGCTGGAGGGGAGGAGCATCTGTTCCTCCCCGCCGCAGTCAACGCCACCAGCAAAGCAGCCAGATGAAGCGTTCCGTCCCCTTCGAGATATTCCGCTACGCCGCGATCTTCGCGGCGATGGCGGTGACGCTGGTGCCGATCCTTTGGATGGTGTCGATGGCCTTCAAGCCGATCGCCGAATGGTCGGCGACCGGCGCGGACCTGACATGGTGGCCGAAGAACCCGACGCTGGGCAATTTCCAGTTCGTCTTCGGCGAGTCCAACAACAATCTGATCGTGGCGCTCGACCGCACCGCGCTGAAGCCGATCCTGTCGTCGCTGCTGTCTTCGGTGTTCGGCACGGCGATCGCAATGTCGGCGGGCACGGCTGCGGCCTACGGGCTGTCGCGTTTCGGCTCGGGCCAGAACCTGCCGCTGGCGCTGATCCAGCTCAGGCTGTTTCCGCCAATGGCGGTGATGATCCCGGTCATGATCATGTGGGCCTTCCTGAACTTCACCGACAGCTGGTTTGGCCTGGCCCTGATCTACGGCATCGTCACCCTGCCGTTCGCTTTCTGGCTCATGAAGACCTTCTTCGACGACATGCCGCGCGAGATCGAGGAAGCGGCGCTTGTCGAAGGTTGTTCGCGGCTGCGCGTCTTCACGCGCATCACGCTGCCGATGATGCGCGCACCGCTGGCCAGCGCCGCCCTCTTCGTCTTCATCCTCAACTGGTCGGACTATCTGATCGCGCTGCTGCTGACGACGCGTGAATGGGTGACGATCCCCGTCTACATGGCCTCGCTGTCCTCCTCGATGACCGGGCAGCTCTATGGCGCCAAGGCCGCGCTCGGTCTTGTCGCCGCGGTGCCGCCGGTCATCATGGGCATCGCTATCCAGCGCCATCTGGTGCGCGGACTGACCTTCGGCGCGCTCAAGCAATGAGCGCGGTGACCGTGACTGTCTCAAAGGACGCAAAGGCCGCGCTTGGCAAGCCCGCGCTGCGGGACGAGGGAGCGCGGCTGGGATTCCGGCTGACGCTGCCGGCGCAGATCCTGGTGCTCTTCATCTCCGTCTTCCCGCTGCTGATGCAGCTCTACATCAGCGTCACCGACTGGTCGCCGCTATCCGGCCTGGGCTGGTGGAACGCATGGGAGATGTGGAACAGCTTCGCCAACTACACCGACCTTGCCGCCGATGCGNCTGGGCTGGTGGAACGCATGGGAGATGTGGAACAGCTTCGCCAACTACACCGACCTTGCCGCCGATGCGCGCTTCTGGAGCGCGCTGAGGCGCACGGCCATCGTCATGGTCTTGTGCGTGCCTGTCGAATTCCTGCTTGGCCTGGCATTGGCGACGCTGTTCGCGGACGATTTTCCGGGCAAGCGGATCTTCTATTCGATCCTGCTGATGCCGATGATGGTGGTTCCGGCGGTGGCCGGCTACATGTTCTTCATGCTGTTCCAGTCGGGCGGACCGCTGAACGACATCCTGTCGGCACTCAGCGGGTCACGCGTCACCATCGCCTGGCTGTCGGACCCGACGCTGGCGCTGATCGCGGTGATCATCGCCGACATCTGGCAATGGACGCCGCTGATGTTCCTGATCCTGCTTGCCGGCCTGGTCGGCGTGCCGCAGGACCAGATCAAGGCGGCGACCCTGCTCGGCGCCAATGCGTGGCAGCGCTTCGTCACCATCGTGCTGCCGAAGATGAAGACGATCATCATCATCGCGCTGGCGATCCGTGTCATCGAGAACTTCAAGATCTTCGACACGCTCTACATCATGACCGGCGGCGGCCCCGGCGTCGCCACGGAGACGATCTCCGTCTACATCTACAAGGTCACGACGCAGGACCTGATCTGGGGCTATGTGGCGGCGATCGCGCTGGCCATCCTGGTCGTGCTTTCGATCGTTGCGATATTGGCCATGAAGCGCATGGCGCGCGCAAGGCTGGTGCCGGCATGAGCGCGATCCAGCTGCGCAACCTGGTCAAGACCTTTGGCGAGTTCACGGCGCTGAAGACCATGGACCTCGACATCGCCGATGGCGAGTTCGTGGCGCTGCTCGGGCCTTCGGGCTGCGGCAAGTCGACAACGATGAACATGATAGCCGGCATGGAGGAGCCGACCAGCGGCAAGATCCTGTTCGGCGAGCGCGACATGGCCGGCGTGCCGATGGGCCGGCGCGGCGTCGGCTTCGTTTTCCAGAACTATGCCATCTTCACCCACATGACGGTGCGCCAGAACCTTGGCTACGGGCCGCGGATGCGTGGTGCGGCGAAAGCCGAGATCGACCGCCGCGTCGGCGCCACCGCCGAGCTGCTGCAGTTGACGCCGCTGCTCGACCGCAAGGCCGACCGGCTCTCGGTCAACATCCTGCAGCGGGTGGCAATCGGACGCTCGGCGATCATGGAGCCGGCCATCTTCCTGCTCGACGAGCCGCTGTCCAATGTCGACGCCGCCTTCCGGGCGGTAATGCGGACCGAGCTCAAGCAGCTGCAGCGCCAGTTCAGGCAGACGATGGTCTACGTCACCCATGACCAGCTTGAGGCCATGACCATGGCCGACCGCATTGCCGTCATGGATCACGGCGTGCTGCAGCAGGTGGGAACGCCTCTGGAAGTCTACAACAATCCGGCCAACGTCTTCGTCGCACGCTTCATTGGCGCCCCGGGCATGAACCTGCTGAAGGGAAGGCCGACGGAGAGCGACCGGGGCCTGGTGGTCGATCTCGGGCAGCTGGGGGTCACGCCGACGCTGCCGGATGCGCTGGCCGCCACCTTGCGTGGATCGCGCTCTGAGGTGCTTTACGGCTTCCGGCCCGAACAGGTGTCGCTGGTGCAGAGCGGGCAGGGCCTCGCCATGCCGGTGAGCTTCGTCGAGCGGATCGGCGCGAGGACCATCGTCCATCTCGGCGATGGCGAGACCGCCGTGAAGGCGGTGTTCGACAATAATGTCGGACTGTCGATCGGCGAGCTTGCCGTCGTCGCCCCCGTGGCATCGTCCGTGCGTGTCTTCGATGCCCGCAGCGGCATTGCGATGAAGGCAGGTTGACATGGCCGATATCGTCTTTCGCAATGTCAGCAAGCGTTACGGCACGACGCTCGCCGTCGACGACGCCTCGTTCACCGTCAATGACAACGAATTCTTCTGCTTCTTCGGGCCGCCGCTGGCGGGCAAATCGACAATCCTGCGCCTCGTGCTCGGGCTGGAGACGCCTGACGCCGGAGAGATCCTGATCGGCGGCAAACCGGTCAACACCGTCTCGCCGGCCGAGCGCAATGTCGCCATGGTGTTCCAGAACCTGGCGCTGTTCCCCCATATGAGCGCGCGCGACAATGTGCGTTTCCCGCTGGTCGAGCGCAAGGTCGCCGAGGCCCAGATCGAAAAGCGTGTCGCCGACGTCGCCGCCAAGCTGCATATCGGCCACATCCTTCACAAGCCGCCGGCGCAGCTTTCCGGTGGCGAGCGGCAACGCGTGGCCATAGCCCGCGCCCTGGTGCGCGACCCGAACGCCTATCTGATGGACGACCCGATCTCTGCGCTCGATGCGCGGCTGCGCGAGGAAACGCGCGTCGAGCTCAAGCGCATCCAGCGCGAACTCGGCAAGACGCTGATCTACGTCACCCATGACCAGGAAGAGGCGATGTCGATCGCCGACCGCATCGCCATTCTGGAGAATGGCAGGATCCGGCAGATCGGCGCTCCGGCGGAGATCTACGACCGCCCGGCGAACACCTATGTGGCGCGACTGCTTGGTTCGCCGATGATGAACATCCTCAAATCCGTTCGCGGCGACGGTGGCATCGAGGCCGCAGAAGGCACGGTCAGCATCGCCGATCGCGCTGCTCCGGCCGACGCGATCGAAATCGGGCTGAGGCCGGAGGACATCCAGGTCCGGCCCTGGGTCGACGGGGGCGTTGGCCGCCCGGCACGCGTGTTCGAGGTCGAGCCGCTTGGCGGCTACACGGTGGTAACGCTCGCCGCCGGAGAGGCGCGGCTGAAGGCGCTGCTGCGCGGCCAGCCCGACATCAGGCCGGATGCGGTGGTAGCGATTTCCTGCGAGCCGGCCCGGGTGCATTATTTCGGGCAGGACGGAGGCGCGTTGGCGAGATGATCGCGGCTGCGAAAACAGAATTGCGGGAGGAAGACATGGCGAGCGAAGGCTTCGAGCCGGACGTGAAGGTCCGCACCAGCGAATACCGGATCGGCTGCATCGGCGCCGGCATGATCATGGCCGAGTGCCATCTGGCAGCCTATCGCGAAGCGGGGTTCAACGTGATGGCGATCGCCTCGCGGACCCGTTCCAATGCGCAGAAGGTCGCCACGCGTTGGGACATCCCGACCGTGCACGACACGCCGGAACAGCTGATCGAGGATTCTGAGGTCGAGATCGTCGACCTTGCCTTTCCGCCCGACCAGCAGCCGGCGCTGATCCGCCATGCGCTGAAGCAGCCTCACATCAAGGCGATCCTGGCGCAGAAGCCACTGGCGCTGTCGGTCGATGAAGCCGTGAAGCTGCGCGACGAAGCATCAAAGTCCGGCAAGATCCTCTCGGTCAACCAGAACATGCGCTACGACCAGTCGATGCGCGTTCTGAAGCAGATCATCGACAGCGGCGCGCTGGGCGACATCGTCTTCGCGCAGATCGACATGCATGCCATCCCGCACTGGCAGACTTTCCTTCAGGACTACGACCGGCTGACGCTCGCCAATATGAGCGTGCATCATCTCGACGTGCTGCGCTTTCTGTTCGGCGATCCCTCGGAAATCACCACGCTGACGCGCAAGGACCCGCGCACGACATTCGAGCATAGCGACGGCATCACCGTCTCGACGCTGCGCTTTCCCTCCGGCGTGCTCGCCGTGTCGCTGGAGGATGTCTGGTCCGGACCGCGCCAGGAGGGCTATGAGGACGACCAGCACATCAACTGGCGCGTCGACGGCACCAAGGGTGTCGCCAAAGGCACGATCGGCTGGCCGAAAGGCGTGGCCTCGACGCTGACCTATGCGTCGACCAAGACGACCGGCGGCGAATGGGTCAGCCCGAGCTGGGACACGATGTGGTTCCCGCATGCCTTCATCGGCGTGATGGAGCAATTGCAGCATGCGGTGAAGACAGGCGCGCCGCCGGCGCTCTCCGTCGCCGACAACGTCAAGACAATGGCGCTGGTCGAGGCCGGCTATCGCTCGATGGCGCAAGGCCGCACCGTCAAGCTTTCCGAAATCTCGATAAAATCAGCCAACTGAATCGCTTACAGGGAGGAATTCACATCATGATGCAGGCAGGTATTTTCACGGGCTATTTCCCGTACGGCCTCGAAGAGACGGCAAAGAAGATCCGCGGGCTCGGTTTCAACACGGTGCAGCTCGACCTGCATTTTAGGGATATCGATCTGTCGGCCGGGCAGATCACTGAGGAAAAGGCCAAGCAGGTGCGCGACGTCTTCCGCGACAACAACCTGCCGATCTGCTGCGTGTCGGGCTACACCAACATCATCCATCCCGACAAATCCGAGCGCGACAAGCGCGTCGGCTATCTCAAGGAAATCATCCGCAATGCGCGCGCCTTCGGCTCGCCCTACGTGATCTCGGAGACCGGCACANTTCATCCCGACAAATCCGAGCGCGACAAGCGCGTCGGCTATCTCAAGGAAATCATCCGCAATGCGCGCGCCTTCGGCTCGCCCTACGTGATCTCGGAGACCGGCACATACAACACCGAATCCGACTGGGTGCATCACCCGAAGAACAAGACCGAGGAAGGATTCGAGGAATGCCGCAAGGTGATCGCCGACCTTGCCCAGACGGCTTACGACCACGGCGCGGTCTTCCTCCTCGAGACCTACGTCAACAACGTCGTTGGCTCGGTCGAGGAGACGGTGAAGATGTTCGCCCACGTCGACCATCCCGGCCTCGGCCTGCTGATGGATCCGACCAACTATTTCGAAACCCACAACATCGACAGGATGGACCAGATCCTGAACCAGGTGTTCGATACGCTGACCGACAAGATCAAGATCGCGCATGCCAAGGACGTCAAGCGTTCGGGCAGCGACAAGTCGGAAAAGCATGCCGACATCGGCGACGAGGATGCGATGGAGAGCCACACCTTCCGCGGCGTCGGCGAGATCGAGCTGCCGGCGCCCGGGCTGGGATCGCTGAATTACGATCTCTATCTGCAGCGGCTGGCGGAAAAGCACCCAAACATCCCGGTCATCATCGAGCATCTCTCGGAAGACGACGTGCCGCGCGCGAAGAGATTCCTCGACGGGAAGTTCCGCGCCAACGGCCTGTGAGCGCCGGTTGCGCCGCCGGCGCATGGCGGCGCAACTCCAACCAAGGGAGGAATGAATGTTGAAATTCGCATTGAAAGTGGCTGCCGCGGCAACGCTGGTGGCCGGGGTCTCCTTGAGCCTGCCGGCATTCGCGCAGGACGGCCAGAAGACCTTCTATCTGCTGTCGCATGGTGGCCCTTCGGACGCGTTCTGGATCGACTGGAATGCCGGCGCGACCAAGGCCTGCGACCAGCTCAAGGTGACCTGCAAGATCTCGTTCAGCGGCGGCGACATGGCGGCGCAGAAGGAGGCTTTCAACTCGGCGCTCGCCGCCAAGCCGGACGGCATCGCTACCACCTCGGCTCAGCCCGGCCTGTGGACGGAGGAGGTGAAGGCCGCCAAGGCCGCCGGCATACCGATCGTGTTCTTCAACACCGATGATCCGGCGACCGGGCGGCAGGCCTATGTCGGGGCCGACCTCAGGGAAGCGGGCGTCATCTGGGCCAAGTATCTCGTCGACCACAAGATGGTGAAGCAGGGCGACAAGGTGTTCCTGCCGGTCGAAGTGCCGGGCGCCAGCTACCAGCAGCTCGAGACCGAGGGCATCGCCAGCGTCTTCGATCCGCTCGGCATCAAGTACGACGTGGTCGATTGCGGCACCGACCCGGCCGGCATCATCGCCAAGATGACCGACTACATGGTCGCCAACAATCCGCCGGCAATCATTGCACTCGGCGATTCCGTGGCAGCAAGCATCAAACGCGTCTTCGACGGGGCCGGTGTGTCGGCCGGCAAGGTCCCGGTCGTCGGCTGGGGCAACTCAAAGGAGACGGCCGAGGCGGTCAAGTCCGGCTTCGTCAATGCTGCGGCCTGGCAGTACCCGTCGGCGCAGGGCTTCATGCCGGTGGCGCTGCTCGGGCTTGCGGCCTCTGGCGAGCCGATCGGCTACGACATTCACACATTCAGCCTCTACGACGCCTCGAGCGTCGAGCCGATCCTGAAACTCTACAACAAGTGACGACAATCGGCGCCCGCCCCGAAATGGCGGGCGCCGGACGAAACGCATGGTCCTGACAGATATGGCAATCACAGCAGACGACGACACGCAGCGAGCGAAGGGCAGGTCTGCGCTGCTGCGTTCGCCGCAATTCTCCTCGCTCATCATCCTCATCGTGCTGCTCGTGGTATTCGCCATCGCCGACGGCAACTTCCTGTCGCCGCTCAACATATCCAACATGATGGCGTTCCTGCCCGAGCTCGGCATCATCGCTCTCGGCATGACGCTGCTGCTGACGGCGGGCGAGTTCGATCTGTCGGTCGGCGCCGTGTTCGGCCTTGCGCCCGTCGTGGTGATGCTGCTGGTGCAGAATGGCGGTATCGACATCGGCGTCGCCCTCCTGGCCGGGCTTGTGCTGTGCATCGCGATCGGCGCCATCAACGGGCTGATCGTCACCAAGATCGGCATTTCCTCCTTCCTGGTCACGCTGTCGATGCTGCTCGTCGTGCGCGGCGCGGCGCTCTACATCACGCAGGGATTCCCCCTGAAGTCGTGGGACCAGCCCGGCTTCTTCGTCACGCTGCTTGCCGGCAGCTTCAATGTAGGCTCGTTCCGGTTCTACACCTCGCTCTGGTGGTTCATCGGCCTGTCGCTGCTGGCGATTTACATCCTGCGCTACGCCAAGCTCGGCAACTGGATCAGCGCCATCGGCAGCAACCGCAACGCAGCGGTGGCGCGCGGCGTGCCGGCCGACGCGGTCAAGATCTGGCTGTTCATCCTGACCTCGGTGGTGGCCGGGCTGGCCGGCATGATCAGCGCGTTCCGGATTTCGGCCGCCTCGCCGGTGGCCGGCACCGGCTACGAACTCGAAGTGATCGCCATGGTGGTGGTCGGCGGCACGGCGCTCACCGGCGGGCGCGGCACCATCCTCGGCACCATCGTCGGCGCGCTGATGCTGCGCGCCATCCGCAACGGCATCGTGCTGATCGGTGTGCCGGGCTTGGCATACAACATCTTCGTCGGCGTCATCATCCTCGCCATGCTCATCCTGCACGCTTTGCTGCAGAAGAACGCCGCAAGGAGCTGAGGATGGAAGTGCTGCGTCTGCAAGACCTGCAAAAGTCCTTCGGCAACGTGCGTGCGCTGAAGAACGCCTCGTTCACCCTCAACGAAGGCGAGGTGGTTGCCCTGCTTGGCGACAATGGCGCCGGCAAGTCGACGCTGATCCAAGCGATCTCCGGCGTCTTCCCGGCCGACCACGGCGACATCTTCGTGCGCGGCGAGAAGGCGTCGATCCGCTCGACGCGCGACGCGATGGACCTCGGCATCGAGACTATCCATCAGGACACATCGCTCGCGCCGGACCTCAGCATCGCGCGCAATCTTTTCTTGGGTCGGGAGCCGGTCAATTTCGGCTGGCTCGGCGTGTTCGCGCCCCTCGACCTCGCCAAGCTTCGCAACGCCGCCTCGGCGCTGCTGAAGCGGGTCGGCATTTCGAAAAAGCTCGATGCCGATGCACTGGTTAGCACGCTCTCGGGCGGTGAGCGGCAATCGATCGCGATCTCGCGCGCCATGCAGTTCGCCGCCAAGGTGATCATACTCGACGAGCCGACCAACAATCTTGGAGTCGAGGAAACCCACGGCGTGCTGCGCTTCGTCAAGGAGGTGCGCGACGCCGGCCACTCGGTGCTGCTCATCACCCACAACATCCACCACGTGTTCCAGGTCGCCGACCGCATCATCGTCATGCGCCGCGGCGAAATCGTCGCGGAACAGACGGTCGCCGACACCGACCTGTTGACGGTGGAAAGCATCATCACCGGCGCCGACATGTCGGCCTTGCTCAAGGAGGCGAGGGCAAAGTGAAGGACGTCGCATGGTAGAGCTTTACGGCAAGACGCTGTCGCGAAGGCAGGTGGCCGAGCGGTCCGGCATGCTGTCGCAGTTTGCCGGCGTGCGGCTGATGACGCTCGGCGACGGCGTGGAGCGCGGCATCCGGATGCTCGAGTTCCGCACCGGCTCCGGCCTGCGCTTCACGGCGCTGGTCGACCGGGCGCTCGATATCGCCGATTGCGACTTCCGGGGCCAGGCGATCGGCTGGCATTCGCCGAGCGGCTTTCGCCACCCCGGACTGCACGAGCATGAAGGGGAGGACGGCTTCGCCTTTGGCCGGTCGTTCTCGGGGCTGCTCGTCACCTGCGGCCTCGACCATATACTGGGCCGGGAAGACGTGCCGGCCGAAAGCTACAATTATCCGGGGCGCAAGCGGGTATTGCATTCGCTGCATGGCCGCATCGGCACCGTGCCGGCGCGGCTGACCGGCTACGGCGAGGCCTGGGACGGCGACCGGTGCGTGCTGTGGGCGGAAGGCATTGTCCAGCAGGCAACCGTGTTCGGCGAGGATCTCCAGTTGCTGCGCCGCATCGAGGCCGATGTCGGCGGCAGCGAGATCCGCCTGTCGGACCGCGTCGTCAATCACGGTTTCAGCCGCACGCCGCATATGTATTTCTATCACGTCAACGTCAGCCATCCCTTGCTCGACGAGGGTTCGCGCTACCTGGCGCCGATCCGGGATGTCGTCTGGGCGGCGCACGCCGGCGAACGCTACGAGGCGCAGAAGGTCGGCTACCGAACCGTGCCGGCGCCGCAGCTCGGATTCAGCGAGCAGGTCTGGGAGCACGAGCTTGGCGCCGATGCGGCGGGCGAGGTGCCGGTGGCCGTCGTCAATGACCACCTGGGCCTCGGCTTCGAGGTCGTTACCCGCAAGGATCAGCTGCCCTGCACCTATCAGTGGCAGAACTTCCAGGCCGGCCTATATGCGTTGGGAATCGAACCCTCGACGCATCATGTTCTGGGCAATCTCGCCGCGCGCGAACGGGGCGAGATGATCTGGCTGGACCATGGCGAAAGCCGCTCCTATGACGCCGTGTTCCGGGTGCTCGACGGTGCCGGTCAGATCGCCCAAGCGGAAGCGAGGATAGGGTCGATCGCCCGGCAGCCGCAACAGGATTACCCTGCGCCGTCGGGCGCTTTTGCGAGACTGCAGGCGTGACCGGCTTGAAACACACGATCGGTTGCCGCGGCGGGCGGGAAGTGCGCCGGAATACGGAAGCAGGCGCGGCCCGGCCGACCCCAGGCGGCCCTTGCGGAGCGCAGGCGGGAAACGGAGATGACGATGACGGCAAGCAGGAAGCGCGACTACAGCCTGGTCGGTGAAAGCACCAAGCGCGCCATCGAGACCGGATTGGCTTCGGCCGAATGGTATCACACCGATGTCCCGCGCAAGGCGATCAAGGAGTTGATGCAACGCTCCGACGGGCCGGCGATCCGCGACACGATCATCTGGGTCGCGGCGATCCTGGTGTCGGCCGCCGGCATCGTATGGTTCTGGGGCACGTGGTGGGTGGTGCCGTTCCTGTTCGTCTATGGCGTGCTTTACGGCTCGTCGAGCGACTCGCGCTGGCACGAATGCGGCCACGGCACCGCGTTCCGGACGCGCTGGATGAACGATGTCGTCTACCAGATCTCAAGCTTCATGCTGATGCGCAACCCAGTGCAATGGCGCTGGAGCCATGCCCGCCATCACACCGATACCATCATCGTCGGCCGCGATGCCGAAATCGCCGTCATGCGCCCCCCAGATCTGCTGCGGGCGGCGCTCGCCTTCACCGGTATTCTCGATTTCCGCTATTCGCTGCCGACGCTGGTGCGCCAGGCGTTCGGCAAGCTGTCCGATGAAGAGAAGAGCTATATCCCCGAGATGGAGCAGCACAAGGCGGTGATCGCTGCGCGCTGGCATGTCGCCATCTATGCGGCGACAGTCGGGCTGGCGTTGTTCACGTGGTCGCTGCTGCCGCTGGTGCTGATCGGCCTGCCGCGCCTCTATGGCAGCTGGCACATGGTGCTGACAGGGTTGCTGCAGCATATCGGCCTGGCCGACAATGTCGTCGACCACCGGCTGAACACGCGCACCGTCTACATGAACCCGGTCAGCCGCTTCATCTACTGGAACATGAATTATCACGTCGAACACCACATGTTCCCGATGGTGCCCTATCATGCGCTGCCCAAACTGCATGCGCTGATCAAGCACGATCTGCCGGCGCCGACGCCGTCGATCCTGGCCGGCTACCNGGTTGGCCGACAATGTCGTCGACCACCGGCTGAACACGCGCACCGTCTACATGAACCCGGTCAGCCGCTTCATCTACTGGAACATGAATTATCACGTCGAACACCATATGTTCCCGATGGTGCCCTATCATGCGCTGCCAAGACTGCACGAGCTGATCAAGCACGACCTGCCGGTGGCGAACCCGTCGATGTGGCATGCCTATCGCGAGGTCTGGCCGGTGCTGCTTCGACAGCTGAAATATGAGGATTTCTATCTTAAGCGGAAATTGCCGCCGACAGCCAGACCCTATCGCGGCGAATTTCACCAGGTGGATATGTCGGCGGCCGCTGAATAGCGACAGCGAATTTTGCCGGAGCCGGAGATTGCTGACTGGATCGAAGCGTGCGCGGTGGACGACATCTCCAAAGAGGATGTCATCTGCTTCGATCCTCCCGGTTTGCCGCTCGCCCGATGACGAGTTCTTCGCCACCGACGGATATTGGACGCATGAGAAGGCGCATCTAGCCGAAAGCTGGTGATCGACGACGTCATCGATGCCCGAAGCACAATGGCCGCTTCAATTACAACACCGGCCAGGCCAGGGCGCGCCGGTCTGCGTCAATCTCGCGATCTATCCGGTGAGAATCGAGGCCGGCAACGTGATGATCCAGATCTGACGCGTGGTAACCGATCCAGCACCGCGTCTAGCAAACACAGAGCGACGTTTTCATGAGCCGAAAGAGGCCGACCGTCGCGATCTGCGCGCGATGAAGCGCCAGCTGACCATGCTGCGCGTGCTGACCATGGACGTAGCCGGGGCCGTCGAGCGGGAGTGGGTCGATCAACTCGGTGCCGCCAGAGCTGTGCTGAATCCTATATCGCGATGCGGCCCCCAGCCTGTTCACCGTGCCGGGCTAGAATTTCTTCGAGATCGGCACCGCCGACGATTTTCTTAGTTGGGCTTTCCGGCTCCGGGCGCCGACGCCGTCATTGCAGCGCCGGCTATGCCACGGTCACCGTGCCCAGACATATGTGCTCGGCCCCTTTGGACCCTGATCGACAAGATCCTGATTCACTGCTGCTTCTGCTGATCAGCTTTGAGGTGCTGATTGTGCGGTTTGATCCGCCAGCGTTGATACTGGGCGCTACCGCGATCGAAGCGGAAGGACAGCGCCTGCCAGCGGCAAAACGACCGCCTGCGCAAGATCAGTTTGAGGGAAGGAGATGGAAATTATTGGTGCGCAGCGAGCGCGGCAAAGCTGCGCAGGTGATCGTGGCTGGAAAGCGTCGCTACAAAGGCGGTGCGTTTGTCAGTTTGGAAGCCGACACGCGTCCGGCAGACGACGGTGATCTCGTGGCTGACTGCGGCGCGGGATTATTATTGAACGACGGCAGGAAGTAGGCTCGTTGCTACGCCGTGCGTCCAGGACTCGGGTTGGAGTGGATTATGGTTCGGGGTCACGATAGGAGATCTGCGCAGCCTCGAACCTCCAGTGCTTGCCGCATGTTGGGCAGGGTACAATTGTCACTTTCACGCTCGACCTGCCCGCGTGTGCGTCAGCATGACGATACACTCAAATTCTCACCACGGCTCAAGGTCCTCCTCGATAGCGACATGCCGTAAGCGAGCCGCCCCGGGAAACTGACTTCAATTCCTTCGCAGCCGCAACGAGGCGCGGTCATTCCCGGCGGCTATGATGAGCTCCATCGCCTGCTCAGGCGTTATGCCGTTCTGCTGGGCAAAATGGAAGTGTTCGTTGCGTTCGTTGGACGAGACCCGGTTCCTGTCGCCAAAATCACGCTCGCTTTTGTTGTCCGTCATCATCTTCTCCTTCAACCTCAATTCGTCGGCCCGAACCGCCCGCTGGAGCAAAAGTTCCGAAACCGCCGTACGCGAAGGCCCATCGAGCCTCGCTAGGGCTGCTGTGAGTAGAAGTAAGCTCCAGCTGGCGAAAGCTGGGGGAGCTTGTCCAATGCCGGGGTGGGCTCGGCGCACGCCGTGGCATCGCTTCGGCGACTTTCACCACCCGCCCAGAACACGGATGGGAGCAGCCTCGGAATGTTTGCCCGACCGCCAGGCAATGAAGATGGAACTACGCGACACCGAGTTCCTCGTCCTGTGGCATCAGCAGACGCTCTCGTGGATGTCTTACCCGGCATTCTCGCCCGAATGATCGAAGTGGATGGCGAGGCCAAAGGCGAGCGCTCGCTCGGCGATCATATTGACAAGATGGCTTTCGCCGATCGACAGCGCCGGAAGGGCCTCTTTCAACGCCTCGAGAGCATGCCGTGTCGACAAAAGACCCCGCCGCTTGCGGCTGCTCAGATTTTGATCGATCAGGGACTCCAGTGGCATCTGCCTGCCTCCGCTTCGGACAGGATCTCGTAGCGTGGCTGCGGAGCGACAGCATTCACATTGGTTAAGAGACGGCGGCGAACGCCATCATGCATGCCGCCAACAGACGGCGGTGGGGCTGATTTACGCCGGGTTGGAGCGCTATCCTAGGGTAAGCATGGCGCGACCGTCGCGCCGGGTTCGGACATTTCGATGCTACTGCTCCGGTACCGCGGAGGTTTGTGGATGGTTGCGTGCCGCCTCGGCGATTTCCGGAATGAACTTCGTCGCGGTGCAGCTTCGGTTTACATTGGCGCGGGCGGTAAATACCTCTTGCCCGCAGACTTGCGAAGCGAGCGCGATCGGCACATGCACCGCCAGTGGCAACTCGGTCTCAGCCACTCCTAGATGTCTTGCAACCTGTTGCTTCACCTCCGGCCGGCCGAGCGAGACGTCAACGCCGACATCATCCTTGGCGGTCGGCGACGATCCTTGCGCCGGCAGACGATCGTGCTTGCCTGTTTGCGATGAGTCGCCGGATTGTTGAGCCGGCTGACTTGTCTGCGCAGATGCCTGGGCGCCCAAAATCAGCGAGGCCCCCAGCCCCAAAAAAGCCCGGAGCCCCAAAGACACAATCCGAAGTGCGAATGTGCTCATTGTCATGTTCCTCACCGTGGGTTCAGACTTGGCGCCGCTCAGAGGTCGGTGTTGCTTCGGCCTCTTTCGAAGACAGGGATGTCTTCCTCGTCCTCATCATTGTCACCGGTTGGTATGTCCTCGGCGTAGCTGCGGGTCAGTTCCTCGGTTTCGCTTAAGCCGTCCATCGTCTCATTGGCGCCTGCCCCTTCATCATGACGACCCGTAATTTCGCTGCGGGGCCTTGCGCCGAGCGGCTGGTCGACATCGTCGGCTCCCACGAAACCTGGCTCCGCGCCGTGCCTGTCTTCGTGGCCCACGGGGCTGTCCAACACGGCGGCATCCTCCGGGCGAATGGGTTCATCATTGGCGAAGTCACTTCGTCTCGAATGCGAGGTCTCGTTTAGCTTTGGCATGTCAGGTCTCCTGTTCGTTTGGCAACTTCGACGACGCTGGTGCTTGCACGCCGGACTACCTGAGCGACGCACCTTTAGAGTTCCTGCATCGACCACCGCTTAAAGGTTGCAGCGTCCCTGAGGGCGGAGGCAGTGTTGGCCACAGACTCCACAGCGCCGCGAAGAACCAACGTCATGGCCAGATCCACTCAGCCCTGAGAACCGCTCTTGCTCAGTTGCTGGGCATGTTTGAAATGCTGCCGGATCACCGGCGCGGTCTTTTTCGCATGAGCCGCCAGATGTTTTGCCTGACCGTTTTCTGCATAGGAGGTCATCAGCGTCAGGGCTTCCTGGTGCGCTGCCACCTGGGCGTCGATATAGGCGTTATCGAACGCCCCGCTGCTGTCGTTGCTCAACGCTTCCAATTGGGCAGCATGCTTGCTTGTCATCTCCGGCGCCACTGCGACGTCGTCCTTCTTTGCCGCCGCAATGAGCCGCTTGGAAGAAGTCGTGTGGTCCTTGATCAGCATGCGAGCGAATTCCTTCACTCGTGATGTCTTCGATTTCCGCAGCGCCAACTCACTCGACTGGATCTCGAACATGTCTGAACTCGCAGCTGCTTTGACAAATTCCTGCGGGGACGTCGTCGCGGTCTGAGCCATTGCCCCCGGGCTGATGAGACCGATGGTGATCGCAGCCAAAAGCGCTTTGACGAAATGCATGTTGTGCTCCTGCAATATTGCTTAACTGGCCCAACACGGCCGAGCTGCCGTTGTTCCCCTTGTTGTGACAATAAATACGGGGCGGCAGGCGTAGACCCCGGATGGCTCCGGCTCAGGGCTTTGATCATAGATCCGGCCGTAGCCAAGACCGGTGACTGCGCGGAGCTCAGCGCGGCGGTCGGCTTGGTGGGCAGCACGTTGTGCGACATTCAAATCTCCGAAAGAAATCGTCGGCCATCGTCGCGATGCTTCAGGCAGACCAGTGCGATTTTGTAGGGTTGCGCTGACGGGATTCTGATTCCGCCCGCCGGTCGGGTTCGTCAAGAGGAGCTAATATAGCATTGTATGTCAGATCGGCGGTATTAGCCGCTTACTGATCGTCGCATGGTCCATCTCTGAATCTTGTTGCACCGCACAATATTATTGACGATGGGGTGCTTAGGCAAGGATATTGAACGACAAAGTAGAGGAATCACGTCCTAGTCAAAGTAAAATTATATTATATCTGACTCTTGCTATTACCAAGTAATGACCGAAGACGCATCTTTCGCTGGCCGTTAGCTTGTTTTTTAAACTCTAGTGCGTCACTCTTTGCATGCCAGCGACAGCAGCTGGAATTAGTGTCGGAGGCGTCGGCGGGGTATCCGTCGGCAGCGGAGGCGCCAGCGCTAATGTGGGCGGCAACAGCGGCGCTACGGCTAGCGTATCCCTAGGCAGTTCTGGGGCAAATGCCGCAGCCTCCGTCGGCGGCACTGGCAGAGCGACTGCTTCCATTGGCACCGGCCGCGCCAATGTCGGTGTCGTCACCGGGGTCGGTACCGACGTAAATGTCGGCGTTGGAACCAATCCAGCCGCCAACCCCAGCAACCCGACCGCTTCGAGCAACCCNGGGGTATCCGTCGGCAGCGGAGGCGCCAGCGCTAATGTGGGCGGCAACAGCGGCGCTACGGCTAGCGTGTCCCTAGGCGGTTCTGGGGCAAATGCCGCAGCCTCCGTCGGCGACACTGGCGGAGCGACTGCTTCCATCGGAACCGGCAGCGCCAATGTCGGTGTCGTCACCGGGGTTGGTACCGACGTAAATGTCGGCGTTGGAACCAATCCAGCCGCCAACCCCAGCAACCCGACCGCTTCGAGCAACCCGAATCTGGCTAGCGTTGTCGGCGATATGTCGAACGCCCAGGTCACTCGGATGAAGAAGCGCTGCGTCGAAGTGCTTAGCAACGAAGACACCTANGTTGTCGGCGATATGTCGAACGCCCAGGTCACTCGGATGAAGAAGCGCTGCGTCGAAGTGCTTAGCAACGAAGATACCTATGATCGTGAGCTGCGCCGGCTCTGCTTGCTGATCTCGCGCCGCTAACCAGCGACCCCTTTCCGACCTGTCGGGGCTGTCGACATGACACTCTCCAGTTCCGACAGTGGAAGCCCGTCCGCCGAAAGGTTGGGCGGGCTTTTACAGTCAGCGTCCTTCCGCAGCAGACAATCGCGTTGGCATCAGCGACCTGGCCGAGCAAGCGATGGAAGACCGCGCGGACAAGCTGGGCATATCCTGCGCAGAGGAAGTCGGCAGCGTGTACGCGGCGATTCTCGGTGCTATCGTGCACCGCGATGCCGCTTGGCTGACTGACCGAGGCCGCGCTATATCGCGCCCGGCGGGCGTATTCAGTTCAGCGAGCCTCTGCCGGGGGGAAGCCAAGACCATCTTTCACTTGCTCGACAAGGCCGGACTTGAAGGCAAGGTGTCGAAGCGCAAGGACAGCAAATACCGTCGACCAACTGGCTGAAGGCCAAGTGCTTTGCGAACGACGAGTTCGATCTGCTCGGCGTCGAGCGTGAAGCGGGCAAGCCGGCGTTCGCTGAGGATGACACAAATCGCCGTGCCTAAGAAAGATCAGGAGCGCGCCACCTACGCCTGGATGTACGGCGCCCAAGCGTGCAAGGATGGCAAGGAGCGTGAGGTGCCATTACTGGCAGGAACATGCCGACGGGTGGCTGCAGGGTTTTGACGGTGTGCCGATGGCTGGTTTTGGATAGACCAAGACCGTCAACGACGAGATGGAAGCCGAGGTCGACGAAGCCTCCGTCGAGCGGCCCGACGAATAGCCATTTTGCCATGTGCCGTATGTTCGTTTTTGATTGAAGAAAGGGTTTCGTTGGGCCTATAACGATTGCGTTTACCATTGCCTTTTTGGGAGGATGCGATGGTTGCAACGCCCATAGATATCGCTCAAGCGGCCACTGCGACTACGGCCACCTTGCTGAAGTGGCAGAAGTCCATGGAGGAACGCGCCACGTTTCGCCAGAAATGGATCAATCGCGCAGGGCGATTCANCGCTCAAGCGGCCACTGCGACTACGGCCACCTTGCTGAAGTGGCAGAAGTCCATGGAGGAACGCGCCACGTTTCGCCAGAACATGGATCAATCGCGCAGGGCGATCCAAGCCTCACGCGATCTGCTGAAGCGCCTTCGTCAACGTCATCGCGACCACGATAGCGGCGCGGATGCGCTAAAGGATTAGCCGCCAGGGCAGATGTGAGACGGAGGTCCGGGAACGGATTGGGGCCACGTGCGGCACCTAATGTCGCGATGGTGATGGCCGATGATGTGCTTGAACAGGAGATTGCCCATCTCCTGCATTGCCGTCATATCCGGGTAAGCCGCTAAAACGGAGCCTTCACCACCGACGCTGCCGAGCAGCGGGATAAACACGAAGCTGTCATCCCGAAACTTGCTTATGGTGGTGATCGTGAAATCGTAGTCGGGATAGGCCTCATCAAGCAGGGCGCTGATCTCGGCGAGGAATTCAGGCGTCTCGAACTGTGCGCCGATCGGCGGCACCACAATCATGTCTTTGCATACTTGCATCTCGCGCCTTCCCAAGCCGTCTCATCGTGAGCGGCTGTTCCGCCAAGGTCAAATCACGTCTTCCCTGCCGATGATCTGGAGTCAGCAAAGTTATTCACACGTCGACAAGATGGTTAGAATTGTCGCGGTTCGGTTAAGACCTCGATCATGAGGCGTGGCGCATCGTGTTGTTGGGTCTACATATTGCCTTCCTGACCCTACCCGGTAGCTCAAGCCCGTTGCCGTAATTGGCAACGGGTTTTTTTACGTCTTCATCTGGCACAGTTGATCTAATGGTATGGAACCGCGACGACAACCAAGCAATTCTGCCTTAAGCGGTCGATTCCTCGGATGTAGCCGTGACTACGAAAACCCGCTGTTGCGCGCGCGGCGGGGTTTCTTGGCATCAAGACGCTACCCCGCCCTCAGGCCCGTTGCTTAATTGCGGCGGCCTTTACAGGTCCGGCGCCGCTATCTACTGCTGAATAGGTGGAGTCACGAGACCCGGAAAGGGCAACACGTTGCCGCCCGTCCCCCGCCGGCGGCGCAGTTCAATCTCGCGATAGACCAGGGTGCCCATCACCATTTCCGCGCTGGCGATTTCCGATCTCGATGGCAACGACTTGAGCAATTGGTGCAGTTGTCGCGTTTCCATGGTCGCAATGTGGGCGGCAATGGCTTCGATGCTATCGCCCAAATTCGCCAGTAACCCTGCGGATATCTGCATCGCGCTACTCTACAGCCGGGAAAACGTGTTGAGATGCAGACGCGACCTTTGGCCTTCTGCAAAGGCCAAAGCATAGGATTCGAGCTTGAATGATCGGGTGAGTTCCTGGTCTTCCTCGACCACGCGAAAAAACCCCTCGCCACAGGCTTCGCCAACTTCGACACAAGGGCGTGCTTTGCGAATTGGAATGATGTCAGCCAGGGCGTTGCCTCCCAGCAATCAGGCCAAACGGGATTGTAACGTCGTAAGCGGTCTTCAACAAGAAGAGTTTGGGCAGCAATACGAAACTGAAGTGTGGGCCACAAATGGCCGGCGCCGTGGGTTGGGGAACCTGGGTGGGCACCGGCCAAGAGCGGACAGGTCCGCCGCGATGCATACATCGTCGATTGGTGCGCGGTGGTAATGGTGTGATCGCGGAAGCTACGCTTTAGCCTTAGCCGCCGGCCTTGCCTTGCCCGTTACAGTTGCCGTGGGCTGCGGTGCCTTCCTACCCAGACCGATCGACTTCGCCATGGCAGACCGTGAGGCCGCATAGTTGGGAGCGACCATCGGATAAGTGGATGGCAAGTTCCACTTTGTTCGATACGCGTCAGGAGTGAGACCGAAATCCACGCGCAGATGTCGCCGAAGGGTTTTGAACCGCTTACCATCTTCAAGACAGATGATGTAATCGGGAAATACTGACTTCTTTGGATTTACCGCAGGCACTGGTTCTTCGGTCGCGGCAGCCACGCGATGGCCAATCCCAGGCAGCGACGCGTGCACTGAGGCTATCAGGTCCGCCAAACCCGCGACCGGCACGGGATTGTTGCTGACGTACGCCGATACCACATCCGCCGTGAGTTCTACCAGTTCAGGGGCGTGGTCGGGGGCGTCGGTCATGGTGTGAGTCCTCGAATTTGAGAACGATCTATTATAGCTGCTGCCGCAGCTGCGCAACTCGAGGCCCGATGATGGGCCGCTTCCCTCGTAAGCACCAATCCTGTTGAGCCTGTGTTTGCCGATGGAGGAAAGGACGATCCGAAGCAGTGCCAGACTTATCACAGGTTAAGTCGGTCCGGTGTTTATGATATAAGGTCGGGCATCATTCGCGTTCTGCTGGCCGCGGGTGACTGAGAGACCATAGCGCTCCCGCCCAAACGGAGAGCCGACATGCTTTATCAAAGCCCGTTAACCGCCAAGTTCCATCGTGCCTTCACCCTCACGTCAAGTGAGCGTCAAGCTCTCGACGCGGTAAGAATAAGGATCGTTGCGATTGGCGCAAACCAGAACTTGGTTCGGGAAGGCGACCAGCCGTCCCGGTGCATAATGGTCCTGGCTGGCTTAGCCAGCACCTCGAAGGTAACAGGAGACGGGAAGCGTCAGGTCACTGCTTATCATGTGCCTGGCGACATGCCCGATCTGTTGAGCCTGCACCTCGATCTGTTGGATAGCGACGTTCGAACGGTGAGCGCTTGCAGTGTTGGCTTCATAGATCACTCGGCTATCCGGCTGCTCTGCGAACGCCACCCCAGGCTGGCGGCAAATCTTTGGCGAACGACACTGGTTGATGCATCGATTTTCCGCGAATGGGTGGTCAATGTCGGGAAGCGCCAAGCGCTTGGCCGAGTGGCCCACCTTCTCTGTGAAATCATGCTACGTATGGAAGACGCCGGACTCGCGTCCGATCAAACCTGCGCTTTTGCTGTGACTCAAGCTGACCTTGGCGAGGCGACAGGGCTGTCGGCAGTCCACATCAACCGCACGCTCAAGTCTCTTCGGGAGAAGCGCCTTACATCACTTGTGAATGGCCAATTGACCATCCATGATTGGGAAGGACTGGCCTTTCTTGCTGAGTTCCGGCACGATTACCTGCACTCAGCAAGGACCAATAAAACGGCCGAGTTCATGTCAATGCACTGATTGCTCCAGGGGAAAATCGCCAGAAATGCGGATTGGCTCCAAGGGTAGCCGGACCACTTGTTGGCCTTCGCTGACCATCAGCGGTGCGATCGCCCCCCAAACATGTTTTGCCATGGTGGCGCGGCGGAAATGATCAGCAGGTTGATACCAAGCCTGTCTGGCTTGCTTCTTTTTGATGCGGCAGGCGGGGCCGCCTTGCCCCAGGCCAAACGCAGGTCCCAAACGAACCCGGCCTCACTTGGTGCACGCTCCTTTTACCGCGCGGTCAATGCTTTGATGGCGCGTCGAAGCGTTAGCGCAAGGGGTTCACTTGCGCGCAGAGTGCATTCGAATGCTTGCCGGCCCACATGGGCGTTGACTATCCGTATGGCCGTCTGGGTCGTGGAGGTTAACTGGGACGGGACACCTGCTCTCCTTGCCAGCCTTCGGGACGTTTCCTCGCAGCGTGCGCAGGAGGAACGTCGACGTCAATCCCAGAAGCTCGAAGCAATTGGCCGCCTCGCAGCCGGCATAGTTCACGATATCAACAATCTGATAGCAGCGTTCGACTCGGGCCTGCGGCTCCTGCAAAAGCAACTCGCCGAAAATCCCGGCGATCCGAAATCAGCCATCCTGATCGACGAACTGCTCAAACGAACACAGAACGGCGGGGCACTTACGCAGCAATTGCTTGCGTTTTCTCGGCGCCAGTCGCTTACGCCCGAAGGCATTGATCTGAACGGACGGATCGAACAGCTTTCGATGCTGCTGGAACGAACGCTCGGGAGTGCAATCAAAATTGAACGCAACTTGGACGCGGCGCTTGGCCCTGTTCTGATCGACCCCAACCAGCTCGATGTCGCCATGCTCAATCTGGCGGTGAACGCCAAGGACGCCATGGCCGGCGTGGGAACGCTCAGGTCGAGACTAGCGATGTCGCTGACGACATCGACGACGTGCATTCACTGGCGGGTTCGTGCGTTCGTATGACCGTGCGCGATGCCGGTTGCGGCATGAACAAGGAGATTCTGGCGCAGGTCTTCGAGCCGTTCTTCACCACCAAACCCGATGGACGCGGGACTGGACTTGGACTTAGCCAGGTTTATGGCTTCGTCCAACAATCCGGCGGGCACATTCGGATCGAGAGCGAAGCTGGTGAAGGAACAAGCGTCCATCTTTTTCTGCCGCGTGTGCAGAAGCAGTAACCAAGCTCTGCCGGTATCGCTTTGCATTGGGTATGGCGGAAGTGACGTGGCCAGTCCGCCAAAGCAATCCCGTAGAGCGACATAATGGGTGGTTAGCGGCCGCTTTAGAGATCGGGTGCAGAGGGTACAGGGGCTTTTCCCCTTTATCCTTTTTTCTCCCGGCCGCGCCACCGTCTATTATCGGCGGCTAGGCCGCTATCACCTTCTGAGCGGGTTAGCGATGGAGTGCCTTGGACGGTGAAAACGATTCCGGCATCCTCAAACGCTTTGCGGATGGCGGCGATGTTGTGGGGACGCGGTTTCCTCTATCCGTTCTCAAAAGCGCTGATCACCGTCTCGCTAAGATTGGCCTTGGCGGCAAGTCGCACACGCGGCCAGTTCAATAGGGCTCGTGCTGCTCTGACTTGATCTGCTGAGAGTACGGTTCGGCTGTCCATAGCCAGTCGAACATTTAGTATCGCTAAACTGTTCCTCTTGACCTTCTGCGATTTCTAACGGTGTGAGGCCGGCTTGTCGCAAGCCGTCATCGATTATGGCTGCAACCTTTCGGACGGTTGTTACCTCGGCTCCAACAAAACGTGCTGCCTGCATTCTTGCTTGGAGATCAGCCAAGCGGGCAACCAGGGCTTGCGTCCTCTCGAGTTCAGGGTTCGTCATGTTCAGTATCCAGCTGAGTGGCAATTTGAATGAGTAGCGTTTGAATGCACACACTCGCCACCCAAGGGTGGCGAGTGTGGGTTCGTTCGAAATCTCAGTCGTAGACCTTGACAATCTTGCGGGTGCCCGGATCGACCAGGACCGTGCGGTTGTCGACCACCACGTAACGGTATTTGACGTTCGGGACCTCGTGGATCTCCACAGTTTCCGGCAGAGCTGTCCCGACGTTCAATTCCACGCCGGGAAGGTTCACCGAAGCCAAGGGCTGCTTCTTGACATACTCACGGATGACCGTGTCCTGTTCCGGCTGGATGATAATGTCGTCAGCGGCGGCGGAGCCGATCCCCGCCAAGAGCAACATGGCTGCGGCGGTGTTCACAATGTGCATCTTCATATCTTCTCTCCTGCAAGGACCGGCACACGACGATCATCGTCCCGCACTGCCCGGCAACCAACTTTGAACCGGGGTAAACGTTCCCGCCTACGCACCTTTGTCTAATCCGATTGGCCTAAAGTCCGAACCGTACAACGCAATGGTCTTACCTTTGGACTAGGCGGAACGGATTAGGGCTTCAGGTTGTTGGTTCTCCACAACGGGAGAGAACAAATGGATCAAAGTGTTGGCCAGGCGCGATGGTTGCTCGCACCGATTTTTGCAACAGCCGTTACCTTTCTGGTAATGGCGGTCGTCCTTAGCTGACATGTCTTGGATCGGCGCAGCCAGGTCCCTTCCTGCGCTGATAGGATTCGCGAGTTGCTTGAGCGGCTGGCGAATCCTCTATTTTACCGTGCGCTGGGCCTGCTCCTTCAGCAGGCGGGGCGCTTCGTTCAGCTCATGTAAGTTGGGAGGTTTACTATGCATCGGCGATCCTTTTTGACAGCGATGTTTGGCGTTGCAGGGGCAGCAGCCTTTGCAAGCGCGGTCCGGCCTATCAACGCATTGGCCGGTGTTCCAGCGGCCAAAAGTGGCATTCTCGAAGAACTCGACGCGCCAGACGCCTTCGACAACGAAGGTACTCACGCGGAAGTGGAGCCGGTCAACCATCGGCGCTACTACGACCAAGATTACGACCCAGACTACGACCCAGATTACTACCACCGGCGCCGCCGCCGGCGGGGCTGGAGAAGAGTCTGCCGTAGTTACTGGCGACACGGGCGCCGTCGGGTCCGGTGCTATCGCCGACGTGGTCCTTCGGTCGTCTTGCGATTTTAGCTAGTCGGCTGCTCTGCCCATGGCCCGTTCCGGCTGACGTGCTGAGAACGGGCCGGTACGATTCCTTTTTCGTGGCAAACGCAATCCATCTGAGGGCACTCATCAGCAGCGCCGATGGACCTGACTTACAGCTTGGTGGTGTCGCTGTGGTGCGCCAGGAGCGGTCTGACGATCCCTCTTGTGCAGCCCTTCGGCTGCCGCCAGCCTGGGAAAGCTTTTCGGAACGTTTGGTTCTGGCCGTTAGGCCACGGGGCCAAGCTCAGCCATCAGGACACCCCGCAAGCGATGAGCAGCGGGGCCTGGTAAGGCCCGGCGACCTCCTTTTGACATACGGGGAGAAACCAAGAAGGGCGCCGAGCCTTACCGGCGCTGCTTTGAGGCAGACGACGCCGGACGAGATGAGAGTAGGCGATCATGCTAATTTCTGCGAACCATGCGAATGAGGGAAATCCGTGTGCGATTCTTCGCTATCCAGCCACGAACCTCTGCCTTTCGGACATGGCGGTCCGTCGCTCGATCGATGATGAAGAACGCCTGATGTAGCTGCTCGACTTCGTAGAGCCCGACCCGGATCTCGAACCCTGTCTGGCCAGTGGCATCGAAGTCACCGGGACCAATGACAGGGAAGGCGACGACGATGGCGAAGCGGACGACGAGCGCGAAGCCAACGATGCCGATTATGGCTTCATAGAGGGAGGGCAAAGCCTATAATTGTCCGGTCGAGAATGAATAGCCCGCTGCCTCACGGTGGACTGGCTTCAGTTTTTGTGCGGCACGATGTAGCGACTGCTCACCGCACCCGCCCCTGTGCCCCGCGTGACGACAATCGTGCTATACCCGGCTGGAACGGAACCTGTAGCGGAGGGGTCGATCGAACTGCATCGCCCGACGATCTCCCCGTTGGGAGCGCCCTCGAGCCTCACGGCTAACGCCAACTGGCATGTGTCAAGGGATCCGAACATGGCCGGTGATGTATCGAGTGGCTTGCAGACTCCCTGGGCGGGACTGCAAGAAAGCAAAATCATCACAGCTGCAGTTGCCGGATCCATTCGTGAAGCTCCGTTGTTCGACGAGCCTCAACGCAGAATAGCGAGCTTTGTTTCGTCGGTGCTAAAATACGAGTTTTCTGGTCTGGCTCACGGTGGCGGGCTTTTCATTGTCACAGCTTTCGCCTCTCAATTGTCCCGATCCCGAACGGTAAAACAGCCATCCGACGAGACACACCGAGGGGATTGCGATGGCCAGAAGGATGCCGCCGGCAATGTTCACCATCAACATGAAATCCATCGGACCTCTCCCTCTTATATGCCGACAGTCGGAAACTCGTGAAATCAACATGGGTGAACAGGTTGCGAACATGCTGCTACGGTTTTTGCAGAGCCAAGAGATGAGACGAGACGGACCAGCACGACAGGGACTAGCTCTCGTCGCAACAAATTGACACACAAGGACTCGACGGAGTCGAACGGCAAGGGCAGGGACGCCATCAAGCGAATTTCAAAACCGGTGCCTTGGCCGACGGGCAATCGCTGATAACATCAAGGTATGCCCTGAGGCGACGTTACAAGGCAGTGTACTTGGGTGCAGCCGGCCGCAGGCGGCCGAACTCTCGCCTTCCAGAGGTTCTGGAGTGCGCCGACCGACCCCGTCGTGCTCGTCAATGTGTAGGTTTGCAGTGTGGTGTTCCTTCAAGGTCAATCAGCAGCTTATGCATGGAGGACCACGGCAAGCGGCGTTTTATTCCCGGACAGCGCAAATTCTGTCTCGACAATGTGATTGGTCCGGGCGCCTCGTTTTTTAACGCTCTTTGGCCCGCAACATCGGCCGTCCAGTTCGGGAATATCGGGACCTTTCAAGAATTCGGATATTGTGAGAGCAGCGACGCGTCGTGCGACGAAGGGGAAACAACTTCGCAGTCTCGTGCGACAGCGAGGCGCCTGGCTCAGCGTCTGCTTGCCGGCATCCTGTGTGGGGCGGGAGCGCGGGGGGCAGTCCAGGCGACCGGCAGGCAACGCTCGCGTCTGTCCATCGCGGTGATGGGAGCCTCGTCGAGTTCAGCAGCGTTGTGGAAGCAGTCCGCTGCGCGCGTCAGAACGCTATTGCTAAGCGCAATGCCGGGGTGCCCGATGATCGTCGCATTGAGTTCCGGATTGGCATTCACCTGGGTGACGTCGTGCAGGAGCGCGATGACGACCTGATGGGTAATGGCGTCAACATCGCCGAGGGTATCCGGGTTGCCCGGGCGTAGCGGCTTCGAAGCCGCCGATTATAAGTATTCTCGCCCTGTGGCGGCCGATTCTGCGATTAAGAATTGGACGAATAGGCATGGGGGAGAAAGGCCGTTATTCTAAGCCTCATCCACCCTCGATGCGGGAAATAACGAGATCATGGAGTAGGAAAATCTCATGCTATACGGCGGAGGTGCTTACAAGGGCGAGATTCACACCCGCCCAACGATAAGGCGCCCATCCCCTCCCGATGGACGGTGGATAGAGTTTTGGTGCCATGAGCCAAACCCACACATTACAACCGTCATCTATCCGCTTCCCGGTACAACCACGGCTGGTGCCGGCGATCAAGGCGGCGTACTTCGCCGACCTGCCGCCAGCCGACATCACGCTCGAGTTGCTCGACGACTGGTATGGCCGTCTGCTTCGGGTCAAAGGTGTCGACATCGCCTACCGCGCCGTAAAGACGTGGCGTTCGCTCTATAATTTCATGGCCGGCATGAAGCTATGCCCGCCCGGCTCCGACCCATCGCAGGCGATCCGCCGCCAGACGCCACCACCGCGCCACCAGACCTGGACGGCAGGCGAGGCGGTGCGCATGGTCAAGGGCGCCTGGCGCGCCGGCTACCGCGGACTGGCCTGCATCATCGCCGTTGCGTGGGACACGAGCTTCTCACCCGTCGACGTGCGCACGCTCACACCGGCGCAGGCAATGCAGACAGCACAGGAATGGGGTTTTCTGATTGCACGCAGCAAGAGTGGCGAGGCGGCTTTCGGCACGCTGTCGTCACGCACGCAGCGCCTGGTGCTGGCCTATGTCGAATCACTAGGCGTCACCCTGCTTGACGATGCGCCGATCTTTCGCTCGCGCGGTTTCGCGCCGGGCCCGAAGGGCGGCCGGCCGCGCGCCGGCGTGCCTTACACGAAGGATTCTCTGGTCGACGACTTTGCCGATCTGCGCACGCTGGTGTTCGGGACATCGGAGAAGCGGCGGCTGATGGACATGCGGCGTTCCGGCGCGGTCGAGGCGAATGCCGGAGGCGCGTCGGTCGAGGCAATCTCGGCCAAGATGGGCAATTCGATCGACGGGAACAAGGCGCTGCAGAAGACCTATATGCCGGTCAATCTGGCCGCCGTCCGCTCAGCTGATGCCAGCCGCCGAAAGGGCAGAAAGCTGCTTGGCCTGGAACGGAACGAATACAGAAAGTTGAAACTCTCCGGAGAATGAGAGTTGAAACTTTTCAAGGGGCGGTAGCTAACCCCTTGAAATTAATGGCGCGAGTGACGGGGCTCGAACCCGCGACCTCCGGCGTGACAGGCCGGCACTCTAACCAACTGAGCTACACCCGCGCATCGGACGAGCACGTGTCAGCCGTGTTCGTCGTTGGGGGGGTGGATAAGGGGTTCGCCACCGGGTGTCAAGCGTAGCTGGACAGCATAAACGCAAACAGGAGAAGGTTTTTTGACAGGCGGCACTTTGCCCGCGAAAACCAGTATGCGGCTAAGCTCGCAGCTGTTCATTTGGCCTTGCGAAGCCGGTTCCGACCGCTTAAAGGTCCGGCCGGAGCGGGCGATTAGCTCAGTTGGTAGAGCGCTTCGTTTACACCGAAGATGTCGGCGGTTCGAGCCCGTCATCGCCCACCACTCCAATCATAAAGAAATAGCGCTCTTCCGCTCCCAAAACGCTGATAAATCAGTTGCTTGCGCAATCTAAGACGTTTGTGGTCGCACGTCAAACAAGTTTGACTTACTGAGCTAATCGCCCGCTAAATTCCGGCCCAAATTGCTGTCCGTTGTGACACCAGTGTGACAGGAATCAGAAACGAAGCTGATTTTTTTCGACAGATCACGACGTCTTTCAGCTACGGAGGGTGGCCGTTGACCCCCAAGTTTGGTCATTAGACACTTGGTGCGTTTGAGCCTTGGGGCGACTAGGGGTGGATCGGCCCGAGCCAGGCAGAGGGACTCCCGAAAAGCTTCAACACAATCGGCACAGAACGTGCGACAAATTCCTCTGCAATCTCGGGTGGCGCACAGGGGGGAAAATGCATACATCAAGATCGGCGATCGTTTTGACGGCACTGCTCACTGTGTCGCCCGCTCGCTCTGATAATCTGTATTCATACTTCTCCAAAACAGACGACCGTGCGGGAGCCTCGATAGAAATAAGCCCTTGCGTAGGGGAAATCGTTCCCGAGTGCGTCTCTCACGGTCTGTGGTGCGAAAGAGCAACGGGAGGTGAACCATCGATCGCGGTAATTTTGAGCCACTTTGAAACGGCAGTTTCGACCGTCATTGACGGCATAAGCGGTCAAGGAAAGATTGAACTTAAGGTATCCAACCGAGCTATCCCGTTGACTGTCAGGTCGGTTCGAGCCGATCCCTACGGTATGGATGGTGGCTGGATAGCGACCATTAGCTTAGACTCTGTTGACGACTTGCTTGACACGTTCACCGAGAAGAACAGCGAGGGCGCGTCCTTGATAATTGCCGGAAAGCGCTTGCCTTTGGCCCCCCAACACGGAGATGGCAAGAAGCTCGTTGCATGGAAAGACGCCTGCATAGGCCTTGAAGCAGAGCCTTTGCCCCACGCTGCCCCAAAGCCTGGTTCCATTCCGGTCACTGCGAAGCCAGATTGCCCGTTCAACTCTCAACTTTTTCGATCCCAGTTATACGAGGATGCGAACCCGGATTCCTATCAAGAACTCCAATTCGTTGAGGGGGAGGCTAACGGGAAAGTTCGCCTAACAGAGCGTCGAGATGGCACGCCAAGGTGGACCGCGCAGGGGGAGTTTACGTGCTCGAATGGATTCTCGATCTGCCGGATAGAGTTTCCTTTGATGTTGCACGGCCCTGTTCAGTTGCCCTACGAGACGGTCGGGGGCAAGCAATCGGGGCCGGAACTTGTTGTGATACCTGAGCTTAGTCAGGATGTTTATCAACAGGAGCAAAGCGGTGATCTGAATGGAAAGAGCCATAGGGGACTAGTGGCGGACCTGCTGAACGGCTTCGCTCCCTCCGAAGATGAAATAGTCGCGCCCTACAATGTGTACCGCTACAAGGAGTGCGCCACGTCTCCCCATTAAGGCGCTGAAAACACGAATGGTCATTTGCGCCCCTTGAAGCTTGTAAACCCGTCGACCCTCTCCGAGTGGTGCCACGGCGCGGTAACCTGCTCCCTTGCACCAAACGCCGGGGAATGCCTGAGCGCGTTGTGGGACCGGTCTTTGAACGAGAGAGGGGCTCCCAGCCTTACCAGGTAGATGCCCCTGGCTAGAGCAGGCAGTCGCTTAAGCTAACCTGTTGACAAATAGCGATTTTCTTGATATAATTATGGTATAGAAGGCGGAATCTGCCCTCCTGACAATAGTACGTCCCCTTTTTGGTGGCGTTTATCTTTTTATGAAGATTGAGTCGGCTCAACCTATCGCCTGCGAGGCGCTGGGCAATTTTGGCTATTTAAGAAATGATCATTTTTAGAATTAGAAGGAACTAAATATAGAATGTATCACTATGTACTATCAAGTATTAAATTTATATTCAACAAAGAAATTTCCGATCAAGTTAATTTTCAAAACGGAGCGGTTTTAGAGCCGGATAGTGCCCTCGATTGTAATTCATACGCCGGATCGCCTGATCAGGCTGTAGGACCGGTAGACGGCCCTGACAACAGGGAGAGAAGCGATGCCTACCGCCATGTCGCATTTCATATCGACAAGACGTGGAGGGTTATCGTTTGTCCCGATGGGATTCAGTGGATCCTTCAAAAGCGAAAAGGAAATCTCGACGGCAGGCCAGCCTGGAATGCAGTGAGGTTTTGTAGGACAAAATCGGGGCTATGTGGTGCAATCAGGGACAAGGTTGGAGGTGTCTCTCCTGAAATCGAAGCCCAATTGGCTCAGCTACCGGATTGGGTTGAGTCATGATCTACACCGGCAATTCCCCTTGGCTTGATCGAACTTTGAAGCTCTCTTCATCGTTTGAGCCTTTCCTATCGTCTATGGCCGAAACCATCGCTAGAGAAGCGGGGAGGCGGCGAAAGGAGGACGCTGTACAGAACGTCAAGACGGCTCTCAGCGTGATATTAGCCAATCTCCTTCGATCGCACGCTCTGCATCCGTCTTATGGCGTTAGAATTGACCTTAGCAACGATGGCTATCCGAAAGGACCATTCAATCCCGGCCGTCTGGGCATCCGATCTGTTCGGAAAGCAGTGAACTATCTTGCCAGTTCCAATCTGCAACTGATCCATAAAAAAGGAGGAAATCGAGACAAGGTAAGGGGCATTCGATATTCAACAGAGATATGGCTATCAGATGCACTTAAGAACTTTCTCCTAGATCAAATACAAGGATATCACCCAATAACCAATAATACTAATAAATCATATCAATTACCCATTACTAGGAACACATTTGGAATAAACGATTATGTATCTAATTACGAACTCATATATGAGAAGATAAATCTCCCCGTAGTACGTCTGAGAAGAGGATCATCTAAAAGAGACGGGAGTTTCATAGATTTCGATCACAATGAAGAAACCAGGGCGATGGAGAGCCGCTTAGATCGATACAATTCCTTCATGTCAGCCAGCGCTAAAATCAATCTGTTTCTTACCGACAAACAGATGGTCGAACTGCAAAATTCAGGTGATCAAAGTTATGATGATTTTGGCCACTCTCACCCTGAAACCTCATCAGCCGATCTGGCTGCTCCGACGAGGCTCTACCGCGTCTTCAACGAAGGGAGGTTCGATCATGGTGGGCGATTCTATGGCGGATGGTGGCAAAGCATCCGCAAGGAGTACCGTCGGTTCATAACAATCAATGGCATGCCCACTGTGGAGGTGGATTTTTCGAGCATGCAGTTGGCCATGCTTTACGCGCAAGTGGGGCAACAGCTCGAGGGCGATGCGTACGCCATAGATGGCTGGGGACCCGAATTTCGTTCCCTAATCAAAACCACTACTCTCAAGATGATCAACGCTCGGGGTCGGATTGAACCTCCCCAAAAATCCGAGCTCCCGGAAGGGGTATCATGGGGAGACCTTCAGGAAGCGATCCTCGCGGGACATAAGCCTATTGCGGAATTCTTCGGCTCTGGAGAAGGTATTCGGCTTCAACGATCGGATTCTGACATAGCGGAAGACGTCATGACAGCGATGATTGACCAAGGGATTCCGGTGCTCCCGATCCACGACAGCTTCATCGTAGCAGAGGAGCATGTTGAAAAGCTGTCCGCAACGATGTTAGACGCCTATCAGAAGAGAATGAGAGGGAGGACGATATCCCTGAGGAATTCGCCAAGCCTCTTTGACGGCCTGCTGGCTGATCAGGTGCAGTTACGCCTCAACGACCGGCATAAAGCAGGCATGCGGCTCTTTCTGGCAAAGAGAGAGACACAGGATTACGAGGGATACCGGTTACGAGAGGAATTGCTCGATCGTGCCAGATCCGAAGGGACTGACACTCGGCAAGTCGATCAGACAAAAAGCACATCGAGTGCCCAATTTCCACCAACCGGTCCCAGGCAGCAAACATCATATTTTGAGATGAGAAGGTCCCTGATTCCAGCCAAACGCCTGTGGGACCGCTATATGAGCCGAAGGTAGGGAACTTAAGGCCTTCGTTCCACCGTCACACCGCTTTGTCTCACTCGGCGAATACCCCTTATCGAGCTTCAAGGTAAAAGTTTACAAGTTGTCGAAACTGGCGCCCGGGTCGTCTGTATATACGATATCGACACCCCCCGGGCTGTCACCTGCCCCCCCCGTACCCCATCTGTCGAATCTTGGTCAAAGGTTTACAACTTTGGGTGAGGGGGGTGCGCAGCGGCTTTGGGTATACGTCTGGGGATACGGGGCGTGTAAACCTTTCTCCCAGTGAAGTGTTCAAAAAACCCTTCCGGTTTCACGTTGCCTAAGTCCTTGATTTGCGCGGCCTTCAAAGAGTCAAAATCTGCGTTCAATAATGGAGTGATTAATGAACAGGGGGTGATGGAACATGCCTGTAAAGCAAGCAGCTCTATATCTTAGGGTCAGCACCAAGGACCAAACGACCGAGAACCAGCGCCTCGAATTAGTGAGAGTGGCCCATGCTAAAAACTGGCAGATAGTGAGCGTCTACCAGGATGAGGGTATGAGCGGCGCGAAAGGAAGAGACAGGCGACCGGCGTATGACCAAATGTTGAAGGACGCAGTTAGGGCTAAGTTCGATGTCCTGATGTCGTGGGACGTATCACGACTTGGGCGAAGTCTCACCGGGCTTATTGCGGCACTCGACGAACTGCATAGCCAGAATGTCGACCTGTATGTTCACCAGCAAGCTATCGACACGACAACGCCCGCCGGAAAGGCCATGTTTCAAATGACTGGCGTCTTTGCGGAATTTGAAAGATCAATGATAAGAGAACGCGTCATGGCAGGACTGGCGCGAGCCCAAGCCAAGGGAAAGAAGCTTGGCCGACCGCAGGTGGAAATTGACCAACACGGATTGAGACAGGACAGGCTCAGCGGGCTATCTGTGAGGGAATTAGCCGAAAAATATCGAATTTCTGTGGGTAAAGCACACGGACTGATCCAAAGTTCTCGCAAATCATCACAAGATAGCATGTGAAAGATATCGCTTAGTCTAGATAGAAATAGAGCCGCCTAAAGGCCCCCATGCTTCCACGCTTAAGGATCCTACAAATTGGAGACATTCACTTCCCCTCCTCGACTGAGGTGAAGGGCATTCTTGACGACAAGGATCCGGCCTTCCCTTCCGGATTAAAGAATATATTGACTAGCAGTCCACTTAAGAACGTCTTCAAGCGTATATATCAAATCCTAGCATCAGAGCCAGTTGATGCGGTTCTTTTTATGGGAGATTTCACTGACTACGGAAAGCTTCCGGGATTCGAGGCGTGCTGTAAATACATCTCCTCCGCTTTACAACTAGGAAAATCCAAAGCATTTGAAACAATGCCTACCGGTATCGTGCCTGGCAATCATGATATCGACCGATCTCTCGCTGGAAATGCAAGCACTGCCAAATTTATGACCTTGTCAAAGGCACTTGCTGCTCACGGATTGCCAAATATTCCTGTCAATTCGCCTACTCAAATAGATCTTCAACAAGCAGGGCTTGGATCAAGCGTGTATCTCCTTAACAGTTGCTGGGGGTGCGGCGAGAAGCTTTATATACCCACCGAATTCGGCGACGCTATTAACGCGGCAATTGATGCGGTAATCGGCGGTCCCGGTGGCGAGCGGGCGCTATCCGCATATTACAACCGTCAGTTGGACACCCCCGCTTTTTCAGACAACACTATCGCATCCGTAGTTGAGGCTGTCTCGAAATGCCCTGCTGACGACATGCCCATCATAGTTGCTCATCACAATCTGCTCCCTCAGAGACTCCCACGGCTTGCGCCCTATACGGAGCTTGTAAATAGCGGTGCCCTTAGAAGCTCATTAATGGAACTCGACCGCCCAGTTCTGTACCTGCACGGGCACATACACGAAGAGCCGGTGGAAACCCTTCACGCGCCCGGAAATGCCCCGCTGGTGATAGTGAGTGCGCCGTTGATAACCAAGGGTTTTAACGTGATCGAAATCGTGTTTGCGCCAGGTTCAGTGCCAATTGTCTGCAATGTTCTTCCATATCGCTTTGATGGCTCAGGGATTTTGCGAAAATTCGCTCAAATGAAAGTTCCGCTCACTGGAAAGAGGAGGCGGGGAACATTCCCAATAAAGAACGCTCTATATAGCAAACTTATAGAAAAGAGAACGAGTTACTGGTCAGAGATATCTGCGTTCTTTCCTGATACATTACAGAGACCATCCGATGATGAGTTGGTCCAACTTTTAGAGCTCCTGTTGGCAGAAGGCCTTGTGGAGATTGACAACTATGAGCTCCCATATCGAGCGTGGATAGCGAGGGCCGAGGTATAATGGATGGTGGCTCAAATCCGTTTAGACCAACCCGTTGGGAACACCACAGTGGGGGAACACCTCTGATCTGGTTTACCCCAACGGCAGAACTACTGTCGGAAGATAAATCAACGTACGTCCACGGCAGTCGAGGGAGTGGAAAGACTACGCTACTTCGCAGTGTATGCTGGGAAGATCTCCTTCACAACGACTCGCTAAACCTTCAGAGAAATCTCGGAGATTTTCGACACATAGGCATTTATATTAGGCTGCCAGATCACGTTGCGGCGTCATTGGGCGTAAACAACTGGGAGTCACTCTTTCCTCAATCTGCAGACTGGACTCATGAGTATCTCAGGTTTTTTTCACTCGCCGTTGAGTTAATTTGTATCGAGAAGGCCCTAACAGCGGCGCACACGTTGAGAATTGAGGGGCGTTTACAGCTCGAGGCTAGCCAAGAGTTGCTGCTAGTTACATCGGTAACAGACGAATTTCCGGCTCTTAGTAATTTCTCAGATCGCCCGCCCAAGACGTTTGCTGAGTTGAGCAGAGCGTGCCGTCAAATCGTACGGGCAATGAACGAGGCCTCCGGTCGGGGAACTCTTTCAACCGCAATTGAGTCGCTTCCCGTGCGTGAGCCCGCCGAACTGCTGACTTTCGTCGTGTCGAAACTCTCGGGCATTGCGAGATTGCGGAAGACCGTCGGGAGCGTGTCGCCCGGCTTCAAATTCTGCCTCGATGACTGTGAGGTGCTCAGCGAGATTCAAATCAAAGCCATCAATACGCTGGTTCGGAAGAGCCGCTTTCCAATTTCTTGGGTGATATGCTCCGTCGGTGAAGCATTCGATCTCTATGAGACGTTCATTCCACGACAACCGCTGACGGATGCAGACCGCCGAGTAATCTCACTTGACGACAGGGCGCCTGGGGAATTCTCCGACCTATGCCAAGCGGTTTCAAGTCTGCGGATCTTTTATACGATACCCGAGGAAAGCCGCCCTCAAGTCAGCCCTCGACAGATACAACGGTTTTTTTCTCTTCCCGAGCGCCTGGGCGTATCGAACGTCAACTCCATCATTGGCCAGATGATAAACCGCTCAACCAGCGGACTTGCCCTGCAGATTCAAGAGGCTGCCTACATCCTCCGGTATGAGATAAACAAAAAAGCCAAGAGATTTGCTGCGAAATACCCGGAGGACAGCCCCAATATTCCGTACTATGAGGCGTATCTTCTTTGGCATTGGGACGGATTGGAAGATTCGTTTAGTAGCAATGCCGATGCAGATGATATGTCGAGGATAAGTCGTCACACGCGCCTCATAAATCAGCCCAGCTTTCAGGCATGGATGCGGCGAAAGATGGTGGCAACTTTACTCCAGATAGCGGCACGCTTAGGCTTTCGTCGATTGCCGCTATCAGGTTCGAATATTGTGGTATCGCTCGCGGACGGATCAATTCGAGATTTCTTAGAGATCATGGGTGATATCTATGAGAAATATGCTTCTGACCGCTCTTCGGCGGGCGACGCGGGAACGTCAGTTGCTGAGAAGTTTGCAACTTCGCGGACGCGCATTTCTCTGAAAGTGCAATCCGATGGTATCTACTCATCAAGCGAGGCATTCTTCCGTGGGATCAGCATTCACGCCGACGCACGTCCGGATGCGGTTGCGCGTCTAATCGAAGGTCTAGGGGAGCTGACGCATGTCCTGCAAACCTCAGCAAATGATCCGGCAGTTCTAAGTGTCGCCGAGCGCGGTGTCTTCACAATTGACCCTGCAGTGGCGGAAGGGGTTGGAGACTTGGCTGGGGTGGCAACGGCGACGCTGTACAGAGCAGAGTTAGCCGGATATTTGCGCACGTCGACGGTTTCTCGGAAGGCCCAGACGTCGGAGAACATCGGTAAAATCCCTCTGGTCGGATATAGGCTGCACAAGCGCTTTGCGCCGTACTTCCATTTTTCATATCGAGGTGCGTATGAAATTGTGCGCATAAAAGAAGCGGCGATCGATAGCCTGTTGACCAATTTCGAAACCTCTCCGACTAACTGGGCAAAGAACTCGGCACTTCGGATTGCGGTTGCAAAGTCGGATCAACTGTCTTTATTTGACGAGACGAGGTTGATTGATGAATAATCAGGCCGCAATTGGCTTTTTGAACGTCAGCCAATCGGTTCTTGCCGACTCAGCGGAGCTGCATGCTTCTTATGACCTTTGTATCACGGCGATTGGATGGGAGCGTAGGTCAAACCACGCACTGAAGAATATGGTTGGGCGTTCTAGCAATACCAAGTTGCTCAAATTTTCTTCGACAGACGACTATTTCATAAGTAAGAAAAAGGAGAATGAGGAATCTGCTCTGGCAGTGCTTGGCAGTGGTTTCCAGATTGTTTATCTTAGCCGTTCGGTTGATTTCGCTGCTAACTTTATAGCTATTAACGAACTTATTTTGGACGCGGTGAGAGTTGCATCGAGGCCGATCTCGATCCTCATAGACATATCCTGCGTCCCGAAAAGATATTTCTTGTTTTTATTAGGGTTGGGCTTCAAGCGGGAAATTGTTGGTAGGATGGATATCCTATATAGTGAAGGAAAATACGCACCAGCGGATGTAATAAAAAATGGAACCCACGTCGATAAGGGGTTCGTCTCGGATGGAGAATGGACATCTGTCCAAATACCATACCTAGAAGACTCAGATTATTCTCCGGATTCTCGTGATCTTTTTGTGTCTGTTGGGGCGGAGGTTACGTTAGCTATGCCGACTGTGGAGAGATTTGAGCCTACAGCTCTAAGGTTGTACAAAGTATCTGATTCTGACAAACGATTTCCTGAGAATTACTTGTCTTCCGAAGAGCCAGCGCTTGCTGCGCTTGCCGCGTTACCGAGATCCAGCTCGGTGGCGTTTGCTCTTGATGATATTATCGGAATGTCGCGAGACATACTCGACAACAGGACGCGCCATACTACGTGCCTGGCAATAGGACCAAAACCTCATGCCCTAGCACTTGGCATAGCTGCGCTTGCCGATGACCGTATCCAAGTCGTGTGCCGGACACCGAAGGCCTACGTTCCCAGCGATGTGTCCGCTGCTGGGCCGATTTTGCGGTTTACAATCGAGGATCGCTTCGATCCACTTTCGTGTTGGCCGACCTAAACTATCATCCTTCTCGACTTCTCGTCGCTTGTCAGACTCCCTTCAGAGCGAATGTTAAAACGAGGCGGGTTTGGCGAGGATTGCGTGTAGCCAAGAAAGATCGTAGACTGCGTTAAGCTGCTGAATTTATTCATTCTTTCGATGGGAGCAAAGGCGACGTTCAGCGGTGTTGCATACGAATTGCAGGGCACAGGCTGCGGCGTAACACGATCTGAAGGGTAGCACTGGTCGTGAGGCGGTTGGACCAATTTCCCGAACTTAGTCATAGGTTACCTAGTTGCGCGGTTGTGCGCTCCTATTGGCACACCTGATGATTCGCAAGCTCGACACCAAGGAATTCGCGCTCAAGTACGGCGACCGTTATGGAGCAAAAATGAGTCTAATCACCGACCGTCTTGAGCAATTCCAAAATTACGTTTCCATTTTGAAAGGCGACGAGAAAGGAGAAGCCCAGGTCTTCTGCGACAGGCTCTTCTTGGGCTTCGGTCACAAGGGCTACAAGGAAGCGGGGGCGGAATTAGAGTATAGAATTAAGAAAAACTCTACTGGAGGCCGGAGCTTCGCTGATCTAGTGTGGAAGCCACGGGTCCTGATTGAAATGAAAAAGCGTGGAGAAAACCTCTACTCGCACTACAAGCAGGCCTTCGAGTACTGGATACACGCTGTTCCCAATAGACCACGCTACGTCGTCCTCTGCAATTTCGATCAGTTCTGGATTTACGACTTCGACAAGCAGATTGATGAACCCGTCGACGTTGTCTCGGTGCTTGATCTCGCGAAGCGGTACACCGCCCTGAACTTCCTCTTTCCAGATGATCCGCCGCCCATCTTCAAGAACGATTTGGAGGCTGTTTCTCGGGATGCCGCAGACAAGGTTGCAGGCCTGTTCAACCGGCTGATCGCCCGCGGAATTGACCGCTCCAGGGCGCAGCGCTTTGTGCTGCAAATGGTAGTGGCAATGTTCAGTGAGGACATCAAGCTGCTGCCAGCTGGCACACTCGTCACGCTAGCGGATGACTGCATCAAGAAGGGGCAGAGTTCATACGATTTGTTTGGGGGCCTCTTTACTCAGATGAACACGCCGAAGCCTGCAGCCGGGGGGAGGTACAAGAACGTGCCTTACTTCAATGGCGGCGTGTTCCAGACTGTTGATCCCATTGATCTCACCAAAGAGGAACTGGCGCTTATCGCAAGCGACGAGACAGGCAACGAGGGTGCTGCCCGAAAAGACTGGTCAAAGGTAAACCCTGCTATCTTCGGGACCATCTTCCAGCAAAGCATGGATGCGAAAGAACGACACGCATACGGCGCGCATTTCACATCTGAAGCCGACATTATGCGCATCGTGATCCCAACGATCACGCGACCGTGGCAAGAGCGTATCGACGCTGCCAGCAATATGAAAGACTTGCTCACAGTTCGCAGTGACCTGATGAACTTTAAGGTGTTAGACCCCGCGTGTGGGAGCGGGAATTTTCTCTATGTCGCCTACCGAGAAATGGTGCGCATTGAGATCAGACTCATGACCAAGCTCAAAGCTACGGTGAGCGAGAAGAGCTTCGAGGAACATGCTAAGACCGTCTCGCTGATCAGCCCACGCCAGTTCTTCGGTATCGATCGTGACACGTTTGGCGTGGAACTCGCGAAGGTCACGTTGATGCTTGCCAAAAAACTGGCGCTTGACGAAGCTATTGAGGTGATGGAGCGCGACCAGATCGAATTGTCACTTCATGGTGACGATGCGCTACCCCTAGACAATCTCGATGCGAATGTTCTCTGCGATGACGCCCTTTTCTGCATCTGGCCCAAAGTAGACGCCATCATCGGCAATCCACCCTACCAGTCCAAGAATAAAATCATTGATGAACTCGGACGTCCCTACGTAAACCGGGTGCGGCGCCTTTTTCCAGATGTTCCAGGCCGAGCAGACTACTGTGTTTATTGGTTCCGCAAAGCCCATGACGAGCTAACTCCAGGTCAGTACGCTGGCCTAGTCGGGACAAACACCATCCGCCAGAATTATTCGCGAATCGGCGGGCTCGATTACATTGTGAACAACGGAGGAACGCTTGTCGAAGCGGTGTCTACGCAGGTGTGGTCGGGGGATGCAGTTGTTCACGTATCAATCGCCAATTGGGTGAAAGGCGAAAAGAAGGGAAAAAAGAATATCTTTCGCCAAGTCGGGGATAGGCTCGATTCACCTTGGGAGCTCAAATCCGTTGATCGGATAGGCCCCTCATTGTCGTTTGAGCTGGACGTTAGCGTTGCCCAACCCATCACCGCCAACTCGTCATCGACGGCCTGCTACCAAGGGCAGACACACGGCCATGAAGGGTTTCTTCTGTCACCTGATGAGGCCGCTAAGTTGAAGAAGAGCGATCCGGGTGTCGAAAAGTATGTTCATCCATTCCTCATCACCGACGATCTGATAGGGACAATGGACGGATTGCCTTCGCGTTATGTCATCGACTTTGAAGAGCTGGAGCTTCTGGACGTAAAGAAATTTCCGACCGCAGCCAAAATGGTCGAGGATCGAGTGCTTGCGGACCGGACAAAAGCCGCCAAGAAAGAGAAAGATCGAAATGACGAAGCGGTCGCTGATTACGTGGATGCCCATACAGCAAAGGATCATGAGAACGCGCTGAGATATTGGTGGCGCTTGTTCCGTCGGCGAGGGCAGCTGCTCTCCCATATCGAAAAACTTGATCGATACATCGTCTGTGGTCGGGTAACGAAGCGACCCATCTTCGCCTTTGTGGAACCGGGTATCAGGCCCAATGACTCGGTTACCGCCTTTCCGCTGGACGATGATTATTCATTTGGCATCCTTCAATCCGGCATCCACTGGCAATGGTTCGTGGAGCGTTGTTCGACGCTCAAGAGCGATCCGCGGTACACCTCGAATACCGTTTTCGACTCTTTTCCATGGCCGCAAAATCCGACAGTTGCAACCGTGAAGGCGGTAGCGGAAGCGTCTATGGCTTTTCGCAAGTGTCGAAGTGACTTACAGGCCGCCCACGATCTATCTTTGCGCGAGTTATACAGGACACTCGACAAACCGGGCGCGTCGCCCTTCAAGGACGCTCTAGCTAAGCTGGATTCGGCGGTGCGTAAGGCTTATGGCATGGCTAAAAATGAGGACTCGCTCGCCGTTTTACTTGAGTTGAACCGCCAAGTGGTAGCACGAGAGGCGTCAGGCCAGTCCGTGGTGGGACCCGGAATTCCGACCGGCATAAAGAAGAAAATAGCGCGGTTGTCGGATGACGTTATCAAAATGCCTTGACGGAACCACCAAGCAGCCCCTGGCGCTTTGCATTTTGACCAGACATCAGTCGGGACTACCCTTGCAAGGGGATCGTTGCCGGTCGATGGCGAGAGCCTTCGCCAATTCCTTACTTAGAAGCTTAGTCCTGACTGCCTCCTGACTGGCGTGACTGTATCTCATCAACTGAGCGAGCGTTCTGTGACCTGAGATCGAAGCAACCTCGGGGACGGTCAGACCGAGCTCAAACAGCCTAGAAATGGCCTCATGTCGGAGGTCATGGAAATTCAGATCGCCTATCCCGACCCGAGTGGTAAGCCTGTCCCATTGGAGCCTCAAAGCTACCGGCGTGACAGGGAAGACGAGGTCGGTCGGCTTAGCATCCTCGGTCTGCAATGCGGCTAGTATTTCAACCGCCATTGGGGTCAACGGGATCACTCTCGAATAGCCTGACTTAGACTCAGGGATGACCAAGGAGAGCCGTTCGAAATCAATGTGTCGGAACTGGATCGACAGTATCTCGCCGCGCCTCATAGCCGTCTCTAGGGCGAAGAGGATGATAGGAGCGACAAGCTTGTTCCTCCCTTTCTTCGTCGCTTCCAGAAGCCTTTCTAGTTCGCCATCACGAAGCCGCCTTTCCCGCTTGTTGTCCACCACTCGGAGCTTCAATCCGTCAAGGGGATTCCTCACAGGGATTTCCCATTCAACGACCGCATGGCGAAACATATGGGAAAGGGGAGAAAGCTCGCGCTTCAACGATTTGGGGGTAACGGGCTTGTCTGATCGATGTTTGGGCTCGCTTAGTCGCTGATCCCGGTAGGCCGCAAAGTCAGCCGTGCTTAAGTCAAAGAGTGTCTTCTGGCAGATCGCATGGCGAAGGAACCGGTTTAGAAGGATGGTCTCGACAACCATACCCCGCTTTTTGGGAACGACCTCGTCTCTGTATCGGATGACAAGATCGTAAAGGGCCATCGATTTCAAAGCTTTTCGGTCGGGACCGAGTTCATGTCTGTCGTGTTGTCGCTCAATCGTCCTAGCCCATTCGTTGGCATCTGCCTTCGAAAGGAATGATCGGGATTGGATTGGAAAACCATGGCGTCTGACTTGGACCTGCCATCTGCCGTTACGCTTGCGAAGAGTAGCCATTTTTAGCTCCGGTGTGACTGTGCTGTGACAGCAACCGATCCGGCAGCTTTGGACTAAAGAGGGTGAGTTCTATGTCTTTGATTTTACAGTGGTAATATCACTAGGTGATAAGACCTCAGTTGGTAGAGCGCTTCGTTTACACCGAAGATGTCGGCGGTTCGAGCCCGTCATCGCCCACCACTCAATCTCTTGATAAATCGGTGCTTGCCTGGAGTTACGGTCTCATATCCGGTTGTATGCGTTGTCGGCATTCTGCTTCCTGGCCTTGTCGCGTTCGACAGGGGTGACGCAGACCAAGTCGCTCTCGAACGCTTCACGCCAGACGTAGCCGTCGCGGCAGGTGCTGTCGCCGTAAGGTCCGCCGGTCGGCGAACGATTGTTGCGGGCATTGGCATTCTGCGCCTGCACCTCGTCGTAGTCGGCAGGACTCACGCACACGCTGTCGCCGAAGATCGCCGATCGCCAGACGAATCCTTCCTTGCACCCTTTGGCCTCGATCGCTGCGGGCACGATAGGCGACGGCAAAGGGGAGGGCCTCGGCCACAACGCCGCCGTTGTCCCGCCGATGCCGAGCGCGATCGTCGCGACCAGCCCGTACAGCAGCCAGAGCCTCGGCCGCCGCGCCGCTGGCTTCGCTATCGCCGACGCAATCGCCGCCATATCGTCGTTGAAGCGCTCGTGGCGGACCTCCATGGCTTGACGCTTGGCCAGGTCCTGCAGATCGGGTGGCAAGGCGCTTTTCTTTGGCATGCTGGCGCCGTTGACGAGCACGGGGATGACGCGCACCCCAGCCTGGAGTGCCGTACGGATCTCCTTGCGCACGAAGTCGTCGGGGGACTCCAGCCGAACCTGGCCCTGCTCATCGGTAAGCGCGGCCCACTGCGGCCCCACGATCGCCAGCATGATTTTGCAACTGGCCAAACTGCGGGCAAGCGCCACCTCAAAGTCATCGCCGGGGTTGAGCTTGTCGACGTCCATGAAGATGGACGCATCAGGAAGCGCGCGGTTCAGATTATCATAGACGCGGCCCGCCACGCCGGAATCGGTCTGCCGCCGGTAGTTGATGAATACGTCGCCAAGCAAGGCCTGCCTCTTCCCACATGAACGAGAAGGCCTCAAAGTAGCATGAGCGGTGACCTCGCAGCTAGTCTGGCGACAGACTGGCCATTACTGCGGATGCAGTCCGTTTCACGTCTCGCCAGAGGACACATGCACCGGCCCTTCGCGTCGCACGGTGGACTAAGTACAAGAGGCCATTACGGCGCGTCGCCAAAGCGGAATATACACAAATGTCTTCCGTCTGGATGGCAGCTGCAGAGCAAGATCGGCCCACGCCCGCAACGCCAGGCGAACAATGCCTTTACCGGATTAACTTGGCGTATCCGGAAAAGCAGGTTCATCCGGAAGGGCAGGGTGTTCTGGAAGGGTGGGTTCACCTGCACGGGTAGGTTCATCAGGAAGCTTAATATCTTGAGCGTCTATGCAATGTCGCTCTCTCAAAACCGGGGAACCGCTTTTGAGCGACACGCATTGGGTGAGCACAGAAAGACGATCGGCTCCGCCACTTCTTCCTGTTTCGGCTCGCCGATGCGGGCAAGCGTGTACTTGTCGACGTTGTTCGCATACGGCTTCGATATCGGCGTAGGTGCCGTGTCACCGTGCCGCGATAAGGGTTCACAGCGGTCGAGTTGACGATAGCGTTCTCAGCGAAGATGTCGGCGGTTCGAGCCCGTCATCGCCCACCATATCTGGCCGACCATATCTCGAATGCCGGGCGCGGCCGCAACGAGCCGCACCCGCCGTTCTTCCCCGGCGCCACCTATCGTTTGACGTAGCAGTTCTTCTTCACGCGGCGGATGGGATCCTCGCCAAAGGCGTCGACGCTGCATGTGACGCCGTTCCTGAATACGCCCTGGACGTACTGGCCACGCGCCCCGTATCTCACCAATTTGCGGCCACGGAACTCGCAGAACCGCCCCTCCGAGGCGCAGGCCACCCATCTGCCGCCGCCCTGGCCGTAGTCGTCATCGCCGTAATTGTCGTCGTCATCATCATTGTCGCCATAGTCGTTACCGCCCCCGCGCTTCACGATATAGCAAGCCTTGTCGCGGCCGGGCGCCGGGTCGCCAAAGACGCGATTCGTACACGGCACGGCACGACGATCGATGAAGCGCGAAGTGGTCTGCCCGCGCGCGCCGTAGACCACTTCCGAGGGGTAGGGCAGGCGGCAGATTTCGCCTTCGTCGGCGCATCGCTGCATCCGCTGGGCGGATGCGGTGGCTGGAAAAAGAATAGAGACGGACGAGGCCAGGCCGACCAGGCAGATGAATGTAAACGTCATCCGGATCAAAGCATTGAAGGTTTTTGACACGATTTGTCTCCCGTTCGATTGGACCAGCATGGTACAGCAGCCTTGTTAAATGCACGATGAACGAAAGCCCTCCGGGACGGCAGGACAATGATGGATCATCCAGGGCGCCTGATGCTGCGGTTGCTGTTCGCATTGGCAATCGTCGGCACTGGACGCTCCGCCTTTGCAGGGAATGCGGGCGACGGCGTCGACCAGCCGGCCGCCAAGGCTTCCTTGCTCAAGGCCTATCCCGGACTTTTCACCATCAAGGGCAATGTCCTGATCTGGACCGACGGCACCACAATGGTGTGGGACGACGGCAAGGCGCGCGACGCCGAGGCGCTGCTGGAGAGCCCCGACATCGAAGACATGTTTCGCTACGTCTATCCCGGAGCAGCGGAGGGCGCCCTGGTCCCAGCGGAGGATTTCGATCCCGGCCGCATCCGGAACGAACCTTTCTTCGAAAAGCTCTACGGGGCAAGTGCCGCCGAGGTGGGCAAGCACATCGCCAACGTCAAATGGTTGCCGAAGCTCGGCAAGAAAACCATGCAGGTGACCAAGGTGTTTGGCATCAACGACCGGCTGGGCAAGGTCTCCGCTGCGCTCGAGGCGATGCCCGCGGAGCTGAGCCGTTATGGGCTCAAGCCCGGCGGCGGCTTTGTCTGGCGGCCGATCGCCGGCACGAACCGGTTGAGCGTCCACTCCTTCGGGGCGGCCTTCGACGTCAATGTCGGCTTCTCCGACTACTGGTACAACAACAGGAACAAAACCAACCCCAAGGCCCCCATTCCGTTCAAGAACCGGATCCCGCTGGAAGTCGTGGAGTTGTTCGAGAAAAACGGCTTCATCTGGGGCGGGCGCTGGTATCACTACGACTCCATGCATTTCGAGTAACGGCCTGAATTGCTGCTGTATAAGAAATCCGGCTGATCACGGCGGCAGCAGCCGGAAATCCTTGCCTTCAGGCAGCAGCTGGCCGCCGTCGACGACGATGGTCGTGCCGGTGATGTAGCTGGCATCGTCCGAGGCGAGGAACAGGAAGGCGTTGGCGACGTCGCGCGGGCTGCCGAGCCGTCCCAACGGGATCGAATCCTCCATGTTCTTGATGTAGGCGGCGCCCCGATGCAGTTCGATCGCTTCGGTCAGGATGTTGCCGGGCTCGACGCCGTTGACGGTGATGCCGTAGCCGGAAAACTCCAGCGCCGCCGAGCGGATGAAGCCGTTGATGCCGGCCTTGCTGGCGGCATAGTGGCCATGTCCGGGGCTGGTGACGTGCGGACCGGTGATCGACGAGGTGTAGAGCATACGCCCGTAACCTTGCGCCTTCATCGGCGCCAGCGCCGCCAGCGTGGCATTGAAGGTGCCGCGCAGATTGACCGCCATCACCCGGTCCCAGTCGTCCGGGCTGGTGTTCTCGATGAGCTGCCAGGGATAGATACCGGCATTCTGCACGATGATGTCGAGACGAGTGTGGCGGCTCAATGCCAGGGCTACCGCGGCCTCAGCATCGGCCATTTGCGAGATGTCGGTGCGGACGAAGGCAGCGCCGAGCTCGTCCGCGGTCGCTTGACCGGCCCCGGCTTCGCTGTCTGCCAGGACCAGCCGCGCGCCTTCCTCGGCAAAGCGCTGCGCGATGCCCTTGCCGATGCCGCGCGCGCTGCCGACGATCAGCGCGACCTTGCTTTCGAGCCGTCCTGTCATGCCAGCCGTCTCCTATGCCAGTCTTTGGCGAATGGTTTGCTTGAAGGCGTCGAGCAGCACGGCGGCGAGCACCAAAAGGCCGTGGATCACCTGGGTGAAATTGGCCGGCAGGCCCATCAGGTTGATTGCCGTGTTGATGGAGGAGAGCAAAAGCACGCCGGCATAGACGCCGGGCAAGGTGCCGACACCGCCTTTCAGGCTGACGCCGCCGATGACGACGGCGGCAAAGGCGTTGAACAACAGCCCGGTGCCGAGGTTGGCGGTGGCGCCCGAGGTGCGGATGGCGAGCAGCCAGCCGGCCAGGCCGGCAATGGCGCCGGCCAGCACGAAGGCGATGATCAGGTTGCGGTTGACGCGGATGCCGGCGCGGAAGGTCGCTGTCTCATTGCCGCCGATCATCACGAGGTGGCGGCCGAACGGCGTCTTGGCCATGATCAGCGAGAACAGGACGAAACAGGCGACGGCGATCCAGGCGGTCAGCGGCAGGCCCGCCAGCCGCTGGATGCCGAACCAGCGGATGGCCGGCGCCAGATCCTGTGCCGAGCGGCCGCCGGAAATCACCAGAACCAGGCCACGCACCCAGATGTAGGACGCCAGCGTGATGATGAAGGCGCTCATCTTCACCTTGACCACGAGATAGCCGTTGAAGACGCCGATGAGGCCGCCGACGGCCAGCGCAACGAGCAGCGAAACCGGAACCATCAGCCATTGCGGATTGAGCTGTATGCCCATGCCGATGCCCGATGAGCAGAACAGGATGCCGACCGCCATGGCGCTGAGCGCGGCCACCGATTCCACCGACAGGTCCATATGGCCGGCAATGATGACCAGCGACAGGCCGATCGACATCACGCCGAGAACGCTCGAGGCCTCGATGATGTTGGCGAAGATGCCGAGCTGGAAGTAGTTCGGGACGAAGATGGAAAAGACAACCAGCACAAAGATCAGCATGAACCAGACGAGGTTGTCGAGGACGAACTCCAGGGCTTTGCGGGTGCGCGGGTTCATGGGCTGATCCGGTTGGCGCTCCCGAGAAAAATCAGGCTGAGAAATCAACTCGATTTCGTCGGGTTCAGGCGCGGGTTTAGGTTCGCCACGGTGTCCTGGGACGCGGCGTCGTGAATGGGCAGGCTCCGGGCCGCAATGGCCCGGAGCGCTTCGCTAGGCTACTATTCGACAGACTTGATCGTGTCCGTCGGCGGCTTCTGGTTGCCCCAGAAGGCCGGATTGTCGACGTTTTCCTTGGTAATGGCGGCGCCCGGGATCTTGATGTTGGGGCCCCAGCTCTCCTTGGTTACTGTCGACTTCAAGCCGAGCACGTCATACTCGCCAGGCTTGATTTCCTGCTTGCCGGCGATCTTGTCCATGAACATCGCCACGGCCGCGGCCTGCGCGTAGAGCGGTTGCTCGACTTCGACATTGAGCCAGCCCTTGCGGATCAGGTCGAGACCGACCGGAGCGCCGTTCGAGCTCATCAGCATGACGTCGCCCGGCTTCTTGCCGGCGGCCTCGAGCGAGGCGACGGCTGCGACCGACAGGTGCGCGGCATGGCTGAAGATCAGGTCGATGTCGGGGTTGGCGAGCATCTGGTCGGCAACGATCGTGCCGGCGTTGCTGGCTTCCCATTGCATGGCCGGCAGCGAGATGATCTTCACGTCAGGAAACGCCTTCAACTTCTCCTCGAAACCCTTCTGGATGTCGAGCGTGTAGGGATCGCCGGGATCGCCGAGCACCTGCAGGATCTTGCCCTTCACCGAACCGTTCTTGGCGGTCAGAAGCTTTTGCGCCTGCTCGGCGGCGACGTAGCCGATCTCGACCGTGCCCGCCACCGAGGTGAAATCGGACGGGGTCGAGGTGATCTGGCGGTCGAACTCGACCACCGGGATGCCGGCTGCACGCGCCGCTTCGATGGACGGCTTCAACGCGTTGAAATCGACAGCGGCCAGGATGATCGCCGCCGGCTTCAGCGCAATGACGTCGTTCATCTGCGATTGCTGCGCGTCAGTCTTGTTATCGGCGTTGAGTGTTTTCACCTCATAGCCGACCTGCTTGAGGAACAGCTCCAGCGCGCTCACCGAGCCGGTCTGGAATTCATCGAGCAGGGTCGGGACCATGTAATAGACGGTGCCCTTGGTCTGGGACATTGCCGGCGTGAGCGAGGCAAGAGCCAGTGCCAGGATACCGAAGACAAGAACCAGTATTCGCTTCATGTCGTTCGCTCCTCTTTTATACCGGACCCCTCTTTTGTCCCTCAACCTGCCGGTCCGGCACCGGCAAGCGTCTCACCGGTGATCATGTTGATCACCGCATCGGGACTTGTTTTGTTGCGTGCGACATCGCCGGCCACGACGCCTTGCCGGATCACCACGATCCGGTCGGCGACCTGGAAGGCCTGTTGCATGATATGGGTGATGATGACGACGCCGATGCCCTGGTTGGCCACCTGGCGGATCATCTCGAGACCGCGCCTGGTTTGTTCGACGCCGAGGGCGGCGAACGGCTCGTCGAGCAGCACGAGCTTGCCGCCCCAATGCACGAAGCGGTTGAGCTCGATGGCCTGGCGCTGGCCGCCCGAGAGATGCTCGACATTGGTGCGCAGCGACGGGATGCGGGTGCCCGCACTTGCCAGCGCCTTGCCGACCACGGCCTCCATGGCGCGCTCGTCGAGGATGGGGATACCGAGAACCTTGCGGGTGATTTCGCGGCCCATGAAGAAATTGGCGACGACGTCGACATTGGTGCAGAGCGAAAGGTCCTGGTAGACGGTCTCGATGCCGGCGGCCTTGGCCTCGGCCGGCGTTTTCGCCAGGAATTCCTTCCCCTCGAACAGCATGCGGCCGGAGCTCGGCTCGAGGCCGCCGGCGATGATCTTGACCAGCGTCGACTTGCCGGCGCCATTGTCGCCGAGCAGCGCCACGACCTCGCCCTTGCCGATCGAGAAGCTGATGCCTCTGAGCGCATGGATGGCGCCGTAATTCTTGGTGACGTTTTCGAGTACCAGCAGCGGTTCGGTCATGCCGCCACTCCCTTGCTGTGCATGAGGTCTGGCCGGCGCTCGCGCTCGGCAATGAACATCTGGCCAAAGCGCGGCGACAGCACGCCCGAAACGGCCAACGCGGCAGCGCCCCGCAGCACCGAATGCTTGCCGCCGGTCGCCACCGTCACGCGCGGTGTCTTGCGGTCGCGCCGCGCCGAGACCGAATTGGGAAGCTGTCCCGCCGCGCCGACCAGCTTTTCGAGCAGGTCGGTGGGCGCAAGCCCGCCGAGGATGACGGTTTCGGGGTCGAACACATTCTCTATGGTGACGATGGCGTTGCGGAAGATCGGCGCGATCTCGGCCACCCAGGCGGCGTCGCTGACGTTGCGGCGGCGACGTGCTTCGAGCGAGAGATACCGTTCGAGGCAGCCGCTGTTACCGCATGGGCAAGGCTCGCCACCGGGAACGGCAGGGATGTGTCCGATTTCGCCGGCATTGCCCCAGGCGCCGCGCATCACCGCGCCGTCATGCACGATGACGCCGCCGAGGCCGACGCCGAAATAGAGGTAGTAGTATTCGGAATAACCGGAGCCGAGACCGTAAAGCCGTTCGCCCATGGCCGCCGCCGCCATGTCGGTTTCGAAGAAGGCCGGCAGCCCGGTCGACGCCGCCAGCCGTTCCGGCAGCGCGACATCCTTCCAGCCGGCCATGGTCGTCGGGCCGACGAAGCTCATCGACTCCACGCCGAACGGTCCAGGCAGCGCCATGCCGATGCCGAGCACGCGTCCGCCGTGCCGCAGCGCGGTCAACTCGGGCACCATCGCGCCGATCAGCTCGAAGGCATGGTCGGGCGTCGCATGCGGCGCCTCGCGATGCATGCTCTCGATGACATCGCCGCTGAGATTGATGAGCGCCGCGTCGATCCCCAGCGGGGTGAGGTGGACGCCGACGGCATAGCCGCCCTCGGGGTTGATCCTGAGCGTCGCCGGCGGCAACCCGCGTCCGCGCGGCTCTTCGCGCAGCGACAGCACATAACCATGCTCTTCGAGTTCGCGAACGATGGTCGATACGGTCTGGACGGTGAGGCCAACGCGGCCGGCAATGTCGCCGCGAGCTATGGGACCGTGAAGGCGGATGGACTCCAGCACGATGCGCCGGTTGTAAGGCCGCCCGAACTCCTGATTGGTTCCCCGCAGTGCCATGTCCCGCGCCCTTTAGGAAGGCCAAGACTTGCACAGGCAATTTATTCAGTCAAATGGAATTCAAAAATAATTCGGAATGGTTCCCAGACGCGGTGCAGGACCTGTCCCATGTGCCGCGCTGGCCGATTGCAGCCGGGCTGAAACCACCGCAATGGTGAATGACGTCAGGCGGGCGCGGGGCTCGCCCGACCAGTGATCCAGCAGGAAAACCGATGATCGAATTGCCTTTTGCGCGCGATGAGTACCAGCGGCGGCTTAAGAAGATCCGCGCCGAGATGGCGGCGCGTGGGTTGGAACTGCTGGTCGTCAACGATGTCGCCAACCAGCATTACATCACCGGCTATGACGGCTGGTCGTTCTACACGCCGCAGGTCGTGCTTGTCCCGATCGAAAACGAGGCCGAGCCGGTCTGGATCGGCCGCGCCATGGATGCGGCAGGCGGCTTGCTGACGGCCTGGATGAAGCCGGAGAATGTGGTCGGCTTCCCCGAGGACCACGTGCAGCGCGCCGATCGCCATCCGATGGACTGGATAGCGGCCTGGATCGTCGCCAAGGGCTGGGGCGCGAGACATATCGGCGTCGAGCTCGAAGCTTATTATTTCTCGCCGAAGGCGCATGCCCGGCTGGTCGCTGGCCTGCCCAATGCGAAATGGCACGACGCCGATCTCCTGGTGAACTGGATCCGCGCCGTGAAATCCGCGCCGGAAATCGCCTACCTGCGCAAGGCGTCGACCTTGGCTGAAGCAGCTGTCGAGCGGGCCTTCGAAGTCATCGCGCCAGGCGTGCGCGAATGCGATGCGATTGCCGCGATCCAGGCGGCGCAGATTGCCGGCAGTCCAGACTTCGCCGGCGACATCACGGCACTTCCGCCGACGATCCTCGGCGGCGAGAATGCATCGGCTCCGCACATCATGTGGAGCGACCGGAGGTTCGGCAAGGACGAGACGATCGCGCTCGAACTCGCCGGCGTTTGCCGCCGATATGCCGCAGGCCTCGCCCGAACGATGCAGCTCGGCAAGACGCCGGCCCGTGTCGCCGACACCGCAAAGGCGGTGATCGAAGGCATGGATGCGGTGCTCGACGCGGTCAGGCCGGGGACCACAGCCGAAGCGGTCGAGGCCGCATGGCGCAAGGTTATCCAGCGCTACGGGCTGAAGAAGGAATCGCGCATCGGCTACTCCATCGGCGTCGCTTATCCCCCGGATTGGGGCGAGCACACGATCAGCCTGCGGCCCGGCGACAAGACCGCGCTGCAACCCGGCAACGTCCTGCACTCCATTCTTGGCATGTGGATGGATGGCTGGGGCATCGAGATCAGCGAGACCATTCTGGTGACCGAGACCGGCCATGAGACGCTGACCAAATTCCCGCGAGACATCCATGTCAAATCCTGACCGGTCAGCCACGACGGACGCCACCGCGACCCGCCTGACGCATCTGCTCAATATTGGATCGTCCGGCGCTCGATCAGCACCACAAGACAAAACAGGACGATCGACAGGCCCGATGACAGCACGATCGCCGCGTAGAGGCGGTCCGACTGGTAGTTGAAGGACGCCTGGACGATCAGCGCGCCAAGTCCTTGGTCGGAGCCGATCCATTCGCCGACAATGGCGCCGATCACGGCGGTGGCCGAGGCAATCAGCGATGAGAACAGCATCGGCAAAGCGCGCGGCAGCCGCAGGCTCCAGAACGTGACGCCGGAGCACGCGATGTCGGATTGCCAAACAACAGGATGGTACAACGGGTGAAGGAGGCGGGGGCGTGCAACCAGCCGCCTGGCTTGACCCTACAGATACTGCTCGACCTTCTTGCCGACGGTCAGGAAGCGCAGCGGGTCGATGGCCTCGCCATTGTGGCGGACTTCGTAGTGCAGGTGCGGGCCGGTCGAACGGCCGCTGCTGCCGGTTTTGCCAATGATGTCGCCGGCTGCGAGTTTTTGGCCGACGGCAACGTCGATCTCGCTCAGATGGCCGTAGCGCGTGGCAAAGCCGTTGCCGTGATCGACCTCGACCATGCGGCCATAGCCGCCGTTCCAGCCGGCCTTGGTAACGATTCCGGCCGCCGTGACCTTGGCTTCCATGCCGACCGGCGCGCGGAAATCCATGCCCGAGTGCAGGGCAGCGGTGCCGAGGATGGGGTCAGTGCGCACGCCGAACGGGCTGGTGACGGAGTGGCCCGGCGCCGGGTTGGCGAGCGGCAGCCGCCGCGCCTCTTTCTTCAACTGGTCGAGCGTATCCAGCGCCTCGTCCAGTTCCTTGACCTTGCTGTCGAACATCATCGAGCTGTCAAGCGGGATCAGCGGTCCGCCGACATCGCTTTCGTTTTTGCCGAAATCACTGTCGACCGGCAGACCGGCCGCTTCCAGCGCCTGGGTGATGGCATCGGCGTTCTTGTAGGCGTTGTCGGCCAGGGTTTCGATGCGGGTGAGTTGCTGGCTCTCGATAGCCTTCAGTGAATCATTGATCGAGACGAACAATTTGTCGGCGCGGTCCGCAGCCGTTTCGCTGGGCAGCGGATCGGAACGTGTCGACCACAGCGAGAATGGCCTGGTGTCGCCCGAACCAAGGCTGGCGACCGAATAGGCGAGTGGCTCGCCGCCAGTCAGTTCGGCATGTTCGTCGGGTTTTGTTGTCGCTGCGGCATCAGCGGTTGGCAGCGTCCCGACTTCGTTTTCGGCCCGCTCGAGAATCGGGCCGAGGCGGCCATGGCGCTGGCTGAGCTGGCTCTGCCGCTCGATCAATTCGCTGACCTTGGTTTCCATCAGTTTCTGGTCGAGAAGCTGGCGGCTGGTGATGCGGTCGACCTGCGCGCGCAATGCGGAAATGCGATCTTCATAGGCCTGCTGCATGCGCGCCTGCCGGGCCGTGGTGGCGCCGATCAGATCGTCGCGCAGTACGAGATAGGAGGTCGCCAAGAGATAGCCGATGGCGATCGCCGCCAGTGCCGAGCCGAGAAAGGCGACGAGCCACGGCCGGATGGTGAAATGCCGTATTTCATTGCCCCGCGCAATGATGACCGTATGCGGCTCCTTGCGCCTGCCGAAGACCGCTGACTGACCGGTTAGGTTCACGGGACCAAGCTTTCGTTACGACACCAACGAAGCCCGATTACACATTATTAGGGTTAACAAAGTTTTGCCGTCGCGGGCGCGCTAGTGACCAACGGTGTCAGCCAACCGCATATATGTCTTATGCCCCTAATGCACTGCGCGGCGTTGGCCAGATCGGTGGCGCCTCAGAGCGCGCGGACCGCCTCCAGCACTGCTTCGGCATGGCCTTTCACCCGGACCTTGCGCCAGATCCCGGCGATCCGCCCGTCCTTGCCGATCAGGAACGTCGCCCGCTCGACGCCCATATAGTTCCGGCCATACATCGTCTTCTCGACCCACAGATTGTAGGCCTCGATCACCTTGCGCGCCTCGTCGGCAACCAAGTCGACGGTGAGATCGTATTTGGTTTTGAACTTGTCGTGCTTCTTCACGCTGTCCGGCGACAGGCCGATCACCACGGCGCCGGCCTTTTCGAACTCCGGCTTCAGCTGCGAAAAGCTGATCGCCTCATTGGTACAACTTGTGGTGTCGTCCTGCGGATAGAAATAAAGTACAACGGGCTTCCCCCGCATCGAGGCAAGGCTGAGTGAGCCGCCGCCGTCGCGCGGAAGATCGAATTGCGGCGCAACGTCGCCAACGTCGAGATCAGCCATATCGATGCCCTTGTTTGAGGTTACGCGGCCCTAAATCAAAGAGATAGAGCATGATGTCGTCCGAAAACCGCCTCACACTTTTCGGCATCATGCTCTAGCCTGCGTCGTTATAGTGTCGGGCGGGGATTCGTCCACGATCGAATTCGCACAACGGAAAATTGCGTGGATCAGGAAGAACCGCAGCACGAGAAAATCCGGTTCAGGCGTGACGAGATCACCGACCTGGGGGCTTTCCCGTCCGCTTGCCGCGTGCCGCCGCTCGGCAAGGCACGGATCGGCCGCGGCTTTCGCATCCTTGCCCGGCTGTTTGCCGGCATTGGAGCCCTTGTGCTGCTGGCAGCGGCCGCCGTCTACGTCATCGGCGCCACCGGCATCGGCAACGAACGGCTGCGGTTGGAAGCCGAAACGGCGATCGAGAAACTGGCCGGTTTCGACGTCAAAGTCGCCGTCGGTCCTGCCAGCCTGACACTTGACGGATCGAGCTTCATTGCGCTGCAGGTCAAGGATGTCAGCGTCGAGACGGCCGACGGCAAGCCGATGGCCGATGCCGGGCGCGTCCGCTTCGGCATCCGGCTGATCCCGCTGCTTTCGGGCGAGGTTCGGCTGACCAGCGCCAGGATTTCCGACGCCCATATCGTCACCGCGGCAATGCCGTCGGGTGGTGACTGGACAGCGCGCCTGCGCAATCAAGACGGTCTCATCGATCCGGAAAAACTGGCCGCCGCCGTCTTCAGTGACGTCAATCGTGCACTCGATGCCGTGCGCGAGGATTCGATGCGCCGCATCGATCTCAAAAATGTCGCATTCGAGCTGCCCGAGGCCGGATCGGTCAAGCTGGTCATGATCGCCAACGCGACGGTGCTGCAGTCGGGCCCCGGCAGCGTGGAGTTCTCGTCCGAGGCGGATGTCGATGGCCGCGCGCTCACCGTCACCGCCACCGCCACCCGCGATACGAGCTCGATGCGCGTCACCGCCTTGAACGCCGCCATCGACATGGCGGATGTCGCGGAGACCACGCCGGCGGCCGGCGGGCGAACCGGCGCGATTGCTTTGAAGCTCACCGGATCCGAAGGCTCGGGCGAGACCGATTCGCGGCTGACGGGCTCGCTGTCGCTAACCGGCTCGGTGCTCGACCTCGGCACACGCGGGCTGTTGCCGGCCGATGTCGATGTCGACGCCGCCCTCGTCTCCGGCTCCAACAAGATCGATGTCGGCAGGCTGGTTCTAAAGACCGGGCGCTCGGCGTTCAATTTCGCCGGCTCGATCGGGCCAAAGCCGTCGACCGGCGCGGCCGGCGAGGAGCCTTCCTATCGTTACGACCTGACCAGCGACGGCTCGACGCTGGCGCCTTCGGAATCGCCCGAGCCGGCGCTGAATTTCTTCGCCCGCATCGCCGGCGTCTATCAGGTCAAGAGCCGCAAGCTTGTCGCCGACCAGATCGGTATCAGGTCGGGATCGGGGAGCGAAGTGCTGGGAACCGCTGCGGTTTCCTTCATCGACAACGGACCGCCGGGTATCTCGGTGTCGCTCAACGTCCACGACATGGCGGTCTCGCACGTAAAGCAATTGTGGCCCTGGTTCTCCGCCAAGAACGCGCGGCTGTGGGTGCTGCAGAACCTGTTTGGCGGCCGCGTCGTCGATGCCAGCCTGCAGTTCCAGGTCGTGCCGGGGCGTCTCGGCAACGGCGTGCCGCTTTCGGCCGACGAGGTGTTCGGCCGCTTCCAGGTCGAGGGCTCGCGTTTCGACACCGCCGGCCGCATTCCGCCGATACGCGATGCCGTCGGCGTCGTTTCCTTCCACGGCAACGATGTCGACGTCGCGCTGTCCTCCGGCAGCGTCTACATGCCGAGCGGCCGCACCGTGGCGGCAAGCAATGGCACACTGTCGGTAAAGGCGGCAAACCACCCGCCGGTGATCGGCGCGCTCGACATCGACGTAGCCGGCGAGGCGCCGGCCATCGCCGAACTTGCCTCCTACGAACCGATCAACGCCATGCGCCATGTCGGCATCTTGCCGGACGACCTGTCGGGCACGGTGACCGGCCACGTCAAGGCCGACATTCCGTTGCAATCCGGCGTCGACACGTCGAAGCTCGATTGGCTGGTATCGCTCGACTACAAGGACCTGTCGCTCGCCAAGCCGTTCGAAGGCCAGATGGTGACCGATGCTGACGGCTCGATCGAAGTCGGGCCTGACAAGGCGGTGATCTCTGCCAAGGCGCGGCTGAACGGCATTCCAGCCGAGCTCGATCTGGTTGAGCCGCTCAGGGATGGCGGGCCGCCGCGCAGCCGCAAGGTGGCGCTTGTGCTCGACGAAAAGACGCGCGCCATGGCCATGCCTGGCCTGTCGCCGCTGATTTCCGGCACCATCAAGGTGGCAATCGACAAGAGCGGCGAAGGCGGCAGCCAGAACGTCGACGTCGACCTGACGAGCGCCAGGCTGGACATTCCCTGGGCAGGCTGGAGCAAGGGGCCGGGCATTGCCGCCAATGCCACTTTTACCATGACCAAGTCCGGCGATACCACGACGCTGTCCGACTTCGACCTCGACGGAAAGAGCTTTTCGGTCGAAGGCAATGTCGTCCTGGTCAAGGGCGCGCTGTCGTCGGCCCGCTTCAGCAAAGTCGCCTTGAACCGGGGCGACGATGTCGCCGTGACGGTGAAGCGGTCGGGCAAGGGCTTCGCAGTCGATGTCAGCGGCAACGCGCTCGATGCCCGCTCGCTGATCAAGCAGTTCACCTCCGATGTCGATACCGCCACCAAAACCACCGGCACGGACGCGGTTTCGGTCAGCGCCGACGTCAATTCGCTAACCGGGTTCCATGACGAGGTCCTGTCCAATTTGAAGCTCGACTACAGTGCCGCCGGCTCCAGGGTGAACAGGCTCAAGGTCAGCGCCGCGGCAAGTTCCGGCGCCGCCATCACCATCAGCAATACGGCAGGCAATGGTGCTCGCGCGCTCACCATGAAGTCGGCCGACGCAGGCGCCATATTGCGCTTCCTCAACATCTACGAGCATATGGAAGGCGGATCGATCACGCTGGCGCTCAGCGGCGCAGCCGACGGCCCGATGCGTGGACAGGTCGATTCGAGCAACTTCTTCATCGTCAATGAACCGAAGCTCGCCTCGATCGTCTCGACCACGCCAACCGGCGACAGCCGCAGCCTGAACGAAGCGGTCAAGGGCAAGATCGACACTTCGCGGGTAAAGTTCGAGCGCGGCTTTACCGAGATCGACAAGGGGTCGGGCTATTTGAAATTGGCGAATGGCGTGCTGCGCGGCCCGCGCATCGGCACCACCTTCCAAGGCACGCTCTACGACCAGAACAACAATATGGACATGACCGGAACCTTCATGCCGGCCTATGGCCTCAACCGCATCTTTGGCGAACTGCCGCTGGTCGGCGCGCTGCTCGGCAATGGCCGCGACCGCGGGCTGATCGGCGTCACCTACCGGCTTAAGGGCAACGCCAACAAGCCGGTGCTGGACATCAACCCGCTATCGGTAATCGCGCCGGGCATTTTCCGCTCGATCTTCGAATATCGCTGAGGATCCCAGAAGACGGGTCAGACCGGCCGCACCAGAACGTGTTTTTTCTTGCCCACTGAAAGCTTTGCGACGTTTTCCGGACTCAAATCAAGAGGCGTCACCATCCGCCGGTCGTCCGCCACCGGCTGGTCGTTGAGGCGCACGGCGCCACCCTGTATGTGACGCCTTGCCTCGCCGTTTGACCCGGCAAGGCCCGCGCTGACCAGCAGCGACAGGATGCCGATGCCGGCTTCCAGCGCGGCGTCGTCCACTTCCACGGTCGGCAGCGTTTCGGCCGTCACGCCTTCCTCGAATGTCTTGCGCGCAGTTTCCTCGGCCGCGAGCGCCGCCTCGCGGCCGTGCACGATGGCCGTGGTTTCGGTGGCCAGCACCTTCTTGGCCTCGTTGATCTCCGAGCCGCCAAGGGCGGCCAGCCGCGCGATCTCCGACAGCGGCAGCCGGGTGAAGATCTTCAGGAAGCGCTCGACGTCGGCATCCTCGGTGTTTCGCCAGTACTGCCAGAAATCATAGGGCGAGAAGAGGTCGCCGTTCAGCCACACCGCGCCCTTGGCCGATTTGCCCATCTTGGCGCCCGACGATGTCGTCAGCAGCGGCGTGGTCAGCGCATAAAGCTGCGGCGTGCCCATGCGGTGGCCGAGATCGACGCCGTTGATGATGTTGCCCCACTGGTCCGAACCGCCCATCTGCAGCCGGCAGTCGTGGCGGCGGCTGAGCTCGACGAAATCATAGCCTTGCAGGATCATGTAGTTGAATTCGAGGAAGGACAGCGACTGTTCGCGCTCGAGCCGCAGCCTGACGCTGTCGAAGGTCAGCATCCGGTTGACCGAAAAGTGGCGGCCGACATCGCGCAGGAACTCGACATAGTTGAGCTTCATCAGCCAGTCGGCATTGTTGACCATGATGGCGTCATTGCCAGTGTCGCCGAAGCGCAGGATGCGGCCAAAAATTCGCTTGATGCCTTCGATGTTGGTGGCGATCGCCTCGGGCGTCAAAAGGCTGCGCTGGTCGTCGCGGAAGGACGGGTCGCCGATCATCGAGGTGCCGCCGCCCATCAGCGCGATCGGCCGGTGTCCGGTCTCCTGCATCCAGTAGAGCATGGTCGCCGATATCAGATTGCCGATGTGCAGGCTGGTCGCCGTGGCGTCGTAGCCGACATAGGCGGTCACGGTTTCCTTCGCGAAAAGTTGATCCAGCCCGGTCTCATCCGAAATCTGGTGGATGAAGCCGCGCTCGCTCATGACGCGCAGGAAATCGGACTTGAAGGCGGACATTGTTTCTTCCTGAAAGCGCCGGGTCCGAACGGCCCGGCATGGCCTGAACGCGGGCGTTTAGCATCCAAGCGCGTCAAGCAAAAGTGGTTTCCGATTTTGCGCCGGCATGGACAGCCTATTCTGCACTGCCGCGCATGCTTGCTTCATCCTGTCGGCTGGCGTAATGAGGCGCCGCGCCAACGGGTTCGATCCGCTGGAACGGCACCGCACGGCATCCACCGAATGCCATATCTTGTGACAGAGCCCGACGCGATATGCCGGACGCATTGATATCCATCGTCATTCCCTGCCGCAACGAGGCGGCGAACCTGCCGCTGCTGATCGACGAGATCGAGGCGGCGATGACCGGGCGCGATTTCGAAATCATCGTCGTCAATGACGGTTCGACTGACGACACCGCTTCGGTGCTTGCCGCTGAAGCCGCCAAACGTCCGTTTCCGCTTCGGCAGCTGCGGCACGAAAAATCCGCCGGCCAGTCGCTTTCGGTGCGCTCGGGCGCTTGGGCGGCGCGCGGCTCGATCGTCGCCACCATCGACGGCGACGGCCAGAACGACCCGCAATATATCCCCGTTCTGGTCGATGCGCTGCGTCGGGCAGGGCCCGATTTCGGCGCCGCGCAGGGGCAGCGATTGAAGCGCCGCGACAGCAAGATCAAGCAATTGGCATCGCGTTTCGCCAACTGGCTGCGCGGCGCGATCCTGCATGACGACACCCGCGACACTGGCTGCGGCCTGAAGGCGATCCACACCGATATCCTACGCAAACTGCCCTTCTTCGACGGCACGCATCGTTTCGTTCCGGCCCTGGTCATCCAGGAAGGCTACCGCGTCGTCCATTGCGACGTCGTCGACCGCTCGCGCCGCCACGGCAAGTCGAATTACGGCATCTTCGATCGCGGCCTGCAGGGCGCGCTCGATCTCGCCGGCGTCTGGTGGCTTCGGCGCCGGCGCCGCAGAATGCCAAAGGTAGAGGAAATCACGCATGGCTAACGTGTTTCAGGAATTGGCGACCTGGCTGCACCAGGTTTTCGTCAAGCAGTTCGACGCCTGGGTTCTGCTCGGCTTCGTTGCCCAGTTCTTCTTCACCATGCGCTTCCTGGTGCAGTGGATCGCTTCGGAAAAGGCCAAGCGCAGCGTCGTGCCGATCGCTTTCTGGTTCTTCTCGCTGTTCGGCGGCGGGCTGCTGCTCGTCTACGCCATCCAGCGTGAGGATCCGGTGTTCATCGCCGGCCAGGCCATGGGCATGGTGATCTATGTCAGAAATTTATGGCTCATCGCCAATGAGCGCAAGGCGGCGATGACCAAGGTCGACTGAGCCACCAGTCCCGCCAAATCCAGTCTGTCCGGTGTTGACCAGTCTGTCCGGTGTCGAAATGAGCAGGAACTACATCTTTCTCTTCCTGTTCAGCCTGATGATGACGGCGTCGGGACTGGCCTCTTTGCCGCCGCTCGACCGCGACGAGCCGCGCTTCGTCCAGGCGACCAAGCAGATGACGGAGACCGGCGACTATGTCGACATCCGCTTCCAGGACGCGTCGCGCTACCAAAAGCCGATCGGCATCTACTGGCTGCAATCGGCGGCGGTGACGCTGAGCGGCGAGGGGGCACAGGCGCCGATCTGGATTTACCGGCTGATCTCGGCGCTGGGCATCGCCATCGCCGTCGTCGCAATCGCCTGGACCGGGGCCAATCTGTTCGGCGCCAATGCCGGTCTTGCCGCCGGCCTGGTCATGGCGGCGATTTTCGCCACCGCCTTCGAAGGCCGTGACGCCAAGACCGACGCGATGCTGCTTGCCTGCTGCGTTCTGGCGCAAGGCGCGCTGGCGCAGATTTATCTGGCATCGCGCCGCAACGAGCCTGTCGCCGGCCATCTGCCGTGGATTTTCTGGGCTGCGCAGGGCGCGGCTATCCTCATCAAGGGGCCGATTGCACCGCTGCTGTCGGCGCTGACGGTGCTCACGCTGGTTGCTTTCGAGCGCGACTGGCGCTGGCTGGCGAGGCTGAAAGCCGGGCGTGGGCTGATTCTGGTGCTGTTGATCGTGCTGCCTTGGCTCGCCCTCATCACCTGGAAGAGCAACGGCGCCTTCCTGCAGCAGGCCGTCGGCAAGGATATGCTCGGCAAGGTCGCGCAAGGCGAGGAGTCGCACGGCGTTCCGCCGGGCTTCTACGTGCTGACCTATTGCCTGTTCATGTGGCCGTTCGGCCTTGTGGCGCTCGGCGCCGGACTGCAGGCGCTCAACCGATTGCGCGACGATCCGCGCCTGCGTTTCTGCCTCGCCTGGTACGTTCCGTTCTGGCTCGTCTTCGAATTGATCCCGACGAAACTGCCGCATTATGTGCTGCCGGCCTATCCCGGCATGGCCCTGCTCATCGGCTGGCTTTTGACGCTGACGCCGCAAGAGGCAAATGCGCCGCTCAGGCGCTGGCAGACATGGCTGTGGTGGGCGACCGCATTCGGCACCGTTCTGGTGACAGTCGGTCTCGCCGTGCTTTGCGTCGGTGCGCCGATCTATCTCATGAAGACATTTTTATGGTGGAGCGTTCCGGCCGCCGCGGCAGCATTGGGCGCCGGCTACCTCGCTGTTTCGCGCCAGACGCTGGTGCCGCTGGTCCGCATCGGCGGGGCTGCGGTTTGCGCCGGTATAACCTACGCCCTGCTGTTCGGTGTCATCGTGCCGTCACTGAAACCGATTTGGATGAGTCGGGAAATCGAGGCGGCGGTTCGCGCCGATCGTCCCTGTGAGATGAGCGTGCTCGCCTCCGCGCAATATCACGAACCGAGCCTGGTATTTCTGGTGGGCACAAAGACGGTACTGACCGATGTCGACGGGGTTGCGCAACATCTGCTTGGCGATCCGGCCTGCGCGCTGGGCCTGGCGCCGGTCGGCGATGAAAAACGGCTGGATGACCTGCTGGCAGGGCAAGGCAAGAAGGCCAGCCGCGTCGCCGAGATCGACGGCATCAACTATTCGTCAGGTGATAAATTGTCGCTCGGCCTGTACCGTGTGGCGAACTGATAGCTCTTCAATGATCGCGCCGAGCTCCGCATGTTGATGAAGTCGCCATCGCCGGCGCGTGCCGCTTTGCCTGCCATGCTCCGGCAGTCTGTCGCTAATTTCCGCGACACTTTCGGGATTGTACGGCATCGCCTGGCGACGCGCCCGGCGCGCTACCCGAAAATCCTGTGGTCGGTCTGGGTTGTGGCCTGGCTTTTGCTGACGATCGCGGTGTCGCTCCGTTTCGACCATCTTGGAGGGACCATGGCGAGGCAGTGGGCTTCAGGTTCGACCAATGTCTTCCGCATCGCCGCGTTTTTTACCTTCTTCGGCCTAGGCGGCTGGTATCTTGTCCCGTCGGTACTGGTGCTGATTGCCGCGAATCTGACGGATTGGCGCAGCCTTTCCCGGCGCGCGCGGATGACCTTCTACAACTGGACCTGCTTTGCTTTCATGGTGCTGGGTTCGATCGCACTCTCGGCCATGGTCGTCAACGTGCTGAAATATGGCGTGGGCAGAGCCAGGCCGATGAATTTCGACAAGCTCGGCGATCTGTCGCTGCATCCTTTTTCCTTGGAGGCGCGCTTTGCCAGCTTCCCGTCCGGCCATGCCACGACCATGGGCGTCATTTTCGGCATTGCACTGCTGTTGTTGCCCCAGCGCAGATGGGTGCTGCTGGCTGCAACCTTGTCGGTCGCATCGACCCGGATCTTTATCGGCGCGCACTATCCGAGCGACACTGTCGCCGGCTTCGGCCTTGGCTGTGCTGTTGCCATCGTTTGCGCGATGGTGCTTGGCCGGCTGGGATGTATCTTCCGCTACACGGCGTCGGGGTTGCCGGTGGCAAAAACTACGTTCCGCCTATTCCGTCGGGCTCGCAAACCAAACCAAAACGATGCGCCGAGACAAGACGAATTTCCGCATTGGAGCAGCGCCGGCAAGCAACTGAATTGCTGACGCCTTTGGAACCATCTAAGACCACCCCAGCTAGCTGTCGATGCCACCCCAGCTCCGCACCAGCCGAGCCATGTCAGGCGCGCTGGCGGCTTCCTTCTCCAGCCCTTCGGCGACACCGACGCGGTCGGCGACAGGCCGGTTCTGGCTGACTTTCCACTTGCCGCTGATTTCGGCGATCTCGATCTCAAGCCCGACAATGCCCTTGATTTGCGACTGGATGAAGGTCGGCGGCGCATCGGTCACCGCCCAGGGTGCCTCGCGGGCGCCTTCCTGCGACAGCGTCAGCTCGGTGATCTGCTGTGCGATCCAGGCGGAATCCTCGATCACTCTGACGGTTCCTCGCACCTGGACAATGGCGTAGTTCCAGGTCGGCACGACCTTGCCGGTCTCGCGCTTGGTCTCGTACCAGGACGGCGTCACGTAGGCGTCGGCGCCCTGGAAGACGACCAGCACCGGCGATGTCGGATTGTCGGCCAGCTGACGCCATTGCGGGTTGGCCCTGGCCAGATGGGCGCGCAGCCGGCCATTCGGCCCAACCTCTGCATCAAGCAGGAAAGGAATGGCATTGGCGACCGGGCCATCGGTGCCGTTGGAGATCAGCAACCCCAGCGGATGCGTCCGGATCAGCCCGTGCAGGACGTCCGGCCGCGTTTCCTGGAAATGGGGAGGCTGGTACATGATCGGNCATGATCGGTCATGCCTTCTTGCGCTGGCTGAACCGGCATTGTGCACCGTTCAGCCGAGCCGCGCCACATGTCAGGCTGGCTTCACCGTTTGGATCAGCCGAAATGGCATTGTCGCGCCCATGATGGGCACGACTGTGACGGCATCGGACCGGGAGTTTTTGTTTTGACGCAATTCCGGACGGAAAACCCGTTTGCACTTTTCCTGGAATTGCTCTTAGCGCAGCCGCTTCGGCCGCGGATCGGACAATTCGCCGGCCAGCCGTCGGTCGAGATAGTCGGCGCATTCCTCGAGCAGCAGATCGGCGTCGTTGGCGAAGAAGTGGTTGGCGCCGGGCAAGGTCTTCTGCGTGATTGTGATGCCCTTTTGCGTGTGCAGCTTGTCGACCAGGCCCTGCACATCCTTGGGCGGCGCCACTTTGTCGGCATCGCCATGGATGATCAGACCCGATGACGGGCAGGGCGCCAGGAACGAGAAATCATAGGTGTTGGGCTGCGGCGCGATCGAGATGAAGCCCTCGATCTCGGGCCGGCGCATCAGAAGCTGCATGCCGATCCAGGAGCCGAAGGAATAACCGGCCACCCAGCAGCTCTTGGAATCCGGATGCAGCGACTGCACCCAGTCGAGCGCTGCGGCGGCATCCGACAATTCGCCGGTGCCGTGGTCGAATTCGCCCTGGCTGCGGCCGATGCCGCGGAAGTTGAAGCGAAGCGTGGTGAAATCGCGCTTCTGGAACATGTAGAAGAGGTCATAGACGATCTTGTTGTTCATCGTGCCGCCGAATTGCGGATGCGGATGCAACACGATGGCAATCGGCGCGCTCTTCTCCTTGGAAGGCTGGTAGCGGCCCTCCAGGCGGCCGGCCGGACCGGTGAAAATGACCTCAGGCATGAAATACTCCAAATGGCATACGAATGCGCGGCGCCCGGAACAATTCTTACTCCAGCCCCAGCCCTTCCGGGCCTTGACGCAGGGCAAGCGTCTTCTTAGAAGCTAGTTTAGAATTGTTCAAAACTGGATAGCCAGCCGTGACGGCCCGGCCATCCTCGCCGCAAGCCGCGTAAATAGGACGTCTTGCCTTGCAATTTCAAGGAAATAACGCGCTATCCTTGCGGAAAGGGTCTTGACGGGATCGATTGGGTGAAAATGGCCGCAGCACGCGCCTATCTCGACTACAATGCCAGCGCGCCGCTCATTGCCGAGGCGCGCGAGGCGATGATTGCCGCGCTCGATCTCGTCGCCAATCCGTCGTCGGTGCATGCCGAGGGGCGCGCGGCGCGGCGCTTGATCGACACTGCCCGGCGCGATGTGGCAGCGCTTGTCGGCGCCAAGGCCGAGCATGTCGTCTTCACCTCCGGCGCGACGGAAGCCGCATCGACGCTGCTGACACCGGATTGGCGGATGGGCCGTGGCACGGCGCGCATGAGCCGGCTCTATGTCTGCGAGGCCGACCACCCTTGCCTGTTGAACGGCGGCCGCTTCCCGGCAACACAGGTTTCGCGGATCGGCGTCGACGCCGATGGCATTGCCGACCTCGCTCAGCTGACAGCCGCTCTGGCCGCGCATGACAAGGCCGAAGGCCTGCCGTTGGTCGCGATCCATGCGGCCAACAACGAGACCGGCGTCATCCAGCCGATTGATCGCATCGCCGCGATCGTCAATGCGGCGGGCGGCATTCTGGTGGTCGACGCGGTGCAGGCTGCGGGCCGTGTTCCCATCGATATGTCAGCGGCTTACGCCGACTATTTGATTCTGTCTTCGCACAAGATCGGCGGCCCCAAGGGTGTCGGCGCCGTCGTTGCGGCAGCCGATCTGATGATGCCGAAGCCGCTGATCAATGGCGGCGGCCAGGAAAAGGGCCATCGCGGCGGCACCGAAAACCTGGCGGCCATCGCCGGCTTTGGCGCCGCGGCGCGGCAGGCTTTGGCTGGACTGAAAGACGTCGAAGCGATCGCGCAACGCCGCGGCGAGGTCGAGAAAACACTCAAAACGCTGGTGCCGGACGCAGAAATCTTCGGAACCGGCGCGCCAAGGCTTGCCAATACGACATTCTTCGCTATTCCCGGCATCAAGGCCGAGACGGCGCAGATCGCGTTCGATCTGGCTGGCGTTGCGCTGTCGGCGGGATCGGCCTGTTCGTCGGGCAAGGTCGGGCCGAGCCATGTGCTGAAAGCCATGGGTCATGGCGACAGCCTGGGCGCTTTGCGCGTGTCCATCGGCCACGCAACGAGTGCCGGGGATATCGAACTGTTCCGTGCTGCGCTGGCCGGTATTGCCCAGCGCCGGGCGGGCAGGGAACAAGCCGCCTGAGGCGGCGACAAAGAATTCAGGCCTCGCGGCCTGGTAGAGCCGTGCGTTTGCAAGTGGCCGGGTGAATTCCCGGCCGAGACGCACTATATGGAACTTACGCCGCCTTCGGCGCCTCATGGGCAGCCCTCGGCGATGCCATAGTTTGAAAACTGTCGGGCCTTGACCCCGGCGTGGATGGAGAACGCTTATGCCTGCTGTGCAGGACACGATCGATCGGGTCCGAAAGATCGACGTCGACCAGTACAAATACGGATTCCAGACAGAGATCGCGATGGACAAGGCCCCCAAGGGCCTGAGCGAAGACATTATTCGCTTCATCTCGGCCAAGAAGGATGAACCGTCCTGGATGCTGGAATGGCGTCTGGAAGCCTATCGACGCTGGTTGACCCTGGAAGAGCCGACCTGGGCGCGCGTCCATTATCCGAAGATCGACTTTCAGGACCTCTATTACTACGCGGCGCCCAAGAGCACGCCCGGCCCGACCTCGCTGAGCGACGTCGATCCCGAGCTGTTGAAGGTCTACGAGAAGCTCGGCATTCCGCTGCGGGAACAAGAAATCCTCGCCGGCGTGCAGAAAACCGACGTCTCCGATCTCGAGGAGCCCAGCGACAACGTCTACAAATCGGGCCGTGTCGCCGTCGACGCGGTGTTTGATTCCGTTTCCGTCGTCACCACGTTCAAGAAGGAACTGGCGCAGGCCGGCGTCATCTTCTGCTCGATCTCGGAAGCCATCCGCGAGCATCCGGAGCTGGTGCAGAAATATCTCGGCTCGGTCGTGCCGACATCCGACAATTTCTACGCCACGCTGAATTCGGCTGTCTTCACCGACGGCTCGTTCGTCTTCGTGCCCAAGGGCGTGCGCTGCCCGATGGAGCTGTCGACCTATTTCCGCATGAACGAGAAGAACACCGGCCAGTTCGAGCGCACGCTGATCATCGCCGAGGAGGGGGCTTACGTCTCCTATCTCGAAGGCTGCACGGCGCCGCAGCGCGACGAGAACCAGCTGCATGCCGCCGTCGTCGAACTGGTGGCGCTCGACGATGCCGAGATCAAATATTCGACGGTGCAGAACTGGTACCCCGGCGATGCCGAGGGCAAGGGCGGCATCTACAATTTCGTCACCAAGCGCGGCGACTGCCGCGGCCACCGTTCGAAGATCTCGTGGACGCAGGTCGAGACCGGTTCGGCGATCACCTGGAAATATCCCAGCTGCATCCTGCGCGGCGACGATTCCTCCGGCGAGTTCTATTCGATCGCTGTGTCGAACGGCTACCAGCAGGTCGATAGCGGCACCAAGATGATCCATCTCGGCAAGAACACGTCGAGCCGCATCATCTCCAAGGGCATTGCCGCCGGCTTCTCGCAGAACACCTATCGCGGCCAGGTCTCGGCGCACCGCAAGGCGACCAACGCCCGCAACTTCACCAATTGCGATAGTCTCCTGATCGGCGACCAGTGCGGCGCGCACACCGTGCCCTACATGGAAGCCAAGAACTCGACGGCGCAGTTCGAGCATGAGGCGACGACGTCAAAGATTTCCGAGGACCAGAAGTTCTACGTCATGCAGCGCGGCATCCCGGAAGAGGAGGCGATCGCGCTGATCGTCAACGGCTTCGTCAAGGATGTCATCCAGCAGCTGCCGATGGAGTTCGCGGTCGAAGCGCAGAAGCTTATCGGCATCAGCCTCGAGGGCTCGGTCGGCTGACCGGACAATATATCCAGGAAAGAAAAAATGCTTGAGATCAAGAATCTGCATGCCCGCATCGTCGATGACGGCACCGAGATCATCCGCGGCCTGAACCTGACGGTGAAAAACGGCGAGGTCGCCGCCATCATGGGCCCGAACGGCTCGGGCAAATCGACGCTGTCCTACATCCTCGCCGGCCGCGAGGACTATGAGGTCACCGAAGGCGACATCCTCTATAACGGCCAGTCGATCCTCGAAATGGATCCGGCCGAGCGCGCCACCGCGGGCATCTTCCTCGCCTTCCAGTATCCGATGGAGATACCTGGCGTCGCGACCATGGAATTCCTGAAAGTCGCGATGAACGAGCAGCGCAAGGCGCGCGGCGAGGAGCCGCTGAAGATCCCGGAATTTTTGAAGCGGGTGAAAGAGGCGGCAGCCTCGCTCTCGATGGAGATGGCGATGCTCAAGCGGCCGCTCAATGTCGGCTTTTCCGGCGGCGAGAAGAAGCGGGCCGAGATCCTGCAGATGAAGCTGCTGGAGCCAAAGCTCTGCGTGCTCGACGAGACCGATTCCGGCCTCGACATCGATGCGCTGAAGATCGTCTCGGACGGCGTCAACGCGCTGCGTTCGGCCGACCGTGCCATCATCGTCATCACCCACTACCAGCGCCTGCTCGAGCACATCGTGCCCGATAGCGTGCACGTCCTATACAAGGGCCAGGTGATCAAGTCCGGCGACAAGTCGCTGGCGCTCGATCTCGAAGCCAATGGCTATGCCGGCGTGATCGGCGAAGCCGCGTGAGATGCCAGAAGGCCATTTTATGCTGAAAGGCGGGGCAAAACTGATGAATATGCATACACAACCCCAGCGCACACAGGCCGAAACGGCGTTGATCGACGCTTTCGGCGAGCGGCTGTCGCTGCTGCCGGGCGACGGCGCGGTGATGCTGAAGCGCGACGACGCCATTGAGGCAATCAAGCACGGGCTGCCGACGCGGCGCATCGAATCCTGGCATTACACTGACCTGCGCCGGCTGTTGACTGCGGTGCCGGCGTTCGATCCGACGGCCGCCGCCAAGGGGCTGGCGCCCATCGTCGAAGGTTCCGCCGTGCTGGCGGTTCTGAACGGCGTCTCGAGTGCGAAATTCCCCGCGATCGAGGGCGTGATGATTCAGCGCCTGTCGGAAAAGCTGACCGATGGCTCGATTGCGCCCGGCCTCGACCCCTATGGCAGCGATGACGCCATCGGCGCGCTGAACACTGCTTTCGTCGCCGACGGCTATTTCGTCGACATCGCCGATGGCGCAGCACTGGAAAAGCCGATCGAATTGCAGAACCTGCAAGCCGGCGGCCAGACCCATGTGCGCTTTCCCGTGCGTGTCGGCGCCGGCGCCAAGGCTGCGATCGTCGAGCGTCAGGCGGGCGAGGGCGCGGCTCTGGCCAGCTCCGTCAGCCAGCTGGTGTTGGGCGAGGGCGCCGAGGTGACCTGGCTGATCATCCAGGAACAGCCGGAAACGGCCACCCATCTGGCGCAGTTCAAGGCGCATCTCGGCAAGAATTCGAAGCTGACGCTGTTCTTCATGAATGCCGGCGGCAAGCTTGTGCGCCAGGAGATCGTGGTGAAGACCACGGGCGAAGGCGCCGATTTCAAATTGCGCGGCATCAACCTTCTGGCCGGCGACACCCACACCGACGTGACCATGGTGCTCGACCATGCCGTGCCGCATACGACATCGACGGAAGTGATCCGCAATGTCGTGACCGGCAAGGCGCGCGGCGTCTTCCAGGGCCGCATCAACGTCCACCAATACGCGCAGAAGACCAACGCCAAGATGGCCTGCAACACGCTGCTTTTGTCGGATGATGGCGAGTTCTCGACCAAGCCGGAGCTGGAAATCTTCGCCGACGACGTCATCTGCGGCCACGGCGCGACCGTTACCGAGATCGACCACAACCATCTGTTCTACCTGATGGCTCGCGGCATCGACGAGAAGAGCGCCCGCGGCTTGCTGGTGAAGGCGTTCGTGGCCGAAGTAATCGAGGAACTGGACGACGAAACCATCGTCGAGGCCCTGGAAACAAGGCTGGACGACTGGTTCGTGGCGCACGGGTAAGCGCCTCTTTCCCTTCTCCCCTTGTGGGGTCCGAAGGACGGGCGAGGCAAGTGACTCGCCCCGGGCGGTGGCCGAGCGAAGCTCGGTCGGATGAGGGGTGCGTGACGAAGTGAGGCGGTGCCTCAAGAGAGCTTGTAATGGACCAGAAGATCGAAACAACCCCATACGACGTCGAGGCGATCCGCCGCGACTTCCCGATCCTGTCGCGCGAAGTCTACGGCAAACCGCTGGTCTATCTCGACAATGGCGCCTCGGCGCAGAAGCCGCAGGTGGTGCTGGATACGATCCAGCACGCCTATTCCCAGGAATACGCCAACGTCCATCGCGGCCTGCATTTCCTGTCCAATGCCGCAACCGACGCCTATGAGAAGGCGCGCGAGACGGTGCGCCGTTTCCTCAATGCGCCAAGCACCGACAACATCGTCTTCACCTCCAACACGACAGCCGCCATCAACACCGTGGCTTACGGCTATGGCATGCCCAATATCGGCGCGGGCGACGAGATCGTGCTGTCGATCATGGAGCACCACTCCAACATCGTGCCGTGGCATTTCATCCGGGAGCGGCAGGGCGCCAAGCTGGTCTGGGTGCCGGTCGACGATCTCGGCATCTTCCACATCGAGGAATTCGAAAAGCGGCTGACCGACAAGACCAAGCTCGTCGCCATCACGCATATGTCGAACGCGCTGGGCACGGTAACCCCGATCAAGGAGATCGTGCGCATCGCGCATTCGCGTGGAATTCCCGTACTTGTCGACGGCAGCCAGAGCGCCGTGCACATGCCGATCGACGTCCAGGACCTCGATTGCGATTTCTTCGTCTTCACCGGCCACAAGGTCTACGGGCCCTCCGGCATCGGCGTGCTCTACGGCAAGAAGGACATTCTGCAGGGCATGCGCCCCTTCATGGGCGGCGGCGAAATGATCGAGGAGGTGACTGAAGACATCGTCACCTACAACGAGCCGCCGCACCGCTTCGAGGCCGGCACGCCGCCGATCGTCCAGGCGATCGGGCTGGGTGCAGCATTGGAATACATGGAAAAGATCGGCCGCGAGCGCATCGCCGCGCACGAGGCCGACCTCAAGACCTACGCGCACGAGCGGCTGCGCGCCATCAACTCGCTGCGCATCTTCGGCGACGCGCCGGACAAGGGCGCCATCATTTCCTTCGAATTGCAGGGCATTCATGCCCATGACGTGTCGATGGTGATAGACAGGCAAGGTGTTGCCGTCCGCGCGGGCACCCATTGCGCCCAGCCGCTGTTGAAACGCTTTGGCGTAACCTCCACATGCAGGGCATCGTTCGGCATGTATAATACCAGGGCCGAAGTCGACGCTTTGGCCGATGCGCTGGAAAAAGCGCGCAAGTTCTTCGGGTGACAGGTTCTTTGGATGACGACCATGGATGATGCGAGCCACACCACCGCGCCGGAAGCAGCCATCAATCCGCTGGTTTCCGCCTCGGCCATTCCCGCCGACGAGCTGGCGCGGCTGACCGACGACATCGTCTCGGCGCTGAAGACCGTCTATGACCCGGAAATCCCGGCCGACATCTATGAGCTCGGCCTCATCTACAAGATCGACATCGAGGACAACCGCGCGGTCAAGATCGACATGACGCTGACCGCGCCCGGCTGTCCGGTGGCCGGCGAAATGCCCGGCTGGGTGGAAAACGCCGTCGGCGCCGTCGAAGGCGTCTCCGGCGTCGAGGTCAACATGACCTTCGACCCGCCCTGGTCGCCCGACCGCATGTCGGAAGAGGCGCAGGTGGCGGTGGGCTGGTACTAGGTTGACTGAGGTTGGTGCACTTGCACCAGTGGTAAAACTTCACCATTTTAGGTGAGGAATCATTCGGCAGGCCTTGAACCTGCATGGAATGGAAGAGGAAAAAGAATGGGACGCTTCGCCGTCATCACGATGACCGAAAAGGCAGCCGACCGGGTGCGCGAGATCGTCGCCACGCGCGACAATGCGCATGGCATTCGCCTCGGCATCAAGAAGGGCGGCTGCGCCGGCATGGAATACACGGTCGACCTGGTGACCGAGCCCAACACCAAGGACGACCATATCGAACGCGACGGCGCGCATGTCTATGTCGCGCCCGAGGCTGCCCTTTTCCTGTTCGGCACCGAGATGGATTTCGAGCAGACCACGCTGCGCACCGGCTTCACCTTCCACAACCCGAACCAGAGTTCGGCCTGCGGCTGCGGCGAATCCGTCGAACTGAAGCCCGCCGACCTGAAGGCGCTGGCTGAGGCGCGCGCTTCGGCCTGATCTTCCTTATCCCCGTTCACGGGGAGGTGAGGAATGGTCCGCGCAGCGGGCGAAAAGCCAATTGCTTGGCTTTTCGAATGACGAACGGCCCGAAGGGCCGGGTGAGGGGCAGTGCTAACCATCGCAAGTCGCGCTCCGAGCCCTCACTTTACCCACATCTTCGTCCGCTTGTGCCAGTCGGCGATCGATTCCTCGGGATAGACGTCGAACGCCTTGTCCTTTTTGCCGATCACCGGCTCGACCCAACTCGCCTTGTATTTCAACATCAGATGCACCTTCTCCGGCGGCTTCGGCAGCTCGCTGTCGATTGCCGAGGCGAAGGGGTGGACCAGGTCCGGCCATGTCGGATCGTAGAGCCAGAGCGCCGAACCGCACTTCTTGCAGAAATTGCGCTCGCCCGTCGAAATCTCACACTTTGGATGCTCGTCGTCCGCGATCTCGGCCTGGTAGACGCCGAGATTGCGCTTGCCCTTGATTTTCAGCGTCTTGTAATCGGCGCCGAGATTGATGGCGAAGCCGCCGCCGCCCTGCTGCTTGCGGCAGATCGAGCAGTAGCACAGCATGAACGGCACCGGCGTGTTGCTCTCCACCTCGAAATGGACGGCATCGCAGCGGCAGGATCCCTTGAGCAGCAGCGGCATGACAAAACTCCGACGGATGGCTCTCAACTTGCCAGCATGGTTTTTGATTGCAGCCGTGGCAAGCCCGGTGACATGATTGCGGCATGGACAATGAACGCATCGAAGAACTGTTCGAAGGCCTCGGCCCGGTCAGTATCCGAAAACTGTTCGGCGGCAAGGGTATCTATTTCGACGGCGTCATCGTTGCCATCGTGCTGCGCGGCGAATTGCTGCTCAAGGCTGACGAGCAAAGCGCGCCCGACTTCGAAGCCGCCGGCTGCAAGCAATGGACCTATACCGGCACCCGCCACGGCAAGCTGGTCGCGATGCCGTACTGGAGCATTCCCGACAGCGCGTTTGATGATCCTGATGAGATGAGGGTGTGGGCGCGCCGGGCGTATGAGGCGGGACGCCGGGCTGGGAAGTGAACCGGGACCGCCGCGTTTCTTCCCACCCCCCTCTGTCCTGCCGGACATCTCCCCCGCAAGGGGGGAGATCAGTTGTCACATTGGCCTTCGCCAATCACCAACGTTGAAAATGGGAGCCTGCGGCTAAGCTGTTAATCTCCCTCTTTGCGGGGGAGATGGCCGGCAGGCCAGAGGGGGGTGCTGTCCCGCCGACGTAGGCGATCCTACAGCGCCGTCGCAATCCTCGCCGCCAGCCGCGCATTGTTCTCGACCAGCGCGATGTTGGTCTTCAAGCTCCGGCCGCCGGTCAGTTCGAGGATTTTGCCCAGCAGGAACGGCGTCACCGCCTTACCGGTCACGTTCTGCACTTCCGCCGCCTTCTGCGCGGCCTCGATATAGCCGGCCATCTCGTCGGCCGGGATTTCATCGTCCTGCGGCACCGGGTTGGCGATCAGCATGCCGCCGACCAGGCCAAGTGCCGCCCTGGTCTTGTAGAAATGCGCGATCTCTTCCGGTCTGTGCAGGGTCAGCGGCGCGCGGAACGGCGAATGCCGCGACCAGAAGGCCGGCATCGTCTCGCAGCCATGGCCAATCACCGGCACGCCGCGCGTCTCCAGCACTTCCAGCGTCTTTTCGATGTCGAGGATCGCCTTGGCGCCGGCCGAGACGACGATGACCGGCGTGCGCGCCAACTCGTCGAGATCGGCCGAGATGTCGAAGCTCTTTTCCGCGCCCTTGTGAACGCCGCCAATGCCGCCGGTGGCGAACACCTTTATCCCGACCATGTCAGCGGCGATCATGGTGGCGGCGACCGTGGTGCCGCCGGTGCGGCCTTGCGCCACCGCAAAGCCGAGATCGGCGCGCGACAGCTTCATGGCGTCGCCGGTCATGGCCAGCGACTCGCGCTCGCCGTCGGAAAGCCCGATCTTGATGCGGCCGGCGACCACGGCGATCGTCGCTGGCACCGCGCCATTGTCCAGGATTATCTTTTCGACATTGGCGGCCATGGCGCCATTGTCGGGGTAAGGCATGCCATGGGTGATGATGGTGCTTTCCAGCGCCACGACGGGGCGGCCAGCGGCGAGCGCCTCGGCCACGGGCGCGTGGAGGTCGATGAAGGGGCGGGCGCTTTGCGGTGTCATGATGGTCTCCGATCCGGAGATCCGCGCGTCCGCTTGGACGTCGCGCTCCGGCAATGGCAATTGGCCGCCCTCATGCCATTTCCTGCGCGTCGGGCACAAGAGCCAGTGCCTCGGTGAAGGTCGCGGCGGTGAAGGCCGGCACGGCATCCGAACTTTCGATGGCGAGCGTCGCCGCGGCAACGCCTTCGCGGAGGGCTTGGCGCAATGCCAGGCCGCGCAGCAGGGCAGCGATGGTGGCGCCGGCCAGCGCGTCGCCGGCGCCGGTGACGTCGGCGACTTTTCTCGGCGCCGGCGGCAGGATAGAGAAGGCGCCGGCTTCGTCGAATCCCAGCACCGGGCCGTCGCCCGCCGTCACCACGCCACTGGTGAGGCCGCTGCAGCGCAGTCCGTCGACGGTCTCGCGCTCGGTGGCATTGGCATCGACGCCGGCCAGCGCCATGGCCTCGCGCCGGTTCATGAAGACCTGCGCGAGTTCCTTCAGCACCGGTATCAGCCGCACCACCTTGGCCGGCGAAATGGCGATGGCGAACACCGGCTTGCCGGCGGCGAGCCCCACCAGCCGCTCCAGCGCCGTTGATGGCAGATTGGCGTCGCAGAGCACCGCATCGGCCTCGGCGACCAACTCGCGCACCTTGGAGCGGCGGATCTGCTTGGGGAACGCCAAATCGTAGAGCGCCATATCGGCAAAGCCGGTGATCAGCTCGCCGTCGCGATCGATCAGCGCCGTGTAGCTCGGCGTCGTGCGGTCGAGGAAAACCGCCGACAGGTCGGCAATGCCGGAGTCGGCGATGGCGCGCGCAACCGTCTCGGCCGAGGCATCGCCGCCGCGCACCGACAAAAGCGAGGCCGAGACGCCGCGCCGCACCAGGCTGCGCAGCGCGTTGAATACGCCGCCGCCGACATCCTCGCGCATCGTGCCGGGGTTGGACGCCGCGGGCACGTACGTGCCCGACACCTGGCCGCGGCGATCGATATGGGCGCCGCCCACCGCCAGTATCTTTGCTGATTTCACCATGCCGGCGATATGACCTTTGTTATTCGAGCCGCACAAGCGCTACGCTGTGCGGCGGAGCTTCGCAGGCAAGCCGGCGATTCGGCCGATCGAAACAGCCGGCGCGTCTGGCCCAATGGTGGATACATCCGGAAACGAAACCATGAGACAAAAAAAGAACAAATCCGGATAAAGATTGCTTTTCAGATATTTGACCCCTCTTGCCAAACGAGAACAAAAGTAGTACAAAATGGGCAGGGATTACGGATTGTCCGGCCTTCATTGACGACCAAGGGGTGATGTATCATGGCTCAGAATTCTTTGCGGCTTGTAGAGGACAAAGCGGTGGACAAATCAAAGGCTCTGGACGCGGCGCTGTCGCAAATCGAGCGCGCCTTCGGCAAGGGCTCGATCATGCGGCTTGGCGCCAACGAGCAGGTCGTCGAGATCGAAACCGTGCCGACCGGATCGCTGGGCCTCGACATCGCGCTTGGCGTCGGCGGCCTGCCGCGCGGCCGCATTGTCGAGATCTACGGGCCGGAAAGCTCGGGCAAGACGACACTGGCGCTGCACACAGTTGCCGAAGCCCAGAAGAAAGGCGGTATCTGCGCCTTCGTCGATGCCGAGCACGCACTCGATCCGGTCTATGCCCGCAAGCTCGGCGTCGATCTGGAAAACCTCTTGATCTCGCAGCCGGACACCGGCGAGCAGGCGCTGGAAATCTGCGACACGCTGGTGCGTTCCGGCGCCATCGACGTTCTGGTCGTCGATTCGGTGGCCGCCCTGACGCCGCGCGCTGAAATCGAGGGCGAGATGGGCGATTCGCTGCCCGGTCTCCAGGCGCGTCTGATGAGCCAGGCGCTGCGCAAGCTGACTGCCTCGATCTCGCGCTCCAACACCATGGTCATCTTCATCAACCAGATCCGCATGAAGATCGGCGTCATGTTCGGTTCGCCGGAAACCACGACCGGCGGCAACGCGCTGAAATTCTACGCTTCGGTGCGCCTCGACATCCGCCGCATCGGCTCGGTCAAGGACCGCGACGAGGTCGTCGGCAACCAGACCCGCGTCAAAGTGGTCAAGAACAAGCTGGCGCCGCCCTTCAAGGTGGTCGAGTTCGACATCATGTATGGCGAGGGCGTCTCCAAGACCGGCGAACTGGTCGATCTCGGCGTCAAGGCCGGCGTGGTCGAGAAGTCCGGCGCCTGGTTCTCCTACAATTCGCAGCGTCTCGGCCAAGGTCGCGAAAACGCCAAACTGTTCCTGCGCGACAATCCCGACACGGCGCGTGAGATCGAACTTGCGCTGCGGCAGAATGCCGGGCTGATCGCCGAGAAGTTTCTTGAAAATGGCGGCCCCGAGCGCGGCGAAAGCGACGACGGCTTCGAGGAAGAATCCGGCGCCATGTAGGGCACGGCCAGAGTTCGGCCATAAATCCAGTCTATTATCCGATGCTTAAGTAACCGAGTTCTTTAGTATTGCGTTTCAAACCGCCGGCCTTCGCGCCGGCGGTTTTCGTTTTTGGGCAGCGTGAAGCCGGCTTGGCAGTTGCCGGATTGGCCCAATTCCGTGTTTCTGGACAGGGTGGGGCGTGCCCGCTAAAAGGCCAAGTCAATCTTCTAAAAAGCAGAGACCAGTGTCCGCCGGCCGTGCCGGCGGTTTTCGCGAAAAGGCAGCACTCATGAGTGGCGTGAACGAGATCCGGTCGACATTCCTCGACTATTTCCGCAAGGAGGGCCACGAGGTCGTGGCCTCGAGCCCGCTGGTGCCGCGCAACGACCCGACGCTGATGTTCACCAATGCCGGCATGGTGCAGTTCAAGAACGTCTTCACCGGCCTGGAGAAGCGGTCCTATTCGCGCGCCACCACTGCGCAGAAAAGCGTGCGCGCCGGCGGCAAGCACAACGACCTCGACAATGTCGGCTACACCGCGCGCCATCTGACCTTCTTCGAAATGCTCGGCAATTTCTCCTTCGGCGACTATTTCAAGGAGCGCGCCATCGAACTGGCCTGGAACCTGATCACCAAGGAGTTCGGGCTGAACAAGGACAAGCTGCTGGTCACCGTCTATCACACCGATGACGAGGCGGCCGGCTTCTGGAAGAAGATCGCCGGTTTCTCCGATGACCGCATCATCCGCATCCCGACCTCCGACAATTTCTGGGCTATGGGCGACACCGGACCGTGCGGGCCGTGCTCGGAAATCTTCATCGACCGTGGCGAGCACATCTGGGGCGGCCCTCCCGGCAGCCCGGAGGAGGACGGCGACCGCTTCCTTGAATTCTGGAACCTGGTGTTCATGCAATATGAGCAGGTCACCAAGGATGAGCGCATCGACCTGCCGCGGCCGTCGATCGACACCGGCATGGGCCTGGAGCGCATGGCCTCCATCCTGCAAGGGGTGGAGAGCGTCTTCGAGACCGACCTGTTCCGCCACCTGATCGATGCGGCCTCGTCAGCGCTCGGGCAGGGACCCGACAAGGAGACGGTCGCCTCCTTCCGCGTCATTGCCGACCATCTGCGCTCGTCCTCTTTCCTGGTGGCCGATGGCGTGCTGCCGTCGAACGAAGGCCGCGGCTATGTGCTGCGCCGCATCATGCGCCGCGCCATGCGCCATGCGCAGTTGCTCGGCGCCAAGGAGCCGTTGATGTGGAAGCTGGTGCCGGCGCTGGTGCGCGAGATGGGCCAGGCCTATCCCGAACTGCTGCGCGGCGAACAGCTGATTACCGAGACGCTGAAGCTCGAGGAGACACGCTTCCGCAAGACGCTGCTGCGTGGCCTCGGCCTGCTCTCGGAGGCCACGGAGACGCTGCACGCCGGTGACATGCTGGACGGCGAGACCGCCTTCAAGCTCTACGACACTTATGGCTTCCCGCTTGATCTGACGCAGGACGCGCTGCGCCAGCGCAGCATCTCAGTCGACCTTGCCGGCTTCACCCATGCGATGGAGCAGCAGAAGGCCGAAGCGCGCAAGCATTGGGCTGGCTCCGGCGACGCGGCCACCGAGACCATCTGGTTTTCTGTACGCGAGAAGGCCGGCGCCACCNCGCCACCGAATTCCTCGGCTACGAGACCGAACAGGCGGAAGGCCTCATCCAGGCCCTGGTCAAGGACGGCAAGACAGTCGATAGCGCCGGCAAGGGCGACGCGGTGGCGGTGGTCGTCAACCAGACGCCGTTCTATGGCGAGTCGGGCGGCCAGATGGGCGACACCGGCATCATCTCCGGCGAAGGTTTCTCGATCGAGGTTTCCGACACGCAGAAAAAGGCCGACGGCCTGTTCGTGCATCTGGGCAAGGTGACGAACGGCACGGTCAAGCCAGGTGCAGCCGTCGAGCTGAAGGTTGACCATGCGCGCCGCACCCGGCTGCGTGCCAACCATTCGGCAACGCATCTGATCCATGAGGCGCTGCGCGAGGTGCTGGGCACCCATGTCGCGCAGAAAGGTTCGCTGGTCGCGCCCGAGCGCCTGCGCTTCGACATCTCGCACAACAAGCCGATCTCGGCCGAAGATCTCGAAGAGGTCGAGCGCATGGCCAACGAAATCGTCGTCCAGAACAGCCCGGTGACGACGCGGCTGATGTCGGTCGACGACGCCATCGCTGAAGGCGCCATGGCGCTGTTCGGCGAAAAATACGGCGACGAGGTGCGTGTCGTCTCGATGGGCACCGGCGTGCATGGCGCCAAGGCCAATAGACCCTATTCCATCGAACTTTGTGGCGGCACCCATGTCCGGGCGACCGGCGATATCGGCCTGGTCCGTGTCGTCTCCGACAGCGCAGTCGCCGCCGGCGTGCGCCGCATCGAGGCGCTGACCGGCGAAGCCGCACGAAAATATCTCGACGAGCAGGACAGACGCCTGAAGGCGACGGCGGCTGTGCTGAAGATCTCGCCGGCCGACGTGCCGGCGCGTGTCGAGACGCTGCTCGAGGAGCGCAAGAAGCTCGAGAAGGAGCTGAGCGAAGCGCGCAAGAAACTCGCGCTGGGCGGTGGTGCCGCGGCCGATGCTCCGGCCACCACCGAAACCGTCGCCGGTANCGGTATCGGCTTCCTCGGCAAAGCGGTTTCCGGCGTGTCGCCGAAGGATTTGAAGCCGCTGGCCGATGCCGGCAAGACTTCGCTCGGCTCAGGCGTCGTCGTCTTCGTCGGTGCGGGCGAAGACAACAAGGCAAGCGTCGTGGTCGCAGTGACGGACGATCTCGTCGGCCGCTTCAGCGCTGTCGATCTTGTGCGCGTTGCCTCGGCCGCATTGGGCGGGCAGGGCGGTGGCGGACGGCCCGACATGGCGCAAGCCGGCGGCCCGGACGCCTCGAAGGCCAATGATGCGATCGCCGCGGTGAGGGCGGCGCTGGAGGCAGCCTGAAAGCCACCCTATGCCTTATCTGGTTTTGTGTGCGGCTTTCCGGCCTTCGCCGCCGTGCTTGCCATTCTGTGGCTGATAGTGGCAAGCCGGCAATCAGCTCTTAGACGGTCCGTCTAGCTAGTCTAGTTCTTTTCGCCGCCTTCAGGGCGCGCGTCATTCTGCTGGAATCGCCCCAGGTGGACAGCCAGATCAGCACGTCCGTGGCGATCGAAATCAGCGACCGTAAAAAGTTCAGCGCCGGGCCGGGCGATTTCAGCTGCTCTTCGGCGTGATGGAGATGGGCGAGCTCTTCCTCGCGGATCGCCAGGATGATGCCTTGCAAGTCGTGGTCGCGATTGGCGAGGAAAAACAGCTGATCGTCCAGATGGCGATGCACCGCCGCTTCAACCGCCGCCGTGCAGGCCCAGATGCCTTGCGGACCGAGCAGGGCGGTGACAAAACCCAGCAGCCAGCCACCCCAGCTCCAGAATTGCATCACCCGGCACGGTCGCGCCTTCCGCGCCGGCATGGCGGCACGGAAGGCGGCGCAATGCGTGCGCTCGTGCCCGAGCATCTCCGACAAGGATGGCACGCAATCCGGCCAGAAGCGCCTGGCGACAAGAATCTGCGCCGAATAGATCCTGATCGCACCGAACTCACCGGCGTGGTTGACCCTGACAATTCTGGCGACGGTGAGCGCGTCCTGGCGAGATGGGTCAGCCATGGCCCGAACCCATATCAGCCCGCCGCCAGGCTCGGACGTTTTGCGATGCCGTCCCACCAGGCCTGGATGTCGGCGAACGCCGCAAGCAGCTTTTGCCCGTCGGCGACCTTGACGAAATAGGCGATGATGGATGCCGCATGCAGGTCGACCAGCGTCAGCTGGTCGCCGAGCAGCCACGGCCCGGGAGGCTTGAGTGCGGTGAGCACCCGCAGCACCGTTTCCGCCTGGCGCAGCCCGTTGGCGACCAGTGCCTCGTCTGGCGCTTCCTTCTCAAGCCGCTCGACGGCGACGTCCCAGACCATCGATCTGTAGGCATAGGCGTCGAGCATGCCGATGATCTGGTTCATCGTTGCGCGGGTGCGGGCGTCTTTTGGCTGCAGTGCCGGGCCGTCGAACGCCTCGTCGACATAGCGGGCGATTGCGCTGGTTTCGAACAGGCGAAACCCGTCATGCTCGACGGCCGGAATGCGGCCGAAAGGGTGATGCTCGAAGTACCAGGCGGGAGTGCCCTCGGCGGCAAAGACATCGACCGGCACAAGGTCGTAGTCGATGCCTTTTTCCGCCAGCACGAGGCGGACGATGCGCACATAGACGCTGTAGTCCGCCCCGTAGACGACCGGCTTGGCCATGGCTGCCGGCTTACGCCATCGCCTTCTGCAAATTCTCGTCGATCTTGTCGAGGAAGCCGGTGGTCGACAGCCATGGTTGGTCGGGACCGATCAAGAGCGACAGGTCCTTGGTCATGAAGCCGCTCTCAACCGTCTGGATGCAGACCTTCTCCAGCGTGTCGGCAAATCGCTTCAACTCGGCATTATCGTCGAGCTTGGCGCGGTGGGCGAGGCCGCGCGTCCAGGCGAAGATCGAGGCGATCGAATTGGTCGAGGTTTCCTCGCCCTTCTGGTGCTGGCGATAGTGGCGCGTCACGGTGCCGTGCGCGGCCTCCGCTTCCACCGTCTTGCCGTCCGGCGTCATCAGCACGGAGGTCATCAGGCCAAGCGAGCCAAAACCTTGCGCCACCGTGTCGGACTGGACGTCGCCGTCATAATTCTTGCAGGCCCAGACGTAGCCGCCAGACCATTTCAGGGCGGAGGCCACCATGTCGTCGATCAGCCGGTGCTCGTACCACAGCTTCTTCGCCTTGAACTCGGCCTCGAATTCAGCCTCGTAGACCTCCTGGAAAATGTCCTTGAAGCGGCCATCATAGGCTTTGAGGATGGTGTTCTTGGTCGAGAGATAAACCGGATAATTGCGCAGCAGGCCGTAATTCAGCGAGGCGCGGGCGAATTCGCGGATGGAGTCGTCGAGATTGTACATCGCCATGGCAACACCGGCGCCGGGTGCGTCGTACACGTCGTGCTCGATCACCTTGCCGTCCTCGCCGACGAACTTGATGGTCAGCTTGCCCTTGCCGGGGAAGCGGAAGTCGGTGGCGCGATACTGGTCGCCGAAGGCATGACGGCCGACGATGATCGGCTTGGTCCATCCCGGCACGAGACGCGGCACGTTCTTCATGATGATCGGTTCGCGGAAAATGGTACCGCCGAGAATGTTACGGATGGTGCCGTTGGGCGACTTCCACATCTTCTTCAGCTTGAATTCCTCGACGCGCTGCTCGTCGGGCGTGATCGTCGCGCATTTCACACCGACGCCCCATTTCTTGATGGCATTGGCCGAATCGATGGTCACCTGGTCGTTGGTGGCGTCGCGGTGCTCGACGCCGAGGTCGTAATATTCGAGCTTCAGGTCGAGATAAGGGTGAATCAGCTTGTCCTTGATGAACTGCCAGATGATGCGGGTCATCTCGTCGCCGTCGAGCTCGACGACCGGGTTCGCCACCTTGATCTTCGCCATGAAAAGAATGCCTCGCTTTTGGGGAACTAAACGGCCTTGCCCGCATGGCTTCGGCCGGGGATGCGGAGCGTATATCAAAGCCTATTTGGCCGCGCAAACGCCGATCCGTGCAGAATGGGTCGTCTGTGCCGCGACCGGTGTTTTGCAAAAGCTTCATTTTGCCGAGCGGATGTGGCAGGGAACGCTGAAATGCCGCAAACAGCAGTTCATTGAGATCATGTCCGCCGTCGATCATCCTGAAATCGCATCCGCCGCCGGGCCGGCGATCATCCTGGTCGAGCCGCAGCTCGGCGAGAATATCGGCATGGTTGCGCGCGCCATGGCCAATTTCGGCCTTGCCGAACTGAGACTGGTCAACCCGCGTGACGGCTGGCCGAGCGAGAAGGCGCGCGCCGCCGCCAGCCGCGCCGACCATGTCATCGATGCCGTAACAGTGTTCGGCGACCTGGCGTCCGCCGTCGCCGACCTCAACTTCGTCTTCGCCACCACGGCGCGGGAGCGCGACGGCTTCAAACCCGTGCGTGGTCCGGTCGAAGCGGGCAGGGCGCTGAGGGCGCGTCAGATGGCCGGCCTGCGCACCGGCATCTTGTTCGGCCGCGAGCGTTTTGGGCTCTACAATGACGAGGTCGGGCTGGCCGACGAGATCGTCACCTTCCCGGTGGATCCCGGCTTTTCGTCGCTCAACATCGCCCAGGCCGTGCTGTTGATGTCCTATGAATGGATGAAGTCGGGCCTGGAAGACGAGACGGCGACCAATTTCTCCAGCCCTGAAATGAAGCCGGCAAGCAAGGAAGAGTTGCACGGGCTGTTTGCCTATCTCGAAGGCGCGCTCGAAGCGCGCGGCTATTTCCGCCCGGCGCCCAAGAAACCCAAGATGGTCGACAATCTGCGCGCCGTCTTGACGCGCGCCGGTTTCGCCGAGCCGGAACTGAAAGTGCTGCGTGGCATCATCTCGTCGCTCGACCGGTTTTCGCCGGCCATGCCGCGCGGTGACGGCTCGCCGGGAGACGATCCAAGGCGTTTGCCGGCCGCTGCGCGAAAACGCCAGGCAGACAAAGAAGATTAGAAATCGCTAAGCTTCGAACGGCTGAACTAACCGAATTTTATTTGCCTCTCGTCCATTGTTGTCAAAACGGTGGGGTGGCAAATGTTCACGTCCAAAATCGGCCGTATGCGCTTCTTCTTCTATTCGCTCGGCGTAGCCCTGCTCGAGGCCGTTCTTGCCGTGCTGTGCATCGTTGGCACGATCGGCTTTGAGGGGCTGGTCAACTCGGCGCCCGGTCCATCGCGGCAAGGCATGGCAGGCGCGGTTCTGGTCGTTTCCCTCCTGGCCGTGGTCATGCGTGCCAACATCGCCTGGCGACGCAGCCGCGACGCCAACGGCAAAGCCTGGATCCTGTGGTCCTACATCGTGTTCTGCGCCATCTACGCCTTTCTGCAGGCAGGCACGCTGCTGGTCATCGATTTCAAGAACCCGGAAAGCACGTCCAGCGGTTTGAACCTGCTGGCGCTGTCGATCTTTGGCCTTTGGTGCACGATCCTGGTGGCTAAGCCGGTGGCGGGCATCAATATCGACGAACTGACATCGGTTTTCGATTTCGATGGCGATACGCCCATGCCTGCGGGATCCGGCCGGATGGCCAGCAGCACGGCACAGTGTTCCATGCGCAACGCCACACCGGCCACGCGCTCGGTGCCGTCCGCCCAGCCTATGGGCCGCCCGCGGCCCGCCGGCTTCGGCAAGCGCGGGCTCTAGGCCGAGGCAAGGTCGTCTTCGCCGGCTTTGCATAGAACTTGCTGACATTCGCCACTTCAAGACCATGATGGTTGCAGATAGAAGAACGGCATTGGCCAATGACCGCCAAGCCTTCTGATCCAGCCTCTTTCATGGTCCGATATCAATGAGCCACCGTCCGATCCTGATGTTCGATTCCGGCGTTGGCGGATTGACCGTGCTGCGCGAAGCGCGCGTGCTGATGCCCGACCGGCGCTTCGTCTACGTCGCCGATGACAAGGCCTTTCCCTACGGCGCCTGGGAAGAGCCGGCGCTGCAGGCCCATATAGTCGAGCTCTTCGCCAAGCTGCTCGACCGTTTTGATCCGGAAATTTCGGTCGTCGCCTGCAATACCGCTTCGACGCTGGTGATCGATGCGTTGCGGGAAAAATTCCCTGGCCATCCCTTTGTCGGCACGGTGCCGGCAATCAAGCCGGCTGCCGAGCGCACCCGGTCCGGGCTGGTCTCGGTGCTGGCGACGCCGGGCACGGTGAAGCGCCAGTACACGCGCGACCTGATCGGCAAATGGGCGCAGAAATGCCATGTCCGGCTGGTCGGCAGCAACAATCTCGCCGGACTGGCCGAGGCCTACATGCGCGAGGGCTTTGTCGACGAGGAGGCCGTGCGTGCCGAGATCGCACCGTGTTTCGTCCAGCATGACGATTTGCGCACGGACATCGTCGTGCTCGCCTGCACGCACTATCCGTTCCTGGCCAATCGCATGCGCAAGACCGCGCCCTGGCCGGTCGACTGGATCGACCCGGCCGAAGCGATTGCGCGGCGTGCTCTGTCGCTGCTTCCGGCTGTCGACGGACCATTGCCGCAAAGCGAGCCCGACATCGCCGTCTTTACCTCGGGAAAGGCGGATTTCGCCATCAGCCGGCTGATGCAGGGTTTTGGATTGAGCGCGCGCTAATGCATGTCGCCCAAAAGTGCGCAGCGGTTTTGGGACAACGACATGCATAAAACGAAAAACTAAAGCGCGTCGCCGACGCGCTTTAGGCAGGCTCGAAGACAATGACGCGTCGATCCGGATCGGCCGAAACAAGCCTTAGCGTCAGGCCATCGCCCTGCCTGAACCCTGAGGCCTTCACATTCGCAACGACAGGCATGTCCGAGAGCTGAACGCGCGCACGCTGATCACCGACGTCGGTGACGACGGCCTTGAATGTTTCACCCACGCGCCCCCTCAGCATCACCGCCTCGGCAAGGCCGATGGCCGCGTGGTTGATCTGCGAGGCGCGGGCGCCTGCGCGGCCCATCACCTTAGGCAGTCTGGAAAACGCCTCGGTAACGGCTTGCGGCACCGGCTGGCCGTTGGCGATGGCCAGCACGCAGCGCACGACGTAGCGATCGGCCAGCCGCCTCAGGGGCGCGGTGGCGTGGGCATAGGTCGCGGCCATCGCCTCGTGCCAGGGGACAACGCCTTCTTCATAGGGTTGGTAGGACGCACCGGAGCCGGCGCGGCGGATTTCCAGCATCAGCGCTGCCTGTTGCATGTTCGTCGGATCGAGGGTTCGCTGATAGTCGGACAGGTTGGTCGAAGGAGGCCAGGACAGGCCTAAGGCCCGTGCCGCGCTGCGCAGTCTTTGTACTTTGGAAGCATCGGGCGGCGCCATCACCCGGAACAAGCCGGTCCGGTGTGCCAGCATGGCGTCGGCAATCGCCATGTTGGCGGCCAGCGAAAGTGCTGCGTTGTCTTGCTCGGATTGCAGCAGCGGCCTGAACGCAAGCTGGAACGTGCCATCGGCAAGCTGTTCCACCTCCTGCTCGGGCGGGTCGACGCGCGAAGCGCCGCGACGGTCTTCGGCCGCCGCCATGCGCCGCGCGATTTCGGCGAAGCCGACTGGGACGTCGGCGGCCTGCACGCTGTCATAGGCGAGCTTGGCGCGGCTTTGAATGATTGCCCGCTCCGCGCCATCCAGCCTTACCGCTCCGTCGTCGGCGATCCGGACCGTGAAGATGACAGCCGGACGCGGACCGCCGGGTAGCAAGCTCGCGGCGCCCTCGGCAATGACCCGGGGATAGAGCCCGGCCTTGCCGTCCGGCAAATACAGGGTTTCGCCCCGCGCCCAGGCTTCGCGATCCACCGCGTCGCCGTCCGCGACGAACCAGGCTACGTCGGCAATCGCATAGTGCAACAGAAGGTCGCTACCGCTCGCTTCGATCGAAAACGCTTGGTCAAGATCGGTGGAAGTCGCGGGATCGAGCGTCACGAAGGGCATCGCCGTGCGGTCGGCATGCTGGTCGGGCACGCGCCTGGCCGCCGTCTGTGCCATGGCCATTACATCAGGGGGAAATCCCTCCGGCACATGGAACTCGGTGCGGATTTTCGCGAGGCCGGTGGCGAGTGCCTGCGAGGGATCGTTCAACGATTTCATGGCGCCGTCCTACACCGGCGTTGCGGGCACGGGAAGGTGGTTTTGCCGGCAGTGCCGGCCGACCATGGGCAGGCATGAGCGCGGAACGGAAGTTGACCGCCAGCGCTGGAACCGTCGCCGGAGCGCAACGTTTCTTCCTCTGTCAGCAAAGGAGGTGCCGATATGCCTGCAACCTCAAAAGCACAGCAAAAGGCCGCTGGCGCAGCCCTGTCGGCCAAGCGCGGCGAGACCAGGAAGAGCGAACTTCAAGGCGCGTCGAAGTCGATGTACAATTCGATGAGCGAAAAGCAGCTCGAGGAATTCGCAGAGACCAAGCGCAAAGGCCTGCCGGAGAAGAAATCGGCAGACTGAAACCTTGAACCGAGTCGATAAACAAAGCCCGTGGCCGAAACCACGGGCTTCTTCGATTCAGGCCAAGCCCGAAACTCCTGACGTCACCAGCAGCGCTTCACCTTGTAGCGGATGACCTTCTTGTGGCCATGCCGCCAGATGACCTTCTTCTTCACCACGACATGGCAGGTCTGACGATGCTTGTGGCCCTGCCAGTGCTTGGCCATCGCTGGCTCGGGCACGGCGATCGACATCGTCCCGGCCATGACGGCTGCACCGACCAACGAGAGGAAAAACTTCTTCATGCGACTTCGGGCTCCTTTGGCTCAGTCCCTTCCTAAATGCCGTCGGCGCAACAACCTCCCGCCGCATCCGGCACGGCACTCAACGCCAAAGACGTGATATGGTTGCCGGGCCCAGCGCCAGCGACGCGCTTGACTCTGCTCAAATCTCCGTTTATCGAGCGCACCAACACCGGGCCGCAATGCCCGGTTGTTTCTTTTGCATGGCAAGCCCGGGAAAGCAGGTTTATCGTTTCCTGGGTTTTGTCTAGACTGACGTGTCCCGTGGGTTTTCCGCCGCGTTGCGTGGGAAAACCCTGTCAGGCCTCGAAAACGGAGGCCAGAGGAGGGCGCGTTTCCTTCACCCGGACCATGAGGCTCCGGGTGGTTTGTTTTGAAAGGGAATGCGATGAGCAAGCGCGAATCCGCGAAGTACAAGATCGACCGCCGTCTCGGCGAAAACATCTGGGGCCGCCCGAAGTCCCCGGTCAACAAGCGTGAATACGGCCCCGGCCAGCACGGCCAGCGCCGCAAGGGCAAGCTTTCCGATTTCGGCCTGCAGCTGCGCGCCAAGCAGAAGCTGAAGGGTCACTATGGTGATGTCTCCGAAAAGCAGTTCCGCAAGGTCTATGAAGAGGCTGATCGCCGCAAGGGCGACACCTCCGAGAACCTGATCGGCCTGCTCGAGTCGCGTCTCGACGCGGTCGTCTACCGCTCCAAGTTCGTGCCCACCATTTTCGCGGCTCGCCAGTTCGTCAACCACGGCCACGTCAACGTCAACGGCAAGCGCGTCAACATCGGCTCGTACCGTTGCAAGCCGGGCGACGTCGTCGAAGTGCGCGAAAAGTCGAAGCAGCTGGTCATCGTGCTGGAAGCGGTCGGCCTCGCCGAGCGCGACGTGCCGGACTATATCGAAGTCGATCACAACAAGATGGTCGCGACCTTCTCGCGCATCCCCGGCCTGGCCGATGTTCCGTTCGCCGTGCAGATGGAGCCGAACCTGGTCGTCGAATTCTATTCGCGCTAAGCGATCGCTTTCTGCGATACCGGAAAGGGCCGCCCGTCGAGGCGGCCTTTTCTTTGTCGGCCATGTCCGCTAATCCGGCACTCTCGGCTATGGAAAGCGACAAGCCATGAACATGCTGGCAGGCATCGACACAGTTGAACCGATTGCTGAAGGCGGCTTCCACCCGCTGTTTGCCGACGTGCCGTCTTCGGTCGAGTTCAACAAACTGCGTAAGCGGCTGTTGCGGTTGGCCCGCCAGGCGATCGACGATTTCGCCATGGCGAGGCCCGGCGACCGCTGGCTGGTGGCCTTGTCCGGCGGCAAGGATTCCTACGGCCTGCTGGCCGTGCTGCTCGATCTCAAATGGCGCGGGCTACTGCCGGTCGAGCTGCTGGCCTGCAATCTCGACCAGGGCCAGCCGAATTTTCCGAAGCACATTTTGCCCGACTACCTCGATGCGCATGGCATTGCCCATCGCATCGAGTATCAGGACACCTATTCGGTGGTCACCGACAAGCTGCCTCAGGGCAGCACCTATTGTTCGCTGTGCTCGCGGCTGCGGCGCGGCCATCTCTATCGCATCGCGCGCGAGGAGGGCTGTTCGGCGCTGGTGCTCGGCCACCACCGCGAGGACATTCTCGAAACCTTCTTCATGAATCTGTTCCATGGCGGCCGCCTTGCCGCCATGCCGCCAAAGCTGCTCAACGACGACGGCGACGTCATGGTGCTGCGGCCGCTGAGCTACTGCGCCGAGGTCGATCTGGAAAAATTCGCCGCCGCTATGAAATTCCCGATCATTCCCTGCGATCTCTGCGGCAGCCAGGAAGGCCTGCAGCGCAACGCCATGAAGGCGATGCTGGACGATATGGAAAAGCGCATGCCGGGCCGCAAGGATACGATGCTGCGCGCGCTGTCCAACACCAGGCCGTCGCATCTGCTCGACAGAAAGCTGTTCGACTTTGCCGCCCTCAATGGCAGCCTCAGCACAGGACAAGACATTTCCGATGATATTTGACGACCAAGCGATCGACTGGCTGGCCGAGCTTCTCGCCGATGCAGCCAGGGCCGAAATCATGCCACGCTTTCGCCGGCTGGGCGAGGGCGACATCAGACAGAAGACCTCGGCTGCCGACCTGGTGACCGAGGCCGACATCAACGCCGAGCGGCTGATCACGGCCAGGCTGCGCGAGCGCTATCCCACGGCGATGATCGTCGGCGAGGAAGCCTGTTCCGACAATCCGGCGCTGCTTCAGGGGCTCGGCGATGCCGACCTCGCCTTCGTCGTCGACCCGGTCGACGGCACCTTCAACTTCGCCTCCGGCGTGCCGCTCTTCGGCGTCATGCTGAGCGTCGTCGTCAAGGGCGAAACCGTCGCCGGTATCATCCATGACCCCGTAGGCCGGGACTGGCTGATCGGCGCCAAGGGCGCCGGCAGCCATATCCGCCATGCGCATGGCGCGCTGGAGACGGTGCACGTCGCCGATGCCGTGCCGATCTCGCAGATGACCGGCTCCGTCTCCTGGCAATATCTGGCGGAACCGCAACGCTCGCTCCTGGCGCGCAACCAGACCAAGACCCTGTCGCAGTTCGGCTATCGCTGCGCGGCACATGAATACCGTCTTCTGGCCAGCGGCCATGCCCATTTCGTCGTCTACAACAAACTGATGCCGTGGGACCATCTGGTCGGTGTGCTGATCCACGCCGAGGCCGGCGGCTACACCGCGCGGATCGACGGTAGCGCCTATCTGCCCTCGCATATCGACGGCGGCATTCTTGTCGCCCCGGACAAGGAAAGCTGGCAGGAGTTGCGCAGGGAACTCTGGGCGCAATAGTCGGTCCAACTGCCGGTAGACGCTTTCGTCAAGTATATTGGCTCTGTTATAGTGGTCCAATCGCTCGCGAAGCCGGAGCCGCGAAATGAAACATCGGTCCGCAATTGTCGCAACGGCACTTGCACTTGCCCTGGTCGCCTGCGCCACTGAGGCACGATCGCAGGAGCGCGCGTGTCGTAGCCCCGATCCCATCGACACCATCGACGAAATGTTCGACGCGATCTTTGCCTGTTGGCAGCCGCCGCCTGGAAGTGCTGGCCTGACCCTGACGCTGAGTTTTTCAATTCGCAAAAACGGCACGCTGATGGGCAAGCCGCGCGCCACTTTCTCCCATATGGGAGATGATGCCTCGCTCAACCGGGTCTTTGTGTCATCCGTGCTCGAAGCGCTCGACAAGGCTCTGCCGATGCCGCTGTCGGACAGCATGGGTGGCGCCATCGCAGGGCGCCCGCTGTTCCCTCGTTTCACGGCAGTGATTGGCGGCGCATCCTGAAACGCGTCGCATAAAGGTGGATGCGGTTTTGAGACCAACAATCTCAAGGCGCGTCGCTCAATGCAGGTCGGTGACGTGCCCTGAAATGGGTGGGTTGTGCGGCTGGAACATCTTGCCGCGCTCGGCGATCAGGATCATCAGCAGGGCCGCGACCGAGACGCTGCAGAAGCCGGCGGCAAGCGGCGTCACCGTGCCGTTGAAGGCCTGGCCGATCAGCGTGCCGAGGATGCCGCCGAGAAAAGTCTGCATGAAGCCCAGGATGGACGACGCGGTGCCCGCCAGTTGGCCGAGCGGTTCCATCGCGAGCGCGTTGAAATTGGCGCCGAGCGCGCCGAACGGGAGCATCGCACTGGCGAAGAAGGTGATGAACAGCCAGAGTGGCATCTTCATTTGAAGCGAAACGGTGAGCCAGGCAAGGCTGATCACCAGGAACAACAGCAGTGCGCTCTGCGACAGGCGGCGCATGCCGATGCGGCCGACCAGGCGCGAGTTGAGGTAGTTCGAAAAAGCGAGAACGCCGGCGACACCCGCGAAGATGACAGGAAACAATTCGCCGACATGAAAAATGTCGACATAGATCTGCTGTGCGGAGGCGATGAAGCCGAACATGGCGGCGAAAATGAAGGTGCTGGCAAAGGCGTAGCAAAGCGCCATGCGGTTGGTGAGCACGATACGGAAACCACCGACGACGGATGAGACTGTCAGCGGCCGGCGGTACTCCGGATGCAGCGTCTCCGGCAGCCGCAGCAGCGACCACGCCGACACGATCAGCGCTCCGACGGCCATGGTGACGAAGATCCAGTGCCATGTTGCGAACAGCATGATGAACTGGCCGATCCCAGGCGCGATCACCGGGATGGCCATGAACACCATGAAGATCAGAGACATCACCTCGGCCATGCGCCGACCGTCGAACGTGTCGCGCACGATCGAGACGGCGATGACGCGGGTCGCCGCCGCACCGATGCCTTGCACCAGCCGGCACAGCAGCAGGACGGCGAATGACGGGGCGATGGCGGCAGCTGCCGCCGCCACGACATAAATCGCCAGCCCGGCAACGAGCGGCGCGCGGCGCCCGAACCGGTCCGAGATCGGTCCGAAGAAAAGCTGTCCGCCACCGAAGCCCAATATATAGGCGGTGATCACATACTGGCGGTGGTTTTCATTCTCAACGCCAAGCGTGGCGCCGATTTGCTGCAGTGCCGGCAGCATGATGTCAATGGCCAGCGAGTTCAACGCCATCAGTGCCGCGCACAGCGCGATGAATTCCCAGCGCGGAATAGGCAATTTGCGTGCCTGTTGCGGCGCTTTTGCTGGCTGGTCCACGGCGGGTCCGATCTTCAAAACGAATATGCGCCGGCATGCCGGCGCATAAGTTCGTCCTCACTCCGATAGGGGGAGGTAACATTTTGCCGGGGCGGGGCTGCCCCGTCTCAACTCAGAATCAGGCTGTCGCTTTGACGCTGACGCCCTTGTCGACGAGCAACGTCTGCAACTCGCCTGCCTGGAACATTTCGCGGATGATGTCGCAGCCGCCGACGAATTCGCCCTTGACGTAAAGCTGCGGGATCGTCGGCCAGTTCGAATATTCCTTGATGCCTTGGCGCAGTTCGGCCGAGGTCAGCACGTCGACGCCCTTGTAGTCGGCGCCGATGTAATCGAGGATCTGGACGACCTGGCCGGAAAAGCCGCACTGCGGAAAACCGGGCGTGCCCTTCATGAAAAGGACGACGTCGTTGCCCTTCACTTCGCTGTCGATGTAGTCGTTGATGCCGCTCATGAGATATCCTTTCACGCCTGTGGGAGTCAGGCTCGAAGCATAGCCATCAAATAAACCCATAGATGGGCCGAAACAAGATGTTTGCGCCGCCGTCGCGGAAATGGCGCAAAGGATCGCCTGTCTTGGGCCAAGCATCCGAGCCGATTGCAGCCTCCGGGACATGATGAAAAGACGATATGGCGCCGCCCTTCCGATCGCCATCCTGCTGGCGGCGATTGCCGTTGTCTGGTGGCCGAGACGCCCGGAGCCGCCGCCACTGGTCATTGGCGGTGACCTGCCCGCGTCTTGCCGGAATGTCGCCTTCGAGGCGGTGACCTATGTCGTCTGCGAGATCGATCTTCGCGCCGACAGCATCGGTGTTTTCCACGCCAGCGCCGATGGCAAGCCTTTTGGTTCGCTCGAAGCCTTCGACAAGGCGGTTGCGGGCGAGGGGAGGCCGGTGCTGCTCGCCATGAATGGCGGCATGTATCACGAGGATTTGTCGCCGGTCGGCCTGCTGGTCGAGAACGGCAGCGAAAAGTCACGGCTCAATCTTGCCGACGGCGAAGGCAATTTCTTCCTGAAACCGAACGGCGTCTTTCTGGTGGGCAATGACGGCAAGGCGGCTGTCATGGAAAGCAACGCCTATGCGGTCACCAAACGCGATGTTGCCTTCGCCACGCAGTCCGGCCCGATGCTGGTGATCGATGGCGTGCTACATCCGCGCTTCGAGGCGAATGGCACCTCGCGCTACATCCGCAACGGCGTCGGCGTGCGCGATGAAAACACCGTTTTGCTGGCGATCTCGCGGTCTGAGGTCAGTTTCGGCAGCTTTGCGCGGCTGTTTCGCGACGCGCTACAATGCCGCAACGCGCTGTTCCTCGACGGCGCGGTTTCCGCGCTGTCGGATGGGAAAAGAATGATCGTCGGCGGAAAATACCCGGCGGGCCCGATCATCTCAGTGTCGGCGAAGCCGATCACGTCAGTGTCGGCGAAGCAGCCGCAGAAACAGTAGGCCAGTCTGGCTTCAGTCCGGCACGCTGGTCTGCAGGGCCAGCGCGTGCAGCACGCCGCCCATATTGCCCTTCAGCGCATCATAGACCATCTGGTGCTGCTGGACGCGGCTCTTTCCGCGGAAGCTTTCGGCCACCACTTCGGCTGCATAGTGATCGCCGTCACCGGCGAGGTCGCGGATCGTCACCTTGGCGTCCGGAATGCCGTCCTTGATCAGTTTTTCGATGTCGTGGGCATCCATTGCCATGGCAAAATCCTGTTCTGGGCGGCTAGGCACGAGTGACTCGGACGGCAGCCTAAAGCCTTTCTGGTCCGGGTTGAAGCCGTTCTGTCGGCGACGCAGTGTCTAAGGGCCATCCTGCCGCGGGTGAACCACACCATCTTCTGTAATGTCGTCGCGGGTCGAGAACCCCCGGCCAAGGCTGAACACCAGGACATAGAGCGGGATGTTGAGCGCCAGGGTGATAATCGGGAGATAGCTGGTCATCTGCCACAAGGGCGAAAAGAATGGTTGGCCATAGCCGTCGCAGATCAGCGATGACCCGTATTCCCACAGCGCGCCGGTAATGACCGCAATGGCAAATAGCTTGATGCAGGTGGCGACATGCCTTGCGCGCGCCGGGTTCGGCAAAAGGCGGCTCCACAGCACAAGGCAGACGATGGGAATCGCATAGATCAGGCTCTGCAAAGCCAGCATCGGCAGTGTGCCATTGGCCGCCTCAAGGAACTGGTCACGCCTTTCCAGCAGCGGACAGACCTCGCTCGAGGTCGTCGACAGCAGGAAAAAGACGAACGGCCCGAGGAACCAGAAGAAGAACAGCGACGGCCAGAAGACGACTGCGATCAGCGTCCGGGCTGCCAGGCTGGTCAACTGGACTTGTCCATGAAGTTCGGGAACCAGCCTTCGTGGGCGGCGGTCAATTCGCTGACCGGGATCGCCCTGGCATCGCCGAGCTTCAGTTCGTTTCCACCGGTCGAGCCGATCCATGGCGCAAAGATGCCGAGCTTGCTCTGTTCGTCGCGGATGGCGTCCCATTCCTTGCTCTGCGGATCGACGGACAGCGTCAGGAGGTAGCGGCCCTGGTCTTCGCCGAACCAGACCGGGATCGGGTCGGTGCCGGCGAGCCCCGGAATGGTGGCGCCGATGCCGGACGCCATCGCCATTTCGGCCAGGGCTATCGCCAAGCCGCCATCGGAAAGGTCATGCGCCGCGGTCACGACGCCCGACGCGATCAGCGCGCGCACGTGGTCGCCGACGCGCTTTTCATGGGCGAGGTCGACGGATGGCGGCGGCCCGTCGGTACGGCCATGGATGTCCCTGAAATAGGCGGACTGGCCGAGATGGCTGCCCCAGCTTGCGGGTGCGCCGACCAGCAGGATCATCTGGCCCTCGGCGGCAAAGCCGATACGGGTCATCTTCGACCAGTCGGCAATCAGCCCGACGCCGCCGATGGTCGGCGTCGGCAGGATGCCCTGGCCGTTGGTTTCATTGTAGAGCGAGACATTGCCCGACACGATCGGGAAGCCGAGCGCGCGGCAGGCATCGCCAATGCCTTTCACCGCGCCGACCAGTTGGCCCATGATCTCAGGCCGTTCCGGATTGCCGAAATTGAGGTTGTCCGTCGCCGCCAGCGGCAGCGCGCCGGTGGCGGTAAGGTTGCGCCAGCATTCGGCCACAGCCTGCTTGCCGCCTTCATACGGGTCGGCCTCGCAATAGCGCGGCGTCACGTCGGAGGAGAAGGCGAGCGCCTTGGTCGGATGGCCTTCGACGCGCACAACGCCGGCGTCGCCGCCCGGAAGCTGCAGCGAATTGCCCTGGATCAGCGTGTCGTACTGCTCCCACACCCACCGGCGCGACGACAGGTCCGGCCCGCCGAGCAGTTTCAACAGCGCATCGGCGACATCGGCCTTCGGCGCATCGCCGGCGGCAAGCGCCGCAGGCTTCTTCGGCTCGACCCAGGGGCGGTCATATTCCGGCGCCTTGTCGCCAAGGTCCTTGATCGGCAGGTTGGCGACCTCGTCACCCTGGTGAATGACGCGGAAGCGCAGATCGTCGGTGGTCTTGCCGACAATGGCGAAGTCGAGGCCCCATTTGTGGAAGATCGCCTCGGCTTCCTTTTCCTTCTCCGGGCGCAGCACCATCAGCATGCGCTCCTGGCTCTCCGACAGCATCATCTCATAGGCGCTCATGCGCTCTTCGCGCACCGGCACCTGGTCGAGGTGAAGCTCGATGCCGAGGTCGCCCTTGGCGCCCATCTCGACCGCCGAACAGGTGAGGCCGGCCGCACCCATGTCCTGGATGGCGATGACGGCGCCGGACGCCATCAGTTCAAGGCAGGCTTCGAGCAGGCATTTTTCGGTGAAGGGATCGCCGACCTGCACGGTCGGGCGCTTCTCGTCGATCTTGTCGTCGAACTCGGCCGAGGCCATCGTGGCGCCGCCGACGCCGTCGCGGCCGGTCTTGGCGCCGAGATAGACGACCGGCAGGCCTACGCCCTTGGCTTCCGACAGGAAGATCGCATCGGTCTTGGCGAGGCCCGCGGCAAAGGCGTTGACCAGGATGTTGCCGTTGTAGCGGGCGTCGAAATTGACCTCGCCGCCGACCGTCGGCACGCCGAACGCATTGCCGTAGCCGCCAACGCCGGAAACCACACCGCTGACCAGGTGCCTGGTCTTGGGATGGTCGGGTGCGCCGAAGCGCAGCGCATTCATCGCCGCAATCGGCCGCGCGCCCATGGTGAAGACATCGCGCAATATGCCGCCGACGCCGGTCGCCGCACCCTGGTAGGGCTCGATGTAGGAGGGATGGTTGTGGCTCTCCATCTTGAAGACGACGCAGTCGCCATCGCCGATATCGACCACCCCGGCATTCTCGCCCGGACCCTGGATGACCTGAGGCCCGGTGGTCGGTAGCGTGCGCAGCCATTTCTTCGAGGATTTGTAGGAGCAGTGCTCATTCCACATCGCCGAGAAGATGCCGAGTTCGGTAAAGCTCGGTTCGCGCCCGACTAGGTCGAGGATGCGCTGGTATTCGTCGGGCTTCAGCCCATGCGCGGCGATGAGTTCCGGGGTGATCGGCACGGAATTGGAAATGGTCATGGGCGGCGATTGATGTCCATGGGAGAGGGGAATTTGAGTCCCCTCATATCGCAAGCTTTGGCGTGATACACCCCATTGGATGACGAAAAACGCCGGAAAACCACAGGGCGACGATGGTAGCGGGGAGCCGCTGGGGAACGGTATGGCATCCCGGCCGTTAGGCCTCAAACCAATCAGGAGATTTCGACATGGCCACCAAGCAAGGCAAGAAAGACAATCGCCTCTCCGACAAGGAGGCCATGCATATTGCCGAGACCACCGACGTTTCGCCCAAGCAGGCCAAGGACCTGGCCGAGAAGCACGGCAAGGACAAGGGCGCGAAGGAAGCCAAAAACTTCAAGGCAGAGGGCTGAACCTGAGATCGGTACGCAGGGGCACGGTTTAGCGCCAACGATTCAGGACGAACTGTCGTAGCCGGCGCGGCCTTCCTCCAGCAGCCGCCGGATCACCGCGACGCCGCCGGTGATGTCCTCGCGCCGCCTTGGCTGCGAGACGCCGAAACGCACGCCGTGAAAAACCTGCTCGGAACGCCCCGCCTTGAACTCGTCCTCGTCGTCGAGGAGCACGCCATTTTCGAGGCATGCGCTCCTGAACGTGCCGGACAGCCAGGGATCGGGCAGCGTCAGCCAGACGAAGGGCACGCTGCCGTGTGACTTGAAGGCGAAACCCGCCAGTGTCTCGCGCACGATGGCGATGCGGGCGGCAATTTCGGCAATGCTGCGTTTGCGGATATCGCCAGCCTGCCCAGACAGCACCAGCCGCGCATTCACCTCCGCCAGCAGGAACGGCATCCCGCCGGTCATCATCTTGTGGGCGACGCGGATGCGATGGCGATAGGCGGGCGGGCAGGAGAGCCAGCCGCCGCGAACACCTGCCGCGACCGATTTCGACAGACCGCCGGCGACAATGGTGCGCTCGGGTGCATATTCGGCGATGAGCGGCGTCGGATCTTCGGTCAGGCCGCCATAGAGATCGTCCTCGATGACGATGACATTGTACGCGCGCGCGACACGAGCGATCGCCTCGCGGCGCGAAACCGACAGGATCGCCAGCGTCGGGTTCTGCACCGTCGGCATCAGGAAGATCATCTTCGGGTGCTTTTGCGCGCAGACGCGTTCGAAATCCTCGGGATCGAGGCCTTCTTCGTCCGATGCCACCAGTGCTATGCGCCGCCCGATCAGCCCGGCGCTGCGGGCGATCTGCGAATAGGTGAGGTGCTCGAAGGCGACATAGTCGCCCGGTGTGGTCAGTGCCGCAATCGCCGCCATCACCGCGGCATGTGTGCCAAGCGTGGGAACGATGGTGTCGGCCGCCGGACGGAACGAATTGCGCGACAGCCAGCGGGCGCCGGCCTCGAACCAGCGCTCCGGAAAATCCCTGGTGTAGCTCGAAATCTCGTGCGGGTGATCCTGCACCGTGCGCGAGAGCATGTCAGCGACAATGGCGCCCTGGCCGATGTCGGGCGCGGCAGTGCTGTCGAAACGCAGCTTGCCGGGCGGTGCATCGACATAGCGCGTGCCTTGCACGGCCGGCTCGGCGAATTCGGGTGACGCCGCTTCCGATTGCTGCGCCAGCACATAGGTCCCGCGTCCGACTTCGCCGCTCACCAGCCCGCGTTCGCGCAGCAGCTGATAGGCCCGGCCGATCGTGCCGACCGTCGTGCCGATGTCATAGGCGAGATCGCGCTGCGGCGGCAATTTTGCCCCGGCATCGATAACGCCCTTGTCGATGTCCGACTCGATGCTGTCGGCAAGGCGCTGGTAAAGCGGGCCGGAACCGATGGTGAGGTCAGGGAGCCAATTTGTCATGGTGACAATTCTGTATATTGCGCCAGATCGGGTGTCAATGCATATCAGAACCGTACCAAGATGGGTACAATTTGCAAGGTTGGCAGAAAAACAATGGATACAATCGAGACAATCCGCTGCGCGGGCATTGAATTGGTCGGGCCGTCCAGCCGGCGAGGCTTTGTCGGCCGGATCGTGCATGTGGTCAGATCGCTGGCGCGATGGATCGAAGCGTTGATCGAGCGCCGTCGCGGCCGCCTGGCCTTGCTGGAAATGACCGACGAGCAGCTCAGGGATATCGGTGTTTCGCGTGGCGACGCCTACCGTGAAGGGATCCGACGGCTCTGGGACTGACCCGGAGCCGGTTCGTCAACGACGGGTGCGCGGAGCCCTGAGGCGTGAGACGCCCCTATCGGCAAGCACGGCGAGGATGCACAGCACCAGGAAAACACCGGTGACGGCCAGCGCCGCAAGGGCGACGCTGGCCGCGCCGTTTTTCGCAACGTCGAGGAACGGGTAGGGCACTTCGCCTGCGATCGGTGCGCGCGCCAGCGCATAGGCGAGATAGGCGATCGGAAAGGCCATCCACCACGAAATGTCGCTCCAGCGTGTCCTGCCGTCAGCGCCTACAACAAGCCACCACAGCACGAACAGCACCGGCGTCACATAGTGCAGCAGCACGTCACAGAGCAGGAACAGCCCCTGCGGCTGCCAGAGCTGCGCCAGAACCGTCGCGTAGACGATGAAGACCAGGGCGATGGAAGCCGCCACGCCCGCCCGCATCCGCGGCCCGGCAAAGGCCGGCAGCCAGGCGTAGCCCGAAGGCGACAGCAGCGAGACATGGACCAGCACTGCACCGATGTTGGTCAGGATGGTGAAGAAGCTGAACAGAAAGACGATGGAGCCGAGAAAACTGCGGCCGGTTTCCATCGATGCCGGGATGGTGATGCACGCTTGCAGGACAAGCCCGGCCAGACCGATGATCAATCCCGCAAACTGCAGGAAGCGGCCCATGGCGTCAGGCGGCCGCGTTGCAGGAGGGGTTGCCCGTTTGCCAGCGCGCAATGTCGGATCCGATGCGCGCGCCGAGCGGATCGTCCATCAGCGGACCGAACACGTCGACGCGGCTGGAATTGCCTTGCGCCTGGACGACCAGCAGCGGCTTGCCGCCATAATGCTTGGCCGGCACCAGCAGGAAGCGGGGCGTGCCGCTGAACGAATTCAGCTCATTGGCCATCTGATAGGATTTGAAGGCGGGATCCTTGCTGGCGATCCAGCATTTGTGGGCCGATATCGCTACCTGTTCCATGGCCAGCAGCGAAGCGCTCTTGCCCGTGGGGACCGGCGCGCTCTTCGGGCTGGACTGGCAGGACGCCAACGCCAAGCCGGCAGCAGCCAGGGGACCTAGGCGAACAATCGTCAGTCTCATGGTCAACCGCCCCCGCGTTTTGAAAGGAATTCGAAGAGATATCAGGCGGCGATGCCGAGCGCGCCTTCGAACAGCGCCCGGCCGTCACTGCCGCCATGCGCGGCCTCGATCAGGTTTTCCGGATGCGGCATCAGGCCGAGCACATTGCCCTTCTCGCTGATGATGCCGGCAATGTCGTTGATCGAGCCATTGGGATTGCTGCCTTCGGCATAGCGGAACACAACCTGTCCTTCGCCCTCGAGGCGCGCAAGCGTGTCGGCATCGGCGAAATAATTGCCGTCATGATGCGCAACCGGCGTGCGGATGATTTGGCCCGGCTGATAGCGGCGGGTGAACATGGTGTTGGCGTTGGCGATCTGCAGCTTCACCTCACGGCAAACGAATTTCAGCGAAGCATTGCGCATCAGCGCGCCGGGCAGCAGGCCGGCCTCGACCAGAATCTGGAACCCGTTGCAGACGCCAATGACCATGACGCCCTTGGCGGCCTTTTCAGCGACTGCCCGCATCACCGGCATCCGCGCGGCAATCGCGCCGCAGCGCAGATAATCGCCGAAGGAGAAGCCGCCGGGAATGGCGATCAGGTCGACATCGGGGATTTCGGTGTCGGTCTGCCAGACGGTCGCCGGCGCCTGCCCGGAAATCTTGGTCAGCGCCGCAATCATGTCGCGGTCGCGGTTGAGGCCGGGGAGAAGAACGACAGCTGATTTCATATCAAGCGATCTCCACCGCGTAATTCTCGATCACCGTATTCGCCAGCAGCTTGTCGCACATGGCTTTCAGATCGGCTTCGGCCTTGGCCTTGTCGGTCTCCGAGAGCTCGAGGTCGAAGACCTTGCCCTGCCGCACCTGGCCGACGCCGCCGAACCCCAGTCCGGACAGAGCGTGCTCTATGGCTTTTCCCTGCGGGTCGAGCACGCCGTTCTTGAGGGTGACGGTGATGCGGGCCTTGATCATACTGGACAGGTTCCTGTTCGAAGACTTAGCAATTCCAGGAAAAGTCTGAAGCGGTTTTTCGTCCGGAATCGCGTCAAGAATGAAGACTTAGTGCGGCTTGCCTTTGAGGCCATCGGTCGAGGCGACGAGCACCGGGCCGGTCGGGCGCGGCGGCTCGTTCTCGTTCATGATGCCGAGGCGGCGGGCAACTTCCTGATAGGCTTCGACGAGGCCGCCCATATCGCGGCGGAAACGGTCCTTGTCGAGCTTGTCCTGCGTTGCCACGTCCCACAGCCGGCACGAATCCGGCGAGATCTCGTCGGCAACGACGATGCGCATCATGTCGCCCTCGAACAGGCGGCCGCATTCGATCTTGAAATCGACGAGTTGGATGCCGACACCCATGAACAGGCCGGAGAGGAAGTCGTTGACGCGGATGGCCAGCGCCATGACGTCGTCGATCTCCTGCGGGCTTGCCCAGCCGAAAGCGGTGATGTGCTCTTCCGACACCATCGGATCGTCGAGCGCATCGGCCTTGTAATAGAATTCGATGATCGAGCGCGGCAGAACGGTGCCTTCCTCGATGCCGAGGCGCTTGGACAGCGAGCCGGCGGCGACATTGCGCACCACCACTTCGAGCGGAATGATCTCGACTTCCTTGATCAACTGCTCGCGCATGTTGAGCCGGCGGATGAAGTGGGTCGGAATGCCCATGCGGTTCAGATGGTTGAAGATGTACTCGGAAATGCGGTTGTTGAGCACACCCTTGCCGTCGATGACCTCATGTTTCTTCTTGTTGAATGCGGTCGCATCATCCTTGAAGAACTGGATAAGTGTGCCCGGTTCCGGTCCCTCATAGAGGATCTTGGCCTTGCCTTCATAAATGCGGCGGCGATTTTTCATCTGATTTTTCTCTGGATTTGCGGGCAGGCGGCAAGCGACCAGTTCCTGTCCGTCTGCCTAAATTGGTGCGGCGACGGGTGGGGTTCAATGCCGGGTCTATCCCAATCACAGCGTTTGCTCAATCGGCAAATCCTTTCCATCGACCGCTTTCAGGAATGAAATGCCGCAGCGCAGCAAGTGATGTAGCATATTGACCGGCCCGCGCCCTTTTGGTTTGTGCTGCGGCAGCACACATATCCATCACCAACGCGAATCGATTTCATCGGAGGGAAGCCATGAGCAGCATGAAAGACCGCGAAGAGGGTTTTGAGCGCAAATTCGCCTTCGACGAAGAACTTCGCTTCAAGGCTTCCGCACGCCGCAACAAGGCGCTCGGTCTGTGGGCCGCCGAAAAGCTGGGCAAATCCGGCACTGACGCCGACGCCTATGCCAAGGAAGTTGTGGTTTCCGACATCGAGGAAGCCGGCGATCACGACGTATTCCGCAAGATCCGCAAGGATTTCGACGCCGCCGGCGTCGACCAGTCGGATCACCAGATCCGCCGCACCATGGACGAACTGATGGCGCAGGCGATCGAGCAGATCAAGAACACCTAGAGCGAGTAGCGCTGGACCAATCGACCGCCCGGTCCAGCCGGGCGGTTTTTCTTTGCCTTTTCAGCCTTTTCCGGCTGAAACTGTGCGTAGGCCTGTTACAAGGCTCTACCCAACGAGGAAAGCACCCATGTCCCTGAAGTCACGCCTGGCGGCGGATGAAACGCTGTTCACCGCCTGGTCCGGCGTTCCGGACGCTTTGACGGTCGAAATCATCGCCAAGCAGGGTTTTGACGCCGTCACCCTGGATATGCAGCATGGCGGACACCACGAAGACTCGGTCTTGCGCGGCCTGGTGCCGGTGCTGGCCGCCAACAAGCCGGCGCTGGTGCGCATTCCGGTCGGCCGCTTCGACATGGCCAGCCGCGCCCTCGATTTCGGTGCCGAGGCGGTGATTGCACCGATGGTGAATTCGGTGGCCGATGCAAAACTCTTTGCCGCGGCGATGAAATATCCGCCGATGGGCGAGCGCTCCTGGGGCCCGACCTATGCTTTTCCGCGCCATGGCAAAGGCGACCACGCCGAATGGCTGCGCGACACCAATCAACGCACGATGGCCTTTGCCATGGTCGAAACGCGCGCCGCACTCGATGCGCTGGACGGCATCCTCGACACGCGGGGCATTGACGGCATCTTCCTCGGCCCATCGGATTTCTCCATCGCCTGGTCGAATGGCGCCACCGTCAATTCGACGCTGGAAAGCATGATGGAAACCGTCGCTTCCATCGCCGAGCGCACGCGCAAGGCGGGCAAGCATGCGGCGATCTACGTCGTTGAGCCGGCGATTGCCGGCCGCGTCGTGGCGATGGGCTACCGGCTGCTGGCGATGGGCTCGGACCATGCGCTGATTTCGCTCGGCGCAAAGACACTCATCAAAAGCATGAACGATTCGATAAAGGGCTGAGGCGTTGTGCCTTGCCCGGTCAGGCCTTGAGGTCGGTCAGGAACTTGGCGAAGGTCATCGACCCTTCCGGCCAAGGGCCGAAGCCGGCATCCTCATTGAGGTGACCGGTTTCGCCGGCATCGATGAACAGCGAACCCCAGGCAGCGGCAATGTCCTCGGCAACCTCGAAGGCGCAGAACGGATCGTTGCGGCTGGCGATGACGATGGACGGGAAGGGCAGCGGTTCGCGCGCATAGGGACCAAAGGTCATCAGGTGACGCGGCCTTATCTCCGGGTTGGCGACGTCGGGCGGCGCGACAAAAAACGCGCCGGCGACCGGCTTCCTGAACTGCGGAATGGCCTGCACCGCGGCCGCCACACCGAGGGAATGGGCAACGATCACCACCGGCCGCTCGGCCTCGTTGACAGCGTTCGCCACGCTCGCCGTCCAGTCCTCGCGCACCGGCTTCGACCACTCCGCCTGTTCGACCCGACGCGCCGTCGATAGTTTCGACTGCCAGCGTGTCTGCCAGTGTTCAGGGCCGGAATTGGTGTAGCCCGGCACGATCAGAATATCTGCGTCTTTGACTTTCATGGCGCTGAGATAGCGAGCGGCCGTGTCTCGTGCAACCCGCGCTGACGCATGCGGTGCATCACAATTGTGAACAACCTGTTCGATTCTTTCCATCTTGTGTGAACGATCAGGATCGACGATTTGAGGCAGGAAGAGATGGACGACAGAATAGACTGGTGGCGCTAATGCGCTGAACGGAGAGTTTTATGAGCGAACTGCCTTTTGCCGCGACGACCCCCGTCAGCGTGTCACGCGTGGGCCTGAAGGCGCGCGACGCCGAAGGACTTGCCGATTACTACCGGGCTGTTGTCGGCCTGCAGGAATTGAGCCGCGCCGATGGCGCCATCACGCTGGGCGCTGCCGAGCGCCCGCTGCTGGTGATCGAGCCTGACGCAGCGGCCAAGCCCGACGATCCGCGCAGCGCCGGCCTGTTCCACACCGCTTTCCTTCTGCCCAGCCGCGCCGATCTCGGCCGTTGGATAAACCATGCCGCCGCCAACAAGATCCGCATCGAGGGCGCCTCCGACCATCTGGTCAGCGAGGCTCTCTACCTGACCGACCCCGAAGGCAACGGCATTGAAATCTATAGGGACCGTCTGCCGCAGGAGTGGAAGTGGAACGGCGACAAGATCGCCATGGCGACCGAGCGGCTGAACCTGGCTGCCGTGGTTGGCAGCGTGCCGGCCGGTGACGCCGGCTGGCAGGGCGCGCCGCACAACAGCATTATCGGCCATGTCCATCTGCGCGTCGGCCGGCCGGAAGATGCCGAGGCCTGGTGGCACGACGAATTTGGCTTCGACACGGTCGCTAAGTATGGAGGGCAGGCGGTGTTCCTGTCGTCGGGAGGCTACCACCATCATATCGGTGGCAATTCGTGGCACAGCGCCGGCGCCGGCCGCCGCGATCCGTCCCGCTCGGGTCTGGCCTGGGTCGAGATGCGGTCGGACAGGACAACCGCTGAAACCACGCGGGAAGATCCGTGGGGCACGGTTATCCGCACCGTGCCGGGCGCCGCCGGCTGAGCGCCCGCTCGGTTCTTACAAGGAATTGGCGGCGTAGCCCGTCAGCAGCCTATGCGCCCAGCTGTCGAAGCCGGTGGCTGTCGCGCGGGTGGACGCCTCGGTCCAGTCATAATTGACCACGTGATGGCTGAACGACCATTGTCCGTCCTTGCGCGTAGCGAGGGCGTAGCGGGCATGCGGACTGCCGGTCACGGTCAGGCCGGGGAATGCCTGGACGCCGACGCTGCCCGGATTGAGGATTGTCCGGTTGTCCGACAAGCGCACAACGCGCGGCGTATGTGTATGGCCGCACAAGGTCAGCCCGGCGCCGGCGCTGCCCAGCTTGTGCCTGATCTGCTTTTCATTGGAGGGGTGGAAGTGGCTGCCTCCGTCTTCCTCGAGCAGGAACACGTCGTCGTCACTGGGGCTGCCATGGCAAAGCAGGATGTCCGGGGCAGGCGACAGGGTGACCGGCAAGGCCGAGAGCCAGGTCAGGGATGTCTCAGAGAGGCGTTGGTGGGTGAAAGCATCGACGTCTTCCAACCCGGAAGCAGGCGGCTCGACCAGCACACGGTCGTGATTGCCGCGCACGGTCGGCCAATTCTGCGCCATCAGATATTGCGCGGTTTCTTCAGGCCATAGCGGCCCGGAAAGACAATCGCCCAGATTGACGATTATGTCGGGAGAAGCGTCTTTGATCTGCGCATGAACCGCCTCAAGCGCGCGCAGATTCCCATGGATGTCGGAAAGGACGGCCAGCCGCATCGAAAAACCTATCCGAAAACCCGCTTGAAGATCGTGTCGACATGCTTGGTGTGATAGCCCAAGTCGAATTTCTCGCGGATCTCGGCTTCGGGCAGCGCTGCGGTGACTTCCCTGTCGGCCAACAGTTCCTCAAGGAAATCAGCGCCATGTTCCCATACCTTCATGGCGTTGCGCTGCACCAGGCGGTAGGCATCCTCGCGACTGACGCCGGCTTGGGTCAGCGCCAGCAACACGCGCTGCGAATGCACCAGGCCACGGAACTTGTTCATGTTCTTCAGCATGTTGTCGGGATAGATCAGCAATTTGTCGACGACGCCGGTGAGCCGCGACAGCGCGAAATCCAGCGTTACCGTGGCGTCCGGCCCTATCATGCGCTCGACCGAGGAATGCGAGATGTCGCGCTCGTGCCAGAGCGCCACATTCTCCATCGCCGGCAGCGCCATGGAGCGCACCATGCGGGCAAGGCCGGTGAGGTTTTCGGTCAGCACCGGGTTGCGCTTGTGCGGCATTGCCGACGAGCCCTTCTGGCCCGGCGAAAAATACTCTTCCACTTCCAGCACCTCGGTGCGCTGCAGATGGCGAATCTCTGTCGCCAGCCGCTCGACCGACGAGGCGATGACGCCGAGCGTGGCAAAGAACATGGCATGGCGGTCGCGCGGGATGACCTGCGTCGACACCGGTTCCGGCTTCAGCCCAAGCTTTTTCGCCACATGCTCTTCGACATAGGGGTCGATGTTGGCGAAGGTGCCGATCGCGCCCGAGATAGCGCAGGTGGCAATATCCTCTCGCGCGTGCACCAGCCGCTCGCGGCAGCGCGAGAACTCGGCATAGGCCTGCGCCAGCTTGACGCCGAACGTGGTCGGCTCGGCATGAATGCCGTGGCTGCGGCCGATGGTGACGGTGTCCTTGTGCTCGAAGGCCCGGCGCTTCAGCGCGGCGAGCAGGCCGTCGAGGTCGGCCAGCAGGATATCGCTGGCGCGGCCGAGCTGCACCGCAAGGCAGGTGTCGAGAACATCTGACGAGGTCATGCCCTGGTGGATGAAACGCGCATCCGGCCCTACGAATTCGGCGAGATGGGTGAGGAAGGCGATGACGTCGTGCTTGGTCACGGCCTCGATCTCGTCGATCTTGCCGACGTCAAATTTTACCGCATTGCCCTTTTCCCAGATGGTCTTGGCGGCTTCCCTGGGGATGACGCCGAGCTCAGCCAGCGCATCGCAGGCATGGGCCTCGATTTCGAACCAGATGCGGAAGCGGGTTTCCGGCGACCAGATGGCGACCATTTCCGGCCGGGAATAGCGAGGGATCATCCGTCAGTCCTGATATGTCGGTGGTTAAGTGCGCCTCCTATCAGAGGCGGACCGAATGCTCAACGCTGCTGGCGTGCAAACCACACGCTGGCGGCGGCAAGCGCGATGAATCCGAGCGGAAAATAGAGCCTGATACCCAGCACCACGAACTGGTAGAGCGCCGTCAGCGAGGTGAAGACCAGTTCGAACGCCCACCGGGCGGTGAAGGCCTCCGCGTGCCATTCGGCATAGTAGGAGCGGTATTGCAGCGCAAACAACCCGCCGGTGAAGGCGAGCGTCGTGGCAAGCAGGCAGACGAAGGCGGCGGCGAACGCCACCTCCCAATGCCGGTCGAGCGAGACCAGCCGCGCCGCGAACAACCCGACGGGAAAGGCCAATGCCGCGCCGGTCGCAAACAGCAGGACGACGAAGCGGATCTTTTCCGGGGTCTCCCAATTGTCGAGCCAAAGACCGGTCAGCGCGCTGGCGCCCATGGCCATCGCCCACAGCAAGGCGCCGACAAGCGCCGCGCCCGTCGATGGTATGGCGCGGCTGACGCGATTTCCGGCGCGCTTGCGCCAACTGGATTGATCGAGCGATGTCACAGGCGTCCGGTCACGGCGATCCAGCGAAAATCCGGTCCTTCGAAGCCGTATTGGCGCACTGCGATCAGCACCGCATAGGCGCTGATGCTGTCCATCGAGAACGTCTGCACCGCGCCGATCCTGTAGCCGTTCGGGCAGCCACGGCTTTTCGGGATCGATTTATCCTCATGCAGCAGATGGGTCTGGCCGCCATCCCTGGCCTCGATCCGCAGCAGGCGAAAACCGTTGACCTCGCCCTGGCTCTGGCAGCTTTCGGTGTCGTTCATGCCGATCTCGTCCAGCCGGAATTCCAGCGGCGGGTCGACCGGCGAAAAGATCGGCCGTGGGTTGACCACCATGCGGAACGGGTCGGCCGACAATTCGGTCACCGGGTTGAAGCCGGCGGTGATGCCGCGGTTGGCGGTAAGCTCGGCCTGGGCAATGATTGCTTCGCCCTTCTGCCTGGCCTGCTGACGGGCCGTCTCGAGCGAGGCGGTCTCATCCTCCAGCCGGACCCGGATTGGCGTGCCCTTCAGGAACGTGTCGTCGGCGGTGTTGATGTAGTAGCGATTGGCATAGGGAAAGCCCGAACCGTCTGCCACACCATATTCCTCGAAGGTGAAGACGCTGCCATCCTTGCTGAAGCCGAGGATTTCAAGCTCGGCGACATCGCCCGCTCGGGCGGCCATGGCGGATGCGAGATGGACCAGCAGGCAAACGCCAATCAGGACGAGATTTCGCATCGGGGTTCCGCTCCGCCTGCCGTGGTTCGATCGTTCCCTATCACGAGACAGTCAAAACATCGTGCTATTCGAAAGGCGATGCATCCAATTTCGCCTCTGTTTGTTATCGTCGATCGTTTTCAAAAGGAGAACACCCCATGACTGAGGCCAGCAAGATTCGCGAGCATATGGAAGTGGTCGGCGCCGACGGCGTTCACATCGGCACCGTCGACAGGGTCGATGGCGAGCGGATCAAGTTGACCAAGGCCGACAGCGGCGAGGGCACCCATCAGGGGCATCACCACTACATTCCCTTGAGCCTGCTTGCCGAGGTCGAGGGCCAGAAAGTCTGGCTGTCGGCGAATTCGGATGTCGCGGTCAGCTTCGAGGAAGAGGAGTCCGACCCGACCTGACTGAAAGTCAGCGCGACGACCACACCGCAAACAGGTCGCCATCGGCCGGCGTCGCGGCATGGATGCCGCGGCTGATGGCGCGCGCCATGGTGGCGCCGGCGGCGGCAAAGAAATCGACGGCATCGTCGGCGCTGAGTTCTATGCCGCTCTTCCCCGTCGCCAGCGCGAACACCAGATCGCCGTCAGCCGGCGTGTGCACCGGCCAGATGGCGCGCACGAAGCCGTCATGCGCTGAAATGGCCAGCCGCTTGGCTGCCGCCTTGGTCAGCACGGCGTCGGTGGCGATGACGGCGATGGTGGTGTTGCCACCGGCCTCGGCTTGTCCACCGACACGCTTGTCGCGGTATTTCAACAGGATCCGCCTGGCATCGTCCGGCATTGGCGAGGGATAGCCAAGCCCGCCGAACTCATCGCCGATCTCGAAGGGCGCCGCCCAGAAATAGCGGGTCCGCGCGATCGTTACCGAGCCGGTCGGGTTGGCGGCGGCGAGTGCGCCGATGGTGACGCCGCTGTCGAGCACAGTCGAGGCCGAGCCGAGGCCGCCCTTCAGCCCGGAGCTTAGCGCGCCGGTGCCGGCGCCGATTGTGCCGAGCGGAAAGTCGACTGTTGCCGCCTGGGCGGCTTCGTAGCCGAGGTCGCGGTAGGGAGGATAACGGCCCCAATCCTTGTCGCCGCCATTGCGCAGGTCGAACAGGATCGCCGCCGGCACGATCGGCACCCGAAAGCCGCCGACATCGACGCCAATGCCTTTTTCACGCAACGCCGCCTGCACGCCCGACGCGGCGTCGAGGCCGAAGGCCGAACCGCCCGAAAGCACGACGGCATGAACCGCCTCGATGGAATTGTGCGGTTCGAGCAAATCGGTCTCGCGCGTGCCCGGCGCGCCGCCGAGGATCTGCACGCCACCGACCGCCGGTTCGTCGCACAATACGGTGGTGACGCCCGATTTCAGCGTGGCATCCGACGCGTTGCCGACGCGCAAGCCGGCGACATCGGTGATCAGATTGCGCGGCCCGGTGCGAAACATCAGTTCGTCTCCGCCGGCACGAAACGCGTCCCGTCGAAGCGGAAGGCGCGATAGAGGTTTTGGCTCAGATCGCCTTTGTCGTCGAACCGCAGCGGCCCGATCGCGGTGGTGAAATCATGCCCGGTTAGCGCGTCGGCCAGCCCCTTGCCCGAGGTCTGGGGCGCGGCCGAGGCCGCCTTGGCAATCTCCACCGCCGCGTAGGCCGGCAAGGCATAGCCATCCGGCGCGATGTTCTTGGCCGTAAACGCCGCCAGCACCTTGGGATCGGCGACATCGGCCCATTCCGGCGGCGCGATCATCAGCGTGCCGACGGCGTAAGGCACGTCGCCGGGTGGCGTGCGCAAATTCTCGCCGCCGGCAAAGACAATGCCGGCCTCGAGCTGGCCGGCGTCGCGGCCCATAATGGCGATGTCGTCGCCGTCGCCACCGGCAAAGACATGCGTCGCGCCCGCCTTCTTCAGCCGGCCGATCAGCCCGATCTGGTTGTCGAGCTGCGGCCGGAACGTATCTGTGAAGACCGGCTTCAGCGCCGCCTGTTCGGCCGCTGCGCGCAGCGTCTCGGCGATTTCGCGGCCATAGATGGTCCCGTCATCGACGATGGCGAACAATTCGCTCTGCCACAGCCGGGTCAGGATGCCGGCCACCGCATTGCGCTCGTCGTCGCCGCGTGGCCCCAGCCGGTAGACCGGCCAGCCGGTTTTGGCGCGGCGATCGGTCAGGCTTTCGGTGCGCACGCCAACGGTGATGACCGGTATGTCAGCGTCCTTGAGGATCGGCAGCGCCGCCTGGATCGCCTCGGTGCAGAGGAAGCCGACGACGATATCGACCTTCGCAGCGGCGAATTCCCTGGCGGCGGCAGCCCCGCCATCGGCGGTGCAGGCATCGTCGACCGTCCTGATCTCGGCGCCGTTGGCTTCTGCTGCCAGGGCAGCACCCGCCTCGATCTGCTTGCCAAGTATCGCCGACGGACCGGACAGGGGTGCGGCGACGCCGACAAGCAAAGTCTGCGCGCCGGCGCTTGCCGGCAGCAGCCAGAGCAGTGCCGCTATTACAGCTGTTGGGGGTCGCATTCTGACGACGAATTCCTCCGTGCCGGTCGCATGCTTCCAGCGTCTCTTCCGCCAAGACCTAAAGGCTGCCCGCCCCAGGCGCAACACGGGAATTTGCGGATTGGCGTCAACCACTTCGCTTGTGGCCTATTGTGTGCCGCCATATATAACGCTTGGATTCCCGCTTATGGAAAATCATCGGTGTTGAAGTTGAACGACATAGGGCCTCAGGCCTATCGCGACGCGATGGCGCATTTTGCCGGCCACGTCCATGTGGTGGCCACCGACGGGCCCGCCGGCAAACGCGGCACGACGGTGATTGCGGCCTGTTCGGTGTCGGACACGCCGCCGACGGTTCTCGTCTGTCTCAACCGCGAGAATGCCAAGAACGAGCTCTTCGTGCAAAACGGCCGGTTTGCGCTGAACACGCTGGCTTCGCACCAGCAGCCGCTATCGGTGGCGTTTTCAGGCCTGACCGGGCTGTCGGCCGATGAGCGTTTCGCGCTTGGCGAGTGGGATGTCATATCGACGGGCGCGCCTACCCTGAAGGGCGCTCTTGCGGTTTTCGACTGCGAATTGATCGACACCAAGGATCTGGCCACCCATCGTGTGCTTTTTGGCAAGGTGACAGGCCTGCGCATGGGCGATAATTTGCGGCCGCTGATCTACCACGCCCGCGACTACCACGTGCTGCAAAGCGGGGCAGAGGCGGCAACGGAGAAAGAATGACCGAGCTGAAACCGCGCCCCGCGCCGCGGACGATCGACGAAACGCTCGATCTCCTGACCGGCGCGGACTACGTCGCGGACCGCTCGCTGGCAACGGTGCTGTTCCTGTCCCTGCGCATGCAGCGGCCGCTGTTCCTTGAAGGGGAGGCCGGCGTCGGCAAGACCGAGATCGCCAAGGTGCTGGCGCACGCACTCGGCCGCCGGCTGATCCGCCTGCAATGCTATGAAGGGCTCGACGTCTCGTCCGCTGTCTATGAGTGGAATTACGCCGCGCAGATGATAGAGATCCGCATGGAGGAGGCGGCAGGCTCGGTCGACCGCTCCGACATGGAGCGCAATGTCTTTTCCGAAAAATACCTGATCCGCCGCCCGGTGCTCGATGCGCTGACCGGCAAGGCGGGTGCGGCCCCGGTGTTCCTGATCGATGAGCTCGACCGCACCGACGAGGCTTTCGAAGCATTCCTGCTCGAAATCCTGTCCGATTTCCAGGTGACGGTGCCCGAGCTCGGCACGATTAAGGCGGAGGAACCGCCGATCGTCATCATCACCACCAACCGCACGCGCGAAATCCACGACGCGCTGAAGCGGCGCTGCCTCTATCACTGGGTCGACTATCCCAATGCCGAGCGCGAGCTGGAGATCGTGCGCCGCAAGGTGCCGCAGGCCAACAGCCGGCTTTCCGCGGAAGTGGTGTCGTTCATCCAGAAGCTGCGCCGGGTCGAGCTGTTCAAGGCGCCGGGTGTCGCCGAAACCATCGACTGGGCCGGCGCGCTGACCGAACTCGACAAGGTGGCGCTTGATCCCGAAACCGTCTCCGACACGATCGGCGTTTTGTTGAAATACCAGGACGACATTGCCCGCATCGGCGCGGGCGAGGGCCGGCGCATCCTCGATGAGGTCAAGGCCGAACTGGCGGCGGCGGAGTAGGGCAGTGAAGGCGCCGGGTGCTTACCCCAAAGAGACCGACCCCAGAGAGGCGACGGAAGACGGGCGCATCGCCGACAACATCGTCTATTTCGCCCGCACCTTGCGCAAATCCGGCATGCGGGTCGGGCCGGCTTCGGTCAAGGATGGGATCGAGGCGGTGCTGGCAGCCGGCATCGGTTCGCGCGACGATTTCTACTGGACGCTGCATGCCGTGCTGGTGTCGCGGCACGAGGATCACCCTGTTTTCGACGAAGCCTTCCGGCTGTTCTGGAAATCGCGCGAGCTGATCGAGAAACTTCTGGCGATGTTCTCGCCTGTGGCGCCCGACACCAGGGAGAAGCAAAAGCCGCGCGCGGCAGAAAACCGCGTCAGCCAGGCCATGTTCGAAGGCCACGAGAAGAATCGGCCGGTCAGGGAAATCCCGGAGATCGAAGTCGACGCCCGGCTAACCTTCTCCGGGAATGAAGTGCTGCGCGGCAAGGACTTTGCCCAGATGAATGCCGACGAGATGGCAGACGCCAAGAAGGCGATTGCCCGGCTGCGGCTGCCGTTCGACATGGTCCGTACCCGACGCTTCAAGGCAGACCTGCATGGCCGCCGTATCGATCCACGCGCCATGATGCGCTCGGCCGCGCGCACCGGCGGCGAACTGATCCTGCCGAAATTCCGTTCCGCCCGCGAGATCCATCCGCCGCTGGTCGTGCTTGCCGACATCTCCGGCTCGATGAGCCAGTACACGCGCATCTTCCTGCACTTTCTGCATGCGCTGACCGAAAAACGGCGGCGCGTGCACACCTTCGTCTTCGGCACGCGACTGACCAATCTCACGCGGCAGATGCGCCATCGCGACCCCGATGCCGCCCTTGCCGACTGCTCGGCGGCGGTGAAGGACTGGTCGGGCGGCACCCGCATCGGCGATACGCTGGCGGAGTTCAACAAGCACTGGTCACGCCGCGTGCTCGGGCAGGGCGCGGTGGTGCTCCTGATCACCGACGGGCTGGAGCGCGACGATGTCGCCGGCCTGTCGGAGGAGATGGATCGCCTGCACAAAACCTGCCGGCGGCTGATCTGGCTGAATCCCCTATTGCGCTTCGACGGTTTCGAGGCCCGCGCCCGCGGCGTCAGAGCGATGCTGCCTCATGTCGACGAGTTCCGCTCGGTACACAATCTCGATGCGCTGGCCGACCTCTGCGCCTCGCTGGACAAGAAATCCGCCGCTTCGGTCGATCCGCGTCGCTGGCTGGACGCTGGTGTCAGGCGCGCCGCATAGCCATATTGGATTCCGAAAACAGGCTCCCAGAGAAAACAGACTTTGAGGCAAGCGATCATGGACAACAGCATCTATCTCGATGAGGCCCGCGACCCCTTGATCATCGCGGAAGGCTGGATGAAGGACGGCAAGGATGTCGCCATCGCCACTGTGGTCGAGACCTGGGGTTCGGCGCCGAGGCCGGCCGGCAGTCATCTGGTCATTGACGCCGAAGGCAATTTTCACGGCTCGGTCTCGGGCGGCTGCGTTGAGGGTACCGTGGTGAGCGAGGCGATGGACGTCATCGACTCGGGGAAAGCGAAGATGCTGGAGTTCGGCGTTGCCGACGAAACCGCCTGGCAGGTCGGCCTGTCCTGCGGCGGCCGCATCAAGGTCTATGTGGAGCGGCTCGGTTAGGCATGGATCCCTACGCTCTCAAAGCCCTCAATGCCGAACGCCGTGCCCGCCGTGCGGCGATCCTGGTGACCGATCTCGGCGACGGCCGCGACCGTATCGTGCGTGAAGGCGATCCCGTCGCCGGCGATCTTGGAGCAGCGATCGCCAAGGCGTTTCGCACTGGCAATTCGGGTTCGGTCGAGGCGGAAGGGCGAACCTTCTTCCTCAACGCGCATTTGCCGCAACCGCGCCTGGTGGTGATCGGCGCCGTCCATATCAGTCAGGCGCTGGCGCCGATGGCCAGGATCGCCGGCTATCCCCTGGAGATCGTCGATCCGCGCACCGCCTTCGCCACCCCGGACCGTTTTCCCGATGTAGCACTCCATGCCGAATGGCCGGAGGATGTGCTGAAGCGCCAGCCGCTCGACAGCTATACGGCGCTCGCCGCCGTAACCCATGATCCGAAGATCGACGATTTCGCACTGAAGGCCGCGCTCGACGCCAACTGTTTCTATGTCGGCGCACTCGGCAGCCGCAAAACACACGCCAGGCGCGTCGAGCGCCTGCTGGCGCTCGGCGCCAGCGCCGACCAGATCGCCCGCATCCACGCACCGATCGGTATCGACATTGGCGCGGCGAGCCCGGCCGAGATCGCCGTCGCCATCCTGGCGCAGACGATCCACGCCTTTCGCTCGCGCGGTCTCGAAGCCAAAGGCGCGGCGGCGTGAAGTTCGGGCCGATCCCGATCGATCAGGCGCAAGGCGCGGTGCTGGCGCATGCCACGACGGCGGGCGAGCGGCGTTTCCGCAAGGCGCACAGGCTGAGCACGCAGGACGTGGCGGTGCTGAAGGCGGCCGGCATTACCGAGATCGTCGTGGCGGTGCTTGCCGCCGATGACCTCAGCGAGGATGCGGCGGCCGAAAAGATTGCTGCCAGCATGGCCCACCGCAACATCGAGGCAAAACCGGCCGCGACCGGCCGCGTCAACCTCCATGCCAAGGCCGCCGGTCTCTTCACCGTCGATGCCGCCATGATCGACGCCATCAATGCGGTCGACCCGACCATCACCATCGCCACGCTGGCGCAGCACGCACCTGTCGAGACGGGGCAAATGGTGGCGACGGTCAAGATCATCCCGTTCGCTGTTGCCACGGCTCTGGTCGACAAGGTGACGAAGATCTGCGCCGGCGGCGAGATCTTCGCCGTCAACGCCTACCATCCGGTGCGCATCGGCGTCATTCAGACGATGCTGCCCGGCATTAAGGCCAGCGTGCTCGACAAGACGCTGCGCGTCACCGAGGCCCGGCTGGCACGCTCCGGCGGTCGGCTGACGACGGAGCGCCGCACGCCGCACGAGATCGCGCCTGTAGCCGAGGCAGCGGCCGCGCTGGCGCGCGACAACGACATGGTGGTGATCTTCGGCGCCTCGGCGATGAGCGATTTCAACGATGTCGTTCCGGCGGCGATCGAGGCAGCAGGTGGCACGGTGACCCGCGCGGGCATGCCCGTCGATCCCGGCAATCTGCTGGTGCTGGGCACGCTCGACGGCAAGCGCGTCATCGGCGCGCCCGGTTGCGCCCGCAGCCCCAAGGAGAACGGTTTCGATTGGGTGCTCGACAGGCTGATCGCCGGCCTCGACGTCACCGCCAAGGACATCGCCGGCATGGGCGTTGGCGGCCTCTTGATGGAAATCCCGACCCGGCCGCAGCCGCGCGAGCCGCTGCCGGCGAGAGCCGGGCTGAAGGTCGAGATCGTGCTTCTGGCCGCCGGTCGCTCCAGCCGCATGGGCGGGCCGAACAAGCTTCTGGCGCTGTTCGACGGCAAACCGCTGGTGCGCCGGACAGTCGAGCGCGCACTGGCCTCGAAGGCAACCAGCACCGTTGTCGTCACCGGCCACCAGCGTGAGCGGGTGCACCAAGCCTTGACCGGCCTCGACGTGATCTTCGCCGACAATCCGGATTTTGCCGACGGCCTGTCCTCGTCTCTAAAAGCCGGCATTGCCCGCGTTGGAGCCGAGGCGGCCGGCGCCATGATCGTCCTCGGCGACATGCCGGGTATCTCATCGGCCGATCTCGACCGGTTGATCGAGGCCTTCCGTAGGGACGGCGGCCGCTCAGTGGTGCGTGCCGCCCATGACGGCCGCCGCGGCAATCCGGTGCTGCTGCCACGCGCGCTGTTTGGAGGCATCGCTCACCTCGAGGGCGACACCGGCGCCCGCCATCTGGTCGAGGCCGAGGGACTGGATGTCATCGACGTCGAGATCGGCGACGGCGCGTCGATCGATGTCGACACCCGCGAGGCGCTGGAAGACGCCGGCGGCGTGCTGCAGGATTGACAAAGCGAAGCCGAAAAACGCATGCCTTTAGCATGGCTCTCTCTTTACTTGCCTCAGCGCTTCTACCCCCCTCTGGCCTGCCGGCCAGGCCGGCAGGNGAGGGGGGCGGCCGCGCTCCATACCCTTCTGGTTTCACTTCTTTTCTTGTTCTCCGCCGCCCACGCCGACGCGCTCGAACTAAAACCCTACAAGGATGACCTCTTCGCCTATCCGGCGACGCTCTCGTCCACGGACAAAGGCGCCTACACCGTCATCGACTATCGCGAGATGCGCGACATCAACGACCGCGACGAGGTGCCGGAAAAGCGCGTGCAGGCTAAGTATACCGACACCGGCGTGCGCAAGGTGCAGCGGGATTTGATGCTGAAAACCGATGCCGGCGATGTCAGGCATGTCGCCGTAGGCAAGACCGAAGGCGCCGGTATCATCGTGCTTTACCTGCACGGGCAGGGCGGCAGCCGCAAGCAGGGCGTCGACGACTTCACCTTCGGCGGCAACTTCAACCGAATCAAGAACCTGATGGCCGGCAATGGCGGCCTCTATCTCTCACCCGATTTCACCGATTTCGGCGACAAGGGCGCGGCCCAGGTCGCGGCGCTGATCGGCCACTATGCCGAGGCCTCGCCGGACGCGAAAATCTTCGTCGCCTGTGGCTCGATGGGCGGCGCGCTGTGCTGGAAGCTGGCCGGCCGCAGCGATACGGGACGGCGCATCAACGGGCTGCTGCTGCTCGGCTCGCTGTGGGATGACAGTTTCCTGTCGAGCCCGGCCTACAGGCGCCATGTGCCGGTGTTCTTCGGCCAGGGCAGCAAGGACCCGGTCTTTCCCGTGGAGAAGCAGGAGGCCTTCTTCCGCTCCATCATTGCGAACTCGAAAGCCTATCCGACCCGGTTCGTCCGGTTCGAGACCGGCACACATGGCACGCCGATCCGCATGGTCGACTGGCGCCAAACGTTGAACTGGATGCTGTCGAAGGCGCCCTGAGGCATATCGCCCAGAGGTGCCCCTTGGTTTTGGCAATCATGGTTCGGCCGATATCCTCTTAGGTGTAGGCTGATATGATCCAACAGATCGGAAGCACAGCGATGGACGACCCACCCCTTCAAGATCCAAATTCCGAACGAACAACTTGGAGATCTCCAGCGCCGGCTTAGCGCAACACGATGGCCAATTCCGCTAAGCGAAGCGGGCTGGAACGATGGGGCCGAGCTGCCGTTCATCAAGCGCCTTGCGGATTACTGGCGAGACCGCTTCGACTGGAGAGTGCAAGAGGCGCGGCTGAACCGGCTGCCGCAGTATCTGACGAGGCTGAACAACCTAGACGTCCACTTTGTCCACCAGCCAGGCAACGGACCGGCGCCGCTGCCGCTGATCATAACGCATGGCTGGCCCGGCTCGTTCATCGAAATGGAACACGTCATTCCATTGCTGGCAGACCCAGCTGCCCATGGTGGTGACCCGGCCGACGCTTTCCACGTGGTAGTTCCCTCCTTGCCCGGATACGGCTTTTCCCAGGCGCCGACGGAACCAGGCTTCCATTCCGGCCGCATCGCGGAGTTATGGGTACAGTTGATGCGCGGGCTCGGCTACGACCGCTTCGCTTCCCAAGGAGGCGACATCGGCGCGGGCGTTTCCGCCTGGATGGCACGGCTCCATTCCGAAAGCGTGCTTGGCGTCCACGTCAATTACATTCCCGGGAGCTATCGGCCACCCTTGGGTGCAGGTCTGCCACCTGTCACCGTTGAGGAGCAGGCCTTTCTGGACAAGGCCGCGGCCTGGACGGCAACGGAGGGCGCCTATGCCCATCTGCAGGGCACGAAGCCTCAGACGCTTGCTTATGCGCTGACAGACTCGCCGATCGGTCTCGCAGCCTGGATGATCGAGAAGTTCCGTAGCTGGAGCGATTGCGACGGTGACGTGGAGCGCACCTTCGGCATGGACACGCTCCTTACGGATGTTTCGCTCTATTGGTTCAGCAACGCGCTCACCTCGTCCTTGCGGCTCTACAAGGAGAATCGACTGTTCCCTCTTGCGTTCGAGACGCTGGAACGCGTTTCGCCGCCATTTGGGGTAGCGCTTTTCCCTCGCGAGTTGCCCATGCCGCCTCGATCCTGGGTGGCGCGGGTCTTTGACGTTCAGCGATGGACATCGATGCCGCGAGGCGGCCATTTCGCTGCGCTGGAGGAACCGAGTCTTCTGGTCCAGGACATTCGCGCCTTCTTCCGGCCGATGCGTTCGCGGTCTGAAACGAGAAGGCGAATGTGAAGGACTGCTTGAGCGCGGCGGTTCCTGATAAGATCCCTACGGCGCGGTGTTGTAGTCGACCACCGTCTGCGGGTTCTCCTCGCCATCGTAAGACGCGTCCACATCATATTGGACGAGGGAAAAATCGCCGTTACGGAACAGGTATATCCCCTTGTCCGAGGCGTCGCCGATGCCGCGCCATTTGTTGAACGTGGTCAGCGTCTTGGCGTCTTCGTCATATTCGGAATTGGCCGCCCAGCCGGATGTGCGGAAGCCGATGATATCCATGCCCAGCAGTTTGCCGTCGCTGTCATTGTTCTCGTAACGGATATCCATTTCGGGCTCGGTGAACTGCAACTGCCGCACGCCCGATACTTCGTCGGTCATGTAGTAGACCGAACTTGCGTTGTAGGCTGCCGCTTGGCAGTAGAACTCGAAAAGCCGCGTTTCCTTGTCGGGATCGCTGGCAGTCGCGTCCTTTGCGTTGTATTTGATCGAAAAGATGTTCGGCTCCTCGCCGAGAAACTGCTTGTCACACTGATCGCCATAATCGGCGGCGAACAGTTTCTTCACGTGCTCGAGTGCGGTGTCCTTCTTCGGTGGCGGCGGCCCGTCACCACAGCTTGGCGGCAGCGCCTCCTCGAAATCGGCCTTGGACGGCTTCAGCGCGCCCTTGTCGATAAAGATCGGGCGGAATGGCGGGGCCTGGATCTGAGCGCTGACCTGGCGCAGCGTGTAGCAGCCGGCGAAAACTGCTTCCTTGCCGTCCTTGTCGGTGGCGCGGATGGCGACCGGGACGCTGTAATAGATGCTGCCGGCCGCACCTTCATCGGAAATGGCGCCGGTTTCCACGTCGACCTTGTCGGTGCCGTCATAGCCCTTGACGAAAGTGTCGAAATCCTTTGCCGGCTTGGTGTAGCCGTAGTAAGCCCAGGCGCGGGCGAATTCGTGCCGGTTGATGGCGCTGTAGAGCGAGCGGATGACCGCTGCGGCATCCGACCTGTCATCGACGTAAGGGGCTTGGTCATCGGCTGCCGGTTCATCGTCGGCGAACACAACCTGGCCGGATGCGGCAAGGGAGCAAAAGGCGGCCGCTGCCAGAAAGACGCGTCTCATCGGAGAATCTCCACCACGGAAGGAGTCTATCATCGAGATTGCGGCGACGTGGTGACGCTTGAAAAATCCTCCGGGAAGGCGCTACGTCCCGCCGTCGGCGCTTCGGCCGCAATGGAGATTTGACGTGACACTATCGATGTATGAAGCCTCGGTGCCGGTGTTTTCGGCCAGGCTGAAGGCGCTGTCCGGCGTGCTGTCGGCGGCCGAACAGAATGCAACCGAGCGCAAGATCGACCCGCAGGTGTTTTTGACCGCGAGGTTGGCGCCCGACATGTACGCGCTGGTCAGGCAGGTGCAGGTCGCCACCGACCACGCCAAGGGCGCGCCATCACGGCTGGCCCGTCGCGAGGTGCCGAAATACGAAGACAATGAAGCGACCTTCGCCGAGCTTCAGGCGCGCCTGACCAAGACGCTCGATCTGCTGGCGTCATTCTCGGCCGCCGAATTCGATGGTTCGGATGAAAGGGTGGTCGAATTGAAGTTTGGCCAGCGCGAGGCTTCGATGCCCGGCATGCAGTATCTGCTGCATGTCGCCATGCCCAACTTCTATTTCCACGTGACCACCGCCTACGACATCCTGCGCCACAATGGCGTGCCGCTGACCAAGGGCGCCTATGTCGGTAATCGTTGACGAATTGCGCGTTGCGAGGTTTCCCGGCCGCTGCCGGGAAACCTCGTATGACGCTGGTTCAGCGCCAAGGCTTACTCAACGCAGTGACATTTCGCGCGCGATGCGCGGGAAATCGGCCGGCTTGACGCCGATGTCGGCGCGGTCGGCATTGCTCATCGAGTGCAGCAGCGCCAGGGCGGAACGATAACGCTGATGCTCCTGCGGACGCGGACGGGCAAACATTTCAGTGAAGAACCCCATGATTCGGCCCCTTGTTGATCCTCCACGGCGCGGAATATAGGAAATTTGTGAAGATTGTGCAGTGCAGCATTTGCATAGCAGCCATGCCAGGCGAATTTTTTTCGGCACAATTGGCCCATGCGATGAAACTTGTGGCGCATCCCTACCGTATGCATAGACGCTGGCACATGGCCGGCTTTTCCTCGCCACTCCTGGCGAATTTCCGGACTGCATGCAAATGCAGTCCGGCTTTTTGTTGGGTCTTGCGCATCGCCAACCGGGCCCGCGCAAGCCTCGCAAACGCCTAAACTGGTTAAGATCAGCGGCATTCATTTTTAACGAGCCGGTTCTATGCTGCGGCCGGCTCTGTTCGCATGCGCAAAACGAGGGGGAGGCTGACATCGGCGCCAAGCGGGATTTCGCTTCCTTGCTCGACGATCTGTTCGTCGCCTCCGACAAGGATGAGGCGGCGGAAGAGACGAGCGCGCGGCCGTCGATCCCGTTCGACTATCTCTCCGTGGCCGACGAGCTTCATTCCGGCCGCATCAAGGTCTCGGGCGAAACATTCGCCGCCGAATACCGCGAGGCGGGAGCCGATCTGGCCGCAGAATTTGCCGCCCTTCTCGATCATGCCAAGCTGGCGCTGGCCAGCGAGGAGGCAAAGCCCGAGGAAAAGCTGCCGCCGATCGACCCTGACGCGATCGCCGTCGAGCTCGGCCTCGATCATCCCGTCAAGAACGCCGATCTCGGCCGCATGCGCCGCAGCTTCGCCTTCGCCAACCACCCCGACCGCGTCGCGCCGCATCTGCGCCAGCGCGCCATGATCCGCATGCAGGTGGCCAATATGCTGATCGATGAGGCCAAGCGGCGCGCGCTGGCCGGCGTCCGGCGCTGACTTTTCCAGGGTTCACGCAAAAGTCGGGTTCCCTGAGGGTTGGAGAGCGGCGCCGCTTTCCCTATACATGCGGCTTCCTCCCCGCGCCGTCCGCGCAAACCTCCCGCCGGAGAAACCCCATGCACAAACGCCGTCTCGGTCGGACCGATCTTCTTGTTACCCAGATCTGCCTGGGGTCGATGACCTGGGGCCAGCAGAACACCGAGGCCGATGGCCATGCGCAGATGGATCTGGCCTTTGCGCGCGGGGTCAATTTCATCGACACGGCCGAGCTCTACCCGATACCGCCCAAGGAGGAGACGCAGGGGCGGACGGAGAAGTTCATCGGCAGCTGGATGAAGGCCAAGGGCAATCGCGACAAGGTCATCCTGGCCTCGAAAGTGGTCGGCCGCACCGCCAACCGCTGGTTTCGTGGCGACCGGCCGTCAAAACTGGTGCGCGCCGACATCTTTGACGCCATCGACAAATCGCTTGCCAAGCTCGGCACCGACTATCTCGACCTCTACCAGATCCACTGGCCGGAGCGCGACATCCCCTGGGGCGCCAACCCGACCCGCGTGGGTGCTGTGCCGCGCCGTGCCGATGCCGTTGGCGCGCCGCCCGGCGAGACGCCGATCGCCGAGACACTCGCAGTCTTCGAGGAACTGGTGAAGGCGGGAAAGATCCGCCATCTCGGCCTGTCGAACGAAAGCTCCTGGGGCGTCATGCGCTTCATCGCCGAGGCCGACAAGGGCGTCGGCCCGCGCATCGTTTCGCTGCAGAACGCCTACAATCTGGTCAACCGTACCTTTGAGGTGAACCTGGCCGAAGTCTGCGGGCGCGAGGATGTCGGCTTCCTCGCCTATTCGCCGCTGGCGCAGGGCTATCTCACCGGCAAATACGACCATGGCGCACGGCCGCAGGGTTCGCGCTCGCAGTTGTTCAACCGCGGCCAGCGCTACGAGACGCCAAATGCGGCGGAGGCGCAGCTCGAATACAACGAACTGGCGCGCTCCTTCGGCCTCGAACCGGCGCTGTTCGCCAACGCCTATGTCGCCAGCCGACCCTTTGTTACCTCCAGCATCATCGGCGCGACGACGATTGCCCAGCTCGAGATGGCGCTGTCCTCAGTCGACGTGACCTGGACCGACGAGATGCAGAAGGCCGTCGACGCGATCCACCAGCGCGTGGGCAATCCTTGTCCGTAAGCGGGCACTCCGGGCGGAATTCCGTAGAAAACACAAGGGGAAGGGGACAGCAATGGATTTTCCGATCGAGACCGTCAGGGGAAAATTTCCGGCGCTGGACCTGACCGACAAAGGCCGCCGGCGCATCTATCTCGACAATCCGGCCGGCACGCAGGTGCCACAGGCGGTTGCCGATGCGGTGGCGCGCTGCCTCCTCACCACCAACGCCAATCTCGGCGGCTATTTCGAAACCACGCTTGCCGCGCAAAAGGTGTTCGACGACGCCCATGAGGCGATGGCCGATTTCCTGGGTGCAGCGAGCGCGGAGGAAATAATCATCGGCGCCAACATGACGACGCTGACCTATCACATGTCGCGCACGCTCGGCCGCGGCTTCAAGCCGGGCGACGAGATCATCGTCACCCGCATGGATCATGAGGGCAATGTCTCGCCCTGGCTGCAACTGGCCGAAGATCTTGGCCTCTTGGTGCGCTTCCTGCCTTTCGACGAGAACAGCTGGCAGCGAGGAGGCGGCGCTCAGCGCTCTGCTTACCGACAGGACAAAACTCGTTGCGCTGAACTATGCCTCGAACCTCACCGGCTCGATCAATCGGGTGAAAGCGCTGACGGCCATCGCCAAACAGGCCGGCGCGGTGGTCTATGTCGACGCCGTGCAGTTCGCGCCGCATGGGCTGGTCGACGTGCAGGATCTCGGCTGCGACTTCCTGATCTGCTCGGCCTACAAATTCTTCGGCCCGCATATGGGCATATTGTGGGGACGCCGCGACATCATCGATGCGCTGCAACCCTACAAATGCCGTTGCTCTTCCAATGGCCTGCCGGAGCGCTTCGAACTCGGCACGCCGCAGATCGAACTGATGGCCGGGCTTACCGCAGCGGTCGATTACTTCGCCGAACTCGGTGCTGCGGCCGGCGAGGGCGGTTCGCGAAGGCAAAAGATCGCAAAGGCATACGAAGTGTCGATCGCCTACGAAAACCCGCTGGCGCTGAGGCTGATCGATGGGCTGTCCGCCATTGAGGGCCTGACCATCCGCGGCATCACCGATCAGAAGCGTGTCATTGAGCGCGTGCCGACCGTGTCCTTCACCGTCGACGGCATCGTGCCAGAGACGATCGTGCGGCAGATGAATGCCGAGAACATTTTTCTATGGTCGGGTCACAACTACGCCTGGGAGATCGTCCACCATCTCGGCATTCCGGCCGAGCAGGGCGTCGTGCGCATCGGTATTGCGCACTACAACACGGCGGCAGAGATCGACGAGACGTTGGAAAGCGTGCACCGGGTGATCGCCATGCTGAGGCAGCAGCGCTAGTCAGCTATCGCTGTTTGCCGCCGAAACCGGTGAGGAACGCCGTGAGATTGTCGCCGAGCGCGTCGCAAAGATAGCCGCCTTCCTGGACGATAACCGTCGGCAGGCCGAGCTTGGCAATTGCCTCGCCGATCCGCGAGAAACCGGGCGTGGTCACCGAAAGCCCGCCGAACGGATCGCCCTCGAACGCATCGAGACCGAGCGCCACGACCAGCGCGTCCGGCGAAAAGGCGCGGATACGCTGGAACGCCACTTCGAGGGCCTCCAGAAACGCCGCGTCGGCTGATTTGCGCGGCAATGGCAGGTTGAAATTATAGCCGAGGCCCGGACCTTCGCCGCGCTCATCGGCATGGCCCCAGAAGAACGGATAGAAGCGCACCGGATCGGCGTGCAGCGACACCGTCAGGACGTCGGAACGCGTATAAAAGATGCCTTGCGTGCCATTGCCGTGATGCAGGTCGACATCGAGGATCACCACCCGCGCTGCCTGCTTGCGCAACACCTGGGCCGCGACCGCTGAATTGTTGATGAAGCAGAAGCCGCCGGCGACATCGGCAAAGGCATGGTGCCCGGGTGGCCGGCAGAGCGCATAGGCGGCGGGCGCGCCAGCCATGACGGTTTCAGCCGCCTCGACCGCGCTCCAGGCGCTCCACAGCGCGCTCTGCCAGGTCTCGGCCGAAATCGGGCAAGCGGTGTCGGCCATGTGGTAGCCGGCCTGGCCGACCGCCGAGGCCGGATAGGACCCTGTGCGGGCCAGTGGATGGATGTTGGGGATGACTTCCGCGGATGCGCTCTCGATGCGCTGCCAGCGCGCAAAAATGTGTTCGAGGAAGGCGAGATACTCCGGCGTATGCACGGCCGCCACCGGGCCTAGGCCATGTTCCCTGGGCCGCTCGATCATCAATCCGGCGGATTTTGCGCCGGCTAACAATCGCTCTACCCGCTCCGGCTGTTCGGGATTGGGCTGCGGCGTACCGCTGGACAGAAAGGCCTTCGGGTCGTGGCGTTTCTGCTCCTCGGCAAAGAAGGCTTTCATTCCGCGTCCCCATCCTGCGCTGCATCGGCAAAGGCGAAAAAGGCATCGCCAACAATCTTCTGCGTCTGCTCGTAGCTCGACCAGGCGATGCCCAGCCGCTCATAAAAAGCCTTGGCGCCGTCATTGTCGGTGTCGACGGACAGCCTGAGATAGGCGCCGCCATCCCGGCGGCAGTCGAGCGCGACCCGGCGCAGCAGTCTTTCGCCGATCTTGCGGCCGCGAAACCGGTCCTCGACATAGAGGTCCTGGATATAGACGCCGGGCCGCCCCATCCATGTCGAGAAGATCGGGAAATGCAGGCAGAGCCCCGCAAAATCGCCGCCGATCTCGGCGATCAGGGTGGAGAAGGCGGGTTTGTCGCCAAAGCCGTAGCGGCGGAGATCGTCGGCAGTGGACGTGATCTCCTGATGCGCGCCGATATGGGTGCCGAGCTTGAGCAGCGCGGCATGGATGGTGTCGACGTCGTCGATGGTGCCGGGGCGGAGGGTGACTGTACTCACGATAGGCAAGGCGCCCAGGCACCCCCCTCTGTCCTGCCGGACATCTCACCCTCAAGGGGGGAGATTGGCAGCTTTGGCGCTGCCATCCATTTTGCAACGATTGAGATTGGCGAAGGCCGCAGTGACATCCGATCTCCCCCCTTGAGGGGGAGATGGCCGGCAGGCCAGAGGGGGGTGTGCCAGAACGCCATCATCGCAGATCAATCATCTCAAAACGCCACCCTATCGCCACCCTTCAGCGCCAGCATCTCGCGCGCCTCGGTCGGCGTTGCGACTTCCAGCGACAACCCGTCGAGAATGGCGCGTATCCTGCGCACCTGATCGGCATTGGATTTCGCCAATTGCCGTCCATCGTAGAGACTGTCCTCCAGCCCGACGCGGACATTGCCGCCCATCGCCGCCGCGATCGAGATCAGGGGCATCTGATGGCGGCCGGCGGCGAGCACCGAGAACTGGTAGCTGTCGCCGAACAGCTTGTCGGCGATGCGCTTCATATGGATGAGATTGTCGGGATCGGCGCCGATGCCGCCGAGAATGCCGAGCACGAACTGGATGAACAGCGGCCCCGACACCAGCCCGCGGTCGCGAAAATGCGCCAGCGAATAGAGATGGCCGACATCGTAGCATTCGAACTCAAAGCGCGTGCCGCAGCCCTTGCCGAGCTTTTCGAGCACGCCTTCCATATCGGCAAAGGTGTTCTTGAAGACGGTGTCGCGCGTGGCTTCGAGCAGCTTTGGTTCCCACTCGTGCTGCCACTCCCTTGGCTTGTCGAGCATCGGGAACAGCGCGAAATTCATCGAGCCCATGTTGAGCGAGCACATTTCCGGCTCGGCCCGCAGTGGTGCCGCCAGCCGCTGGTCGAGCGTCATCAGCGACGAACCGCCGGTGGTGATGTTGATCACCGCATCGGTCGCTTGCTTGATGCGCGGCAGGAACTGCATGAACACCTCAGGATCGGCGGTCGGCCGGCCGTCTTTGGGATCGCGGGCGTGGAGATGCAGGATTGAGGCGCCAGCCTCGGCCGCCGCGATGGCGTCGGTCGCGATCTGGTCCGGCGTCACCGGCAGATAGGGCGACATGGACGGGGTGTGCACCGAGCCAGTGACCGCGCAGGTGATGATGACTTTCCTCGGCGCCATTCTTTAGCCCTCAGCCTTCGACCGGCAGGTCGAGTTCGGCGGCCAGAACTTCCAGCGAATCGCCGATGATGGAAATGATCTCGCCGACCTCTTCAGCCGTGACGATCATCGGCGGCGCCACCATGAAATTGTCGCCGTCGACACCGCCCTTGACCCTGCGGCCGTAGATGATCAGCCCGCGCTCGTAGGCGAGGTCGAGCAGGCGCTGCGTGGCTTTCTTGCCCTGTTCGATCGGCCGTAGAGTTTCGGGATCGGCAACCATCTCGGCGCCGGTGAGCAGGCCTTTGCCTCGGACATCGGCGATGAACGGAAAACGCTTCGCCAGCCCTTTCAGCCCGTCCATCAGCACGTCGCCCATCGCGGCGGCATTGGCGATCAGGTCGAGGCGGTCCATCTCGCCGAGCACGGCGAGCCCGGCCGCGCAGGCGAGCGGATTGCCAGCATAGGTGTGGCCATGCTGGAAGCCGCCCGACGCCAGCAGCGGCTCGACCAGCCGCATCGGGGCGGCCAGCGCGCCGAGCGGCGCATAGCCGGAGCCAAGCCCCTTCGACAGCGCGACGATGTCGGGCTTGCAGTTCCAATGGTCGCCGCCAAGGAATTTTCCGGTGCGGCCGGCGCCGCTCATCACTTCATCATGGATGAGCAGGATGCCGTAGCGGTCGCAGATCTCGCGTATACGCGGATAATAGCTGTCCGGTGCGACGAGGGCCGAAGTCGCCGCACCGCCGATCGGCTCCATGATGAAGGCGAGCACGCTGTCCGGGCCCTCGGCCTGGATCTTCTCCTCCAGCATGTCGGCATAGCGGACGCCGCGCTGCTCCATCGAAAGATTGTCGCGGTCGCGCCATGCCGTCGGCGCCGGCACGGTCGGCATCACCCGCATCATCGGTGTGAACGTTTCGGCCAGCGCATCGTCGCCGGTTATCGAAAGCGAACCCAGCGTGCCGCCATGATAGGAGGGAAAACGCGTGATAACCTTCCAGCGCTTCGGCTGGCCGGTCGCGACCGCCCATTGCCGCGCCAGCTTGATGCAGGATTCCGTCGCCTCCGAACCGCCGGAGACGAAGAAGATTCGGTCCATGCCCTCCGGCAGTTTGCCGGCGAGCTCCCGCGCCAGTTCTTCCGCCGGTTCGTTCTCGAAATGCAGCCGGTAGGCGAAGGTGGCGCGGTCCATCTGCCGCTTCATGGCATCGAGCACGTTGCGGTTGGAGTGACCGATATTGGCGACCATCGGCCCGCTCGATCCGTCGATGAAGCGGCGGCCGTCCTGCGTCCACATATAGATGCCTTCGGCGCGGTCGATCAGCGGCCGGCGCAGGCTGGAGAGGTAGAACAGGTGCGATGGCGCGCGCGTTTCTGAACCAGTTGATGAGGGCTTCTGCATGTCAGGACTTTCCGAGGTAGCGATCGATTACATTCCTGGTCACGCGCTCGACCATCGGATCCTGCCTGAGCAGGCCGGCCACCCATTCGCAGCTTCCGGCGTGGAAAACCTCGCCCTTGCCGCGCGGGAAATTGACGATCATGCCGTTGCCGCGTTTGACTTTTTCCAGATTGGCGTCGGTCGCCTCGCCAAATAGCGTTTCGGCCGTAAAGCGGCCATCCTCGTCGGTGAGAAACTGGTCCTCGATCGGGATGTCGGCGCTTTCCTCGACCTGGCTCGCCATGCCGACGGCCAGCACCTGCAGCCCGTCAGGCGCACCGCTGTCCGGTGTCGGATAGGGCAGGCCGCCGCGGATCTCGAAATCGAGCCCGTCGACCTCATAGCCATAGACATGACTGTCGGCGCCAAGCAGGTCGCCATAGTACATGCCGGTGCCGGCAAAGGCCCAGTGCTCGGGCCGATAGACCGGAAAGCCGCGCATGCCGCGCGGTGCGCATCCGCCCCAGCCGGCATAGACGCCGCGCGTCGCGTTGAGGCCGAACGTCATTGCGCCGGGACGACCGATCTCAGGCGCTTCCCAGGAGTTGGTGGCGCGGGTGACGTCGCCGCCATAGGCCGGGTCTTCGGCGCGCGCCCGGTATTTGTAGCAGACCTGCCGCCGGCCTTCGTCCTCGAGCCTGGTCTGCCACATGAAATTGCCGGCAAAGCGCGCCGCATGACCGCCGCGCTCGACGTAGCTGTCGACGGCGTCTCGCATTTCCCAGGTCCAGTACTCGTCATGGCCGACGAAGACCACACAGTCGTAGCCGTCGAGAATCTCGGGCGAGAAGTGCAAATCGTGCTGGCTGGCGAGATCGACGCCATAGCCGGCCCGCTCGGCAAAGCGGAAGAAGTGGCTGTCATAGCTCGCCCAGCCGGAGGAGGTGTATTTCTTCGAATGTCCGGTGGCGTACGCCCATTCCATGTGCGGATAGCGCGGCACTGTTTTCGGCGGCACCGCAACCTCCAGCGGCACGCGCGGCGCATCCTTGGGCAGCACCACGANGATAGCGCGGCACTGTTTTCGGCGGCACCGCAACCTCCAGCGGCACGCGCGGCGCATCCTTGGGCAGCACCACGAAGCCGCGGCACCAGGGCCGCTGCGTCGACACCATGCGCGCATATTGGTCGCGGCCCGGGCCGGTGATGCCCTGATAGGCGTTGGAGCCGCCCCAGGTGTTGTAGGACAGCCAGGTGCCCGTCGCCGCCACCTGCAGCACGCGACCGGGCTTTTTGCCGGGCAGGGGCGCGACGATGATGAGGTGGTGGCAGTGGATCGGCTTGCCGTCGCCGCCGTCCGCCGTCAGCGTCAGCCGGTAGGCGCCGGACGGCCAATCCTTGCCGATGCTGAATTGAAACGACGCCTCCCAGCCGCAGCCTTCGACCGAGCACTGGTCGGGCGTATCCTGCCAGCGCGCCGAAAGCCCCGTTTGCTCGAAGACTTTTGTCTCGCTGCCGCCGTCGCGGACAATGACAATGCTGAAGCGCGGCACTCTCGAACTGACATGCAGCGTCACGGTCTCGCCGGCGCGGTAGGAAAAGCGGTTGGAATAACACCAGATCTCGCCGCGCTCGCCGTCCATTCCCGGCCATTCATAGTAATGGCCGCGCACTGCCTCGCGGCGCTGCTCGGGCGTCAGTCCGAAATCGGGAAATTCGGTCGGCAGTTGGGTCATGAACACCGGAAAAGTGACAGGCCGCCATTTCGGCCATCTGCCGGCCAAGCGTCAAATGGAAACGATCGGGCCAGCAATTGCATACGACACAATTGCTTGGCCGCTCTTGGCCGCACCCGGCAAACCGACTATCTCAGGCGAGGCGGCATTTTCCGCCTCGGGAGCCGGTATGCTGAGAGTGCAGAAGGTCAAGGTCGACGAAATCTACGTGCCGACGGCGCGCAAGAAGACGCTGCATCCCGAAACGGTCCGGCATCTGGCCGAAGACATACTGGAAAACGGCATGAAGACGCCGATCCAGGTTCGCCATGACGGCAAGCGCCACATCCTGGTCGAGGGCCTGCACCGGCTGGAAGCCGCCAAATGGCTCGGCGAGACCGAGATCGACGCCTATCTGGTGCAAGCCAAGCGCCACTGAGGCGCGCGACCGATCGACAACAGCCAAACCGATCATTCTTCCGCGGATTTTTTCGCAGGGCATGTCGGCACGCGGCGTGCTCGCTCGTCCTTGGGGGGAACCTGAGGAGACCGACATGTCCAGACGAATCTATTTCGCCATTCTTGCCTCGGTCGCTGCCTTGTTTGCAGCGCCCGGCCCAGCCAATGCAGAGGAGACCAAGCCCGCCATGACCACCGAAGCAACAGCCATGCCGAAGCCGGAAAAGTCCGGCTTGCTGCCGATCGACGGCCTGAATTACTACTATGCCGTCTATGGCAAGGGAGAACCGCTGCTTCTGCTGCATGGCGGCCTTGGCACGTCGGACATGTTCGCGCCGCTGCTGCCGAAGCTGGCGGAAAACCGCACCATCATTGCCGTCGACCTGCAGGGCCATGGCCGCACCGCGCTCGGCGAGCGACCCTTCAGCCTGGAGGGGATGGGCGACGACATGGCTGGTATCGTCAAGGCGCTCGGCTATGACAAGGTCGACGTGCTTGGCTATTCGCTGGGCGGCGGCGTCGCCTTCCGTATGGCCGTTCAGCATCCCGAGACGGTGAGACGTCTGGTCCTGGTCTCGACCGGCTTCGCCGCCAATGGCTTCTATGACGAGATGCGCGGCCAGCAGGCGCAGGTGAGCGCGGCCGCCGCCGATTTCATGAAGGACACGCCGATGTACAAATCCTACGTCGCCGTCGCCCCACGTCCCGACGATTTCCCCAAACTGCTCGACGCGCTGGGCAATTTCATGCGCAAGGATTACGACTATTCCGCCGATGTGGCGAAGCTGAAGATGCCAGTTATGCTGGCCTATGGCGACAGCGACATGTACAAGCCCGAGCACGAGATCAGGTTCTACCAGATGATCGGCGGCGGGCTGAAGGATGCCGGCTGGATGCGTGAGAACCTGTCGCAGAACCGGCTGGCCATCATTCCCAATCGCACCCACTACGACGTCTTCTTCGCACCGGAGCTGACGGCCGCGGCACTGCCCTTCCTCAATGGCGAAACCAAGGTGAAGACCTGGGACGAAGTCCTCAGCGAAACGAAATAGCTTGCCTGAGATACATGCCGGCCGTCTCGAAGAGGCGGCCGGCTTTTTTGTGCCTGCGAAACCACGAAGCCCTGGCGCAGCCATTAGTCCTATCGGCGCAATCGATGGCGCCATCAGGGCTTTTCAATTGACCGAAAGGTACCTGTCGATATCATCAAGAGACCTTCAGTGTGATGGGTTCGAATGATGACGAAATACCAGGGCGGATGCCATTGCGGGGCAGTGCGCTACGGCACCGAGGCGGCGCCGCTCAATCAGCGCGTCTGCCATTGCCGGCGCTGCCAGAAGGTGATCGGCGCGGCCTTCAACGCCCGCCTTTTGTTTCGCATCGACGATGTCACCGTCGAGGGAGAGGTGGCGACGGTCAACACCTCTCCGGACCTCAAGCGCGGCTTTTGCGCCGCTTGCGGCACCACGCTGTTTTCCCGACGCGACTCCGCCGGCATCGTCGGCATCACCACCGGCTCGCTCGACGATCCCTCGCTGTTCAAGCCGGAAATGCATATGTGGACCGCCTCGAAGCAGCCCTGGCTGCAACTCGATGACGGCCTGCCGCACCATGAAGGCGCGCCGCCTCCGAACTGACGCCGGCCTTACCGGAAATTAATCCCGAAACCACGACATAGCCGGCAAAGCGTCATTGGCGGGCCATGATTGCCTGCCTATCTATCGTCTGCGGGCCGGTATCGAGGAGACGACCGATGAGCGACAGAATCAGCACCCTGGACGAGCTTTTGAGCGACCCGATGGTCCTCCTCGTCATGGAGCGTGACCGCGTGCGCCCCGAACAGGTTCGCCTGCTGCTCGAACGTGCCCGCCGCCCGGCCGCCGACGCCGTGCCACCGGCGCATGTGGTGGCGAAAAGCTGCATGCAGCAATGGCTGGGAAGGTAAGGGCTTCCCCTTCTCCCCTTGTGGGAGAAGGTGAGCGAAGCTCGGTCGGATGAGGGGTGTTCCAGGGAACGCCAACGCCTCACTCCGCTGGAACACCCCTCATCCGTCTCGGCGCTACGCGCCGATCCACCTTCTCCCACAGGGGGAGAAGACAAGAGGGCCAATTCCTAACAACTTGATTCAAACTTTGTTGGTAATTTCTCGTTAGTAATCGAGGCCGGTTTGTCCGGCGGCGTCTGTTTGCCATCGGTCTGTTGTGTTTTGCGTACAGGTCCAGATGCGGATTTCAGGCGTCGTCAGTTTTGTCGTGGCATCGATTTGCCTTGCCGGCTGCTCGTCCACAGCGAGCGTCGATGGCTTGCAGCCGTCGAACGAGACGACCAGTTCGGTCGTGCGTCCGAGCGCGCCGGTCACAGCGGCTCCGGCGGAGACCGCCGACCTCGCGCCGATGCGGTCCGACATGGTGGCCGACAACGCTGTGGCCGACAATGCGCCGCCCTTTTCCATGGTCGAGGAAGAAGAGGCCATCGTCGCGGGCACGCCGCAGGGGAGCACCAGACCACAGCTCGAGCCCGCCGCTCTGATGTCTGCGCCGAAGCGGTTGACGCGCGCGGCGCCGGCCATGCTGGCCTCGCCGGTCACCCGCTACGGTTTCCGCGACGCCAAGCCGATCAATTTCGGCAAGGCTTCGCCACGCTACCTTGCCGTCCACGGCGTCGACGTCTCGCGCTGGCAGGGCAATGTCAACTGGGGCAAGCTGCGTGCCCAGGGCGCCAACTTCGCCTATATCAAGGCGACCGATGGCGGCGACCATCTCGACCCGATGTTCATGAAGAACTGGCGCAATGCCGATGCCGCCGGGCTGAAGCGCGGCGCCTATCACTTCTTCTACTGGTGCCGCACCGCCGGCGAGCAGGCGGACTGGTTCATCCGCAATGTGCCAAGGGTCGAAGGCGCGCTGCCGCCGGTGATCGATGTCGAATGGAACGGCGAATCCTCCTGCAAGCGGCAGCCTTCGCGGGCCACCGTGCTGGAAAAGATGAAGGTGTTCATGGACAAGCTGGAGCGCCATTACGGCCAGCGGCCCATCATCTACACCGCACCGGATTTCTATCGCGACAATCTCAAGGGTGCGTTTCTCGATTATCCGTTCTGGCTGCGCGCCGTGGCGCGGCATCCCTCAAAAGTCTATCCCGGCCGCAAATGGCTGTTCTGGCAGTACTCCGGCTCCGGCCTGTCGCACGGCGTGACCGGCCGCATCGACCTCAACGTCTTCCATGGCGACGAGCGCGCCTGGTGGGCATGGGCAGGCGGGCAGACGACCGTCGCCGACGCCGACTGAACGTCAGGCCGGTGCCGGTGCGCCTGCGCTGCCTGCCGCTGCGGCTTGGGTTGAATTTTCAGCGTCTCGCTAACGATCCGCTCACTGTGTCCTTTAGCGGTATCGCAACAGCCTTCCGGTAACGTGCCCGTGATCGGGTTTCGGAGGGGTCCATGCGCAATCCAGTTGTGGCTGTCGCTCTTGCCGCCGCTGTCGGCTACGGGTTTTTCAGTTCGCTCGGCCACATGCCGGGCGGAAGTGGCACTTCGCTGGCCGAGTCGAAGCAGAACGTCGTGTCCTATTCCACCGAGGACAAGGCGATGCAGGCCGCCAAGGACAGCGGCCGCTCGACCCTCAAGCGCTTCCACGAATTGATGGACGCCGGCACACCCGGCACCTACACGGTAAAATTCCCGCTGACCCAGAACGGCGCCACCGAGCATATCTGGCTGCAGCTGGTCGGCTACAGCGACGGCTCCTATATCGGCCTGCTCGCCGACGTCCCGGTCAATGGCAACAAGTACAAGATGGGCGACAGGATGACGGTGACCGAGGCCGACGTCGAGGACTGGATGATCAAGAACGGCAAGGTGATCTATGGCGGCTACACCACGCGCCAGGCGCTTGCGGATATGCCGAAGGAACAGGTTGCAAGATACGGGTTGACCTTCAAGGACTGAGGGTTGAGGCGGGGGCGAGTTTTATCGCGGTGCCTAGAGGGCTGTCGCGCTTTTCGCGTTCGCGTATCTCTGCCGTCTGCGCCAGCACCCAGTCGCGAAACACCTTGATTTTGGGCGCGTTGCGGCGGCTCTCCAGATGCACCAGCCAATAGCCGTCGCCGTCCGATCCAAGCACGCCGAATGGCTGTATCAACTGGCCCTTTTCCAACAGGGCGCTGTAAAGGTTTCTGGTGAGGATCGCGGCGCCCTTGTCGGTCAGCGCCGCCATCGCATCATAGGCCTGCGTACCCAGCTTCGGGCCAGCGATGACGCGATCGGGCTCGAACGGCACGCCGGCAGCCTTGAACCAGATTTCCCACCAGGGATCGTCGGCACAGCATAGCGGCACTTGGTAGAGATCCTCGGGGCGGTGGATGCCGCCGACGCTTTCGGCGAGTCTCGGGCTGAGCATCGGCGTATAGTCCGCCTTGAACAGATAGTGAGCCGTCAGGCCCGGCCATTTTCCACTGCCGGTGCGAATGCCGACATCCATGTCGCCGCGCGTGAAATCGACCAGCCCGTGCGATGTATTCACCTTCACGGCAAGATCGGGATGCATCAGCTGGAATGTTCCAAGCCATACGGCCAGCCAGTTCGATGCGAAGGTTTCCATGGTCGTCACCGACAGCACGCCGGTCGCTCCACCCTTGGTGGCGACCCATGCGTCGGCCAGGGTCGAGAACGCGCCTGTTGCGTGCGGCGCCAGCTGCTGTCCGGCCTCGGTCAGCGCGATCTGCCTTGTTTTTCTTATGAAAAGCGGCGTTCCGGCACGTTCTTCCAGCACCTTTATCTGATAGCTGGCAGCTGATTGGGTCATGCCGAGTTCTTCGGCTGCCTTGGTGAAACTGCCCAGCCGGGCCGCGGCTTCAAAGACCCTGATGGCTCCTAATGGTGGTAGTTCCCAGCTCATGACGCATCAATCCCGCTGATGCATACTACGCGACGTTCGATTGGAAACCAAGCCCGGAAAACGGCATGCTGCATTCATCGGATCAAACCCTGAGGATACGGCAATGACCACCACCATCGCTCTCTACAACACGCTTCGCCGCCCGGTGCTCGACCTCTTCACCGCGCCGTTCAGGCCTCGCAAGCGCGGCTTGCTCGACCGCCGCTCGCTGTCGGATCATTTCCTCAGGGATATCGGTATGCTTGACGGACGCGTGCCTCCCGGCACCATTGGCTAAGCAAGCTCTTTGACCAGGGGAGGGAAAGATGACTGTGCCATCCGAGGATCTGGCGAAGAGCCGCCAAACGATCAACGCCTATGAGGACTATGCCGAACGCTACGACGCTCTGGTGCGGCACGTTCCGAACCAAAGAGAACAGAAATGGCTGAAGCGCCTGGTGAAGATCGCCGGCAAAGGTGGCCGGATTCTGGAAGTCGGTTCGGGGCCCGGATACGATGCGGACTTCGTCGAAGGGCTCGGTGTCCAGGTTCGGCGCACAGACGCAACGAAGCGGTTTCTCGAGTTGCAGGCCGCACGCGGCAAGCATGGTGAGTTTCTCGATCTCATCACCGACGATCTCGGCGGCCCCTACGACGCGGTGCTCGCATTGTGCGTCCTGATCCACGTGCCGCGCGAGCAGGCCGACCAGGTGCTTGCCAAGATTGCCGGGTCGTTGCGGCCGGGCGGCGCCTTCCTCGTCTCGATGCGCATTGGCGATGGCGAGAAGAGCGGCGAATATCATACGGTCTACTGGCGCAGGGACGACTTCGCGGCCCGCCTTGAAAACGCCGGGCTGGTTCTTGTCGGAGACGAATTCAACGTCGGCCGCGATCGCGAAGAGTGGACCACCTTTCTGGCTGTGAGGCCGTCATGACGCGCCGCGGACTGTTTTTGTTCGTGCTGCTCAGCCTCCTGTGGGGCATTCCCTATTTGTTGATCAAGCTGGCGGTTGCCGAGGTGTCGGTGCCCTTCCTGGTCTTTGCCCGAACAGCCGTCGGCGCCCTGGCGCTGCTGCCCTTCGTCCTTGTCCAGCGCAGTTTCGGATGGCTGAAGACACATTGGCCGGCGGTCGCCGCATTCTGTCTGGTCGAGATGATCCTGCCATGGGGGCTGATCACCCATGGCGAAGTCAGCATCGACAGTTCCACCGCCGGACTGCTGATTGCCATGACGCCGGCGGTAACCGTCGCGCTCTCAAAGCTGATGGGCTCGGATGAGCGGCTGGGGATACGCCGCTGGACCGGTCTTTTCCTCGGTTTTGCCGGTGTCTTCGTGCTGGCGCTGCCGACCTTGGGTGGCGGATTTCTCGCGGTCGTCGAGATTCTCATGGCCGCGGCCTGCTATGCCTCGGGTTCGATCATCGCGTCGCGCTGGCTGAACGATGTGCCGGCAACCTCGCTGACGGCAGTCTGTCTGGCAGGGGCCGCGCTGATCTACGCCGTGCCGGCGGCGTTGGCCTGGCCGGCGGCCATGCCGTCGACAACGGTGGTTGGCGCAATCCTCGGTCTTGGCGTGTTTTGCACGGCGATCGCCTTCGCCACCTATTTTCTGCTGGTGCGGGAGATCGGCCCCGAACGGGCGGTCGTCATAACCTATGTGGCGCCCGCCGTCTCCGTGGCAGCCGGCGTGCTCGTCCTTTCAGAGCCGCTCGATATCGGCATTGTAGCGGCTTTCGCGCTCATCCTGTGCGGATCATATCTCGGCACGTGGCGCGCTCCGCCAGAACCGTCCGTGTCCGCGACCTCGGCAAGTTGACCGGCGGCCGCCAGCCGCCGTCAGAAATAAGGTCGCAGGTTCTCGCGAATGCGGTCCAGCACCGTCTTTCCCGAGATATCGGCGGTGAAGGTCTTGCCGGTGATGGTCTCAAAGGCCTGCGTGTAAACCCGCGATGTCTGCTCGATGAGCTCGGCGGGGATTTTCGGAATACGATCCTTGTAGGGATCGCAGCGCGCGGTCACCCAGGCGCGAATAAAGTCCTTGTCGAAACTTTGCGGCCGCTCGCCTGCCTTGAAACGCTCTTCATAGGTTGCCGCAAGCCAGTAGCGGCTTGAGTCGGGCGTATGGATTTCATCGGCAAGGATGATGGTGCCATCCTTGTTCGTGCCGAACTCATATTTGGTGTCGACCAGGATCAGGCCGCGCTTCGCGGCCAACGCTTTGCCGCGCGCAAACAGCGCCAGCGCATAGCGCGAGACTGTGTCCCATTGCTCTTCCGATAACAGGCCGCGCGTCAGGATCTCGTCGCGCGTCAAGGGCTCGTCATGACCGCCATCGAGCGCCTTGCTGGTCGGCGTGATGATGGCCTGCGGCAGCTTCTCATTGTCGCGCAGCCCGTCCGGCAGGCGGATGCCGTACATATCGCGTTCGCCGTTCTTGTATTTCGTCAGCACCGAAGTGCTGGTGGTGCCGGCGAGATAGTCGCGAACAACGATTTCCACCGGCAGAATGTCGAGCCTGGTGCCGACGACGACATTGGGGTCGGGATAATCGAGCACATGGTTGGGGCAGATGTCCGCCGTTTCCTCGAACCAGTAGCGCGCCGTCTGCGTCAGCAGCTCTCCCTTGAGCGGTATTGCGGTCAGGATCACATCGAAGGCGCTCAGCCGGTCGGTGGCGATGATGATGCGGCGGCCATCCGGCAGATCGTAATTCTCGCGGACCTTGCCTTTGTAGTGGTTCGGGAGTTCCGGAATGAAGGCATCCGAGAGAACGCGCAGTGCTGTCATCCTGGTCTCATGGCTCCTAACAGTTTGGGCGACTCTTAACAAAGTTGAGGGGGCTTCGATACCCGAGGAAGGGCGGTTCGTCCTTTGCGAATAATCAAGACATTGCCTTCGCCGTGCTATCTATTTGCAGCTTCCGGCACTCCTGGGGGACGCGGTGGACGTAGAGCTCAAATTTCTGATTGTCGGATTTGCCTGCGCGATCGCGGGCGGTCTGTCGTTCATCACCTTCGTCAAGTGGCGCGAGGTGCAGGCGATGAGCCACTGGCTGCCGGCGCCGGGCAAGATCATCTCGTCGCGCGTCGAGGCGCGCGAAGTCAGAAGGTCGGGCGTCGGCTCGGACAGCAGCGACACCACCGAGATGCGCAATTTTCCGGCGATCACCTTCGAATACAAGGTCGGTAAAAAGAAATTTCAAAGCTCGCGCTACAGCGTGAAGGAGAATCTGGGGAATTTCGAAGTCACCGAAACCCTGGCGCAGTTTCCCACCGGCGCTGAAGTGACCGTCTTCTACAATCCGGCCGATCCGGGCAAGGCCGTGATCGAACGCACCCTGCCGGACGGCGCCTTCAAGTTCATGGTCAAGCTCTCGGCCGGGCTGGTGATCGGCACGGTGGTGCTGGTGTTTTTGCTCGGTGGCGTGCTGGAGGCGATCCGGCCGCACCTGCCCAAGCCGCAGAACCTCGGCGCCGGAGCGCTGCTGCTGTTCATGGGCCTGATGATCCTGCGCATGGCCTTCGTCCAGAAGTCGCTTGCCGAGCAGGCGTCAAAATGGCCGGTCGCGCCCGGCCGCATTGACTCCTCGGGTCTGCAGGCGCTGCGAAACTACAGCGGCCATCGACGCTGGAGCACCGTCTTCAAATCCCGCATCGTGTACAGCTACGGCGTCGCAGGCCAGCACTACACCTCAGACCGCGTCACCTTCGGCGCCACGGTCACCGCTTTAATGCCCGGCCTCGTCAGCGGCCAGGCGCGCAGCTATGCCGAGGGCGGCAAGGTCGACGTGCATTACGACCCAGCCAACCCCGCCTCGGCAGTGCTCGAATGCAGCGTGCGCGGGCTTTGGCTGCTGTGGGTCTGTTCGGCCGCGTTTCTGGGCGGCGCGGCTTGGCTGGTCGGTTTTATCTGAGGCGCCCACTTTCATGACAAGACATCCAATGATCGTCCGCAGGCTGGCCGTCGTTTGCCTGGCTCTGCTCGGCGCCGTGCAGGCAGCGAGCGCAAAAGAATGTCTGCTCAGCCATGCCACCTACCGCGAGCCGCGTTCGGGCGCGGTGATGCAATTCCGGCCGCTGAACAATGAGCCGGCGGCACTGACGGCCGAAGTGTTTTCGGTGACCGTCCCCAACACCGACACGCGCTTGCCGGCCGACATCACCTGGACCAATGGCAAAAATTCGTTTCCGCTCGGCACCATCCGCTATGCCTGCACCGACGACGACCGCGAAGCGGGGCTGGAGGATGGCAGCGGTCGCTGCCGGATATGGATGGGCCAGGTCTATGCCTTGACCGGAGGCGGCGCCGAGCAGCTGAATTCGCGCGAAGCGACACCGGCGCCGAAAGGGCTGTTGCTGCCCGATTTCGGCGCGGCCTTCACCGAATTTGCCGATTTCGCCAATGCCAATCCGGACGGCTCGGCCTGGGACGCCTTCACTTTGACAGGATGCAGCGATGAATAACGCCATGAGACTGATTGTCTGGATCTGCACGCTGTTTGCCTCGGCTACGATATCAGCCGCAGCGCGGGCGGACGAGCTGGCGCCATCGCGCCCGCCGATCGACAAATGCGTCTGGGAGAAACTGGCCGACAAGACGGTCGGTTTGGCCGCCTGGGTGCAGCGCTGCGATTTCGGTTTTCGCCAGATCCACTTCGAATTCGTCGGCAACGCGCTCGCCATCAAATACAGCGATGGCGGCGCGCCCGATCCGCTGGTCGAGGTGTTCGACATCAAATCAGGCGAAACCGCCGAGGCCGCGGTGTTGCGCCTGTTGCTGGAAAAGACCGACAAATCAGTCAGCGCCCGCTGCGTGCTGACGCCCTACACCGAGGGCACCGTGCCCGCCGGCGTCAAACGCTACACATTCAGCCCCGATGCTGCCTATGCGAAAGAGCTGAAGGCGCTAGCCAATGACGAAGTTCCCGAACCGCCCTGCGGCGACTGGGGCGAAATGCCGGATGGTATTCAGTATTTCGAGGCGCCGGCGGGTGAGGGGCGGAGGGTGCTGTTCGTTCGGGCGGGGCAGGACGAGCCGCTGTTCGACGATCAGACGCTGCGGGTGCCGGGATAGGATGTTGTCCTGAAGGCTACCGCTTATGCCTCTACGTATTCCGCGAGACTGATTCCTTTGGGCACCTCCAGCCCATCGGCACGCAAGCCCTCGATGTGAAAGCGTATAGCGTCGCGAATTTCCGTTTCCACCTCAGGCACTGTCGCGCCCGTCGCGATGCAGCCGGGCAGGTCTGGCACATAAGCAGAGAAATTATCGGCCGCTTTTTCAATCACTACCGCATAACGCATACAATCACTCCTTCAGAGGATGCTACGGTGTTCCGGTGCCGCTCATCCTCTCCCCACAACAAGGGGAGAAGATAAGCACTACCGGGTGACCATTAACGCCGTTTCCGGCTGGCCTCTTCGTCAGCAATTAACCTCGCCCGAATTGACGGCCACCTGTCTGCGATCTCTTGACATGAGGCAGCCAGCAGCTTTCTGCGTTGGCTGAAGCTACCGGGTGCAGCGAAAATCTTCTGGGCGAACACGTCAACAACAAAACAAAATTCTGCGCGCGGCTCTCCAGCATCTTCGAAACATTCCTCCGCGTACCAGTGGAGAAGTGCCCCATGCAGCGCCGAAGTTTCTGTCGACAACGGTAGTGTTTTGCAGAGATAAGGTTTGATCAAGCCGAAGCCGACTTCCCCCTTTCCTGTTTGTGGCATCTTGACCGAGTTTGTCGGTCGAACACTAAGAGATACACCGGCAAGAACGAATTTTGGCTGGCTATCTGAAATGCCGGTTATTCTGGCAGCAGTAGGCAGCTTGTCCAAGCTCATAGTCCGGCAAAGTTCGATAGCATCGTGAGCCGTAAGAAGCCTTTGTTCATCGTGCGAGGTGGCAGGTTGGCGCGATAATAAGGCTCTGTCGAGTTGAGATAATCGGCTGTCATCACGCCCGTGAGTTTCAATGAAATGCATCATTGCTCGCTCTATCTCGTTGTAGCGAGTGTCGAGGAGGAAGTTCTTAGGTTTGATGATGTCTTCAATGATCGCGGTTCGCCGCGTGGAGCGAGCGAAACAATATTCAACCAACTTATTAGCGCTAATTCTCGGTTCGATCTTCATAACGAAAAAGCCCTTTCCGGAGCAGTTAAAGTCACACTAGCTGCCGATGCCTTCTCGACTCTCTGATCAGAATCTCCATATAACTACCTTGCTACAGGAGATGGGATTCCGATCTCGTCGCCCCGCGTGGGCTTCGGCGCATCGCGGTACCAAAGGCCGGCCTGAAAGGGGCGGCCTTTGGTGTTTTGAGGGATGTTACATAAAGACATCCTTATGTGGCGTACTCTTTTTGTTCTCGATACCATTTCGGCCCGATCTTACGACCGGGCCGGTGATGTTACGCTTTTGCGCTCAGTTTCCTCAGCTGCACCCGCTCGTCGAGCCGCAGGTATCGCACTTCTCGCAGGTGCCGTTCCGCACCATGGTGAAGTTGTGGCATTCCGAGCATTCGTTGCCGGTGTAGCCTTGCATCAAGGATTGCTGACGGCGCGTGGAGGCAAGCGCCTTTGCCTCGGCCGCTTCTTTCGCTGCTTCGTCGGTGAACAACCCGGTGGGGTCGGCAGCCTCCTCGGAAACAATATCTTCGACCAATTCCTTGGCTCGCTCCTCATAGTCGCGCTTGTAGGCGATGGCTTCGTCGCTTGCTGGTTTAAGCGCCAGCACATTGGAGCCTGAGAACGCAGTTGGGGTGACCCGGGCAGGGGCCGCGGCAGGTGATCCGGCAAAACCCTTGGGTTCGCCACCTAGGCCAGACACCAACTTGACCGGCGAGGCGCCGCGGGTAAGGCCCTTCGAGAACGGCGTCGCCTTGCCTTCGTTGATGCCGCGTCCGAGCGCCGTCTTGTCGAAATCCGACTGGTCGACATGGGCGAGGTCGTGGCGGCCGAGGTAGGACACAGCGAGTTCGCGGAACACATAGTCAAGGATCGACGTCGCATTCTTGATGGCGTCGTTGCCCTGCACCATTCCGGCCGGCTCGAACTTGGTGAAGGTGAAGGCCTCGACGAATTCCTCGAGCGGCACGCCATATTGCAGGCCAAGCGAGATGGCGATGGCGAAGTTGTTCATCATCGCCCGGAAAGCAGCGCCTTCCTTGTGCATGTCTATGAAGATCTCGCCGATGCGGCCGTCATCGAATTCGCCGGTGCGCAGGTAGACCTTGTGGCCGCCGACGACCGCTTTCTGGGTGTATCCCTTGCGGCGGTTCGGCAGTTTTTCACGATCGCGATAGAGACGTTCGATGACGCGTTCGACGATCTTCTCGGTCACTTGCACGGCGCGCTGTGAAGCGGGCGCAGCGATCAGCTGCTCGACCGCGTCGTCCTCGTCATCCTCGCTGTCGGCGAGCAGCGACGAATTGAGCGGCTGCGACAGCTTTGAGCCGTCGCGATAGAGCGCGTTGGCCTTCAGCGCCAGCTTCCACGACAGCATGTAGGCGCCCTTGGCGTCTTCCACCGTCGCATCGTTGGGCATGTTGATGGTCTTGGAGATGGCGCCGGAGATGAAGGGCTGTGCCGCCGCCATCATCTGGATGTGGCTGTTGATGGACAGCGAGCGCTTGCCGATCTTGCCGCACGGGCTGGCGCAGTCGAACACCGCCAGATGCTCGGCCTTGAGGAAGGGCGCGCCTTCCAGCGTCATCGCACCGCAGACATGGATGTTGGCGGCCTCGATGTCCTTCCTGGAGAAGCCCAGCGCCGGCAGCATCTCGAACGAGAAGTCGTTGAGCTGCTCGTCGGTGAAGCCGAACGTCTCCTTCACCCAGTCGGCGCCCAGCGTCCACTGGTTGAAGACGAACTTGATGTCGAAGGCCGACTTCAGCGCCGCATTGAGCGCCGCGATCTTGTCGTCAGTAAAACCCTTCGCCTTGAGCGAGCCGGGGTTGACCGCCGGCGCCTGGTTCATGTTGCCGTGGCCGACAGCGTAAGCCTCGATCTCGGCGAGCTGGCTCTCGGAATAGCCCAGCGTGCGCAGCGCTTCCGGCACGGCGCGGTTGATGATCTTGAAGTAGCCGCCGCCAGCGAGCTTCTTGAACTTCACCAGCGCGAAGTCGGGCTCGATGCCGGTGGTATCGCAATCCATGACCAGGCCGATCGTGCCGGTCGGCGCAATCACGGTCGCCTGCGCGTTGCGGTAGCCATGCTCTTCGCCGAGTTCGATGGCGCGGTCCCAGGCAGCCTTGGCGTGCGTGGCCAATTCCTGCTGCTTCAGGTCGGACGCGACCAGCGGCACCGGATTGACGGCGAGTTTCTCGTAGCCCTGTTTCTCGCCATAGGCGGCACGGCGATGGTTGCGCATGACGCGCAGCATGTTCTGCGCGTTACGGTCGTAGTCGGCGAAGGCGCCGAGCTCGCCGGCCATCTCGGCCGAGGTGGCATAGGCAATGCCGGTCATGATGGCGGTGAGCGCTGCGCAGATGGCGCGGCCCTCGTCGGAATCATAGGGGATGCCCGACGTCATCAGCAGGCCGCCAATGTTGGCATAGCCGAGGCCGAGCGTGCGGTATTCGTAGGACTGCTTGGCGATCTCCTTCGACGGGAACTGCGCCATCATCACCGAGATTTCGAGGACGACGGTCCACAGCCGCACCGTGTGCTCGTAGGCGGCGATGTCGATCGTGCCGTCGGCGTTGCGGTAGGGGAGCAGGTTGATCGAGGCCAGGTTGCAGGCCGTGTCGTCGAGGAACATGTATTCCGAGCACGGATTGGAGGCCCGGATCGCACCGGCCGAAGCGCAGGTGTGCCAGTCGTTCATCGTCGTGTTGAAATGCAGGCCCGGATCGGCCGAAGCCCAGGCGGCGTAGCCGATCTTTTCCCAGAGGTCGCGTGCCTTCAGCGTCTTCAGCACCTTGCCGTCCTTGCGGGCGGTCAGATGCCAGTCGGCGTCGTCCTCGACGGCGCGCAGGAAGTTGTCCTTCAGCGACACCGAATTGTTGGAGTTCTGGCCGGAAACGGTGAGGTAGGCGTCGGAATCCCAGTCGGTGTCGTAGGTCTTGAACGACATCGCGGTGTAGCCCTGCTTGGCGAACTGGATGACGCGGTAGATGTAGTTCTCCGGCACGGCCGACTTCTTGGCCGCCTTGATCTCGCGCTTCAGCGCGGTGTTCATCGACGGGTCGAAGCAATCGTCATCATGGCCTTCGCAATTGATGCAGGCCTTCATGATCGCTTCGAGATGTTTTTTCACGATCTTGGAGCCGGTGACCAGCGACGCCACCTTCTGCTCTTCATTGACCTTCCAGTCGATGAATTCCTCGATATCGGGATGGTCGGCGTCGACAATGACCATCTTGGCCGCACGACGCGTGGTGCCGCCCGACTTGATGGCGCCCGCCGCGCGGTCGCCGATCTTGAGGAAGCTCATCAGGCCGGACGAACGGCCGCCGCCCGACAGCTTTTCGCCTTCGCCGCGCAGCATCGAGAAATTGGAGCCGGTGCCCGAGCCATATTTGAACAGACGCGCTTCACGCACCCACAGGTCCATGATGCCGCCTTCGTTGACGAGATCGTCCTGCACGCCCTGGATGAAGCAGGCATGCGGCTGCGGATGCTCGTAGGAGGACTTCGACTTGGTCAGCTTGCCGGTGAACGGGTCGACATAATAGTGGCCCTGGCTCGGGCCATCGATGCCGTAGGCCCAGTGCAGGCCGGTATTGAACCATTGCGGCGAGTTCGGCGCAACGCGCTGGGTGGCGAGCATATAGGCGAGTTCGTCGCGGAAGGCGCTGGCGTCTTCTTCCGACTTGAAGTAGCCGCCCTTGTAGCCCCAATAGGTCCAGGTGCCGGCCAGCCGGTCGAAGACCTGGCGGGCGTCGATTTCGGAACCGTAGCGCTCGGCTTCCGGCAGCTTGGCAAGCTCGGCCTCGTCGGCGACGGAGCGCCACAGGAAGGAGGGGACGTCGTTCTCCTCGACCTTCTTCAGGCGCGCGGGCACGCCGGCCTTGCGGAAATACTTCTGCGCCAGGATGTCGGCGGCAACCTGCGAGAACTGCGCCGGCACATCGATATTGTCCAAGCGGAACACCACCGAGCCGTCCGGATTCTTGATCTCCGAAAGCGCCTTGCGGAATTCGATCTCCGCGTAAGCTGATTGGCCTGGCTTGGTGAAACGACGCTCGATGCGCATTGGTCCGGTCCCTTTTGTCTATATATAGCGCTTTTCCCCGGGGATTTCTGCCCCCAATGCGAAACGCGCATGTCCGCCGTCTGCCGGCGTTCGAAAACACCGGCTCTCCTTGTGGCAGTCTTCGTCGCCTTGCTGGTCGAGCTTCTTACGAAGCCGCTGTTCCAACTCTGCGCCGAACCCTGCGGGTCCCTCAAAACTGAATTTTTCCTCGATTCCCTCGACCGAGGGAAATTCACACTATCTAGCGTCGAACCTGCCTGCAAACACTAAATATAGTGTTAACAGACAATTTATTCCAGTCCGACAAATCTCCCTTTTCGCTTCCGAAGCCCCCACGATCCAACGCTTCCGCCAGCCTCGTAAACAGGCGGAAATCATGGCCAAAACGCACAAAATCCGGGAAAAATGACCGGGCTCGAAACTCTCCGGTCGCGCCCTCAACAAGAGCACATGGCACATAAAAGGCGACTCGGTTTGCGTCGTCAAGGATTCGTTTGCGTAGCTTTTGTGACCCCAACATCTTGTGTGTCACATATGTGGATAACGGGGACAAAAAGCGGCTGAGGAAAGCCCGATTCTGCCGGCGTGGACCGCTGGTGAGCGGTTCACCCGAGACAGGCCCGGCCGGATTCTGGCTCACAGCCTTTTCATTTTAGCTGGCGTGCATTATGTCTTTGGCGTCGCGCGGGGGCGCGTCTTGTCAATTCCAAGAGCATCCGTTACGCCCCGCCCATGACAGTTACCGTCCGTTTTGCCCCCTCACCAACCGGCCGCATTCATATCGGCAATGCCCGCACCGCCTTGTTCAACTGGCTGTTTGCCATGAACAACAAGGGCCGTTTCATCCAGCGCTTCGACGACACAGACATTGCCCGCTCGAGGCAGGAATTTTCCGACGCCATCCTCTACGACCTGCACTGGCTGGGGATTTTCCCCGATGCCACCGAATACCAGTCGCGGCGCTTCGAAATTTACGACGCGGCAGTGGAGCGGCTGCAAAGGGCCGGCGTTGTTTATCCCTGCTACGAAACCCCCGAAGAACTCGACCTGCGCCGCAAGGTGCGCCGCACGCGCGGCCTGCCGCCGGTCTATGGCCGCGAGGCGCTGGCGCTTTCGCAGCAGCAGATCGCCGAATACCGCTCCGATGGCCGCCGGCCGCACTGGCGCTTTCTGCTGCCGAATTTCACCAGCGATCCGCTGCAGCCCGAACGCACCGAAATCCACTGGAACGATCTGGTGCGCGGCGAGGAAACCGTCGATCTGGCCTCACTGTCCGATCCGGTGCTGCGGCGCGAGGACGGCACTTATCTCTACACGCTGCCTTCGGTCGTCGACGACATCAAGATGGGGGTCACTCATGTCATTCGCGGCGACGACCACGTCACCAACACCGGCGTGCAGATCGCGCTGTTCAAGGCATTGGGCGCCGAGCCGCCTGTCTTCGGCCACCACAATCTCTTGACCACGGGCTCGGGCGAGGGCCTGTCGAAGCGCAGCGGTGCGCTGTCGATCGAAAGCCTGCGCGAGGAGGGCATCGAGCCGATGGCTGTGGCTTCGCTGGCCGTCCTTGTCGGCACCTCGGAAAATGTCGCGGCGGTGCATGACATGCCGGCACTGGCCGCGCGCTTCGATCCCGCCGCCACGTCGAAATCGGCGGCCAAATTCGACCCGGACGAGCTGTTCGTGCTCAATCGTGCGCTCATGCACCACATGCCGTTTTCCGAGGCGCGGGATCGGCTGATCGTGCTCGGCATCTCCGGCGACAAGGCCGAGCCGTTCTGGCTGGCGGTGCGCGGCAATCTCGACCGGCTGAGCGACGCGGTCGGCTGGTGGCGCATCCTTGCCGACGGCCCGCAGCCCGCGCCGGAATTTTCCGACGAGGATCGCGACTTCCTGCAGCAGGCCTTCGACCTGTTGCCGGAAGAGCCGTGGACCGGTACGGTCTGGAAAGACTGGACGGCCAGGATCAGGGAAGCCAGCGGCCGCAAGGGCAAGGCGTTGTTCATGCCGCTCAGGCTGGCGCTTACCGGACTTGCTTCCGGGCCGGAGCTTGCAGATCTATTGCCGCTGCTGGGTCGGGAAGGAACGCTGGCCCGACGACCCTGACCTTGCGCTGGTCCGGCGGGATCAGCGACACCGGCGACACCACCGGCTTGACGGCAAGGCGCTTGATGGCGGCGCGGTCGAGCCCGCCTTGTACGTTCGCCAGCGTCTCCGGATCCGCGCCTGGATCGGGTTTGGCCGCCGGCACCGGAATGAACGGCGTGGTCTCAATATCGGGCTGAAACTGCTCGGGCGGTGGCGGGTTACCGCCGATGATCTCGAAATTTCCGGCCTGCGCGTTGCAGCCACATGCCTGCGGCCGCGACTGGTTGGGTTGTTTGTAGAGATAAGCGGTAGGCAACTCGCTGTAGGGCCTCCCGGTCACCGACGACGTCATGTTGGCCGAATCGTCTTCCATGCCGCGCGAATAGAACACCTGCATTTCGGTGCCGGGGCAGCTCGATTCGCAATTCTTCTGGTCGCGCTCGAAATCGCCGAGCGAAGCCGAGTTCGACATCGGGAAGAAATAGCCGTCGCAGGTACGCACGCAGCTCGTATGGAACTCGCCGCCGACCGTCGGGAAATCCGGCACGCCGGGCTGATTGAGCACCCGGCGCACATTGCGCTCCTCGCCGGGATCATCGGGCTGATCGAGCGTGTCGATCTGCCGGTCGCCGCCGAAAAGCTGGTCGAACAGATCGCCGTCGTCGGGTTCGCGGCTGGCTTCCTGCAGCGGCTCCCGGCGCGGCGCGGGCTCGTCACGGCAGCCATTGGCGTCGAGCGCGGCCAGGATGCGGCCGCGGTCGCGCCGCGAGCCGCCGCCGGCAAGCTGCGCGCGCTTGGCTTGCAACGCATCGAGATTGGCGTTCATGCGATCGATGCTGCTGTTCAGCGCAGCACATTGGCTGACATTGCGCGAAAACAGCGAAAACCCGCAATTCGCATCGCTCGCACGACCGCGCACCTTTGATAGCTGTTCGAACTGGCGGGAGATGGCCTTGTCATACTTCCGCACCATGCTGGAATTGCCGCCGCCATTCGATGAAGAAGCAAGCTCGGCTTCCAGTTGACGGCAAACGCGGGAGGCGGCCTGCGGTTCAGTGGTGGCGACGGCCGAAAGCACAAGCGCGCCGAGCAGCGCAGCCAGATGCTTCAGCCTCCATCGTCCGCCCGTCATTGCCCGAAACCCCGCTTGCCTGCCTGTCTACCGGATTCGCAGTTAACCGTTCCCTCAATCTACAACCAAAGATGGTCTTAGCCCATAGACGCGTTGCAGGAGGCGTTTGGATAGGGCGGCAACTGTGCGGTCTCACCGCTGCATGAAAAAGGCGCAATCGCCCCGGAATATCCCACGATCCAGCAATGCCCCGGGGAGCTGGCATGATCGCGATTAGCCGCCGAACTGCGCTGCAGTTCGGTCTGTTGTGCCTGGCGGCGCCCGCCGCCCGGGCGCAGGGAAATCCAGCCGCTCCGGACTGGCGCAGCAAATTGGTCGAAGCCGCGCGTGAGCAGATCGGCGTCACCACCTTCTACGACCCGGCCTATGTCCGCCTCGACTATCCCGGCGGCGATGTCGCGCCGGATCGAGGCGTGTGCACGGACGTCGTCGTGCGCGCCTATCGCCGCGCCTTCGAGCTCGACCTGCAGAAGCTGGTGCATGAGGATATGGCGGCCAATTTCGCCGCCTATCCCAAGACCTGGGGTCTGAAAGCGACCGATCGAAACATCGACCACCGACGGGTCGGCAATCTTGCCGCTTTTTTCGGGCGCAAGGGAGTTTCCTTGCCCGCCAGCGAGTATCCTCCCGACTTTCAGCCGGGCGATGTCGTCACCCAGATGCTGCCCGGCAACCTGCCGCACATCGTCATCGTCTCATCCGAACGGTCGGCGGACGTTCCGGAACGAGCGCTGGTCATCCACAATATCAGGTCGGGCGCCCGCGAGGAGGACACGCTGTTTGCCTTCAAGCAGACCGGGCATTACCGTTTCGTGCCTGCCTGACGGCGTCAGTTGAAATGAACCACCGCCTGCGCCTTGTGCGCCGCCTCGACCACTGCCAGCGCCGTCATGTTGACGACGCCGCGCGACGTCACCGACGGCGTCAAAATATGCGCCGGCTTGTCGGTGCCAAGCAGGATCGGCCCGACATGCAGCGCGTCCATCATCGTGCGCAGCGCGGTCAGCGTGATGTTGGCGGAGTCGAGGTTGGGGAACACCAGGAGATTGGCTTCGCCCTTCAGCCGCGAATGCGGATAGACGCGCTGGCGCAGATGCTCCGACAGGGCTGAATCGGCATGCATCTCGCCGTCGCATTGCAGGTCGGGCGCAACGCGCGCCAGGATCGCCGCTGCCTGCCGCATCTTCAGCGCGCTGGGAGAATCGCGCGAGCCGAAATCCGAATGCGACAGCAGCGCCGCCTTCGGCTCGATGCCGAAGCGCTGGATTTCCTCCGCCGCCAATATGGTCATTTCGGCGATCTCCTCGGCCGTGGGGTCGACCGAGACATGGGTGTCGGTGAGGAAGATGATGCCGCGTTGCGAGATCAGCATCGACAGCGTCGACAGGTCGCGGTCCTTGACGCCCGCGCGTGGTCCGATGACCAGCGTCACATTGCGCAGATGCCGCTCGAAACGGCCCTCGAGGCCGCAGATCATGGCGTCGGCATCGCCGCGCTTCAGCGCCAGTGCCGCAATCACCGTATTGTCGGTGCGCACCATGGTGCGCGCGGCCTCCGTCGTCACGCCGCGCCGGCCGGCAAGCTCGATCAACAGGTCGACATAATGGCGGTAGCGCGGATCGTCTTCCGGGTTGATCAGGCCGAAATCGACGCCCGGCTTGATACGCAGGCCGTAGCGCTTCAGCCTGACCTCGATGACATGCGGGCGGCCGATCAGGATCGGCTCGGCAATGCCTTCCTCCAGCACCACCTGGGCTGCGCGCAGCACGCGCTCGTCCTCGCCGTCGGCATAGATGACGCGCTTGGCGGTCGACGCCTTGGCCGACGAAAACACCGGCTTCATCACCAGGCCGGAGCGGAAGACGAAGCGGTTGAGCTGGTCGATATAGGCGGCGAAGTCGGTGATCGGCCGTGTCGCGACGCCGGTGTCGCAGGCGGCCTTGGCCACCGCCGGCGCGATGCGCAGGATGAGGCGCGGATCGAAGGGCGAGGGGATCAGGAAATCGGGCCCGAAGATCGGCGTCTCGCCGGAATAGGCGCGCGCGGCGACATCCGAAGGCTCTTCGCGGGCAAGGGCGGCGATCGCCCTGACCGCCGCCATCTTCATCTCCTCGTTAATGGCGCTGGCGCCGCAGTCCAGCGCACCGCGGAAGATGTAAGGAAAACACAGTACGTTATTGACCTGATTGGGAAAATCGGAACGCCCGGTGCAGATCATGGCGTCCGGCCGCGCCGCCCGCGCCGCCTCCGGCATGATCTCCGGATTGGGGTTGGCCAGCGCCAGGATCAGCGGCTTCGGCGCCATATGCCGCAACAGTTCCGGCTTCAGCACGCCGGCGGCCGATAGGCCGAGGAAGACGTCGGCGCCCGGGATCACATCGGCCAGCGTGCGCGCCTCGGTATCCTTCACATAGGGGTCTTTCCAGCGGTCCATCTCGTCGGTGCGGCCCTTGTAGGCGACGCCGAAGCGGTCGGTGACCCAGATGTTCTCTACCTTGGCGCCAAGCGAGACCAACAGGTTGAGGCAGGCGAGCGCTGCCGCACCGGCGCCTGAGGTGACGATCTTGATGTCGGAAATGGCCTTGCCGGCGAATTCCAGCCCGTTGAGCACCGCGGCGGCGACGATGATGGCGGTGCCATGCTGGTCGTCATGGAAGACGGGAATGCCCATGCGGGCCTTCAACTGCGCCTCGACCTCGAAGCATTCGGGCGCCTTGATGTCCTCGAGATTGATGCCGCCGAAAGTCGGCTCCAGCGCCGAGATCGTCTCGACCATGCGCTCTATGCCCGGCGCGTCGATCTCGATGTCGAAGACGTCGATGCCGGCGAATTTCTTGAACAGCACCGCCTTGCCTTCCATCACCGGCTTGGAGGCGAGCGGGCCGATATTGCCGAGGCCGAGAACGGCCGAGCCGTTGGAGACGACGCCGACCAGATTGGCGCGCGCCGTGTAGTCGGCGGCGGTCGCCGGATTGTCACGGATTACGAGGCAGGGGGCGGCAACACCAGGCGAATAGGCCAGCGCCAGATCGCGCTGGTTGCCGAGTGGCTTGGTCGCCTGGATCTCGAGCTTTCCCGGCCTTGGATGCTTATGGAAGTAGAGGGCGGCTTCGTCGAGGTCCGAACGTGCCGTTTTCTTGTTCTCGCCTTCCATGCGGCCGCTCCCTCAAACCTGCTTTGCAGCCTTTTAGCACGCAAAAATGGTTTTTCGCGACGCCAAATAACGCAAGGGCGGCTAAAACAACCGGGGCCGAAAAGACCGAATTATTTCAAACGGTTGCGCGGAAATCCTGCTGAGGATGCACTGAGCCCTTCAGAACGCGCTGACATAGAGGCCGCCATCGACCGGGATGTTCTGGCCGGTGAGATAACCGGCATGGACCGAGCACAGAAAGGCGCAGATCTGGCCGAACTCTTCCGGCGTGCCGAGCCGCTTGGCCGGAACGTCGGCGCTGATGCGGGTCTTGCGCGCTGCGGCCGCTGCCGGGTCTTCCATCGTGCCGGCCTCATGCGGGCCGCGCAGCCGGTCGGTGTCGAGCTTGCCCGGCAGCAGGCTGTTGATGGTGACGTTGCGGTCGATCACCGTGCGCGCCACGCCGGCCAGGAACGAGGTCAGCCCGGCTCGCGCGCCGGACGACAGATCGAGGCCGGGAATCGGGACGTAGACCGACAGCGAGGTGATGTTGACGATGCGGCCGAAGCCGCGCATGGCCATGCCGTCGATGACGGCCTGCACCAGTTCGATCGGCGTCACCATGTTCTGCGTCACGCCTTCGAGGATCTTTGCGCGGTCGAGTTCGCGGAAATCGCGCAAGGGCGGGCCGCCATTGTTGTTGACCAGGATATCCGGGTCGGGGCAGGCGGCAAGGATCGCCTTCTGCACGTCGGGCGTCGAGACGTCGCCGACGATCTCGGTCACCTTCACGCCGTAGCGTTCGCGCAGTTCGGCTGCGGTTTTTGCCAGCAGCTCGGCATTGCGGCCGTTGACAACGAGATCGCAGCCGGCCTCGGCCAGCGCCGTGGCGCAGCCGCGGCCAAGCCCTTTGCTCGATGCGCAGACGATGGCCTTCTTGCCCTTGATGCCAAGATCCATGACGATTTTCTCCTGTGAATGGCGCGGCACGCTAGCCCTTTGGCTGGCCCAATCGCAACCGTCATACGGTTGTTGCATGAATCGGGGCATAGCCTGCGCGAAAGCAACGGTGACGATCTGATGTCCGGTACAGAAACCCGCACTTTCCGCAGCATGTTCATATCCGACCTGCATCTCGGATCGAAGGCGGCCAAGGCCGAGTTCCTGATCGATTTCCTGCGGTATCACGACGCCGATATCATCTACCTCGTCGGTGACATCGTCGACGGCTGGCGTCTGCGGCGCAGCTGGCATTGGCCGCAGAGCCACAATGACGTCGTCCAGAAACTGCTTCGCAAGGCGCGCAAGGGCACCTCGATCACCTATATCGCCGGCAATCACGACGAATTCGCGCGCCAGTTCCAAGGCGTGCATTTCGGCGGCATCGTCGTTGCCGACCGCGCCATCCACGAAACCGCCGATGGCAGGCGCCTGCTGGTCATCCACGGCGACCAGTTCGACACCGTCGTCCACAATGCACGCTGGCTGGCCTATCTCGGCGACTACGCCTATGACGCGGCGATGCTGGTCAACCGCGCGGTGACGAGGCTGCGCCACCTGCTTGGGCTTCCCTACTGGTCGTTCTCGTCCTGGGCCAAGGTCAAGGTCAAGAAGGCGGTCAACTTCATCGGCTCGTTCCAGACCGTGCTGACTGAGGAGGCCCGCCGCTCGCATGTCGACGGCGTCATCTGCGGCCACATCCATCACGCCGCGATCGAGACTTATGAGGATGTGCAGTACATCAACACCGGCGACTGGGTGGAGAGCTGCACGGCGGTGGTCGAACATTTCGACGGCAAGATGGAGATCATCCACTGGGCGCTGGTGCTGCCCGAAGCACCGGACGAGCCGTTCATCCCGCTGCTCATCGAAGACAGGGTCGTCGAAGCGGCATAACCCTCCTGTTAATCGACTGGTCCAGGCAGTTTCGGACCGCTTTCGCGCATGTTAAGGGATCGATCTGCGTTGCAGCCCTTTGTGCAGCGTAATTGGATCGATTCATGTCGCTGCCGCCGCTCTCGCCCGAACAACTCGTCAAGCCGCGCCATTTCGAACTGCGCATGAGTCTGATCTTCGCGACATTGTTCGTGTCGCTGGGAACGCATGTGCCTTATTTCCCGCTGTGGCTGCATGCCCAGGGTTTCCACGCCGAGCAGATCGCCATCATCCTGGCGGCGCCGATGTTCCTGCGCGTGGTGACGACGCCGCTGCTGACCGCGCTGGCGGACCGGGCGAAGGACAGGGCCGATGTCTATATCGCGCTGGTGGCCGCGACGATGGTGCTTTCCGCCGGCTATTTCCTCACTCCCACCTATGCGGCGGTGCTTGCCGTATCGCTGGCGCTGACGGTGGTGTGGACGCCGCATTCGCCGATCGCCGATTCGCTCGCGCTGTCGGGCGTGCGCCGTTTCGGCTCGAACTACACCGCGATGCGCAAATGGGGCTCGATATCCTATCTCTGCGCCAACGTCGCAGGCGGCTTTATCCTGGCCTGGACGAGCCCGCAGGCCGTGCCGGTAATCATCTTTGCGGCGCTGTCTGCCGCGCTCGTCGCCGGATTGCTGGCGCCGCGGCTTGGCCGCCCGCGCCGCGCTTCGCCGCTATCTGCCGCCGACATCCAGCATCAGGCGCCGAGCCTTCTCAATCCGTATTTCCTGTATTTCACCCTCGGCGTCGGCATCATCACCGCCAGCCATGCCTTCCTCTACGGCTTTGTCTCAATCTACTGGAAATCGGTCGGCATCAGCGATTCCGTCGTTGGCCTGCTGTGGGCCTGGGGCGTGGTGGCCGAGGTCTGCATGTTCGTGTTTTTCAACCGTATTTTTGCCTCCGTCTCAGTCGTCAAGGTGATGCTGATCGCCGGCGTCGGCTCCATCGTGCGCTGGATCGCCTTTCCGTTGATCTGGCCACTCGGGCTTGGCGTTGCCGGTTTCTTCGGCGTCCAGACCCTGCATTCGGTGTCGGTGGCGATGGTGTTGATCGGCCTGCAGAAGATGATCGGCGAAACGGTTTCGGAAGAACGCACGGGTGCGGCGCAAGGCATTGCCTATTTCTTCAACGGCTTCTTCATGGCGGCGGTGACGCTGGCGTCCGGCCCGCTTTACGAGCGCTACGGCGTCGACGGCTTCCTGGCGATGATCCCGATCGCCATCATCGGCCTGGCGCTGATCGGGCTCGCCGCGCGTTCAGCCCCACAGCATCCTGTCAGGCGGTGACACCAGCGACCCCTGGTAGATGAGCCCGGGCTGGCGGTCGCGGGCAAGCAGCAGCGGGCCGTCGAGGTCGACGAACTCGGCGCCCTGTGCAAGCAACACAGCCGGCGCCATCGCCAGCGACGTGCCGACCATGCAGCCGACCATCACGCCGAATCCCAGCTCCCGGGCGCGGTTGCGGAGGGTAAGGGCGGCGGTCAGACCGCCGGATTTGTCGAGCTTGATGTTGACGGCGTCATAGAGGCCGACAAGCGCTTCGAGGTCCTTCGCCTCGTGGACGCTTTCGTCTGCGCAGATCGGCACCGGATGCGCGATGTGGCGCAGGATGGCATCATGGCCGGCGGGAAGCGGCTGTTCGATCAGGGCTATCCCATGTTCGCCGGCGAAAGCGAGATTCTCGATGATGTTGGCATCGGTCCAGCCTTCATTGGCGTCGAGGATGATGCGGCTGTCGGGCGCCGCTTCGGTCACGGCGCGGATGCGGGCCATGTCGTTGTCGCCGCCAATCTTGACCTTGAGCAGCGGCCGCCCGGCATTGGCGCGGGCTTGCGCCGCCATTGCCTCCGGCTCGCCCAGCGACAGCGTGTAGGCCGTCTCCAGCGCCGACAAGGGCACAGCGTGGATGGCGTCCGCGACCGCAACGCCGCTGATCTTGGCCTCCAGGTCCCACAAGGCGCAATCGATGGCGTTGCGGGCAGCACCCGCCGGCATCGCATCGAGCAGGTCCTTGCGGCTGATGCCGCCTTCCATCTGCCGGCGCATGGCCTCGATGGCGTCGCGCACCCCCTCCATAGTCTCGCCATAGCGCTTGTAGGGGACGCATTCGCCCCATCCGCGATTGTCCCCATCACTGATCGTGCAGGTAATGACTTCGGCTTCGGTCTTCGACCCTCGCGAGATGGTGAAGGTGCCGGCAATGGGAAAACGCTCGGCCTCAACCGAAATGACACGCGCCATAATTTTCTGCTCCGGCTATGCGACAACGCGTCGTCGGCAAATCGACAGGCACGACCCGTCAGGCTAAACAGGACGCCATGTTGACCATCGGCAAACGCGACGCAAGCGGCAACGCCGCCAAGGAGGCCGACCACCAGCCCCGCGTTGCGGTCGGCGAGGAGGGCGGCGTCCTCGGCTGCGCTTTCTCCGGCATCTGGACGACGACGACAGTGGCGCTGATCGACGCCGAGATGCGCAAGATCGAGCAGCGCAAAGGCCTCCAGACGCTCGCTTTGGATCTTTCCCACATCGAGAAGATGGACACCGCCGGCGCCTGGCTGATCGATCGCCTGGTCAGCGTCTTCGAAAAGAAGGGTGTCGAGATCAAGATGCAGGGGCAAAGCGATGTCGCCTCGATCCTGCTCGGCGCCGTTGGCGAAGCTGTCCGGCGCGAGCCCGAATCGCGCGGCGTCCGGCGCCCCAACATCATCCTCCGCGGGCTGGAGGCGGTCGGCCGCCGCATCTATGAAATGCGCGACGATTTCCTCGCCTCGATGAACATCCTCGGCGCCACCATCGGCGGCGCCCAGATGAAGCTCGGGCGCGGCCATGCCATCAATCCGGCGGCGATCTTCAACCAGATCGATCGCATGGGGGTCGGCGCCATCCCCGTGGTGGTGCTGATGTCGGCGATCGTCGGCGCCATCGTCGCCCAGCAGGGCGCCTACCAGCTCAACTATTTCGGCGCCAACATTTTCGTTGTCGATCTGGTCGGCGTGCTGATCCTGCGCGAACTTGGCGTGCTGATGACCGCCATCATGATCGCCGGCCGCTCCGGCAGCGCCATCACTGCCGAGATAGGCTCGATGAAGATGCGCGAGGAGGTCGACGCGCTGAAGGTCATCGGCCTCAACCCGATCGGCGTGCTGGTGTTTCCGCGCCTGGTGGCGCTGGTGATCGCGCTGCCCTGTCTCACCATCGTCGCCAATTTTGCCGCTCTTGGCGGCGGCATCCTAGCCGCCTGGCTTTATTCCGGTATTGCGCCGACGGCCTTCATCGACCGGCTGCGCGGGGCAATCGATATCAGCACCATCTTCGCCGGGCTGATCAAGGCGCCGTTCATGGCCATGATCATCGGCACCATTGCTTCCGTAGAAGGCATGAAGGTCGGCGGCAGCGCCGAATCGCTTGGTCTGCACGTCACCGCCTCGGTTGTGAAATCGATCTTCGTTGTCATCATCCTCGATGGCCTTTTTGCCATCTTCTACGCATCGATCGAGTTCTGACATGATGCGCAGAAACTCAAAGGCGACCAAGGCTGTGCAGGGAATGGAAGAAGACGATATCGTGCTGTCGGTGCGCGATATCACCGTTGCCCTGGACGACAAGCTGATCCTCGACAAACTGGCGCTCGACATCAAGCGCGGCGAAATCCTCGGTTTCGTCGGCGCCTCGGGCGCCGGCAAATCGGTGCTGCTGCGCACGATTCTCGGCCTGCTGCACAAGCAGTCCGGCACGATCAAGCTGTTTGGTCTCGACCTCGAAAAGGCCAGCGACATCGAGCGGTTGCGCATCGATATGCGGCTTGGCGTGCTTTTCCAGCACGGCGCCCTGTTTTCGGCGTTGACCGTGCAGGAAAACGTGCAGGTGCCGATGCGCGAATATCTCGATCTGCCGAAGAAACTGATGGACGAGCTGGCCTTGCTCAAGATCGAACTGGTCGGCCTGCCGCCGGACGCCGCGCAAAAATTTCCCTCGGAGCTTTCGGGCGGCATGATCAAGCGCGCCGCCCTGGCGCGGGCGCTGGCGCTCGACCCCGACATCGTCTTCCTCGACGAGCCGACGTCCGGCCTCGACCCGATCAGCGCGTCCGAATTCGACGAATTGGTGGTGAAGTTGCGCGATACGATGGATCTGACGGTCTATATGGTGACGCACGATCTCGACACGCTGTTTACCGCTTGCGACCGCGTGGCGGTGCTCGGCAACAAGAAAATCCTGGTCGAAGGCACGATCGACGACATGCTGAAAAGCGAAGAACCGTGGGTCAAATCCTATTTCCGCGGAAAACGCGCTCGGCAACTTGATCTTGCCGCGCGCGCATAGACATAAGTGGGGCAATGGAAACCAGAGCCAACTACGTAATTGTCGGCATTTTCACCCTGGCTGCGATCCTGGCGGCGTTCGGGTTCGTCTATTGGACCGCCCAGATCGGTGATCGCGGCGAGACGGCGGAGCTGCGCGTGCGCATTCAGGGTTCGGCCTCCGGCCTCGGCCCCGGCAGTCTGGTGCTGTTCAACGGCGTCAAGGTCGGGGTGGTCAAGCGCGTCTATTTCGACCGCAATGACCCCAATGCCGCCATTGCTACGACCGAGATCGACCAGACAACGCCGCTCACCAAATCGACGCAGGCCGATATCGGCATCGCCAGCCTTGCCGGCCAGGTCAACATCGAATTGAAGGGCGCCGATCCCAAGGAACCGAACCTGCTGGAAGAGGCGGCAAAGGAAGGCAGGACGGCCGAGATCATCGCCAATCCGTCAGCGGTCACCAACCTGCTGCAGACGGCGCAGAACATCTTCACCCGCGCCGACAAGGTGCTTTCCGACCTAGAAGGTTTCACCAGGGATGTGCGCGGGCCGCTGACCCAGACCGTCAAGAACGCCCAGACATTTTCCGATGCGCTGGCCAGGAATGCCGACGGCATCGACAAGTTCCTGACCGCCGTCAGCGCGCTGTCGGATGAGCTGAAGGGTGTTTCCGGCAAGCTCGACGGCACGCTGAAGGCTGCCGAAAGCCTGCTCAATGCCGTCGACAAGGACAAGATCAAGAGCATCGTCGCCAATGTGGACGCCGTCACCGCCAATCTGAAGGAGACCAGCGGACAGCTCGACGGCGTGATCAAGAACGTCGATACCGCGGTCGGCTCGGTCAACGATTTCGCCACGCGCACGCAAGGCACGCTGGCCAAGGTCGACAATGTGCTCGACGGCATCGATCCGGCACAAGTGCGCGTGGCGCTCGCCAACATTCAGAAGGCCAGCGAAAATGCCAACAAGGCCGCCGCCGACATCGCCAAGGTGACCGACAAGTTCGCCGACCGGGCCGACGACATCGACGAGACGATCAAGGACGCCAAACAGCTTGCGTCGCGCCTCAACGATGCCTCGGTGCGCGTCGACGGCATCCTGAAAAGGGTCGATACGCTGCTCGGTTCGGGCCAGGCCGACGGCGTCATGGCCGATGCCAGGGACACGCTGAAGTCGTTCAAGCAGGTCGCCGACACGCTGAACGCCCGGCTTGGCACGATCACCGACAATATTGCGCGCTTCTCCGGCCAGGGCCTGTCGAATGTCGAGGCGCTGGTCCAGGACAGCCGGCGTTCGATCAGCCGCATCGAAGAGGCGGTGACCGATCTCAGCCGCAACCCGCAGCGCATCCTGTCGGGCGGCGACGGCGAGGTCCGGCAGTTCGATGGCAGGGCACGGCGTTGACTTCCGTGCCCGCCCGCAGCAATTACATGGACCGCGGATGCGGATTCATCATACGATCCGGGGACAGTGGGGATCACGCGTGACGTTCGGGTTGGGTGGGTATAGATCGGCAGTCGTTTTGCTTGGCCTGACGCTGGCTGGTTGCGCGGCATTGGGAGGCAAGCCGGCGCCACTCGATACGTTCGAGCTGTCCGCCCCGTCGATCGATGCCCATGGCCACAGCCGCCGCCAGATCCTGATCGCCCAGCCATCCGCGCTCAAGGCGCTGGACAGCCAGAACATCGTCATCAAGCCGTCAGATCGCTCGATCCAGTATCTCAAGGGCGCGCAATGGGCCGACCGGCTGCCGCTGATCGTGCAGGCGAGGCTCGCCGAAACCTTCCAGCGCTCCGGAAGCTTTGCCGGCGTCGGCAAGCCGGGCGAGGGGCTGGCGATCGACTACCAGGTGATCGTCGAGATCCGCTCCTTCGAAGTCCGCGTCAATGGTGGCGAGCATGCCGAGGTCAATCTCTTCGTGCGCATCCTGAACGACCGCAACGGCGAGGTGCGCGCCTCGAAGAGCTTCACCGCATCCGCTCCCGTCTCGGGCAGCGGCAATCCGGCCTATGTCAGCGCGCTCGACAGCGCCTTCGGCGAGGCGGCGAAGGATATCGTGAGCTGGACGGATTCGGTTATCTGAGCCGGTCGAGGCTTCGAACGATCGTTCGTCGCGTTAAGCCAGCACTCGACCGAATATCGCAGGTCCGCGCTGACCCTCATTGCGCTGCCGGGCATTTCTCCCCGTATAGTGACGGGAGAAAGAACGCCATCGCCAATGATTTCGCCAATTGTCACCGTCGCAGTATGGGCGGCGAGGCTGATGCCATCTCCCTTCACCCCGTCGCTATACGGGAGAAGGTGCCGGCAGGCGGATGAGGGGCAGCGCAGACCGACGATTTTGCACAAAGAAAAGGCGGGAACTTCCCGCCTTTTCTGTGTCTGTGGTGTCGCCTCAATCAGTGCAAACGGCCGCTCGCATGGGCCAGCATGGTGTAGACCTTGCCGGTGTCCGACGTCAGGTAGGTCTGCGCCATGATGTTGTCGCGGTCGTTGCGCGAGACGTCCTTGAGCAGCTTCTCGAAATCGTCGCAGTAGCGGTCGACGGCGGCGCGGAACTCCGCCTCGGCCTGATATTTGCGGCGGATTTCGTCAAAGGTCTGCTGGCCCTTGAGTGTGTAGAGGCGGCGCGTGAACACGTCACGCTCGCCGCGCCGGTAGCGGTTCCACAGCTCGATCGAGGCGTCGTGGTCGATCGCCCGGGCAATATCGACCGAGAGCGAGTTGAGCGACTCCATGACATGCAGCGGCGAGCGCTGGGCGGGAGTTGCGCGCGGTGCTTCCGCGGGCGCTGCCGGCCTGGCGACTTCCTCCTCGCGCGATGCCCCGGTCAGGAGATCGCGCACCCAGCCGCCTTGCGGCGTGCGGGCGTTGGCGTCGCGCTGGCGCGGTGCTTCGGCAGGGCGTTCGATATCGAGCGTGCCACGCAGGCCGCCGA
>NZ_AYWZ01000012.1:0-224695 GCF_000502335.1 Mesorhizobium sp. L2C066B000
GTTTCGCCGACCGATCTTGTCGCGACCGCGCCGCGGCGTGCCATCGCCGGCGAGTTCGTGCCCGACGAGGTGCTGGTGACCGTCGACGGCGATGCCGGCGCCGTCCAGCAGATCGCCGCCTCCTTCGGCCTTGAAGTGCGCTCGCAGCGCCAGTCGCGGCTGCTCGGCACCACACTGGTGCGCTTCGGCATTCCCGACGGCCGCCCGGTCGGCGCCGTGCTAGCGCAGCTGGCCGCCGATGGCCGCACCCTGCGGCGCGAGCCAAACCATATCTATTCGCTGCAGCAGGCGGCCGGCATCGTCAACTATGCCTTCGAGCGCATTCAGCTCGACAACAAGCAAGCCAGTGGCGAAAACGTGCGCATCGCCGTCATCGACACCGGCATAGACGACACCAATCCGGCGCTGTCCGGCGTCATTGCCGACCAGTTCGACGCCATGCCCAACGTGCCGGTCGAAAAGCGTGACCACGGTACCTCGGTCGACGGGCTGATCGCCGGCGTCGGCGCGCTCGAAGGCATGGCGCCCGGCGCCAGGATCTATCACGCCCGCGCCTTCGAGGACGGCAGGTCGACCATGGATGTCATCCTGTCGGCGCTCGACTGGGCGGCGGACCAGAATGTCAGCATCATCAATATGAGTTTCGTCGGCCCCAAGAACGATCTGCTCGCCACCGCCTGCCGCAATGCGCGCGGGCTCGGCATCATCCTGGTCGCTGCTGCCGGCAACAACGGGCCGAAAGCGCCCTATGGCTACCCCGCCGCCTATGACGGCGTCATCGCGGTCACCGCCACCGACGCCAAGGACGGGCTGATGCAGCAGGCCAATCGCGGCGCTTATGTCTTCATCTCGGCGCCCGGCGTCGAGATGGTGGCGCCGAGCGGCGCCGGCTCTGACGTCGTCACCGGCACCTCGTTTGCCGCCGCGATCGTGTCCGGCGCTATCGCCAATTTGATCCACGCTTCACCCGAGCGCTCCGCCGACGACATCGAAAAGGCGCTGGCGGCCACCGCCAGGGACCTTGGCCCGAAGGGACGGGACAATGATTTCGGTTATGGGCTGCTGGATACGAAGGCGGCGGCGAACAAGTAAACCGGGCGAATTTCGCGCCACCAATTCAGAGCGCCGGACCGAGCCGGACAGGGCTGCCATCACAGAAGCGCGACAGCCGGAAGCGGCTGAGGTCGTGCCCGGTCAGGTTTCCTTGGATCATGTCGGCAACGACGCGGCCTATACCAGGCCCGATGCCGAAGCCGTGACCGCTCATTCCCGTCGCGACGAAAAGGCCGCCGACTGCCTCAACCCGATCCACGACAGGGACGACGTCCGGCATGGCGTCGATCATGCCGCCCCAGCCTGCCTTCAGGCGAACTGCTTCGAACTGTGGAAAAAGACACCCGAAGTTACGTTCTATCGAACGCAGACCGGCTCGTTCAGGGGGCGGGTTCAGCACTCGCATTTTTTCGAAAGGACTGACGGAATCCGGCGCCCAATCGCGCGGCGTCGACCAGGCGTCAGGGTAGCCTGACGGGGCGAACGGAAAGTAGCGCGTCCCGAACGGATTGTCCCTGAGGGCGGGAAGGTATTTGGTGGCGTGCCGGAATGCGTCGGGCCCCAAATAAAGCAAATGGCTGCCGCCCGCGGCGAGCGTATATCCGCCATCCTGCCTGCGCCGGAACGCGATGTGTTCGTCGGCTGCCGCACCTGCATAGACCTCAGGCATGGGCTCCGTTGCGGCCACGGTTACCCTGACGCTGAGCTGGGGGATGGAGACGCCGTGTCTTCTCAGGAACAGGGATGACCAGGCGCCGCCCGCGACCAGCACGCTGGAGGCCTCGACATACCCCGCCTCGGTCCACACGCCCTTGACCTTGCCGGCCGAGATTTCGAGGGCTCGCGCCGCACAATTCTCGACAATTTTGACGCCTTTTCGCACGGCAAGCCGGGCAAGCGCCGGCACGGCCAACCAAGGCTCCGCCCGCATGTCGGAGGGCGTCGTCATCGCGCCCTTGAATTTGCGTGACATGCCTTTGATGAGCTTCGCGGTTTCATCTGCGTCCAGCAGGCGCGTGTCGAGCGCATGGATCGCTGCGATCTTCATGAACGCTTCGAAGCCGGCCATGTCCTTGTCCGAGTTCGCCAGGTAGGTCACGCCCGTCTGGGTCAGCCCGATGTCTTCGCCGCACTCCTCGGCCAACTGCCGCCACAGGCGAATAGCCTCGATGACGACAGGCAGTTCATCCGCGTCTCGCCCCTGCTTTCGGATCCAGCCCCAATTGCGCGACGACTGTTCGGCCGCAACGCGTCCTTTTTCCAGCAGCGTCACCGCAATGTTCCGCTGCGCCAGGAAAAGCGCCGTCGTCACGCCGATGATGCCGCCACCAATTATGACCACCTCCGACGTTTTCGGCGGTGGGCCAGGATGCCGGATTGGATCCGTTTCGGAGAACGGGAATATGGGCAAGTGGCGCACCCTGAGGACTGGTTGATGGCTCTGGCTTACTGGTTGCCACCCACTCGAAGCCAAATCAAGGACAGGTCCAGGCAGACCGTTGTCCCAACAAAGTCAATCTATCTGCGGGCAACATCCACAAGGGTGAACTTGCCCAGCGGAGCGATGGATTAATCCCTAGACGGGGGCGCCTGCGACCGAACCCCTCACCACCAGATCGACTGGCCAGACCTCGCCTCGCGCCCCTTCTTCCAAGCCGGAAATGCGCGCTGCCAGGCGTTCGGCGATGCGGGCGCCGGCGAGGCGGATCGACGAGCGCGTCGTCGACAGCGGCACGGAAAAATTCTCCGGCTTCAGCCATGGAAAGACGTCGTCATGGGCAATCAACGACAGGTCGCCGGGAATGGTCAGGCCAAGGTCGCGCACCGCGCGCACGACGCCGAGCGACATGATCAGGCTGGAGCAGGCGATCGCCGTCGGCCGCTCGCTCTGTTCGAGCAGGCGCCTGGCGGCGCGGTAGCCGTTCTCCTCGGTCATGGTGAGTGAACAGACATGGCGCTCGCCGAGCGTCAGGCCGCTCGCGGCCAGCGCCCTGCGCATGCCGCGCTCGCGGTGGATGGCGAAGGTCTCGCGGTCGTCGCCATTGATCAGCGCCAGCCGCCGGTGGCCGAGCTGAACCAGCAGCCGGGCGGCGTCGTGGAAGCCGCCCTCATTGTCGATGTCGGTGAAGGGGTAGTCGAAATCGAAGCCTTCGCTGCGGCCATGGACGATGAAGGGAATGCCGAGCGTGTTGACCAGCGCCACCCGCCGGTCGGCCGGGCGCGGCGAGGAGATGTAGACGGCGTCGACCTGGCGGTTGGCGACGATGCGGCGATAGGTGGTTTCCTGGTCGTCGGCATCGGCCGGCGACAGCACCAGGTCGAGCTCGTGCGAGCGGGCATAGTCGCCGAGACCCGACAGGAACTCGACGAAATGTGGGTCGATGTCGACGGAGGCGCCCGTCGGCAGCACATACCCGATCATGCCCGTCTTGCCGGTCGCCAGCCGGCGCGCGCTCGGGTTGGGCCGGTAGCCGTGGCGCTTGGCGGCTTCCACCACACGCCGGCGGGTTTCCTCGTTGACCTCGGGATAGCCGTTGAGCGCACGGCTTACCGTTGTCTGCGACAGGGCCAGCATATGAGAGAGCTGCTTCAGGTTCACTGGGAGGCCTCCAAGCCTCAAAGCGCTTTTAATTTTGAAGCCACGCGGCGCCACAATGGGCGCGGCCGAGCTGGTCGACCATACGCACTGGTCCGGCCAGTTTGAAGCTTAATACGGTGCTGCACCGCCGTAAAATTGTGCTGCAGTGCACTTTACCAAGTCTTGCGGCCCGCAATTAAATCGATTAGCCCACCGCCCTCTTGACTTCCATCCGATTCAATGGCGAGATCAAAAAGACCAAAGCGCTTTGGAAGACTCTTCGAAAGGTTGCGGTTCCTTTCTGAACGAGTCACAGTCCTGCAGCGTCGGCGGGCGGAATGGAGGTTCCGTCCGGGTGTATGTGTCCACACTGGGAGGAATACCGATGAAGAAGATGCTTCTGCTTGGCGCAGCGTTTGCCACACTCGCCTTGTCCCTGCCGGCGCAAGCCGAACTGAAGTTCAAGCCCGGGGAAGACAAGCGCTTCAAGTGGGCCAATTACGAAGAGCTGAAGAAGGTCGATCTCAAGGGCGAGACGCTGACCATCTTCGGGCCCTGGCGCGGCGAGGACGAAGGCCTCATCCGCACTGTTCTCGAATATTTTCAGGAAGCCACCGGCGCCGAGATCAAATACTCCTCGTCGGAAAATTACGAACAGCAGATCGTCATCGATACCCAGGCCGGCAGCCCGCCCAATATCGCCGTACTGCCGCAGCCGGGCCTGATCCAGGATCTGGCGTCCAAGGGCCTTTTGACGCCGCTGGGCGACGACACCGCCAAATGGATCAAGGACAATTACGGCGCCGGCCAGTCATGGGTCGATCTCGGCACCTTCAAGGACAAGGACGGCAAGCCGGGCTTCTTCGCCTTCCCCTACAAGGCCGACGTGAAATCGCTGGTCTGGTATTCGCCCGACAATTTCGAGGAAGCCGGCTACAAGGTTCCCAAGACCCAGGAAGAGCTCGCCGACCTCGAGAAGAAGATCATCGCCGACGGCGGCACGCCGTGGTGCATCGGCCTCGGCTCAGGCGGCGCTACCGGCTGGCCGGCGACCGACTGGGTCGAAGACATCATGCTGCGCACCCAGGCGCCCGACGTGTATGACAAGTGGGTAAAGAACGAGATCCCGTTCAACGATCCGGCGGTGGTCAACGCCATCGACATTTTCGGCAAGATCGCGACCGACGACAAGATGGTCGACGGTGGGGCCAAGGCGGTTGCCGCGACCGACTTCCGCGACAGCCCGAAGGGCCTCTTCTCGGTGCCGCCGAAATGCTACCTGCACCATCAGGCATCGTTCATCCCGACCTTCTTCCCGGAAGGCACAAAGGTTGGACAGGACGCCGACTTCTTCTACTTCCCGCCCTATGCATCCAAGCCCGAGCTGGGCACGCCTGTGCTCGGCGCCGGCACGCTGGCCATGATCACCAAGGATTCGAAGGGTGCACGCGCGTTCATCGAATTCCTGAAAATGCCGCTGGCACATGAAATCTGGATGGCCCAGGGCGGCTTCGTCACGCCGCTCAAGTCGGTCAACAAGGATGCCTATGCCAGCGACGCGCTGAAGAAGCAGGGCGATATCCTCGCCAATGCCTCGACCTTCCGCTTCGACGGTTCGGACCTGATGCCGGGCAAGATCGGCGCCGGCGCCTTCTGGACCGGCATGATCGATCTGGTCGGCGGCAAGTCGGCGCAGGATGTCGCCACCGACATCCAGAAGAGCTGGGACGCTATCAAGTAGTCAGCTGGCAAGCAGTCAGCTGGCAAGTAACCACTGCCAAGTAATCAGCCGCTTTGGCGGCAAATTCAGGACTTCCTCCACAGATTGGGTCCGGGCCGCTATGGCCCGGATCCGACCGGCGCCTTACGCCGGACCGATTTGCGTTCGTTCGTTTCAGAATAACTTAAATCGGCGCAGAGCCACATCGCCAGGGCTGTTCAAGGCCCGGCCGATCATGCGCAGGGAAGAGGGATCCATGGCTGCTCAGATCTTATCGGCCATTTTTGTCATCATCATCGGCGTCGGCGGCTGCGTCGCCTATTTCTGGGGCGCCAACAAGCTGGTCGACCTGATATTCCCGTCGCGCGGCGTGGCCGGGGCTGCGGCCATCGACAATCTGCGCCGGCAAGGACTGGTCCGTCCGTGGCTGTTCGTCGGCCCGGCGATGATCATCCTCACCGTCTACCTGATCTATCCGGTGGTGGCGACGCTCTGGCTGTCCTTCCTCGACCGCGGCGGCCAGCATTTTGTCGGCTTCGCCAACTATGAATGGGCGTTCGGCGACCGCGAGTTCCGCAACTCGATCCTGAATAACATCATCTGGCTGGCGGTGGTGCCCGCCGCCTGCACCTTTCTAGGGTTGATAATCGCCGTGCTCACGGACAAGATCTGGTGGGGCACAATCGCCAAGAGCCTGATCTTCCTGCCGCTGGCGATCTCCTTCGTCGGCGCCAGCGTGATCTGGAAATTCATCTACGAATATCGCGGCGAGGGCCAGACGCAGATCGGCCTGCTCAACGCCATCATCCAGTATTTCGGCGGCCAGCCGCAGGTCTGGATATCGCTGCCGTTCTGGAACAATTTCTTCCTGATGATCATCCTGATCTGGATCCAGACCGGCTTTGCCATGGTCATCCTGTCTTCGGCGTTGCGCGGCATCCCCGAAGAGACGCTTGAAGCCGCGGTCATCGACGGCGCCAATCCGTTCCAGATCTTCTGGAAGATCATGGTGCCGCAGATCTGGGGCACCATCGCCGTGGTCTGGACGACGATCACCATCCTGGTGCTGAAAGTGTTCGACATCGTGCTGACCATGACCAACGGCCAATGGAACAGCCAGGTGCTGGCCAATCTGATGTTCGACTGGATGTTCCGCGGCGGCGGCGATTTCGGCCGCGGCGCCACCATCGCCATCATCATCATGATCGCGGTCATCCCGATCATGGTCTGGAACATCCGCCAGGCGAACAAAGAGACGGGAGGACATTGAGATGGCCGTCGCGACCGGGAAGTCCTTTGCCAGCCGCTTCGGCGTCCACATCGCCGTGCTCGTCTTCGTCGCCATCTGGACCGTGCCGACGCTCGGCATCCTGGTCTCGTCACTGCGCGACAAGGACCAGATCATCGCCTCGGGCTGGTGGAACTCGTTCTCCAGCTCCAGCCAGACCGAAGCCGGCCGCCTGCCGCCGGCCTCGGCGCAGGTCGAGAAGGACGGCAAGTTCGTGCTTGCCGGCAACATCTTCGGCGACGGTGCTGCGCGCAACATCAGCGCCTTCGGCGTCAAGTCGGCGGCACCGACGCAATATCCGGCCGGCACCACTGCCGATCTCGGCGACGGCGTGACCTTGCAGCTCAATGCCGACGGAACGTTCGTCATGAGTTCGCCCAAGGCTTTCGAAGGCGACCGTGGCCAGCGCGTCTATTACGCCTCGTCGGCGCCACCGAAATTCACCACCGACAATTACAAGACCGTGCTGTTTTCGGAGGGTATCGGCCGCTCGTTCATAAACTCGCTGACCGTCACCATCCCGGCGACGGTCATCCCGATCCTGATCGCCGCCTTCGCCGCCTATGCATTGGCGTGGATGCGTTTTCCCGGCCGCGCCTTGCTGATCGCAACAATCATCGGCCTGCTGGTCGTGCCGCTGCAGATGTCCTTGATCCCGCTTTTGAAGATCTACAACGGCGTCGGCATCTTCTTCGGTGTGCCGTCGAAAACCTATCTCGGCATCTGGCTGGCGCATACCGGCTTCGGCCTGCCCTTCGCCATCTATCTCCTGCGCAGCTATATTGCCGGCCTGCCGCGCGAGATCATGGAATCGGCGCGCATAGATGGCGCCAGCGATTTCGAAATCTTCGTCAAGATCGTGCTGCCGCTGTCCTTCCCGGTGCTGGCGTCCTTTGCAATCTTCCAGTTCCTGTGGGTGTGGAACGATTTGTTGGTGGCAATGGTTTTCCTCGGTACCGAAGGGGACCAGATCGTGCTGACCGCGAAGCTCAACGCGCTGCTCGGCTCGCGCGGCGGCGACTGGGAAATCCTGACGACATCGGCCTTCGTCACCATTATCGTGCCGCTGATCGTGTTCTTCTCGCTGCAGCGCTATTTCGTCCGCGGGCTGCTGGCCGGCTCGGTCAAAGGAGGTTGAGACTTATGCAAGCCGCTTTGAAGGCGACCTCGAAGCCCGATCTCGCCGTCGATCGCGACTGGTGGCGGGGCGCGGTGATCTACCAGATCTATCCGCGCTCCTATCAGGACTCCAATGGCGACGGCATCGGCGACCTCAAGGGCATCATCCGCAGGCTGCCCTACATCGCCTCGCTCGGCGTCGACGCCATCTGGATTTCGCCCTTCTTCAAGTCGCCGATGAAGGATTTCGGCTACGACGTCTCGGACTATTGCGACGTCGACCCGATGTTCGGGACGCTCGCCGATTTCGACGCGCTGGTTGCGGAAGCCCATCACCTCGGCCTCAAGGTGATGATCGACGAGGTGCTGTCGCACACTGCCGACAACCATCCATGGTTCAAGGAGAGCCGCGCCAGCCGCGGCAATCCGAAGGCCGACTGGTATGTCTGGGCCGACGCCAGGCCGGACGGCACGCCGCCCAACAACTGGCTGTCGATCTTCGGCGGCTCGGCCTGGCAGTGGGACACCAGCCGCCAGCAATATTACCTGCATAACTTCCTGTCCGAGCAGCCCGATCTCAACTTCCACAATCTGGAAGTCCAGGACGCGCTGCTCGACGTCACCCGCTTCTGGCTGGAGCGCGGCGTTGACGGCTTCCGCCTCGACACTATCAATTTCTACTTCCACAGCCAGGGGCTGGAGAACAATCCGCCGCTGCCGCCCGAAGAGCGCAACGACCAGACAGCACCTGCGGTCAATCCCTACAACTACCAGGACCATATCTACGACAAGAGCCGGCCGGAAAACCTTGCCTTCCTCGAACGGTTCCGGGCGCTGCTCGACGAATATCCGGCGGCCGCCGCGGTCGGCGAAGTCGGCGATTCGCAGCGTGGGCTGGAAGTGGTCGCCGCCTACACCGCCGGCGGCAAACGCGTCCACATGTGCTATTCCTTCGATTTCCTGGCGCCGGAGAAGATCAGCGCCGCCAAGGTGCGCCAGGTGCTGGAAGCCTTCGGCAAGGTCGCCAGCGACGGCTGGTCGTGCTGGGCCTTTTCCAACCACGACGTGATGCGTCCGGCCTCGCGCTGGGCCGCCGACGAGGCCGACCCGGCCGCCTATCTGAAGGTTATCTCGGCGCTGCTGATGTCGCTGCGCGGTTCGGTCTGCCTCTATCAGGGAGAGGAGCTTGGGCTGGGCGAAGCCGAGTTGCAGTTCGAGGATCTGCAGGACCCCTACGGCATTCGCTTCTGGCCCGAATTTAAGGGCCGCGACGGCTGCCGCACGCCGATGGTGTGGGATGCAACCGCCAGCAATGCCGGCTTTTCGACGGCCAAGCCCTGGCTGCCGGTGCCGGGCAAGCACTTGTCGCAAGCGGTCAATGTTCAGCAGGGCGACGCGGCCTCGCTGCTCGAGCACTACCGGCGCTTTCTCGGTTTCCGCCGCCAGCATCCGGCCCTGGCCAAAGGCGACATCGAGTTCATCGAAAGCGAGGGCGACACCGTCGCCTTCACCCGCCGTGAGGGCAATGAGCAGATCGTCTGCGTCTTCAATCTGGCCAGCAAGCCGGCCGAGGTCGATCTCGGTGGTCAGGCGCTGCTGCCATTGGCCGGGCACGGTTTTTCGGGACAATCCGGCACAGGTTCCATCCGCCTCGGCGGCTACGGCGCCTGGTTCGGGCGCATCGACTGAGTTTTTGACGAAACTGGATTTTTTGAGGAAATCCAGGTTCTCTAGGGAAATCACTGGGAGGAAATTATGGCCGATGTCACGCTGAGACAGGTGAAGAAATCATACGGCAATCTGCACATTCTCCACGGCATCGACCTCGACATAAAGTCGGGCGAGTTCATCGTCTTCGTCGGCCCGTCGGGTTGCGGCAAGTCGACCTTGCTGCGGTCCATCGCCGGGCTTGAGGAGATCACCTCCGGCGAGCTGAAGATCGCCGGCGAGGTGGTGAACGACGTGCCGCCTTCCAAGCGCGGCATTGCCATGGTGTTCCAGTCCTATGCGCTCTATCCGCACATGACCGTCTACGACAACATGGCCTTCTCGATGAAGATCGGCAAGGAAAGCAAGGCCGAGATCGACAAGCGGGTGCGGCAGGCCGCCGAAATCCTGCAGCTGACCAAATATCTCGACCGCCTGCCCAAGGCGATGTCGGGCGGCCAGCGCCAGCGTGTCGCCATCGGCCGCGCCATCGTGCGCAATCCGAAAGTGTTCCTGTTCGACGAGCCGCTGTCGAACCTCGACGCCGCACTGCGCGTCGCCACCCGCATCGAGATCGCCAAGCTCAAGGAATCGATGCCTGCCACGACCATGATCTACGTCACCCACGATCAGGTCGAAGCGATGACGCTGGCCGACCGCATCGTCGTGCTGAAGGATGGCCATGTCGAGCAGGTCGGCACGCCGATGGACCTCTACAAGAAGCCCGGCAATCTGTTCGTTGCCCAGTTCATCGGCTCGCCGGCCATGAACATCCTGCCGGCGACAATCGACAGGACGGGCAACCCGACAATCGTCAGCCATGTCGGCGGCCGCAAGGCAACGGTGCCGATTGCAACGCCGGCGTCAGCAAAGGGTGCGGCAGTCAGCTTCGGCGTGCGGCCGGAGGATCTGTCGGCCGCCACCGGCGCGGAATATCTTTTCGAGGGCGTGGTGGACTATGTCGAGCAACTCGGCGAGGTGCAGCTTGTCTATGTCGATATCGGCCGCGCCGACCTGCCGTTGGTGACCAAGCTGCCCGGCAATGTCGAGGTCAAGCGCGGGGCAAAGCTGCGACTGACCGCGGATGCCGGGGACCTGCACATCTTCGACGCCGATGGGCACTCCTTCTCGCTCAAGCCGGTGGAAGTGAAGGCGGCTTGAGATAGCTGCGTCGAACAGGCATGAAAAAGAGCGGCGGGCCAGGCCCGCCGCTCTTTTTTAAGCTTCGGCTGTTAGTTGTTGCCGAACCGATCCCTGTCGCTGCTCTGAGGAACGAACTTCTGTTGGTCGTTCGACGAGTTCAGCAGCTTGTAGACCGCCGAGTTGGTGCCGGTCGACGAAGTGCGGGTGGTGTCGACGGCAGCGGCCGGCTGGTTGGCGCCATTGGAGCCATAATTGTCGCTGCCGGCAAAGGCAGCGCTCGAAACAGCCAGAACGGCTGCGGCGGCGAGAACGATCTTCTTCATTTTAGTCTCCTGAATTTTTCTGATGTCGCCAGGTGCAGCGGATAAGCCCGCCGCGTGCTGGGAACCGGCTTTTAACGGCCGAAAAGGTTACGGTCGGCACCGTGGGCAGGCGCCTGCTCGGCTGGAGCCGACTTCTCAACCGAAGCCGTATGGCCACTATCGGTCGACGTAATCGCAGGCTGGTTGGCGCCGTTCGAACCGTAGTTGTCGCTGCCGGCGAAAGCGCTGCCGGAGATGGCCAAAACGGCGGCGGCAGCAAGGATGATCTTTTTCATTTCAAACACTCCTGAATTTTTTTGAGATCCCAAGAACGGCGGGATAGCCGCCCTTCTTTGGTCGGGATCAGCGATTGCCGTAGAGGTCGCGGTCGGCGCCCTGAACGACAGGCTGCTTGTCAGCGTGCGCCGGCTTCTGAATGGAAGCCGTATACGAGCTGTCGACCGAGACGGCTGGCTGGTTCGCACCATTGGAACCGTAATTGTCACTACCGGCGAAGGCGCTGCCGGTGATCGCCAAAACGGCTGCGGCAGTGAAGATGATCTTTTTCATTTTTAGGACTCCAGTTTGTCTGTCCGTCTAGCGGCGTGTCTTGGGAGGAATTCGCGTCGTTCGGACAGCCCCGATGTGGGAAAGCCATAGGCTGGTTTCCAATCACGAAGTTGTTCCATGTGGACCACGGTCCTGCACCTTGAAATTGTGCCAGGAAGTTCCTCTATGGTCATCTATCGCATTGTTTTCAGTCGCTTATGTCGAACCGAGTGGTTCGCTCCGATGTCGGTTTCCGGGCCGTCGTTCACACCGTCCTGCACGCATTGTCAACAGAAACGAACCGTTCGGTTCGATTAGAGATTGCTAATAGTAACTTTTCGATACCGTTGAGCCCTTTTTGCCCCGGATCGAACTGGACCCGCAGCGATTCGAAACGGCGATGATGGCGTCGCAAGAAACGTCTCAGCTCTTTGACCGGCGGCGGGGGGCGTATGCCGCGCGTGTCGCGCCGCATGGATATGATGTCGCTTTCATGCCGACGTCGCGATCGCTGCCGTGATTAGATGATCGCATCTCGGGTGCCGCTTCGTGACGACGCAGCGGAGAATTGGGAAGCCGGTCAGAATCCGGCGCTGCCCCCGCAACGGTGGTGGAGTTGAAGTCGCAACGGGAGACCACTGGGCAAGAGCCTGGGAAGGTGTCGCGATGGTCCGCAAGGACAACTCCAGAGCCCGGAAACCAGCCCGAGATGCCTAGACTCGACTGATCGCGGTGGGCGGTCAAGAGGTGGATAGTGCATGTCCGGAGCCGCGCCGGCCTGCGTCCGATCCTTCCTCCATCACCACCAAGTTCAGTCCTTAAACCACGAGGACAGAACTATGGATACGCGCAACGACATGCTGAGGCTCCTGAACGGCCGCAAGCAAGGCTTTTCGCTGGAACAGCCCTTCTACACCGACCCGGACTATTTCAAGCTCGACATGGAGCTCATCTGGTATCGCGACTGGCTGTTCATCGGCCATGATTGCGAACTGCCGAAGCCCGGCAGCTATATCACCGTGCAGATCGGCGATTATCCGGTGGTGCTGGTCCGCGACCAGAAGGGCAACATCAACGCCTTTCACAATTCCTGCCGCCATCGCGGCAGCCGTGTCTGCAACACTGAGAAGGGCATGGCGGCAAAGCTTGTCTGCCCTTATCACCAGTGGACCTACGAGCTTGACGGCCGGCTGCTGTTTGCCCGCCAGATGGCCGACGGTTTCGACAAGAGCCAGTTCGGCCTGAAGCCCGTCGCCTGCGAGAGCGTCGGCGGCTACATCTTCATCTGCCTGGCGAAAGAACCTGCCGACTTTGCCCCGATGCGCGCCATGATAGAGCCCTACCTCAAGCCGCACCGGCTGAATGAAGCCAAGGTCGCCTTCGAGAGCACCATCATCGAGAAGGGCAACTGGAAGCTGGTCTGGGAAAACAACCGCGAATGCTATCACTGCGCCGGCAATCATCCGGAGCTGTGCAAGACATTCCCCGAAGCGCCGACGGTGACCGGCGTGCAGGGCGCCGACAGCGATCCGGAGATGCTGGCGCACTGGGCGAAATGCGAGGCGGCGGGCCTGCCGAGCAAGTTCCGCATCGATCCGGCCGGGCAACACCGCGCCACCCGCGCGCCGCTGCTGCGCGATGCCGTCAGCTACACGATGTCGGGAAAGCGCGCGGTGACGAAGAACCTGTCCGACACTGTTGCCGCCGACCGCATCGGCACCTTGATGCACTACCACTATCCGACGACTTGGAACCACATACTGATCGACCATGCGGTCACCTTCCGGGTGCTGCCGATCAGCGCCACGCAAACCGCGGTGACGACCAAGTGGCTGGTGCACAAGGATGCGGTCGAGGGGGTCGACTACAACCTTGAGGAGCTCACCCATGTCTGGACCGAGACCAACGACCAGGACCGCCGCATCGTCGAGGAAAACGCCTTCGGCATCCTGTCTCCGGCCTATGAGCCCGGCCCCTATTCGGAGCTGCACGAGGGCGGCGTGATCCAGTTCGTCGAATGGTACGCGGCCTTCATCGGCCCGCGCCTTGCCGAAGGCGGCCGGCCGGCGCTGCGCAGCGTCGCGTGAGCTGGAGCAGGCGAGGAAGGACCGGAGGATGAATGCGATGACGGATCTTGGGCTCTATCGCCATCTTGACCAGATGGCACCGTGGAACGACAGGCTGCAGGTGCTGGAAGTGATCGGCGTCAGCGACGAGGCGCCCGACGTCAAGACCTTCACCTTCCGCTCCGACAATCAGACCTGGTTCCGCTACAAGCCGGGCCAGTTCCTGACGCTGGAACTGCCGACACCGGACGGGCCGCTGATGCGCACCTATACGCTGTCGTCGTCACCATCGCGGCCGTTTTCGATCGCGGTGACAGTGAAGGCGCAACCGGGCAGCATCGGCACACGCTGGATGTTCGACCAACTGGTGCCCGGCTCGCACGTCAAGGCCTATGGACCGGCGGGCGACTTCTCGTTGCACAGCCACCCGGCGGCCAAATACCTGTTCATTTCGGCTGGCTCCGGCGTGACACCGATGATGTCGATGCTGCGCTGGCTGAACGACTGCGCGCCATGGACCGATGTCGGTTTCGTCAACTGCGCGCGGCGTGCCGAAGAGATCATCTTCCGCAAGGAACTCGAACTGCTCGGCGGCCATATGCCCGGCCTGTCGCTCGGCTTCATGATCGAGGAACGTTCCAGCCGCGAAGGCTGGTACGGCCATATGGGGCGCATCGATGCGATCCGGCTGCCCTTGCTGGCTCCGGATTTCCGCGAGCGCGAAATCTTCTGCTGCGGCCCCGATCCGTTCATGCGCGCCGTGCGCGGCATGCTGGATGCCGCCGGCTTCGACATGACGAAATACCATCAGGAGAGCTTTGCCGCGCCTGTGGTGGAGGAAATTCCGGCGCCGTTTGCCTCCCCGGTCGAGGACGGCATCGCTGCACCTGTCGAAGCCGTGACGCCGATCCGCTTCTCGCTTTCGGAGGTCGACGCCGGCTGCGTCGCCGGCCAGACCGTGCTGCAGACCGCGCGCAGCTCGGGCGTGCGGATTCCCGCCGCCTGCGAGTTCGGCCTGTGCGGCACCTGCAAGGTGAAGAAGGTCTCCGGCGAAGTCGAGATGAGCCACAATGGCGGCATCCTCGACCACGAGATCGATGACGGTTTTATCCTTGCCTGCTGCTCGAAACCATTGTCGGCGCTCGAAATCGAGGCTTGAGCCGGTCGACTTCGCCGCAACGGTCGCCGACGCAGGCGTTGTATTCGCGGGTCTTTGTCTTGCCAACCAACGGCCAAGTGATTTAGACGCACTTAGGAAGGGCTTGGCAGACCGTGAAGCCGGCGCATCCCTTCAGGGCGCATGGGAGGGGGACACAGCGATGCAACAGCGGGTCTACGCGGTCGCAAGCAAGGACATCGTTTTCGAATCATTCGATGGCGAAGCCGTCGTTCTCGATCTTTCGAACGGCAAGTATTTCGGCTTTTCCGATTCCGGCAGCCGGGTCTGGCAGGCTTTGTCGTCCGGCGTCGCCACTGAAGCGCTGGTCGGAGCTGCCGCGGGCGCCGCAAAAATAAGCCTGGCCGACCTCGAAAGCTTCGTTGCCCGACTGCTCGATTTCGGGCTGCTTGCGCCAGCCGAAACACCGGCACAACCGCTTTCGGGCGAGCTGTCGTCTGCGCTTGCTGCCAGCAATGAGCCGCTCAAGGTCGATGTCCATGACGACCTTGCCGATCTCATCATTGTCGACCCGATCCATGAGGTCGAGGAACCTCTCGGCTGGCCGGCGGTGAAACAGGCATAATCGTTTCCCTAAAGCGCGTCGCGTTTGAACGGACTCAGGCGACGCGGTTTAGATCTTTGATTTTATGCATGTCGTCGTCTCAAAACCGGGGCCACCCCGAGCGACATGCATCAGGCGACCCGGCGCAATTCTGGACGCTGAACAACCAACACATGCCTTTGATCACGCTGCAAACCCTGCCGGATTATGCCCGCCATGTGCTGGCGGCCGCGGAAAGCGCCGCCGCCTTCTATCCCGTTGCCGCCAGCGTGCGGTTGCCGGGACTGGACCTGAGTGTCCACCTCGACCATGGCACGCTGGCGGAAGCCATGAGCCATGCCTTCATACCGGCCCCGGAAAATCCGTCTGCATCTGACGGCTGCCGCATTTTCGTCGCCCACCCGGCCATCGATGGCGTCCCCGCCCCGGCCACCTGGGGCCGAGGCGATTACAACCATCATGCCTTTGCCAACCGGCTGGAAGAGGCCGGATTGCGCGGCAGCTACTATCATGACCTCGACTTCTGGCAGTTCCATGATCCGCAACGCCATGTCGGGGCGCAGCTGATGATGTCGGCCGACGCCTTTCCGCCATGGGAACAGGCGGCGCCGCTGCGCGCCTTCCTGCATTGGGAATATGCGGCGCGCGGCATGCGGCTTACCCATGCCGGCACGCTGGGCATGGATGGCAAGGGCGTGTTGCTGGCGGGCTCCGGGGGAGCCGGAAAATCGGGAACAGTCGTCGCCGGCCTGCTCAATGGGCTCGATAGCGTCGGCGACGACTATGTGCTGATCGACCGGACCGAGGGCGTGACGGCCTATCCGCTGTTTGCCACGCTCAAGCAGGATCCGGAGGGCTTCAAGCGGCTGAAGCTGGAGGGTCGGCTAAAGTCGTACCAACCGCTGAACTGGCAAGGCAAGCATGCCTTTCGCATCGACGAGATCGCGCCTCGACCACCTCCTGCAAGTCTGGACATTATTGCTTTGATAGTGCCCCATATCAGGGGAGGTGCGAGAAGCTCGGTCATGCCCATATCGCGCAAGGATGCCATGATCGCCTTGGCCCCGTCAGGAATCGTGCAGATGCCGGGCGAGCGGGAAGCGGGCTTTCGCTTTTTCGGCGAGCTTACCCGCGATCTGCCATGCTACCGGCTGTCGCTGGGGACCGAGCCGCGCGAGATCGCCGGCACGATTGCGGATTTCGTCCTTCGGGGCGCTGCATGAAGTTGAGCATCATTGTGCCGGTGTACAATCGGGAGATCTATGTCGTTTCGACGTTGCGGTCCCTGCTCAGGCAACGCGACGATGCCGATCTCGATATCATCGTTGTCGACGACGGCTCGACGGACAGCTCCGTTGAAGCAGTCCGCGCCATCATGCGGGAAGCGTCGTGCATCCGCCTGTTCCAGCAGGCAAACCAGGGCGTGGCCAACGCGCGCAACACAGGGCTGAGGCAGTTGCTGCCGCAAACCGAACTGGTGTCGTTCCTGGATTCGGACGACGTCTCGCCGGCTGGACGATTCAAGGCTGGCCTACCCCTGTTCGCGGCCGACCCTGCGCTCGAGCTGACCTACTCGCTGATGACGCGCGTCGATCTCATGGACGACGAAACCCTGCAGCCGGCACGGGGCGGCGCAGGTCCCACCGTGCGCGGCGTCAGCCTTAGCGCCGGGATACTCCGCAGGGCACTCATCGACCGTACAGGTGCTTTCGACGAGGAGTTCCGGCAGGGCGAAGACGCCGACTATCTGCTGCGCATTTTCGAAACCAGCCCAAAGCACATTTTTCCCGACACCGTCGCGGTATACTACCGGCGCCACCCCGGCAATTTGACCAAGCAAAGGGATGTGGCGGTGCGCGAATATCTGCGTGTGATTCAGAAATCCTTGCGGCGGCGCAAGGCCGATCCGTCGCGGCGCCCGGTCGAGGGGCTTTTCGAGATCAAGCGCCCGGCAGAGTGGTGAAAGAATGAATAGATCACAGCCTGGAATGCGTGCGTGAAGCTGAGCGTGATCATGCCGGTCTACAACCGCGAACGCCATGTCGGCTCGGCGCTGCGCTCGCTGCTGAGGCAGCGCGATGCCGCCGATCTCGACATCATCGTTATCGATGACGGTTCGACCGACAGTTCGGTGGCGGTCGTGCGCTCGCTGATCGCGGAGGCGCCGTGCATTCGCCTTTTCCAGCAGCAGAATGCCGGGGTGACGCGGGCACGCAACGCGGGCTTGCGGCAATTGCTGCCGCAGACCGGGCTGGTATCGTTTCTCGATTCCGACGACATTTCCCCGCCGGGCCGCTTCAAGGCGGATCTGACCTGTTTCGACGCAGACCCCACCCTCGAGCTCACCTATTCGCGCATGACGCTGGTCGACGACATAGATGACGATACGCTGGAGCCGACAGCCGACAGCCACTCGATGACGGTTCGCGGCATTCACCTGTCTCCCGCTATCTTCGTCCGGCGGTTGGTCGAACGCATCGGCAGCTTCGACGAGGATTTCCACCAGGCCGAGGACACCGACTATCTGCTGCGCACTTTCGAAAGCGGTCCGAAATTCACGATGCCCGACACTGTTGCGCTCTATTACCGGCGCCATCCCGGCAACATGACCAGGCAGGCCGATGTTCCTTTTCGCGAATTCATGCGCGCCGTCTACAAGTCGATGAAACGGCGCGAGGCCGACCGCTCCTTGCACCCTGTCGACGGCATCTTCGATTTCAAGGAACTTGCGAATTGGCGTTTCCTGTGATGGCCAGCTACGGCGTCGTCATTCCGGCCTTCAACGCGACCGCCACCATCGCCGAGACGCTGCGATCGGTCGCGGCCCAGACGGTCCAGCCCGACGCCATAATCGTCGTCGATGACGGCTCGACCGACGATACGGTCGCGGTGGTCAATTCGCTGGGCATGCCGGTGCAGGTGTTGCGCCAGGACAATGCCGGACCAGGCAGCGCCACCACCAGGGGCATCGCCGCGCTGGCGACGCCCTTCGTCGCCACGCTCGATGCGGACGATCTGTGGCTGCCGACCAAGATCGAAAGGCAGCTGGAGCATTTCGAGCGGTTTCCCGCGACGGCAGGAGTCTTTGCCCACTGGCGGACGTTTCGCGATGACAAGCCCGATGTGCAACAGGACGTGGCCGTGGCGGGCTGGTCGCGCACGACGATGATGATCCGCCGGGAGGTAGCCGAGGCCGTCGGTCCGATCATCGACCCGCAAGGCGGTCGCGGCGACATGGTCGACTGGATCGCCCGTGTCCGCGAGGCGGGCTTTGCGCTTGCCATGCTCGACGATGTCCTAACCTTGCGCCGCATCCGGCCCGACAGCATGTCCTATGGACGCGACCCCGTGCGCGACCGCGGTTATGTCGAAGTCGTAAGGCTGGCCATGCAAAGGCGAGCAGCGAAAAAGGCGAGCGCCGACTGATGGCCAATGCCATGCGCCGTATCGGCCGTCGGTTTCCGGACTATGGTTGGTCATGGCCCACTGGCGGCCTCGACCAGTTGCTGAAGGCCGCATTGCTCCCCGATGAAGAGGCGGCCGGGGCCTATGCGGCGCGCTGGCTCGACGAGAACGATATCGACCATGCTGCTTTCCGCGAGCATCGGCTGCTGGCCGCGATCTCCGACAGGTTCGGCCGCAAGCTCGCTGGGCATCCGGCCTATCCACGTCTTGTCGGCCTGCAAAAGATGCTGTGGACCAAATCGCGACTGGCTGCGCGCGAGGCCGAGCCGGCGCTACAGGCCATGATCGACGCCGGCTGCGCGGTGATGCTTATCAAAGGCGCCAGCCGCATCGCCGTCAACGCGTCGGCGCAGCGCGGCCGGGTGGCGCATGACATCGACATACTGGTGCGCTCGCAGGCCATGATTGCCGCCTTCGATGTGCTTAGCGAACGCGACTGGCAGATCGCCACCGGCGTCAGTCCGCAATATCTGCGCACCAGGCTGGCGTCCTTGCGTTCGATGAATTTTTTCAAGGGCAGTTTCGGCGACATCGACCTGCACCAGCTCGCTTATGACGGGTCGCAGCAGAGCGCGGAAGATGATCTGGCGATCTGGCAGCGGGCGCTGTCAGCCGATTTCAATGGCGTCCGCGTGCTTGTGCCCTCTCCGGCCGACCGCATGGCGCTCGCCATCGCACATGGCGGCCTCGATGCCCACACCCACAGCGACTGGCTGGTCGACTGTGCGGTCGCCATCGAGAGTGGCGCAGTCGACTGGGGCGTGTTCGCCGACATCGTCGCCAAGCGGGGCCTCGCCGTCGCCGCGGCGGTGGCGCTCTCCTATCTCTGCCTGGAGATCGGCATTGCGGTGCCGGAGGCCGAACTTGCAAAGACGATTGAGTTGGCCGACCGCGCCGGCCTGTCGCGCTGGTCCTCGGTGCTGCAGGCCAAGCCGCGCACCGATTTCGGCGGCCTCGTTTGGCTGTCGCGCGGCTTTGCCAAGCAGTTGCGCCTCAAACGCAAAAAGGGCCGCCTGCAGCAGCCGACGCCCGCCGTCTGGCGCGGCAGGCCGACATTGCGCAAGGCAAGAGCGACGTCGGCGCCGTTTGCACTTTCCCAGCCCCTGCCGCGTCCGGACAGGACTGGAGCGATGGTGCTGGACGTCACCGTCAGGATCGTCGTTCCACCAATCCGCCGCCGCATTGAGATGGAAATCAATGCCGGCGGCGGCCATGTCGCCCGCCTGCGTTCCATGGTGATCAGCCGCGCCGGCGGCGGACGTGTGCTGCGCTTTCGCGGCAAGGTAACGGTGGACGACACCGGCCGGCCTCTGGTGATCGAGGCACGGCCATCGCGCCAGTTCCGCAACTGGGACAATGAGGCCGAAGTCGCCGCCTATGGCGCGCTGCCGTTCCAATTGCTGTCGGCAAGGTTTTCACCCACCTGAGAGCGGGTGGCTGTTTCCATGAAACGGTGAACCACTGTGGCCCTCTCAGACGCCATAGCGCTCGGTGCGGATGATTTCCGCTGATATACCGGCGTCGATCAGCGCCTGGGCAGCCGCCGAGACGAAGGCGTTCGACCCGCAGACGAAGGCGAGCGCCGGCGGCCGCGGCAGCCGCGTGAGCGCCTGCATGACCATTGCCGTGTCGATGCGCCTCGAATAGTCGGACGGGCGCCGTACGGCCTCGCGCGTCAGCGTCAGCACCAGCTCGAACCCGTCGCGGCGGTCACCGAGACCGATCAGCTCGTCGCGGAAGATCACCTCGTCCCAGACCCGCACCGAAAACATCAGCGCCACCGGCACCGCCGATTTGCGCAAGGTTCGATGCCGCACCATCGCCATCAGCGGCACCACGCCGGAGCCGCCGCCGACCAGAAGCAGCGGCCCGCCATCCCCATCGGACCAGACGAAATGGCCGCCGAGCGGCCCGCGCAGTTCGATCTCGTCACCGACCGCGGCGATGTCGTGGAAGAAGGGCGAGACTTCACCGTCGTCGAGCTTCTCGATCGCCAGCTCGATCGTGGCGCCGCTCTCCGGCGCCGAGGCGATGGAATAGGAGCGGCGCGCCTGGTAGCCGTCAGGCGCCGTCAGCCTGACGTCGACATGCTGTCCGGCGCGATAGGCGAATGGCCGTGACAGCGCGAAAAAGAAACTGGTGACGCGTGGCGTCCGCTTTTCGATCCGGGTGATTTTCGCCGTCTGCCAGGGAGATTGCGGCGCTTCGCTCATGGATCGCCGCTATAGCGCTGCTCGCGCCACGGGTCGCCATAGATGTGATAGCCGCGCAATTCCCAGAAGCCCGGCTCGTCGCGCTCGGTGAACTGCAGCCCGTTCAGCCATTTAGCCGATTTCCAGAAATAGAGATGCGGCACCAGGAGCCGCGCCGGGCCGCCATGGTCGGCAGTGATTGGCTTGCCTTCATAAAGCAGCGCCACCATCGCCTTCCCCGCGGTGAGATCCTTGGCCGGCACGTTGGTGGTATAGCCGTCATAGCCATGCGCCAGCAGGAAGCCGGTCGGCGCTTCGATGCCTGCATCGGCAAGGATGTCGTCGACCAGCACGCCTTGCCAGGCGGTATCGAACTTGGTCCAGGCGGTAACGCAATGGATGTCGCGCGTCATCTTGGTCAAGGGCAGCGCGTTGAACTCGGCCCAGTTCCATTTCTTGATCCGGCGCGGCCCGTGCTTGAGCGTGAACGACCAGTCCTCGGTGCGCACGCGCGGCGTCGGCCCCGCCGACAGCACCGGAAAGCCCTGTTCGAGATACTGACCGGGCGGAATGCGCGCATCGGTCTCCGTCGGAGGCTTTCGACCGGAGGAAAAACCGCGAGTGACCATCGGACTGTCCGTTTTTAGCAGGCCATTGCCGGCCTGCCGTAATGTTCTCGAAGATGTCGCGGCGGGCAACAGGAATTTTGGCGGGGCCGTGCGGCAGGCCTGCCGATCGTTCAGCGAGCCCGCCGCATCATGACTCAACCGGCGGCGAAGGGTACGGCGACGAAGATTTGCGCGTCGCCCCGGTCGACCAAAAGCAGCACCGACTTCCGGCCCGATCTGCCGGCCTCGGCGATCGCCTGGTTGGCTTGCCGCGCATCCCGCACGGGCGACCGGTCGACGGCGACGATGACGTCGCCCGGCTGCAGGCCGGCATTGGCAGCTGCCTTGTCCGGATTGACGCGCTCGACCACGGCGCCACGCTGGTTCCAATCCCAATGTCGTCAGAGGCCTCCGGTGCGCCTGAGATAGGCTGTGGCGATCTCGCGCATCCGGTTGCCGTCGAAGCTCGGCCCATGGCCGCCATGGCCGAGGCGAACAGGCAGGTCAAGGAGCCGCTGCATGGTACGGCGATAATCAGGCCGGGAGGAATCCGGCAGGTCGTCGATCAGCGTGGAATCGTAGATGGCGTCGCCGGCAAAGAACAGGCCGTCTGCCTCGTCGAACAAAGCGATCGAATCCGGCGAATGTCCGGGCAGATGCAGGACGCGGAACTGCCGGTCGCCGAGGTCGACGATGTCGCCCTCGTCCAGCGTGCGCGTCAGCGGCGCCAGCGGAATCTTGTAGTCGGCCGCCGTCCAGCCCGGCGCCGGCAATTTCGAAACGGCGCCGTCGAGATTACAAAACATGTAGGCGTAGGTCACCTGATCGTTCATGGTCTCGAAATGCTCGGCACTGTGCCGCGGCCCGGCGCGCAGCGGAAACTCGTGCAGCGAGCCGACATGGTCGAGATGGATGTGGGTGGCGACAACGATGAGCGGCTTGCCCTCGGGCGTGTCGATCTCAGGCGCCAGCGGGCAGATGCCCATGCCGGTGTCGACCAGCAGGTCGGCGTCGCGTCCCCTGAAATGCCAGATGTTGGCGCGCACGAAATCATGCACGAACGGCTCGGTCAGCATCGTCGTGCGGTCGTCGATGATCGTCTTGCCGAACCAGTCGCCGACAACGCGCTCGCCACCAAAACGGGTGCCGCCAAAACGGCCGCCCATCAGACGAAGGGCTTTCCCACCTTGTATTTTTCCGGCACCAGCCGCTTCAGGTAAGCCATGCCCGCTTCCGACAGCTGGTTGACATCGGGCTTCATGAAATCGTCGGGCATATGGCGCGTCTTGCCGGCGACGTTCTTCAGCGGCACCTTCTTCAGCACGGTTCTCGTGCCGTCATATTGCAGCGCCACCGAGCCACCGCCTTCGCCGGCAACGGCAACCGCGAAGGCGCCGGCGTCGAAAGCCTCCCGCGCGTCGACGGCGCTGATCGCGCCGACATAGCCGCGCGGCATGTAGCCAAGCGCATCGACGCGGGCGCGCTTGCCCGGCAGGCCTTCGGCGAGCGCACGTTCCAGAGCTGACGGCAGGTCGCTGCCCGACAGTTTGACGTTGCCATGCGCGTCGCGCTCGAGCTTGTCCGGCGGCACCAGGCTTTCGACCAGCGCCTTGCCGTCGGCGGTGCTGACTCCTTCGGAGACGGCGACGATGCAACGCTTGTGGCGGTCGAGCGTGGCGCGCACGTCGTCGATGAAACCGGCGGCGGAGAACGGCCGTTCCGGCACGTAGACCAGATGCGGGCCGCTGTCGGGATCGAGCTGCCAGGCTGCAGCCGCCGCGGTGAGGAAGCCGGCATGCCGACCCATTACGATGCCGACATAGATGCCGGGCAATGCGCGGAAATCGAGATCGACGGACAGGAAGGCGCCGGCGACGAATTCGGCCGCCGAGATGAAGCCCGGCGTGTGGTCGTTTTCCTCGAGGTCGTTGTCGATGGTTTTTGGCGCATGGACGAAAGCAATGCTGCCGCCGGCGGCGTCGGTCAGAATCTGCTGCGTGCCCGACGTGTCGTTGCCACCGATGTAGATGAAAGCGTCGGCGCCGGCCTTCTTCAGGCCCTTGAGGATGACCTCGCAATAGGCGGCATCCGGTTTGTCGCGCGTCGAGCCGAGGGCTGCACTCGGCGTGCCGGCGATCAGCCGCAGCCGGTCCTCTGGGATGGCGGAGAGGTCGACATAGTTGCCGTCACGAATGCCGCGCACGCCGTGGAGCGAGCCCAGCACCTTGGCGCCGGGATGGCGCTTGCGGACTTCCAGCGTGGCCCCGACAACCGTCTGGTTGATGACGGCGGTCGGGCCGCCGCCCTGTGCGATGACAAACGTTCCAGCCATGCTCGATCTCTCCCGGCGCTGTGGTTTTCAAGGCACCTTGGCCTAGCTTGCCGCATCGCGCAACGGGAGTTTCCAGCGGCGCCAAACCGCCGCACAGGATCAGACGACCACGACCGGGTTCTTCTTGGAAACGCGGCTGTAGAGGTCGATGATATCCTGGTTGATCAGGCGCACGCAGCCCGACGACATCGCCTGGCCAATGCTCGCCCATTCCGGCGAACCGTGTATGCGGTAGCCGGTGTCCTTGCCGTCCTGGTAGATGTAGAGGGCGCGTGCGCCGAGCGGGTTGGTGAGGCCACCGGGCTGGCCGTTTTGCCATTTCACCAGTTCCGGCTTGCGCTGGATCATCTCCGGCGGCGGCGTCCAGGTCGGCCATTCCTTGCCGTACTGGATGTTGGCGCGGCCGGACCAGCGGAAGCCGTCCTTGCCGATGCCGACGCCGTAGCGGATGGCGTCGCCGCCCTCCTGCACCAGATAGAGCTTTCGCTCCTGCAGATGGACGACAATCGTGCCGGGCGCCTCGCCGGTCTCGTTGACGACGATCTGGCGGCGGAACTCCGGCTTGACCTTCTGATAGGGCACCGCCGGCACTTCGAAGCCGCCATCGTTTAGCGAAGCGTACATGACATCGGGGCCGGTGACGTTCTTGTCGACGCTGATCGCCGGACGGATCGGCCGCACCGAGCCGGTGACCGTGTCATCCAGCTGGAATTGCGGCAGCTCGAGCGTCGAAGTGCTGCAGCCGGCCATGCCGAGCAGCGTCATGGCGCCGGCCCCTGACAGGACGAAGCGGCGGGAATAGAGATGTTCGGTCTCGTTTGCGTCGCCATTTGCTGGCGGCGTCACATTCTGCGGCAACTCACGCATGCACCCAAACCCTACGCTGTCGGCGGGAAACACGGTCCGGCCGGATAGCAGGCAGTTTCGCCAAACATGGTTGAAAAAGGGTGAAGGCCCAACGACCGGCATTAAACTTGTGCCGCCAATAGCCGCAGCGGTCGGGCGAAATGGTCCGCCGTGCATTTTTGGGAGAGGGCTCTTTACATTCCTCCGCACACGAGGATTTATCCTTTTCTTTGCGCTCAAGGAGACAAAGATGTCGTTCGAAAACTGGGCCGCCTTCGCCGCCGCCTCCACCGTTCTGCTCATCATTCCCGGCCCGACCATTCTTCTGGTCGTGTCCTATGCGCTGGGCCAGGGCTGGCGCACCGCCTTGCCGATGTCCGTCGGCGTGGCGCTGGGCGACTTCACCGCCATGACCCTGTCGATGCTGGGCATCGGCGCGCTGCTGGCCGCGTCGGCGACCGTGTTCACCATTCTGAAGCTGATCGGCGCCTGCTATCTGATCTATCTCGGGGTAAAACTATTTCGCGCCGGCGGCGCGCTCAAAGCCGAACCACGCACAGATGCCGTCTCGGCCGCCAAGATGATGGCGCACGCCTGGCTGGTCACCGCACTCAACCCGAAGAGCATCACCTTCTTCGTCGCCTTCCTGCCGCAGTTCCTCAACCGGGAAGCCGATTTCTGGGCACAGATGCTGATCTTCGAAGCGACCTTCCTGGCGCTCGCCTTCGCCAATGCCTTCGGCTACGCGCTGATTGCGGCGCGCGCCCGCAACGTCGTACGCAACCCCAAGGCGATCCGCATCTTCAACCGCACCGGCGGCACGCTGCTGGTCGGCGCCGGGATCGCCACGGTGGCGATGCGCTCGGGCAATTAGGAACTGCGGAGCATCAGGGCCGATATGGCAGTAAGAGATCCATTCGGCCTAATGTTTTCGGGCGCGACCGAGGCCGGGTTTTCACCCTACAGCCAGGCCGTTCATGAATTGCAATGCTTCGTCGGCGACCCGGTCGGCTCCGTTGACCGCGCCATATCGGCGGATCCCGGTTTCGTCATGGCGCATGTCTTCAAGGGGTATCTGTTCGGCCTCGCCACCGAACGCGAGGCAATGGCGGTCACCCAGGCATGCCATGCTGCGGCACTGCCGCTTGCCGCGACGCCGCGCGAACAGGCGCATGTGGCGGCCCTTGGCCACCTTGCCGAGGGACGCTGGCATGACGCCGCGCGCCTGCTCGAAGATATCGCCATCGACAACCCGCTCGACGTGGTGGCGTTGCAGGTCGGCCACCAGATCGACTTCTTCACCGGCAATGCCCGCATGCTGCGCGACCGTATCGGCCGCGCGCTACCGTCCTGGCAGAGCGGCATGCCAGGTTATCACGCCATTCTCGGTATGCAGGCCTTCGGTCTCGAGGAGATGGGCGACTATATCAGAGCCGAAAGTTTTGGCCGACAGGCGATCGAGATCGAGCCGCGAGACGGCTGGGCGCAGCACGCGGTCGCCCATGTCATGGAGATGCAGAGCCGGCAACGGGACGGCATCGCCTGGATGCGCGCCAATCCCGAGGCGTGGACCAAAGAGAGCTTCCTGCAGGTGCATAATTGGTGGCATCTGGCGCTGTTCCACTACGATCTCGGCGAGACCGACGAGGTGCTCAAACTCTATGACGGGCCGATCTATGGCGAGCGTTCGACGCTGGCGCTGAACATGGTCGATGCATCCGCGATCCTGTGGCGGCTTTATCTCGGCGGTGTCGATGTCGGCGACCGCTGGGCAGCGCTCGCTGCCAACTGGGCGCCGAAGGCTGGAGCCGGCAACTACGCCTTCAACGATGCGCATGCGATGATGGCATTCGTCGGCGCCGGGCTCGAAGCGTCGGCCAAGATCTTGCTCGAAGCCCAGCACGAGGCGATGCGCGGCAGCGACGACAATGCCGCCTTTACCCGGGATGTCGGCCAGCCACTGACGGAAGGCATTAAGGCATTCGGCGAGGGCAATTACAGCGAAGCGGTGCGCCTGATTCGACCGATCCGCGCCATTGCCCATCGCTTTGGCGGCAGCCACGCCCAGCGCGATGTGATTGATCTCACGTTGATCGAGGCGGCGTTGCGCGCCGGCGACACAGCGCTTGCCCGGGCGTTGACGGCCGAGCGCGCACTGGCCCGGCCGGACAGTCCGCTGTCGGCGCTGTTTTCGCAACGCGCCGCCAATTTGTCAGAGAATTGACCCGCGGCGGATCTTGTTTTAAAAACTGGCAAGCCAGATTTTTTCGAGACCCGAAAAAATTAATGGCAATGGGAGGAATGCATGTATCTCGGCCTCGATCTCGGCACGTCGGGCGTCAAGGCGCTGTTGATCGATGCCGGGCAGAAGATCATCGGCTCCGGCCATGCTTCGCTTGACGTATCGCGGCCGCATCCCGGCTGGTCCGAACAAAACCCCACGGACTGGATCCGCGCCTGCGAGACGGCCATTGCCGAGCTGAAAGCCTCGCACCCGAAAGAGCTTGCCGCGGTCAAGGGCATCGGCCTTTCCGGCCATATGCATGGCGCCACCTTGCTCGATGCCGGCGACCAGGTGCTGCGCCCCTGCATTCTGTGGAATGATACGCGCAGCCACGCTGAGGCCGCGGCGCTCGATGCCGACCCGCGCTTTCGCCAACTCACCGGGAATATCGTCTTCCCCGGCTTCACGGCGCCGAAACTCGCCTGGGTGAAGAACAATGAGCCCTCCGTCTTCGCCAAAGTGGCGAAGGTGCTTTTGCCGAAGGATTTCCTGCGGCTGTGGCTGACCGGCGAGCATATCTCAGAAATGTCCGACTCGGCCGGCACCTCCTGGCTCGATGTCGGCAAACGGCGCTGGTCCCCCGAGTTGCTTGCGGCGACATCGCTCGACGAAAGGCAGATGCCGTCGCTGGTCGAAGGCACGGAGAAGGCCGGAGCCTTGCGCGCCGAACTGGCCGCCAGCTGGGGCATAGCATCGGGCACCCCGGTTGCCGGCGGCGCCGGCGACAATGCTGCTTCGGCCTGCGGCATGGGCACGGTCGGCGCCGGCCACGCTTTTGTGTCGCTGGGCACATCTGGCGTGCTGTTTGCCGCCAACGCTTCCTACCTGCCCAATCCGGCAAGTGCGGTCCACACCTTCTGTCATGCCCTGCCCAACACCTGGCACCAGATGGGGGTCATCCTGTCTGCGACCGACTCGCTGAACTGGCTGTCGGAGATTTCAGGCAAGAAGGCCGGCGAATTGACCGCCGAACTTGGCGATGTGCTGAAAGCGCCGAGCGGGGTGTCGTTCCTGCCCTATCTCTCGGGCGAGCGCACGCCGCACAATGATTCCGCCGGTCGTGGGTCCTTCACCGGACTGGCGCATGAGTCGAGCCGCGCGGTGCTGACGCAAGCCGTGCTCGAGGGCGTTGCCTTCGCATTCCGGGACAGTCTCGAAGCCCTGAAGACCGCCGGCACGGATTTGACCCGGGTAACCGCGATCGGCGGCGGCTCGCGCTCGCGCTACTGGCTGAAGGCGATCGCCACGGCGCTGCAGGTGCCCGTGGACATTCCGGCCGACGGCGATTTCGGTGCTGCCTTTGGCGCCGCCCGGCTCGGGCTGATTGCGGCGACAGGGGCTGATCCGCTCGCGGTGTGCACGGCGCCGAGGACGGATGCGACGATCGAACCGGAGGCTGCACTTGGCGGCGCGTATGCCGATGCGTACCAGCGCTACCGGGCGCTGTACCCGGCGATCAAAGGCGTGACCGCGTGAGTCGGCGCGAAGCACCCCCCTCTGCCCTGCCGGGCATCTCCCCCGCAAGGGGGGAGATCGGCAGCGTCGGCGGGTATGCCAGTCTTGTAAGGTGGGTGATTAGCGAAGGCGTGGATGCCAGCCAATCTCCCCCCTTGCGGGGGAGATGCCCGGCAGGGCAGAGGGGGGTGTCTCGCGCCACCCTTAATCGATCACTGCGCCGGCACCTTGTCGAGAAACCCGGTGACGCTCTTCAGGCGCCCATTTTCGATAACACCGATATCGGTGCCTTCGATAACCGACGGCACGCCTTCCGGCCCAAGATTCCACGAGAAGCGGATGCGGTGGCCAAACCCGTCCGGCTGGCCCTTCAGCGAGAACCGGAAGCCGGCGAAGCGCTGCTGTACGCCGTCGATCAGCTTGGCAACGCCGGCATGGCCGTCGCCCTGCATGAGCGGATCGCGGTAGCTGACGTCTTCGGTGAAGGTGGCCTTGAGCAGTTCGGCGCGGCGATCCGCATCGGCCTCGTTCCAGGCGGTGATGTAGTTCTGGGCGATCGTGTTGAGGTCGGTCATGGTCTGTCTCCTTCGTTGAGTGGCTTTGACACGAGGCTTTTCACCCCGAGCGAGAGCGAAACCAATTACGCCTGAGGTAATCAGGCGCGATTATTCGGAGAGGACGAAAAAGATGAGCAGCGGATTTTTCGGCGACATCAAAGCGATCAAGTATGAGGGGCCGGATTCGACCAATCCGCTGGCCTACCGCTTCTACAATCCCGACGAGGTGGTGGCCGGCAAACGGCTGGAAGACCATCTGCGCTTCGCCGTCGCCTACTGGCATTCTTTCGCCTGGCCGGGCGGCGATCCCTTTGGCGGCCAGACCTTCGACCGGCCCTGGTTTCCCAAGGCTGGCGGCGTCGACACGATGGAACTGGCCAAACTGAAAGCCGACGTCGCCTTCGAGATGTTCTCGCTGCTCGGCGCGCCCTATTTCTGCTTCCACGACGCCGACGTGCGGCCGGAAGGCAAGGATTTCTCCGAAAGTGCCGCGCGGCTCGACGAGATCGCCGACTATTTTGCCGCCAAGATGAAGAAGACCGGCGTCAAACTGCTCTGGGGCACGGCCAACCTGTTCTCCAACCGCCGCTTCATGTCGGGCGCCGCCACCAATCCCGATCCGGATGTCTTCGCCTATGCGGCGGCGACGGTGAAAAGCTGCATCGACGTCACGAAGCGGCTGAAGGGCGAGAATTATGTACTGTGGGGCGGGCGCGAGGGCTATGAAACGCTGCTCAACACCGATCTTGCCCGCGAGCAGGAGCAGGCTGGGCGCTTCCTCAGTCTCGTCGTCGACTACAAGCACAAGATTGGCTTCAAAGGCACGATCCTGATCGAGCCGAAGCCGCAGGAGCCGACCAAGCATCAGTACGACTACGACGTTGCCACGGTCTACGGCTTCCTCAAGCGCTTCGGGCTGGAGAAGGAAGTGAAGCTGAACATCGAGCAGGGCCACGCGATTCTTGCCGGCCATTCCTTCGAGCACGAGCTGGCGCTGGCCAATGCGCTCGGCGTCTTCGGCTCGATCGACATGAACCGCAACGACTACCAGTCGGGCTGGGACACCGACCAGTTCCCCAACAATGTGCCCGAGATGGCGCTGGCCTATTACCAGGTGTTGCAGGCCGGCGGCTTCAAGACCGGCGGCACCAATTTCGACGCCAAGCTGCGCCGCCAGTCGCTCGACCCGCAGGACCTGCTGATCGGCCATATCGGCGGCATGGATTCCTGCGCACGAGGCCTCAAGGCAGCCGCCAAGATGGTCGAGGACAAGGCGCTGTCGGGTCCGCTGGCCGAGCGCTATGCCGGTTGGAACACGGCCGAGGGCAAGGCGATGCTGTCGGGCAAGCGCTCGCTGGAAGACATCGCCGAGCGCGTGGTGAAGAAGAAGATCGAGCCGCAGCCACGCTCCGGCCGCCAGGAGTTGCTGGAAAACATCGTCAACCGCTACGTCTGAGGGCCGGAAAGCCGATTCGTTGTGCTCAAGGGTGGCTGGATAACATTCCGGCCGCCCCGGAATGGGGTTTGCGCAAGACCCTATCCGACGACAAGGGTTTGCCCTTTGGCGCCCCTCAATGACCTCGCTCTTGCCTTCAAACTGCCGTCACGTATCTCGTATAAGGATGCGGTTGTGGCGGGTGAAAAGGAAGGAGGCGAACCGATATGCAGCATGAACGCGAAATCGACGCCCTGCTCTCATCCGGCGAGACCGGATCGATCATCGACCGGCTGATGGCGCTGCCGCGGCCGACCGACAGCGTGAAAAACGAATGGGATCGTGCTGTCAGCAGCCGATTTGAAGTCCGTCTGGCGAGGCAGATGCGCTCGCAGATGGACGCCGGCAGCGATCGACAGAACGCAGCCTGATCTCCCTTTGTCTGTGCATCTCGTAATCCCAAAACCGCGACACACTTTTGGGCGACATGCATCAACCTCGGCGCAGCCTGACCGGGGCTTCGCCGAACGCTCTTGAAAACGCTCTGGAAAATGCCGCAGCGGACGAGAACCCCGTCCGCCCGGCAATATCCGCCATGGCGATCCGCGTGTCGACCACCAGCCGCCGCGCCGCGCCCAGCCGCAGCCTGAGATAATATGCGCCCGGCGTCTCGCCGATCGACTTGCGAAAAATGCTCTCCAATGTCCGCGCCGTCACCCCGGCGCGTTTTGCCACCGCGTCGATGGTCAGCGGCTGGTCGACATGCGATTCCATCAGCCGGATAGCCTGCGCCAGACGCGGGTCGTAGCCGTCGAGCCGGCCGAGCGAGACCAGCGGCTGCGCGTCGGTCGCGGCGCGCGCCTGGTCGTAGATGAAGACGCTGGCGACATCGAGCGCGACGGCCATGCCGAGCCGGGTGCGGATCAGATGCAGCATCAGGTCGAAGGTCGGCGACGCCCCGCCCGAGGTGAACACCGGTCCGTCGATGACGTAGCGGTCCGGACGCACGTCGACGCCGGGAAAGGCGGAGGAAAAATCCTCCATGTCTTCCCAATGGGTGGTGGCGCTGCGGCCTTCGAGGAGGCCGGCGCGCGCCACCAGCCATGTGCCGGCCTCGACGCCGCCGCAGGCGCGAGCCGCGCGGGCCGCTCGCCGTAATCCGGAAAGCAGAGCCGATGTCGCGTAATTCTGGGTGCCGAAGCCGGCGACGACGACAAGCACGTCGGTCGGCTCGGCCGCATCGAAGCGGCCCCTGACCGCCACCGGCAGGCCGCAGGTGGTGACCGGCGCCTCGCCGGTGACCGAGACCAGTTTGAAATCGAACAGCGTCTCGCCTGAGATGCGGTTGGCGGCGCGCAGCGGGTCGACGGTCGACGCCACGCACATGATGGACGAGCCTGAAAACACCAGCAGCGTCACCTTGAGCGGCGATCGCTCAGCGCGAAAGATGGTCGGCTTTTCGCTTTTGATCACGAGAGCTTCGTAAATTGCAAAACAGTTTCCGGCAAGTCGGTCATTGTTAGGGTCTGTTTCTATGGGGAGGAGATGTCCATGCCGCTCGCGATGAACCGTGAGGTTTTCATTACCTGTGCCGTGACCGGGTCCGGCGGCTCGCAGGACCGCTCCCCGCATGTGCCACGCTCGCCCAAGCAGATCGCCGATTCGGCGATCGATGCGGCCAAGGCCGGTGCCGCCATCGTCCACTGCCATGTCCGCGACCCCGAGACCGGCAAGCCGCGCCGCGATGTCCATCTCTACCGCGAAGTGACGGACCGCATCCGCGCGGCAGAAGTCGATGTGATCCTGAACCTGACCGCCGGGATGGGCGGCGACATGGTGTTCGGCTCACCGGAAGCGCCGCTGCCGCTCAATGAAAAAGGCACCGACATGGGCGGCGCCACCAACCGCATGGAACATGTGCGCCAGTGCCTGCCGGAAATCTGCACGCTGGATTGCGGCACCATGAACTTCGCCGAGGCCGATTATGTCATGACCAATACGCCCGGCATGCTGCGCGCAATGGGCGGCATGATGACGGCGCTCGGCGTCAAGCCGGAGATCGAAGCCTTCGATACCGGCCACCTCTGGTTCGCCAAGCAGCTGGTCGAAGAAAAGGTCTTGAATCCCGACGCGCTGGTGCAGCTCTGCATGGGTGTGCCGTGGGGGGCGCCGGACGACCTCAACACCTTCATGGCCATGGTTAACAACGTGCCGTCGACCTGGAACTGGTCGGCCTTCGCCATCGGCCGCAACCAGATGGCCTATGCAGCCGCTGCAGTGCTCGCCGGCGGCAATGTCCGCGTCGGTCTCGAAGACAATCTCTGGCTCGACAAGGGCGTGCTGGCCACCAATGCGCAGCTCGTCGAGCGCGCGGCCAGCATCGTTACCAATCTCGGCGCCAGGATTTTGGGGCCGGAGGAAGTGCGCAGGAAGCTCAACCTCACCAAGCGGGCGCCGATCGCAGCGGCTGCTTAAGACGGGAGCGGATCATGGCTACCGTCAAATTCACTGCGATGAAGGATGGCGACAGGCAAGACTATGAGTTCCTGACCGCCCATGAGATCGACTATGCCGCCAGGACCGGCGAGCGGCTGCTCGACGCACTGGTGCAACTCGACGAAGGCCTGTCGGGCTACAAGATCACCAGGCTCGGCCATTCGCTGCAAGCGGCGACGCGGGCCTGGCGCGACGGCGCCGACACCGACTGGATCGCCTGCGCGCTGCTGCACGACATCGGCGACATCTACGCACCGTACAATCACGACGAATACGCCGCCTCGATCCTGAAACCTTTCGTGCGCGAGCAATGCACCTGGGTGGTGGAAAAGCATGGCGACTTCCAGCGGCTCTATTACGCGCATCATCTCGGCGGCAACCGCCATGCTCGCGACCGCTTCGCCGGCCATGCCTATTTCGACGATTGCGACCAGTTTTGCGAACGCTGGGACCAGTCGAGCTTCGACCCGGACTACGACACGCTGCCGATCGAATTCTTCCGGCCCTTCGTGCTCGAAGTCTTCGCCCGCAAGGCCTACGACCCCTCCGTGATCCGCGTTGGCGAGCGCGTGCCTCTCATCGACCCTCAAACCGCCAAGACAAAAACCGGAGCCTGACCATGAGCATCATCAACAAGGCAGCCGCCATTGGCGGCGGTGTCATCGGCGCCGGTTGGGTGGCGCGGTTGCTGCTCAACGGCATCGATGTGTCGATCTTCGATCCGGACCTGGAAGCGTCGCGCAAGGTCTCGGAAGTGATGAAGGGCGCGCGCCGCGCCTACAGGCAGATGGTTCCCGGCGGCCTGCCCAAGGAAGGCAGACTGACCTTTGCCAAGACCATCGCCGAGGCGGTGGCCGATGCCGATTTCATCCAGGAGAGCGTGCCGGAGCGGCTCGACCTCAAACACCGCGTACTGGCCGAGATCGATCTCTACGCGCCGGCCAACGCCATTGTCGGCTCGTCCACCTCGGGCATCAAGCCGACCGACATGCAGGTGGCGATGAAGAAGCATCCGGAGCGTCTGGTTGTCGGACATCCCTTCAACCCGGTCTACCTGCTGCCGCTGGTCGAGATCGTCGGCGGCGAGCAGACGTTCCCCGAAGCGATCGAGGTTGCCAAGGAAATCTATGCCTCGATCGGCATGAAGCCGGTGGTGATCCGCAAGGAGATCGAGGCCTTTGTCGGCGACCGCCTGCTGGAGGCGGCCTGGCGCGAGGCGCTGTGGCTGATCAAGGACGGCATCTGCACGGTCGAGGAACTCGACGACATCATGCGCTATGGCTTCGGCCTGCGCTGGGCGCAGATGGGCATGTTCCAGGTCTACCGCGTCGCCGGCGGCGAGGCAGGCATGCGCCACTTTATGGCGCAGTTCGGGCCGTGCCTGAAATGGCCGTGGACCAAGCTGATGGACGTGCCGGAGTTCAACGACGAGCTGGTCGATCTGATCGCCACCCAGTCGGACGACCAGGCGCATGGCCTGTCGATCCGTGAGCTGGAAAAGATCCGCGACGACAATCTGGTCGCGATCATGGATGCTCTGTCGAAACAGAACAAAGGCAAGGGCTGGGGCGCCGGCGCCTTGCACAAGGACTATACCAAGCAGTTGGCCAAGCTGGCGGCGAAGAAGCCGGCCGCATCCAGGGCCGCAGAAAAGGCCAAGGCATCGAAGCCGGTGAAGAAGGCGGAAAAGCCGAAGAAAAAGAAGAAGGGCTGAGGACCATGGATTTCGGTCTTTCGGAGGAACAGAAGCTCATTGTCGAGACGACGCGCGCGTTCGTCGAGAATGAGCTTTACCCGCATGAACGCGAGGTCGAGCGCACCGGCGTGCTGCGCCGCGAGTTGATCGAGGAGATCAAGGTCAAGGCAATCGAAGCCGGGCTCTATGCGGCCAACATGCCGGCCGATGTCGGTGGCGCCGGCCTCGATACGGTGACCTGGCTGCTCTACGAGAAGGAACTCGGCCGCGCCAACTATGCGCTGCACTGGACCTGCGTCGCGCGCCCCTCCAACATCCTGCTCGCCGGCACGCCCGAGCAGCGCGAAAAGTACCTGTTCCCGTGCATCCGCGGCGAGAAGTGGGACTGCCTGGCGATGACCGAGCCCGGCGCCGGCTCCGACCTGCGAGGCATGAAGGCGACCGCGGTGCAGGACGGCCACGACTGGGTCCTTAACGGCACCAAGCATTTCATCTCCCATGCCGATCTTGCCGATTTCGCGATTTGTTTCATGGCTTCGGGCGAGGAAGAAACGCCGCGCGGCAAGCGCAAGAAGATCACCGCCTTCTTCGTCGACAAGGGCACCAAGGGGTTCACCGTGCGCGACGGCTACCGCAACGTCTCGCATCGCGGCTACACCAACGCCATCCTCGAATTCGACGATTGCCGCCTGCCGGCAAGCCAGGTGCTGGGTGAGGTCCACAAGGGCTTCGACGTCGCCAATTCCTGGCTCGGCGCCACGCGCCTGCAGGTCGGCGCCACCTGTCTCGGCCGCGCCGAGCGGGCGCTCGGCCACGCCATCGAATACTCGGCGCAACGCCAGCAGTTCGGCCAGCAGATCGGCAAGTTCCAGGGCGTGTCGTTCAAACTCGCCGACATGGCGACCGAATTGAAGGCGGCGGACCTGATGGTGTTCGAAGCCGGCTGGAAGTACGATCAGGGCACCGTCACCGATCAGGACATGGCCATGGCGAAGCTGAAGGCTACCGAAATGCTCGCCTTCGTTGCCGACGAAGCCATCCAGATCCATGGTGGCATGGGGCTGATGGATGACCTGCCGCTGGAGCGCATCTGGCGCGACGCCCGCGTCGAGCGCATCTGGGAAGGCACGTCGGAAATCCAGCGCCACATCATTTCGCGGGCGCTGCTGCGCCCGTTCGGGGCATAACCCATGCACAAGCTTGAGCGTCTGTTGCGCCCAAAATCCATCGCGGTGTTCGGCGGGGCCCAGGCCGCCGCCGTCGTCGCCCAATCGATCAAGATGGGCTTTGTCGGCGAAATCTGGCCGGTGCATCCGAACAAGGACGAGGTCGCCGGCCGCAAGGCCTATCGCTCGGTCGCCGAATTGCCCGGGGCGCCCGACGCCGCCTTTGTCGGCGTAAACCGGCATCTCACCATCGAGGTGATCAAGGCGCTGGCCAAGCGTGGCGCCGGCGGCGCCGTCTGTTTTGCCGCGGGCTTTCTTGAGACCGAGGCCTATGACGATGACGGCGAGCGGCTGCAGGCCGAACTGGTGGCTGCCGCGGGCCAGATGCCGATCATCGGGCCGAACTGCTACGGCCTGATCAACTATGCCGATGGCGCGCTGCTATGGCCCGACCAGCATGGCGGCATCAGGCTGCCCGAAGGCGCCAAGGGCGTCGCCATCATCACCCAGTCCTCCAACATCGCCATCAACATGACGATGCAGAAGCGCGGCCTGCCGATCGCCTTCCTGATGACCGCCGGCAACCAGGCGCAGACCGGCCTCTCCGAAATGGCGCTCGGCCTGATCGAGGACGAGCGCGTCACCTCGCTCGGCCTGCACATCGAAGCCTTCGATTCGGTAGCCGGCTTCGAGAAGCTGGCGGCGCGGGCGCGCGAACTGAAGAAGCCGATCATCGCCATGAAGGTCGGCCGGTCCGAACAGGCCAGGCAGGCGACCGTCTCGCACACAGCTTCGCTCGCCGGTTCGGATGCCGCTTCGGGCGCTTTCCTGCGGCGGCTCGGCATTGCGCGCGTCGATTCCATCCCCGCCTTTATCGAGGCGCTGAAGCTTCTGCACGTCACAGGACCACTGCCCGGCTATAGACTGTCATCGATGAGTTGCTCGGGCGGCGAAGCCTCTGTCATGGCCGACAGCGCCGAAGGCCGCTGGGTCAATTTCCCGGAGCTCACCAGCAAACACCGCGCCCATGTCAAATCGACGCTCGGGCCGCTGGTCGCGGTCGCCAACCCGTTGGACTATCACACCTTCATCTGGAACAATGAACCGGCGATGACCGCCACCTTCACCGCCATGGTGTCGGGCGGTTTCGACCTCAACATGCTGGTGCTCGATTTCCCGCGCCCCGACCGCTGCTCGGTCACCGACTGGTGGGCGACGCTGCGCGCCTTCGAGGCGGCGCTGAAGACCAACAAGGCGCATGGCGCGATTGTCTCGTCGCTGCCGGAGAACCTGCCGGAGGAATACACCGCCGAGCTGATGGCGCGCGGCATGGTGCCGTTGTTCGGCATTTCCGAGGCCATGGACGCCGCAGGCGCGGCAGCCTTCATCGGCTGGGCCTGGGCCGAGCCGCAGGCGCAGCCGATCGACACCACGGCTGCAGGTGCGGCCGGAGGCGACCATGTCACGCCTGATGAGGCCGAGGCCAAGGCGCGGCTGATCGAGGCCGGCTTGCCTGTGCCGAAGGCAGAACGTGCCGCCAATGCTGTCGAGGCCGTCATCTCATCGATGGCGCTCGGCTTCCCGGTGGCGCTGAAGGCGCTCGGAGTCACCCACAAATCGGAAGTCGGCGCGGTCAGGCTGAACCTCAAGGACGCCGAATCCGTGAGCACGGCGGCGCATGATCTGCTGCCGCTCGGCACCGGCCTCTATGTCGAGCGCATGGTGCGCGACGGCGTTGCCGAACTGATCGTCGGCTTCACCCGCGACCCGATGTTCGGCGCCGTCATGACGCTGGGCACCGGAGGCGTGCTGGTCGAGCTGTTGCGCGACAGCGTCACGCTGATGCTGCCGGCGACGCGCGACGACATCGAGGCGGCCCTGCGTGGCCTTAAACTGTTTCCGCTGCTCGACGGCTATCGTGGCCGGCCCAAGGCCGATGTCGGGGCTGCCATCGACGCCATCGCGGGCATTGCCGGCTTCGTGCAGACGAATGCCGGAGAGATCGAGGAACTCGACATCAACCCGCTGATCGTCTGCGCCGAGGGCAAGGGCGCCTGGATCGCCGACGCGCTGCTGGTGCTGGGAGAGAAGAAGAATGTCTGACGTCATTTCCACCCGCCGCGAGGGCACCATCCTCGAGGTCACGCTCGACCGGCCCAAGGCCAACGCCATCGACCTGAAAACGTCGCGGCTGATGGGCGAGACCTTCAAGGCGTTCCGCGACGATCCGGAACTGCGCGTCGCCATCGTCAAGACCGCCGGCGACAAGTTCTTCTGCGCCGGCTGGGATTTGAAGGCAGCCGCCGGTGGCGACGCGGTCGACGGCGACTATGGCGTCGGCGGCTTTGCCGGCCTGCAGGAGCTGCGCGACATGAACAAGCCGGTCATCGCCTGCGTCAACGGCATGGCGGTCGGCGGCGGCTTCGAGCTAGCGCTGTCCTGCGACCTCATTTTCGCTTCCGACCATTCCTCCTTCGCGCTACCCGAGATCCGCGCCGGGACCTTGGCCGACGCCGCGACGATCAAGCTGCCCAAGCGCATTCCCTATCATGTCGCCATGGACCTTCTGCTCACCGGCCGCTGGATGGATGTGGCGGAAGCGCATCGCTGGGGGCTGGTCAACGAAGTGCTTCCCAAGGACAAGCTCGAGGAGCGCGTCTGGGAGATCGCAAGGCTGCTCGCCAGCGGCCCGCCGCTGGTGTTCGCCGCGATCAAGGAGACGGCGCGGGTGGCGGAGGCGCTGACCTTCCAGGACGCGATGAACCGCGTGACGCGCCGGCAATTGGCGACGGTCGATGCGCTTTATGGCTCGGAGGACAATATGGAAGGGTTCCGGGCTTTTGCGGAAAAGCGCGACCCGGTTTGGAAGGGGAAGTAATTTTTCAGATGATGGCACGAGGCACCCCCCTCTGCCCTGCCGGGCATCTCCCCCTCAAGGGGGGAGATCGGCAGTTCGGACTTCACCGCTCATCCACCAACGTTGGTGATTGGCCAAAGCCTTCGCCACATCTGATCTCCCCCCTTGAGGGGGAGATGGCCGGCAGGCCAGAGGGGGGTGTCCGGGCTCGATCTATCCAGTCGGCGCAGCCAGCATGACCGACTACAAAACCCTCATCGATGCCGAGACCTGGGCCTTCATCGAGCGGACCAATTCCTATTACCCGCCCGATACGATCGACTACACCATCGCCCAGCAGCGTGCGATTTATGACCGGATGTGCCGCGAGTTCTTTGCCGGCTATCCCAATGGTGTGACGGCGGAAACGACTTTCATTGCCAACCGATCACACGACATCCCGATCCGCATCTATCGCAGCGCTACCCCGAACACGGCGGCGATGGTGCTCTACATCCATGGCGGGGGTTTCATCCTCGGCGGCCTAGACAGCCATGACGATGTCTGCGCCGAGCTCTGCGCCCGCACCGGTTACGAGGTGGGTTCCATCGATTACCGGCTGGCGCCGGAGCATTTGCACCCGGCCGCTTTCGACGATGCTTTACGTGCCTTCGAATGGGCAGCCAAAACCTACGACCGCCCTATTCTGCTGTGCGGCGACAGCGCCGGCGGCAATCTCTGCGCGGCTGTTGCTCACGCAACGCGTGGCCATGCCAAAAAGCCGATCGGCCAGGTGCTGATCTATCCGGGCCTCGGCGGCGACCGTTCGAAGGGCTCGTATGTCGCGCACGCCGAAGCACCGATGTTGACCATGCGCGATCTCGAATTCTACAAGCACATCCGCACCGGCGGCGCTGACGGTACTGGTGACATCACCTTGTCGCCGCTCGCCGACACCGATTTCACCAAACTGCCGCCAACCGTGCTGATCACCGCGCAATGCGACCCGCTGTCGTCCGACGGCGAGGCCTACCGCGACCGCATCCTTACCGCAGGCGGACACGCCAGCTGGTCCGAGGAGCCGGGGCTGGTGCATGGCTATCTCCGGGCCAGGCACACGGTCGGCCGGGCCCGCGCCAGCTTCAACCGTATCGTCGAAGCGGTGTCGGTGCTGGGCAAGGGCGACTGGATCTGGTGATCCGGCTCAACCGCGGACAAAGGCGATCAGTTCCTCAGCCATGCGATCGTTGAATTCCCGACGAAAGCGGTTTTTCTTCAGCCATTCAGGGTTTGAGCCGACGGTCTTGTTGGCATCCACGACAACGCCTTTGCCATCGACAATGAAATAGTCGATGGCGCCGAAGTCCAGGTTGAGCCGCTGCCGCACCGCCAGCACTTCCGGTGGCACGGCGCCGCCCACCTCATTGCTCAGGATTTTTGAGCCGGCGCACAACACATCGTCGTAGACCTGCCGCATGTTGATCTCGGCGCCGAGCAGGAACATGTAGCGGTGCTTGACGATGGGCAGGTCGAGGGTATCGAAGGCGAATTTCTCGACCATCAGGCGATTGTTACGCCATACATCCCGCGGAACCTCGCCGATCGTCTGGTAGACTTGATAGGGCGGGCACAGGCGGTCCTTGTAGCCGGGTTCAAAGAGCTTGCGGATGACATGCGCGCTCCTGGTCAGGCCGTTGCGATGCTGCCACCAGCGCTGCTCTGGCCGACCCCTGGAGTTGAGGACGGTCTTGACGACAACCGGCCCCTTGTGACTGTCGCCTGCCTCCAGCTTCAGCGTCGAATAAAGGTACCGGTGGATGGACAGCGCGCGACCATTGATGGTGCGGTCGTAGAGGTGGCCGAGCCCGCGGTACGTTGGCGGGACGACTGTCAGGTCGACATGCAGAAAGGCCGCCGGCGCCCTATCCTGGCCGGCTGGCCGGTCGAGCAGGCGCACTTTCAATCCGGCCTGTTCCAGGTAAGGCAGCAGCTGCGCGATGCTGTAGCTCCGCACCAAGCGGAAATTGCGCAGGCTCTCCACATAGACATCGAGATCGGCCGCTGACACCGAACGCTATTCCCTGATATCGACGCCCGAGAAATCATGGTGATCAAAGGGGTCCATGACATAGCCCGTCACCTGTTCGCGCATCGGCATCGAGACCACGGAGTGGGCGATAGCGACCCACGGCATCTGCTCCCTGAAGATCGCTTGCGCCTGCGAATAGAGTTTTGCGCGGGCAGCGGGATCGACGATCCCGGCTGCCTGCTTGAGCAGATCGTCGAAGGCCGGAAAACACCAGTTGGCACGATTGGTGGTGCCGACGCCGGCACAGCCAAGCGGCACCGACAGGAAGTTGTCGGGGTCGCCATTGTCGCCGGTGAAGCCGAACAGCATGGCGCCGTCGCGGTCGCGTGACTTCGAGCGGGCAAGGTATTCAGTCCACTCATACGTCACGACTTCCACGTTGACACCGATCTTTGCCAGGTCGGACTGGATCATTTCGGCCATACGCTGCGCATTCGGGTTATACGGACGCTGCACCGGCATCGCCCAGATCTTCATGTGCAGGTCTTTTACGCCGGCATCGGCGAGCCCCTGCCTGGCGGCAGCGGGGTCGAAGACATGATCGGGGCTCGTCTTGTCATAGGCCCAGGAGGTTGGCGGCAGCGGATTGCGTGCGACTTCGCCGGTGCCGCGGAATACGACGTCGACCAGCGCCTGCGTGTCGATGGCAATGGCGATCGCCTTCCTCACCCTTGGATCGTCGAAGGGCTTCTGCAAGGTGTTGAAGGCGAGGTATCCCGTATTTAGGCCCTCCTGCCGCATGACCTTGATGCCGGGTGTCGCCTTGATCGCCTCCAGGTCGGCCGGATTTGGATAGGGCATGAGATCGCATTCGCCGGCGCGCAGCTTTTCCATGCGAATGCTGGCATCGGTGGCAATGGCGAAGACGAGATCGTCGATCTTCGGCTTGCCGCGCCAGTAGTCCGGATTGGCCTTGTAGCGGATGACTGCATCCTGCTGGTAGTCGACAAGCTGGAATGGACCCGTCCCGACCGGCTTCAGCGCCAGGTCGAGCAGCCGCTTCTCGGCGACGAGCTTGTCGGCATATTCCTTGGAAACGAGCGAAGCGAAATCCATCGCCAGGTCGGCAAGCATCGGCGAATGCGGCGCCTTCAGCGTCATCACCACAGTATGGTCGTCAAGCTTGCGCCAACCGGCGACAAGATCCGGCATGCCGATGCCGTCGAAGTAAATGTACTGGCGTTTGGCGTAATTGTTGAACGGGTTCTGCGCGTTGGCCTGCCGGTCGAAGGTAAACAGCACATCATCGGCGTTGAAGTCGCGGCTCGGCGTAAAACCCTCGACGCTGTGGAACTTCACGCCGTGCCGCAGGTGGAATGTGTAGGTGAGGCCGTCGTCGGAAATCTCCCAGCTTTCGGCAAGGCCGGGGCGCACCTTGGTGGTGCCGGGATCGAACTCGACCATGCGGTTGTAGAGAGCGGTGGCCGAGGCGTCGCGGGATCCGGAGGCGAGTGCGGGATCGAACGTATCGGGGCTAACCTCGGTGCAGTAGACCAAGGTCTTGGCTACGGATTGATGGACCGGCAACGCACATGGAAAAAGCGCCGCCAGCAAGAGAACGAAGTGCCTGCGTGTCATGATCCCCCCAGGGTTGGGAAGACGCTAGCAGAAGCCGGCACTGACGGTAAGTAAGCCGGCCGGTCTTTCGCGCGCCAAGACTGTTTTCCACCTTGAGTTGACACAAGGAATTAGCCGCGCCTCTGTGAAATGGCGGACAGACCCGGCCGCCGTTTTGCATGAACCTTTCCGCTTCAGCCTGCGACTGACGACCAGGCGCCGCATGGTGCGGGCCGGAAAGGATGCCCCCATGACTAGGACCCCAGAGGCTCCACGGTCTCCGGGACCAACGCAAGCTCAGCGCGACCACCGCCTTCGGGATGGAGTCGATGCGCTGGGCTTTCGGCTGATTCCGTTGACCCTGCGCAGGAGCAGGCGTATCGTGAAGATGAGGAAAGCAGACAATTCGATCAGGGACGAACGTGCCGGAACGCCGCGCCTTGCCCTGTTTCGCGCGGCCGGACCGGATGTTCCTCCCGAAAACTTCGGGGGGAGTTTTATGTCCTGCGATCGCGGCGCGTCCATGTCGTCTCCAAGCGGCGGTTTGCGCCGTTCGCTCCATCTGGCCGGCGGTTTGCTTGCCCTGGCGCTGAGCGCCGCGCTCTGGTTGGGCACAGCCGCCCAAGCGCAGGAAACCCAGATCATCTATCCCGGCTCGATGGCGGTCACTGGATTTTCCGGCACCGTCATTCCCAATTTCGACTCTGCCGATTCCGAAAGGGGGGGGCTGCCGCCCGGCGTCGACCCGGTCGACGAAACCTTCATCGACACGACGCGCGCCACCTTGCGCGTCTTCGACGTTTCGGCGCTCGGCGGACCGGCTTCCGGCCAGCTCGTCTACACGCCGCCGCCTTTCGAGGTGACGGCCGAACAGATCGGCCAGGTATTCGCCATCACCTATGATGACGGTGTGCGCGACGGCGTTCCCTCGGGCGTCCCCAACCTCTATGCCGGCGCTACCTCGCTGCACGGCATCCGTATCGTCACCCCGGACGAAGATGCCGACGGTCGGCCCGAGCGACAGCGCCGCGGAACCGCAGGCGCCGTCTTCATGGACGGCCAGTTCGGCACCGAAAGCGGTGGCGGTCCGGGCACGATCTGGAAGATCGACGGCATCACCGGCGCGGTCTCCAAATTCGCCGACATTGACACCAACAGCGGTTCCGGCATCGGCGACATCAGCTTCGACAGCAATCACCGCGAGTTCTTCGCCAGCGATCTCGACACCGGCCTCATCCACCGCCTCGATGCCAACGGCACGCTGATCGACACATTCGATCACGGCGTTGCCGGGCGGCCGGCGCATGGGCTGGCTCCCGTCGCCGATGACGGTGCGGTGATGGACATACAGGGTGCTGCCTTCGACTCGGAAGACCCCGACACATGGGGCTACACGCAGGACGAACGCCGCGTCTGGTCCGTCGCCTATCATGGCGGCCGGCTCTATTATTCGGTCGGCGAAAAGGCCGAGATCTGGTCGGTTGGCATTGCCCGCGATGGCAGCTTTGCCGGTGATCCGCGCTGGGAGCTGACGGTCAAGGCCGACAAGGACTACGCCGTCACCGACATCGCCTTCGACAACCAGGGCTTCATGTATCTGGCGCAGCGCGGCCCGGTCGAGAATCGCTACGATTACAGCCAGTTCGCCGATTCCGGCAAGGGCGAGGTCATCCGCTACTGGCGCGAAAACCCGGACGATCCGGCGACGGAATCGGTCTGGGTGGAAGAGCCGCAGGAATATGCAGTCGGCTTCCCGCAAGGCAACCGGCAGTCGGCCGGTGGGCTCGACCTGCAATATGGCTATGACGCCGACGGCAATCTCGACACCGGCGTGTGCACCGACACGCTGGTCAACACCGGCGACAAGCTGCGCGACAACCCGACACTTGCCGACCAGCTCGCCGCCGGCGGGCCGCTTGCCGTGCACGGCGTGCAGATCACGCCGACGCCGTTGGTCAAGCCGGCCAACGTGCCGCCTTTCGGCTCGTGGTTCGTCGACTTCGACGGCTATTTCGAAGACCCAGAAGTGGAAGGCCATGTCGGCGACGTCGAGGTCTGGCACCCCTGCGACGGCCGTGCCGGCTATTATGAAGAGATCCCAGGCGGTTATCTGCCGCCGTTCTATCCGCCGGGCTTCCCACCGCCCGGCGATCTGCCTCCGTGCATCGATGTCGAGGATGTTCAGTTCTACTGCACGCCTCGCGGCCTCCAGGCCGACCTCTATCTCCATGACCATGCCGGCTTTGGCGGCGATTCGATCAAGGTCCAGTCCATGACACCAGGCGTCGGGGTGACATCACCCCAGTCGCATGCTCCCGGTAAGCCTTACACGGTCGACATCACCGGCCATTCTCCGGGCGACAGAGTCGATGTTGGACTTTGCTTCTACAGGCAGTCCGACAAGGACAAGGGTGGCTACTACCCTTGCTGCAAGATGACTTTGCCGCTCAGAACCCCAGCCGTCAGCTGCGAACGTTGAGGAGGGGAAGATGAAAAATCTCGCACTTTCCCCGACCGCGAACAGCAGTCAATCCAACGTCATGGAGACCATCATGAAACCCCTGTCATATGCCAGGCGCGGCGCGCGCTGGCTGATGGCGGCCGGTATCGCGGTCGCCATGTTCACCCCTGTGGCAAGCCACGCCGAAGATGCAGTCCCGATCACTCCGGAACTGCGGCTCGACCTCGACAATTCAAAAATCGTCAATCCGAGGCCGGAACGGATCGTGCCGTTCTTCACCAAAACAGGCACACAGAGGAGCTGCGACTACGTCGTCTACTCCCTGAGCTTTGGCCTGCGCGGCGACTCGCAAGGCTTTGCCGACCCAAGCTTTTCGGCCAGGCTGAAGAAACTCCAACTCGACTTCAAGGATCAGCTTCCGCACGGTCTTGCGATCGTCAACGTCAACGTGTCCGGCGACGGCACGGATGCGTCTGGCGGACCGCTGCCGGGTGCGACAATCAGCACCTCGGCTAATACGAACGATACGGCAACGGTTTCCGATTTCCGGATTTCCACCACCGATCTCGACGGCGCTGGGGCTGGCAATGAACGCGTCATCAATTTCAAGATCACCGCCAAGATCGACCATGCGGCGTTTCCTTCGCCGACCATCGTCGACAACCAGGGCATGATCAAGGTGACGCCGGGCGTCGGCACGGGGGCCATCATCCCGTCGCAGGATCCGGGCAAGCCCGACGACGGCGACTACAAGACCGGGGCCAAGACCTCGATCAAGATCGACCTCACCAACTGTGACAAGCGGCCTCCGCCTCCCGACCGGGAATGTTTCAAGGTGGAGCGCGGCACGGTCGATTGCGTGCAAGGCGGCGGCGCGTTCATCTACCACATGCCTGTCGGCCCGGAGATGGGCGGAAAATGGGTGCAGGTATCGACGACGACCCCAGGCATCACCATCATCCCCGACACGCAATTGGTGCCGGCGGGCGGCGGTGTGCTGAACTGGAAGATCGTCGGTGCATCGCCCGGCGACGTCATCCACCTCATCGTCACCGGCATCGAGACCTATGCCGGCCCGAAGGAGGGTTGGGGACTATGCTGCACGCAGACCATCGACATCGTCATCCCGCGTGACTTGAGATGTCCCCCCAAGGACAAGGAACCGGACCTCAAGGTCGAGAAACGCGCCGACGTGACGCGTTGCACAATGGGGGGCGGCTGCGACTTCACCATCAAGGTCACCAATGTCGGCGACGGGCCGTATCACGGCAAGATCGTGCTCGACGAGGTGACGCTGCCGGCCGGCTCGACTCTGGATTCAGGGCCCAATCCGCCCTGGGTATGCATGCCCGGCGTGACCCCGATGACGTGCACCTATCCGGTGACCACGCTCAATCCGGGGGCCTCCATCAACCTCAAGCTCGGCTTCAAGCCGGCGGGTGGTTGGCAAGGCAGCGCGCTGCGCAACTGCGCCACCTATAATTACGGCGCCAGCGGCAAGCCGCTGTTCGGCAGCCAGCAGAACGATCGCGGCTGTGCCTCGATCCCGATCTGCCGGCGTGGCGACCGCGACCGCGATTGCCGGCCCCCGGTCGACAAGAAGGTCGACCTGATCCTGAAGAAGCGTGCCCGCATCCCGGTCTGCACACCCGACGGCATCTGCTACTTCGTGATCGACATCATCAACAATGGCAGCGTCCCCTATAATGGGCCGCTGACGGTTATCGACAATTACCCGGGCGGCGCGCCGGCCTCTTCGACCTTCGGCCCGTCTCCGCCCTGGACATGCGGACCGAACGGTCCCGGCCAGTTCCGCTGCGACAATGCAGGCATCGTGCTGATGCCGGGCGCCTCGACGCCGATCGTCGTCAGGGCGGTCATGCCGGCCGGCTACCAGTCGGATTCGGTCGAGAACTGCGCGGCGCTGAAGCCCGTCCCCGGTGAGGTCGACCTCACCAACAACAAGGCCTGCGCCAAGGAACGCTTCCGTCATCCCAATGGCGGCAAGCCGACCCTACGCATCACCAAGGTCTGCAATGGCTCGCTCGCCGGTGCGGCGGTGGTTTCCTGCCGCATCACCGTCATCAGCCTTGGCACCTCTGCCCCCACCGGTCCGGTGCGGGTCAACGATGCTGCCACGCTGATATCGGGTGGCGCGCCGGTCCAGATCCAGACCGTCACACCCGACGGTGCGGAATGGGCCTGCGGAGCGGTTCCGGCCAATGCGCTGTCGTGCCAGATTCCCGGCGCCGTGATGACTCCCGGAACATCGAGGCACTTCGACGTGACGGTCTCGGCCAATGGCGCGTTCGAGAACTGCGCACGCGGCTCGTATGGCCCGGCCCCTGGAGACGATATCGTCTACCCTATCGGCCAGGCCTGCGCCAAGGGCGGCGGCACGTCCACCATCAGCGTCAAGAAGACCGGCGATGCCGAGTGCCAGCCCGGGCAACCCTGCTCGTTCGAGATCACCATCACCAATGATGGCCAGACCGCCTTCTCCGGTCCGGTCCGCATCGGCGATGCGATCGGGGTGGACGGGCTGGGGCGGCTGCAAGGCGTCGCGATCACCTCGATCGAGCCGCCCTTCGGCTGCTCGCCCGAACCGACGACCTTGCCGTTGACCTGCATTGCCAACCTGACGCTCGGCGCCGGGGAAAGCCATGTGCACAAGGTCACCGTGGTCCTTCCCGACGCTCCCCTGGCCAATCTGCGGGGCAACGTCAGCGGCCGGAACTGCGTCGGGGTCTTGTCTCCCGACACCAGGGTGCAAGGCGGCGGCGACGTACTGCCCGGCGACCTGACCAATATCCAGGGCGATCGCGGCAAGGCCTATGCCTGCCATCCCTTCACCATCAAGCGCGAGGTGAAGACGGAATGCTCGCCGGGGTTCGTCATGAACGATGCCGGTCGGTGCGTGTGTCCGGAAGGCACGACGTTCCGCAACGGCCAGTGCTCGCCCGACGGCGGCGTCATCATCCAGCCAAAGGATCCAAGGCCCTGCGTGCTGCTCAAGGGCCAGATCCGCACCGAGGATGGACGCTGTGTCTGCCCCCGCGGAACCGAGCTTGAGAACGGCGCTTGCATCAAGACCGACAAGCCTGGCTGCACCATCCCCGGTTCGGTCCCGACGTCGGACGGCAATGGCTGCTACTGCCCGGAAGGTACGCATCTCGACCGACAGGCAAATGCCTGCGTGCGCGACAAGCAGAAGCCTCAGGAGTGCAGCATACGCGGCCAGGTTCATGATGCCGATGGCGATTGTGTCTGCCCGCGTGGGACAGAGGTGCGCAATGGAGCCTGCCGGCCGATCCGGCCAAAGCCTGAACAGTGCTCGATCCGTGGTCAGATCCAAAACGCCAATGGCGATTGCGTCTGCCCGGACGGCACAGAAGTCAGGGGCAAGGTCTGCCGGCCGATCCGGCCGAAGCCCGAGCAGTGCTCGATCCGCGGCCAGGTCCACGACGCCAATGGCAATTGTGTCTGCCCGCGGGGTACCGAGGTGCAAGGCAATGCCTGCCGGCAGAAGAAGCCTGTGCTGGAACAGTGCGACATACGCGGCCAGGTGCACAACAAGCGCGGCGAGTGTGTTTGCCCGCGCGGCACCCAGGTGATCGACGGCGCATGCCGCAAGCCGAGGCCGCAGGTGGGAGACTGCGCCCCGGGCTCGCAGATGGTCGGCGGCCAGTGCGTGCCGATCATCAGGCGGCGCTGCCCCGAAGGCACCGTTGGTCGGTTCCCGAACTGCAGAGCCATCCGGCAGCAGCCGTCGCTCGACCCGACCCTGTTGCTCAATCCAGGTGTCCTTCAGCAGTTCATACCGAAGCGCACGCCGCAGACGCAGGTACAGCCGCAAAGGGATCCGGCGGCCAACTTCAAGCCATAGGATCTGACACGAGTCAAAATTCAGAACCCCGCCGGAGCGATTCGGCGGGTTTTTTTCGTCAGCGCGATCGGGGTCCGCCGCATCTCGTCGTTGAAATGCCGGTGCAATCTTCCTCGGACGCCAGCAAGCCGCTGTCGCCCGACGGTCCCTCGATAAAGCCGTCCAGCGACGTCAGCATGGAAGAGACGGTCTTTCCCTCTGAGCTCTCCTTTCTGTTTCGCCAATTGGGCCATAACCGGAAGCGAGGCCGAGCAGGTAAGGCATCAGCCGGGCCGCTCCTAGCACAACAAATACCGACTTTCCCTTTTCGGGATCATGGTCTAGGCAGACGTTTGGATCGCGCCCGCAAACAGGGCGCCCAAAGGGGCCGCATCATGAGCAGGAAGACCCTGATCGCGCCATCGGTGCTGGCGTCGGATTTCTCGAAGCTCGGCGACGAGGTCGAGGCGGTGGCGGCGGCCGGCGCCGACTGGATCCATCTCGACGTGATGGACGGGCATTTCGTGCCCAACATCACCTTCGGCCCGCCGGTGATCAAGGCCATCCGCAACCGCACCAAGGCCTTCTTCGACTGCCATCTGATGATTGCGCCGGCCGATCCTTATCTGGCCGCCTTTGCCGATGCCGGCTGCGACGGCATGACCGTGCATGCCGAGGCCGGACCGCATCTCGACCGCTCGCTTCAGACCATCAAGGGTCTCGGCAAGAAGGCCGGCGTATCGCTTAATCCGGCGACGCCGGAAAGTGCGATCGAATATGTGCTCGACCGGCTTGACCTGATCCTGATCATGACCGTCAATCCGGGTTTCGGCGGGCAGGCCTTCATCCCGGCCATGGTCGACAAGGTCAAGCGGGTGAAAGCGCTGATCGGAAACCGGCCGATTCGCATCGAGATCGACGGCGGCGTGTCGCCGGAAACCGCCCCTCTGGTCACATCAGCCGGCGCCGATGTGCTGGTGGCGGGCGCCGCCATCTTCAAGGGCGGCAGCGTCGAAGCCTACCGGGCCAATATAGAAGCCATCCGAACCGCGGCCGACCGGGCTGCCGGCTGACATCAGTTCCAGGGCAAGTTCCCGGCTGGTCGGTTCTCCTCGGCCTGATCTCCCTGCCTGATCCTTCGATCTCCCAAAAAGCCGTCAACGGGTGGCAGCCGCAAGGGCATCGCGGCAAGCGACAGGATCGCGGCATCCGGCACTAGTTTTGGCCCATAAATCTAGTGGATAACTGCCGAAGGGATCTGCATGCGGGGAGAGGTCAATCCGGCGGCATGACGCGCGTTAAGAAAAAATTATCCGTATTCGGGATCTCGAAGCTGTTTCTCGAGGGCACCTGCCATGCTGGCAGACAAACTTTCTTCAGAAGAACAAGTTTTCCACGATTTTAGTTACTTCCGGCGGATAAGATGCGGTCAACCTTCCTCTTTAAGTCGAATATCGTGATCTTTCGCTTGAGGGGCGGATGCCTTAGGAGTTACAGTAAATTTACAGGGGAAATCGTTTGCTTCGCGAACGGGCTAGCGGAGCATGGGAGAGCTACAGGAGTCGTATTGACCTACGGATCTGCCGATGTGAGCGAAGGCGCGGGACCCAAGAGCACACTCGCTAGTACGGTCTATCAACAGCTTCGCGACGATCTCCTGCGCGGCGTGTTTGAAAGTGAAAGCAAGCTTCGTGTCGAATGGGTGGTTTCCCGTTACGGCGCCGGCGCCTCACCGGTTCGCGAGGCCCTCAACCGACTTGCTTCGGAAGGCCTGCTCGGCCGCCACGACCAGCGCGGTTTCTTCATCATGCCGGTCAGTGCCCCGGAACTCGAGGAATTGACGCGCACCCGCTGCTGGCTGGAAGAGCGGGCGCTGCGTGAATCCATTGCCAACCGCACCGGCGAATGGGAAGAGCAGCTCGTGCTGGCCTTGCATCGCCTGGCGCGTGCCCCGCGCCGCTTGCCGGAGGATCCGTCCTCGAACAATCCGGAATGGGAAAAGCTGCACCGCGCCTTCCATCGGGCACTGATCGCAGGCTGCCGCTCGCATTGGCTGACCGGCTTTTGCGACCAGCTTTCGGATCAGGCCTCCCGTTACCGGCTGATCTCCCAGGACGGCAGCGAGCGCGACGAAATCAGTGAACATCGGCTGATTGCGGAGCGCACGGTGGATGGCGATGCCGATGGCGCCGTTGAAGCCCTCCTCAGCCACTACCGTCTGACGGCAGCCATGTGCATGGAGCGCTTCAACGACAGCGGCGATCCAAGCGTGAGCGCCACCAAGGCGCTGCGCAGCCGCAGATAGAAGCGCTTCCGGTCCGCTATCCAAAATCCGCCAGCTATCCAAGTCCGCTTGCCTTCATCTGATCGGCGGCAAACCCGATTTCACGTTTTTGCCGGACGGAGGCGAAATCGTTTCCTTTGTTCCAAGGCCATGCGCTGGAGCCGGATGATTTCAGGCCGAATCGACCTGAAATCATCCGGCTAAATCAAAGGGTAGAGCATGTCCTCCGAAAACCGCTTCACACTTTTCGGCATCATGCTCTAGGGAAGGCGCATGACCAATCACCTGTTCGACGCGTTCCGCAGCCGGATTTCAGCCTCCGAGCGCATCCTGATGGCGACCGATGACGGACGCGCGATCGCCTATGGCGACATGTTGGCGCAATCGGCACAGCTGGCACATGCGCTGAGGCATTTCGGCGTCGAGCCGGGCGACCGCGTTGCCGTGCAGGTCGAAAAAACCCCCGAATGCATTTTCCTTTACCTCGCCTGCCTGCGGGCCGGCGCGGTCTTCCTGCCGCTCAACACCGCCTACACGCTGGCCGAACTCGGCTATTTCTTCGGGGATGCCGAGCCGCGGCTGGTCGTCTGCGACCCGGCCCGCGCCGGCGCTATCGCGCCGTTGGCGCAGGCGTCGGGTGCTGCCACCGTCACGCTTGGCAGCAATGGTGAGGGCTCGCTGACCGCACTGGCGGCACAACAGCCCACGGATTTCGACGCCGTGGCGCGCGGGCCGGACGATCTGGCCGCAATCCTTTACACATCCGGCACCACCGGACGCTCCAAGGGCGCCATGCTCAGCCATGAAAACCTGGCCTCCAATGCGCGCGTGCTGGTCGAGCAATGGCGTTTCACCGGGGATGACGTGCTGATCCATGCCCTGCCGATCTTCCACACGCATGGCCTGTTCGTCGCCACCAACGTCACCCTGATGGCCGGCGCCTCGATGCTGTTCGAGCAGAAGTTCGACGGCGCCCGCATCGTCTCGCTCTTGCCGCGCGCGACAGTGCTGATGGGCGTGCCGACCTTCTATACCAGGCTCCTGCAGCAGGACGGGCTGGATGCCCAGGCGGCGAAGAACATCCGCCTGTTCGTTTCCGGCTCGGCGCCGCTGCTCGCCGAAACGCACAAGGCCTGGCGCGAGCGCACCGGCCACGCCATTCTCGAGCGCTACGGCATGACCGAGACCAACATGAACACGTCGAACCCCTATGAGGGCGAGCGTCGGGCCGGCACGGTCGGCTTCCCGCTGCCCGGCGTTTCGCTGCGCATCGCCGACCCTGACAGCGGCGATGCGCTTGGCCAGGGTGAAGTCGGCATGATCGAGGTCAAAGGTCCGAATGTCTTTTCCGGCTATTGGCGCATGCCGGAAAAAACCAAGGCGGAGTTTCGCAAGGACGGCTTCTTCATCACCGGCGACCTCGGCATCATCGACGCGGACGGCTACGTCCACATCGTCGGCCGCGGCAAGGATCTCATTATCTCCGGCGGCTACAACATCTATCCCAAGGAGATCGAGAGCGAGATCGACGCCGTTGCCGGCGTCTTGGAAAGTGCCGTCATCGGAATTGCCCATCCCGATTTCGGCGAAGGCGTCACCGCTGTCGTGGTGCGGGCGCCGGCATCGCAGATCACCGGGGCCGAGATCGTTGGCGCCATTGCCGGCCAGCTGGCCAAATACAAGCACCCGAAGCAGGTGATCTTCGTCGATGAGCTGCCGCGCAACACGATGGGCAAGGTGCAGAAGAACCTGCTGCGCGAGACCTACAAGGGTCTCTACGGCTAATCCATAGCCGGCTAATGTCTTTGCCCAAGCGCTTCGCCTGGGCGTCTGTTCGCGGTTCGGCAGTGGCGCCTTTTACCTGCGGGGCCTTTTCACCCGAGTGCTGGAGCCCCACAGAGCCCGGTTCAGCAGGCTGCGTTTGCGCTTGCGCGGGATGAGGTCGACGTCGCTGACGAGCTTGGCGCCGCCCTCCCGCCGCTCCAGGGTGATCTTGCGGCTGTGGAAGGCTTCGAGCTCCGCACGATGCGCCACGCTGATGATGGTGACGTCAGGCAGTTCGCGGATCACCGTCAACATCATCGTGTCCTGGCTCTTCTCGTCGAGCGCCGAAGTCGCTTCATCCAGCACCACGATATCGGGGCGATGCAGCAGCAGGCGCGCGAAGGCGAGGCGTTGCTTTTCGCCGCCCGACAGCGTCTGGTCCCATGGCGCCTCTTCCTTGATCCTGCCGGTGAGATAGCCAAGCCCCACCTTGTCGAGGGCAGCCTTGATTTGCTTGATGGTCCACTTGTCCGCCGCCGCGGGATAGGCGACCGCGCGGCGAAGCGTTCCGGAAGGGATGTAGGGGCGTTGCGGCAGCATGAACAGGCGCCTGTCGGTGTGGAAATTGACGCTGCCGCCGCCCCATGGCCACAGGCCCGCGACGGCCCGCACCAGCGTCGACTTGCCTGAACCGGATTCGCCTGAAACCAGCACCCGCTCGCCCGGCTCGATCACGACCTCGGTTTCCTTGACCACGGAGGTGCCGTCGTCGAGTGTCACGGAAAGATTGTCGAGGCTGAGGATGGCGCCGTCTTCGGCTTCGCCTCGGTTGATGCGTCCGAGCGCATCGCTCTGCTCGGCGCGCTCGAGCCCGTCTAGCGACATCATCAGCGAGGCAATGCGCCGCGCGGAGGCGTTCCAGTCGGCGAGGCGCGGATAGTTGTCGACCAGCCAGCCGAACGCGCCTTGCACGATGCCAAAGGCAGACGCCGCCTGCATCACCTCGCCAAGCGTCATCGAGCCTTCGAGGAATTTTGGCGCGCACAAAAGGATCGGCACGACCGGCGCAAACAGGCTCGATCCCTGCGACACCGCCGCCGTGCGCATGTGCTGTCCGGTCAGCAGAGCCCATTGCCTCAGCACGTGGCCGAAATTTCTGTCGATGCCGCTGCGCTCCTCGTCCTCGCCTCCCAGCAAGGCGATGCTCTCGCCGTTTTCGCGCACGCGCGTCAGCGTGTAACGCAGTTCGGCCTCCGCCTGGTTCTTCCGCTCGGAGAGCTGGACGAAATCGCGGCCGATGACCACCATCGAGGTCGAGGTGATGGCGGCATAGATGATCGCGGTGATGACCAGAAAGCCGGGAATGGTGATGCTCTCGCCGCCGATCGGCAGGGTGAGCGCGCCGCCGATGGTCCACAGCACGACGATAAAGGTCGAGGCCGACAGGAACGCGTTGAGGACGCCGGCGGTGAAATCGACCGGCGACTCGGCGGCGATGCGCAGGTCCTCGGTCATGCGGGCCTCGGGGTTCTGGTGGTCGCCGCCCACGAGGTTCAGCTGGTAGTAGCGGCCGTTTGCCAGCCAGCGCGCGANGTGGTCAGCCAGGAACGCCAGCGGCGCTGGATCGTCATGCGCAGGTAGACCTGCGCGACGACAAGGCTGCCGCTGCAGATCACCAGCGGCACGAATACGGCGCTGAGGAGATAGACCGTGCGGGCGTTGCGCTGCTCGAGGGCATCGAACATCGAGCGGTTCCAGACATTGATGCCATACTGGAAACCGATGTTGATGCAGATCAGCAGCAGCACTCCGATCGTCAAAGGCCAGGCGAGCTTGTCGCCATGCCTCCCCCAATAGCCGCGCCCGCTGATCCAGAAACGCCGCAGCAGATATTTCTTGCGCGCCTGCTCGGCCTGCTCAGGCGTCAGCTTGGGATCGGGTTCGACGGCATCCGGCGGCGGCGCAGCCTCGCCAACGGGCTCGGAGGCGGCTTCTACTGTCGATGCTTTTTTCTCGCGCGGCGTGTCCTCGCGCGGTCCATCTCCGCGCGTTTGCGGTGACGGCTTTTCCCGGCGCGACTTCGGGGCATCGCGCGCTTCGATGCCGTCGGCCGGTTCCGATTTGGGTTTTGCCTCGGACATATGCCCCGACAACGACCTTCATATCAAAAGGTTTCATGGTATGCGCCTGCCCGACGTTTCAGGAAACGTCCGTCATTGCGGATATAAAAGCCCAACGACATGTTCTGCCATGGCGAGGCTGGCGGTAAGGCCAGGGCTCTCGATGCCGAACAGATTGACGATCTGACCGCCCCCGTGATCAGCCGGTCCCTGGATGACGAAGTCGGCGGCCGGCTGGCCCGGACCGGACAGTTTCGGCCTGACGCCGGCATAGGCCGGTTGCAGGGCGCCGTCCGCCAGGCCGGACCAGTAGCGCCTGATTTCGTCGTAGAAGGCAGCGCCTCGTCCGGGATCGACGGTATAGTCGACGCGATCGATCCATTCGACATCCGGGCCAAAGCGCGCGCTCCCCGACATGTCGAGGGTCAGGTGCACGCCGAGGCCGCCATGGACCGGCACCGGATAGATCAGCCGCGAAAAGGGCGAGCGGCCGGAAAGCGCGAAATAATTGCCGCGCGCCAGCCACAGCGGCGGAACACGGTCTTGCGGGAGGCCTTCGATGCGGCCGGCGAGCGCCTGCGCGTCGAGGCCGGCGGCGTTGATGAAGGCGCCGGTCTTCAAGGTGAAACCCTCGCCATCGGCGTCGCGCGTGTCGATCCGGATGCCGTCGGCTTCGATGCTCGCGCCTGAGACAACGGTGAGCAAGGCGAAAGATGCGCCGGCCGCTTCCGCGTCTCCACGCAATGACAGCATCAGCGCCTGGCTGTCGACGATGCCGGTCGACGGCGACAGCAGCGCGCCGGCGCAGCTCAGCGCCGGTTCCAGGCTTTCGGCCTCTGCGCGCGTCAAAAGCTTGAGGTCACCGACTCCGCATTGCGCCGCGTTGATCTGGATCGCCTGCAGTTTGTCCAACTGGTCGGGTTCGACGGCAACGATCAGTTTGCCGGTGCGATGATGGGCGACGTCGTGCTCGCGGCAATAGGCATAGAGACGCTCGCGGCCGTTGACGCAGAGACGGGCCTTCAGGCTGCCCGGCGTATAATGAAGCCCCGCATGGATGACTTCCGAATTGCGCGAACTGGTGCCGGTGCCGATGGCTGCGGCCTTCTCGACCACCAGCACCTCGCGGCCCGACAGCGCCAGCGCGCGGGCAATGGCGAGGCCGACAACACCGGCTCCGGCGACAACGCAGTCGACATCATGCATGGGTGGACTTTAGCGCGGACTGTCCGCGCCTGCAAAAACCTTGTCGCCGCCGATCCAGACGCCGTTGACGTCGAGGGCGTCCGACAGAGCGACGATATCGGCAGCCGTGCCATTGGCGAAGCGGCCGAGCCGGTGGGCCTGGCCGACCGCCTGCGCCGGATAGAGCGAGGCCATGCGCAACGCTTCCGACAGGTCCAGCCCGACGATCCTGTGCATGTAGCGGACGGCCGAGATCATATCGAGATCGGCGCCGGCCAGCGTGCCGTCGGCCAGCCGCAGACTGCCATCCTTGCGATAGATGATGCGGCCGTTGAGGGTGAACGACGTCATGTCGGTGCCGATCGTCGCCATGGCGTCGGTGACCAGCACGATCCTGCCCGGCCCCTGCTTGGCGCGCAGCGCGATTGCCATGGTGGCGGGATCGACATGGATGCCGTCGGCGATGATCCCGGCCGACAGACTGCCTATGTCGATGGCCGCACCCGCCAGCCCCGGCTCACGGTTGCCGATCTGGCTCATGGCGTTGAACAGATGTGTGACCACGCTGGCGCCGGCATCGGCAAAGGCTCTGGCCGTGGCGTAGCCGGTGTCGGAATGGCCGAGGCTGACAATCACACCGGCCTTGGCCAAGGCCGCAACGCGGGCAGGCTCGACGGATTCAGGCGCTATCGTCGTCAGCAGCACCGGCAGGTTTTTGCGTGCCGCGACCAGCGCCGCTTCATCCGCATCCGTCATCGGCCGGATCAGCGCCGGTTCATGCGCGCCCTTGCGGGCGACGGAGAGATGCGGCCCTTCGAGATGCAGGCCGAGAAATCCCAGCAGTTTTTGCCGTGCCGCCCCGGTGCCGGCGGCAATGGCGGCGGCGATGATGTCAGGCGTATCTGTGATCAGCGTCGGCAGCAGTGCGGTCGTGCCGAACGGCGCATGCGCCCGGCAGATTGTTGCCAGCGAGGCGACATCGGGATGGTCGTTGAGCATGACGCCGCCGCCGCCATTGACCTGCAGGTCGACAAAACCCGGCACCAGCATGCCGCCCCCGGCGTCGATGCGGGCAACGCCCGACGGAATGGCGCCGACGGGATGAATGCCTTCGACCACCTTGCCGTGCACGACAAGGGCGGCGTTGTCATGCCAGTCGTCGCCATCGAAAATTCGGGCGCCAGTCAGGGCAAAACGGTCGCTCATACGGTTTCCGTCACCTTGCGCAGATTGCGCGGTACATCCGGATCGAGGCCGCGATGGCGGGCGAAGGCTTCGACGAAGCCGTAGAAGGAGACGATCAGCGTCAGCGGGTCGGTCAAGGGATGACCGGTGGCGACATGCGGCAGCCGCGCCGCGCTCTTGGCTTTGTCCGAGGTTACAAAAACTGCTGCACCCTTGCCGGCAAGGTTGTCGGCAGCCTCTGCCACGGACGGCTCGGAGGCATCGCGGGCGGCGAGCGCCAGCACCGGGAAGCCTGGCCCGACCAGCGCCAGCGGGCCGTGCATGACTTCGGCTGCACTGTAGGCCTCGGCATGCATGCCGCAGGTCTCTTTGAATTTCAGCGCCGCCTCGTCGGCCATCGCTGCCGACGGGCCACGGCCGAGGATGAACAGCGATTGCGGCGTCTCCAACGCGCCGGCCAGCGCCATCCAGTCGCAGGCGATCGCCTTGCTGAAATGCTCGGGCAGGCGGGCAAGGGCGGCCAGCAGTCTGTCGTCGCCGGTGCAATGCGCCATCAGCGCCAGGCCGGCGACCGCCGAATTGACGAATGTCTTGGTCGCCGCGACGCTGCGCTCGGGGCCGGCCAGAATGTCGATGGCAAAATCCGAAGCCCGCGCCAGCGGCGAATCGGCGGTGTTGGTGATGGCGACGGTGAGCGCACCGCCGGCCCGTGCCGTCTCGGCCATGGTGACGATGTCAGGGCTCTTGCCGGATTGCGAGATGGCGAGGCAAGCGGAACCGGCGAGCTTGAGCTTGGCGCCGTAGATCGAGGCGATCGACGGACCGACCGATGCCACGGCCAGGCCGGCGGTCAGTTCGACGGCATATTTCATGAAGGTGGCGGCATGGTCGGACGAACCGCGCGCGACGGTAACGACGAAGCTCGGATCGCGCTCGCGAATGCCGCGTCCGGCCTCGGTCAGCACCGCCGCCGAGCCATCGAGCAGACGCGCGACGGCTTGCGGAATTTCGTCGATCTCGCGCCGCATATGGGTGGTCTTGGGGATCATGGTCGGCCCTCTTCGCTCGGCCCTGTCAGGCGCAGTTCGGCGACGAAATCATAGGCGTCGCCGCGGTAGATGGAGCGGGTGAACTCGATCACCTTGCCGCTCGCGAGATAGGAAATGCGTTCGATGTGCAGGCCGGCAATGCCGGATGGCACTTCGAGCAGACGCGCATCGGCGTCGCCGAGATTGGCGGCGGAAATGCGCTGCACCGCCCGCACCGGCCGGTTGCCGGTCAGTTGCAGCGCCGCATAGAGTGACGAGCCTATCCCGGCCGGATCCGGCAGCACGCTGGCCGACAACGAGGCGCGCTCGATGGCCAGCGGCGTGTCGTTTGCGATGCGCAGGCGCGCCACGCGCGCCACCAGCTCGTTCGAGGACAGGCCGAGCACCATCATCTCGTCGGGCGAGGGCGGGTAGAGGTCGCGGTCGAGCCAGGCTGAACGCACCGCCATGCCGCGCCTTGCCATGTCCTCGGTGAATGAAGTGAGCCTGGACAGCGACTGCTCGACGCGCTCCATGCGCGGCGCCACGAAGGTGCCGGAGCCGTGGCGCTGCACGAGGATGCCGCCCTTGACTAGGTCCTGCACCGCCTTGCGGACGGTGACGCGCGAAATGTCGGCCTTGGTGGCGATGTCGCGCTCGGAAGGCAGCGCATCGCCCGGCCCGATCAGGCCGCGATTGACGGCGTCCTCGATGCTTTTCCTGAGCTGCAGGTAGAGCGGGGCGCCGCTCTGCGACGACTGCCTCAGCGTGGCGAAGATCTGGTCGGCGGCATCGCTCATCGCGTCGCCTCCGCTTTGACGAAGATGCGGGCCGCCATCTGCACGGCGCCGCCCAGGGCATCGTCGAGCGGCGCTTTCAGCAGCGCCTGGTAGCGCTGGGAAAGGCGCGGCCCATAGAGCGGCGCCAGCCCGCCGAGCAGGCAGAGCGGGGCGTCATCAGAGAGGTCGAGCGCGTGGAGCGACGCCTCGACATCGGCAACCGACTTGTCCACGATCCAGTTGGCGACGCTGTCGCCCTTCTCGGCATGCTCGAAAACCTTGGGCGCGAAGCCGCCGAAATCGCCGGGCTTGGCATTGGTGGTGAACTCGACCACGTCTTCGGGATTGTTGCGGAAAATGGCCATCATGCTGTCGGTCAGGGCTGAGCGCGGCCGGACGCCGTCATGGGCGAGCAGCGTCTGCTCCAGCAGGTCGCGGCCGATCCGGGCGCCGCTGCCTTGATCACCGACCTGAAAGCCCCAGCCGCCGATGGCGCGCGACCTGCCGCCCTTGCGCGCCATATAGGCGGTGCCGGTGCCGAGGATGGCCATGGCGCCGTCACCAGAGCCGACTGCCCCTTCGAGCGCGATCTCGGCGTCCGTCTCGACGCGGCTGATGCTGAACGGCAGGATTGCTTCAAGCTGCTGGCGGTAGGTGCCGACATTGGCGCCGGCAAGGCCGAGAATGGCTGGTGTCTGCGGGATCAGGTCCGGATCTTGCCCGGCGGCGATGAAGGCCTGACGAGCAGCCTCGACGATGTGGGTGCGAGCGCCGGTGAGATCGGTGCGGATGTTGGCGGCGCCGCTTTTGGCACGGCCAATGACAACGCCATCGCCTGTCGCAAGGGCTGCCCTGCAGCTGGTGCCGCCGCCGTCGATACCGAGCACGAATTTCACGCGATGTCTCCTCCGGGCGGATAATACCAATAAAATACCAATAGCCAAGGGATTAATTTCCGTTTTCAAAAAGATTAAGGCGTATCAGGTTGAAAAACCCGGGAATTTTGCCGGCTCAACGCTTTCCAGTTCGCAATTTCGTTAATGCGTGTGGACAAGTGGTATTTTTTTGGTATTGTTCTTCCATCGGAGGGACAGGGATGGCCGAACCGCGCACCGAAGCGCTTCACAGCAATGCCGAGGGACTGGACATCCAGGCCCCGGACGCCATCCTTTCTTCTTTGGTCAATGCGCAGATCGAGGCCGCCAAGGCTGTGCGCGACGCCATTCCCGCCATCGCCGCCGCAGCCGAAATCATCGCCGGGCGGCTGAACGGCGGCGGCAAGCTCGCCTATGCTGCGGCCGGCAGCTCCGGCCTGATGGCGCTGGCCGACGCGCTGGAGTTGCCCGGCACCTTCGGCATCAAGCGCGAACGCATCGCCATCCTCATCGCCGGTGGCGACGACGCTTTCAAGACCCTGGCCGGCGGACCGGAAGACGACACCGACGAAGCCTCGACGGCAATTGCCGGCGCCGGCATCGGCAAGGGCGACTGCCTGATCACGATTTCGGCCAGCGGCTCGACGCCCTATGCGGTGCAGGCGCTGAAGGATGCGCGCAGCCGGGGCGCGGCAACCATCGCCATTGCCAACAACAAGGACACGCCCCTGCTCAGGCTGGCCGACGTCGCCATCCTGCTCGAGACGCCACCGGAGGTGATTGCCGGCTCGACGCGCATGGGCGCCGGCACTGCCCAGAAGATCGCGCTCAACATGCTGTCGACGCTTACCGCCATTCATCTCGGCCATGTCCATGACGGCTACATGGTCAATCTCACCGCCGACAACATCAAGCTGCGCGACCGCGCGGCTCGCATCGTCGCCGCTATCAGCGGCCGCGACCGGCAAGACGCCGTGCGGCTGCTCGAAGCGAGCGGCGGCGTCGTCAAGACAGCCATTCTGCTCGCCGCCGGCGCTGCCAACGCCGTTGCGGCCGAGAAGATACTGGAAGGGACCGGCCAGAAGCTGCGGCCGGCCCTTTCCGCGATCGAGGGGAACAAGGGCGCGAAGGCCCCTGTTCTCAAAACCGAACCTGAAAAAGGTCAACAGGGAGACTAGCATGACAACGAAATTACTGACGGCACTGCTTCTCGGCACCAGCATTCTCGGCACCGCCGGGTTGGCTCACGCCGATGACGTAACGCTCAATATCGAAAGCTGGCGCGGCGACGACCTTGCCATCTGGAAGGACAAGCTGATCCCGGCTTTTGAGGCCAAGAACCCGGGCATCAAAGTGGTGTTCGCACCGTCGGCGCCGACCGAGTATGACGCAGCACTCGGCGCCAAGCTCGCCGCCGGCTCGGCTGGCGACCTGATCACCTGCCGCCCGTTCGACAAATCGCTCGAACTGTTCAAGAAGGGCAACCTTGCCGATCTGTCTTCGCTGCCCGGCATGGAGAACTTCTCACCGGTCGCCAAGGCGGCATGGCAGACCGACGACGGCAAGGCGAGCTTCTGCGTCCCGATGGCCTCGGTCATTCACGGCTTCATCTACAACAAGGACGCCTTCGACAAGCTCGGCCTCAAGGTGCCGACGACGCGTGACGAGTTCTTCGCCGCGCTCGACAAGATCAAGGCCGACGGCACCTACATCCCGATGGCTATGGGCACCAAGGACCTCTGGGAAGCCGCGACCATGGGCTATCAGAACATCGGTCCGAACTACTGGAAGGGCGAAGAGGGCCGCGCAGCGCTGATCAAGGGCGACCAGAAGCTGACCGACAAGGACTGGGTTGCTCCCTATGAGGAACTGGCCAAGTGGAAGCCTTATCTCGGCGACGGCTTCGAGGCCCAGACCTATCCGGACAGCCAGAACCTGTTCACGCTTGGCCGCGCCGCCATCTACCCGGCGGGATCGTGGGAGATCGGCCTGTTCAACACCCAGGCGCAGTTCAAGATGGGCGCCTTCCCGCCGCCGGTCGAGAAGGCCGGCGACACCTGCTACATCTCCGACCATACCGATATCGGCATGGGCCTGAATGCGGCGTCGAAGAATGCCGACGCGGCCAAGACCTTCCTGTCCTGGGTCGCCTCGCCGGACTTCGCCACCATCTACGCCAACGCACTGCCGGGCTTCTTCAGCCTAAATTCCACCCCGGTGAAGATGGAAGACCCGCTGGCGCAGGAATTCGTCTCCTGGCGCGACAAGTGCAAGTCGACGATCCGCTCGACCTACCAGATCCTGTCGCGCGGCACGCCGAACCTCGAGAACGAAACCTGGGTTGAATCGGCCAACGTGATCAATGGCACCGACACGCCGGAAGCTGCCGCCAAGAAGCTGCAGGACGGCCTCGACAGCTGGTACAAGCCGGGCAAATAAGAGCTCAGACAACAGACAGGGCCCCAAGTGGACGGCCCTGCGTTTTTCGACAGCATCATCGACTGCGAACGACGGCGCCGCCCCTCATCCGCCTGCCGGCACCTTCTCCCCGTATAGTGACGGGGAGAAGGATCAGCCGAAACGCAGCCGCCCCCTCTCCCCGTCCTTCACGGGGAGAGGGTAAGGGTGAGGGGCAGCGCTGCCGTCGAAGGCATTGCTAAACCTGATCGGCGGGGACCGCACTCATGGCCGCACAAACACGACCGAAACGACCGTTCCGCTGGCATATCGGCGTCTTCCTGGCGCCGGCGCTGCTGGTCTATACGGCGATCATGATCCTGCCGCTGGCCGGCACGCTGCAGCTGTCGCTGTTCCGCAATGTCGATCAGCATCAGGTGTTCGTCGGTTTCACTAATTTCCGTACGTTGTTCGGCGACCCCAACTGGTCGGTCGGCTTCTGGAACGCGCTGCGGAACAACACCTGGTTCTTCATCATCCACATGGTGGTGCAGAACCCGATCGGTGTCATGCTGGCGGCATTGCTGTCCAGCCCGAGGCTGAGATTCGCCGCCTTCTACCGCACCGCGATCTTCGTGCCGACCATCCTGTCCTTCGTCATCGTCGGTTTCGCCTGGAAACTGATCCTGTCGCCGTTGTGGGGCGTGGCGCCGCATCTGATGGACCTGGTCGGCCTGAAAAGCCTGTTCACGCCGTGGCTCGGCAAAGAACAATATGCCCTGACCGCGCTCAGCCTGATCTCGGTGTGGCAGTTCGTCGGCATCCCGATGATGCTGATCTATGCAGCCCTTTTGTCGATCCCCGAAGAGGTGATCGAGGCGGCCGAATGTGACGGCATCACCGGCATGTCGCAGTTCTGGAAGATCAAGCTGCCGCTGATCCTGCCGTCGATCGGCATCATCTCGATCCTGACCTTCGTCGGCAATTTCAACGCCTTCGACCTGATCTACACCGCGCAAGGGGCGCTCGCCGGCCCGAACTATTCGACCGATATTCTGGGCACTTTCCTCTACCGCGCCTTCTTCGGCTTTCAGCTGCAGACCGGCGATCCCAATATGGGCGCGGCGATCGCCACGATGATGTTCCTGATCATCCTCGGCGGCGTCTGCGTCTACCTCTTCCTCGTCCAGACGCGCCTGCGTCGCTACCAGTTCTGAGGGGCGAGATGTCGAGCTTGAACACCCCCCTCTGGCCTGCCGGCCATCTCCCCCGCAAGGGGGGAGATTGGCAGCTCTGGCCTTGCCGCTCGGCTTGCAACGTTGGCGATTGGCGAAAGCAGTCGCGGCATCTGATCTCCCCCCTTGAGGGGGAGATGTCCGGCAGGACAGAGGGGGGTGCCTTGGCGCCAACCTCGCCTGCCTTAGCTCGTCAGGAGACCTTCCAATGAGCACCGCCACCCGTTCGCTGCCCCGTACGGTCGGCGCCCACGCGATCCTTCTGACCTATACGGCGATCGCGCTGTTTCCGGTGATCCTGGTCATCATGAATTCGTTCAAGTCCCGCGCCGGCATCTTCAGCGAACCGCTGACGCCGCCGACGCCAAAGACCTTCGACCTGATCGGCTATACCACCGTGATCGGGCAGGGCGACTTCATCCATTACTTCCAGAACAGCCTCGTCGTCACCGTCGCCTCGCTGTTCTTCGTGCTTCTGTTCGGCGCCATGGCGGCGTTCGCGCTGTCGGAATATCGCTTCCGCGGCAACACGCTGATGGGGCTGTATCTCGCGCTCGGCATCATGATCCCGATCCGGTTGGGTACCGTCGCCATCCTGCAATTGATGGTGGCGAGCGGGCTGGTCAACACGCTGACGGCGCTGATCCTTGTCTACACCGCGCAAGGCCTGCCGCTCGCCGTCTTCATCCTGTCAGAATTCATGAAGCAGGTGTCGGACGATCTGAAGAATGCCGGCCGCATCGACGGGCTGTCGGAATACACGATCTTCTTTCGGCTAGTGCTGCCGCTGGTGCGGCCGTCGATGGCGACGGTCGCCGTCTTCACCATGATCCCGATCTGGAACGATCTGTGGTTCCCGCTGATCCTGGCGCCGTCGGAAGAGACCAAGACGGTGACGCTCGGCGCGCAGTTGTTCCTCGGCCAGTTCGTCACCAACTGGAACGCCATCCTGGCCGCACTCTCGCTGGCGATCATGCCGGTGCTGACCCTCTACGTCATCTTCTCGCGGCAGCTGATCCGCGGCATCACATCCGGAGCCGTCAAGTGAGCGGAGCCTTACAAATCTCTGCTGGAGCCTTCACCCCACCCGGTGCTGCGCGCCGACCTCCCCATCAAGGGGAGGTAAAAGGTCGTGGCTTCATTCACGACCGCCAAAGGGCGACTTTCGGAGAAGCTTCTTTGGCAGTGAGGGTGTTCGCGCCAACGTCCTACCTCCCCTCGATGGGGGGGTCGGCGCGAAGCGCCGGGTGGGGTGACACCCTCTCAGAAGGAATAACTGGAACGTCTGGAGTAGTTAGGTGACCTCTAAATCGCCCCTTCGCGTCGTCGTAGCAGGCCTCGGTAATATGGGGCGTAGCCATGCGCTGGCCTACCACACTAATCCGGGCTTCGAGATCGCGGCCCTGATCAACCGCTCCGACGTGCTGTTACCGGGCGGGCTGTCGGGCTATGACATCTGTCGTTCCTTCGACGATGCATTGCGCGATGAAAAGCCCGACGTCGCCTGCATCGCCACCTATTCCGACAGCCATGCCGACTATGCGGTGAAGGCATTCGAGGCCGGCTGCCACGTCTTCGTCGAGAAGCCGCTCGCAACGACGGTGGCGGACGCCAAGCGCGTCGTCGCCGCGGCCAAGGCCAACGGCCGAAAATTGGTGATCGGCTACATCCTGCGCCACCACCCGTCCTGGGTCAGGCTGATCGCCGAGGCGCGCAAGCTCGGCGGCCCTTACGTGTTTCGCATGAACCTCAACCAGCAATCGTCAGGCCCGACCTGGCAGACGCATAAGCAACTGATGCAGACGACCTCGCCAATCGTCGATTGCGGCGTGCACTATCTCGACGTCATGCTGCAGATCACCGACGCCAAGCCGGTCGAGGTGCGCGGCATGGGGCTGCGGCTGACCGAGGAAATCGCGCCGGCCATGTACAATTACGGCCATCTGCAGGTGCTGTTCGATGACGGTTCGGTCGGCTGGTACGAAGCTGCCTGGGGACCGATGATTTCGGAAACGGCGTTCTTCGTGAAGGACGTGATGTCGCCCAATGGCTGCGTGTCGATCGTCATGAAGGAAGGTGTGAAGTCGGACGACATCGACACCCACACCAAGACCTCGACCATCCGCCTGCACAGTGCGGCGACCGGCGCGGACGGCAAGTTCGCCAGGCCGGACGAGATGCTGTCGATGGACGGCGAACCCGGCCACCAGGATCTCTGCGACCTCGAACAGGCCTTCGTGCTGAAGGCGATCCGGGAAGACATCGACCTGACCCGCCACATGGACGACGCGGTGAAATCGCTCGCCGTCTGCCTTGCCGCCGATGAGAGCGTGCGCAGCGGCGCCCCAGTTAAGCTCTAGTAGGGCAAACTCTAGAACAAGGACGAAGCCGTGGGCTCGCTGGTAATCGAGAATGTGAAGAAGGCCTTCGGGCCGGTCGAGGTGCTGAAAGGCATCAACCTCGAAGTGACCGACGGCGAATTCGTCGTCTTCGTCGGCCCATCTGGCTGCGGCAAGTCAACCTTGCTCAGGGTCATCGCCGGGCTGGAGGATTCGACCTCCGGCAGGGTGGTGATCGACGGCGCCGATGTCTCGGCCACGCCCCCGGCAAAACGCGGCATCGCCATGGTGTTCCAGACGTACGCGCTCTACCCGCATCTGACGGTGAAGAACAATATGGGCCTCGGCCTCAAGCAGGCCGGCACGCCCGCCCCGGAGATCGAACGCCGCATCGGCGTCGCCTCGTCGATGCTGTCGCTGGAACCGTATCTCGAGCGGCGGCCGGCGGAACTGTCGGGCGGCCAGCGCCAGCGCGTCGCCATCGGCCGCGCCGTGGTGCGTGAGCCGAAACTGTTTCTCTTCGACGAGCCGCTTTCGAACCTCGACGCTGCGCTTCGCGTCAACACGCGACTGGAGATCGCGCAGCTGCATCGCCGGCTGAAGGCAACGATGATCTACGTCACCCATGATCAGGTCGAGGCGATGACGCTGGCCGACAAGATCGTCGTGCTCAACGCCGGCCAGATCGAGCAGATCGGCGGCCCGATGGAGCTTTACAATTCGCCGGCAAACGAGTTCGTCGCCGGCTTTATCGGCTCGCCGAAGATGAATTTCATCGACGGCGCCAGATTGGGCGAGACGGCCAAGACGATCGGCGTGCGGCCGGAGCATCTGACCGTGGATCCAAGGTCCGGTGCCTGGAAGGGAACGGTGGTGCACGCCGAACATCTCGGCGCCGACACCAACCTCTATCTCGACTGCGAAAAGGCCGGGCTGATCACGGTGCGCATTTTCGGTGTCTACGACGCCGAGCCCGGTGCGACGCTGTATGCAACGCCCGAGCCCGGTAAGACATACCGGTTTGGGGCGGACGGCAAGACGATCAAGTAATCCTTCGCCGACAGCAACCACGGCGATCACACCGCGCCGAGCAGCACCGCGCCATGGATCGCCGCCTGCCAGCCCAGGGCCGCCCAGCGTATGTCCAGAGGCTCTACAACAAGCGAATGCGGCAGGCTGTCCGCGATGCGCTGCTTGAGCGTCTGGCGGGGATAGGACTTCATGTCGACGATACCGCCGCCGATCAGGATCGTCTGCGGGGAAAACAGGGCGGCTGCCGTTGCGACGGCCACCGCCTGCTGCCAGACGATTTCGTCGAGCCATTCGCGCAGCGATGGCGGCTGCCCGGCCGCCGAAAACAGATCGGCCACCGGGATATCGTAGTCTGTCGCGAGTTCGACGAGCGTTGCCCCTGAGGCATAGGTCTCGACCCGGTTTGGCGGACCGCTTTCGTCGGGCCGGTAGATCGGCATGTGGCCGATCTCGAGAGCCCAGCCGCCACCCCTGAAAATGCCGTCCTTGCCGAGATAGGCCGCACCGATGCCGGTGCCGAGATAGACCGCCAGCACCTCCTTTTGCCGCTTCACTGCGCCGGCGACGCTTTCACCCAGCAATTGCAGCACGACGTCGCGTTCGAGCCGCACGGGAACGCGGAGCCGCAATGCCAGTTCCGTACGCAGCCGGATGCCGTTCAGCTCGGGAATGTTGGCCGTGTGCAGCACCGTGTCGAAGTCGCGGTCGATGAACCCAGGCACCGTCGCAACGACCCGTGCAGGTTTGAGCCCGGCATCGCGGCAGGCTGCGGTGACCGCATGGGCCAACCCCGCCACAGGCGCGCCCTGGCGCAGTTGCGCGGTCGGGTAGGTGCGGGCAAAATCCACCGGGATGCCGTGGTCGGCAAAGCCAACCTTGACCGACGTGCCGCCGATCTCGACCACGGCGATCGTGTCGTCCATCGTTGATGCGTCACGCCAGCGCTTCCAGGAATTCCGAAAGACAGGCGCGGAATTCCCGCCGGTAGGCGGCGCGATCCTGCGATTTGGCTGTGATGGTGCAAAGCCGGGCCGACGGGATAAGCCCGGCCAGCGTCTGTGCGTCGTCCAGTCGATGGACGAGGTCATGGTCATGGCCGATGACAAGAGTCGGCACCGCGATAGCGCGGATGTCCGCCTCGCTCACGCCGGGACCATCGCCGGCGATCGCCGAAAGCAGCCTGCCGAACAGAACCGGGTCCGGGCGAGTGAAGAAGCCTTGCAGGCTGCCGAGATTGTCCGGCGCCAATCTGGCCAGTTCGCCGGCAACAGCGCTGTCATCGAACAGACGCCTGGCGTCTTGGGGCGAATGCCGCATCAAGAGATCGCCGACGACGGCATAGGGCTTCATATTTTCCGGAGCCGCCTGGACCACCCAGGCGGGCCGCGCGAGCACCAGCGCGCGCACGCGGGCCGGCTTATGCACCGCCAGGCGCAGTGCCAGCGCCGCGCCCATCGAAATGCCGCCGACGACGGCCGGACCGATGCCCAGATCGTCGGCCAACGCTTCGATGTCCTCGGCAAACGTCGCGATCGAAAGCCGCTCGACCGGCCCGTAGCCGGATCCACCCTGGCCACGGCATTCGAGCGTCACCCGCCGTGTCTGCGGCAGGTCGGGAAACACGTCGGCGACCTGCGTCTCATCGCCGCCCAGCCCATGCTGGAAGATGACGGAAAGGCCGGCGCCGACGTCCCGGTAGGCAAGGTCGACGCCATCTCGGCTGAAGGTCTTTTTCACGTGTCGTCGCTCGCTTCCAGCACGGTGCGCAGAAAGGCGCCCACGCCGGGCGCCTCGGCCTCTGTCAGGCCATGCGTGATCAGGGGTCCGCCGAACCCAGCGGCTTTCAGACGGCCTACGAAATGCGGGAAGTCGACGACGCCTTGTCCGGCCGCGGCAAAACTGCCATCCGCGTTACGGTCCTTGGCGTGGGCGAGATCGATCTCCACAGCCAGCAACTCAACAGCCTCGTCGATCAGGCGATGACGCTCTGCGCCGTCAGCCACTTCGAACAGATTGGCCGGGTCGAGCACGATGCGCAGGCGCTTGCTGTTCATTTCGTCCAGCAGGCGGCGTGCGGCCCGCGCGCTGGAAACGACATTGGCCAGTTCCGGTTCGATGCCAAGCTCGATGTCGAAGCGCTTGGCAATCGCGATCGCCGCTTCCATCTCCGTCCGCAGATCGCTCCATGCCGCCTCGCTTGCATTGTCGGGATGCCAGCGCCACTGATCCTGCGCATCCCTTGTGCCGGTGCACAGCGTAATCAGTCGCGTGCCCATATCGGCGCATGAGGCGGCGAGCACCTCGAGCCGGGCAAGACCTGACACACGAACCGTGCGATCCGGGTGGATCATGTTGTAGGTTCCCGAAACCGCCGCGATCGAAACGCCGGTTTCACCGCTCGCCTCAGCGACGGACTGGGCCGCGCCGAGCTCAATGCTGTCCGGCATCGACGGCAGTCCAAGGCACGCCATGTTGAACTGCGCCGCCGTGTAGCCGCCGTCCGCGACCGCGCGCAGCACCGGAAAGGCGCCGGTGGTGGCGAAGGTCTTGGCGAAAATCCCAAGCTGCATCACACGACCCCGTCGACATCGGCCAGACGGACGGCGCGGCCGGCGGCAGCGGCCGAGCGGGCGATGGCCGCCATGCCCCTGACCGAGGCGATGCCGTCCTCGATGCTGGCGCCGATCATGGGCGCGCCATTCAGCACGACATCGGCAAGGCCTTCGAGCTGCCGGCGATAGAAGTGGCCATCCGCGCCAAGCGTCCGGTGCCAACTGCCATCGGCCTCGCGGAAAATGTCGACCTCGCTGCTCTTGTAGTACCAGGGGTTATAGGTCTTCGCGAGAACGCTGCCGTTCTCGCCGTAGATCTGGAACCCTTCGTGCCAGTCCATGCGCACGGCGACCGTCAGGTCCAGATGGCCGATCGTGCCGTCGGCGAAGATGGTGGTGACGAACCAGCAACAGGCGCCATAGCGCTCGGTGAGCCGGGCCTCGATCGCCTCGATCGGCCCGTGCAGATGGCGCGCCGTATCGAGGAGATGGCTGCCATGCGCCAGCATATAATACTGGCGCAGATCCGCCTTGGGATTGACGGCAGGCTTGCGCGCCTTGGCGCTGGTGATGATCAGCGGTTGCACCGCATCGGTCATCGGGTAGCGGTGGGTGCTGTCGCAGTACCAGCCTTTGAACGCCAGCCGCTCGCCCATTTCGTCGTCGACGAAAGCCTTTGCCGCCTGGATGCCGGGATCGAAGCGCTTCATATGGCCGACCTGGAGCACCTTGCCGCTCTTGTCGAGCGTGGCCCGCAAGCCTTCGACCTCCTCGACCGAAACGCCCAGCGGCTTTTCGCAAAGCACATGCTTGCCGGCATCGAGCGCCAGTTCCGCGGCCTTGACGTGAAAAATGTCCGATGTCGCGATGATGACGGCATCGAGATCGGGATCGGCCAGCATCAGGCCGTAGTCGGCATAGGATTTTTCAGGCGCGTAGGTCGCGGCCATCCTGTCGCGCAGATCGTCGGCGACATCGCAGATGGCATAGAGATCGGCATTGCGTGCCTTGGTGCAGGATTCGAAATGCGCCGCCTGGGCAATCGGACCGCAGCCGAGCACGCCGACACGCAGCCGCTTTTCGTCTTTGCGAGGCATTGAATCTCTCCTGATTAGCGCGCGGCGAGGCCGCGAAGTTGAAATTGCGGATCGCCCGACAAAGCTGCCTGATGCAGCAGACAGGCAGCGCCCAATGCCGGACCGTCGGCGCCGACGCGCGACAGTTCGACTGTGGGAACCGGATAACCTTCAGCCAGGAAGTCCGAGAGGAAAGCTTCCACCTGTTTGGCGACAAAGGGATAAACCGCATTGACCGAGCCGGAGAGGATGATGCGCTCCGGCTGCAAGGTGCAGGCAAGTGTCGCCAGGCCGCGGCCGAACCAGAGCGCCCAGTCGCGCGCGGTGGCAACGGCTTCCGGATCGCCGCCGGCCAGCGCTGCGACAAACTCATCCACGCCGGCGCGCAGTCCGCTTATGTGCAAATAGCGAGCCAGTAAAGCATCCTTGCCGACATAGGATTCCAGTCGGCCCGGGCGCTTCGCGTCGAAGACAAAACCTTCGTCGCCGATGCGCAGATGCCCGATTTCCCCGGCGCCGCCGAGCCGGCCGCGATGCAGCCTGCCGGCATTGATGATGCCGCCGCCGACGCCGTTCTCGATCAGGATGATCAGCGCATCCTCATCGTCCTTTCCCGGCTGCGCCCAGTATGTCTCGGCCACAGCGACGGCATTGGCATCGTTTTCCAAGAGGATTGGAAAGTCCGCGCCAAAGGCAGTGCGCAAAAGCTCCGCCAGATTGACCCCGTGCCAGCCAAGGATGGTGGCATGGTATGAAACGCCATCAGCGGCGGGGAAGCCGGGCACGGCGACATTGAGCCCGTAGGGGCGCGTGCCCGCAGGCAATTGTGAGCGGATCTCGGCGACGAGTTCCCCGATGATGTCGACCGCGGCTTCGGGCGTGCTACCGGGGCCGGCAAATGCCCTAGAGGCGCTCGCACGCCGCGCGCCGGCAAGGTCGACAGTCACGACTGCGATCCAGTTGACGCCGATATAAGCGCCAAGGAAGAAGCCGCCATTGCCGTCGATCTCGACCAGGATACCGGGACGGCCGACCCGACCCTCGCTATCCTGCTCGTCATCCGCTCCATCCGACCGCTCGCGCGCCAGACCGGCTTCCGTCAGCCCCAGCACCAGGGCGCCGGTGGTCGACCGGGTCAGGCCGAGATCGCGTGCGAGCGCCGCTCGGCTCGACGCGCCGGCACGAAACAGCGCCGCAAGTGCCCGCGTTTCGTTCGGCCGAAGATCGGTCGACACCAGCACGTCGTTCTCCACAATTTGTTTGATTGACATACTAATAGAATTTCTAGGCGGTTTGAAAGACCCACGGTTGGGGGCATTGCAACAAATATTCAGCATCCCCAAGCCCATTGACCCAAGTTTCAAACGATGATTTGTGTCAGAAACTTACAAATTTGCATGGGAGGATGCGATGCCGGTTCTAGCGCATCTCGAACACATCGTGAAGGATTTCGGTGCCGTTCGCGCGCTGGACAACGTCTCGCTCGACATCAATGAGGGCCAGGTTCTCGGCCTGACGGGCGACAATGGTGCCGGCAAATCGACGCTGGTCAAAACCATCGCCGGAAATTTGCAGCCGACGTCAGGCGCCTCCCAAGCCTGTCCTCCGGCCGCATCGGACGGGGGACATCTCCTCGAAGGAAGGCTTGTCAGTTGCCCGCTTCGCAATCAGAGACTGCTTGCGTCTCTCCAGCAGGCGATCAGATGACCGTCGCCGGCCTGCCTGACGGGTGGTTGCGCCTTTCGGCAATCGGGCAGCGCGACAGGACAGCGGGCGGCAAAGGAGCATCCGGAGGTCTCGGCATCGTGTGCCGCGGCGTGGAGCTGAGCCGGAGCCCTCGGCGCCGTCTCATCCGAGGACGCGGCCAGAAGCAGCTTCGTGTAGGGGTGGTTGGGGCCACGGAAAATCTGCTCGGATGACCCCGTCTCGACCAGCCGGCCGCGATAGAGCACGCCGATCCTGTCGGCCATATAGCGCACCACCCTGAGGTCGTGGCTGATGAACAGATAGGTGGTGTCCTTGTCGCGCTGCAGGTCGTTGAGCAAATTGAGCACGGTCGCCTGCACGGAAACGTCGAGCGCAGAGGTCGGCTCGTCCAACACCACGAGCTTCGGCACGCCGGCAAAGGCGCGCGCAATCGCCGCCCGTTGGCGCTGGCCACCAGACAGCGATCTCGGCTTCTGGTCGACGGTCGTAGCGGCAAGACGAACCGAGGCCAGGAGATCGCCGACACCCTGCTTCACCTCGCTGCGGCTAAAGCCGGCGAGCCGCCGCAGCGGACGGCCGAGGATCCTGCCGATCCGCTGGCGCGGATTGAGCGTGCGGTCGGGTGACTGGAACACCATCTGCACGTCGCGGCGTTCGCTCAGGCTTCTTTTCTCGACGCGCGGCGCGACAGTGCTGCCGAACAGCTCGACCGACCCAGCGTCCGGCGTCTGCAGGCCGGCCACGATCCTGGCCAATGTCGACTTGCCGGAGCCGGATTCGCCGATCAGCCCGAATGTCTCGCCCTGGGCTATCTCCAGGCCGATATCGTGCAGGACGGGCTGGGGGCCGAAGGCGTGGCTGACGCCTTTGCAGGCGACGGCGATCGGACGCGCGGCTTCCGGTTGATCGCTGCGGACAGGCTTCGACGGGCCGGTTGTGTGCATCTCAGCCAGCCTGCCGTCGCGCTTGGTAAAGTTGAGCGCCGGGATCGAGGCGATCAGCGCCTTGGTGTAGGCATGAACAGGGTTTTCGAAGACATCGTTGGCGACGCCGCTTTCGACGACTGTTCCCGACTGCATCACGGCCACCCGGTCGCAGGCGCGGCGGACCATGTTGATGTCGTGGCTGATCAGCAAGACGCTGGTTTTGTGGTCGCGGCGCAAATCCTGCAGGATGGCGATGATCTCGGACTGGACGCTGGCGTCGAGCGCCGTCGTCGGCTCGTCCAGCACCAGCAGCGACGGGTCGAGCGCAATCGCGATGGCAATGTTGGCGCGCTGCTGCATGCCGCCGGAGAGTTCATGCGGGTAGAGGTCGAGCACTCGTTCCGGATTGCTCACCCTGACGCGGCCAAGCAGCTCGGCGGCGCGGGTGCGTGCTTCGTCCTGCCGAACCGGGCGATGCCGCATGATCGTTTCGGTGATCTGCCGGCCGATCGTCATGGCCGGATTGAGTGCGGCGCCCGGATGCTGGTAGACGGCGGCGATGCGGTCACCCCTTAGCCGGCGAAGCTGCTCGCTGGAAAGATCGCGGATCTCGCGGCCCTGGAATTCGAGCGCCGACGCGGCGATCCGGGCGTTACTCGGCAGATAGCGCAGAATAGCGAGAGCCACCGAGCTCTTGCCCGATCCGGACTCGCCGACAAGGCCGAGCGCTTCGCCTTCGCCGATGGCGAGCGACACGCCGTTGACGGCCGGATGCGATCCCCGGCGTCCATCATAGGCGACGGTGAGCTGCTCGACGTTCAGAACCGATGACGACATGTCTTGCTGAAACCACTTTCTTTCGGCGCGGTCTTCGAGGGCAATCGCTTCCGCTTTCGCGCCGCACAATCTCTATAAAATTACTCGAATTAAGCTGGAGCGCAATCTACCTTTCACCGCTCAGGAGAGATTGTCGCAGCCGGTCGAGGCATCGCGACGGTCGCCTGAAGCAGTTCTGCAAGGAGACCGGCATGGCACGCGACCACATGATCCTCAGCGCGTTTTTCTTCAATCCGCAGGGCGATCATCGCATGTCGTGGCGCCATCCGCGCGCGCCGGGCCGCGAAGTGCTCGACTTCGACTTCTACCGCGATCTCGTCCAGTCTGCCGAGCGCGCCAGGATCGATACGATCTTCGTCGCCGACCATGTCGCGATCTGGGATTCCGTACAGAGCGGCGTAGCCCATTACGCCAATGCCCGCTTGGAACCGCTGACGCTGTTGTCGGCGCTTGCCGGCGTGACCAGGCATATCGGCCTCATCACCACCGCCTCAAGCTCCTACAGCGAGCCCTACAATGTCGCCCGCATGTTTGCCTCGCTCGACCATATCAGCAAGGGCAGGGCGTCTTGGAATGTGGTGACGTCGGCCATGGACGAGGAGGCCCGCAATTTCGGCCGCGACGGCAATATCGAGCACGCCTTTCGCTATGAGCGCGCCACCGAATTCCTCGATATCGTCAAGGCACTGTGGGACAGCTGGGAAGACGAAGCTCTGCTTATCGACAAGGCATCGGGCTATTTCGCCGATCCCGACAAGGTCCATGCGATCAACCACAAGGGCCCGCACTTCAAGGTGCGCGGACCGCTCAATGTCTCGCGCCCGCCGCAGGGCCATCCGCTGATCGTCCAGGCCGGCTCGTCCGAAGACGGCAAGAATTTCGCTACCGCGCACGCCGATGCGCACTTTGCCATCTACAGCACCAAGGAAGACGGCACCAAATATAGGCAGGACATCGACGAGCGCCTCGCCCGTTATGGCCGCAAGCCCGAGAGCTTCAAGATTCTGCCGGGCATCCTGCCGATCGTCGCAGCTTCCGAAGCGGAGGGACGCGAGCGGCAGGACTATCTGCAGAGCTTGCTTCCCGATCGGGTCGGCATCGACCTTCTCTCGAGCTGGAGCGGCGTCGATCTCTCCGTATATCCGCCGGACGGCCCGCTGCCGCCGCTGCCGGACGAGAGCACCTTCAATGGCGGCCGCACCTCGCTCAATCGCGTCAAGGAATGGTCGAAGCAGAACCTCACTCTGCGCGAGATCGCTCGCAAGCTCGCCAACAGCGGTTCGGTGCCGACCGTCGTCGGCACGCCCAACCAGATCGCCGATCAGCTGCAGGACTGGTTCGAGGCAGGTGCCGCCGACGGCTTCAACCTGATGTTCCCGCTGCTCCCGGAGGATTGGGTGAATTTTGCCGAGCAGGTCGTGCCGGAACTGCAGCGCCGCGGCGTATTCCCCACCGAATATGCGCCGGGGACGCTGCGTGACCGTTTCGGCCTGGCTCGGCCGGCCAACCGCTTCGCCGAACAGCGCGACAATGTGCGCGCCGTATCCTGACTTGGGGCAACTGATATGACCGCAGCGCCAAAACTTCAGCCCCGCGAAGCCACGGCTCCGCAGCTCATCAATGTTCTGCACAGCCCCAAGCGCATTCGGGTCAAATTCGCCGGCCGCACCATCGCCGACAGCCGCAACGTCCTGGTGCTGCGCTCCAACCATTTTCTGCCGATCTATTTCTTCCCGGCCTCCTCGGTGGACCGCTCGCTCTTGAAGCCGTCCGAGCATCGCCAGCCGCATCCAGTCGGCGGCGAAACCACCTATTGGGACCTGGAGACGGGATCGAAAGCTTCTCCCAATGCGGCCTGGTCGTTTGTCGCGCCGCAGGATGAAAGCCTGTCGCCACTGGCCGGCCGCATCGCCTTCACCTGGAAAGCGGTCGACCAATGGTTCGAGGAGGAGGAAGAAGTCTTCGTCCACGCCCGCGACCCATACGCCCGCATCGACGCTCTGCAGAGTTCAAGCCATGTCCAGATCTGGTTCGACGGCGAAGTGATCGCCGACAGCCATCGCCCGGTGCTGCTGTTCGAAACGCATCTGCCGACGCGTTTCTATTTGCATCCGGACGATGTCAGGCTCGACCGTCTGGTCGACTCGGACAGCACGACGCGCTGTCCCTACAAAGGCATCGCCTCCTACTGGTCGGGCCGGCGCGCCGACGGCTCGGTGAGCCCCGATGTCGCCTGGAGCTACCGCGATCCCATTGCCGAAATGCCCAAGATCAGGGGCCTCATCGCCTTTTACCCGCAAGCCGTCGACCGCATCCATCTCGACGGCGAACCAGTCGCTTAAGCCATTCAACAGTCATTTCAGACAGGGGTTCCAGAATGACCAAACGCAACGACATCGATACGCTTCGCAATCTGTCCGGCGACATCTGGAACGTCGCCGTCGATGAGCACCAGGCCGGCTTCCTCAAGCGCCGCGATCTGCTGAAATACGCAGCCTTGATCGGCCTCACCGGCTTTGCCGCCTCGCAGGGACTTGCTGGTTTCGGCACGGCGCGCGCTGCCGGCGCCGGCGGCACGGTCCGCGTTGGGCTCGGACAGCCGACCAAGGCGATCGATCCCGTCTCCATCACCGATCCGGCCAGCATCGGCGTCATCAGCCAGGTCGGCGAATATCTCATCCTCGACGATCCCAAGGACGGTCTGCAGCCCAAGCTCGCTCTGTCGTGGGAGGCCGACGAGACCGCCAGCCGCTGGACCTTCAAATTGCGGCCGGGCGTAAAATTCCACGACGGCCGCACCGTCACCGCCAAGGATGTGGTGGCGAGCTTCGAGCGGCTGGTCGATCCGGCCAGCGGTTCGTCCGCTTTGTCGGCCTATAAGGGCATCCTGTCCAAGGGCGGCGCCAAGGTCGTCGACGACCAGACAGTCGCCTTCGATCTCGACGGGCCCAACAGCAACTTCCCCTTCTATGTCTCGTCCGACGTCTACAATGCCGTCATCCTGCCGGCCGACTATGCCGGCGATTTCGAGAAGAATTTCAACGGCACCGGCCCGTTCAAGCTCGAATCCTTCCGCCCCAAGCAGGGCGCCAGCTTCGTGCGCAACCCTGATTATTGGGGCGACAAGGCGCTGCCCGACCGCGTCGAAATCAAGTTCTTCGACGACGAGCAGGCGCAGGTGCTGGCGCTGCAGGCCGGCCAGCTCGACGTCATCCCGAGCACGACCCGGCTGGAATTGGCGATCGAGGGCAATCCCAACTTCAAGCTGCTCAGCGTGCAGGCAAGTTCGCATGACGAGGTGCATCTGAGGACTGACCAGGCGCCGTTCACCGACAAGCGCATCCGCCGCGCCTTGGCGCTCACCATCGACCGCGAGGCGGTGGTCAAGGGCTTGCTCAAGGGCCGCGCCATCGTCGGCAACGACACCCCGTTCGCGCCGATCTTCCCCTCGGCCGATCCGTCGGTACCGCAGCGCAAGCAGGACATCGCCGAGGCCAAGCGCCTGCTTGGCGAAGCCGGCGTGCCGAACGGCTTCCCGGTGACGCTGACCACCGAGCGCGCCTATGACATTCCCGATTATGCCGTGCTGATCCAGAATTTTGCCAAGAAGGCCGGCATCGACATCAAGCTCAACGTGCTGCCGCAGGACGCCTATTATGGCTCGGCGAAGTTCGGCTCGTCGCCATGGCTCGATTCCAATCTCGGCATTACCGATTTTGGCCATCGCGGCACGCCCGACATCTTCCTCAATGCGACGCTGAAGAGTTCGGGCGCCTGGAACGCGGCGCATTTCAACAACCCGGCCTATGACGGGTTGCTGCTCGAATACGGCAAGGCCCGCGACCTTCAGGCGCAACGCCTTGCCGCGGGCAAGATCCAGACCTTGCTGCTGGACGAGACGCCGCTGATCATCAGCTACTTCTCGCAATACAGCCGCATCGTCTCGTCGAAGGTCGAGGGCGTCCGCTTCACGGCGATCTCGCATCTGCTGCTCGATCGCGTGACGTTCGCCCAGGCATGATTGCGAGACGTCCAGCCACTCCGGGCACTAAAATCCGATGCTGACCGGCCGCACTGTGTTGGTGCGGGCAGCCTCGCTTCTGCTCACGCTGTGGCTGGTCAGCATGCTGGTGTTCTTCGCCGGGCAGGTTCTGCCCGGCGATGTCGGTCGCCTCATGCTCGGGCCGTTCGCCGATGCCGAGGCCGTCGCGGCGCTGAACAGGCAGCTCGGCGCCGACCAGCCGGTGCTCGTGCAATACTGGCACTGGTTCAGCAGCGTGCTGTCAGGCGACTTCGGCACCTCCCTGTCGTTGCGTTTGCCGGTGGCGCCCTTCGTTCTGGAAAGCCTCAAGCGCTCGGCGGCCCTTGCCGGAATTATCCTCGTCTTTCTGTTGCCGCTGGGCATCGGCGCCGGCATCGTCGCCGGTCTCAACCAGGGCCGCTTTATCGACCGCCTGATCGTACTCGCCGGCGTGTCCTTCGGCATCGTCCCGGACTTCGTCTCCGGCCTGCTGTTGCTCATCGTCTTCGGCCTGTGGCTGAACTGGTTCCCGATCACCGGCGCTGCTCCCGATGGCGCCGGGCTGTGGGTCAGTGGCTATTATCTGATCCTGCCGGCGCTGCCGCTGGTGCTGAACCTTGCCGGCTACATCGCCCGCATGACGCGGGCCGGCGTGATCGAGGCGCTGGCCGCCGACTATACGCGCACCGCCGTCCTGAAGGGCCTCGAGCGTCGCGAGATACTCATCCGGCACGTGCTGCGTAATGCGCTGACGCCGACCATCGCCGTGCTCGCGACCCAGACCGGTTACATGCTGGGCGGTCTGGTGGTCATCGAAGCGCTGTTCGGCATACAGGGCCTCGGCAACCTTGTCCTCAACGCCGCGAAGGCGCGCGATTTCCCGATGCTCGAAGCCGGCGTGCTGGTCATGGCGACCATCTTCGTGCTGTCGGCCGCGGCAGGCGATCTCGTGAATGCCTTGCTCGATCCGCGGCAGCGCCGCCGTGTCTCGCCATGATGGAACTGATGGAATTGCCGGAGCGCCGTACGCTGCGCTGGCGGGCAGCAAGTCGCATCCGCGAGACTGTTTCGCAGCTGCCGCCCTCGGTCATCATCGGCTCGCTGATCCTGCTGTTCTGGGTCGGCTGTGCCGTGTTCGGCAGCCTGTTTGTGCCCTACGATCCCTATGCCGAGGATTTCCTCGTCATGCTGGCGCCGCCCGACGCGGCGCACTGGTTCGGCACCGACCAACTTGGCCGCGACGTGCTGTCGCGCATCGTCGTCGGCTCGCGTGACATCCTGCTGGTCGCGCCGGCAGCAACCCTGCTCGGCGTAGCCGCCGGCAGTGTGCTTGGCCTCGTGCTCGGCTATTTCGACGGGCTGATCGACGCCATCGGCGCCAGGCTGCTCGACACGCTGATGGCTTTTCCCTTCATCGTGCTCGTCACCATGACGCTGGTCGCGCTCGGGCCGTCCAACCTCACCGTCATCCTGGTGATCAGCATCGCCTATGCGCCGCTGGTGGCGCGAACGGTGCGCGCCGCCGTGCGCGAACAGCGCGAACGCGACTATGTCAGCGCCGCTCGTCTCGGCGGCGAGAGCGCTCTTTCCATCATGTTCCTCGAGATCCTGCCCAATGTCAGGGAAACCATCCTCATCGAGCTGGTCACAAGGCTTGGCTACGCCTTCTTTTCGATCGCGACGCTGAGCTTCCTAGGCCTCGGCATCCAGCCGCCTTCCGCCGATTGGGGGCTGGCCGTTGCCGACGGCTACGGCTTCCTGACCGGCGGCAAATGGTGGGTGGTGATCTTCAACTCGGCGGCCATCGTCTCGCTGGTCATGGCAACCAATCTGATCGCGCAAGGCATGGGCGCCTTCGAAAACAGCGACCGGTGAAGATCGGCGCTCACCAAAGCTGACGCGCAATCGCGGACCGTGCGCTAAAATCGTTCCTCGTGATTCGGCTCTGACAGGGCCTCAAAGCAAGGAACGGCATGAGCAAGGCCCTCATTACATTCGCATTGGTCGCGGTGCTCACCGCATTGCTCATGGCGCTCAGCCTGGCGGTGGCTAGGCACGGCTATCCCTATGGCGCGATCGGCGTGAGGCGGCTGGACGGCATTGCCGATGCCGGCTCGTTCCTGCCGCTCGCCGCCGTCTACTTCTTCAGCGCTATGCTGATGATGATCCTGCCGATCCGCGCCGCCGGCATCGTCTTGACCCATGCTGCGGATGCACTGTTCTGGGCGGTGATCGCCTTGTTCGCGACCATTGTCGGCTGTCTCGTCGCCCGCTGGGCCTTCGGACAGAGCAGCGTGCTGTGGGCACTGCTGAACTGGCGTTTCCTGTTCGCCGCGGCCATCGTTGGCAGCCATTTCACCATGAACGAGCTGCGCCGCAACATCCTGCTCAGGAGCCTGTTCTTCGTCATCTTCGCCGCGGCGACGCTGGCTTGCCTGTTCTGGACTTTTCCGACCTGACAGGGCCGCTTCATATTGTCCATCTTGAGGTCGCGGCTTTCATAGCCGCGCGCCATCGGCTATCCAGTCCGCAGCTAGACTTCAGGCCTCACAGTGTCGTCATTTGTCTGATAAATGATTCAGGCATACGGCACCGCCAGCGAACCATTACAAGGAAGACTGCGACATGACCCTGTTTCGTAAAAATCTGATCGACGGCGAGTGGGTGGGCGAAGCCGGCTCGCGCAACATCAATCCCTCGAACACGGGGGATGTCGTTGGCGAATATGCCTCGGCCGGTGCCGAACAGGCCAAGCAGGCCATCGCGGCGGCCAAGGCTGCTTTCCCGGCCTGGTCGCGTTCGGCGCCGCTGGTTCGCCATGCCGTGCTGAAAAAGGCGTCGGACGAGATCATGGCGCGCAAGGAAGAGATCGGCCGCGCCCTGTCGCGCGAAGAGGGCAAGACGCTGGCCGAGGGCATTGGCGAGACCATCCGCGCCGCCCAGATCGTCGACTTCTTCGCCGGCGAGACGCTGCGCCTGTCGGGTGAATTGGTGCCCAGCGTGCGCCCGGGCGTCGGCGTCGAGATCACCCGCGAGGCCGTTGGCGTCGTCGGCATCATTACGCCGTGGAATTTCCCGATCGCCATTCCCACCTGGAAGATCGCGCCGGCGTTGGCCCACGGCAACACCATCGTCTTCAAGCCAGCCGAACTCGTTCCCGAAAGCGCCTGGACCATCGTCGACATCTTGCACCGCGCCGGCCTGCCGAAAGGCGTGCTCAATTTGGTCATGGGCAAGGGCTCGGTGGTCGGCCAGGCCATGCTCGACAGCCCCGACCTCAACGCCATCACCTTCACCGGCTCGGTCGGCACCGGCAAACGCGTCGCCGCGGCAAGCGTCGAGCACATGCGCAAGTTCCAGCTCGAAATGGGCGGCAAGAACCCGATGGTCGTGCTTGATGACGCCGACCTCGCCACGGCTGTCGAGTGCGCCATCAACGGCGCCTATTTCTCGACCGGCCAGCGCTGCACGGCATCGTCGCGCCTGGTGGTGACCGAAGGCATTCACGACCGCTTCGTTGCCGCGCTCAAGGAGCGCCTGGAAAAGCTCGTCATCGGCGATGCGCTCGATGCCAAGACCCAGATCGGGCCCGTCGTCGATGCGAGCCAGCTGAAGCAGGACGAGGACTATATCGCCATCGGCAGCCAGGAAGGCGCCAACCTCGCCTTCGGCGGCGAGCGGCTGGACCGCGAAACACCCGGCTTCTACCTCCGGCCGGCGCTGTTCACCGAGAGCACCAACGCCATGCGCATTTCGCGCGAGGAAATCTTCGGCCCGGTCGCCAATGTCATCCGCGTCAAGGATTATGACGAGGCGCTGGCGGTGGCCAACGACACGCCCTTCGGCCTGACCTCCGGTATCTGCACCTCCAGCCTCAAGCATGCCACGCATTTCCGGCGCAATTCCGAGGCCGGCATGGTGATGGTCAATCTGCCGACGGCGGGCGTCGACTTCCACGTCCCGTTCGGCGGCCGCAAGGGCTCGAGCTACGGCCCACGCGAGCAGGGCCGCTATGCCGCGGAATTCTACACCACGGTGAAGACAGCCTACACATTTGCCGGCTGATTGACGGGTGACCCGATGACAGCGGCGAAAAAGGAACTGACCTGGCTCAACCCGCCGCCGCATCATGCCTTCGGTGATGGCATCGTGCATGTGCGCACCGGCGGGGAAACCGACTTCTGGCGCGAAACCTTTTACGGTTTCTGGCGTGACAATGGCCATTTCCTGTATCGGCCGGTCGAGGGTGACTTCAGCGCCGAAGTCACCGTCAAGGGCGACTACAAGGTGCTCTACGACCAGGCCGGGCTGATGCTGCGGCTGAGTGAAACGCACTGGATCAAGGCCGGCATCGAATACACCGACGGGCTGGCTTACTTTTCGGTGGTGGTCACCAACGACACCTCGGACTGGTCGCTGCTCAGCATTCCCACCGGCCCCGACGGCGTGCGCATCCGGCTGACCCGCCATGCCGAGGCGATCCGCATCCAATATCTTGATACCACCGATGGCAAGTGGAAGCCGGTGCGGCTGGCTTATTTCCCGATCTCCAAATCCGTCGATGTCGGTATGATGTGCTGCTCGCCGCAGCGCGAAGGGTTTGAGGTAACATTCTCCGGCTTTACTGTCGGCCCGCCGATTTCCAGGCAATTGCACGACTGACGGCCATATCGATGGCGGACTAACCGTCTGCCCGATGCTGGAAGAATTCCAAAAACAGCTCCCGTTCGGTGGTTATGTCGAGCTTCTCGTAGATGCGGCGGCGGTGGTTCTTCACCGTGCCGACGGTGATGCCGAGCCGCTCGGCGATATTGGCGGTCGGGTGACCCGCGAGGATCAGCTGCACCAGTTCGCGCTCGCGCAAGGAAAGCTCCGGCCACAGGCTGGCCGGGATGGTCGGCTCCTGCCGGGGGGAGGCGCCGGGGCCGGTTGGCGCCGATGTGCGGGAGAATTCTGTTCCCCGCGCCTTGGTGTCGAGTGCATGCAGCGCCTCGAACACCGGTAGCCGCTCGTCCAGCAGCGCGATCTCGCTGTCCTTGAATGAAGCGGTTGAGCGGTCGAGGAAGATGCCGAGGCACCAGTCGCCGCCATCCGCCAGCATGATGCCGACCTCGTCACAGATTTCCGACTGCGCCAGGAAACCGGCTATGTACTGGCCGCGCTTGGCCTCGTCATCGGCGAGCCGTTTCAGCGGCAGGATGCCCAGCCGTCGCTCGCGCCGCCACGAGGCATAGAACGGGTCGAAGACGTAGTAATTGTCGAGATAGCGCCGCACCATCTCATCCGAAAAGCGCCGGTGCTTGACAAACTCCGGTGTCTGCGTCGCCGAATATCGGGTCACGGTGACGAGATCGTGCTCGATGTCGGCGCCGATCAGGTCGATCAGGCAGTCGACATGCCTGTCCGTGCCGGCGGCGGCAATCGCCCTGGCCAGCGGCGCCCAGATGTTGCTGCCCATGCGCATGCCCTTTTCTCGGCGATCCCAGTCCGGCGGTCATTGTGTCTTTTGGCATATGGCGCAAGGCCGCCCAAGGAATCTAGCTTGAGCCATCCTAGAGCAATCCTGAGGCGACCGTGACCCAACCCAACCTCACCAGCCCCATCGTCGGCAATCCAATCGTCATCGGCATCGACGCCGGCGGCACCATGACCGACACGATCCTTGTCGACCAGGACGGCCACTTCAAGATCGGCAAGTCGGCAACCACGCCCAAGAACGAAGCCGAAGGCTTCCTTGCATCGGCCGAAGACGCGGCCGACGCCTGGGGTATCTCGCTGGAGCAGCTGTTCTCCGGCGTCAACGTCGTGCTCTATTCCGGCACCGGCATGCTCAACACACTGTTGTCGCGCACCGGGCGCCGGCTTGGCCTGATCACCACCAAGGGTCTGGAAGACATGATCCTGATGGGTCGCGGCCTGCAGGCCTGGGCCGACTATTCCTATGCCGACCGGCTGCATGCGGTGACCCACCATCATCCCGATCCGCTGGTGCCGCGCCGTCGCACCCATGGCGTCACCGAGCGCATCGACCAGTTCGGCGACATCGTGCTGCCGCTCTACGAGCATGAGGTCGCGACTGCAGCCAGGAAGCTGATCGCCGACAAGGTCGAGGCGATCTGCATCATGACGATCTTCTCGCACGTCAATCCGGTGCACGAAAAGCGCATCGCCGAGATCTGCCGCGAGGAGATCGCAAAGGCCGGCGCCGACATCCTGGTCTACACCAGCCACGAAGTCCGCCCGGTCATTCGCGAGCAGTCGCGGCTGAACTCGGTGCTGATCGAAGCCTACGCGACGTCGCGCGGCCGCAAGCAGCTTAGGGGTATCGAGGACGTCTCGAAGAAATACGGCTTCAAATACGGCGTGCAGACGCTGCTCTCCTTTGGCGGCCTGACCTCGATCAACCACCCGCGCCTGCACGAAACCATGATCTCCGGTCCGATCGGCGGCATTCTGGGCGCGGCCTATGTCGGCAAGCTGATCGGCAACGACTCGCTGATCTGCTCGGATATGGGCGGCACGTCCTTCGACATGGGCGTGATTTCGCGCGGCCAGACGCGGATCGAGAACGAGCCGCTGATGGACCGTTTCAAGCTCAACGTGCCGACGCTGCATCTCGACACGATCGGCGCCGGCGCCGGCATGATCCTCAAGGTCGACCCGCTGACCAAGAAAGTCTCGCTCGGGCCGGAAAGCGCCGGTTCCGACCCCGGCCCCATCTGCTTTGCCAAGGGTGGCACCGAACCCACCATCGCCGATTGCGACGCCATCCTCGGGCGCCTCAACCCGTATTATTTCCTCGGCGGCAAGGTAGTCTTGCAGGTCGAGAAGGCGCGCAAAGCGTTTGAGGAAAAATGCTCCAGCATCCTTGGCGTCGGGGTCGAGGAGGCTGCCGAAGGCATGATCGACATGCTGGAAGCCGATGCCAACAACGCGCTGCGCCGGGTCATTTCCGGCCAAGGCATCCATCCCTCGGAATTCACGCTGCTGTCCTATGGCGGCTCGGGTCCGCTGCATCTGGCCGGCTGCTCCAGGGGCATCGGCTTCAAGGACATCATCACCTTCCAGTTTGCCGCCGCCTTCTCGGCCTTCGGCTGCACCACCGCCGATTTCATGCGTCGGCATTCGGTGTCGACGCAGCACGACATCGGCGCCCGCGCAAGCGATGACGAGCTGCTCGCTTTCGGCAAGAAGGTCACCGACGTCTGGAATGATCTCACCAAGGCGGCGGTCAACGAGATGATCAGCGACGGCCATATCAGAGACAAGATCAAGACCGTGCCGTTCCTGATGATGCGCTACACCGGCCAGCTCGAGGATGTCGAGGTCATGGCACCGCTTGCCGAGGTCAATTCGGCTGACGACATGCGTAGGGTCATCGACGAATTCGAGGCGGTCTACGCCAAGGTCAACCATCGCGTTTCGCGCTATGGCGAAGCCGGCTTCACCATCACCGAGCTCGGATTGATCGCCACCGCCGACAAGGTCAAGCCGGTGCTCTTGAAGCGCCCGCTCGGCAAGTCGGCCCCGGCAGCAGCGCACAAGGGCGTGCGCGAGGCCTATATCGGGGGACGCTGGCACAAGGCCAATCTCTACGAGATGGACCTATTGCAGCCCGGCCATGAGGTGATCGGTCCGGCCATCATCGAACATCCCGCCACCACGCTCGTTGTTCATCCGCAGGACCGTGTCCACGTCGATGAGTGGACGCTGCTGCATTACACCCATTCTTGAAAGGGCACCGCCATGTTGGACAAACCTGCCTCGGCCCTGCGCCTTCGCGAACGGCTGCTCGATTCAGAACGGCTGATGGAAGAGACCGGCTGCTATGACGGCATCACCGAGCTCACGCTACGCAACCAGGACCCGCTGAAATTCGAGACGCTGCACACCAAGCTGCGCGCCTATTGCGTCTCGGCCCGCGAAATGGCCCGCCGCATCTCGGCCTCGCCCGGCGTGCGCGAAGTCGGCGAAATGGTGGTGGCGATCTATACGCCCGAGGGCGATGCGATCGCGCTGTCCAACGGCATCATGGTCCACGTCCACACGATGAGCCGCTTCATCAAATGGATGATCAAGAACAATTACGAGGAAAACCCGAAGATCCGCGAAGGCGACATCTTTGCCAACAACGATGCCTTCATCGGCACCGTGCAGGTGCCCGACGTCATGGACGTGGTGCCGATCTTCCATGAAGGCACGCTGGTCGGCTGGGCCGGTGCGGTCTGCCACGAGCTCGAAGCCGGCGGCATCACGCCCGGCGGCGACGTCTGCCTGGCGCAGGAGCGCTTCACCGAAGGCCTGTTCGTCTGCGCCGAAAAGATCGGCGAGAATGACGAGATCCGGCGCGACTACGTCATCCGCTGCGAGCGCAATCTGCGCATGCCGATCTACTGGGTGCTCGACGAGAAGGCTAAGGTCGCCTCCTGCATCGACATGCGCGAAAGCGTCAAGCAGTTGATCTCGGAGATCGGCCTCGACTACTGGATGAAGGTATCGAAGGAGTTCATCGAGGAGGGTCGTCGTGCCCAGCTCGCCCGCACCCGCCAGCTCACCGTGCCCGGCATCTATCGCGGCCACACCTTCTATGGCCATGTCACAGCGGGCAAGCCCGGCTTCCAGCTGCTTGGCGATCCCGACTGGCTCTACAACATCCCGATCGAGATGGAGATCACCACCGACGGCAAGATCACCATGGACTTCGAGGGCACGCAGCCCTGGGGCTACCATTCGATGAACTGCACGCCGGCCGGCATGGATGGAGGCATGTTCGTCACCTTGACCCAGCACATGAATTTCGAGGGCCTGGTCAATGACGGCGCCTGGATGGCGACCGAGCTGAAGCTGCCGCACGGCACCTGGACCAACCCCGACAATGAGATGGTGGCGACCGCCACATCCTGGGCGCTGCTGCTGCCGGCCTATGGCGTGTTCCAGCGCCTTTTGTCGCGCGGCTTCGTCGCGCGCGGCTTCGTCGAGGAAGCCTTCGTCGGCCAGGTCAACAGCCCGATGATCGAGATGGGCGGCGAAAGCCAGTACGGCACGCCGTTCGGCATGGCGCATTTCGAATGCGCCGCCGCCGGCTCCGGCGCGCTCGCCATCGCCGATGGCCTCGACACCGCCTATGTCGGCTGGAATCCGGAATCCGACATGGGCAACATCGAGGTCTGGGAACAGTCGATGCCGATGGTCTATATCGGCCGCTCGATCATGCCCAATTCGGGCGGCGCCGGCAAATATCGCGGCGGCTGTTCCTTCGTCTCGACCTGGCTGATCAACAAGACCTCGCACCTGCGACTGCACACTTCGGAACACTCCTCGCGGGTATTCGACAATGGCGGCATGTGCGGCGGTTATCCCGCGCCGACCTGCCAGAAGCATCGCGCGGTGCGCAACTCCAACATCCACGAACTGGCGGCGAAAGGCGAACCGCTCGCGCATGCCCCAGGTATCGATCCGCATGTCTCCGACTACGAGAAGAACATCGGCGGCGACCATGCCGTGGTCGAAGGCCCCTACATCACCTCGCCGCACAAGTCGGGGGACATCTTCAGCCATTCCTACAATGGTGGCGGCGGTTACGGCGACGTGCTGGAGCGCGATCCGGTCAAGACCGCCTGGGATGTCGAGAACGGTTTTCTCACCCGCCAGGCGGCGATCCAGATTTTCGGCATCGTGCTGAAGGACGACGCCGAGGGTTATCCGGTTGCCGATATCGACGCCACCGTCGAACGTCGTGCCGCCATGCGCAGAGAGCGTCTGGCCAAGGCGATCCCGGTTTCGGACTGGATCGCTGCCGAACGCGGCCGTGTCGAGAAGGCCGACTTCGCGCCCGAGGTGAAGAAAATGTATGCCAGCGCGATCAAGCTATCGTCGCGCTTCACCAGGGATTTCAGTGATTTCTGGACCGTCGACGCCAGATCAATCTTCATGCCGGGAGCAAAGCCATGACCTCATACAGCAAGGAAGTCCTCGGCGATCTCTCAGCCGGCAAGCTGCCCTGGCCGCAGACAAAGCGCATCATGAGCGCCTACAAGGACGACGACCGCTTCTTCAAGATGCTCGCCGTCTATCAGGACCGTGTCGCATGGAAGGACCCGATCCTGCTGCCGGTCTCGGATCACCTCTTCATCTGCCAAAGCGGCGATGAACGGATCACCCGCTGCGAATGCGGCCACTCCTTCGGCGACTACCGCAAGAACTGGAAGCTCAAGGCCGCGATCAACGTGCGAAACACCGAGGAAGCGCTGCGCGAGATCTATCCCAACAGCGATATTCCCGATCCGCAATGGATGGAAATTCGCGAATTCATCTGTCCACAATGCGGCACCATGCACGAAGTGGAAGCGGCGGCGCCGGGCTACCCCATCGTGCACGACTTCGAACCCGATCTCGAAGGCTTCTATCGCGAGTGGCTGGGCAAACCGCTTTAGCGACGTGGTGACCAGCGCTGCAGGCAAGGTAGCGCTCGTCACCGGGCTGGGTCTAAGACTATGGCATCAAACGTCGGCATCGGAGATTCACTGCCCATGACAGACCTTTCCGGCCGCAGCGCGATCGTCACCGGCGGGTTTTCCGGCATGGGCTTCGCCATTGCGACGGCGTTGGCGCAGGCCGGCGCAAATGTAGCGGTCGGCTCCTACATCGCCCCCGCCGGCGCCGACAGAACCGACGCCGCCTACTATCCCGGCGCCGATGAAATCCAGCGCGTGCGGTTGGCCCTGTCGGCACACGGCACCAGGGTTTATGCCGCCCACCTCGATGTCCGCGATAGCGAGGTGACCAACCGGTTTGCGGCTGACGCACAAGCCGCCATCGGCCCGGGAGACATACTGGTCAATGCCGCGGGCACCACCGCCGAACAGCCGGTCTGCGGCCATCCCGACGCACTGTGGGACAAGATCGTCGACACCAATCTGAGCGGAGCGTTCCGCGTCACCCGAGCTGTGCTGCCCGGCATGATCGCGCGCGGCTGGGGCCGTATCGTCAACATCGGCTCGACAGCGGCTTCCGTCGGCTGGAAGGACAACCCGGCCTACTGCGCCTCGAAGGCCGGGCTGCTCGGTCTTACCCGCTGCGTGGCGCTGGAAGGCGCCCCGCACGGTGTCACCTGCGTCATGATCAGCCCGACCTGGGTCGAGACCGAACTGATGCGCCGCAACGTGGCGCAGGTGGTCGAGCGTGAGGGCAACGGCAGAACCGCCGAGGAAGCGATGGCCGAGATCGCCAAGGGCAATCCCCAGCAGCGCATGCTGCAGCCGCAGGAAATCGCGGCTCTAGCCGTGTTCCTGTGCTCGGATCTGGCCAAGGGCATCACCATGGAAAACATCCAGATCACCGGCGGGGCGCTGTGGTAGCGGCCACAGTTTTGAATTTTCGAACGAGCGAGCCGCATTACCGCCATTTGTCCGTTGCATCGTGGTTTTGACCTTGCCCGCGGCAACTTTACCCCTCGCGGCAAATTTACCATTGAGTGACAGGCGATAGAGGTTATATTGCACTGCACAATGGATGCCCGTTGTGCGGGTTCCGGGAAGGGCCGTTTCGGCAGTCGCGCCTGCAGCAAGGGCGGACCTGACGCAGAAAAGCCGACCATGGGCGCTTCAGCCCAGCTGAAAGGCGGCAGCATGAGAAATCCGGTACGGATATGAAGATCCCGAAATCCATTCTGATCGATCCGGACAACAACAAGGCCTATGCCGCCTTCGCCGTTGCGGTGTCGGTCTTTGCCTTCGCCTACTCCACCAATTTCGGCCAGATCCTGATCCTCGCCTACTATCTGGTATGGCTGCCGCTGCTGTTCGTCGATTACCGGCGTTTCGCCCGCGATCTCTCCAGCGCCTGGCTGCCGCTGCTGTTTGCGGCCTATGTCTGCCTGTCGCTGTTCTGGTCGCAAGCGGCCGGCACCAGCGCGCGGGCGGGGCTGCAATATTTCTCCCACATGCTGTGCGCCTACATCGCGGCGCGCACCATCAGCACGCGCACGCTGGTGCTGGGCTCGCTGATCGGCATCTTCATCGTGCTGCTGTATTCGCTGAAGGTTGGCGCCTATGCGCTCGACACTATCGACGGCACCACCAATTTCGTCGGCGCCTTCGGCTCCAAGAACCAGATCGGCTTCTTCGCCTCGCTCGGCATCTTCTTCTGCTTCGCTTTTCTGGCCTTCTACCGGCGCAACTGGATGAGCTTCGTCTGGACCGCGCCGATCATCCTGCTGTCCGTCTATATGCTGGCGATCGCCCACTCGGCGACGTCAGTCGCTTCGCTTCCGGCGGTGATCGGTGTCGTTGCCTTGCTTGCCATGAGCAAGGTTCTGTCACGCCGCTACCGCCGCGTGCTGTTCGTCGTCGGCGCTACGGCGCTGGTCGGCGGTGTGATGGCTGCGCTGAACCTTGGCCTGCTCGATGTCGTGCTCGGCATCTTCGGCAAGGATTCGACGCTGACCGGCCGCACCTATCTCTGGGAACAGGGCTGGGCCGCCGCGCAGCAGCGTCCGGTGCTCGGTTATGGCTATGCCGCCTACTGGATCCAGGGTTTTGCCGATCCGGAACGGCTCTGGGCCGAGTTCTACATCTCCACCCGCACCGGCTTCCATTTCCACAACACCTATATCGAGACGCTGGTCGAGCTCGGCTTCATCGGCGTGACGATGCTGGCGCTGATCATCCTGCGCTCCTTCTGGGGCCATGTTTCGAAGGTGGTGTTCGGTGACTGGAGCGCCGATTCAGTGGTGCTCGCCGGCGCGGTCGGCATGATGCTGATCCGCTCCTTCTTCGAGGTCGAGATCCTCGGCCCCTATTTCATGGCCTCGTTCATCGTCTATTACGGCCTGTTCAAGCTGCGCCCGGTGCCGCTCGCCAGGGCAAGGCGGGCCTATGTTCCGGTGCCGGAAGAGAACACCGCCAACGGCCGCATGCCGGCGCGCGTCTGACTTACTTATCTTAGGCGACGGCGCGCTTGCGCAGCATCAGCCGCTGCAGGAAGCGGCGCAACGGCTCGTCATAGACGCGCGTGGCGATGTCGGCGATGACGATGACCGAAACCGCCATGACGATGCCGAACCATGGATGATGCGCGAACGGGTCGATCGCTGCGGCCTTGCCCGCCCCGGCGATGATCATCAGCAGCGGCGTGTGGATGATGTAGATCGGGTAGGAAATCCGCCCCAGCCAGCCATAGAGGCCTGACAGGCGCGGCGCCGTCGGCGCAATAGTGCCGACCACCACCAGCGCCGGGAAGACCAGGACGACGCAGGCGAGATCGTAGGCGACGCGCGCGCCGCCGGCCGGCGCGATGGCAAAGACGATGAGCGTCAGCGCGATCGCACCCTCGACCCACCAGCCGCGCCGCAGGAAGCCGAGCCCGCTTTGATAGCGTGTCATGGACCGGCAAAGCAGCACGCCCAGGAAGAACGAGAAACAGACGCGCGGCAGGCCGCTGATGATGGTCGATCCGGTCATGCCGAAGTCGAGGGTGCCGGCCACGATCGAAGCGATGACCAGCAGCACCAGGCTGACGGCGATGAGCACGCTCAGCACGCGTTTCGTCAGCAGGAAGAAGAAGGCGACATAGGCTATGTTGACGATCAGCTCGAAGAACAGCGACCACGACGCGGGGTTGAGCGGAAAGATCGTGTGATAGGCATCGCTGACCAGCGGGATGAAGAACATGCCGGTCGTCAGCATGGTGCCGATCTCGGAGATCGGCATGTATTCCGCCGGAATCAGCCGGTTCTTGACGACGAGATAGAAGAAACCGAGCAGCGTGCCGGCGAGGTAGAGCGGGTAGAGGCGTATCAGGCGGATCGCCACGAAGGTGCCGACGCCCATGCCGTTTTCGATCTTGCGGTCATAGGCATGCGCGATGACGAAGCCGCTGAGCAGGAAGAACAGGTCGACGGCCAAATAGCTCGACGGCAGCACCTTGCCGGCGGCCAGGAACGGCGAGAAGTGGTAGAGCATGACGCTGATCGCCGCGACGCCGCGGATGGCATCGAGATTGAGGTAGACGTGGCGCGGTGCGGCGGGCTGCATGGAATGCCTTCAAGCGGTCGAAAAACGGAAGTTCCCGCCCGCACCCTGGCGCGAACGAGCCGAACTGGTTCCCGCCCCTCCGTCGTTCCGGTCTAGCTGAGCGAGACAGGAACTTACTGGCTGGCCGTCGGCGCCAGCTTCACCTTAATGACGTCGCCTGGCAGCACCGGCGTATCTTCCTTGGCGTCGATCTCGCTGGTCTTGCCGTCGGTCACGCGCACCAGCGAATAGATGAGCGCCGGCTCTTCATTGTTGTTTGTGATGGCGGCGGTCGTGGCCGGGTCCGATGCCTGGGCCATCAGGCCCTGTTGCATGTTGACCCTGAGTGCGGCTTCGTTGAGGTCTGCTTCGACCTGCTGCCGGTCGGCGGCAAGTCTCGAGTTCAACGTGTTCTGGGCATCGATGGCATCCTGCGTCGCCTTGCTGACCGACTGCTTGGCGGTGAGGATCGCCGTCTCATAGTCCAGGATCTTGCCCTGCAGATCGGTGACCGACTGTTGCGAGGAAAGCAGGCGTGCGTTGGCGACCAGGCCCTTTTGCGCCAGCGGACCGATACTGTCCGCCTGCTGCTGCGCCAGGTCGACCTGCTTTTGCTGGTTGACGATCTTTTTCTGCAGCGCCTCGATTTCGGACTGCAGGACCCCTTTCAGATCGTCAAGCGCCTGCAGCTTCAGCTTCAACGCTTTCTGGTCGGAGATCAGGATCTGCATTTCGTCGGAGACGATTGTCGCCAGGCGCGGGTCGCCCTCGACTTCCTTAGGCGCCTCGAAACTCTCCTTGCCGGCGAGATCGGCATCGATGCGGGCACGCTTGACGATCAACCGCACGCGCTGGTCGTCATAAATGTCGAAATTGCCCTTGGCGGTGATCAGATCCTTGCCGAGCTGGGTGCCGAAATCGGCGTTGCGCCGGATGCCGCCGGCGATGCTGATCGCCTTGAGCACGGTCAGCTCCGGCACATAGGGAAACTGGCCAGGCGTCTGGATCTCGCCCGAGATGTAGAACGGCCGGAACTGCACCATTTCCACCGAGGCTTCCGGCTTGTCCGACAAGGCAAGCTTGCGCTGCAGGGCGACGCTGATCGCGGCCGCAACCTCCGACGTGGTCTTGCCGGCGGCCGGCAGTTCGCCGACGAACGGCACCGACAAATTGCCGGCTGGACCGACCGAATATTCGCCGTTTACCGCCGACCAGTCACGGAACGTGCCTTCCACCGTCTGCCACTCGGCGACGCGGATGTTGAGCTTGTCTTGCGAGCCGAGCCGGTACTCGTCGGCCATGGCCGGAACCGCGAGCGACAGAGCGAGGCACGTGGCGACGAGCCGTGCCGGCCGCATCGGGCCGGCAAGGCGAAAATACGCTGATATGTCTGTTTTCAACTGAACGTTTCCGATCCGTTTTGGCCCCATCCGCCCGATAGGCCTGCTGCCGAGTGCCTCCTTCGGAACCTGGCAGAATACTATGGCTGCAATGCGAGACCGGCCCATCGCCGAATAGCTTTGGACCGGATTGGCTCGGGCCGTACCGGCCCGATTGCTGACCAGTTGCGGTCGGTCAGTAGGAACCGCGCGACATCCACACCGCAGGCACGGTCTTGAGGATGATGCGAACATCTTCGAACAGCGACCAGTTCTCGACATAGTGACGGTCGAACGCGACGCGGCTGTCATAGGAGACATCGTTGCGTCCGCTGACCTGCCAGAGCCCGGTCAGGCCCGGCCGCGACTTCAAATAATAGACCGCGGCGCTGCCGTAGATCTCAAGCTCGTCGCGCACCACCGGGCGAGGCCCGACAAGGCTCATGTCGCCCTGCAGGATGTTGATGATCTGCGGCAGCTCGTCGAGGCTGAGCTTGCGCAGAACGGCGCCGACGCGGGTCACGCGCGGATCGTTCTTCAGCTTGCGGGTCGCGATCCATTCGGCGTTGGCTTCCGGATTGGCCGCAAGATAGGCGGCCAGCACACGTTCGCCGTCTTCGACCATAGTGCGGAACTTGAGGCAGGGGAAAATCCGCCCACCGCGTCCGATGCGCTTGTGGCCGTAGAAGATCGAGCCGCCGTCGGAAAGCTTGACCAGAAGGGCCACCATCAGGAACAGCGGGCTAAGCGCCACCAGGCCGACAAGTGAACCGAAAATATCGAAACTGCGCTTCAGCAGCCCGCCGATGGGTGGCGGAAAATCTACGCCGACATGCGAAAATGCCGCATTGGCCGACTTGGCAACGTCCCTCATGCAAAAGCTCCATACGTTGAACGGATGGTTTATGCCACGATACCAAAAAAATGCTGCAGCGCAACACACAATTTCCCATATGGCTGAAATAGTCACGTCAGGAATTGACTAAATAATAAACGCTCCTTGCCCAAATTTTGCCCTTTATGGCGGGTTTGTGACGAATAATTAGCAACCGTAGGAAATGTAATGCCTTTTTTCGGCGGGTTTTGGGCAAATCGTCCTTTGCCGCAGAGGGAACGGCTTTAACTGATTTTCGAATCACTGGCTTTGCTAAATTAATCAAGTAAAATACTAATCAACATTGTAGATTCTACTGTAGTATAAAGCGCATGACGAGTTAGGTCACCACCCCTGCGTGTGCATCGCAGCATGGCGGAGTCCAAGCCGCCGCCAAGCCGAAAATTATTGCAGGTTGCCCTTGCCGTCAGTTTCGCGCCTTAATAGAGTCGCAAATTATTCCTGATAGAGTCTGGATGGGTTGGGAAGGCCGGAAGCAACCGGCCGAAAAAGAGCAGCTAAATAAGCTCGCATGGCGAATGGGGAGATACTCGGGTGGGTAAGTCATCGCTTTTGCATGCTCGGGCCGGTTGACGGGCCGCCGAACATGTCATTACCAAAATTCGTCATTGGAATGGTTTTCGCCCTCGCGATCGTGGTCGCGTGGTCCTATGTCGACGGCGCGACGGTCACCACAACGGTGCTTCGCGTCATCGGTTGCGCTGTCCTCATCCAAGTCGGTTATTTCCTGCTGGTGTATGTTATGATCGCCAGGAGCGCGCCGACATCGGCCGACAGGGCTCGCGACGCCGAAAGAAGCCTCGGCGCCGACAAGGCGGTTGAAGGCGAGAAGCTCTCGGCGAGGCGCAGCGTGCATTGAGCAGTCTGAAGCCGCAAGGTCGGCCTCGGATCATCTTGCAGCCGGACTCAGCCTGCTTCGGCCGGCTCGGGTTCCGATTGCTCGCCTGAAAGCATTTTCGACAGGCGGCTGCCGGCCTTCGCTTTCAACCTCTGATATTGCCCCACTTCGACGATTCGTCCGTTTTCGACTGCAACCACCCAGTCGGCGAAGGCGATCATCGATGGCCTGTGCGCAATGGTCAGGATCGTCATCGATCCGCGCAAGCCGTCGATCGATTTGGCGATCAGGGATTGGTTCTGCCAGTCGAGCGCGCTGGTCGCCTCGTCGAGAATGAGCAGCGAAGGTTTGCGCAGCAGCGCGCGCGCCAGCGCGATGCGCTGGCGTTCGCCGCCCGAGAGCCGGACGCCGCGGTCGCCGACCACCGTGTCGAGCCGCAACTCCAGCCGCTCGACGAAGTCGGCGCCATGCGCAGCGCGCAGTGCAGTCCACAGCTCCGCGTCACTGGCTTGCGGCGCGGCAAGGCGCAGATTGGCGGCGATCGTATCGTGCAGCAGGAACACGTCTTGCGGCACATACGCCACCTGGTCGCGCCAGCGCCGGCGGTTGGCGGCGCCGATCTCGACGCCATCGGCCAGGATCTTGCCCTCGCTCGGTTCGAGCAGGCCAAGCAGCATGTCGGCAAGCGTGCTCTTGCCCGAGCCTGACGGACCGATCAGCGCCGTTACCTTGCCGGCGGGAAGGCCAAAGGTGACATCGCTCACCACCGGCTTGCCGCCGGCCTCATAGGCAAAGGAGACATTGCGGATGTTGAGTCCGACATCGAGCGACAGCTTGGCATCCGATTCGAGGTTTGCCGGCTCGCGTTCGGCATCGAAACGCGCCTGCATGTCGCGCATCGAGGCATAGGCCGGCAGGTTGATCAGCACCTGCTGCGCCTGCATCTGCATGTCCATGAAGCGCGGCGCAATGCGCATGAACACCAGAAGCAGGACAACGATCTCGGCCAGCGAGAGGTTGAAGCGCACCAAAGCGACATAGATGAACAGGCTCAGACCAATGACGCTGGCGACCTGGAACAGAGCGGTGCCGATGGTGCTGTTGCGCACATAGTTGATGTTGTCGGCCTTCATCTTCTCCAGCGTCGCGCGAAGCTGCGCGTAATAGGTCGCCTCGACATTCAGGCTCTTGGCCACCTTGATGCCGCCGAGGAACTCCGAGACCGTTCGGTACTGCTCCTGGCGATTGCTGGTCAAAACCCGGCCGAAGGCGCTGGCTCGTGCCCGAAACGGCTGCAGTGCCAGGAAGGTGACGATGCCGACGACAATGGCAAACGCCGTCATTACTGTCGAAATGAACAGCGAGACAACGAGATAACCCGCCAGAAGCACGGCGATCTGCACCAGCATCAGCAGCGAGAACGCCGCCGACTGCACGCGGTCGATATCGCCGGTCAGCGCATGGTCGAGATCGGAGCTGCGCATGCGCGCGAATATCCCCCACCGCGCCTTGCCGATGCTCTCGAACAGGTTCATGCGCAGGCGATTGATGAAGTCGAGCAGCAGCCGCGCCATGTAGACGGATTTATAGCGGTTGAACGCTGCCTGCAGCGCGACAAGCCCGACCAGCAGGCAAAGCACCGTGGTCAATTGCAGCGTTCCGTCCGGAGCCAGCCAGCGCACCCAGTCGCGGTCAGGCAACCTGACCGCGAAATTCTGCTCGGGTCGCCCGACCAGATGCAGCAGCGGCACCAGAAGCAGGATCGAGATGCCTTCGGTCAGGCTTCCCAGGATCAGGAACAGCAATGCCGTGAAGGTCCTGCGCCCGCCGATCCGGGCCATGGCGGCGCCGAAGCCGGCGACATCGCGGTAAAACGAAAAGCGTAGGATCTGCGATGCGGCCATGTCAGCTCACCGCGGTCCTTTGTCGGCCGCCAGATCGTTTTCGATCAGGGCGACAGCTTCGCCGATACGGTCGAGCCCGGTCGGCACTTCGAGGCGACAGACGCCGATCTGGCTGGCCAAGGCGGCGCATTGGCGAAGATGTGTCGTGGCAAAATCGCCGACCAGGGCTGGACGGCCGAAACGCGTCACATAGGAAAATTTGATGATTGCCGGCAGGGCGCCGATGCCTGGCAGCGGCGTGATCGCTGCCTTGTCGCCGCGCTCGAGGATATAGATCCGGGTCGCCGGCACCGCGTCTGCCGCAAATCCGGCGTGCAGGCGATGCTGCATCTTGTCGATCGCCGCATGCACCTGCGGGCGTATTTCTGCCTGGCGGATGGGAAACGCGGCGGCGGCATCGGCGGCGAGCTTCAACTGCGGAAAACCCGGAACGATCATCGGCCGGTCCGTGAGATCGAGCGCCACGACATCGTCGGTCAGCAATCGATGCCCGGCACGGATCATCGCGCTCGCCGTCGTCGATTTGCCGGCGCCCTTGTCGCCCATGAAGACAGCGCTCTTGCCGCCGACCGCAATGGCGCTGGCGTGCAGGATGAGCAGGCCGCGCTGGTGCAGGAGCAGTGCCATGACCGGACCGAGCAGCGGAAACGCCAGCAGCGCATCGTCGACATCGGGCGCCGGCTCCACCTCGATGCGGCAGGCATCGGTGATCAGGAAGGCGCCGACCGTCTGCCATGCCAAATATTGCTGCCGCGGCTCGAAACGGAAAGCAGTTCCGGTCTCGGGCGAGGGTTTTGGCAGGTCGATCGGGCCGACCGTGATCAGCACATCGACGCAAGCTGGTTCGCTCGGCTCTAGCTCAGGCAGTTCGACCTGCGAAGCGATCGTCAGCCCATAGGCTTTGTAGAAGTGCTGTGCGCGAGCAGCAATTGCATGGCGGTCATCAGCGGCAAGAGGCATGTTGGCCGGCATCATCAGTGGCTCCCGCGCTGTTGCACCTGCCGCAGCCACAACGATAGCGAAATCGAACGCCATACATACTGGACATCGGGCAAGGTCGCGGCCTCGGGTTGGCTGGAAATGCGGCCATAGGCGGCGGTCACCTCAGGCAGGTTGACGTAAGGGGCAATCCGCGCCGCATCTTTCACCAGCACCTTGTCCAGGAGATCGCGGTGATTGCCCAGCATGCCTTTGACCAAATTGGAGGTGAAATCGATCTTGTCGCGCCGCCACTGCACCGCCGGGGGCAAAATTCCTTCCATGGCACGGCGCAACACCGAGCGGCCAAAGCCCTGGTTCAGCTTTTCCGCGCCGGGCAGTGCCAGGCAGAACTCGACCAGCGGCTTGTCCCAGAAGGGGTAGCGCGGCTCGACGCCGAAATTGGCGGCGGCCTTGTCGAGAACCTCGAAGGCGTGCGGCACCATGCCGTTCGACAGCAGCCAGCGATGGGTCAAGGTCTCGCTGGCGCTGACCGCGGGCGGCATATAGCCGGCCCTGCGGAACCGTTCGACGAGGTCGGTACGCATCGCCAGGTCCGGATTGATCAGGGCGCGCCAGCTCGTCGCCGGCCGCCCAGTGGGATGGCGCCGCAATTTGCCAAGCACGCGGTTCGCGAACCGCTTGATTCTCGCGATGCGCCAGGCCGGCCCGTAAAGGGTAAGGAACTGGTAGTAGAGGCCGAGCATGCCATCGCCATAGGTGTTGGAGGCGCTGCGCAGCTCGCGCCACAGCTCCATCCATTTGCCGGCATAGGCGAGTTCGTGCAGATGGCCGTGGCCCTGCGAAACCACCTCGTCGCCGCCATGGCCGTCCAGCAGCACCTTCATGCCCTTGGCGCCGGCCGTCCTGTAGATGTCGCGGGTCAGCGACAGGCCGGGGGCCAGGAACGTTTCTTCCTGCTCCTCCAGAATGCGTTCGAATTCCGCGAAGGGCGCGTAGTTGCCGACGGAAATCAAAGTGCCGTCGACCTGCTCCTGTCCAAGCACTGCCTCGATGAAAGGCCGCTCGTCCATCGGCGAACCCTTTTCGAACACCAGCGAGAAGGTCGGCAGCCTCGGCTTGCGCTGCGCGGCATTCTGAAGGCCCGCCACGCAGGCGATCGACGAGGAATCGAGGCCTCCGCTCAGCATCGCCCCGACCGCAGGCGTGCCGCGCATGCGGTTGCGGACCGATTGCGAAAACAAATGCCGGAATTCCTCGGCCGTATCCGATCGCATCGGCCTTGGCGAGGGTTCGATCTGCCAGTAGCGACGCAACACCACCTGGTTCCCGGTCACCGTCAGGCTATGGCGCGCGGGCAGGCGGAAGATATCGGCATAGGCAGTTGATTGCGGATTATCGGGCAGCCCGGCGAGGAAGCCGGAAATCTGGTGTTCGCTGATGCGCATGTCGACGCCGCCGACATCGAGGATCGGCCCGATCTCGGAAGCAAAGACGAAACGCCGGTCGCTTGAATGGTAATAGAAGGGTTTGACGCCGAAATGATCGCGCACGCAAAACAGCTTCTGGCGCTCGGCGTCCCAGATGGCAAAGGCGAAGTCGCCTTGCAGATGCTCGGGGCAGGCTTCGCCCCAGCGCAGATAGGCGCGCATCAACAGCACGGCGTCGGCAACCGAACTGTCCCTGATGCCGAGCCTGGCCAGCAATTCGTCGCGATTGTCCAGCCGGCAGTCCGCGGTGATCGCGAGCTTGCCGCCGGCCATGGTCAGCGGGCCGGGGCCGGCTTCATCGGTGGTGTTGAGCCAGGCGTGGCCAAGAACGACGCCCTCGTCCATCCACCACGAACTGCCGTCAGGCGCGCGATGTTGCATGCGGGTAAGCATGCGCTGGATGTCGGCCGCGGCGGCCTGCCTGCCTTCCTGCCTAAGCAGAATTCCGGCGACGCCGCTCATCGCTCACTGGCCGTGGTCGACGAGATGGTTAAACCTGCCAAGCGAGCCGCCGAGCACGATATGGTCGCCGCTGACCAGCCAGGCATGCGCCTTCAACTCGGTGCCGGTGTCGCGCTCGATGCCGATGCGGATTTTTGAGGCGTTGCCCTGGCGAGCAAGCAAATACTGGCCGGAAAGCGCTTGGGTCAGACAGCTTGCGCCAGGCACCAGGCGGGCAGCCGCAGCCACGCCCCAGGCGACACGCCTGAGATCGCCGATGTCGGCTGGTTCGCGCGCGTCGAGCCGGGTCACCATGCGGCGCACTTTGTTGTAGGAAAGCAGCGTCAGCCCCAGCCGCACCGCCACGACCACCGCAAGGCAGTGGGCGAGAAAGAGCATCTCCGGCCCGCTCAGTGAGAAAGCTCTAGACAAGTTCCTCATCATGGAGCCTCGCAAGCCCGGCGTCCGCCAAGCCCTTCAACAATCCATCGACATCGGCCTTGCAGCGTTCCGGATCGACATTGTAGCGATCCAGCACGGCGCTGCGGATTTCGGAAATCGGCCGCGGCTCCTGGATCAGCTCCCAGATATAGGCGCCGACGCTGTTCAGGCTGTAATAGATGTTGGACCTCATATCGAGCAGCGCCAGGCCGTTGCCGAATTCGCAGGCCACGGCATCCTTGCTCGCGCTCATCCGATCATGGTCCGTGGGGTTCCAGTCCATCCTAAACCTCGCTCACAACCAACGCTTCGGCAATTCCGGACAAAGACGCGAGAGCCGGGGTTTGACCCCCGACTCTCCTTAGTGCGCTCTGTTTGCAGAGTCCGGACTTTGTCACCCCAACGAGAGAATACTCAGGAGAAGGTGAGTTCGCCGACCGGCGTATGTGCCGGAAACGAGGCGTCGAGTGCCGTAGTACCGCTACCGCCTTGCGTGATGGTCTCGATCGAGCCGTGGACCGTCAGGCTAGGGGTTTCGTACTCATGCTTTTCAACATTCTGTTCCAATTTACTCTCCACTTGTGGACTGGAAGCGGCCTGTCGATTGCCGGCAGCGAGCTATTGCTGCACCGCAATAGCTGCATGGCAGCATTTATGAGTCAAGCCTGATTTACCAGCCGTTAATCAATTCTCGGTTGCGACTCCCTTCAATGGTGATCAAAGCGCTTTGCATTTTCACATCCCAGGAGAATTCAGCAGAGTGTCCGAGGCCATCAACTAAGTATCTGATTTAATTACGTTAAATTTTCCTTCGAATGCTCCTCACTTGGGCGCTGGCGCATTCCCACAAAATTGTTGCTGACGTACCCGCCACAAGCCCCGATCAGGCGGCGCCTTGCATCTCGTTGTAGGACTGTGTTGCGAAACGTTCAGGTTGCAGGAAAATTGGCGCCAAAGGAAAAACTGGACGCGGCGCATGAATTTGGCGATGCTTTGCTTCGCAGTTGCAATATAACGCGCCTGGCGAATTTTTTGCGGAGATGCTGCAGCATATGGCATTGCAGGAAGGGACCTTCGAAAGGTTGCGCGCCGCTGGCTGCGCCGACGAAGTGGCCTATGTGCAGGCTTGCCTGCGGCTGTTCTTCGCCTCCAGGGCGAGCCCCGGCGCCGCGCCTGCACCGGCCATCTCCGTTGCCGATGTTTGCGATATCGCCAGGCTGAACAAGGTCGCCACCTTCATGCTGAAGGCGCTGTCGCGCCCACCGGCGGGCGAGACGCCGCCGGGATTGCTCGAGTGGCTCGACACTTATCGCCGGCGCACGATTGCGATGAACTCGTCCGGCATCATGGATTCGATGGCCGTCGACAAGGCGCTGCGCGGCAGCGGCATCGATTTCGTCTTCCTGAAGGGCCCCCTCCAGCAGCAACTGCTCTATGGCGACCATTTCATGAAGCCGTCCGGAGATGTCGACATATTGGTGTCGCCGGCCGGCTTCTTTAGAGCTCGCGATGCGCTGCGCTCGATCGGCTACGAGGTCGCCGGCAAGTCCCGCTCCGTCTGGTGGGTGCGCTTTCTGGGCGAGCAGCACATGGTTCGCAGCCAAGGTCGGAAATTGTCCACCGTCGATCTCCATTACCGGCTCCAGCAGCCGGGATCGCCCAGCCCGCGCGATACGGAAGGGTTCCTGCGCCGCAAGCGCGCGCTTGCGATCGCCGGCTCCAGCGTGCCGTTCATCTCGGCCTCCGACACTTTGCTTCTGTCCTGCATCAGTGTCGCAAAGGCGCTGTTCAACCGCGAGCCATGCGCGGGCTATGTCTGCGATATCCGGGCCGCTGCCGGTCGGCTGAGCGAGGCCGAGCAGCAGACTGTGCTCGACTACGCGGCCGAGCAGGGGCTGGCTGACACCCTGCTGCTGGGCCTGCGCGCCGCCGATGTGCTGCTTGGTGGCGCCGGCACGCTGCTGTCGGATCGGGCCACCAGGATCCTGTCACGCATCGGCAATGAAGACCTGTTCCACATGGTCATCGCGCCGTGGCTGTCGTCGCTCAGATGGCCGCAACGGCGCACCGTTTTGTGGGAATTGTGCGGCCGCGAACCTGTCCGCTACCTGACCGAGGCCGGCTGGGCCGCGTCAGCCGACCTCAGCCGGCGGATTTTCGAGCGGGAAAGCCGGTGACGATGAGGGTCGTCATGCAGCAGGCAGATAACGTTCCGTCCCGATCCGCTGGGGATGGATCGGGGGATGGATCTGGGTCCGGCGCCGCGCGCCGGGAGGGCGAGGGACCAATGCGACACTTTATGCAATCGAAAGGCCACCCTATGTCCATGACAGAATCCCGGGTCTGCGTGATCATCGCGGCGCGCAACGCGGCCCGGACCATTCCCGCAGCCATCGCCTCGGCGCTGCGCGAGCCGGAGGTGGCGGAAGTCGTTGTCGTCGACGACGCCTCCACCGACGACACCGCAAAAGTGGCCAGCGCTGCCGACGATGGCAGCGGTCGGCTTTCGGTCATCCGGCTCGACGTCAATCGCGGCCCGTCCTTCGCTCGCAATGCCGCCATTGCCGGGTCGAAATCGCCTTTCATCAGCATTCTCGACGCCGACGATTTCTTCCTTCAGGGACGGTTTCGCCAGCTGTTTGCCAGCACCGACTGGGATTTCGCCGCCGACAACATCATGCTGATCCGTGACGATACGGCGACCGACGTCTCTAAGATCGTCGCCCCGTCCTTTTCGGCGGACCCGGAATTCCTCGACTTCGAGCGGTTCATCGAGGGCAACATCTCCAGACGGCGTGTCCAGCGCGGCGAACTCGGCTTTCTCAAGCCGGTGATATCAAGAGCTTTCCTCGACAGGCATGGGCTGCGTTACGACGAGAACCTGCGTCTCGGCGAAGATTATGAACTGTACGCCCGCGCCTTTGCCCTTGGCGCACGCTTCAAGGTCATCCGTTCCTGCGGCTATGGCGCGATCGTGCGCGCCGATTCGCTGAGCGGGCGCCACAAGACACAGGATCTGAAGCGCCTCGCCGATGCGGATCTGGCACTGCTCAAGATCGACAGCCTGCCGGAAGGCTCCAAGGCCCTGCTGCGCAAGCACGAGCGGCATGTGCGTGACAAATACCGGCTGCGCAATTTTCTCGATGTGAAGGCCGAGCGCGGCATGGCGTCTGCCGCCGCCTACGCGCTGGCCAGCCAGTCGAACTTCATTCCCATCGTTGTCGGCGTGGCCGCCGACAAGCTCGATGCGTTGTTTCGCCACGCCGGTCTGCCCCCGCGGCAGCAGCCCGTGCCGCCCTTGCGCTTCCTCATGGCCGCTACCAGCACGGCGGCGCAAAAGTAGGCTCCGCCAAGTCCGGGACGGCGGCCGCAAGGCTGAAAAAATTGCCTTTCTGAAACTCGGAGGTTGCCTACACGCCCCGACGATGGCACTGTATGTTGCGGTGCAGCAATTTTGGAAGGCCAACCGGATGGCTTCAATTTTCGGCTTCAGGTCCAGGGACCCAGCGCGCGACAAGCAGACCGATCTGGCGCGTTTCGACCGTCTGGCAAAGCTGTTGGATCAGATCACGGCCGAGATTGCGGCCGAGAAGACCGGGTTGGAGGCCCGCTACCGGTCGAAGTCCACCAACGCGGCCTTCCTGGTCGAGTCGATGGAGAACGGCTCGGCGTCGGCAAGCAAGCTGTCGGAAGTCGGCGAGCTGACGAAGTCCATCCTGAACTGCGAACAGCGCATCGCCGAGCTGGTGCGCCAGACGAGCCGGATGAAGGAACTGCGTCATTCACTCGACGCGATCGTCGGCGAGGATGGCCAGAGTTCTGATTCGCACGGGGAATATGTCAAACCCGCAGGTCGCTTCGGCTGAACACGGTCACACGAGACACAGAAGAGAAAGTTCGGGGACGGAGGATCGGGATCGGCCCGTTAGCAATGTGGGCCAATCGGTGACTTTGGGTTGGGGCGGAACAGCACAAAGGTGAATTGATATGAACGCAGATCCGAAGACGACGCCCATGGCGGCAATCGATGCCATGATTTCAACGCGGCCAAATCGGCCAATGCGTCTTGTAAACCCAACGCGTCTTCTATCCGTTGGTGCGCTTCTGTTGGCGGCAGCCGCAGCTCTGCTCGGCGCCGCCCACCCCTCCCGCGCCCAGGACGCCTCCCCGGAGATGCAAAGCGCACCGTCCTTCGTCGACGATTTCAAGAGTTTCGATCGTTCGCGCTGGTATGTCTCCGACGGTTGGTCGAACGGCAATCACCAGAACTGCACCTGGTCGAAAAGCCTGGTAAAATTTTCCGACAACATGCTGACGCTCGGCTTCGAAAAGCGCAAACTGAAGGACCGCGAGTTCGCCTGCGCCGAGATCCAGACCAAGCAGCGCTTCGGATATGGGACCTATGAAGCACGGATGAAGACCGACACCGGATCCGGTCTCAACGCCGCTTTCTTCACCTATATCGGCCCTGCCGACAAACAGCCCTGGTATGAGATCGACTTCGAGGTGCTGACCAAGGATACATCCAAGGTGCAGGTCAACAGCTACATCGCCGGCAAGCCCAAAAACGAGAAGCTGGCCGAGGTCGAAGGCGGCGCCGACAAGGGCTTCAACGACTATGCCTTTATCTGGGAAAAGGACCGGCTGCGCTGGTACGTCAACGGCAAGCTGGTCCAGGAAGTGACCAATCCCGAGCAATTGCCGACCCACTCGCAGAAGATATTCTTCAGCCTCTGGGGCAGCGACACGCTGAAAAACTGGATGGGCGCCTTTTCGGACCCCGGCCGCCAGGTGACGATGCAGGTGCAGCGCGTGGCCTTCACCGCGCTCGGCCAGCCGTGCCAGTTTCCGGAATCGCTGGCATGCAGTGTAAGCAGCATAAAGTAATCTGAACCGGCCCGGCCATATAAGGCCAAAGGGCGTGAACAGGAATTAACCCGAATGAATTTGACGGTCTTTGGAATTGGCTATGTCGGTCTCGTGCAGGCTGCGGTGCTGGCTGAGGTCGGGCACCAGGTGGTGTGCGTCGATGTCGATGAAAAGAAGGTCGAGCGGCTCAACCAGGGCCTGGTGCCGATTTTCGAACCGGGACTGGAGGCCCTGGTCAAGGAGAACCACGCAGCCGGCCGGATCAAGTTCACCACCGATGCCGCCGCCGGCGTCAAGCATGGCGAGATCCAGATGATTGCGGTCGGCACGCCACCCGGCGAGGACGGTTCGGCCGACCTCAAATATGTGCTGGCGGTGGCCGAGACCATCGGCCGCGAGATGGACAGTCCCAAGATCGTCGTCGGCAAGTCGACCGTGCCGGTCGGCACCTGCGAAAAGGTGAAGGCCAAAATCGTCGCGACGCTGAAGGCGCGCGGGCGCCAGGACCTGGCTTTCGACGTCGCTTCCAATCCTGAGTTCCTCAAGGAAGGTTCCGCCGTCGCCGACTGCATGAAGCCCGACCGCATCATCGTCGGCACCAACAGCGAGGACACCGAGGCGGTGATGCGCGAGCTCTACGCGCCGTTCAACCGCAACCACGAGAAGATGATCGTGATGGACGTGCGCAGCGCCGAATTCACGAAATACGCCGCCAACTGCATGCTGGCGACCAAGATCTCCTTCATGAACGAAATGGCCAATTTGGCCGAGCAGCTCGGCGCCGACATCGAGGAGGTGCGCAAGGGCATCGGCTCGGATCCGCGCATCGGCTATCACTTCATCTATCCCGGCCTCGGCTATGGCGGTTCGTGCTTTCCCAAGGATGTCCGCGCGCTGATCAAGACAGCCGAAGGCGTCAAGTTCGACGCCAAGCTGCTGCGCGCCGTGGAGGAGCGCAACAATGCCCAGAAGTCGGTGCTGTTCGACAAGGTGCACCGTTATTTCAAGGGCAGTCTCAAGGGCAAGACCTTCGCGCTCTGGGGCCTCGCCTTCAAGCCCAACACCGACGACATGCGCGAGGCGCCGGCGCGCGTCCTGATGGAGGCGCTGTGGCAGGCCGGCGCCAATGTGCAGGCCTACGATCCCGAGGCGATGCAGGAATGCCAGGCCATCTACGGCCTGCGCGACGACCTTTTGTTGTGCGGCACCAAGGAGGCGGCGTTGCGCGGCGCCGACGCGTTGCTGATCGCCACCGAGTGGAAGAGTTTCCGCGCCCCGTCCTTCGACGCGGTGAAGGATGCCCTGACCACGCCGGTCATCTTCGATGGCCGCAACCTCTATGATCCCAAGGTCATCGCCCGTCACGGCATCGAGTATTTCTCGATCGGCAGGATGGCGGCGTGAAGGCAGGGCGGCACAACGCGGAGCCAGGTTCATGAAAGTTCTGTTTGCAGGCGGCACCGGCTACACGCCGCAATTCAGCGGGGGCGTCCAGTCGAGCACCCACCACCTGGTCGAGCAATTGCGCGAAAACGGTCACGAGGCATCCGTTCTGGCAGCCCTGTTCGGCGACGGCATGTTCGGCTTCAGGGCGCGCGCCAAGATGAAGCTCCTTCGTCAGCGCGCGGTCATCGACAATTTCCCGGGCTATCCGGTTGTACGGGCGTGGTTCCCCTGGGAAGCGGCCGACTTCGCCGTCAAAAAGTTGAGGCCGGATGTCGCGGTCGTGCAGTGCCACAATTCGGTGCCGATCGGCAGAGAGTTGCAGAGGCTTGGCGTGCCGCTGACCGTCTATCTGAGGAATGTCGAATTCGACGAATTGGCCGGCGATCTGCGTGAGCTCCATTCGGCGGTCTATATCGCCAACTCCGAGTTCACCGCGCGCGCCTATAAGGCAAAATTCGATATCGATTCGACGGTTATTCCGCCGACCATCAATCCCGCGTTCTACTGCACACCGACGACCGGTGAATTTGTCACGCTCATCAATCCATATGAGGAAAAAGGCTTCGATCTTGCGGTGCGCATTGCCGCCGCCTGTCCCGAGATCCCGTTCCTGTTCGTCGAAAGCTGGAAGCTCGACGACGATCATCGAGCCCGGATCGAAGCAACAATCTCTCCCCTCCAGAACGTCAAGCTGGAAAGCCGCACCAGCGACATGAAGACGGTCTACGGCCGCACGAAAATCCTGCTTGCGCCCAGCAAATGGGAAGAAGCCTGGGGCCGGGTGGCCTCGGAAGCGCATTGTAGTGGCATTCCCGTGGTCGGCTCGCGGCGCGGCGGTCTGCCGGAAGCGATCGGCGCCGGCGGCGTGGTACTGGACTACGACGCCCCGCTCGCCGACTGGGTCGCAACGGTCAGGCGGCTGTGGAGCGACGAGGCCGAGTACAAGCGGCTGTCAGCGACAGCACGTCAGTTTTCGGAGCGGCGGCAAATGAACCCCGACAGCCAGTTCGCAACGTTCATGGGCGTTCTCGACCGCGCAAGACGTGTCGGTTTGGAGCGCGCAGCCTAAACGCGTCGTGTTGCAGTTCAGCTGAGACGCTGCACGACCGTGGTCGCGCAAAGTTCCCGTTAGCCAGGTCCAGGCGTCGTGCGCCCGTCCGGATCACTTTTAATTGCTGCAGTGCAATATCTTGTGGCACTGCAGCAATCAACGTGTATTCTGCCTGTCTACATTAGGGCTTGTGCGATATGGACCGCTTGGTCCGAGCAAGCCCCAACCTTATGGGCGGGTCATGCGCGTGGGCTTTGTCGTCGGCGAATTCCCTCTGCTTTCGGAAACCTTCGTCGTGGACCAGATGGCTGGGCTGCTGGCGCGGGGCTTTCAGGTCGAAGTGGTCTGCGAAAAGATGCAAGGTGACCACCGAATTGACCGGCAAAGCGAGCCGATGGCGACGCTGCTCGCCAGAACCCGACATTGGTGGCGATGGGCCGCTGTAATCAGCAAATTTGTACAGCGTCTGCCGCCGCGTCTGCGATACAAGGCCTCGACCGTTCTCGACATCGCCTTTGCACGCCGCCTGAACCGCTGCGACGTGATTGTCGCCCACTTCGGACAGAACGGCGAGAGAGCAGCCGCACTGAAGAAATGGAAGGTGCTCAAACCACCGATCATAACCATCTTTCACGGCGCGGACGTGGCGATCCCGGCGCGGCAGGCAGTGCTCGCGACACAATATGCCGGGCTGACCAAGCATGGGACCCTGAACCTGCCCGTCAACGATTACTTCCGCACGATGCTGCTGGAAGCCGGCCTGTCCCAGGCGAGCACGACGGTCCACCATATGGGAATTGACACCCGCGAAATCGGCTATCGCTGGGAATCGTGGGAAGGCACCCAACTGGTCGTGACGACGGTTTGCCGCCTGGTCGAAAAGAAAGGCGTCGAGTTCGCCTTGCGAGCCCTGGCCTCCCTCAAGGCCTCCCAGCCGCAGCTAGACTGGCGTTACGACATTGTTGGCGACGGTCCTCTGCGGATGAATCTGGAGAGGCTGGCCGTAGAGCTGGGCTTGGCTGGTCGCGTAACATTCCTCGGCAGCCTCCCTCACGCAGAGGTGAAAAGACGGCTTCGCATGGCGCATCTCTTTTTGCTGCCAAGTATCACTGCCAGCGACGGGGATATGGAAGGCATTCCGGTCGCGCTCATGGAGGCCATGGCCGCCGGATTGATTGCGGTCAGCACGTATCATTCGGGAATCCCGGAGCTCATCAAGGATGGGGAGACGGGGTTGCTTACGCCCGAGCGAGATATTTCAGCGCTTGCCGGCAAGCTTACCTGGGCCGCGGAGCACCCGACCGAATGCGAGCGTATCGCGCTTGCCGCACGCCGCAAAGTCGAGGAGGACTTCAACGCAGATGTTCTGAATGAACGTTTTGCGCAGATCGTTACCCAACTGGCCACATCGAGCCCTGCGCATGCACCCACCGGTCATGTCGGCGTTTCCGAGGGCTTGGCGGATCCTTCATCTGCCGGCTGACACTGCTCCTCTGCGTTTGATCGGCAGGCACGCCAAGCTGAGGGAAATCTTGCTACACTGCACCAAAAATGTTGCAGTGCAGCAAGACCTGTACTAACGTTCCTGCGGGTGGGCCAACAGCGGTAGAGTTCCATGCTGCATGTCTTGTGCTTCCGCCACCCTGTCTTCGGCCCGGCTTTTGTCAAAGGGACACCGGCTCCCCGGACGAGCGCATCCTGCCGATGAAGATCTGCTTTGTAGTCGACAAGTTTCCCTCATTGTCCGAAACCTTTGTTCTCGACCAGATAGCCGGATGCCTTGAGCGCGGCATGGAAGTCGGCGTCGTCTGCAACGAGACGTCCTTCGGCAGGGACAGCAACATCGATGATCCGCGCTGGCAGGCGTTGCCAGGAAAGGTCGTATGCTGGTGGGGTGGCCTGGGTCGCTATCGCCCGCTGCTCAGGAAGTGGTCCGGCAGGTTCTGGGACAAGCTCTCGACCGCCATCGACATTGCTCATGCGCGAAAACTGCAGGGCGCCGACGTCATCGTTGCCCATTTCGGCAACAACGGCATGCGCGTGGCCCGCGCGATCAAGCGCGGGAGGATTTCCGCTCCCCTGGTGACGATATTTCACGGCCGTGATGTCGGCGAACCGCTGCATGACAATACGCTCGCGCGCTACAAGATTGTGTTCGAAAAGGGCGTTCTTCAACTGCCGGTGAATGCGTTTTTCCGCGATGCCTTGATTGAGGTCGGTGCATCGCCGGAGCAGGTTGTGGTTCACCATATGGGGGTGCGGCCGAGTGACATCGACTATCGGTGGCGTTCATGGGAGCAGGCTACGCTCTCCTTCATCTCGGTCTGCCGCCTGACTGAAAAGAAGGGCATCGAATATGCGCTTCGCGCGCTTGCTGGCCTGCCGCGGCGAGACTGGATCTACTCGGTGATCGGCGGCGGAGAACTTCTCGAGCAGCTGAAGGGGATCGCCGCAGAGCTTGGCATTGCCGACAGGGTGAATTTTCTTGGGCCCCGGCCGCACAGCGAAGTCAAACAGCGTCTGCGCGATGCGCATGTGTTCCTGCTGCCCAGCGTCGGCGCCCGCGATGGCGATCTGGAAGGCATTCCGGTTTCCCTGATGGAAGCGATGGCCGCCGGCCTGACGGTGGTCAGCACGTATCATTCCGGGATCCCTGAACTGATCGATGATCACAAGACGGGTTTTCTCGTGGCTGAGCGGGACGTTGCGGCGCTGACCGGAAAGCTTGCCTGGATCGCCGAGAATCCGAAGCCGTGTGAAGAGATCGCTCTCGCAGCGCGCAAGAAGATCGAGGCCGAGTTCAACTCCGATCTGCTGAACCAACATTTCGTGGAAATCGCCATGCGGCTTGGCGAAACGAGGTCGCTTGCATGAACGCCAATCCGCCCCCCCAGTTCGGTCGTGTCGCCCTGCGCGGCGGGCTGGTAACCATCGGCGCCCAGGGCTTCAAGATGGCGATCCAGTTTCTCTCCGTCATCGTGCTGGCCCGTCTGCTCGTCCCCGAGGATTTCGGTCTGGTGGCTTCCGTCGGGCCGATCGTGGCCTTCGTCGGGCTGCTTCAGAATCTGGGCCTGCAGCAGGCTGTGGTTCAGCGCAAGGACATCAGCAACCAGCAGCTCAACCAGGTGTTCTGGATCAGCGCGCTCGTCGGGCTGGGTAGTGCCGTGGTAGTGGCCGGCCTGGCGCCTGCCATCGCCGCGTTCTATGGCGATCAACGTATGTCCGGCATCACCCTTGGCTCCGCCCTGCCGCTGCTTCTCGGCAGTCTCGCCGCAGTGCCGCTGGCGTTGATGAACCGGCACCTGCAGTTCGGCCAGCTCGCACTGAACGACGTGATAAGCGCCGCCGCCGGACTTCTGGCCGCCGCGATCGCGGCCTATGCGGGGTTGGGCTACTGGTCGCTGGTCATCGGCCCGGCGGTTTCGGCAGCTATCGCCCTGGCTGCCGCCTGGCTGGTGGCGCGTTGGACGCCTTTGCGGCCGGACCTGAAGGTCGATGCCGATATATTGTCGTTCGGCGCCAACCTGACCGGCTTCAACCTCGCCAACTTCTTCTCGCGCAATCTCGACAACATTCTCATCGGAAAATATTCCGGGGCGATCGAACTCGGCTATTACGACCGCGCCTACAAGCTCCTGTTGTTCCCGCTTCAGAACATCAACCAGCCGCTTACACGGGTCATGGTGCCGCTGCTCAGCCGCATCCACGATGACAAGGCCCGCTTTCGCGATATCTATGTGCGCACCAACTGGATGCTGGCGGCCGTTACCATGCCGGGCATCGCGGCGCTGACGCTGACCTCCAATCAGATCGTCGGACTTCTCTTCGGCGCGGGCTGGGCACCGGTCGCACCGATCTTTGCCTGGCTGGGCATCGCCAGCCTGGTCCAGTCCGTTTCAAGCACGACGGGATGGATATTCATCTGTCAGGGCAAGACGAAGACCATGTTCCATTGGGGCATCTATTCGTCGCTGACGACCGTCGCTGCCTTCGTCGTTGGCCTGCACTGGGGCGCCGTCGGCGTTGCCGCGGCCTATGCCATCAGCGGTTACGTGCTGCGCGTTCCCGTGCTGGCGCTACTGGTCCATCGCGTCGGTCCGGTGACCGCCGCCGACTTCCTGCTCATGCAGGGGCTTTTCATCGCCTCGTCCCTGCTTGCCTGGTTCCTGTACCTGTGGTTGCCGGCGTCTCTAACGGGCCAGTCAGACCTGCTCGCGGTCTTTTTGGCGCTTGCCCTCAACTACGGCATCGGTCTCGTTTTCATGCTTGCCGTCCCGCAGTCGCGACGCGCTTTGTTCACCACCCTGTCCAACGCCGCGCGCAATATCCGCTGAGCGGCCGGCGATCAGCGGCGCCAGCAGGTTTGTGGCCGACATTGCCGAAGCATGTTCTTCGAGCACGGCCTGAAGGCTTGTCTTGCGATAGCGGTCGAGATTTCCCGCAAATCGGCCGAGCTTTTCGCGCGCCTCTTCGGGCGTCACGGTGTCGATGTCGAGCAGCACATCGTCGACACCGATTCGCTTGGCCACTTCCTTGGTTTTGAACTCGTAGGCGATCGGCAGCACCGGCGTGCCGACGCAAAGCGACATGATCATCATATGCATGCGCGTCGCGACGACGAAGTCGAAGCCCTTCACCAGCGCCATCAACTGGTCCGGCGTGTGGAACGAAGCGTCCACCGTCACGTGGCTGGCGATCTCAGGATCGAGCTCGGCAACGATGGCCTGCGCGGTCTTGGAATCGTCATGGGCATATTCCGGCACACCCTGACACGTGGAGACGAAGGTCACCTCCTTGCCAAGGTCCCTGACAAGAATTGTGGCGATCTCGCGGATCGAATCCAGATAGCGGCGCATGCCGCCCTCACCGTCGCTGACGTAGTTCCAGTGGCGGACCGAAATAGCGACGCGGCCCGTCGACGCCGGCGGCTGGCTGGAAGCGAGACGCTTGCGGATCCTGTCGGTATCGGCCAAGGCGAATACCGCATCGGCCACCACGTGGCACTTGCCGAGATCCTTCACCAAGTCCCGGATATGGGTCCGCGACCGTTCGTCGCGCAACAGGATGAGCGGACTGCGGTCAAAGATCGGGCCGAGCTCCTGGCGGTTGTAACTTTTGTCGAACGAACCGAGGGATTGCGTGAAGAAGACCGGATCTTTGCCAAATACGGCATCGAGCCTGAACTGATTGAGGCGTCGTTCGAGATTGTAGTTCTCGACGAGATAGGTTCCCCCTGTGGTGACCACCATGTCCGCGTCGGCGTAGATATCGAGACCGCGCCGGTCGCGATGGCTGAAAAAATTGCCTAGCGCGCTGCTGCCAAACCAGCGCAGGGCCTGGAGAACGAGCCGATTGTAGATCGGCTTGAACCGGTCCCTCAGCCCGCTGCCATTCTTGTATCGGAACAGGGATTCCGACAGCAGCTTATGGAATTCGAGGTCGGGATAATCCGTCTTCGGATAGAGTCGTTCCGCAACCTCGGGNGCCTTGCACGATCGTCTTGAGAATGTGGCGGATCGCCAGCAGAATCGCCGCATCCCCGGTATTCAGGCAGACTGTGTTTTCAACGACGATCTTCATGGGATACCTCATTTCGTCAGCAGATTCCGCGGCGTGGCCTGCGGTGCCTAGGACGGGCATGGTGACCAAAAATACCCACGCCAGGACGATCCCGATGCGGCTCGCGTCACAATCCATCGCTGCATCGGGCTGGGTGACCAGCCAGAGCGGCGCTCAAGCCCGACGGAGGGTAACGCATCAATTTTGCAGTGCAACAAAAAACGTGCACTTATGCTACGGCGCACCAAAAATGTTGCGATGCAGCAAAAGCTGGGTTAGCATTCCCCTGGGTGGGCCAACAGCGGTCGAGTTTTCATGCTGCATGTCTTGTACCTTGTGCACGATGTTTCCGACCCGGCGGTGCGCCGGCGGATCATAATGCTCAAGGCAGGCGGCGCGCGGGTCACGTTGGCCGGCTTCCGTCGGACCACAAATGCTGTTCCCGACGTCGAGGGGCTGCAGCCGGTCGACCTCGGCGCGACGCGTGACGGCCGATTCGGCCAGCGTCTGGCGGCGGTCGCCAAGGCGGCGCTGTCGATAGGCTCGAAGCTTGCGGCGATGCCGAAGCCCGACCTCATCATCGCGCGCAATCTGGAAATGCTGGCGCTGGCCAGGCGCGCCAAGGCCGCCTTTCGCGGCGGCGTGCCGATCGTCTACGAATGCCTCGACATCCATCGCCTGGTGCTGCGCAATGACATGCTGGGCAAAGCACTGCGCACAGCGGAGCGTTATCTCGCCCGCGACGTGAAGCTTCTGGTGACGAGCTCACCGGCCTTCATCGCCAATTATTTCAAGCCGTTCGGGCAGGTCGCCGCACCGGTGGAACTGGTCGAAAACAAATACTTCGAAACCGCGCCGATCGCCTTGGATGACAGGTCAAAGGCCGAAAACCCTGCAGCACCCCCGTGGCGCATCGGCTGGTTCGGCGCGCTGCGCTGCCGCCGCTCGCTGGAGCTGCTGGCCGACTTCACGCGCCGTCAGGGCGGGCGCTTCGAGGTCGTCCTCCGGGGCCGTCCGGCACTCTCGGAATTCCCGGATTTCCACGCTTTTGTCGAGGCCGAACCCTATCTCTCCTTTCGTGGCCCCTACCGCAACCCGGAAGACATGGCCGCGATCTACGGCGAAGTGCATTTTTCCTGGGCGATCGATTTCTTCGAGGAAGGGCAGAATTCGGAATGGTTGCTGCCCAACCGCCTCTATAGATCGGAAGAGCACACGTCTGAACNTACCGAGACGGGGCGCTTTCTCAACCAGCAGGACATTGGCATCCTGCTTTCCGATGCCACGCCCGAAATCCTGGAAACCGCGCTCGGCCGCATGGACCAGGAGCACTTCGGCAAGGCCAAGGCGCGCGTGCTGGCCCGCAACCCACGAACCTGGAGCTACGACGGCAGCGACTGCCGCGCCTTTGTCGACAGGTTGCGCGGTCTGGCGGCGGTCCCCGGTCCCTTCGTGACCGAAGCGCTGGCTTAGCGATGGCTGATGATGGGAAAAATACAGAGTATGGGAAGGCGCCGATGACGCAAACCGAAGCGCTTCCGTCGAGCCTGATCGTCATTCCGTGCCTGAATGAGGCAGCCCATATCGGCGCGCTGCTCGAGCAGCTCAGGCCGGCAGCGCTAAGGCTCGGCGCCCGCATCGTCGTTGCCGATGGCGGCAGCACCGACGGCACTTTGGCCATTGTCGAAGCGGTTGCGGCCAAGGACCCTCAGGTCGTCCTCCTGCACAACCCAAAACGTATCCAGAGCGCGGCGATCAACCTCGCCGTTGCCTGCCTCGGTGACGGCGCCGAATATCTGATCCGCATCGATGCCCATGGCGGCTATCCCGCCGATTATTGCGACCGGCTGGTCGAGGAGGCGCTCGCCACTTCAGCCGATTCGGTCGTCGTCTCGATGCTGACCAGCGGCAGCGGCGCGGTGCAGAAAGCGGTCGCGGCGGCGCAGAATTCCAAGCTCGGCACCGGCGGCTCCAAGCACCGGCACCTTTCCGCCGGCGAATGGGTGGACCATGGCCATCACGCGCTGATCCGGATCTCGGCCTTCACCGCGGTCGGCGGCTATGACGAGACCTTCAGCCACAATGAGGATGCCGAACTCGACTACCGGCTGCGCCAGGCTGGCTACTGCATCTGGATGAGCGGCAAGACCCAGATGGTCTACTATCCGCGTTCGTCGCTGAAGGGCCTGTATTTTCAATATCTCGGCTATGGCCGCGGCCGCGCCAAGAATGTGCTCAAGCACCGCATGATCCCGAAAGCTCGGCAGATGATCCCGCTGCTGGTGGCGCCGGTCGTCCTTCTCGCGGCATTTTCCTTTATCCACTGGCTGGCGGCGGTGCCTCTGCTGGTCTGGGCTTCGGTCTGTCTGGGCTACGGCGCTTTGACCGCCATCAGCCAGCGCAATCCCAGCAATGTGCTGACAGGCATTTCGGCGATGGTCATGCATTTCGGCTGGTCGCTCGGGTTTTGGCTGCAACTGCTCGGCTCGCGATCGCAGCGCGGGGTGGCATGATGGTCGCCGACAGCCGCCGCATCGACATCTGCGTCTGCACGTTCCGGCGGCCGGAACTGGCCGACACGCTGCGGTCGCTCGCTGCCATGGATATGCCTGCCGGTTTCGGCATCGGCGTCATCGTCGCCGACAATGACGACGAGCCGACCGCCGAGCCGCTGGTGACCGCGCTGGCGAGCGAATTGAAGCTCGTGGCCCGCTACCGGCACGCCCCGGCGCGCAACATCTCGGTTGCCCGCAACGCCTGTCTTGATGCCAGCACGGCCGATTTTGTCGCCTTCATCGACGACGATGAAACCGCTTCCCGGCAATGGCTGGCCGAACTGATTGCTATCGCGGAGACAAGCGGCGCCGAGGCCGTGCTCGGTCCGGTGCGGGCGCTCTACCGCTCGGATGCGCCGGACTGGATGCGCAAGGGCGATTTCCATTCGACCTTGCCGGTCTGGGTGCAGGGCGAAATCCGCACCGGCTACACCTGCAACGTCCTTTTGAGGATGAGCGCCGACAGCTTGCGCGACCGTCGTTTCAGCCTGGCGCGCGGCCAGAGCGGCGGCGAGGACACCGAATTCTTCGACCGCATGGTCAAGGCAGGCGGTCGCATCGCCTTTGCGCCGGAGGCGTGGGTCGAGGAAGTCGTGCCGCGTTCGCGAGCCGCTTTCGACTGGCTGCGCCGCCGCCGCTTCCGCTTCGGCCAGACGCACGGCCACCTCATCGGCCATGACGCAGGCGTGATACAGCGTGCGAAGGCTGTCGGCCTTGCCTCGGCCAAGGCCGCCTATTGCTTCGGCATGGCGGCGTTGACTGCGATTAGCCCGGTCCGCCGCAACCGCAGCGTGCTGCGCGGCATCATGCATGTCGGCGTCGTCAGCGGCCTGGTCGGTATCAGCGAAATTCGCCAATACGGACTGTCTTCCCCGCAGCAAGGAGGCAAGCGTGCAGCCTGACGTCTCCTTTGTCATCGCAGCCCACAATGCCGCGGCCACGCTCGACCGGGCGATCGCAAGCGCCATGGCCCAGCGCGATGTCAGCGTCGAAATCATCGTCGCCGATGACCAGTCGCGCGACAACACGCTCGACGTCGCAAGAGCCTATCCAAAAGATGTCGTCAAAGTGGTTGCGCTGCCGGCAAATCGTGGCCCTGGCGGCGCCAGGAATGCCGGCCTCGACCTCGCCACAGGCCGCTGGGTCGCGGTGCTCGATTCCGACGATGCCGTCCTGCCCGGGCGGCTCGCCGCCATGATCGCGCGAGCCGAAAGTGCGGGCGCTGTAATCGCCGTCGACAACCTCCAGGTGGTGCGCGAGGACGGCATTGCCGAAGCGACGATGTTTCCCGCCAAATATCTGGAGGGCCTGCGTGAAATCACGCTCGCCGACTACATCGCTGGCAACATCGTTTTCGAATCCACGTTCAACCTTGGCTATCTCAAGCCGATCTTCCAGCGCCGTTTCCTGATCGAAAACGGGCTTCGCTATGATGAAAGTCTGAGCATAGGCGAGGATTACATCCTGCTCGCCAACGCGCTGGCCAAGAGCGGAAAATGCGTCGTCGAGCCGACGACCGGCTATATCTACCACATCCGCACGGGCTCGATCTCGCGCGTGCTCGAGCTTCACCATATCGAGGCGATGCGCAAGGCCGACGCGGTCTTCGCCGAGACCAATTCCATGGATGCTGCTGCTGCGGCCGCCTTCGCCAAACGCGCCCGCAGCCTGCGCAAGGCGGCATCGTTCCTGTCGCTGGTCCAGCACATCAAGGCGCGTTCGCCGTTGAAAGCGATACGCACCGCGCTAAGTGATCCGGCGGCTGTCAGGCACATGTCGATGCCGATCGCCGTCCGCCTCAAAAGGGTGGCGGCGCAGTTTGCCGTCGGCGCGGAGAGGTAAGGAGGGCGAGTACATGAAGACGTTTGTTCGTGGCCTGCAACAGGCTGAAATCGATCTGCTCAGAAGGAATTTGCGATGAAGAAAATCAGGAAGGCAGTCATCCCTGTGGCGGGGCTTGGAACACGGTTCCTGCCGGCAACCAAGTCGATTCCGAAGGAGATGCTGCCCGTGGTCGACCGGCCGGTCGTCCAATATGCGGTGGACGAGGCCTTCGAAGCCGGCATCGAGCACATCGTGTTCGTCACCGGCCGCAACAAGGCTGTCATCGAGGACTACTTCGACCTGCACCCCGAACTGATTGGAACGCTCGAACAAACCGGCAAGAAGACCCAGCTGGAGGCGCTCGAAAGCATGCTGCCCGTGGCCGGCGCCACCAGCTTCATCCGCCAGCAGTCGCCACATGGTCTCGGCCATGCGGTGTGGTGCGCACGCGAAGTCATCGGCGACGAGCCCTTCGCCCTGCTGCTCCCCGATATGGTGTCGTTCGGTCGCCGAGGTTGCCTGGCTGAAACAGTCGATCTCTATCAGCAGACCGGCGGCAATGTGATCGCCGTCGAGCGCTGTGATCCCAGCGAGACCAGCAAATACGGCATCGTCGGGCGCGGCGCCGAGACAGGCAGCGGCTTCGAGGTGACGGCCATGGTCGAAAAGCCGGCGCCGGCCAATGCGCCGTCGAACTATTACATCAACGGCCGCTACATCCTGCAGCCCGAGATCTTCTCGCTGCTGGGCAACCAGCAGCGCGGCGCCGGCAACGAAATCCAGCTTACCGATGCCATGGTGCGGCTGGCGAAAAGCCAGTCTTTCTTTGCCCAGCCTTTCAATGGCCGCATGTTCGACTGCGGCTCCAAGGAAGGCTTCATAGAGGCGACCATCGCCTTCGCGCTGGCGCGCGACGACATGAAGGGACCTGTGCTGGAAATGCTGCAGGCGTTCGTGCGGTCGCATGAGCGTCAGGAAGTGGCCGCATAATGCCCATCTTTCGAGGGCATATGCGTTTGGACGATGGCGCGGCTCATGCCTGCACGCCTGGCCGCTCAGGCCCGGCGCCGGATGGCATGAAGCTTGCGTTGCATATCTTGCCCCCGATCTCCGCAGCTTCGGACGAGGTGGGACCTGACCCGTCTCGCTCCGGCGCCTGTAACCTAGAATTGGATCGAAGATGAATTATGCCAGCTTTCCTCTCGACAAGAGGATGCCATTGCCCAACCCCGATCAGGAAAAGGGTGAAGACTTCATCGACGTCGAGCGCCTGCTTGGCATGGCGGCGCGTCAGGTCAAGGTGGTGGCGGTCTGCGCCATCATCGGCCTGTTCCTGGGGTTGCTCTATCTGCAGACCACGCCCAAGCAATACATGTCGGTCGCCAGCGTGCTGATCGACGAAGGCCTGAACAAGGTCATCGACGACATCTCGGCTGCATCCGTCACCATGCAGACCGACGCCGCCCTGCTCAGCCAGATCGAAATCATCACCTCGGCGCGGCTGGCCTCGGTGGTGGTCGACAAGCTGAAACTCGACCAGAACGCAGAGTTCATGAACCCGCCGCAATCGGCGCTGGTCAAGGGCATCGGCTTCGTGCGCGGCGTGATCGGCTATTTCCGCTCAAGTTCCGCCGAGCAGATTCCCGGCATGGAAAACGTCGATGAGGCGACACGCCAGGCCATGATGCAGACGGCGCGCCACGACTATGCCGTGCTGAAGCTGCAGAGCGAGGTGCTGGCGCAGCGCAACGGCCGCTCCTATGTGCTCGCCATCGGTTACCAGTCGACCAATCCGGCGCTCGCCACCGCCATCACCAAGGCCTATGCCGACGCCTATCTCGCCGACCAGCTCAATGCCAGCTTCGACGCCACCGAGCGCGCTGCGGTCTGGCTGCAGGGCCGGCTGACCGAGCTTCGTCAGAACTCACAGGCGGCCGCTATGGCGGTCGAGAAATTCAGGGCCGAGCATGGTCTGGCCGCCAACAGCGACGGCCAGCTGATCAGCGACAAGCAGATTGCCGATCTCACCGCGCAACTGATCGTCGCGCAGGCCGATACGGCGCGCGCCAGCGCCCGCTATCAGCAATACAAGACCATCGTCGAAAGCGGCTCGGACAATGCCTTCAACGATTCCGCCATCTCAAGCGATCAGCCGGCAAGCTCCGTCATTGCAACGCTCAAGACCCGCTATCTCGCAGTGGCCAAGCGGCTGCAGGACGTGACGGCCAATTTCGGCGCCGACCATCCGCAGGCGGTGGCGCTGGCCAAGGAAAAGGCCGACCTGTCGACCCAGATTTTCGGCGAGTTGAAGCAACTGACCGAAAGCTATCGCAATGAATATGAAGTCGCGCTTTCACGCGAGACCTCACTGAGGCAGAAGATCGCCGACGCGGCCGGCAAGAGCTCCATCGACAACCAGAGCCAGGTCAAACTGCGCGAACTCGACCAGCAGGCGCAGGCGCTGACCACGCTCTACCAGACCTTCCTTAGCCGCTACGAGGAGGCCTCGCAGCAGCAATCCTTCCCGGTCGGCAAGGTCCGCATCATCTCGGATGCCTCAACGCCGCTTTCCGCCTCAAGCCCGCGCACCTCCAGGGTGCTGGCGCTGTCGCTGGTGCTTGGCGTGCTGCTTGGCGCCGGCTTTGGTGGCCTGAATGAGTTCAACGAGCGCTTCTTCAGGACCGGCGAGGACATTCGCGATCGCGTCGGCCTCAAATTCCTCGGCTATTTGCCGATGATCGGCGGCAGGCTCGGCAAGGACGCCGACGACGGTGCGGCGGATGCCAAAGGCGCCAACACATTGTCGGCGGCCGAGAAACGGGCGCGCTTGCGGGTCAGCGTCGATGCGCCGGCATCGATGTTCTCCGAAACGCTGCGCAACGCCAAGATCGCCTTCGACGTCGTCATGGAAGGGCAAGGCAGCCGGGTCATAGGCGTGGTCTCGGTCCTGCCCGGCGAGGGCAAGTCTACGGTCGCCGCCAATCTCGCCGGATTGCTGGCCGCCAACGGCTCGAAGACGCTTTTGATCGACGCCGATCTGCGCAATCCTGGCCTCAGCCGCAACCTCGGCATGGAGGCCGAGCAGGGGCTGATGGAAGCCGTGGTCAACGGCCAGACCTGGCAGTCGGTCGGCAAGGTCGACCGCCAGACCAAGCTGGCGATCATCCCGGCCGTGCTGCGTGGGCAGTTCTCGCATACCAGCGAGCTGCTGTCGTCGGCCGGCATGCGGCGCTTCATCGACAACGCCAAGGAGACGTTCGAGTACATCATCGTCGACCTGCCGCCGCTTGGCCCCGTGGTCGACGCCAAGGCGTTTGCGCCGCTGGTCGACGGCTTCGTGCTGGTTGCCGAATGGGGCCGCACGCCGCGCGCCATGGTGCGCTCGCTGCTGGAGCAGGAACCCTACGTCGCAAGCAAGGTCGTCGGCGCCGTGCTCAACAAGGTCGATCTGAAGAAGCTGCCGAAATACGGCTCGCTCGGCGGCTCGGAAAAGTTCTTCGACCGCTATTCGACCTACTATCTGGAGAAATCGGACGTGCGAGCCAAGACCGCCGCCTGAACGGAGCGCGATCCTGAAAAGGAGCGTGATCCGGACAGCGGATCCGGTTTTCGGAAAAGATCACGCTCAAACGAAGAAGCACGGCAGGTCAGGAAAAGATCAGCTTGCCGAACTTACCCGCGATCCTGAGCGCTGTCAGCCGTCCGCTCTGAAAGGCGCCGGTGTCGATGCCGAGCCTTCGCCCGTCAAGCCTGGGGATATCGACCGGCGTGTGCCCATGCACCACAAGGCGGTCGAGCAGATGTGCGGCCTTGAAGAACTCGTCGCGGATGTTGAGCAGATCCTGCTCATCCTGTGCGACCAGGTCGATGCCCGGCCTGATGCCGGCATGGACGAAAACGAATTTATCCGAACAGAGCAGCACCGGCAGGCTGCGCAGGAAGTCGATATGGCTGGCCGGAATGACCTCCTTCACGCGCCGGTCGACCGCGTCGCTCGAGGCATAGAGGCTGGCAAGCCGCGCCGGATCGACCCCATAGGAAAACAGAGTCTCGCGGCCGCCGACCGCCAGCCAGCGGTCCCGCGACAGATAGCCGTCGAGATAGTTCAGCATGGCCACTTCGTGGTTTCCCGCCAGGCAGACGCGCAGGAACCCTGTTGGCGGCAGCGCCAAGAGGTGGTCGAGCACGCGCGCCGATTGCGGCCCGCGATCGATATAGTCGCCGAGCATGACGATAATCTTGCGGCCGCGAAATTGCAGCGCGTCGAGCTGGATCTTCTGCTCCAGCGACAGCAATTCCTTGTAGCAGCCATGCACGTCGCCGATCGCGTAGACGACGGTGTCGTCCATATCCATTTCCAGGCGCTCGCGCGGCGCCGGCCGGGGGGGCCTGGATCGCTGGAACAACGCCACTGGGGCCGTCAGACCCCGATGCCGCGGGCTTTGAGCGCCGCGGTGATCTCGTCAAGAATGGCGGGATCGTCGATAGTCGCCGGCATCGTCCATTCTTCCTTGTCGGCGATCTTCTGCATGGTGCCGCGCAGGATCTTGCCGGAGCGCGTCTTGGGCAGGCGCTTGATCGTCACCACGGTCTTGAAGGCCGCGACCGGGCCGATCCGTTCGCGCACCAGCCCCACCACTTCGCCTTCGATGGCAGCGGTATCGCGCGACACACCGGCATTGAGCACGACGAAGCCGAGCGGGACCTGGCCCTTCATAGCGTCAGCGACGCCGATGACGGCGCATTCGGCAACATCGGGATGCGCTGAAAGCACCTCCTCCATGGCTCCGGTCGACAGCCGGTGTCCGGCGACATTGATGATGTCGTCTGTGCGCGCCATGACATAGAGGTAGCCGTCGTCGTCGATCATGCCGGCATCGGCCGTCTTGTAGAAGCCGGGAAATTCCTCGAGATAGGCTTGCCGGAAACGCTCGTCGGCATTCCACAGCGTCGGCAGGCAGCCGGCCGGCAGCGGCAGTTTCACCGCCACATTGCCAAGTGTGCCGCGCGGCACTTCATGGCCGGCATCGTCGAGCACGCGAATGTCGTAGCCCGGCATCGGCACGCCGGGCGAGCCGTATTTCACCGGCAGCAGGCCGAGGCCCGCCGGGTTGATGGTCATCGGCGAGCCGGTCTCGGTCTGCCACCAATGATCGACCACCGGCACGTTGAGTTTCTGCTCCGCCCATTTGATGGTTTCCGGGTCTGCGCGTTCGCCGGCCAGGAACAGAGTGCGGAATTTCGACAGATCGTATTTCGGCACGAATTCGCCCTTGGGGTCCTGCCCCTTGATGGCGCGGAAGGCCGTCGGCGCGGTGAACAGCGCGACCACGCCGTGTTCTGCGATCACCCGCCAATAGGTGCCGGCGTCGGGTGTGCCGATCGGCTTGCCCTCGAACAGCACGCTTGTCGCACCATGCAGCAGCGGTCCGTAAACGATGTAGGAATGGCCGACCACCCAGCCGACATCGGAGGCCGCCCAGAATACTTCGCCCGGTCTGACGCCGAACTCGTTTTCCATCGTCCATTTGAGCGCGACCATGTGGCCGCCATTGTCGCGCACGATGCCCTTCGGCTGGCCGGTCGTGCCGGAGGTGTAGATGATGTAGAGCGGGTCGGTGGCGAGCACCGGAACGCAATCGACGTTGGCGCCCGCGGCGCGCTCGCGGGCAACGGCGTCGGCAAAATCGATATCGTAATGCTCCCTCAGATCGCAGCGCAGCTGGTCGCGCTGCAGGATCAGGCAGGCGTCCGGCTTGTGGCGGGACATTTCGATCGCCTTGTCGAGCAGCGGCTTGTAGGCCACGACACGTCCAGGCTCCAGGCCGCAGGACGCGGAGATGACCAGCTTCGGCTTGGCGTCGTCGATGCGGGTGGCGAGCTCGTGCGAGGCAAAGCCGCCGAACACCACCGAATGCACCGCGCCGATGCGGGCACAGGCAAGCATCGCGACCGCCGCTTCGGCCACCATCGGCATGTAGATGATGACGCGGTCGCCTTTGCGAATGCCGCGGTTCTTGAGCACCGAAGTCAGCGCTACCACTTCGCGCTTCAATTCGGCATAGGTGAATTTCTTGACCGTGCCGGTGATCGCGCTGTCGTAGATAAGTGCGATCTGGTCGGCACGGCCGCCTGCGACATGGCGATCGAGAGCGTTGAAGCAGGTGTTGCAGCTGGCGCCGTTGAACCAGCGCCCGTAAACGCCGGCCTTGGCATCGAAGACGCTGGTCCACGGCGAATACCAGTCGATCGCCTCGGCCGCATCGGCCCAGAATTGTTCTGGGTCGCGTTTCCAGCCGTCATAGACCTCGTGGTAGCGTGACGCCATTCATCCCTCCTCGGGAAAACTCTCTATCTTGCAATAGCCTATGCGGGTTTTCCCGGCCACGTCTTTCCCCAAATGCCATGTCTTTCCCGAAATTTGGCGCTTGGCCGATCTCGCCTTGGCCATAAATTGCAGGCACCATGGCCGGGTTTGAAATCGGGGCAGGGCGCGCAATGACGGTACGATACGGGGTTGGATCTGCCGTTGGAGCAGCGCTGCTGTTGACGATCGTTTCCGCCGCCCAGGCCGGCGATGCCGCCGCGCGGCGCATCATCGGCTTTTCCCCCGACGGCAAATATTTCGCCTTCGAGCAATATGGCGAGCTCGACGCTGCCGTTTCCGGCTGGTCGCAGATCGACATCATCGACACAAGCACAGACGAGTTCGTCGGCGGCAAGCCGATCCTTGTCCTCGACGAATCGGAAGAGGCGACCACGACGGTGGAGCAGGCACGGGCGCAGGCCGCAAAGCAGGCCGCGCCAATCCTGGCCAAATACGGCATCGCCGAGCGCGGCACGCGCACGGCCTCCGACAGGTTCACCTTCCCGGACGACACGGTCGAGTACAACGACATTTCCCGCCTCGAGCAGGCCGCGCAGAAATGGCTGTCGCCGTTCTATGGCGAAACACAGATTTCGACCATCCAGCTCGATGAGATTTTGGCCGACAGCAAGACGGACTGCTCGGCAAGCTTCGATGACGCCAAGCCAAGCGACCAGGCTCTTCCGAGCGACAAGACACTTCAGGGCGAAAAGAAACTTCAAGGCGCCAAGACGGGCAAGGCGCGCGGCTTCCGCCTGTCGCTGCAGGGGCAGGACGGCAAGCCGTTCAAGGTGCTGCACGAGGACAAGGCCGTGCCGGGCTCGCGCAACTGCCCGACTTCCTACAGCCTGTCGGAATCCTACGAATACACCCCGCCCGGCAGGCCGGCGGTAGTGGCGGTGCTGGTGCAGCGCTTCAGCCAGGGCTTCGAAGGACGCGACCGCCGCTTCATCGCCGTAACCGGCCATGCACGCTAAGCCGCGGCCCGTCTTGTGGCAGGCAGAAAAAGCTCATGCGCCCGGAGAAAGCAGGGCGTTCGTGTCGGATATCAGTCTTAAAGCGGCAAGGCCGCCAGCATCAGCCCGACGCCACCCGCAATCAATATGGCGGCTGCCAACGCTTTTCGATGACGTTCGAACGCGGTCGGCGCCCGCTCCCAGTTGTAACGCATACCCAATGCTCTCCCAAAACCCCGCGACTCCATAGCTTACTTTAGGTAAGAAAAGCAACACCTTGACCCTGCGAGATAGCTGGCTTGACCGTTTGCGGCGGTGATTCCCAGCCGCAATCACCGACTATTTCTGGGGTGCTTCCCCGTTCTCAGGCTCTGAATGATGTGGAAGTTACCACAATCTGAAATTGGATGTCTCCATTAGGCTTCGGTTGCCTGTGTCGTGAGGATGGTGGCGTTGCCGGATTGCCACAGAACGGTCAGGCCGGCTTGTTCTCCCTCTCGTCCGCGCAATGGACAGACCCGCATCGCCGCGCTATCTGCTCTCCAGGAAAATGGTGGAGGGGCTCCATGGCCCAAATCGGTTCTGAAATGGTTCTGCGGCTGGCGGACGACGCCTCGGTCCAGCATGTCGGCGATGGCGCCGTCGTGCTCTTGGCGCGCAGCGGCCAGCTTTACACCTGCAACGGCACCACCGAAGCCTTTCTCGACAAGGTGGACGGCGCCCGCAGCCTTGACCAGATCGTCGTCCTGTTGTCTGACGAGTTCGAGGTCGACAAGGGCACGCTCGACCAGGACATGGCGGCGCTGGCCGCCGAACTGGTGAGCGAAGGCATTCTCGCCGACCCGGCTCCCTGATGGTGGACGGCGTTCTCCTGCGCGCTTTGTTTCGTGTCCATTTATGGGCAAGCGCGCGGCTGATGCCGACCCTGATCGGCCGCCGCAGCTTCGAATCGGTGCTGAAATGGGCGCCGCTCAGCGCACCCACCCCTTATCGCGGCCTGTCGTCAGCCTACATCGTCGCTGCCGTCAACCGGACCGTCCGGCACCCCTGGCTGATGCGCGACCGCAGATGCCTGCGCGAGGGCCTGCTCGCCCACCGCTTCCTGCGCTTTGCCGGCTTCGATCCGGATCTGCGCTTCGGCGTCGATCCGAAGTCGATGCAGGCGCCGCGTATGTCTGCCCATTGCTGGGTCTGTCTCGATGGCCGCCCGGTGGTCTCGGACAGCCTCCCCGGCATGGTGCAGATCTATCGCCATCACGCCGATGCCGGAAAGGCGCACGCTGCTTGACCGGTCCGGCGACCACCTTCTGCTATGATCTCCAGGGCCAGGTCATCAGCATATCGGCCTCGCGGGCCGATCTCTGGCCGAGCTTCGACCTCTTGCTCGGCACGTTGCGCGTGAGCGGGCCGGTCGAGCCCGATTTCCGCGTCGACATCGTCGAGACGCGGGAGTTACCGGAATCGCCTGCCGGAAAACTCGCTTTCGACGGCGAGGTGCCGGAGGACGGCCATTGCCGGCTGATCGACGGTGGCGGCACCGTTCATCTGGTCTTTCCCGGCCTGCAGACCGTCTCGATCAATGCCGATGGAGGCTGGGCCGAGATACGAGTCCATCCCGATGCCAAGGTCAAATGGACGGTGCTGATGATGGTGCTGGATGCAGCACTTGATGCCGGCGACCAGCACATGCTGCACACCGCCGGCCTGACATTGCCCGGCCGCGAGGCGCTCGTGCTGATCCATGCGCCGAGCGGCACCGGCAAGTCGACGACGTCGCTGGCGCTGGCGTCGCAAGGTTTCGGCCTGTGCTCGGATGACGCCATGATCCTCAAGGTTTTGGCCGGTGGCGGCATCACGGCCTGGGGCTTGCCGCGCAAGGTGAAGGTCCACCGCCACACCGCGGCAATGCTGCCCTTCGTGGCGCCTTGCCTTGGCGACAAATGGGACGCCAATGGCGAGCAGGCCGTCTCGCTGGAACGTCTCGCCGAGATCATCCGCATCGAGGAAACTGTCGGCAGACCGGTTGCGGCACTGTTTCATCTCGCCCGCTCGGCGGACGCGCAAACCCGGCTCGTGCCCATGACCAGGACAGACGCCATGGTGGCGCTTGCCACCGACAATGTCAGGACCGGCATGACCGGCCTTTTGCCGGCGCAGAAGCGCCGCATGGCAACCATCGCAACGCTGGTCAAAGCCGTCCCGACATTTACCCTGGAAGTCGGCGCGAACCCGGCCGAGGCGGCCCCGCTGATCCGCTCGGCGCTGGCGGCGCGAGACTAAAGCACACTTCAGGCAGAATGCGGCTTTGGCCTGGCGAGGCGCTGGATCCAGCGGAAGGCGTCGCGGCGCAGGCGCGAATGCATCTTGTCCCTGGAATTAACGCCGAGCAGCGTATCGCCGGTGATCAGCCATTTGGCCAAAAATATCGAGAGGCCGGGCTTGATGCGGTCGGCCAGTTCGATCGCGCGCGGTGCATCAAACAGCCGCCCCGTCACATTGAGAACCGTCGCCAGTTCGAGCTCGATGCCGCTGATGCGCGCCGCCTCGAAAAGCCGGTCTTCATCCGCGGGCGACCGCAGCGCGCGCACGCCCTGCAGCACATCGACGCAAAGCTGCAGCCGGTGGAACTTGTGCCCGCCGGCGGCGTGGACAATGGCGATGGTCAGCAGCGCGGCCGGCGTGTCGGCCTCGCCGCCGTCGATGATCTGCAATTCGCGAAAGCCCAGCGACAGCCGCCGCCGCATGCCGGAATCATGCACCAGGTTGCCGTGCAGTTCGATCAGCAGGCTGGTATTCTCCTTCTCCAGCCACTTGAACTCCTGCAGATCCTGCGACTGCGCCTCGCCGCTCCAGAGCTCGAAGCCGCATCCGGCAATCACCGTGTTGGCTTCAATGATGCTGGCCGGCTCGACCAGAATGTCGATGTCGGTGAACGGCCGGTCAGCGGCGTGGCGGTAAAGTTTGCGTGCGAAGACCGGACCCTTGACGATGCGGGCCGGAACATTTTTCGCCGCCAATGCCTTCATGATGCGGTCGCCATGATATTGCAGCAGCATCGATTGGCCGGTCGCCAGCGTCGAGCGATCACGCAGTTCCGACAGCTTTTGCCGCAAGGCTGCGTCCGCAGGCAGTTGGGCGTCGCCAATCTCGCTGAGCTTGCGCAGCATGATCGGCAGCACGCCGTGGAACTCGGCATTGGCGAGCAGTGCCAGCAAGCTTTCGGCAGCAACGTCACGGCCAATGGCAACCGTCGCCTCCGGGTCGGCGAAGGTCAGCAGCAGTTTTTCATCGGCAGGCGCAAGAGATGGCAGCATCAAACCCGGATTGCGTTCGCCCACATCAGCAATTCCCGTCCGGAATTGCGTCAAACAACCAACTCAGAGGAGCGTATGTTGCAGAAAAGCATGCATGAAGCCAGCGTGTGGTGGCAGAACCAGCTCATGAATTGACTTTCCACGGTTTCGGTCCATTCTTTTGCACTGGACTGAAAAGGGTGTTTGGAATGGCCAAGAAAAAGTATGAAGCGCCCGTGCTGCGCAAGGCAGGAAAGTTGTCCAGCGTGGTGGCCGGGCCGTCGCTGCCGATACCGCGATAAGACTTCTACGGCTTCGGTTCGGATGAAGCCGGAGCGGTCGGCCGCAAGGCAAGCCGCGCTGCAGGCGGGCAATCTGTCGGCGTGACTGCGGGTAACGGTCCGCCCGGTCCCGCAGGCTAAGGCAAGTTCATAAGCCGCCTGTTCGGGATATGGGCAAGGCCCCTCCGTTACAGTCCCCAGCGCAGCGCGGCTGTGTGCACCGGCGCGTCCCACATTGACGTTGCCTCGTCATCCAGCATGGTCAGCGTGATCGAGCAGCCGGCCATGTCGAGCGATGTCACGTAGGACCCGACCAGCGAGCGGGTCACCGTCACGCCCTGTTTTTCGAAGATGTTTCGGGCGCTGTTGTACATCAGATAGAGCTCCATCAGCGGCGTGCCGCCAAAGCCGTTGATGAACAACAGTGCCGGGCCTTTCGCCCTGTCGCCGAGATCGCCCAGGATCGCGGCGCAAATCTCTTCGGCGATCGCATCGGCGCTTTTCAACGTGTCGCGACGCCGGCCGGGCTCGCCATGAATGCCGACGCCGAATTCCATCTCGCCATCGCCAATCTCGAAGGTCGGCCTGCCGGCCGCCGGCACCGTGCAACTGGTCAGCGCCACGCCCATCGAACGCGTCGCGCTGTTGATGCGACCGCCGAGCGCCTTGAGATCCGCCAGCGCCATGCCTTGCTCGGCGGCGGCGCCGACGATCTTCTCCACCACCAGCGTGCCGGCGACGCCGCGCCGGCCGGTCGTAAAGGACGAATTCTCGACGGCGACGTCATCATTGATCACCACCTGCAGGACGCCGTCGGCCATTTCGCCGGCCATGTCGAAATTCATCACGTCGCCTTCATAGTTCTTGACGATGAACAGGCAGCCGGCGCCGGTATCGGCGGCGGNCGCCGCCAGTATCTGGTCCGGCGTTGGCGAGGTGAAGACCTGGCCGGGGCAGGCGGCGTCCAGCATGCCGTGACCGACAAAGCCGGCATGCAACGGCTCGTGGCCGGAACCGCCGCCCGAGATCAGCGCCACCTTCCCCGGCTTCATCACCTTGCGGCGAATAAATTTGTGCTCCTCGCCCAGCACCAGGATGTCGGCATGAGCTGCAACGAAGCCGTTGAGGCTTTCGGTCAGCACCGTGTCGACGGAATTCATAAACTTCTTCATGTGTCCTCCCGACACAACACGATCAGCCGCCACTCCTGCCGGTGATGCTGGTGATCTTCTGGATGAATTCATTGATCGCCTTGTCGAGCGCTGCATTCTGCTTGTCGTCGCCGAAATCGGGCACGATCAGCGAGACATGCCGGGTCTTGCGCATGCCTGCCGCAACCGACATCTTGCCGGGATGCGCCAGATGATAGGCAGCCAGAAACTGATCGCGCTCGGCCGGACTGAAATGGCAGACCGAAAAAATAGCCGGCAGATGTTTTGACGGGATCGGGGTCGAATAGGCCGCGCTGGAAATCTGGGTGACGAAGCTGCGGTGCTTGCCAAGCGCGTCGGCAAGGCGTTGTCGCATACCCGACGGTCGCTGGTCGATGACCTGCGACAGGATCGTCTTGTAGGCGCGGATCGCCTCTTCGGAGCCGGCTTCTGGTGTCTTGTCGGCCATCTCAGTCATCCTAGACCGATGCATCCGAGATGGCCGCCTTGGCCATGGCGAGTTGGGCGGGAGCCACCGAGAGATCCCGCAGGCCGGCCTCGAGCAGTGCCGGGATCGATGCCGGATCGCCGCCGGCATCGCCGCACAGGCTGACTGGGATTTTCGCGCGCAGGCCAAAAGCGGCAACCGAGCCGATCAGCCGCAACACGGCGGGATGGCGGACAGAATTAAGATGCGCCACGGCTGCGTTATCGCGGGCAGCCGCCATTACATATTGGGTCAGATCGTTCGAACCGATCGAGAAGAAGGCGACATCGGCGAACGCCTCCGGCGCGATCGCCACCGAAGGCACCTCGACCATGATGCCGAGCGGCGGCATTTTTTGCGCGATGCCGCGCGCGGCAAGCCCGGCCTGCTCCTCCACGAACAGAGCGGCGGCGCGTTGGTATTCCTCCGCGACGGCGATCATCGGAAACATCACCTTCAGATTGCCGTGCACCGCCGCGCGCAGCAGCGCCCGGATCTGTACGCGAAACACCTCCGGCCTTGCCAGCGACAGCCTGATGCCACGCAGCCCGAGGAACGGGTTGCTCTCCTCGACGGTGAAGCCCGGCACCGGCTTGTCGCCGCCGGCATCGACGGTACGGATGGTCACCGGCTTGTCGCCTGCCCATTCCAGCACCTTGCGATAGGCCTGGTATTGCGTCTCCTCGTCCGGCGGCGCCTTGCCGAACAGGAATTCGGTGCGCGTCAGCCCGACCCCGTCGCAGGTCGAAATGTCGATGCCGTCGACCTCGGACGGATCGGCGATGTTGACCTGCACGCGCACTGTCGTCCCGGCCCGGGTTACCGCCGGTTTCGCGAGATAGACTCCGGCCTTGTCTCGATGTGCCACAAACGAGGACGAGGACCGGTGGAACGCTTCGATCTCGGTCGTGGTCGGCGAAAGCACGATACCGCCATGCTCCGCATCGAGCAGAGCCAGACCGACGGGATTAGCCGGCGACGCGCCAAGCCCCACAACCATCGGCACGCCGCGCGAGCGCGCCAGCATGGCGACGTGGCTGGCGGCGCTGCCGGCCCTCAGCGCGATGCCGCCGCCGGTGCTCCAGTCGGTCTCGAGAAAGCGCGTCGGCGCGATGTCCTCGCCATAGAGAATGGCGCCCGCTGGTGGAGCGCTCTCCTGCTCCTCGGTAAGGGCGCGCAGCACGCGGTCGCGGATATCGCTGATATCGGCGGCGCGAGCCCGGAAATAGTCCTGGTCTGACGTTTCGTAGCCGGAGATCTCGGCGTCCAGCGCCTGTCGCCAGGCCATGTCAGCCGGCATGCCGGACGCGATCGCGGCAAAAGCCGGGCCGGTCAGTGCCTCGTCCCCAAGCATGGCGAGCTGGAATTCGAGAATGCCGGCGGCCTCGTCATCGGCGGTTTCGATCAGGGTCGCGAGCCGGTCCGTCGCGCTGGCGATAGCTGCTTCCAATGCGGCCTTCTCCTCGCCGGCTGTCGCCTTCCCTGAGTAGCGCGCAGGGCCGCCATCAAGGTTGAACAACGGCCCCTCGGCATAGCCGGCCGAGGCCGAAATGCCTTGCAGCCTAAGCGGTTCGGGCATGGCCCGCATCCTCGTCGAAACCGCGTCGCACCAGCTCGGCCAGCGCTCTCACGGCATCATCGGCGCCGTCGCCTGTGGCCCGGATGTGCAGCATGGTGCCTTTCGGCGCCCTGGCCGCCATCACCTTGACGATGCTCTTGGCGTCGAACCATGGGCCGTTGGCGGCAAGCGCAATCTCCACCTCGGCGGCAAAGCTCTTGGCAAGCTTGGTGAACTTCACCGAAGGGCGCGCGTGCAGACCTACCTCGTGGGTGATCAGGACGGTGGCCTCGGCAAATGCGGACATCAGGTCAAAATTCCCGTTCGCTCACGACGGCGACAATTCATGCGCCGTCGCCACCACTTCCTTCAGCGAGGCCCCGCCGGACGCCTCCGTCGCAGCCATCACCGCGCCTTCGACTATCGGCGCGTTGCAGACGACGATCTTCTGCGCCCGCGGCTCGCCGATCATTTCCACCGCCATTTCCGAATTGGTCTCGGCGCCGCCGAGATCGACCAGTATGGCGACGCCCGCCTCCGACCACGCCTTGTCGATGGCGCCCATGATCGCTTCGACGCTGGTGCCGAGCCCGCCATGGCCGTTTCCGCCGCACCATGCAAGCGGCACTTCGTCGCCCACCATCTGCCGCACCATGTCGGCCGTGCCTTCGGCAACCAGCGGCGAATGCGAGACGATGACGATGCCGACATTGCTCATGCTTGGCCCTCGACGGTTTCGGCGACGGTCCGCACCAGCAGCGCCACAGAGCGTCCGCCGGCATCCATATGACCGATTGAGCGGTCGCCGAGGAATGAGGCGCGACCGCGTGTTGCCTTCATCGGCACGGTCGCTTCGGCAGCCGCGTCGGCAATATCAGCGATTTCCGAGCCTGTCTTTCCATTCGCGAGCGCGTCATGCACCGGATACAGCACATCGAGCATCGTCTTCTGGCCGACCTGCGATTTGCCTCTGGCGGCCACCGCCTCGATTGCCTTGCCGAAAGCAGCCGTCAGCTTGGGGCGATCCGGCTCTCCTGAAATCTCCTTGCCCAGCGCCAGGAACAATGTACCGAACAGCGGCCCGGACGCACCGCCAACCGTCATCACCAGCTTGGTGCCGATCGCCTTCAGCGCCTCGGGCAGCGGCTTTGCAGCGAACGCCCCGGCATCGGCGCGCACAGCCTCGAAGCCGCGCTTCATGTTCAGCCCATGGTCACCGTCCCCGATCGCCTGGTCGAGCGCGGTCAACTCTTCCGAGTGAGCGGCGATCGTGTCCGCGGCGGCTGTGATCAGCCTGGCAAGGTCGAACGCTGCCATGTCCAGATTCCCGGTTTCGATCCTGCCGGCAGTATCGCAAGAGTTTTCATTCGACAATCGAAGCATGCCGTCAGGCCGCTGCATGCAGCGCGGCGGCGGCCGCGAACACTTCGGCCACGGCATGGGCGCCAGGGTCGACTACGCCCTGCAATTTGGTGCCGACATAGGCGGAGCGCCCGGCCTTCGCCTTCTCCATGGCCGCGGTCGCCTCGGCGCCGTGCCGTGCCGCTGTAGCCGCGGCATGCAGCCCCTTGGCATCGAGCGCCTTCAGCCCCGGCTCCAAGGCATCGACCATGGTGCGGTCGCCGACCCTGGCGCCGCCATAGAAGGTCATCCGGTCAAGCCCGGCAAGCAGCGCCTTGGACAGGGTTGCTCCGCCGTTCGAAGCCTGAGCCGCCGCCGTGAAGAAGATCGACAGCAAGACGCCTGAGGAGCCGCCCATTGCGACGCCCAGACTATCGCCTATAGCCGCAAGTGTGGCGGCAGGGTCGGCCAGCGGCAGCGCATCGAGCCGTTCCAGCACGCTGCGCGCGCCGGTCGCAACCGTCGAACCGGTATCGCCATCGCCCGCCTTGGCGTCGAGCCCGTTCAGTGTCTCTTCGAGCGCGATCAGCCGTTCGCAGACCGTGATGATCAAACGCCTGGTGCCGGAATCCTGGCTGGCCCTTTGGGCTGCGCTGTTTCCAGCCGCTTTCGCCATAGGCACGATAGCCGGCGCGACGACGGTTTTGGCCGGCATCCAGGCATGTGGGCCGACAGGCGCCAGCAAGCCTGCCTCGCGCGCCGCATCGAGCTTGATCAGCGACAGCGAAAAACCGTTCATGTTGAGCGCCGTCATCAGCGGTCCGGGGCCGATCGCAAGCTTCACGGTCTTGGCCAGCGGCGAGGCCAGCACGGCATTGGCGACCAGCGACATTTCGAGCGGCGGCACCGAGCCGAGATTGTTGATGAGCAACGCGTGGCTGGCGTTCGGGTCGAGCCGCGCGGCCAGCCGCTCCGCCATGATCGCCACAAGTCTGTCGGCGCTCTGCACGGCGATGCGCTCGACGCCCGGCTCGCCATGGATGCCGAGGCCGAGTTCGCCGTCATTTTCGCCGAACCGCTCTTCATGTGGCTGGCCGGGGATCGAGCAGGACGACAGCGACATGCCGAGCGAGATGATGTCCTTCGCCGCCGCGCGAGCCGCTGTCGCGATCGCTGTCAGACCGCTTCCCGTCTCCGACAAATGGCCTGATATCTTGTGCACGAACAAGGTGCCGGCGACGCCGCGCGGCTGGTTGATATCGGGCAAGGCAATGTCGTCGGCGACGATCGCCATCTCGACGCGAAACCCCTCGGCGCGCGCCTTCTCGGCCGCGAGGCCGAAATTGAGGCGGTCGCCGGTGTAGTTCTTGACGATCAGCAGGCAGCCAGCCGGGCCGGTCACCGCGCGAATGGCGGCCAGCACCGCCTCGACGCTGGGCGAGGCAAAGATCTCGCCCGAGACCGCCGCCGTCAGCATGCCCTTGCCGACAAACCCGGCATGCGACGGCTCGTGCCCGGCACCGCCGCCGGAGACGACGGCAACCTTTGCCTTGTCCCAGTCGGCGCGCAGCACGACCTTGATCTCGGGATAGCCGTCGAGGCGGGCGAGATCGCCGGAACCGATAGTCCGCAACAGCCCGTCCAGCGCCTCGGTGACGATCGTTTCCCTGCGGTTGAAAAAGTGCTTCATCGAATTCGTCCTGTATTCGTCAATCAGAAGCCGGTGCCGTGCCCTTGGCGAGACACCGAAAACCTCACATCAGTCTTTGTCCGTCGGCGCCGAAATAAAGTGGCGAGCGGTAGCGGATCACCACTTTGTCGCCCTCGGCCAGATCCGTATCGGGGTCGGTGAGCGTCACCAGTTTCTTCGGGCCGACCGTAACATGCAGATGGTTCTGGTCCCCGAGATGTTCGACCCAGTCGACGACGCCGTCGGCATGGCCGCTTGCGGTCTTCTCGATCGACAGATGCTCGGTGCGCGCGCCGATGGTCTTGGTTCCGGTCGGCGCCCCACCATCAGGCAGCAGCCCGGCCGGCAGCAGGTTGATCGCCGGCTGGCCGAGGCGGGCCGCGACATGAAGGTTGGCCGGCTCCGAATAGATTGTGCGCGGCGTGCCGATCTGCACCAGCACGCCGTCATTGAGGATGCCGATGCGATCGGCCATGGTCATCGCCTCGATCTGGTCGTGCGTGACATAGAGCATGGTGGCGCCGAGTTCGGCCTGGATGCGCTTGAGTTCGAGCCTGAGATCGGCGCGCAATTTGGCATCCAGCGACGACAGCGGTTCGTCCATCAGATAGATCGACGGTTTGCGCACCAACGCTCGGCCGATGGCGACGCGCTGCATCTCGCCGCCCGACAGCTTGGTCGAGCGGTTGGCGAGCTTGTGGTGGATGCGCACCATCTTTGCCACCTCTTCGACGCGGCGGCGAATCTGGTCCTCCGGTACTTTCCGCGCCGGCGAGCGCAGCGGGAAGGCGAGGTTGTCGTAGACTGACAGATGCGGGTAGAGCGAATATTGCTGGAAGACGAAAGCGGTGTCGCGCTCGGCCGGCGACAGCGTCGTCGCATCGTGGCCGCCAATATCGATCCTGCCGCCATCCGGCCGCTCCAGTCCGGCGATCAATCTCAGCGTCGTCGTCTTGCCGGCGCCGGTCGGGCCGAGCAGCACGACGAATTCGCCATCGGCGATGTTGAGGTCGAGGCCATTGACGGCGACATGATCGCCGAAGCTTTTGGTCACGCCCTTGATGTGCACGTCAGCCATGCTGCGCTCTCCCTTGAGAGGCGGTATCGTGGATCGCGGTGCGCACCGCCCGACCCGAGCCCTTGTCGAACAGCGACAGCCGCGCGCTGTTCAACGTCAGCCCGACATGATCGCCGGCAGCGAGCCGGATTTCGGCCGGCACCCGCGCCTTGATGATGCCGTCCGCCGTCTCCACCGCCACGATCTGCGTCGTGCCGAGATATTCGGTGCCGTAGATGGCGCCGCGCAGTTTCGACGCATCGTCGAAACGGATGTGCTCGGGACGGATGCCGAGCGCCATGTCGGCGGGCGCAATTTCCTCGCGCACTTCCGGCACCGCCACCTTGGCGCCCTGGACGACGATTTCCTTCGCCCCCTTCGCCAGCCCGCCACCGAAGCCCAGGAAATTCATCGGCGGCGAGCCGATGAAGTCGGCGACGAACATGGTTGCCGGGCGGTCGTAGATTTCGCGCGGGCTGCCGAACTGTTCGATGACGCCATGGTTCATGACGGCGATCTTGTCGGCCATCGACATCGCTTCCATCTGGTCGTGCGTGACATAGACGGTGGTGGCGTGGATGCGGTTGTGCAGCTCGCGCAGCTCATGCACCATCAGATCGCGGAATTCGGTGTCGAGCGTGCCGAGCGGCTCGTCCATCAGAAAACACTTTGGCCGTCGCACGATGGCGCGGCCGAGCGCGACCCGCTGGCGGTCGCCGCCGGCAAGCCCTGAGACCGATTTGTTGAGCAGGTGGTCGATGCGCAGCAGCTTCGCCGTTTCCTCGACACGGCTTCGAATCTCGGCCGACGGCATGCCTTGCGCGAGAAGCGGGAAGCCGATGTTCTTGCGCACATTCATATGCGGATAGAGCGCGAAAAGCTGGAAGACGAAGGCGATGTCGCGTTCGCGCGCCCGGCGCATGGTGACATCCTCGCCGCCGAGCAGGATCTGGCCGCCCGTCGGCAGTTCCAGCCCGGCGATCATGCGCAGCGTCGTCGTCTTGCCGCAGCCCGACGGGCCAAGCATGACGAAGAACTCGCCATCCTCGACGATGAAGCTGGAATCCTGCACGGCGACGAAATCGCCGAAGGCCTTTCTCAAATGTTGGACGCGGATTTCGGCCATGATTATTCCGGGAATTTCGAGACGATGATGAACATCACTGTGCCGGCGAGCATGGTGATGAAGGAGTAGGTGTAGAGCGCGAGCGCGAAAGGCTGGAACAGCATCAGGAAGCCGACGGCGATGAGCGCCGTCGCAATGTTTTCCATGAGGCCGCGCCGGGCCCAGCGAGGCCAGGATGACTTTTTGGAGATGGCTGGGCGCGTCATGCGTAGCTGCCTTCCTTCTGCCCGGCAACGGGGCGAGACGGTTGCCAGGTGGTTCCCCCACTCCGTCGCTGCTTCGCAGCGTCACCTCTCCCCCCTCCGGAGGGAGAGGAAGGCAGCCTGCCTGAATGAAGTGCGCGTCCTTCCTCTACCCCGTCGATGGGGGGAGAGGTGTCGAGCGAAGCTCGACGGAGTGGGGGTCGACCTGGCACACCACTCATTTGCGAACCGCGCCGAAAGTGATGCCGCGCAGCAACTGCTTGCGTAGCAGGATGGTGAAGACCAGGATCGGCACCAGGAAGATCGTCGTGCCCGCCGCCACCGCCGGCCAGTCCTGGCCGCCTTCGCCGATGATAGTCGGGATGAAGGGCGGTGCGGTTTGCGCCGTGCCGGAGGTGAGCAGTGCCGCGAAGGCATATTCGTTCCAGGCGAAGATCAGGCAGAAGATGGCGGTCGCGGCGATGCCGGTGGTGGCTTGCGGCAGCACGGTGCGCCAGAAGGCCTGCAGCCTGGTATAGCCGTCGATCATCGCCGCTTCCTCATACTCGCGCGGGATCTCGTCGATGAAGCCTTTCAGCAGCCACACCGCCAGCGACACGTTTACCGCCGTGTAGAGCAGGATCATGCCCAGCGCGGTGTCGGACAGGCCGAGCTCGCGGTACATCAGGTAGATGGGAATCGCGACCGCGATCGGCGGCATGAAGCGCGTCGACAGGATGAAGAACAGAAGGTCATCGGCCAGCGGCACCTTGAAGCGCGAGAAACCATAGGCAGACAGCGTGCCGAGGAAGACCGCGCAGAAGGTCGAGCCGAAGGCGATTATCAGCGAATTGACGAAGCGCGGCAGGAAATTGGACGGGCCGGCAATCACCATGTTGCGCTTGCGCGAGGTCTCGTCGCAGAAACCGGTCGCGGGTCCGAGCGAGTTGATGTACTCGGGCGTTTGCCTGGTGCGCGTCGTGAACAGGTTGCAATAGCCCTCGATGCTCGGCTGGAACAGAATCTTGGGCGGATAGGCGATCGAATCCGGCGGCGTCTTGAAGCTGGTGGCGAAGATCCACAGCAGCGGCACGATCGAGATCAGCGCGTAGAGCACGATGATCGTGCCGGCGATCCGCTTCGAATTGGCCGAGGGGGCGACGACGGAGTGGGCGGTGGTCAGGCTCATCTCTGCTTCACCTTGTTCAGCGCCTTGACGTAGATGTTGGCCAGCCCAAACACCGCGACGAACAGGATGATGGCGAAGGCCGAGGAATATCCGGTGCGCCAGCTCTCGAACGCTTGCCGTTTCAGCGTGATGGAAGCGACCTCGGTGGTCGAGCCCGGCCCGCCACCGGTCAGCAGGTTGACCATGTCGAACATCTTGAAGTTCTCGATGCCGCGAAACAGCACCGCCAGCATGATGAAGGGCAGCGCCATCGGCAGCGTGATCGACCAGAACTGCCGCCAGTTGGATGCGCGGTCGACCTCGGCCGCCTCATAGATGTATTCGGGGATCGAGCGCAGGCCGGCGAGACAGATCAGCATGACATAGGGCGTCCACATCCAGGTGTCGACGATGATGATCGACCACGGCGCCAGCGACACGTTGGACAGCATCTGGATGTCGGTCGGTGGTATCCGGGTGACGAACGAGATGGCGTAGGCGAACAGGCCGATCTGCGGCTCGTAGAGGAAACGCCAGAAATTGCCGACCACCGCCGGCGACAGCATCATCGGCACCAGGATGATGGTCGTCCAGAAGGCGTGGCCGCGAAACTTCCTGTCGATCAGCCATGCCAGCGTGAAACCGATCAGCGTCTGCAGCAAGATCGTCCAGAACACGAAATGCGCCGTCGTCTGCATGGCGATCCAGATGTCCTGGTCGCCGAGGATGCGCTGGTAATTGGCGAAGCCGAGGTTCTTCACCACCTCGTTCGGGCGGTTCGCCCGGAAGTTGGTGAAGGACAGGTAGATCGCCCAGAACAGCGGGAAGATGTTGATGGCCAAGAGCAACAGGATCGTCGGCGAGATGAACAGCCAGGCGAGGCCCTTGTCGCTGATCCCCCGGACCTTGCGGGCCAACGGCTCCGGGGTCGCCCGGGCAACGTTCTCCGCAGTCCGATTGAGCATGGTGAGTCCTGCTTCGGTCACGTCAAGTCTCGACACTGGAATTTATCTGAACTGCGTCCCGTGCCAAGGGCAGCACGGGACCAAGAGCATGATGCCGAAAAGTGTGAAGCGGTTTTCGGACGACATCATGCTCTCTCTCTTTTTAGCCCTGAGGCGGATGATTTCTGGTCGATTCGGCCTGAAAATCATCCGCCTCTGGGGTCAGGCTCGGGAGGAGCCGTTGGTCCGGTTACATCTTGCCGTCGTCCTGGAACACTTGCGTCCAGTCCTTGACCAGGCCGTCAAGCGCGTCCTTGGCCGAACCCTGGCCGGCAACGACATAGTCGTGGAAGCGCTTCTGCGACGCCTGCAGCAGCGGTGCGTAGCTCGGCTCGGCCCAGAAGTCCTTCACGATCGCCATCGAGTCGAGGAAGGTCTGCGCATAAGGCTGGCTGGACGGGAAGGCCGGGTCCTTGACCACCGCGTTCAGGCAGGAATAGCCGCCGAGCGACCACCATTTGGCCTGCACATCCTTGTTGGCGAACCACTTGATGTATTTCAGCGCCGATTCCTGCTTGTCTGAATAGGACACCACCGAAATGCCCTGGCCGCCAAGCTGCGCAAACTGGGCGCCACCGGGACCCTTCGGATTGACGAAGTAGCCGATCNTGTATTTCAGCGCCGATTCCTGCTTGTCTGAATAGGACACGACCGAAATGCCCTGGCCGCCAAGCTGCGCAAACTGGGCGCCACCGGGACCCTTCGGATTGACGAAGTAGCCGATCTTGTCGCCGCCGACATTCTCGTCCTTCTGCAGGCCGGGCCAGGTGAAGGCGAAGTTCATGTGCATGGCCACCTGACCGGATTTGAAAGCGTCGACGCCTTCGCCCATATAGCTGTTCGAGGCACCCGGAGGCGTGCAGCAATCGTAGAGCGACTTGTAGAACTCCAGGCCTTTGACCGCGTCTGGCGAATTGACGAAGCCTTCCATCTCGTAGGGCTTCTTGGGGTTTTCATACTGGAAGCCGTAGCTGTAGAGCACGTCCATGGCGCCCATGGTGATGCCTTCCGAGCCACGCTCGGTGTAGATCGAAGCGCCATAGACGGTCTTGCCGTCGATCTCGCGCTTCTGGAAGAACTCGGCGACCTGCTTCAGCTGGTCGAAGGTGGTCGGTGGGCCGAGGTCCCAACCATACTTTTCCTTGAATTCCTTCTGCAGTTCCGGCTTGGAGAACCAGTCCTTGCGGTAGGTCCAGCCGACGACGTCGCCCATGGCCGGCAGCGCCCAGTAGTTCGGCGTGTTCTTCGGCCATTCGGAATAGCCGACGACGGTTGCCGGCACGAAGTCGTCCATGCTGATCTTCTCCTTGTCGAAGAAGTCGTTCAGCTTGACGTAGTGGCCGTTCTCGGCCGAGCCGCCGATCCACTGGCTGTCGCCGATGATCAGGTCGCAAAGTTTGCCGTGCGAGTTGAGCTCGTTGAGGAAGCGGTCGGCATAGTTGGTCCACGGCACGAATTCGAATTTCATGCCGATGCCGGTTTCCTTGGTAAAATCCTTGGACAGTTCGACCAGCGCGTTTGCCGGATCCCAGGCGGCCCAGCAAAGCGTCAGGTCTTCAGCGTGCGCCGCGTTCGAGACGGCTGTCGACGCGGTAATCGCCGAGGCCAGCCCCAACGCCAGTTTCAAGCTCGATTTCATGCCTTCCTCCCATTTGCGAAACGCGCCCGGATGGCCGTTTCAAGAACCCCCCAACCCTCGCTCCTCCGAGGGGCTAAACACGGCGCGCTATGCGTCGCCAGGGCGGCGCGGTGCGCCGCAGATGTTTAGTAATTTGTTTAGTGATGCAATTTTTACTAAACAAGGCAAGCGAATTCGTCGCTGCGCCGCAACATGGCGAAACGGCGATTGAAATCGTTGGGAAATGATTGCCGGACGGCTCGCCCGGAAGTTGCTTAGCCGGGGTCGCCTATAATTTTCGTCTGCGGCGTCACCGGCCGAACAGGGGGCGCGGGCGGCAGCAGCGCGCGGATGTCGGCGAAGGGAAATGTCGGCTCGAATCGGAAGGCCTCGGCCAGGGAGCCGGGAACGCTGTTGCATTGCCCGGCGCGAAACTCATTCTGGACGCGCGCTCTGTCGACATATTGCTCCGGCCACTGCGACTGGTGCGCTCGGATCGCCTGCGTCTTGATATCGCCGTAGGCGGAAATGTCGACGTAATGCGTCGGCGCAAAGCCGGTGCCGCCCATCGTGTCGGCATGCAGCACGGGGACGCCGAACGAGGCCGCGATGCGCACGCTGTCCGACAAAGCACGATGGTCGGCGTGATAGTCGTTGGGGGCATGCGTGATCACCAGATCCGCCGCGGTCTCGCGTATCAGCGCTTTCAGCGAAGCGATCAGTGCCGCATCAGCCACCAGTTCGCCGTCGGGAAAGTCGAGAAAGCGAAGGGTTGCGCCGAGCAGCGCCGCAGCGGCCGCCGCCTCGTCGCGGCGGACACGAGCCAAAACGCTCGGGTCGCCCATGCCGCCCCTGGCGCCATCCGTGGCCACGGCAAAAGTCAGTTCTGCGCCTTGCGTGGCATAGGCAGCCAGCGTACCGAACATGAATATCTCGATGTCGTCGGGATGCGCGCCGAGCGCCAATACCTTCACTGCACTCTCCCCGGAAATGGAAAAACGTGACGAACGGAATCCTGCTCGCCCTCATCGCCTATGCAAGCTATTCGTGCAGCGATGCCGTTATCAAGAGCCTTGGCGGACAGTTCACCGTCTTCGAGATCGGCTTCTTCATCACGCTGTTTGCCGGCTGCTTCCTGTTTTTCAGCCGCCCAGTCGGTGAGCGCTGGCGCGACTTCTGGCGCACCGGGCGGCCATGGGCGGTGCAGGCCCGCGCCTGGGCCGGCATCGCCTCGGGCGTGCTCAGCGTCTACGCCTTCACCACCATTCCGCTGGCCGAGACCTATGCACTGATCTTCCTGGCGCCGCTTTGCGTTACCATTCTCTCGACCGTCATCCTGAAAGAAAAGGTCGGTCCATGGCGCTGGCTGGCGGTGGTTGCCGGCTTTGCAGGTGTCATGCTGGTGGTGCGGCCAGGTTTTCGCGAGTTGCATCTCGGACACCTTGCCGCCTTCACGGTGGCCTTCCTCGCCGCGGCCAGCGTCATCCTGATGCGGTCGCTCGCCCAGCAGGAAAAGCGCACCACCATGCTCGGCGTGCTCATCGGTTACGGGCTGCTGTTCAACGGGGCCGGCACCATCGCCACATCGTTCACCCTCCCCAACGCCATGCAGCTGCTGTGGCTGGTGCTGGGCGGCGCCTTTACCGCCGGCGGCCAATTGCTGCAGCTGCTGGCCGCCAAATACGCACCGGCCAACCGCATCGCGCCGACGCATTATTCGCAGATCGTCTGGGCGGTGATCCTTGGCGCGCTGTTCTTCCAGGAGTATCCGGACTGGATATCGCTGGTCGGCTTGGCCGTCGTCGGCGCGTCCGGCCTGCTCACCATGGTGCGCGAGGAGGTGCGGCTGGGCACGGTGCGCTGGAACCCGTTTTCACGCACAAGGCTTTGAGCCGTTGCACGGTTGTGGTGACCGCTGATATGCGGACGCAATGACGACGAGATCCTTGCCGGAGCTTCCGGTATCCGCCGTGCTGCCGGCCCTGAGCCAGGCGCTCGGCTCCGGCAACAGCGCCGTTCTGGTGGCGCCGCCCGGCGCCGGCAAGACGACGCTGGTGCCGCTGGCGCTGCTCGATGCGCCCTGGCTGGTCGCCGGCAAGATCGTCCTGCTCGAACCGCGCCGGCTCGCCGCCCGCGCCGCCGCCCGCCGCATGGCCGAATTGCTTGATGAAGAGCCTGGCGCCACCGTCGGCTATGCCATGCGCATGGAAAACCGCACATCGGCCCGGACAAAAATCCTGGTCGTCACCGAAGGCGTCCTGGCGCGCATGATCCTAGACGATCCCGAGCTGCCCGGCGTCTCGGCGGTGATTTTCGACGAATTCCACGAGCGCTCGCTCGACGGCGATTTCGGCCTGGCGCTGGCGCTCGACGTGCAGGGCGCGCTGCGGCCGGATTTGCGGCTGCTGGTGATGTCGGCAACGCTCGATGGCGCGCGCGTCGCGAAACTCCTGTCCGGCGCCCCGGTGATCGAAAGCCAAGGCCGTGCGTTCCCCGTAGATGTCAGATACGACGAGCGGCCAGCCGGCGTTCCCATCGAAGACGCCATGGCCAAGGCGATCCGCTCCGCTCTTGCCGGCGAGAGCGGCAGCGTGCTCGCCTTCCTGCCCGGCCAGCGCGAGATCGAGCGCACGGCCGAGCGGCTGCAGGGCCGCCTCGGCGCCGACACCGACATCGTGCCGCTCTACGGCCAGCTCGACAACAGGGCGCAGGATGCAGCCATCAAACCGGCGCTGCCGGGCCGCCGCAAGGTGGTGCTGGCGACGTCGATCGCCGAGACCTCGATCACCATCGACGGCGTGCGCGTCGTCATCGATTCCGGCCTGTCGCGGCTGCCGCGCTACGAGCCGGCAAGCGGCCTGACCCGGCTGGAGACGGTGCGCGTTTCCAGGGCGTCCGCCGACCAGCGCGCCGGCCGCGCCNCGGCCGCCGACCAGCGCGCCGGCCGCGCCGGGCGCACGCAGCCAGGCGTCACCATCCGCCTCTGGCGGGCCGAGCAGACGGCGGCCCTTCCCGCGTTCACCCCGCCCGAGATTCTGGAAGCCGACCTGTCCGGCCTGCTGCTCGATTGCGCCGCCTTCGGCGTCGCCGATCCGGCGAGCCTGTCCTTCCTCGACCCGCCGCCGGCCCCGGCGCTCAACGAGGCGAGGGCGCTGCTCATGGCGCTGCACGCCATCGACGCGGCCGGACGGCTGACGGAGCAGGGCGGCGCGATGCGCAAGCTGGCGCTGCCGGTAAGGCTGGCGCACATGGTCGCCGAGGCGGCAGGCACCGGCCACGCGCTCGAGGCTGCGATGCTAGCCGTCCTGCTCACCGAGCGTGGTCTCGGCGGCGACGGCGCCGACCTCGAACGGCGCTTGATGCGCTTCCGCACCGAAAAGTCACCGCGCGCCTTCCTTTCACCAATATTTGCCCTGAAAAGGCCGCCAACGGTGCNAGAGCAGCGAAGCCGCTTCTGCCGGTCTTTTGCTCATCCACGCCTGGCCGGACCGCGTCGCCAGGGCGCGCGGCGAGCGTGGCCGTTTCGTGCTCGCCAACGGCTCCGGTGCAATGGTCGACGCCGCCGATCCGCTGGCCGGCGAGACCTGGCTGGTCGTCGCCGATCTGCAAGGCAAGGCGCAAAATGCCCGCATCACGGCGGCGGCAGCCGTCGACGAGGCCGACATCCGCGCCGCACTCTCCGACAGCATCGAGACGCGCCGCGAGACAAGCTTCGACCGCGAGCGGCGCGCGGCGCGCGTGCGCGAGACCGCCAGGCTCGGCGCCATCACTTTGTCGGAGCGCATGCTGCCCGCACCAACTGGAACAGACGCCGACCGCGCCATAACAGATGCCTTGCGCGAGCACGGCCTGTCGCTGCTGGAATGGGGCAAGGACGGCGAGACGCTGCGCCAACGGCTCGGCTGGCTGCATCGCGGCCTCGGCGCGCCTTGGCCCGATGTTTCGGAACCCGCCCTGCTCGAAGGCCTCGACGACTGGCTGCTGCCGTTCCTTTCGGGCAAGGCATCCTTCGCCGCGATCGATCCCGGCGTGCTGTCGTCAGGCCTGATGGCGCTGGTGCCGCACGAATTGCAACGCAAGGTCGGCACACTGGCGCCGACCCATTTCGACGCGCCCTCCGGCAGCCATGTGCCGATCCGCTATGACGGCGAATGGCCGGTGCTGGCCATCCGCGTGCAGGAACTGTTCGGCCTTGACCGCCATCCGGCAATCGCCAACGGCACCGTGCCGCTGACGCTCGAGCTGTTGTCGCCGGCGCACCGGCCGATCCAGACGACGCGCGACCTGCCCGGCTTCTGGCGCGGCTCCTGGGCCGATGTGCGCACCGACATGCGCGGCCGCTATCCCCGCCATGTCTGGCCGGAAAATCCGCTGCTCGCTGCGGCCACCGCCCGCGCCAAACCGCGAGGGACCTAGCGCTCGTCCTTTCCCGGCTATAATCCTTGGCCATGATCAACATCGTGCACGCGCCAGACTTCCAGCAAAGCCAGCGGCTGCGCCTCAACACGCTGATCCGGCTGCGCTGGCTGGCCATCGTCGGCCAGAGCCTGGCGGTGCTGGTCGTCGCCTATGGGCTCAAATTCCCGCTGCCGGTCAGCCTCTGCTTCGCGCTGGTCGCCTGCTCGGCCTGGCTTAACCTGGTGCTGACCTTCCGCTATCCGGCAGCGCACCGGCTGACCCCGTTCTCAGCCTTTTTCATCCTGACCTTCGACAGCCTGCAGCTTGCCGGCCTGCTCTTTTTGACTGGCGGCCTCACCAACCCGTTCTCGGTGCTGATGACCGTGCCCGTCGTCATCTCGGCGGCGTCGCTGCCGCTGCGGCTGACTGCGGTGCTCGGCGCGCTGGTCATGGCGGCGGCCACGTTGCTGGTCTTCTTCCACCAGCCGCTGCCATGGTACGAGGGCGCGCCGCTGCCCATGCCATTCATCTATGTCGCCGGCATATGGATGGCGGTGTTTTCCTCGATCGCCTTCACTGCCATCTATGCCTTCCGCGTTGCCGAGGAAGCCCGCCTGCTCGCCAATGCGCTTGCCGCCACCGAACTGGTGTTGCAGCGCGAGCAGCATCTGTCGGCTCTGGATGGGCTTGCCGCCGCCGCCGCGCACGAACTCGGCACGCCGCTCGCCACCATCGCCCTTGTCTCCAAGGAGATGGAAAAGGCACTTGGCGACGACCCAAAATACGGTGAGGACGTCAAACTTCTGCGGTCGCAGAGCGAGCGCTGCCGCGAGATCCTGAAGCGGCTGACCAGCCTGTCCTCCGAGGGTGAGGCGCATCTGTCGCGTCTGCCGCTGACTTCGCTGGTCGAGGAGGTGACGGCGCCGCACCGCGATTTCGGCATCTCGATCAAGCTTCGGCCGGGCGAGCGCGTCGGCCCCGAACCGGTAGGACGGCGCAACCCCGGCGTCATCTACGGCCTCGGCAATCTCGTCGAGAACGCGGTCGACTTCGCCCGCAACAGTGTAACGGTGCGATGGAGTTGGGACGAACTCGACGTCACCTTCTCGATCATCGATGACGGGCCGGGCTTTCCCCCCGAAATCATCGACCGCATCGGCGAGCCCTATATGTCGACGCGCCAGGGCAACGAAGCCGGCGGTGGCCTGGGCCTCGGGCTGTTCATCGCCAAGACCTTGCTCGAACGCTCCGGCGCCACGCTCGATTTCCGCAATTCGAGCGGGCTGGGCGAGGGCGCCATCGTGCAGATATCGTGGCCCCGCACCGTCTTCCTTAACCCGGAATCGGTGGGGATCTCGATGTTCGACACCGCGTAAAAGCCTTGGCGGAGGCGGCAAAATTGGACAATGGCGTTCAGGAACTATATCTGCGTAAAATTAAGGCAGCAGGATTTTTTAAGATAATGACTGGCGAAGAAGCAATTGGCGCAATGGTCGAAGGCGAGGACACCTCGCTGCTCATCGTTGACGACGACAAGCCGTTCCTGACGCGGCTGGCCCGCGCCATGGAAACCAGGGGTTTCGTGGTCGAGACGGCCGAGAGCGTCGAGGAGGCGGTGGCCAAGGCGCGCGCCCATCCGCCGGCCTATGCGGTGGTCGACATGCGGCTCGGCGACGGCAACGGCCTCGACGTCGTCGCCGCCATCCGCGAGAAGCGCGACGATGCCCGCACCGTCATCCTCACCGGCTACGGCAACATCGCCACCGCGGTGACCGCGGTGAAGCTCGGCGCCATCGACTATCTGTCGAAGCCGGCTGACGCCGACGACGTGTTTGCAGCGCTCACCCGCACCGCCGGCGAACGCGCCGCCCCCCCGGAAAACCCGATGTCGGCTGACCGGGTGCGCTGGGAACACATCCAGCGCGTCTACGAAATGTGCGACCGCAACGTGTCGGAAACCGCGCGCCGGCTCAACATGCATCGCCGCACGCTGCAGCGGATACTCGCCAAGCGCGCACCACGCTGAGGTTCACGCGCCGGCGGCGCCGGCCGCCAATTGCCGACCTCAGCGCTGCCCCTCACCTGCCTGCCGGCGTCCTCTCCCCGTATAGAGACGGGGGAGAGGGGCGCTCTCATCGCCGGCTTCGCCAATCGCCGGCGTTGCAGGAGACGACGGCGAGGCTGAAGCTGCTGTCCAGCCGATAGATGGGTAACACTTTGAACCGGATACATAGGTGACACTTCTCTCCCCCTATGCGTCCGCCGCAGCGCCAAGCGGATTGGTTGGNACACTTTGAACCGGATACATAGGTGACACTTCTCTCCCCCTATGCGTCCGCCGCAGCGCCAAGCGGATTGGTTGGGGCGGCGCCAACGCTGGAAACAGTTGCGCTTGCCGTGCCATCGACCTTTGCCCATCATCGGCAATAACGCCGCCGGAAAACCCGGCAACGGAGCACAGATGCGCGACAAGCAGCCGAAATCCATCCTTCGCGAATTCCTCGACGGCGAGGCGGCGGGGGGCATCATCCTGATGATTGCGGCAGCCCTTGCGCTGATCGTCGCCAATTCACCATTGGCCGAAACCTATTTCGCCGCTCTCCACGCCTATCTCGGCCCGCTCAGCGTGTCGCACTGGATCAACGATGGGCTGATGGCGGTGTTCTTCCTGCTGGTCGGCCTCGAGATCAAGCGCGAGATGCTCGACGGCCAGCTCTCGACCTGGCCGCGCCGCGTGCTGCCAGGCGTCGCCGCCGCCGGCGGCATGCTGGTTCCCGCACTGGTCTATGTCGCCATCAACCGCAACAACGCCGCCGCGCTCTCCGGCTGGGCGATCCCGACCGCCACCGACATCGCCTTTGCGCTCGGCGTGCTGTCGCTGCTCGGCAGCCGCGTGCCGGCCTCGCTGAAAATCTTCCTTACCGCGCTCGCCATCATCGACGATCTCGGCGCCGTCATCATCATCGCCATCTTCTACACAAGCGCCCTGTCGTTGGCCTATCTCGGTGCGGCCTTCGCCGTCATCGCGGTGCTCATCGTGCTCAACCGCATGCGGGTGACGACGCTGACGCCCTATCTCGTTCTGGGCGCCGTGCTGTGGGTGCTGGTGCTGAAATCGGGCGTGCATGCCACGCTGGCCGGCGTCGCGCTGGCGCTCACCATTCCGCTGAAAATCTCTGACGGCAGCGGCCACGATCTCGACCATTCGCCGTTGCACCGGCTTGAACACGGCCTGCACAAGATCGTGCCCTTCTTCGTCATCCCGATCTTCGGCTTTGCCAATGCCGGCGTGTCGCTGGCCGGCCTCAGCGCCTCTGCCCTGGTCGAGCCGCTGACGCTCGGCGTTGCCGCTGGCCTGGTGCTGGGGAAGCTGGTCGGCGTCTTCGGCTCGTCCGCGCTTGCCATCCGGCTCGGCTTCGCCGACCTGCCGGTCAATGCCGGCTGGCTGCACATGATCGGCATTTCGCTGCTCTGCGGCATCGGCTTCACCATGAGCCTGTTCATCGGCCTGCTCGCCTTCGCCAACGACATGGCGCTGCAGGACGCCGTCAAGGTCGGCATCCTGGCGGGCTCGTTCGTTGCAGCGCTGCTGGGGGCAACCGTGCTGTTGGTGGCGCCAACTGCGGGGGCGGAGGAAGAGGTGGACTAGGTGTTCTTGGGTTCCTCTCCCCACTTCGTGGGCGAGGAACTTGAGCTTCGTCTACTCGCTCTCCCCCGCCAGCGCCGGCACCGCCACACCCGCCAGCTCCGCCGCCAGCAGCCGCGCCGCACCCGCCCGCGCGATGCGCAGCATCAGCGCCTTGCGCGTTGCCGCCGCCATCCGGTGCTCCGGCGCATCGCGCAGGATCTCCGCGCCATAGCCGTCGGAAAGGATGAAGCCGCATTCCTCCGGGAAGATCTCCGAGGGCACGCCCGGATGGGTGGCGAAGAAGAAGCGGTCGGAGTGCAGCCGATAATCCGGCCATTTGCGGTCGACGCGAAAATCCTCGATCGAGGATTTGATCTCGATGATCCAGATGCCGCCCTGCCGGGTCAGCGCCACAAGGTCGGCGCGCCGCCCGGTGGCCAGCGACAGTTCGGGCAGCACATGCATGCCCATTTGCGTCAGCAGCCGCTGCACGCCACGCCGCACCAGCATGGCGCGTTCGGACTGGCGGCCGTCGATGAGAGGATTGAGGAGAATCGGGGAGATGATCGGCATGGCAGCCACCATGCCAGATTTTGTTCATGGTTTGAACCCGTGCTTGGACGGCGATTATCCGGTTGACAAACCCAAAGTCAAATAGGATTACATGCTTGACAGGGCGGCACAGGGGAAGCTTCAGGCCCCGCTATCAATCTTTAATATATAACTCAAAAAAGGACACAATTATTCCAATAATTACGGCGAGATGAAGTGCCATGTAGACGTATAGCAGGGGTTTCCTCTCGCTCTTTTCCCACCTATTTGCTCTGTTATCTAAAAGACTGAAATATATAAATATCAAGACTGGCGTTACAGCAAAAAGAAACATCGGAAGTGGCACGGAGCGCCTCAAAGAATATGGAACGCGAACCATACCGTGCGCAATTTCCGAAAGCTACCCAGCCGTAGGGGCATGGCTCTCCTAACAGGAACCAGAAATGCGAGGACTCGTTAACTGATTCGAGTCAAGAGGGCTGGTATGGCTTTTCATGGCAAATCACTTTACGATCCCGTTGAACCTCTGGGGAGGCGGCCATGAAGAAAATCGACTATTCGCACTTGGAGCATGTATCGGTGGTCTTCGAGAAGCGGCCAGACGGCGGGCTTCGTGTATCCAGCCCTGACGTTCCAGGGTTTAGGCTTTCGCATAGCATCCCAGCTTTGGTCACTGCCGACATCATACCTGCGCTGGAAACCATCATCAGTGAGATGGTTGGGAAATCGGTTCGAGTGACGATGACCAGCGCGCGCCTGCCGCTTCCAGATGCGCCTTCTGAGCAGACAACCGCTGACTACGTGGCCAAGATAGCCGCCTAATGATCGCCGTTCGGCTGCTTCAGCGGCATGAATGGGAGAAGCGGCTTCGATCCTATGGCTGTTGTCCCACTGACGGTCTAACTAAACTCAACACTGCCGAATGGTGGCGCTGGCCTTGGGGCGGCCCGCCCTTCAACGTGTCATGTGAGTTCGACGGATCAATGGACGAATGGATGTTTCAGGGCATCATGCGCGATATGGCCGAACTTGCGCCGCCAGACTGGGAATTTAGCGATCCCTACAATGCAGGAAAGCCGAAGACCTAGGAGCTTCAGCCCTGTGCCTCACCGCGCTTCCGCCGCACCAATTCCCTTATCTGCTCATTGGTGAGCTTCGGCGCGTGGGCGATCTTGTTGACGATAGCCTCAAAAGCGGCGTCGGATTTATCCGTTTTCAACTCGTTGGCGGCTTCTTTGAACTTGTCGAGTTGACTCTTGGACTTTTCCTTGATTCCCATGATGGATGCCTTGTTCTTTCTCAGCCTATGTTGACGAAGCAGGAGACGAAGGTTTCGGAAAACTTCGGCTCCCCGGAACTACGGGCCAATCCCATTGGCTTGGCGTTGGCGCTGTTCTCGTCTCCGAGAGGAATGACCGCTTTATGCCGTCTTGGCGCGACGAGATCGTATCACTTTTCCCGAAGAAAAAGAATCAACGGGATCTACATTTCCGACACCTCAATCACAGCCAACGTGTAGCTGCTTGCAATATCCTTCGTGAGAAGCCCCTAGGCATTTGCGTCATAGCCTCAAACAAGGAAACGATCCTCGACAGCCAGGAACTAGAGGTATTCAAGCGAAAGCAGCATCTCTACAACTATCTTGTTCGCTGGCTTCTTGAGCGCCTCACAGCGGCTTGCCGGGAAAAGGCTGGAAAATCACGCTGTGCGAGCCGGATTGCAGATTGCCGATGTAGTGACGAGCGCAACGTGCGCTGGCTTGGAGCCAAACGAATACGGGAATGTAGAACCGCGCTATGCGCTATCGCTGAAGGCCCGCTACTTGAAGGAACGGAAGCGCATATTGAACTGCGGCCTCACATTGATCCCGCCGATAGGGCGCTCCCCGCTCAGTAAAGAGCAGGGAGCATTTATCGCCGAATTAATCAAGGTGACAGGCCCCCGGACCCCTGATGCACATCGCTAGGATGCTGCTGCCCTAGGGCAACTCGGGGTAGCTCCGGCGCTTGCCTGCCATCCCAAATATGACATTTTTCCTATCGGCGTTCAATACGTTGTACAGAAAAAGCTGTCGAATCAACTGGTTACATCTGTAACCCCTTGAAAATGATTCACTTTTTCTTGCGCGGTACGTATCGCCAGTATGGAAATTCAAGTTGAACAGGCTTTCGGAAGTGCGTCCGCTTCTCGTCAAGCAGGTCTATGATAGGTGAGGCGCTTACCAGCGGCCCCCTTCAACGCGATGAAAGCGCCGTCATCAACACCCATGGCAATGCGGTTGCTGTAGCGGAAGTCGAATTCAGCAAGGTAGCGGTGCAGATGGTGTTCGCCACAATGCTGATAGACGCCCTTCATGCCGCGCTTGAAAATCGAATAGAAGCCTTCCACGGTGTTCGTGTGGATGGTCTTTACGCCTTCATAGCGAACGTACTCGTCCTTGAAATGCGTGACGACATCGTGAGAAGCGAAATCCTGGCTGGCACGACGATAGATGCCGCTCTCGTCGCTCATCAATGCGCTCTCGCGAGCGATGTTGGCGCGAACGATCGGCATCACGTTGCCCATGCGGGCGGTATCGACGTGGAAGGAACGGGCGCGGCCACCACGCTCGACAAGCGTAACGACCGTGTTCTTGTGAGCGCCACCGCCACGCTTGACGGGAGCGTTAGCGAGGCGGCCAATGTACGTCTCGTCAACTTCCACGGTCTTGCCGTTGCCGACAAGCGGGGAGAAGTCGCCAGACGCCATTGCAAGGCGAATGCGGTGGCACAGAAACCACGCGGTCTCATACTTGCATTCGAGTATGCGGTGCATCTGGTGGGCGCTGATGCCCTTCCTAGAGGCACACATAAGGTGGATAGCCTGAAGCCACTTGGTCAGTGGCATATGGCTTTCCTCAAAGATCGAACCCATGCGGACGGTGAACTGCGAGCGGCAAGCGCTGCACTTGTACAGGCCGTGACGCTCGACACCATTGGGGTTCTTCTTGGAGGGCTTGGTGCGAACGCCCTTCAACGAGTAGTGGCGATCAACAGAGCCGCACTTTGGGCAGACCGGACCATTCGGCCAAAGGATGCCTTCCACATGCTCGAAAGCCTTGGCTTCGTCGTGGAACTCGGGGCGGGACAGAACGGACATGGAAATCTCCTATGCCCTTACCCCACGTAATCGCTTTGGGTTTGTCAACCGGATAATCGCCTGTGCCATGGCGATGTATGATTGACAAACCATATGCGAATTTTCTCTCGCAATGATAAGAAGCACGGTCCTTGGCACGAGGGGAGACACCATGGGGTTTTTGGGATTCATCAACCGGCTTTTCCCCGCGACCGAAGAGTTGCGCCGGTACTCAGCGATCGCGGGTCCCTATTCATTCATGTTTCTGGTGAAGCGCATCCCAGCCGAAAACCGGAAATTCGTACGCTTCCGCCTCAGCCATATGGGAGCGGTCCAGGATAGTTGCACATTCAGCGTCGAGGAGTTCGGTTCCCTCGTTGATGCCGTCCTGAACACAAAGGCAGAGCTAGATGACCCACTGCTCACGAGCGCTACCCAGCCGTAGGGGAATGGCGGCGATTATACGGTTGACAGAACTGAGGCTGCGACTTGATCCGAGCGCCTTCCGCGATCGCACCATATCTGTATCGGCGCGGTCCGGTATTGCTCCGGAACGCCCCTGCGTCCGCCGATCAACTTCCGTTCTTAGCTATAAGGCGGCCGGACTAAAGTCTTGCGCCGTGAACGCAAAGGTCTGATGTAACCGCTTTGGTTCCGTTCTTGTCCCTTGGACGTTCCCGTATTTTAGTCAGTCGAGATACTACCTATATGGCCGAAGCCGGCCTGTTCTCGAGTAGCGCAGCCCCCGCAATGTCATCCAAAATCGGGCAATCCGGCCGGTCGTCACCATGGCAGGCCTGGATCAGCGTCTGCAAGGTCGTGCGCATCGACTGCAGCTCGCGCACCTTTTCCTCGATGGCGCTGACATGGGCGGCGGCAATCTCGCGCACATCGTGGCTGGCGCGGCTGCGGTCCCGGTAGAGCGCCATCAGCTGCCGGCAATCGTCGATTGAAAAGCCGAGGTTGCGGGCGCGGCGCAGGAAGGCCAGCCGATGGATGTCGTCGCTGGAATAATCGCGATAGCCATTGCCGGCGCGCGCCGGCGCGATCAGGCCGATCTCTTCATAGTAGCGGATGGTCTTGGCCGGCAGGCCGGACCGCGCCGCGGCATCGCCTACATTCATTGTGATTCCTCGATGTGGTTCCCTGATTCTAGGCTATCCGACAGGGCCGCCCATTGTTTTTCCTTCACAATCCCGTGAGTCCTGTTGCCGAAATGCCATAGTTGACGGCTTACCGGCACGTAAGCTCCTGCATATAGGCATCGCGCGCTTGGCAAGCAAAGCAAATGCCAGCATGAATGGTTTCAGGAAAAGCGGCCGTAACGTGTCGCGACATCTTGGCGGGGCATCGGACCATTTCATGCGCATGAAGTCATTTGCAATCGTCGCCGCACTTGCGTTGTCGGCCGCGATCTCGGGTTGCAGCACGATCGGCTCGCAACTGTTCACCAACAACTACGGTTCGGTGAACGATGCAGGCTACCAACTGCCGCGCATCCCGATCGAGAGGGTGCCGCTGAAGTACCACCGGCAAGAGGTGAACTACGACACCTCGGAAAAGCCGGGCACCATCGTCGTCGATACCCAGAACAAGTTTCTCTACTTCGTCGAAGGCGACGGCCGGGCGATCCGCTACGGCATCGGCGTCGGCCGCGAAGGCTTTGAATGGCACGGCACCGCCCATATCGCGCTGAAGCGCGAATGGCCGACCTGGACGCCGCCGCGGCAGATGATCCAGCGCCAGCCGGAGCTAGCGAAGTTCGCGAGCGGCATGGAGCCGGGCTTGAAGAACCCGCTCGGCGCGCGCGCCATGTATCTGTTCAACAAGGGCGGCGACATGGGCTACCGCCTGCACGGCAGTCCGGAATGGAATTCGATCGGCAAGGCGATGTCGTCAGGCTGCATCCGGCTGATGAACCAGGACATCATCGACCTCTACGACCGCACGTCGGTCGGTGCCAAGGTCATCGTGATGTAGGACCATGATCCGGAACCGAGGTCCACGAAAGCGAAAAGTGGAACCGGTTTTCGGGAAGATCATGGTCAAAATAGGCGTTACCCTTCGTACGCGGACCGTCTAGGCAACAACGGACGTCCAAAACAGAAAACCGGGCAATCTGGCCCGGTTTTTTGTTGCTCGCTCGAATGCGTGAAGGGGTCTTAGGAGACCTGCTCGACCTGCTGTACTTCCGGCACGAAGTGGCGGAGCAGGTTCTGGATGCCGTGCTTCAGCGTCGCCGTCGAGGACGGGCAGCCGGCGCAGGCGCCCTTCATGTGCAGGAACACGGTGCCGTTCTCGAAGCCGCGGAAGGTGATGTCGCCGCCATCCTGGGCAACCGCCGGGCGCACCCTGGTGTCGAGCAGTTCCTTGATGGTGATGACCAGTTGCTCGTCGGCCTTGTCGTAGAATTCGCCGGTCTGGCTGGTCTCGGCGGCGGGGCCGGCATTGACCATGACGGGCGCGCCCGACATGAAATGCTCCATGATGGCGCCGAGGATCGCCGGCTTCAGATGCTGCCAGTCGGGGCCGTCCTTGGTCACGGTGATGAAGTCATAGCCGAAGAAGACGCCGGTCACGCCGGGGATCTCGAACAGCCGGCCGGCCAGCGGCGAGGCGCTGGCTGCACTGTCGGCGTCGCGGAAATCGGCGGTGCCTTCAACAAGGACTTCCTTGCCGGGCAAGAACTTCAGCGTTGCCGGGTTCGGCGTCGATTCGGTCTGGATGAACATGGCCGTCTCCGTGCCCAGTCGGGCAGCTAGTTTGGAATGGTTCTAAATAGGCTCAATCGGCTGGACATTCAAGCGAAACGCGTCGCTCAAAATGGCTGGCTGGCGGAATGTTTTTGCTGGCTGGGAATGAATCCCGCACGGGCTATAAAATCCATCCGAAACCGCTTCACACTTTCCGGCATCACTCTTTATGCGAGGCTGTCGATCTCCTCGTCAGACAGGTTCTGCGGCACCACTGTGACGGGAATAGGGAAGGCGGCGCCCTTGCCGGCAACAGCCCCGACCAGCGGCCCGGGTCCTTCCTTGCCGGCACCTGCCGCCAACACCAGGATGGCGATGTCCTGGTCTTCCTCGATCAGCTTGTGGATCTCTTCGGTAGGCTTGCCTTCGCGCACCACCATCTCGGGCTCGATGCCGAGCTTCTGGCGCACCTTGTTGGCGTAGCCGTCGAGTGCCGCGCGCGCCGTGGCGTTGGCTTCCTCGCGCATGATCTTCTCGACGCCCAGCCAGTGCTGAAAGTCGTCCGGTGTGATGATGTAGAGCAGCACCAGCGTGCCGCTGGTGCTCTGCGCCCGCTTGGAGGCGTACGCGACGGCGCGCTCGCACTCCGGCGTGTCGTCGATGATCGTCAGGAATTTCCTGCGATGGCCGGCTTCGCGACTGAGGCGTTTGGAGACCATGTCTATCTACTCGATGTTTTCGGCCGCAATCTGCCACCGCGACAGACCGGCGGCAAGCCGCCGGCCTTGGGCCAGAATGGTGCGGTGCACTGACGGTAGGATCAGCCCTGCAACAGGCCGATAATGTCGCGTACCGTCTTCATGGTGGTCTCAGCCAGCGCGCCGGCGCGTTCGCCGCCGTCTCTCAGCACCGCGTCGACATAGGCGCGGTCGCCCTCGATACGGCGCATCTCGCCGGCGATCGGCGCAAGTTTTTCCACAGCAAGGTCGGCGAGCGCCGGCTTGAACACGGAAAACTGCTGGCCGCCGAATTCCTTCAGCACGTCCGCCTTCGACATCTCGGCCAGCCCGGCATAGATGCCGACCAGGTTTTCCGCTTCCGGGCGGCTTTCCAGTCCGTCGACTTCGCTTGGCAACGCTTCCGGGTCGGTCTTGGCCTTGCGGATCTTCTTCGAGATGGTGTCGGCATCGTCGGTCAAATTGATGCGCGACAGGTCGGACGGGTCCGACTTCGACATTTTCTTCGAACCGTCGCGCAGGCTCATGATGCGCGCCGCCGGCCCGCCGATCACCGGTTCGGTTATCGGGAAGAACCCGTTTACCGTCTCCTCGCCAACCTGCATCTCGACGCCGACGCCAAGACTGGCGATGCGGCTCGAAAAATCATTATTGAACTTTTGCGCGATGTCGCGGGTCAGCTCCAGATGCTGCTTTTGGTCCTCGCCCACCGGCACATGGGTCGCGCGGTAGAGCAGGATGTCGGCCGCCATCAGCGAGGGATAGGCAAGCAGGCCCAGCGAGGCGTTCTCGCGGTCCTTGCCGGCCTTGTCCTTGAACTGCGTCATCTTGTTCATCCAGCCGATGCGCGCCACGCAATTGAAGATCCAGGCAAGCTCGGCATGCTGCATCACCCGCGACTGGTTGAAGACGATGTGCTTCTTCGGGTCGATGCCGGAGGCAAGGAAGGCCGCGGTAATCGAGCGGGTCTGGTCGGCGAGGTCGTCATGGACGAGTTGTGCCGTCAGCGAATGCAGGTCGACGACGCAATAGATGCAGTCTGACGTGTCCTGCAGGGCGACGAATTTCTTGATGGCGCCGAGATAGTTGCCGAGATGCAGATTGCCGGTCGGCTGTACCCCGGAAAAGACGAGCTGTTTGAAGGCGGTCATGGGTTCCTCATGGCTTGTGGAGGGCCGTATAAGCGTGATTCCGAAAAGTTGCAGACTTTTCGGAGCCAATCACGCGGCTGGAAACCACGCGCGGCGAAAGTCTTGCGACGGCGCGCTTATGGACGAAGGGGCGGAGAGGATCAAGACCGATGTTGCTGTTAGCTCGCCCGGACTATTCGTCCAGATCGGCCTTTGGCGCTGGCGCCGCTGCCTTGCCCGAGCCGCGTTTCACATTGCGCCGGATCATTCCGAAATCGGCGCCGCCGGTGGCGAAAGCCGTGACGAAGTAGAGCAGCGCCCCGCCGGCTACCAATGAGAGAAGCGTCACGGCCTTGATCACCAGTGGCGAGCCGGGGCCGAGCCTGACGGCCAGCCAGTGCTCGGCGAAATAGAGCGCCACTGCCATCGCCGCAGCCGACAGCACCAGGCGCGGAATGCGCTTCAGCAATGGCACGTCGCGGCCCCAATGGCCGCGTCGGATCAGCACGGCGAGCAGCATCACAGCGTTGACCCAGCCGGCCACGGCCGAGGCCACCGCAATGCCGGGCGCGCCCATTTTCGGGAACAGCGTCAGTGCCGTGATCACGTTCACGCCGACCGAAATGGCGGCGAACATCATCGGCGTGCGCGTATCCTCGCGGGCGAAATAGCCGGGAGTGAAGGCCTTGATCAGCACGAAGGCCGGCAGGCCGAGGCCGAAAATCGCCAGGATTGCGGCCACGGTCGGCGTCGAGCCGTTGGCGGCGAAGGCGCCGCGCTCATAGACCAGCCGCACGATCGGCTCCGCCATTACCCAAAGGGCCGCCGCCGCGGGCAAGGTCATGAACAGGGTGAACTCGACCGAGCGGTTCTGCAGATTGGCTGCCTCGACCAGATTGCCCGATTTCAGCGCCCGCGACAGCTCCGGCAACAGCACGATGGCCACCGCGACGCCGACGACGCCGAGCGGCAGCTGGTAGATGCGGTCGGCGTAAGCAAGCGACGACACGGCGCTGTCCTGCGCCGACGCGATCGCCGTGCCGATCAGCTGGTTGATCTGGGTGATGCCGCCGGTGATCGCCGCCGGCAGCGCCAGGATCAGCAGGCGCTTGACGTTGGGCGTCATCTTCGGCCGGCGAAAGCCGATGGCGATGCCGGCATTGCGCACCGCCACCCAGACGATGGCAAGCTGCACCAGCCCCGCCGCCAGCACGCCCCAGGACAGGCTGAAACCGACCTCACGGGCATCCATGCCGTGGTACCAGGCGTAGCCGAGCACGCTGATCAGGATGATGTTGAGGAAAGCCGGCGCCACGGCAGCCGCGAAATAGCGGCGCAGCGAATTCAGCATGCCGGCCATCATCGCTGCGAGCGACATGCAGATGAGATACGGGAACATGATCGTCGCCAGCAGGACGGTCGTCTCGAATTTGCCCGGCGTGTCGGCAAAGCCCGGCGCCACGAGATAGCGCACGATCAGCGGCATCGCCAATTCCATGACGATGGTCAGCGCCAGAAGTGCGGTGAACAGGACGCCGAACACTTCCTCCGAAAAGCGCTTGGCGCCGTCGGTGCCGTGGGTCTCGATCTCCTTGGCAAACAGCGGCACGAAGGCGGCGTTGAAAGCGCCTTCGGCAAACAGCCGGCGAAACGTGTTGGGAAACTGGAAGGCGGCGTTGAAGGCGTCCGCCACCGGCCCGGTGCCGAGTGCGGCCGCCATCAGCATTTCGCGGCCAAAGCCAAGGGCGCGGCTCATCAGCGTGCCGGACGCAACCGTGGCGAATTTTTTGACGAGACTCATGCGCGCGGAGATTGCCTGGATGATTGGGACAAAGGGGATGATTGGGACAAAGGGGGTGATTGGGACAAAGTGATGGTCACTCGGCCGCCGCCTTGGCCTTGCCGCCGCGCTCTGGGACAACGCCTTCAAGCGCCGCGATCAGCCTGGCGTGGATGGTGGCGGTGCGTGCCGGGTTGTCGATCTTCTGCCCCGTAAGGTCGGTGACATAGAAAGTGTCGATCACCTTCTCGCCGAAGGTGGTGATGTGAGCCGAGGCGATGTCGAGCGAGAGATCGGACAACGCACTGGTGATTTCCGACAACAGCCCAGGCCGGTCCAGTCCCTCGACCTCGATCACCGAAAACCGGTTCGACAGCGTGTTGCGGATTTCGGCGCGCGGCGGAATCTTGAACACCTTGGCGCCGCGCCGCGGCCGGGTGCGCTTCTCGATCATCTCCGGCAGCCAGCTCTTGCCCGACAGCACGTCCTCGATCAGCCGGCCGACGCGCTCGGCGCGACGGCGCTCATCCTCGTCGCGGTCGAATTCCCGTGAGATCAGGATGATGTCCAGCGCGCGGCCGTCGGACGTGGTGAAGATCTGCGCGTCGACGATGTTGCCGCCGGCGCCGGCACAGGCGCCGGCAATAACCGAAAGCAGGCGCGGATGGTCCTGCGCCAGCACGGTGATCTCGGTCACCGCCTCGAATTGGTGGGTCCTGACCACGGTGGCGAGCTTCTTGCCTGCCGCATCGGCTTCGCGAATGAATTCGGCATGGCGCAGCTGATCGGGGAGGTCGACCGTCAGCAGATAGTTCTCGTAATGCAGGCCGACATAGCGCTTGCGGGCCTTGTCCGGCCAATCGGCCAGCGCCTCGGCCAGCCGCTCGCGCGCCGCCGCCGTCCGCTTGGCGCGCGACACTTCCGAGAAGCCGCCGGTCAAAAGCAGTTCGGTCTCGTAGTAGAGCGTGCGCAGGAGCTGGCCCTTCCAACCGTTCCACACGCCCGGCCCGACACCCCTGATGTCGCAGACGGTCAGGATCAACAGCATTTTCAGCCGCTCGACCGATTGCACGATCGAGGCGAAATCCTCGATCGTCTTGCGGTCGTTGAGGTCGCGCGTCTGCGCCGTCATCGACATCACGAGATGGTTCTCGACCAGCCAGGCGACTGTCTCGGTGTCGGCCGCCGACAGCCCCATATGCGGGCAGATGCGGCGCGCGATCCGGGCGCCGGCCTCTGAGTGATCCTCCGGCCGGCCCTTGGCGATGTCGTGCAGCAGCACCGCGACATAGAGCGCCTCGCGGCTCTTCTCTAGCCCCGGCATCAGCGTGTGCGAGAGCGGATGCACCTTTTCGCCGTCGCCGCGCTCGATCTCGGCCAAGACGCCGATGCAGCGGATCAGGTGCTCGTCCACCGTATAGTGGTGGTACATCGAGAACTGCATCATGGCGACTATTCTGCCGAAATCGGGGATCAGCCTGCCGAGCAGGCCGGCCTCGTTCATGCGCCGCAAATTAAGCTCGGCATTGCGGTCCGAGGTCAGGATGTCGAGGAACAGCCGGTTGGCCTCCTCGTCGCGCCGCAGCGACTTGTTGACCAGACCGAGCGAGCGGGTGAGCAGCTTCAGCGCATCGGGATGGAACTCCAGCCCGTGCTTGTCGGCGAACCAGAACAGCCTGAGCAGATTGACCGGGTCGCGCTCGAACACGCTGTCGTCGGCGACGTTGATGCGGTGATTGTCGACAATGAAGTCCGACGTGCCTGCCAGCTTGCGCTTGCGGCGCTGGAAGGTGAGGAAGATGCGGTTGAAGCCGGGCACATGCTTGGCCTGCTCTTCCTCGAGCGCGGCGCAGAAGATGCGGGTGAGGTCGCCGACATCCTTGGCGACGAGGAAGTAATGCTTCATGAAGCGCTCGACCGCCGACAGACCGGGATGGGTGGTGTAGCCCAGCCGTTCGGCGATCTCGCGCTGGATATCGAAATGCAGCCGTTCCTCTGGCTTGCCGGTGAGGAAATGCATGTGGCAGCGCACCGCCCACAGGAAGTCTTCGGCCTTCTGGAATTCGCGGTACTCGGCCTCGGTGAAGACACCTTTCTCGACCAATTCCTCGCCGGTGCGCACGCGATAAAAATACTTGGCGATCCAGAACAGCGTCTGCAAATCGCGCAGGCCGCCCTTGCCGTCCTTGACGTTGGGCTCGACCAGATAGCGGCTTTCGCCGGCCTTGGCATGGCGATCGTCGCGTTCGGCGAGCTTGGCCTGCACATATTCCGGTCCGGTGGTGCGCACCACTTCATGGTCGAAGCGGGTGAGCAATTCGTCGAAGAGCTTCTGTTCGCCCCACAGGAACCGCGCTTCCAGGATCGTGGTGCGGATGGTGATATCGCTGCGCGACAGCCTGAGACACTCGTCGATGTTGCGGGTGGCGTGGCCAACCTTCAACCCGAGGTCCCACAGCATATAGAGCATATATTCGACGATCTGTTCGCCCCACGGCGTCTGCTTGTAGGGCAGCAGGAACAACAGGTCGATGTCGGAGCCCGGCGCCAGCGTGCCGCGGCCGTAGCCGCCGACGGCAACGACCGCCATGCGCTCTGCGGTCGAGGGGCTTTTCACCCGGTAGACGTGGGTCGCGGCGAACTCGTAGAGGGCGCGGATGATCTCGTCCATCAGATGCGACAGCCGGGCGGCGCAGGCCGTGCCGCTGCCATCGTCCATCAGCATGCGCTCGGCAACCTTGCGGCCCTCGGTCAGCCGATCCTTCAGCAGCCGGAGCGCACCGACGCGCGCGCCGGGCTCGATGCCGCTGGCCGCCGAGATCAGCGCCGTCATGTCGCGGCGCAAAGCCTCGCTGTCGATCAGCGCGTCGAGCTTGAGGGAGATTTTTGCCATGGATTGCCGGTGGGCCTCGCCTTTGCGCGGCGTCTATAGCGCGTTTTCACGGCGCTGTGTATGGGGCGGACGGACGCGTCGGCCGCGATACCAGAAAGGGATGATCATCTCGCGCCGGAGCCGGAAGAGATCGGCGATCTGCCGCGTCAACCGCCTGGTCTCGATCCTTGCCTTGGCGGTGATTGGCCTGGGGCGCCGTTTACCTATCCCGCTTGCCACCCATTCCTCTGTTCGCTCCTGCTTGAGCAGGCTTGGCAATCTCACCGGACTGTCGCCGAGGAATTGTGCCTGCAGGCACAATGCTGGGACGAGTTGGTAAATGACCTTGTCGGACGAGGTAGCAAAACGCGGATTGAAGATGAGGTGATCGACGGGAATGCTGATCTCATTCGTTGCCGCAAGAAGGTCCCGCGCGGCCTGTCTGGACAGGATGTATCCCGCCGTACCGATATGGAGCCCGTGCAGTCTGCTCGCAGAAAAACCGTGGCCGCAGGCAACTTGCTTGCGTGAAATTACGGTCCGGTTGAAGAACGTTTCCAACTTGACGATGTCCGCATCGGCGGGAATCCAGCCCGCATCGGCAAGCAAAGCGCCGGCTTTGTCCGGGAAAACGACATCGTCCTCGAAAATCGCCGCGTAAGCATCCTCACCTGCAGCGATCGTCGACCAACACTGTTGGTGGCTGAGCAGGCAGGCAATCTCGGCGTCGGCCAGACGCAAATGCTTCTTGCCCTGCGGCATTTCGGCCAGATCCGGCCGATCTCGCGCATCGATGGCGGCGACCCGCTCGAAGGCGATGCCGATGCGGGCGAACTCCGCCGTTACATGGGCGAGGCGATCGCGAGACCGATCGAGATTGATAATCAGGCATTTCATTTGGGTGGGATCGATGCAGTGGGACGCGCGTCCATAGCATGGGAACAAAGTCGCGTAAGCGATTTTCCCTCGATGTGCGCGATGACGGCCACGATCGAAAAGTGGAAATCGCCCCTTGACCTTCCAGTTACTGGAAGCACTACCTCCTCACCCAGACAGATATAAGGCACTTTTCGATGGCGCATTCCGAGCATCACCACCACGCGGCCGATGGCAGCTGTTGTGCGGCAAAGGCTGCTGAGCCGGCCGCCGAAGCCGTGGTGCGCGATCCGGTGTGCGGCATGAGCGTCGATCCGGCAGCCGGCAAGCCGACGGCCGAGCATGGCGGCCGTCTTTTTCACTTCTGCAGCGAGGGTTGCCGTACGAAATTCGTCGCCGGGCCTGAAAAATACCTGACCGCCACCGACCCCGTCTGTGGCATGAGTGTCGACCGCGCTACCGCCAGGCATTTTTTCCGCCACGAAGGCCAGGGTTTCTATTTCTGCTCGGCCGGCTGCCGGGCGAAGTTCGAGGCCGAGCCGCAAAACTATCTCGGCGATAGGCCGGCGGCGTCGCCAGTGCCGAAAGGCACTCAATACACCTGCCCGATGCACCCCGAAGTGATAAGAGACAAGCCCGGCTCCTGCCCGATCTGCGGCATGGCGCTTGAGCCGATGGGCGTTCCCACTGGCGATGAGGGCCCGAACCCCGAACTGGTAGACTTCACCAGACGGTTCTGGGTCAGCGCGGTGCTGTCCCTGCCGCTGCTGATCGTTGCCATGGCGCCGATGCTCGGCCTGACGTTCCAGGCGTTTGTCGACGGGCGAACGATGGTCTGGCTGGAATTGGCGCTGGCCAGCCCAGTGGTGCTGTGGGCGGCCTTCCCCTTCTTCCACCGCGGCTGGGAGTCGCTGGTCAACCGCAGCCCCAACATGTGGACGCTGATTTCGCTGGGTGTGGGTGCGGCCTACCTCTACAGCGTCGTCGCCGCACTGTTTCCGGACATCTTTCCGCATCAGTTCCGTGGCCATGGCGGCACCGTCCCGGTCTATTTCGAGGCAGCTTCCGTCATCGTCGCGCTGGTATTCCTCGGTCAGGTGCTCGAATTGCGGGCGCGCGAAAAGACCGGCTCGGCCATCCGTGCGCTGCTCGACCTGGCGCCGAAGACGGCACGGCTGATCGGGGAGGACGGCTCCGACACCGACGTGCCGCTCGATGCGGTCAAGACCGGCGACCACCTGCGCCTCCGTCCAGGCGACGCCGTGCCGGTCGACGGCATCGTAACGGAAGGCCGTTCCTCCATCGACGAATCGATGATCTCGGGCGAGCCGCTGCCGGTCGAAAAAACGAAAGGCGATGCCTTGACCGGCGGCACGCTCAACAAGAATGGTTCGCTGATCATGCGCGCCGAAAAGGTCGGCTCCGAAACGACGCTTTCGCGCATCGTCGAGCTGGTCGCAAAGGCGCAGCGTTCGCGCGCGCCGATTCAAGGTCTGGCCGATCGCGTCTCCTTCTACTTCGTGCCGGCCGTCGTGCTGGTCGCGCTCGCGGCCTTTGCCGCCTGGGCGATCTTCGGCCCTGAACCCAGCCTGGTCTTCGCCATCGTCTCGGCGGTGTCGGTGCTGATCATCGCCTGCCCCTGCGCGCTCGGCCTGGCGACGCCGATGTCGATCATGACCGCCACCGGGCGCGGGGCGCACGCGGGCGTGCTGATCAAGGACGCGGCCGCGCTCGAGCGCTTCGCTTCAGTCGACACGTTGATCGTCGACAAGACCGGCACCTTGACCGAAGGCAAGCCTCGCTTGACCGATGTCGTCGCTGCCGAAGGCCTGTCTGAGAATGAATTGCTGGCGCTCGCCGCCGGGCTGGAAAAGGGCTCGGAGCATCCGCTGGCCGAGGCCATTGTCGGCGGCGCCGGCGAACGCGGCCTGACGCTCGTTGAGGCCAGTGGCTTTGACGCCGTCACCGGCAAGGGCGTATCCGGCACGGTGTCTGGCAGGAAGGTTTCGCTCGGCAACGCCGCCATGATGGCCGATGTCGGCATCGACACCGCTTCCCTGTCGGCCGAGGCCGAGGCGCTGCAGGCAGAAGGCAAGACGGCGATGTTCGTTGCGGTGGACAAAAGACTGGCCGGCATTGTCGCGGTCGCCGATCCGGTCAAGGCAACGACAGCCGAGGCGATCAGGGCGCTGCACGACAGAGGCTTGCGGATCATCATGGCGACCGGCGACAATGAGCGCACGGCGCGCGCCATCGCCAAAAGCCTTGGCATCGACGAGGTGCGCGCCGGCCTGCTGCCGGAACAAAAGGCCGCCCTTGTCGAGGAGTTGGGTGCGAAAGGTGCGGGCGTCGCCATGGCCGGCGACGGCGTCAACGATGCGCCGGCCCTGGCCAGCGCCGATGTCGGCATCGCCATGGGCACCGGCGCCGATGTCGCTGTCGAGAGCGCCGGCATTACGCTGGTCAAGGGCGATCTCAACGGCATCGTCAGGGCGCGAACGCTCGCCCAGGGGACGATCCGCAACATCCGCCAGAATCTGTTTTTCGCCTTCCTGTACAATGTGCTTGGCGTGCCGGTTGCCGCCGGCGTGCTCTATCCGCTCACCGGCACGCTTTTGTCGCCGATGCTAGCGGCGGCGGCCATGAGCCTGTCTTCGGTTTCGGTCATCGCCAACGCATTGCGGCTGCGGACGTTGAAACTCTGAGCAAAGCCCCCAGATACGAATTTCAATCAACAGGAGATCATGGATGGCCTTGGCTAAGAAAATCGTGCTTTTGATGATGGCGGCGGGAATGCTGCTTGCCGTTTTCCTCGAAAGCGTCCCGGCGCAATCCGAAGAGATGAAACACGACATGGGCGCGATGGGCGCGCAAGGTCCTTCGACCGACGGCTACAAGGCGGCGATGGACAAGATGCACACCGACATGATGATCGAATATTCCGGCGATGCCGATGTCGATTTCGTGCGCGGCATGATCCCGCATCATCGGGGCGCGATCGACATGGCCAAGGTGGAACTCGCCAATGGCAAGGATCCCGAAATCCGCAAGCTGGCCGAAGATGTCATCGCCGCGCAGGAAGCCGAGATCGCCAAGATGCAGGCCTGGCTCGCCGCCCATCCGGCGAAGTAAGGCAGCAACGGCCATGCCGGAGAGATCCATTCTGGATTTCTCTCCGTGGTTGTGATGCCATTCACATCGATTACACGGCGCCAGGAGCCCACATGCCATCGACGATAAGAGCCACCACGCTGCCTTCGGGCGAGGCCGTCCAGGTGCTGGGACAGGGCACATGGAAGATGGGCGAGGATTCCCGCCGCCGCGCCGGGGAGGTCAATGCCCTGAAGCTCGGGCTGGACCTCGGCATGACGTTGATCGACACCGCTGAAATGTATGCCAGCGGCGGCGCCGAGGAGGTGGTGGCGGAAGCCATTGCCGGGCGCCGCGACGAACTCTTTCTTGTCTCCAAGGTATTGCCGTCCAATGCCTCGCGCGCCGGCGTGGCGCGGGCCTGCGAAAACAGCTTGAAGCGCCTGCGCACTGACCGCATCGATCTCTATCTCCTGCACTGGCCGGGCAGTGTGCCTCTATCTGAAACCGTCGAGGCGTTCGAGGCGCTGAAGGAGGCCGGCAAGATACGCCACTGGGGTGTCAGCAATTTCGACACCGACGAGATGGAGGAGTTGACCGGCCTGTCGTCTGGCGATCATGTCCAGACCAACCAGGTGCTCTACAATCTGTCGCGGCGCGGCCCCGAATTCGATCTCGCACCGTGGAGCCGGCAGCGCGGCATCCCGCTGATGGCCTATTCGCCGGTCGAGCAGGGCGCGCTGGCGCGCAATTCCAGGCTGGAAACCATCGCCGCCCGCCACAACGCCACGGCAGCACAGATCGCGCTTGCCTGGGTGATGGCGCAGCCCGGTGTCATCGCCATTCCGAAGGCGAGCAGCCACGACCATGTCCGCCAGAATGTCGCCGCGCTCGATATCAGGCTGACGGCCGAAGACCTCGCCGAACTCGACCGCGCCTTTCCACCGCCGACGCGCAAGCGCGGGCTGGAGATGATCTGAATTGATTGCGGTTGGTCAGACTGGCCGTCTACTTGCTGCCCAGTCGTAGGTTTTCGATCTCGCGCGCTGCGTTTCGCACATCGCGGACACCGACAAAGCTCACTGTGGTTGTGGTTGGTTCGTCGCCCGTATCAACCGTTTCCCGGCGAAAGGTAATCGATCCTCTACCGTTCGAGCGTTCGTTTCGCTCAATGGTGTTTATGGCATTAGGGGCCATGGCAAGGACATGCCGCCACCACAAATCGCTGATGATAAGGATTCGACGGTCGGTCACGGCGTAGACCGTTCGCCATACAGCCAAAGTATTCCAGACGGCATTGCCGAGCAGGCATAGTCCAAAGCCAATAGCGACAAACCACGTGATCAGCGAGAGTGAATTCCACCCAATGTGCTTAAGGAATGGTTCGCTTAGAGCGCTGAGGAGGAGTGGAGTACAGAAACAGGTCAAGGCGATGGCAAAAATAATCGGAAATAACTGGGTCCGAAGCATACCCATAAAGGATGGAGATCCAGTCCAGCGCACGGTTTCTCCAGGTTGCAGTTCAGTCTTGACGACCTCGTGCGGAGTCCAAATCATGTGGGCAGTATCCTCACGGCAATGCTTCATGAGATCGCGCCATTTGCCTTCCCAATTTCGTTATGGATGGGCCTAGGAGGTGGCAATGAACAACTCGCATTCTGAATGCCAGACGCCCATGCAATTGGCTAGGTGGTTTCCAGCGCCGCCCGCGCTCGTTGCAGGGCGCGGGAAAACACTGCCGTGTCGTCGAAGGCGCGTGCCAGCGTGAGCGCGCCCTGGATGGCGCCGACCGCTTCTTCGGCGAGTTCGTCCGCCCTGCCAGCGCTGTGCCCGCTTCGGGTCAGCGCTTCGGCAAGATGCGCCACCCAGCGGCCGAAATAGCTTTTGATCGCAATGGCGAAGAGGTCGCGGGATTCGTCCAGCGCGAAGGCGCCGATCAGGCACACCCGGCGTCCCGAGCGGAAATAGCTGTCGGTCGCTTCGAACATCCGATCGATGCCCGTGCGAGGGTAGGCCCTGTCCTGCAACGGCACGAAGACATTCTCCTCGAACCAGCCATCTATATGGGCAATGACAGCCGCCGCCATCTCTTCCTTGCCGCCGGGGAAGAAGTGGTAAAGGCTGCCTTTGCCTAGGCCGGTCGCCGCACCGATCCGCGCCAGGCTCGCCCCTTCATAGCCGTGTTCGCGGAAAACCTCGCCGATGATGGAGAGCAAATCGGCGCGATCGGGCGCGATCCTGCGCATGCGCTAGTTTTTCCGCTTGAGCATGATCTTTGCCGAAAACCGCGACACAGCTCTAGGGATCATATTCTAAAATCCGAGTTCGGACAGGCCGGGATGGTCGTCCGGCCGGCGGCCGAGCGGCCAGTGATATTTGCGCTCACCCTCGGCGATCGGCAGGTCGTTGATGCTGGCGACGCGCCTACGCATCAGCCCGGCCGCGTCGAATTCCCAATTCTCATTGCCGTAGGAGCGGAACCAGTGGCCACTGTCGTCGCGCCATTCATAGGCAAAGCGCACCGCGATGCGGTTGTCGTTCCAGGTCCAGACCTCCTTGATCAGGCGGTAGTCGAGCTCGCGAGCCCATTTGCGCGTGAGGAAGGAGACGATCTCGTTTCTGCCCGAGACGAACTCGGCGCGGTTGCGCCAGGTGCTGTCCTGCGTATAGGCGAGCGAAACCCGTTCGGGATCGCGGCTGTTCCAGGCGTCTTCGGCAAGCCGAGCCTTCTGCGCGGCGGTCTCGGCGGTGAAGGGCGGCAGCGGCGGACGGCTCATGTCATTCTCCCATCGGCAAAGGCGATGGCGAGCATTGTACCAATCGGTACAATTGGTCAAGGCCGAAATCGGGCTAGGTTTTCCCCGCCAGCCCCTTCAGCCGGTAGAGCGCTTCCAGCGCCTCGCGCGGCGTCATCTCGTCTGGATTGATCTCACCCAGCGCTGCGCCCAATGCGTCGCTCTCCGCAGGCTTTGCCGCTTCCCGCTTCATTGCCACCGAAAACAGCGGCAGATCGTCGACCAGTCGGTTGGCCTTGCCGGAGACATCGCCTTCCTCGAGCTGATGCAGCACCTCTTTGGCGCGGCCGACCACCGCTTCCGGCAGACCGGCAAGGCGAGCGACCTGAACGCCATAGGAGCGATCGGCGGCACCCTTGCCGACCTCGTGCAGGAAGACGACGTCGCCTTCCCACTCCTTGACCCGCATCGTGACATTGTGCAGTCGCGGCAGCTTGCCGGAGAGTGCCGTCATTTCGTGGAAATGAGTGGCGAAGATCGCCCGGCAGCGGTTCTTCTCGTGCAGATACTCGACCGCCGCCCAGGCGATCGACAGGCCATCGAAGGTGGCGGTGCCGCGGCCGATTTCGTCGAGGATCACCAGCGCCCGCTCACCGGCCTGGTTGAGGATCGCGGCCGTCTCTACCATCTCGACCATAAAGGTGGAGCGGCCACGCGCCAGATCGTCCGAGGCGCCGACGCGCGAGAACAGCCTGTCGACGACGCCGATATGGGCCGATGTCGCCGGCACGAAGGAGCCGGTCTGGGCAAGGATGGCGATCAGTGCGTTTTGCCGCAGGAAGGTCGACTTACCGCCCATATTCGGACCGGTGAGCAGCCAGATGGCGCCGGCCTTGGCACCGTCTTGCGGCGACAGATCGCAATCATTGGCGACGAACGGCCCTTCGCCCGAACGGCGAAGCGCCTGTTCGACCACCGGATGGCGTCCGCCCGAGATGTCGAAGGCGAGGCTGGAATCGACCAGCGGCCGGCACCAGGCTTCGCTCTCCGACAACAGCGCGAGCGCCGCCGACACGTCGAGTACGGCGAGCGCATCGGCGCCGGCGCGGATCTTCTGCGCCTCGCCGACCGCCTCAGCCGTCAGCGTATCGAAAGCGGCAAGCTCGATGCTCAGCGCCCGGTCAGCGGCATTGGCGATTTTGGTCTCGAGTTCGGCAAGTTCCGTCGTGGTGAAACGCATGGCATTGGCCATGGTCTGGCGGTGGATGAAGCGTGCCTTGGCGCCATCGCTGCCGGTCATGATCGAATGATGGTTGGCGGTCACCTCGATGTAATAGCCCAGCACATTGTTGTGGCGGATCTTCAGCGAGCGGATGCCAGTCTCCTCGATCAGCGAGCGCTCCAGCCCGGCGATCACCTTGCGAGACTCATCGCGCAGCGCCCGCATCTCGTCGAGCTCGGCATGGTAGCCGCCGCGCACGAAGCCGCCGTCGCGCCTCAGCAGCGGCAGTTCCTCGCCAAGAGCCTGGGTCAGATGCCCGGCCAGCGCGCGCGGCAGCGCCTTTATCGCGGCAAGTGCCGCTGTCAGCTCCGCGGGCAGGACGGCCGTTCCGAACAGTTCGGCAATGGTGGCCGCCGCTTCGAAGCCGGCACGCAGCGCGCCGAGATCGCGCGGGCCGCCGCGGTTGAGCGCCAGCCGCGACAGCGCCCGCGGCATGTCGGCGACGCTCTTCAGGCCTGACCGCACCGCCTGGCAAAGCTGCGTCTCCGCACGGAAGAACGACACAGAATCGAGCCTGGCGCCGATCGCCGCCGGGTCAGTCAGCGGCGCCATCAGCCGGTCGGCGAGCAGCCTGGCGCCGCCGCCGGTGACCGTGCGGTCTATAGCCTTGAACAGCGAGCCGTCGCGGCTGCCCGACAGCGTGCGCAACAGTTCCAGATTGCCGCGTGTCGCAGGATCGATGAACAGCGTCGAGCCCTGCTCCTCGCGTTCGGGACGCGACAAAGGCGGCCGCTCGGCCTTCTGCGTCTTTTCGACATAGGCGATGGCGCCCGAGATCGCCGACAATTCGGCGCGCGAGAAGGCGCCGAAACTGTCCGGCGTCGCCACTTCGAAGAAACGCGCGATCCGCCCCGCTGCCGAAGCCGAATCGAAAAGCGACGGCGGCTGCGGGCTGGCAACGCGGCCAATGACGTCGAACACCGGCTTCAACTCGGGATCGTAAAACACCGGCTCGGCGACGATCAGCTCGCGCGGGTCGACGCGGAAGACATCGGCCAGCAGGCGGTCGGTCGTGGTTTCGGCGACGCGGAAGACGCCGGTCGAGATCTCGATCCAGGCCAGGGCGAAGGCGTCACCGCTGTTGCCGCCCTTCACCCGCCCTAGCGCCATCAGGAAGCTCGATTCCGACGGCGCCAGCAATTTATCCTCGGTGATGGTGCCTGGCGTCACCAGGCGCACCACGTCACGGCGTACGACCGATTTGCCGCCGCGCTTCCTGGCTTCCGCCGGGTCCTCGATCTGCTCGCAGACGGCAACGCGAAAACCTTGGCCGATCAGCTTTTGCAGATAGTCGTCGGCCGCATGCACCGGCACGCCGCACATCGGAATGTCGTTACCCTGGTGCTTGCCGCGCTTGGTCAGGACGATGCCCAGCGCCTTGCTCGCCTTTTCGGCGTCGTCGAAGAACAGCTCGTAAAAATCGCCCATGCGGTAGAACAGCAGAGAATCCGGGTTCGCCGCCTTGATCTCGATATATTGCTCCATCATCGGCGTGACGCTGCCGACGGGCGCAGGCGGTGTCACCTCGGGGGCGTCGGTTTCTGCTGAAGTGTGCATGTTCATGCCGCACGCTAGCAGATGTGGGTGCGGGGTTTAATGCCGGCGGCCCGAAAAGCAGGGGACGACCGGCCTCGACGGCGGCTTGTGCTCCCTCTACGCCGGGTGAAGCCGTTGGTTGCTTCGGGCGCCAACCAGACCCTATGATCGCCATGGCGGGGATAAGCGGCATGGATCAGGACAAACAGGAGGCGTTCGAAGAGCTGGTCGGTCCGGCTGGATCGGCGCTTGAGCGCCTGCTGCTGTTGGCGGCGCGGCGCGTCCACCGCACCAAAGGCAAGCTCAGGGGGACACTGCGCAAGCGCGTCCCCTTCCTCCTGCCGACACGCGGGCCGCTGTCCGATGTCGATGGCGGCATCGACATGTCGCTGCATGTGCTCAGCCGCGACCCGCTGGTGCTCTATGTCCCGATTGGCGGGTCGCGGCCGCTCTATCCGCTGGCAGCGCTCGGCCGGCGCCTGGCGGCGCGCCGCGTCACCTTCCTGACGATGCAGACCTGGACCATGGAGCGGCCGGCTGTCATCGCCCGGATGGGCCGCGATCTCGCCTGGTATGCCGGCCGGTTTCCGCTGCACGAAATCATCTTCCTGTGCAACACCGAGGAAGAGCGCCGTCTCATCGCAGCTGCGGGCGGCAATGCCATCTTCTCCAACCACAATCTGATGGTGTCGGAGGATATATTCCGGCCGCTGCCGGACGTGCCGGTCGAATTCGACGCGGTCTACAATGGCCGCATCTCGCCGATCAAACGCCATCACCTGGCCTTCGACATAGAGCGGCTGGCCCACATCACCTATTCGATCGGCGAATTGCCGCCGGTTGCCGCCCGCGCCTTTGTTCGGCGACTGCAGGCGCGTTCGCCGCTCCACCAGATCGCCAATCCGCTCGTCGACGGCTGGCCGGGCAAGCTGACGGCGCAACAGGTCAACCACGTCTACAACCAGGCCGCCGTCGGGCTGTGCCTGTCGGCCGTGGAAGGAGCGATGTACTCCTCGATGGAATATCTGATGGCCGGCCTGCCGATCGTCAGTACGCCGAGCCTTGGCGGTCGCGACGTCTATTTCGATCCGGATTATTGCATCGTCGCCGATCCGGAACCGGCTGCCATTCGCCGCGCCGTCGAGACGCTGCGAGATCGTGCCATACCGCGTCAGCACATCCGCCGCCGCACGCTGGAGAAGGTTCACGCCCAGCGCATCGAACTCATGGCGTTCCTGACTGCATTGCTGCGGCGCAAGGGAAGCCGTGCGCCACCCATCGAGACGTGGCCTTTCCCCGGCACAGACGGCATGATGCGTCGGGGAACGGTGCGCGAAATCGCTGCCTTCGTCAGCGAGCCAGCGCCGACGTGACGCCGTTCGACCTTGGGGGATTTCGCTGCGGGCGTGAAGATCGCTTGGCGGTTTACAGCGGTGGCGTGTAGCCTTAATTCGGAAGTTTCAAAAACACGCACCCGTCTCAAGGGGGCGACACCGGCGAGGAAATCAAAAGCATCATGGCCAAGAAAACCGAAAATAGCGGCCCCTCCGTCAGCGCCGAGGAGGCGCTGGAATTCCACGCCATGGGCCGCCCCGGCAAGCTGGAGATCGTCGCCACCAAGCCGATGGCGACGCAGCGCGATCTGAGCCTCGCCTATTCGCCGGGTGTCGCGGTTCCTGTGCTGGCCATTGCCGAAGACCCCAGCCGCGCTTTCGACTACACGACGCGCGGCAACATGGTCGCCGTCATCTCCAACGGCACCGCCATTCTCGGCCTCGGCAATCTCGGCGCGTTGGCCTCCAAGCCGGTGATGGAAGGCAAGGCGGTGCTGTTCAAGCGCTTCGCCGATGTCGATTCCATCGATCTCGAGGTCGACACCGAGGATGCCGACGAATTCGTCAATTGCGTGCGCTTTCTCGGCCCGTCCTTCGGCGGCATCAACCTGGAAGACATCAAGGCGCCGGAATGCTTCATCATCGAGCAGCGGCTGCGCGAACTGATGGACATCCCGGTCTTCCATGACGACCAGCACGGCACCGCCATCATCTCGGCCGCCGGGCTGATCAACGCGCTGGAGATCACCGGCCGCGACATGAAGACCACGAAAATGGTCTGCAACGGCGCCGGCGCCGCCGGCATTGCCTGCATCGAACTGATGAAGGCGATGGGTTTCGCCCCGGAAAACATCATCTTGTGCGACACCAAGGGTGTCGTCTACCAGGGCCGCACCGAAGGCATGAACCAGTGGAAGTCGGCGCATGCGGTCAAGACCGCCACGCGCAGCCTGGCCGAGGCGCTGGATGGCGCCGACGTCTTCCTCGGCCTGTCGGCCAAGGGCGCATTGACCACCAGGATGGTGCAATCGATGGCCAAGAACCCGATCATCTTCGCCATGGCCAATCCCGACCCGGAGATCACGCCGGAGGAAGTGGCCGAAATCCGCACCGACGCCATCATGGCCACCGGGCGTTCCGACTACCCCAACCAGGTCAACAATGTGCTGGGCTTTCCCTACATCTTCCGCGGTGCGCTGGATGTCAGGGCCACCACCATCAATGACGACATGAAGATCGCCGCAGCGAGAGCGCTGGCCGACCTGGCGCGCAAGGACGTGCCCGACGATGTCGCCGCCGCCTATCAGGGCAACCGGCCGAAATTCGGCCCGAACTACATCATCCCGGTGCCGTTCGATCCGCGCCTGATCTCGGCCATCCCGCTCGCGGTGGCCAAGGCGGCGATGGAGTCGGGCGTCGCCCGCAAGCCTATCCTCGACCTCGACCGCTACGCGCAGGAGCTGTCGGCCCGCCGCGACCCGATCGCTTCGACCTTGCAGCGCATCTACGATCGCGTCCGCCGCCAGCCCAAGCGCATCGTCTTTGCCGAGGGCGAGGAAGAACAGGTGATGCGCGCCGCCGTCTCCTATGTGAACCAGAAGCTCGGCACCGCGATCCTGCTCGGCCGCGACGATGTAATCAAGGAAAACGCCAGGCACGCCGGCATCGACCTGAACAAGCAAGGCATCGAGATCATCAATGCCAGGCTTTCGCGCCGCAACGGCATCTACACCGATTATCTCTACGAGCGCATGCAGCGCAAAGGCTTCCTGTTCCGCGACTGCCAGCGGCTGATCAACAACGACCGCAACCATTTCGCTGCCTGCATGGTGGCGCTGGGCGATGCCGACGGCATCGTCACCGGCGTCACCCGCAACTATTCCACGGCGCTTGACGATATCCGCCGCGTCATCGACGCCAAGCCCGGACACCGCGTCATCGGCGTCTCCATCGTGCTCGCGCGGGGCAAAACAGTCCTCGTCGCCGATACCGCCGTGCACGACATGCCCAATGCCGAACAGATCGCCGACATCGCCGAAGAGGCGGCGGGATTTGCCCGCCGCATGGGCTACGAGCCGAGGCTCGCCATGCTTGCCTATTCGACCTTCGGCCACCCGCAGGGCGAACGCTCCGAGCGGGTGCAGGAAGCGGTGCGTATCCTCGACAAGCGCCGCGTCGATTTCGAATATGACGGCGAGATGGCCGCCGACGTTGCATTGAACGCCCGTGCCATGGCGCAGTATCCGTTCATCCGGCTGACCGGCCCGGCCAACGTGCTGATCATGCCGGCGTTCCACTCGGCCTCGATCTCGACCAAGATGCTGCAGGAACTCGGCGGCTCCACCGTCATCGGCCCGCTGCTGGTCGGCTTGAACAAACCGGTCCAGATCGTCTCGCTCAACGCCAAGGATTCGGACATCGTCAACATGGCTGCGATCGCGGCCTATAGCGCGGGAGCCTGATTGGCGGCAAAATCGCCAACGCATAAGAGATTGATAATATTCGGCTGCTATAGGGAACGTTCTCGCCCCCTATGGCCTTATGGCATTGGCGGCGCGCTCAGACCGCCAAAACGGGGGTGCGGCCATGAAGCATGACACGGCATCTGTGGTCGGCCAGGGGGTCTATCACGACGAGCGCCTGGATGCGCTGCTGAGCATCACCGGCCGCATGGACGGTTATCTCTACCGTTGCCGCAACGATGCGTCCTACACCATGCTCTACATCAGCGACGGCATTTTAACCGTCAGCGGTTATCGGCCGAGCGACTTCATTCAAAATGCCGTGCGCGACTATGTCTCGGCGATCCACCCGGATGATCTCGCTGCGGTCTATGCCGCCGTCGATACCGCGCTCGAGGCGCGCTGCAACTGGAACGTCGACTACCGCATCGTGCCACAGGTCGGCGAGCCGCTCTGGGTGCGCGAGATCGGAGGCGGGGTCTGGAATGGTGCCGGCGAACTCGAATTCCTCGAAGGTTTCGTCGTCGACATTAGCGACCGTAAGGTAGTCGAGGATCTCAATGCCGAACTGCTGCTCGAACTCAAGGCCGCCAATGAGGAACTCTCCGTACAAAAGCGCGAGATCGAGCTGGCCAAGCAGCAGAGCGATCATTCGGCCAACCACGATGCATTGACCGGCCTGCCCAACCGGCGCGCCTTTCACAACGAGCTGAGGTCGGTGATCGACCGCTGCGACAGCACCGGCCAGGCGGCCGGCCTGCTGTTCATCGACCTCGATAGGTTCAAGAAGGTCAACGACACGCTCGGCCACGAGGCCGGCGACGCGCTGCTGCAGGAGGTGGCGGGTCAGCTTCGCACCATCCTGCGCAGCGCTGATTTCGTGGCGCGGCTCGGTGGAGACGAGTTCGCATTCCTGTTTTCAGGAGAGGCTAGCCGGGCCCGACAGAAGGCCATGGGCGTCGCCGAACGTATCCTGGAAAAGCTGCGGATCAAGGTGCCGACGCCGAATGGAGCCATCCATGTTGGTTGCACCGTTGGCGTCGCCATCTACCCGGCGGAAGCGTCCGATTCGGAGGCGCTGATAACGCTCGCCGACCGACTGATGTACATCGGCAAAAAGAGCGGCCGCAACCGGCTGGTCACCGCCGGGGCTTTGGAACCCGGGCCTACGTCCGACGACCTTCGCCGCACCGCCTGAGCGGAGCGCCGGACAGCCTGATCCGGCGGGAACCCCTCATCTGGCTCGGCGCTGCGCGCCGAAAGACGGCCCTACAGCAACCCCGCCAATTGGGCCGCGCTGCGCAGGTTTTGCCGCGGCCGTGGCCCGAGCTGCTGGATCACCAGCCCGGCGGCCAGCGAGCCGAGATCGCCGCAATCCTTCAGGCTGCGCCCCGAGGTGTAGCCGTAGAGGAAACCGGCGGCATAGAGGTCGCCGGCGCCGGTGGTGTCGACCAGTTCGCGGATCGTCGTCGCCTGAATGGTGACGGTCTCGTCGCCGCGCACGATCACTGAGCCTTTTTCGGAGCGGGTGACGGCGGCAATCTTGCAGTCTTTGCGGATAGCCGCCAGCGCCTCGTCGAAGGATTTTGTCTGGTAGAGCGACTTGATCTCGTGGCTGTTGGCAAAGACGATGTCGACAGTGCCCGAGCGCATCAGCTCGAGGAACTCGTCCCGGTAGCGGTCGACGCAGAACGAATCCGACAACGTCATCGACACTTCGCGCCCGGCCTCGTGTGCGAGCTTCGCCGTCTGCCGGATCGCCTCCTTGGCGCGCGGCGGATCCCACAGATAGCCCTCGAAATAGGTAACCTTGGCGCCGGATGCCTTGTCGGCCTCGACGTCTTCCGGGCCGAGTTCGACGCAGGCGCCGAGATAGGTGTTCATCGAACGCTCGCCATCGGGGGTGACGAATATCATCGAGCGCGCCGTCGGCGGCTGTCCCTCAAGCGGCCTGGTGTCGAAGGCAACGCCCTGGGCATGGATGTCATGGGCGTAGATTTCGCCGAGCGGATCGTTCGACACCTTGCCGAAGAAGGCGGCGCGGCCGCCGAAGCTGGCGACGCCCGCCGCCGTGTTGCCGGCGCTGCCGCCCGAGGCCTCGATCGCCGGCCCCATGCGGCTGTAGAGCAGCTCGGCGCGCTTGGTGTCGATGAGGTTCATCGCACCCTTGATGATGCCGTTGGTCTCGAGAAAAGCGTCGTCGCACTGGGCGATGATGTCGACAATGGCATTGCCGATGCAAAGCACGTCAAAATCCGGCATCAATGTCTCCGCCTCGGAACCTGCCGGCTTTCTGCCGCGCCCGGGCGGGTCTACAGCATCACCCCGAAAAATGGCAACCGATTTCCATCCTTTGCCGGCCCAAGCCGGCGCGCGCGCCTGGGACGAGGCTCCATCACAGTTCGACCGTGGCCGAAGCATCTGACCGCCGGGTCGCCTACAAGCTTGGCCTCAAATCAAGCGCTGGAAGCACCCGCATGCAAGCAAAGACCGACATGACCACCGAACTGGCGCTGCTTGGCGTGCTGGCCGCCCTGTGGGGCGCGTCCTATACCTTCATCAAGATCGGTGTCGAGACGATCCCGCCGATATCCTTCATCGCTGCCCGCACCTTGATTGCCGGCGCCATCCTGCTCGCGCTGATCCGCTGGCGCGGCCTCGCCATGCCCAAGGACAGCGCGACCTTGTGGCGGTTCATGGTCCAGGCCTGCCTCAACAGCGTCGTGCCGTTCACGCTGATCGCCGCCGCCGAGCGCTCCATCGACGCCGGTCTGGCCACCATTCTCAACGCGACCTCGCCGATCTTCACCTTCCTGCTGACCGCGCTCATCACGCGCCACGAAACCGTAACCGCACGCAAGCTGTTCGGTGTCGGTGCAGGCATCGCCGGTATTTGCCTGATCGTCGGCACCCAGGCGCTTGGCGGGCTCGGCCATCAATTGTGGGCGCAGCTTGCCGTCATTGCCGCCACGGTCTGCTATGCCGGCGCCGCCATTTTCGGCCGCGGCTTTAGGGGACTCGACCCGATGCTGCCGGCCGCCGGCTCGATGCTGTGCGGCGCGGTCATCCTCGTCCCCTTGAGCCTGGCCTTCGACCGCCCGTGGACCCTGTCGCCTTCAATGGCGTCGATACTGGCCTTGTTGGCATTGTCGGTGTTCTCCACGGCGCTGGCCTTCTGCATCTTTTTCCGCCTCATCCACACGCTTGGTTCGGTCGGCACGACGTCGCAGGCCTATCTGCGCGTGCCGATCGGCGTCGGCATCGGCGTCGTGTTTCTCGGCGAAAGCATCGGGCCGACGGCGCTCTGGGGCATGGGCTGCGTCGTCGCCGGCGTTGCGGCAATGACCATCCCAGCCCGCTCCCGGGCGCTGGCGCGCTAGATCATGATGAGATTTGGTTGAAATCTCATCATGATCTAACCCTTTGTTGGAGTATGATCTTTTCCAAAAACCGGTACCCACTTTTTGGGATCATGCTCTAGTTCCCGTCCGGAATTGCGCCCGCTCCGGCAGGCTTGCGGCTGACAGGGTCTCAGCCTATGTCGAAGATATCCGTTCGTTCCTGGGGGTGAAACGCCGTGATCTTCAACGCTGCCCGCGCCGCCTTCAGCCGGCTGTTTTCTCCCGAATTCCGCGCGGTTTTCCTGAAGACGCTGGGCTTGACCGTGCTGGCGCTGGTCGCGTTGTGGTTCGTCTTGACCGGGCTTGTCGATTGGCTGGCGCTGCCATGGGTTCACTCCTTGCTGCCCGGCCTGCCGTCCTGGGCCGGATGGCTGAGCGGCATCATCGCTGCCATCGCGCTTGCCTTCGGGATGGCGCTGCTGATCGCGCCGGTGACGGCAATCGTGGCCGGCCTGTTTCTCGACGACATCGCCGAAGTGGTCGAGCGCACCGACTATCCGGCCGATCCCGTCGGACGCGCCATGCCGGCGCTGCGCTCGCTCGTGTTGTCGGTGAAATTCTTCGGCGTCGTCATCCTGGGCAACATCGTCGCCTTGCTCCTTCTGTTGGTTCCAGGCGTCAACATCGCCGCCTTCTTCATCGTCAACGGCTATCTGCTCGGACGTGAATTCTTCGAATTCGCCGCCATGCGCTTCCGCCCGGAAGATGAGGCGAGGGCGTTGCGCCGGAAATATGCCGGCACCGTCTTTCTGGCCGGGCTGCTCATCGCTGCCTTCCTCGCCGTGCCCCTGCTCAACCTGCTGACGCCGCTCTTTGCCGCCGCCATGATGGTGCATCTGCACAAGGCGGTCGGCGCGCGGGAGAGCGCCGGGCGATAGGCCTATCAACGCAGAAGAAAACCGCGTCCCAATTCGTCATCCGGCTCGACGGTGAATTCCGCCCGGCCCGAATAGTAGGCGCGGCCGCCGACGCGGGCGATGATCGCATCATGCGGGCCGGCCATGGTCGTGCGCGCCACCGCTCCGGAAAAGCGCGAGCCGGCGATGCTTTCGAAGGACCGCTCCTGACCAGGGTTGATCTCACCCTTGGCATGCATTGCCGCCAGCCGCGCGGTGACGCCGGAGCCGGTCGGCGAGCGGTCGACCTCGGCATCGGCAAAGACGCAGATGTTTTTCGTTGCCTCGCTGGAGAACGCATCTCGTCCATCGGTGAGGATGGTGCCGTAGAGGAAAGCGAGATCGGCATGGTCGGGATGCGATAGAGGGAACTCCGCCTTCAGCCGCTCGGTCAGCGCGGTTGCCGCGTCGACGAAATCGCGCACCCGGCTGCGGCCGAACTCCAGGCCGAATTGATGGCAGTCGGCCAGCGCGTAGAAGGCGCCGCCATAGGCGATGTCGAACGCAATCTTGCCGTATCCCCCCAATTCGATTTGTTGGTCATGGGCAAACAGAAAGGCCGGCACGCTTTCGAACGACACCGATCCCGCTTTGCCGTCCTTGACCTCCACCGAAGCGACGACCAAGCCGCACGGCGCCTCGATGTTGACCATGGTGATTGGCTCCTGTTTCGCCACCAGGCCTTCGTCGACGGCGTAGCGGCCAAGCGCAATGATGGCGTGGCCGCACATCGTCGAATAGCCCTCGTTGTGCATGAACAGCACGGCCAGCTCGGCGCCGGGCAGGTCGGGCTCCACCAGCAGCGCGCCATACATGTCGTAGTGACCACGCGGCTCGAAGACCAGCAGCTTGCGCAAATGGTCGAGGTGGTCGCGCACATAGGCGCGCTTTTCCAGGATCGTGCCTTTGGGAATGTCTGGATAGCCGCCGGTGACGATCCTGAGCGGCTCGCCGCCGGTGTGCATGTCGACGACGGTGAGCGTCATGCGCCGGGACCCCCTAGCCTGAGGATTTGGAAAACAGCGCCTGCAATTTGCCGAACGGGATGGCGGCCCGGGTGAAGCCGAACGTGCCGTCCTGCTGGATCTCGCGCGCCGCGGTTTCCAGCATGCCGAAGGCGAAATTGGTCAGCCACGGACCGAGCGAGATGCGCTTGACCCCGGCCATGGCAAGGTCGGCGATGGTGAAGGCCGGGAGTGCCATGACATTGACCGGCCTGCTCACCGCCGAGCAGATGTTCCGGATGGTCTCGACATCTTTGAGGCCGGGCGCATAGAGCACATCGGCGCCGGCCTTTTCGAAGGCCTGCAGCCGCTTGATCGTGTCGTCGAGATCCGGTTTGCCCCAAAGGAAATTCTCGGCCCGTGCGGTGAAGACGAAATCATGCTTGAGCGCCCGTGCGGCCTCAGCAGCAGCTGCAACGCGCTCGACGGCGTGTGAAAACTCATAGATGGGCTTGTCGGGATCGCCGGTATGGTCCTCGATCGAGCAGCCGGCGAGACCTGCCGCTTCGGCCGCAAAAACCGTCTCGGCGGCACTCGTCGCGCTGTCGCCCTTGCCTTTCTCGAGATCGGCCGACACCGGCAGGCTGGTCGCCGCCGTCAGCTCGCGGCAATGGTGGATCATCGCCTCGAAGGTCACTGCGCCATCGGGCAGGCCGCGCGAGAAGGCAAAACCGGCGCTGGTCGTCGCCAGCGCCTTGAAGCCGAAGGAGGCCAGGAGCTTGGTCGTGCCGACATCCCAGGGGTTGGGCATGACGAAGGTCGAGGCGTGCAGGTCGCGAAAGATCTTGCCCTTGTCCATGAGTGCTCCCTTCAGATGCGGAAATGCCGGCAGATTCTATCGTGCAGCAATGCACCGGGCAAACAAATGCGGTTGGCTCAGAAGCGTTTGGCGTTCTCTCCTGCCAATTTGTCCAGCGCATCGGAATCCTTGACGTAGTGCAACGTCTTCTTGTCCCAATGATAGGTAACGGAAATTGTGTGGGCTTCAGGCTTGGGCGGCTGGTCGTCGCAGCTCTCGCCGTTGAGCACCGTGGCGTCGGTCACCGTCACTTTGACCGCGGCATAAGGCTGTCCGTCAGCGATCGTCTGGAAAGCAACATCCTGCTTGCGGCTGTAGGCGCACAGGTTCTCATCGAAGGTGAAGATCATGTCGATCAGTTGGAATTTGTCGTCGCGCACCATGATCAGCGGCGTGATCGCGTAGTTTTGGCTTGAATTGAAATGCGCGCTCATGGTGATCACGATGTCGTCGTTCGGCCCAACGGAAAGCTTGCCCGGTTCACGGAAATAGGTGCCGCGGTCGAGCGCGACATTGACGACGTCGAGCAGCTTCGGCCTGTCTGTGATGTCGTAGAGCGCCAGCACGGCATAGCCTTCGGCGCTGTCGGGAGAGTCGCCGAGGTCGTAGAGCATCGCCAGCCGGTCCTTACCCCCGGCCTTGATGGCGAGCACGCCGGCGTTGGAGAGGCCCGATGTCTCAGGCGGCGAACCGCCGCCATCCGGTCCCTCGATGTGGCGCATCTCGATCGGCAATCCACCCCGGTAGAAACCGTTGCTGTCACCTGCGAGGCCGGGAATGACCATCCTTGCGAGGTCCAGATAGGTCACATCCATGTGACCGGGGATGGCGCTGCCGAATTCCGGGAAGCTGACGGCTTGCGCGCCGGCTGCGGTCCAAAGCCACGGCAGCAGCACAAGCGCTAGAGCAATTTCAGGAAAAGTGTGTGCGGTTTTCCGGCCGGAAATTGCGACAAAACAAAAAGATAGAGCGGTTCGCCGTTTCCATGAAACGGTGAAACGCTTTAGGATGGAGCGAAGCAGGTTCGTTGGCATGGGTGCCTCAGGCTGGCCGCGCGGAACCTAACACAGCTTCAGTGGATCGGCACCAGCCCGGCAAGTTCGCGCATGTCGTCGAACAGGACGCCGCCGGCGCTGGCCAGGCCATCGCGGTCGGAATAGGGATCGCCATGATAGGAATAGACACGCATGCCGGCGGCAATGCCGGCCTGCGTGCCGGCAACGCTGTCCTCGATGACGATGCAGTCGGCCGACGCAAAACCCATGGTCTTTGCCGCATGCAGGAACAGGTCCGGGAACGGCTTGCCGCGGCTGACCATGGTCGAAGAGAACATGGCATGCTCGAACAGCGGCAGCAGCCCGGTCTGGCCGAGCGTGATGTGCATCTTCGAGATACGCGCGGAAGTGGCGACGCAATAGGGAATGCCGGCCGCGCGAACCGCCTCGATGAAGTCGCGCACGTAGGGGATCGCCTCGACGCCATGCGCAAACAGATCGGGCAGGCCGGCATTCCAGCGATCTACGAAATCGGCGCCGAGCCACACCGTGGTCGTCTCTTCGATTTCCTTCTGCACCGAAGCCATGCTGCGGCCGGAAAAATATTTGCGGCAATATTCGAATGTGGTGGGATAACCGGCGGCAACAAACCACTCGGCAAGCCGCCGGTTGGCAAGGTTCTCGGTGTCGACCAGGATGCCGTCGCAGTCGAAGATGACCAGTTTCGGTATGCTCATTTCAGGCGGTGCCGGTCGATCCGAACCCGCCCGCGCCGCGCGTCGTGGCGCCAGCCAGCGAGCGCTCCTCAACCGTCACCTGCGTCACCGCGGCAAAGACGATCTGGGCAATGCGCATGCCGCGCGTCACCGCGAAATCCTCGTCGCCAAGGTTGATCAGCAGCACCTTGACCTCGCCGCGATAGTCGCTGTCGACCGTGCCCGGTGAATTGAGGACGGTCAGCCCATGCTTGAAGGCAAGGCCGGAGCGCGGCCGCACCTGGCCTTCCATTCCTTCGCGAATTTCCAGGATCAGACCGGTCGGCACCAAGGCGCGCTTGCCAGGCAGGATCAGCAGCGGCCGGTCTTCCGGCACCGCGGCGCGCAGATCCATGCCGGCGGCGCCGGTGCTTTCATAGGCGGGAAGAGGAAGTCCATCTCCATGCGGCAACCTGACGAAGCCGACAGTGGGACCAATGACGGAGGAATTTTGGAAGGCTGCGCGCATAAAATCGATCCTATCGGCGCGAACGGCGATTCGGTCAACTCGTCCGCAGGCCTATCAACGGCTTTCTTTCAGGCGGCAGTGTGACCTAGCGCAATTCCACCGGAACGACGGTCGTCTCCTTGATCTCCTCCATGACGAAGGAGGCCGAAACGTCCGACAGCGCCACCTTGGCGATCAGCCGCTGATAGAGCCGGTCATAGGCCTTCATGTCAGCAACGCGGGCGCGCAGCACGTAGTCGAGATCGCCGGACATGCGATAGACCCCGGTGATCTCGGGAAAACCGGTCACCGCCGCACGGAACTTCTGCAGCCAGTTCGGGTCATGATTGGAGGTGCGGATCAGGATGAACACCGAAAGTCCGAGCCCGAGCTTGTCGGCATCGACCAGCGCCACCCGTCCGGTGATGACGCCGTCCTCTTCCAGCCGCTTGACCCGGCGCCAGCAGGCGTTGCGCGACAGCGACACTTTTTCGGAGAGCTGATCGACCGACAGTGTGCCGTCGCGTTGCAGCTCGGCCAGCAATCTTCGGTCGATTTCATCGAATTCAAGCGCCATGTTGGGATGAATGTCCCGAACGACGGCGTTAGACAAGGACAAATTGAGACCGATGAACCTTTACCCCGTGGCAGGATACCCACATCGGGGCTTATCCCGGCAGGAGGGATCACCATGACGACGCTGTTTTCGAAGCTGTTCACCTCTCACCCGGCCAAGGTGGGCGAGACCTATTTCAGCCATATGGCCTTTGCCGCCTGGTTCTGCTCGCGCCTCCTGATGGCCGCTGGTGCGGCACTCGTTCACGCTTTCTTGCCGTTTCTCTTCGAAACTACGGCAAGCCGAATCGTTCGCGAACTCTATGAACGGACGCACAACAGAGGCTCGCACGCGGTCAAGGAGCCCCAGGCTCTCTTGGATCGCGCCTAGGATTGGTTAGAAGCGATGTGCCGATGGGCGGCCTATCTGGGTGACGCGGTCTTCCTCGAGGACGTCGTCACCGCGCCTTGCCACTCGCTCATCGCCCAGAGCCATTGCGCCCAGGAAGCCAAGTCGCCGACCAATGGCGACGGTTTCGGCCTTGCCTGGTATGGCGACCGGCCCGAGCCCGGCCTCTACCGCGACATCCTGCCGGCCTGGTCGGATCCCAATCTGAAAAGCCTGTGCCGGCAGATCAAATCCGGCCTGTTCCTCGCCCATGTCAGAGCGTCGACCGGCGGCGCCACCAGCCGCATGAACTGCCATCCCTTCATCTCCGGCAGCTGGTCGTTCATGCACAACGGCCAGATCGGCGGCTTCGAAAAGATCCGCCGCGCGCTGGAGAACTCGCTCTGCGACGCCGTCTTCGACCAGCGCGAGGGCACCACCGATTCCGAATTGTTTTTCCTGCTGATGATCGACGAGGGTCTTGCTGGCGACCCGCAAGGGGCAGTATCGCGCGCCACCGCCCGCGTCATCGAGGCATCGCGCCGCGCCGGTCCGGAGCCAGCCTTGAAACTGACTGCGGCCTTTTCGGATGGAAAGGCGCTGTATGCCGTGCGCTATGCCAGCGACGATCACGCGCCGACGCTGTACACGTCGGTGCGCAATGCCGGCCGTTGCATCGTGTCGGAGCCTTTCGATCGCGAGGGCGGGGAATGGCAGGCCATCCCGCCCGCGAGTTTTGTGACCATTACGGGTGATGGGATGAGCATTCGGCCGTTCGTGCCGGTTGTGGCAAGGCTGGCACTGGTCGTCTAGGCCCTAGTCTAGGCCGCATTCCTTCGCGCCCCCCCTCTGTCCTGCCGGACATCTCCCCCACGAGGGGGGAGATTGGAGGTCACGGCGGCCTTCGCCAATTTTCAACGCAGGAAAAGGTGCGCCGAAAGCCAAAGCTGCCAATCTCCCCCCAAAGTGGGCCCAAAGTGGGGGAGATGTCCGGCAGGACAGAGGGGGGCGCCGTAGAGCGCCAACCTCAACCCGACCGGCAAGCGCAATTTTGATCAAGCGCCGATGATCTCCGAATGCTGAACTTGGTTTTAAACCGCGATACGTTTGGCAGCAGCCGGAGCAATCATGGACCTCGCCTTTTCCTCGACCATCGATCTCGCCGCCGCAATCGCGGCGCGAAAGATCTCCGCCGTCGAAGCTCTGGACGCCCATCTGGTCCAAATCGACCGACACAACGGGGCAATCAACGCGGTCGTCAATCTCGATGGGGAAGGCGCCCGCGAGCGCGCGAAACAAGCCGACGCGGTGCAGGCGCGCGGCGATGCGCTCGGACCGCTGCATGGCGTGCCTTTCACGTTGAAGGACATGCACCAAACCGCTGATATGAAGACCACGGTTGGTTTCGCACCATTCGCCGACTATGTGGCAAAGGCAGACAGTCCGGTCGTCGCCCGATTGAAAGCCGCAGGCGGCATCCTGATTGGAAAGACCAATGTCGCGACCATGCTGGGCGACTGGCAGTCAGACAATCCGCTGTTCGGTCGCACCAGCAATCCTTGGAACCTATCGCGCACTTCAGGCGGCTCCAGCGGTGGCGCCGCGGCAGCAGTGGCGACCGGGATGACGCCGTTCGATGTCGGAACCGACATGCAGGATTCGATCCGCCTGCCGTCGGCTTTTTGCGGCGTCTACGGGTTGAAACCGACCGAGCACCGCGTGTCGCTGGCCGGCGCCTTCCCCGATCCGAACGGCGCGGCGCGCAGCGTGCGGCTGATGTCCTGCCTCGGCCCGCTGGCGCGCAGCGTGGAGGATCTTGCGCTGATCTACAAAATCATCGCCGGCCCGGACGGAGCAGACACCGACCTCGCGCCGGTGCCCGTAGAGGCCATGCCCAGGCTCGACCTCAAGACATTGCGCATCGCCGTCGCGCCGTCCTTCCCCGGCTTTCCGGTGGCTGGTAAAATCGCTGCCGCGGTCGAAAGCCTGGCCAAGCGGTTGCAATCAGCAGGGGTGATTGTGGAAGAAGCGAACTTGCCTGAGATCGATCTGCATGACGATCTGGAGCAGGGCGGCGATCTGATCGGCATGATGCTGGAGGCAGCGCAGCCCGAACCGCCGGAGCAGCCAACGCCGATCACCAATTGGTTCGAGGCGCTCGCTCGCCGCGACCGCTCGATCCTGGCCTGGGACAGGTTCTTCGAAACCTGCGATGCCTTGCTGTGCCCGGTCGCCATGACCACGGCCTTCGCGCATTGTGAGCCCGGCACGCCGATCGAAGTCGACGGCAAGGAGCAAAGCTATTGGATGCTACCGGCCTATGGCGCGGTCTTCAATTATTCCGGCCATCCGGCACTCTCGCTGCCCTGCGGGCAAGACCGCGACGGCCTGCCTATCGGCCTGCAACTGGTCGGCAAGCGCTGGTCGGAATCGCGGCTGCTCGGCATCGCCAAGGCGATCGAAGCGCTGACCGGCGGCTTCAAGCGTCCGCCGGGCTACTGAGCAAACCGACCCAACCCATAAGGCGTCAGCAGCGGATCACGCTCGCCGTCGAGAATTTCGCGCGTGGCGAACAGCCCGACCGCGGGCGCCAGCGTTATGCCGGAATGCATGACGGCGACATAGAGACCTTCCGTGCCCTCGGCGCGGCCGATGATCGGAAAGCCGNAAAGCCGTCGATCGGCGTCGGCCGGTAGCCAACCGTGTGGAAATCGAATTCCAGTTCGTCGGCGCCGCGCAAAGCCGCCTTCATTGCTGCAAACAGCTCGCGCGCCGTGGCGTCGGGATTCTCACCGGGATCGCTCCCCGCGAAATCCGAGCCGGCGATGATGCGGCCCTCCGCCGTCTGGCGCATATGCAGCTTTTCGGCATGCACCAGCCCGTTGAGGAGCTTCTTGTAGGGCTGCGAGTGGACGATCAGACCGGGCGGCGTCTCGATTGGCAGCTTGATGCCGGCGGTAGCGGCAATATCGGGCGCCCCGACACCGGCTGCGATCACCACCTCTTCGGCTGGCATCAGCCCATGCGATGTATCGACACCGGCAATCCTGCCATCGGTCTGGACAAGTGCGGTTACAGAACTGGAGAGAACGCGCGCACCTTGCCGTTCTGCGTGGGCCAGCAGCGCCTTGGCCGCTGCGACCGGTTCGGCCACGCCTTCCTCCGCGACATAGACAGCGAATTCCGGCGGCTCGACGAGATTGGGCTCGATTTGCGCTGCCCGCCCGGCGTCGACGCGTTCGATGCCGTAACCCCAGCAAGCGTGCTCAGCCGCGTAGGCTTCGAGCCTGTCGGCCTGCAGATCCCAGCACAGCCCGCCGCACCAGGCGAGCGGCAGGCCGGGCAGCTCGTTTGCCAGCCGCTTCCATTCGGCCATCGCACGGATGCGCAGCCGGAAATAGATTTCGGGATTGCCCCAGCTGGCGTTGATCCAGGCAAAGGAGTTTGGCGTGGCGACGCCGCCGGCACCACTATCGGAAATCACAGTCACCCGCGCCCCGGCCTTGGTCAGGTGCCAGGCGATGGACGCCCCGATAATGCCGGCGCCAATGACGATGACTTCTTTAGCGCTGCTCATACCGGACCTCTCAGAATGGGCTCCTCTGATGCCACCGTAACGATTCAAGCTCAAGTGTGGTCGGCCTGCCGGCCCGAAACTGTCGACAGGCCAGCAATGCGCTGCTAGAAGCCCGCGCCACAGACAGGATTCCAGAAATTGGCTGAAGACATCGAACAGGCGGTATCGCGCCGCCGCACTTTCGCGATCATCGCCCACCCCGACGCCGGAAAGACGACGCTCACCGAAAAGCTGCTGCTGTTCGGCGGCGCCATCCAGCTTGCCGGCGAGGTCAAGGCCAAGAAGGATCGCATCCAGACCCGGTCCGACTGGATGAAGATCGAGCGCGAGCGCGGCATTTCGGTCGTCACCTCGGTGATGACCTTCGAATATGAGGACAATGTCTTCAACCTGCTCGATACGCCCGGCCACGAGGATTTTGCCGACGACACCTACCGCACCCTGTCGGCGGTCGATAGCGCCGTCATGGTCATCGACGCCGCCAAGGGTATCGAGCCGCGCACGCTGAAACTGTTCGAAGTCTGCCGGCTGCGCGACATCCCGATCATCACCTTCATCAACAAGATGGACCGCGAAAGCCGCGACCCGTTCGAAATTCTCGACGAGATCGAGCAGAAGTTGGCGCTGGACACTGCCCCCATCACCTGGCCGATCGGCCGCGGCAAGACTTTTGCCGGCACCTACCACCTGGCGCTCAACGCTGTGCGCAGGGGCGATGCCGAGAAAGACCGCACGCCGGTCAACGGCCCCGACTCCAACCGCGTCGCCGGCCTGCTGCCGGAAAACGAGCGCGAGGCCTTCATCGAGGAGCTGGAGCTCGCGCGCGAAGCTTGCCGCCCGCTCGACATCGACGCCTTCCGCGAAGGCCATCTGACACCGGTCTATTTCGGCTCGGCGCTGCGCAATTACGGCGTGCGCGACCTGATCGAGGCGCTCGGCGCCTTCGGCCCGCCGCCGCGTGCGCAGGACGCAGACACCCGCAAGGTCGAGGCGACGGAGGAGAAGATGACGTCCTTCGTGTTCAAGATCCAGGCCAATATGGACCCCAACCATCGCGACCGCATCGCCTTCGTGCGCGTCTGTTCGGGCAAGCTCGAGCGCGGCATGAAGGCCAAGTTGGTGCGCACCGGCAAGCCGATGAGCCTGTCGGCGCCGCAGTTCTTCTTTGCCCGCACCCGCGTCACCGCCGACGAAGCGTTTGCCGGCGATGTCGTCGGCATTCCCAACCACGGCACGCTGCGTATCGGCGATACGCTGACCGAAGGCGAGGAGATACTGTTCCGCGGCGTACCCAACTTCGCGCCGGAAATCCTGCGCCGTGTGCGCCTCGGCGACGCGATGAAGGCGAAAAAACTCAAGGAAGCGCTGCACCAGATGGCCGAGGAAGGCGTCGTGCAGCTGTTTTCGCCGGAAGACGGCTCGCCGGCCATCGTCGGCGTTGTCGGCGCGCTGCAGCTCGACGTCTTGAAGGAAAGGCTGAATTTCGAATACACGCTGCCGGTCGAATTCGAAATGTCGCGCTTCTCGGTCTGCCGCTGGATCTCTGCCGACGACAAGGCCGAAACGCTTCGCTTCATTGAGGCGCATCGCGGCGACATCGCCCGCGATCTCGACAACGACCCGGTGTTTCTGGCCCAGAACGCCTTCTCGCTGAACTACGAAGCCGAACGCTGGAGGGCGATCCGCTTCGCCACCATCAAGGACTACCAGGTCCGCGACAAGGCGGCGTAAGGCGCCCCTTTTCCTTCTGCCCGCTTACGCGGAGAAGGTGCCCGAGGGCGGATGAGGGGCAGCGCCGACCTTGAAGGGTCAATTGGCTCCAAGGCGCGCCGGCCGTTCGCGTGGCTCAGGGCGTTCGAAGCTCGAAAAGCAAAGCAATTGGCTTTTCGTCCGCTACGCGGCCGCTTCTCACCCCTTCGCAGCTTCCTCGATCTTGGCAATATCGATCTTGCTCATCTGCATCATCGCCGACATCACCCGCCCGGCCTTGGCCCGGTCCGGATCCAGAAGCAGGCGCGGCAGTTGCTCCGGCACGACTTGCCAGGAGACGCCGAACTTGTCCTTCAGCCAGCTGCATTGCGACGGTTCGCCGCCGCCTTCGATGAGCTTGTCCCAGAAATAGTCGACCTCTTCCTGCGTCTTGCAGTCGATCGACTGTGACATCGCCTCGTTGAACTTGAATTGCGGTCCGCCGTTCAGCGCCTGGAACTGCACGCCGTCGAGTTCGAACGTGGTTACCAGCGCCTTGCCGGCATCGGTATGGCCTTCGGGCCAACGCAGCACGCTCAGTACCTTCGAGTTCTTGAAGATGGAAACGTAGAAATTCATCGCCTCTTCGGCCTGGCCATCGAACCACAGGCAGGTGGTGATCTTTTGCATGTCATGCTCCTCGGGTGTTTGGTTGCGGTTACAGGTGAAGCGGCTGACTTATAGAAATGGTGCCATTCCCTTGCCGTCGTCCCAAGGACGGATGCCGGGCTAGCGATCCGACACTGGCCGGCAATCTTTTTCGAAACCCTGATTTCAGCGAGACTCTGGCGCATTGCAAAAATGTGGCCAGACCATACTTGCCGGTCTATAAACCCCGCGGTCCAAATTAAGCGCCGCCACGCTCCGCGTTGAGCGCAGCCAACCAGCCAAGGAACATTCATGCCTGCCTATCGCTCCCGCACTACCACCCACGGCCGCAACATGGCCGGCGCCCGCGGCCTGTGGCGCGCCACCGGCATGAAGGACTCGGATTTCGGCAAGCCGATCATCGCGGTGGTCAATTCCTTCACCCAGTTCGTGCCGGGTCATGTCCATCTCAAGGACCTTGGCCAGCTGGTGGCGCGCGAGATCGAGAAGGCCGGCGGTGTCGCCAAGGAATTCAACACCATCGCCGTCGATGACGGCATCGCCATGGGCCATGACGGCATGCTCTATTCGCTGCCGTCGCGCGAGCTGATCGCGGACTCGGTCGAATATATGGTCAACGCGCATTGCGCCGATGCCATGGTCTGCATCTCCAATTGCGACAAGATCACGCCCGGCATGCTGATGGCCTCCTTGCGCCTCAATATCCCAAGCGTCTTCGTCTCCGGGGGGCCGATGGAAGCCGGCAAGGTGGTGCTCGCCGGCAAGACACAAGCGCTCGACCTGGTCGACGCCATGGTTGCCGCCGCCGACGACAAGATCTCCGACGAGGACGTCAAGGTCATCGAACGCTCGGCCTGCCCGACCTGCGGCTCGTGCTCCGGCATGTTCACCGCCAATTCGATGAATTGCCTGACCGAGGCGCTCGGCCTGTCGCTACCCGGCAATGGCTCGACCCTCGCAACCCACGCCGACCGCAAGCGGCTGTTCGTCGAGGCCGGCCATCTCATCGTCGATCTCGCCCAGCGCTACTACGAGCAGGATGATGAGTCGGCACTGCCGCGCAGCATCGCCTCCAAAGGCGCCTTCGAGAACGCCATGACGCTCGATATCGCCATGGGCGGCTCGACCAACACCGTGCTGCATATCCTGGCCGCCGCCCATGAGGGCGAGGTCGATTTCACCATGGAAGACATCGACCGGCTGTCACGCCGCGTTCCGGTGCTGTGCAAGGTCGCACCGGCCAAGTCCGACGTGCATATGGAAGACGTCCACCGCGCCGGCGGCATCATGGCGATCCTCGGCCAGCTCGACAATGCCGGGCTGCTCAACCGCAACCTGCCCACGGTGCATACGGCAAGCCTGGGCGAAGCGCTCGACCATTGGGACATCTCCCGCACCTCGAGCCAGAGCGTCCGCGACTTCTTTCTCGCCGCTCCGGGTGGCGTGCCGACACAGGTCGCCTTCAGCCAGGACCGCCGCTCGGACGAGCTCGACCTCGACCGCGAGAAGGGCGTCATCCGCTCAGCCGAGACGCCGTTCTCGAAAGACGGCGGCCTTGCCGTGCTGAAAGGCAATCTGGCGCTCGACGGCTGCATCGTGAAGACGGCCGGCGTTGACGAGTCGATCCTGAAGTTCACCGGCCCGGCCCGCGTGTTCGAAAGCCAGGACGCTTCCGTGAAGGCGATCCTGTCCAACGAAATCAAGGCCGGCGATGTCGTCGTCATCCGCTATGAAGGACCGCGCGGCGGTCCCGGCATGCAGGAAATGCTCTACCCCACGAGCTATCTAAAGTCGAAAGGCCTCGGCAAGGCCTGCGCGCTGGTCACCGACGGCCGCTTCTCCGGCGGCACATCAGGCCTGTCGATCGGCCATGCCTCGCCCGAAGCAGCGGAAGGCGGCACGATCGGACTGGTGCAGGAAGGCGATACGATCGAGATCGACATCCCCAACCGCACGATCCGGCTTGCTGTCAGCGACGCTGAACTCGACGCGCGCCGCGCGGCCATGGAGGCGAAGGGCGCCATGGCCTGGAAGCCCGAGGAAAAGCGCAAGCGCAAGGTGACGACCGCGCTGCGCGCTTACGCCGCCTTCGCCACCAGCGCCGACAAGGGCGCGGTGCGGCACGTACCGGAGTGAGGGGTGCGGCGCCGACCCCCACCCCGCTGCTGCGCAGCGACCCTCCCCACAAGGGGGAGGGTAAAGCTCACGGCATCAGCTGATATTCGTAAAGCTTCTGATACAGCCCGCCCTGGTTGAGCAGCGTGCGATGCGCGCCGCTTTCCACCACCTTGCCGGCCTCCAGCACCACGATCGTGTCGGCCTGGTGCACGGTCGACAGGCGGTGGGCAATGACGATGGTGGTGCGCCCGACCGTCAGCTGCTGCAGCGCGTCGCGGAAAAGCGCCTCGGATTCGGCGTCGAGCGCGCTGGTCGCCTCGTCGAGCAGCAGGATTTCGGCATTGCGCAGCATGGCGCGCGCGATCGAGATGCGCTGGCGCTGGCCGCCTGACAGCAGCGCGCCATTCTCGCCGACATCCGTGTCGTACCCTTTCGCCTGGGCGCTGATGAAGTCATGTGCATTGGCGGCCCTTGCGGCGGCCATTACTTCCTCGTCCGTGGCGCCCTCGCGCCCGAGCCTGATGTTGTGCATGATCGTGCCGGCAAACAGGAACGTGTCCTGGCTGACATAGGCGATCTTTTCCCTGACCGAGGTGAGCGTGGCACAAGAAATGTCCTGCCCGTCGAACATCACCCTGCCGACCTGCGGGTCGTACATGCGCATGATCAGGTTGAGGATGGTCGACTTGCCGCTGCCCGAGGGTCCGACCAGCGCCGTCATCTTGCCTGCGGCAAGCGTCAGGTCCAGTCCCTCGAACACCGGCGCGCTTTCGGGGTAGGCGAAGCTGACATTGTCGAAATGGATCTCGCCCGGCCCGGCCCGCAGCGGCTTTGCATCCGGCTTTTCGGCCAGCGTCAGCGGCCGGTCGGCGAGCTGGAACATCATGCGCACGCCGACAATGCCGGTTTCAAGCGAGATGCGTACGCGGGCCAGGCGCTTGGCCGGCTCATAGGCCAACAGCAGCGCCGCGATGAACGCCATGATGTTGCCCGGCATCTGACCGCCGCCGCCCAGAACCAGGAAGCCGCTGACAAAAACGGCGCCAGCGATGGCCAGCCCCGCAAGCGTTTCCATCACCGGGCTGGTGGCGGCCTCCAGCGTGGCGATGTTGTTGGCGCGGCTCTCCACGTCCGACACGGCCTTGTACATGCGCTTGCGCATGGCGCCTTCGAGGCCGAAGGATTTGACGACGCGCACGCCGATCGCCGTTTCCTGCATCACCTGCACGATCTGGCCGAGCGAACGGAATTCTTGCGAGGCAATTTTTCGGACGCGCTTCAGGATACGATTGACGCCGTAAATGGCGATCGGCCCGATCACCAGACAGATCAGGGACAGCGCCGGCTGCTGCCAGACCATCACACCCACCAGCGCAGCCAGCGTCACCAGGTCGCGAACATAGGACGTGACGATTTGGTCGAGCACGCTGCGCGCGGCCTGGGCATTGTTCGTCATGCGCGAAATCAGTTCGGACGAAGAGGTCGAATGATAGAATTCGATGCCTTGCGCAAGAATGCTGTCATAGATCTTGCGCTGCCGGTCGGCGATGATGGCATTGCCGACCCTGCTCATGAAGTAGGCCTGGATGAAGTTTGCGAAGCCCTTGAGAATGAAAATCGCTCCGGTCGCCGCCGCGATCAGATTGACCTGCCCAATCCGCTTGTAAACCACGAATTCATTGGTGATTTCGCGCAGCATATAGGCGCTGGCTGCTGTCGTTGCCGCCACCACCAGCATCGACAGAATGGCCGCAGCGTAGCCAAATCTATGCGCGTGAAAGGATTCCCGCAAAAGCCTTGCGATAAGGCGCTGGTTTTCCGTCGAACGGAAGAAGCGAAACAAATGGCCGATCCCATGCCTGACTGACGAATTTCGGATTCGCCACCAGGGCGAAAGGCGGCTTATAGAGCGAGTTGTGGCCGGATGGAACCTTTCGCTGTCGCGGAGACAATCGGCTGCGGCACGGTGTCTTTTGCGCCACGATTGCGGCGATTGATCTGCGGGGAGATGACGACAGATGGATTTCGACCTTGTTGTGCGCGGCGGAACGCTGCCCGACGGCACCGTCGCCGACCTCGGCATCATCGGCGAGACGATCGTCGCCATCGAGCCCGAACTGCATGTCAGCGCCGGCACGTCGATCGACGCCCGTGGCAATCTGATCTCGCCGCCCTTCGTCGATCCGCATTTCCATATGGATGCCACGCTGTCCTACGGCATTCCACGCATCAACGCTTCGGGTACGCTGCTGGAGGGCATTTCGCTATGGGGCGAGCTGAAGCCGCTCCTGACGCATGACGCGGTTCGCGAGCGGGCGCTCGCCTATTGCGACTGGGCGGTCTCGATGGGCCTGCTCGCCATCCGTACCCATGTCGATGTCTGCGATGACAGGTTGCTCGCGGTCGAGGCGCTGCTCGACGTCAAGAAGATTGTCGCGCCCTATATCGACCTGCAATTGGTCGCCTTCCCGCAGGACGGGTTTTATCGCTCGCCGACGGCGCGCCACAACACCATCCGCGCGCTCGACATGGGCGTCGACATCGTCGGCGGCATCCCGCATTTCGAACGCACCATGGCCGACGGCACGCGCTCGGTGACCGAATTGTGCGAAATCGCGTCGAAGCGCGGGCTGATGGTCGACCTGCATTGCGACGAGACCGACGATCCGCTGTCGCGCCACATCGAGCAGCTTGCCTATGAGACCCACCGCCTTGGCCTTCAGGGCAAGGTGGCCGGCTCGCACCTGACTTCCATGCACTCGATGGACAATTATTACGTCTCCAAGCTCCTGCCGCTGATTGCCGAGGCCGGTGTGTCGGCGATCCCCAATCCGTTGATCAACATCATGCTGCAGGGCCGCCATGACACGTTTCCCAAACGCCGCGGCATGACCCGGGTGAAGGAGATGCAGGCGCTCGGCATCCGCGTCGGCTGGGGCCAGGATTGCGTTCTCGACCCCTGGTATTCGCTCGGCACCGCCGACATGCTCGACGTCGCCTTCATGGGCCTCCACGTCGCTCAGATGTCGAGCCCTGCCGACATGGCGCGCTGCTTCGACATGGTCACCAATGTCAACGCCGCCATCATGGGCCTCGATCATCTCGGCCTTGCCGTGGGCAAGCGCGCCAGCTTCGTTATCCTCGATGCCGGCAACCCGATCGAGGCCTTGAGGTTACGTGCCGAACGGCTGTGCGTCGTCGCCAGGGGCAAGGTGGTGGCCGAGCGCACGAAGCAGGAGACACGGCTGTCGATCGCCGGCCGTCCCGGACAGGTGAACCGGCGGCACAAAACTGCGTAGAAACAGCCGATTTCCGCCGCTGGTCTTACCGATTTGCCTCGTCAAAGCGGCCGCTTGCAGCTAGGGAGCCGCATGGCCCAGTCGCTCGTCCGCACCTTTACCATCAGGAACGTGCTTTTGGCCGGCATCCTTTTGATGCTGGCCGGCGACTTCATGTTCGCGCTGAACGACGCGATGGGCAAATGGCTGGTCGCCAGCTTCTCGGTGGGGCAGGTGGTGCTGATCCGATCGATCGGGGCCTTCATCGTGCTCGGCCCGATGATCGCCAACCAGGGCGCCGGCAGACTGTTCCAGATGGAGCGGCCGGTCCTCCAGATTCTGCGCGTGCTGGCGACCACGGTGGATACAGCCTTGTTTTACGCGGCCGTCGTCTATCTGCCGCTGGCCGATGTGATGAGCTTCTACATGGCCGGGCCGATCTATGTGGCGGCGCTGTCGCATTTCCTGCTCGGTGAAAAGGTCGGCTGGCGCCGCTGGGCCGCCATCATGGTCGGCTTCTGCGGCGTGCTGATCATCTTGAAGCCGTCTTCGGCGGCGTTCTCGCAGTCCTCGCTGTTCGCACTGGTCGGCAGCATTGCCTTCGCCTTCGCCATCATCCTCAGCCGCCGCCTGCGCGGCACCAGCGACACAACGCTGGTCACCTGGCAGACTATCGGCACGCTGCTGGTCGGCGGCGTGATGACCATCGGCGCCTGGCAGACGCCCTCGGCACTCGATTTCGGCGCCATGCTCCTGCTCGGCATCGTCTCCTGCAGCGCGCATCTGATGATTACCAGGGCGCTGAAACTGGCCCCTGCCTCGACGCTGGCGCCGCTGCACTACAGCCTGCTTCTATGGGCGGTGATCTTCGGCCTGGCCTTCTTCGGCGACGTGCCGGGACCGCGCATCCTGATCGGCGCGGCCATCGTCGTGCTCGCCGGCCTGTTCATCTTCCACCGCCAGAAGGTGGTCGAAATAGTCGTGCCGCCGGAGAACGTGCCGAAAGGCGTGAATTGACCTAACCTTGGCGCACCGCCGCCAGATGCCGTGAAAACTCAGGCGTTTCCATCAGCGCCTTGCAACGGGCGAAGCGGCCGTCGGCATAGGCGCGGAAATCCTCGACCGGGTTGTTGTTGGCAAGCTGGATAAGGCCCCAGAGCGTCCACAACAGGTCGCACATCGCCTTGTAGGTGACGACGCGGCCGCGCTCGGCCGGTTTTGCCTCGCCGCCGAAATAGGCGCGCATCATCTCTTCCTCCTGCGCGGTGTCGAACCGGCCTTCGACCGAGAGGTCGCCGAGGTCCCAGAGCGGGTCGTTCATCCCCGAATATTCCCAGTCGACGATCCACATCCGCTCGCCCGTATCGAGAAAATTCTCGCACAGTGGATCGCAATGGCAGGCGGCAATCGGCAGTCTATGCGCGGCAAGGGACGCACGCACGGTGTCGGATTCGCGCACCACGTCGTGGTAGCCCGGCGGCAACGCGACTTCCTTGGTCGATAAGACCTTGAGATAGTCGTCGATCATCGCAAACAGCTCGAAGCGGAACGGAAATACCGCACCGGACGTGTGCAGCTTGCGGAAGGCTTCGCCGGCGCGGGCCGGGCTGCCGGCGCGCAGCTTGAACTTTTCCGGCGACATCGTCACGGCGCCGGCAACGAAGCGGCTCGCCAGCACGCCTGTCGCGGGGTCGACATGCAGCACTTCGGGGCTGACGCCCGCTTTGGCCGCCTCACGCGCCGCCACCGCTTCATTGGCGCGGTTGATATACTCCTCGGTGCCTTTGCCGGGGATACGCAGGCAGATATCGCCGGCCCGAAAGACGAGATTGGTCATCCCGCCCAGCCGCTCAAGCGGTCCGTCATAGCCCGCCAATGCCGGAATTGCCGCAAGTGTTGCGCGTGCCTCGTCCGTCCCCATGCCTGTTGCCCTTGGCCGTGTATTTCTTGCGACAACGGTTCCACAGTTTTCGCCGTTTGGCTATCATCCGATCGAGGGTGAGCAGCGAGCTGGCGGAGAAACAGCCATGGCGGGCAACAAGGATCATGGCGGGCTTGGCGCCGCCTATGCGGCGCAACGGCCCGAGGACGTCGCCGCGATCTATGACAGTTGGTCGGAAACCTACGATGCCGACATGTCGGCCGCCGGCTACCGCCATCCGACGATCTGCCTGGCCCTGCTGGCCCGCCATCTGCCGCGCGGCGCCGCACCGCTTCTCGACGCCGGCGCCGGCACCGGGCTGATCGGCGAGTGGCTGGCCATCACCGGCTATCCCCAGGTCGAAGCGCTCGATATTTCGCAAGGCATGCTGTCTAAAGCGGCGGCAAAGGGCGTCTATTCGGCGCTGCATTGCCTGGCGCTCGGCGGGCCACTGCCCTTTGCCGACAATGCCTATGCCGGCATCGTCTCGGCCGGCGTTTTCACCTCCGGCCATGTCGGCGCCGAGGGGCTGGACGAACTGATCCGCGTCTGCCGTCCCGGTGGCGTCATCGTGCTGACCATCAAGAACACGCTGTGGAACGCCGGCTTTGCCGATCGCATCGCTGCGCTCGAGGCTGAGGTCAGGGTCGTTCGTGCCGAGGAGACTGCGCCTTATGTTTCGATGCCGGGCGAGGCTGACACCGTGCCCAGCCGCGGCCTTGTACTCCGTGTGAGCTAATCCAGGTTTCGTCTACGCCTTGATCCTGCTCATCGAAGAATCGTACATCGGTTCGAGATGAATGTTGGCCGGCGTCCGTTCCATCGCGACCACCAGCTCATAGTCCCCTGAGCTGAGAAAATCGTCGCCGACGCCATCGGCGTTGCGGACATAGCCATAGCCGATGTTCTTAGCCAGCGTGTAGCCATAACCGCCGCTGGTGAGATAGCCGACCGGTTCGCCATTGCGCAAAATCGTCTCGCGCCCGACCAGCACGATATCGGGATCGTCGACCGTGAAGCCGGCAAAGCGTTTCTTCAGGTCGGCGCCGCTGATCTTTTCGAGCGCCCGCCGGCCGACGAAATCGGTGTTCTTCCTCAGCTTCACCGCCCAGCCGAGGCCGGCCTCCTGAGGCGTGTCGTTGGGGGTGATGTCGGAGCCCCAGGCGCGGTAGCCTTTCTCCAGCCGAAGTGATTCCAGCGCCCGGTAGCCGATCGGCCGGATGCCGTGCGGCTTGCCTGCCGCCATCAGCGTGTCGAAAATCTCGCCGGTGGCGGCGATCGGCACATGCAATTCCCAACCAAGCTCGCCGACATAGGTGACGCGCAGCGCCCGAACCGTATGGCCGGCAGTCGTGATCTCGCGGATATGGCCGAACGGGAAGGCGGCGTTCGAGACATCGGCATCGGTCACGGCAGCCAGAACGTCGCGGGCCCGCGGTCCCATCAGCGACAGCGTGCCGAAATCCTCAGTGACATCTTTCAGCGTCACGTCGAGACCCTTGCCGACATGGTCGCCGATCCAGGAGAGATCATGCGTGCGGAAGCCGGTGCCGGTAACAATGTAGAATTTGTCTTCGGCGAGCCTGGCCACCGTCAAATCGGCCTCGATGCCGCCGCGCGTGTTGAGAAGCTGCGTGTAGGTCAGCCGTCCCACCGGCTTGGCGACATCGTTGGCGCAGATCCAGTCCAGCGCCTTAGCCGCATCCGAACCCGTCATTTCGTATTTGGCGAAGGACGACTGGTCGAAGATGCCGACTTTCTCGCGCACATGGCGATGCTCCTCGCCGACCGGGCCAAACCAGTTCTGCCGGCCCATGGAATAAATGTCTTCGGATGTGGCGCCCTGCGGCGCGAACCAGTTCGGCCGTTCCCAGCCGAGCTTGGAGCCGAACACCGCGCGGTGCGCTTTCAGCCGCTCGTGGAGCGGCGAGACGATGCGCGGCCGGCCCGAGACGTACTCCTCATGCGGAAAGCCGATCGTGTAATGCTTGCCATAGGCTTCCAGCGTGCGATCGCTGACCCATTGCCGGTCGCGGTGCAAATTGGAAAAGCGCCTGATGTCGACCACCCAAAGGTCGAGCGGCGCTTCACCATCGACAACCCATTGCGCCAGCACCCAGCCGGCGCCGCCGCCGGAAGCGATGCCGAAGGCGTTGAAGCCGGCGCCGACGAACATGTTGGCGCATTCGGGCGCGACACCGAGGATGAAATTGCCGTCCGGCGTAAAACTCTCCGGCCCGTTGATCATCTGCTTGACGCCGACCGTCTCCAGCGCCGGCACGCGCGCGATCGCCTGGCTCATATGCTGTTCGAAATGATCGTAGTCGTCGTCGAACAGGCGGAACTCCCAGTCATCGGGGACATCGCCGCCGGGCAGGCCGGTCGCCCAGGCCTGCGGGTTCGGCTCATAGCCGCCCATCACCAGCCCGCCGACCTCTTCCTTGAAATAGGTGCGGCGGTCGGGATCGCGGATTGTCGGCGCGTCGGTCGCCAGCCCGTCGATCTTCTCGGTGACGATGTACTGGTGCTTGACCGGTTGCAGCGGCACGCAAATGCCGGCCATCGCGCCGACCTGGCGTGCCCATTGCCCGGCGCAGTTCACCACCTTGTCGCAAGCAATGTCGCCCTTGTTGGTCTTCACCGCGGTGATGTGCCCGTCCGTCATGTCAAAGCCGGTAACGCGGACGTCCTCGAACAGCTTGGCGCCATGCATGCGCGCGCCCTTGGCCAGCGACTGCGTGATGTCGGAGGGGCTGGCCTGCCCATCGGTCGGCAGCCAGGAGGCGCCGACGAGGTCGCCAGTCTCCAGCAGCGGCCACATCTTTTTGACCTCCCCCGGCGACAGCAACTGCATGTCCATGCCGAAGCTCCTGGCCGTCGTCGCCAGCCGTTTATATTCGGTCCAGCGGTCGGCATTGGTCGCAAGCCTGAGGCACCCGGTCATCTTCCAGCCGGTAGCGAGTCCGGTTTCGGCTTCCAGTCCCTTGTAGAGCTCGACCGAATATTTGAGCACGCGGGTGATCGAGGCCGACGAGCGCAACTGGCCGACCAGCCCGGCCGCATGCCAGGTCGAACCCGAGGTCAGCTTGCCCTGTTCCAGCAGCACGACATCGGCCTTGTGGTCGCGCGCCAGGTGATAGGCCGTCGAACAGCCGATAATGCCGCCGCCGATGACGACGATGCCGGCATGCGTGGGCAAGCTCATGACTGTGTCCCGTATTTCGTGCGGTAATTGTCCAGCGCCGCGTCGAGCCGCGTCAGGTTCTCCGCGGTGTAGGCGACGTAGTCGATGCCGGGCGCGTCGAGGTAAAGTTCGGAAACCATGCTCCACATCGCCTCGCGCAGCAGCGAGGCGCATTGCATGGCCGCGTGCGAGCGGCGGATCGCCTCATCCGGCTCGCGCATGAAATACGCCGTGAGGAAAGAGAAGGACTCCGCGTCGCTCATCTCGGCGTTGGAGGCAACGCCGGCAAGATCGAACATCGCGGTGTTGAAACCGGCATATTCGAAATCGATGAGCCACAACCTGTCGCCATCGTCGAGGATATTTGCCGGCAGAAGATCGTTGTGGCCGAATACGATCGGCAGCAGCTTCTGCGCCCGCTCCAACTCGTCGGCCAGAGCCAGCAGCCTGGGCAGCTCGTCGCGCTTGCGGCTGCCGCCTTCGCTCAGCGTTCGCGCATAGTCGCGGATGACATGGAAGACCCAGAACATGAAGCCGGCGCCGGAGATGTGATTGGGCATCTCGCGATGGAACCCGCGCATAAGCGCTGCGACGCGGCCGATATTGGCGCGCACATCCTCGGCGACATAGGTCTTCGCGCCGAGGAATTCCGTGACCATGATGCCGGGTTCGGAATGGTGGACCGCCGGCGCGAAGCCTGCGGCGTGCGCCGCGCGGGCCGTCATCACCTCGCGGTCGCGAAAGACATGGTGGAACGGATAGTCCTGGCCGAAGCGCACGACATGCCGCCCGGCCGCGTCCTTGACCAGATAGTTGGCGTTGCTGAGGCCGCCCGGCAGCGGCGCAATGTCGATGCTGCCATTCCAGCAAGGCAAGGCCCGGATGCGGTCTTCAGCAGTCACGGGGCCATCCCTGACTTTTGCGGAGCTTTCTTGGGCGCCATGCGCCGCGCAACGAGCGTTGGGAAACGCAAAAAATCTCGTCGGTGCGGGACGCAGGAACTCCTATCCCGCGCCGCACCGACGAGCCCCTCTGGCCAGGTTTTGATACCCGGTCTCCGCCCCCGCGGATTTGAGAAACTTTTGTGCCAGTTCAAACCCAGACGGTCTGGCCAAACGGTCCGGTCCGTGAATTGCGGCTCTGCCATCACCCTCCCGTGGCAGTTCCGAAGCTGTCACGCCGTCAATGTCACGCCAGTGCTGCCTAGCTGTCAATGAAATGTTGTGACTTTTTTTGGGTGTTTTGCCCGAAACCACGAGCAATTCCTTTAAAAACGGCGGCATTGCCCTAAAACCGGGCAGGCCGCAAATTGAGGAAGCCAGATGATCCATTCGAAACGGCATGGCGAAATCCTCCGCCTCCTCAAGGAAGAGGGCACCGTCACCATTGCCAGCCTCGCCGACCGGCTGGGGGTTTCGCTTGAAACGGTGCGCCGGGATGTCAAGCCACTGACCGGCAATGGCTCGGTGCTCAAGATGCATGGCGCCATCGGCCTGCCGTCGATGGCCGGCGAAGCGCCCTTCGAGCGGCGCATGCGCGACAATGCGGAGGCCAAGCGGCTGATCGCCCGCATGGTCGCTGCCACCATTCGCGACGGTGAATCGGTCATGCTGGACACCGGCACCACGACCTCGTTCCTGGCCCGCGAACTGCTCGGCCACCGGCGGCTGACCGTGGTCACCAATTCATCCGACATCGCCCGCACGCTGGCCACCGTCAACGGCAACAAGGTCTATATGGCCGGCGGCGAATTGCGCAGCGATTCCGGAGCCGCCTTCGGCGCCTCGGCGATCGATTTCGTCAGCCGCTTCTCGGTCAGCCATGCGGTGATTTCGATCGGCGCCGTCGATGCCGCCGCAGGCCTTGCCGACTACGATCTGGAAGAGGCGGAGTTCGCCCGCATGGTGCTGTCGCGCGGCCAGCGCTCGCTGGTCATCACCGACCACACCAAGTTCGGTCGCCAGGGTCTGGTCCAGGTCTGCGGCTTCGACGGTTTTTCCGAACTCGCCACCGACCAGCCGCCGCCGCGCGACATTGCCTCGGCACTTGCCGAGGCTGGAGCGCGCCTCAGCATCGCTGCGGCCTAGCCAAACACCAGCGACTGGCGCGCCGCGATCCCGGCCCATGCCGCTACCCGATACCACGAAGGCGATGTTGTGCATCATGCGTCCGCGTCGCCGGCCGCATAAGATGTCGTTCTGGTGAAAAATTGTTTTTTAATCATCCGGCTCTTCGCAATGTCCATGCAACTTGGCAGCCGCAAACAGCGCCTCGTCGAAATGCGGGCCGGGCGAATTGCCCGCATCAGCAATGAGGTCACCATGCTGCAAACGATGCCTTGTCTTTCCTCATGGCCTGGACGCTTGCGCGCTCCGACCTGGAAGCGGACCCGGCTTGGCCGGACATTCCGCAACTTTCCGCCGGCGACGGTGTATGACGGTGTATAAGGTGTCCAGGATCAAGAACCTCAAAACCTATGACTGGCGCTTCGCATGACTGATCCACTGTCGGCGATCCTGGGCTTCGGCCTGCTCGGCGTCGCCTGCCTCGCCTTCACAGAAAAGATCCTGCCGCTGCCGCCCTCGCATGTGCTGCTGCTGTTCCTCGGCATGACGGCAGCCTCCGATCTCCTGGCGCTGGCGATTCTGCTCCTGGTGACGACGCTGTCCGCCATCACAGGCTGCCTTGTCTGGTATAGTGTGGGCCGTAGGATTGGATTGGATCGTGCCGACAGGCTGGTCGAGCGTTTCGGCAAATATGTCTGCTTGCGCTATGCGACCTACAGCAAGCTTGGTCAGGCCTATCGCCGCCATCATGTCCGGGTCTCCTTGCTGGCGCAGTTCATCCCGACGGTTCGCAACTATCTGCCGATCGCGGCCGGCGCGCTCCGTCTGCCACTCTTGCCCTTCGCGGCGGCGACGCTGCTCGGCGCCACGCTATGGAACACCGGCTTCCTCGTCACCGGCTACCTTATGCGCGGCAGCGGCCGGGATTCCTATGCCATCGGCTTTCGCATCATCGTCATCGTTTTGGCGCTGGAGACGGCTTTTATGCTCGCGCTTCGCTACGGTCCTGCCTGCCGGCGGCGCCTCGGCTTCGGCTGACAGGAGGCGCCTCAAGCCCTACGGGTAAAAGGCCCGCCTTCGGCTTTCCTTCTCCGTCGCGCCGGTGTTTAGTCCGGCCATGGCTTTCACCATCCGTCAGCTGCAGTTCTTCATTGCCGTCGCCGAGCAAGGCACGGTGTCGGGCGCCGCACAAAACCTCTCCATCTCGCAATCCTCGGTCACCGAGGCGATCAAGGAGCTGGAGAGCGATCTCGGCGTCGAATTGTTCGAGCGCCACCCACGTGGCCTCAACATTACTCACAAAGGCCACCAGTTCCTGCGCCATGCGACCAAGATCCTGGCCGACGTCTCCGATGCGCGCCGCGCTTTCTCCGACGACCAGGTGGTGGCCGGCGGGCGCCTGCAGCTCGGCGTCACCTCGCTGGTCGCGGGCTATGTGCTGTCCGATCTGCTGGCGCGCTACCGCCGCGCCTATCCCGGCGTCGATGTCTCGGCCATCGAGGACAATGGCGACTATCTCGAACATCTGCTGATCGGCGGCAAGCTCGACATTGCCGTCATGGTCACCTCCAATTTGCGCGACCGCACCGCGCTGCAGTCGGAAATCCTCGAGGTCTCGGCCTACCGGCTGTGGGTCCCGCTCGGCCACAAGCTGGCCAGCGCCGACATTATCGGCATAGGCGACATTGCCGGCGAGCCGCTGATCATGCTGACCGTCGACGAGATCGAGGAGAACACCGGCAAGCTTCTGGCGGCGATCGGCGCCAGGCCGCATGTCGCCTTTCGCACCCGCTCGGTCGAAGCCGTTCGCAGCCTCGTCGCCACAGGTGCGGGCGTGGCGTTGCTGCCCGACCTAGTCTACCGGCCGTGGTCGCTGGAAGGCGACCGCATCGAATCGCGCGACATTTCGGGTTCCCTGCCGGTCGTCCAGGTCGGCATGGTCTGGCGCCGCGGCTCCGGTCTGCCGCAGGCGTCGCGCGACTTCATCGGCCTTGCCCAGTCGCAGCGTATGGTACGCCAGCAGCGTTGATAGGGTGCGTGGTTATCTATCGGAAAAACCGATATCGCGTTTCTGATAAATGAATTTGCGAAACCGGAATTTTCCGAGCACTTTTCATGTCAGGGACGAAAGCCGCCATCAGAGCGGCAACGTGCCATCGGATGAACTGACGCTTTTCAGCCTGCGGCTGACCGCGGCGGCGACTCGCTTCGCAGTCAGGCGCCAAAATGGGAGATTGACGATGAATTCATTCCTGAAGACGTGCACCGCCTTGACGGTCGCGCTGACCTTTTCCGGTCAGGCCGTCGCCCAGGTCAAGGAACTTGGCAAGGGCGAAGGGGAGGTCAGCATCGTTGCCTGGCCGGGGTACATCGAGCGCGGCGAAACCGACAAGGGCTATGACTGGGTGACCTCCTTCGAGAAGGAGAGCGGCTGCAAGGTCAACGTCAAGACCGCGAACACCTCCGACGAGATGGTCTCGCTGATGAATGAGGGTGGGTTCGATCTAGTCACCGCTTCGGGTGACGCATCGCTGCGCCTCGTTGCCGGCAAGCGCGTGCAGCCGATCAACACCGATCTCATCCCGAGCTGGAAGGCGGTAGACGACCGTCTGAAGGATGCGCCCTGGTTCACCGTCGACAAGGTGCATTACGGCGTTCCCTATCAGTGGGGCCCGAACATCCTGATGTACAACACCGATGTCTTCAAGGAAGCGCCCAAGAGCTGGAACGTCGTCTTCGAGGAAATGAACCTGCCGGACGGCAAGTCCAACAAGGGCCGCGTCCAGGCCTATGACGGGCCGATCCACATCGCCGACGCCGCCAACTATTTGATGTTCCACAAGCCGGAACTCGGCATCAAGGACCCGTACGAACTGAACGAAGACCAGTACAAGGCAGCGCTCGAGCTGCTGCGTGTTCAGCGGACGCTGGTCGGCCGCTACTGGCATGACGCCGCCATCCAGGTCGACGACTTCCAGAACGAAGGCGTCGTCGCTTCCGGTTCGTGGCCTTACCAGGTCAACACGCTGGTTGCCGCCAAGAAGCCGGTCGCCTCGACCGTGCCGGAAGAAGGCGTCACCGGCTGGGCCGACACCACCATGATGGAGGCCGACGCCGCGCATCCCAACTGCGCCTATATGTGGCTTGAGCATTCGCTGTCGCCCAAGGTCCAGGGCGACGTCTCGGCCTGGTTCGGCTCGCTCCCGGTCGTGCCCGCTGCCTGCAAGGGCAACGAGCTGCTCGGCGAGGAAGGCTGCAAGACCAACGGCTACGAGAACTTCGACAAGATCAAGTTCTGGAAGACGCCGGTCTCGAAGTGCGCCACCCAGAACGACCAGTGCGTGCCTTACTACCGCTGGGTGTCCGACTATATCGGCGTCATCGGCGGGCGGTGAGCTCCCTTAACCCTCCCCCCTTGTGGGGAGGGTCGAGCGCAGCGTCGGGGTGGGGGCAGCGCTGACGTCCGGTGCTAGTCACCCCCACCCGCGGCTTCGCCGCGACCTCCCCCATCGAGGGGGAGGTGAAGTGCCGTGCCCGCTGGCCTGATTGGTGGCGGCAAGAGCTATTTCGACGAACCACAAACCGGCAACAGACGGACAGCCCATGACATCGGCCGTTTCCTTCCAGAAAGTCTCTCGCCATTTCGGCAGCGTGCGCGCCGTCGATGCGGTCGATCTCGACATCGTGCCCGGCGAGTTCTTCGCCATGCTCGGTCCGTCGGGGTCAGGCAAGACGACCTGCCTGCGCCTCATCGCCGGCTTCGAGCAGCCGACATCGGGCTCGATCTCGATCTTCGGCGAACGCGCCGAGGGCGTGCCGCCCTATCGCCGCAACGTCAACACCGTGTTCCAGGACTACGCGCTGTTTCCGCATTTGAACGTGCTCGACAATGTCGGCTACGGGCTGATGGTCAAGGGCATCGCCAAGCCGCAACGACAGAAGGCGGCGGAAGAAGCGCTGTCGCTGGTGCGCCTGCCGGGCTATGGCGCCCGCCGTCCCGGCCAGCTCTCCGGCGGCCAACGCCAGCGCGTCGCGCTGGCCCGTGCGCTGGTCAACCAGCCCAAGGTGCTTTTGCTCGACGAGCCGCTCGGCGCGCTCGACCTCAAGCTGCGCGAGAACATGCAGGAAGAGCTGAAGTCGCTGCAGAAGGCGCTCGGCATCACCTTCGTCTTCGTCACCCATGATCAGGGCGAAGCGCTGTCGATGGCCGACCGCGTTGCCGTCTTCAATGACGGCAAGATCATGCAGATCGGCACGCCGGAAGACATCTACCAGCGGCCGAAGACCCGCTTCGTCGCCGATTTCGTCGGCTCCTCCAACGTACTGCCGCCGGACTTCGTCCAGCGCTATTCCGGCCAGCACCGCTGGGGCAGCCTGCGTCCCGAATCCATCCGCATCGGCCGCGCCGCCAAAGGCGAGGGCGTCGCCGCGCGCCTGGTCGGAACCAACTATCTCGGCGCTACGACCAAGCTGGCGCTCGACGCCGACGGGTTGAGGCTGCACGCCATCGTGCCGGCCGGGACAAAGCTGCCGGCGGAAGGCGAAGCGGTGGTGCTGATGTTCAACCGCGAGCATTTGCATTTGATGGACGAGCCGGCATGATTGAGGTTTGCGCCAAGCACCCCCCTCTGTCCTGCCGGACATCTCCCCCTCAAGCGGGGAGATTGGCTGTTCTTCCCGGTTTCGCCAATCTTCAACGTTGGGGATTTGGCGAGGCAGCGAAACTGCTGATCTCCCCCCTTGAGGGGGAGATGTCCGGCAGGACAGAGGGGGGTGTGAAGGAACGCGGCTTCTCAGGGTTCCTTCAGCACGCGGTCGCCCCATGACCATCGCCGCGCTCAACTCAACCTCCGCCCCCGCCATCCTGCCCGGCAGCGGTGGCATGCGCGGCGCACTGTCGGACCTTTTCTGGCGCAAGCCGCAACTGCTGCTGTTCCTCATGCTGCTGCCGCCGGTTCTATGGCTCGGCGTTGTCTATATCGGCTCGTTGTTCGCACTTCTGGCGCAGAGCTTTTTTTCGATCGACGAGTTCTCCGGCCTCATCAACCACGAATTCACGCTGAAGACCTATGGCGACCTGTTCCAGCCCGCCAATCTCGACATCATACTGCGCACGGTGACGATGGCGGTTCTGGTCACGCTGGCCTCCGCCGTCATCGCCTTCCCCATTGCCTATTACGCGGCGCGCTATGCCCGCGGCCGGTGGAAGGCGCTGTTTTATCTCGGAATCATGCTGCCGCTATGGTCGAGTTACCTCGTCAAGATCTACGCCTGGAAGCTGATCCTCGCCAAGGAAGGCATTTTGACCTGGCTGCTCGCCAAATTGCATCTGCTCTGGGTGCTCGATGGCTGGCTGTCGCTGCCGGTCGTCGGCGGCAACTCTTTGTCGGTCTCCGCCACCGGCACCTTCATCGCTTTCGTCTATGTCTGGCTGCCGTTCATGATCCTGCCGGTGCAGGCGGCATTGGAGCGCGTGCCCGGCAATCTGGTCGAGGCGTCCTCCGATCTCGGCGCATCGCCGGGCCAGACCTTCCGCAACGTGCTGTTCCCGCTGGCGCTGCCCGGCATCGTCGCCGGCTCGATCTTCACCTTCTCGCTGACGCTGGGCGACTACATCATCCCACAGATCATCGGCACATCGCGGCTGTTCATCGGGCAGGCCGTCTATTCGCAGCAAGGCACAGCCGGCAACATCCCGCTCGCCGCAGCCTTCACCGTCGTGCCCATCGTCATCATGGGTTTCTATCTCTGGGGCGCCAAGCGCATGGGGGCCTTCGATGCGCTCTGACGGTTCGCAATCCGCTCCGCTCGGCCTCAAGATCGCTGCCGCCTGCGGCCTGCTGTTCCTGCATCTGCCGATCTTGTTGATCTTCGTCTACGCCTTCACCACGGAAGAGAAGAGCTTCGTCTGGCCGCCGCCGGGGCTGACCACACAATGGTTCGCCGTCACCTGGAACCGGCCGGATGTCTGGCAGGCGCTGTCGCTTTCGGTCCGTGTCGCCGCCATCTCGACCGCGATTGCCTTGATGCTGGGCACGCTGTGCGCCGCCGCCGTGTCACGGACGAAATTCTTCGGCCGCGAGACGATCTCGCTGCTCGTCATCCTGCCGATCGCGCTGCCCGGCATCATCACCGGCATCGCGTTGCGCTCGGCCTTCTCGCTAGCCGACATCCCGTTCTCGTTCTGGACGATCGTGCTCGGCCACGCCACCTTCTGCGTTGTCGTCGTCTACAACAATGCGGTCGCCCGTTTCCGCCGCACTTCCGGCTCAATGATCGAGGCCTCGATGGATCTCGGCGCCGACGGCTTCCAGACCTTCCGGCACGTCGTGCTGCCCAACATCGCCACCGCTCTGCTTGCCGGGGGGATGCTCGCCTTCGCGCTCTCCTTCGACGAGGTCATCGTCACCACCTTCACCGCCGGCCAGCAGCAGACCGTGCCGATCTGGATGCTGGAAGAGCTGATCCGCCCACGCCAGCGTCCGGTCACCAATGTCGTCGCCATGGTCGTGGTGCTGGTGACGCTGCTGCCCATCCTTGCCGCCTATTACCTGACCCGCGACGGCGACCAGATCGCCGGTTCGGGCAAATGAAGAACAGCGAATAGGGAGTAGCGAATAGCGAATAGGGGAGATTGCACGACCAGCCCTATTCGCTACTCGCTATTCGCTACTCGCTCCTGACCGAGGAGAACCTGCATGGACACCCAGATGCTGATCGGCTCGAAATTCGAGAACGGCACCGAGACCGAGGAGCCGATTCTGAATCCAAAGACCGGGGCGACCATTCTCAACCTGCCTGAAGCAAACCAGGCGCAGATCGAGGCGGCTGTTACTGCCGCCGGGCGAGCATTCGTCTTGTGGTCACGCACAACGCCGGCGCAGCGCTCCGGCTATCTTCTCAAGATCGCCGACCGCATCGAGGCCAACGCGCGGGAGTTCGCGGCGCTCGAGGCGCTGAATTGCGGCAAGCCGATCAACGCCGTGCTCAATGACGAGATCCCGGCGATCGTCGACTGCTATCGTTTCTTTGCCGGCGCTGTGCGTTCGATGCCGGGCGTGGTCGCCGGCGAATACATTCCCGGCCACACCTCGATGGTGCGGCGCGATCCGATCGGCATTGTCGCTTCCATCGCGCCGTGGAACTATCCACTGATGATGATGGCCTGGAAGCTGGCGCCGGCCATTGCCGGCGGCAACACCGTCGTCTTCAAGCCGTCGGAGCAGACGCCGCTGACGGCGTTGAAGCTGGCCAGGATCCTGGCCGAGGTGCTGCCCGAGGGCGTCGTCAATGTCGTGCTCGGCCGCGGCGACAGCGTCGGCAACACGCTGATTAATCACGCCAAGGTCAACATGATTTCGATCACCGGCGACGTCGCGACGGGCAAGAAGGTGCTGCAGGCCGCCGCCAAGTCGGTCAAGCGCACGCATCTGGAACTCGGCGGCAAGGCGCCGGTCATCGTTTTCGACGACGCCGACCTCGGCGCCGTGGTCAACGGCCTGCGCGGTTTCGGCTACTACAATGCCGGGCAGGATTGTACAGCCGCTTGCCGCATCTATGCCGGCAAGAAGATCTACGACAAGCTCGTCGCCGATCTCTCATCTGCCGTCTCGACCATCAAATACAACCAGCCCGACGACACCGAAAATGAGATCGGGCCGCTGATCTCGCGCCGCCAGCGCGATCGCGTCTCGAGCTTCGTCGAGCGCGCTTCGGAACTGAAGCACATCGAGATCACCACCGGCGGCAAGCCGGGCGAAGGCTCCGGCTTCTATTACCAGCCGACGGTGGTTGCCGGCGCGCTGCAGGAAGACGAGATCGTGCGCCGCGAAGTGTTCGGTCCGGTCGTCTCCATCACCCGCTTCTCCGAAGTCGATGAAGCCGTGAACTGGGCCAATGACAGCGACTACGGCCTGGCATCCTCGGTGTGGACCAAGAACGTCTCGCGCGCCATGGCGACGGCCGCCCGTCTGCAATATGGCTGCACCTGGATCAACACCCATTTCATGCTGACCAACGAGATGCCGCATGGCGGGCTGAAGCAGTCTGGCTACGGCAAGGACATGTCTCTCTATGCGCTGGAGGATTATACCGCTGTTCGTCATGTGATGGTGGCGCATGGGTAGAGGCCGCCAATATCTCTAAAATATTCGCCAACCCGTTTTCTGTACATTAAGCGAGAGTTAGTTTTGCGGTACGGCGGGAGTTCACGATTTACTGAATATTCAACCTGAACGAGCAGCCTCTTGCCGGGAAACCGCGCGGCGAGGGGTTTGCGCATGAACACGACCAAGATCAAGCTGGTACTCATTGGCGGCTTCTGTCTGCTGATCGCTGTGTTCGGCGGCAAGGACATGATCAAGAAGAGCGGCTGGCCCGAGGCGCCTGCTGAAATCCTCGCGGTCAATGTCGAATGCGACATGGAATCGACCGCCCACAAGATTGTCTACAAGACCGTCAGCACCGCCACGATCCCGTGCGAACTGGTGGATGCGTTCAAGACGGTTCATGCTGACAAAGAGTGGAAGGTGACCCAGAAATTCACCGGCACCTTGCGCGTCGGCACCGGCGCCGACGCCGTCGAGGCCACGATGGAGCTGAACAAGAACGGTGCCCGCGAACCGCAGGTCGGCGACAAGCTCACCGTCGTCCAGAACCCCGCCAACCCCACCCAGATCGAACGCACCGGCATGACCGGCACGCGTTTGACGATCGTCATTGGGGCTGGACTGCTCGGCGCGTTGCTTCTCTATCTTGCTTTCAAACCCCGCCGGCGGATGTCGACCTCCGCCGTGGCGGGCAACCCTGCCGGAGATGCCGGCGCGGACCAGCGCGCGCGCCAGGCCGACGCCTTGATAGCGGCGGCCCTGGCCAAGCAGGCCACATTGCCCAATCAGCCGGCACGTGTCGCGGCTGCCGGATTGGCCAGGGAAGGGCGGTTTTCCGGGCAGCGGACGAGTTTCGGCCGCCGCAACTGATGGCCGAAAACTGCTGCACCTGCCACCGCTACTCCACGATGCGGTAGATGTTCCAAAGGCTGGTGCCTGAAACGACGTAGGGCTCCATCTCCTTGCCCCATTTGGCGTGCGCGTCGATCTTGCCGATCCTGGCGAAGAATCCCTCCAGCTGGGCAAGGCTTTCGACCTGATGATGCGATTCGACCGTCGCTTCCCGAGCTCCGACCGAACCGGTCATGATCTGGAACTCGAGATCGGCAATGCCGACCTGAGAGCCGATCNATGATCTGGAACTCGAGATCGGCAATGCGACCTGAGAGCCGATCTCGCGTTCCCATTTCTTCAACAAGTCGAGCACGGTCTGCTTGTGCCCGAACTTGGCGTCGATCTGCCATCTGGCGCTGAACATTTTTGTCTCCTCCAGTTTTGCGGCCCAAACCGCGGTTGATCTTTCCGCGGTGGAACTACTCGTCCCAGGCCTGCACGACGGTCTGTCGTGCAATCCGCCCATTCTTCAGCTCCAGCATCGCCGCGCAGAACACTTTCGTTCCGTCCGGATAGGCGCAGGCCTGGGTGAAGGCGAGATTGTCGCCATCGGCGATGGTGGTGTCGACCTTGTGGGTCATTGCCCGGCTGCAGATGTCGTCCCAGAACGTGCTGATCGCCGCCCGGCCGCGGATCTCGCGCGGCTTGCTCGGCGGATTGTTGCGGTCGATCACCCGCACCAGCGCGTCGTCGGCGTAAAAACTCGCCAGCATCCTGCCGTCCCGTCCTTCGATCGCTTTCTTGATCGCCGCGCCGTCCACGTTTTGCGCCTTGGTCAGCATTTTTTCCTCCATGGCCCGTCGATCGGGCGGTTGATGATCACAAGCACTGCCCGGCGCACCGCCGGGCATTTTCTTTCACTGCGACTTGGCTTTGACGGCTGCGAACACGCCGTCGGTCTGCTGTTTGAAGGTCGCGAAATCGACCTGGCTGCCGTTGAGCATCGTCGACCAGTGGCGCACGATGGCCGCCATCGCGATCGCCTCCTTGATCTCCTCGTCGGTCGCGTCATTGAGCTTGGCGGCCTCGGTATGGAAATAGATGCAGTACTGGCAGGGGATCTGCGAGGCGACGGCCAGCCCCAGCAGTTCCTTGGTCTTGCCGTCGAGCGCGGTCTTGGGGTTGAGCTGCACGCCCTTGATCTCGGCCCAGGCGCCGGCAACCGCGACATCCGGCAGCGTCTTGAACATGTCCGGCACCGAGCCGAGCGTCGCCTCGATGTCCTTGTAGGCGGCGGCCGCCGAGGCATCCTCGGCCTTGGCGGGAGCGATCGTGAACAGCGCGCCAACGCCTGCCGCTATCACCAGCGATTTGATCGACCTGTTTGACTTCAGCATTGCATCCTCCATCCGCAGTGCCTTTCCCGGCGACATCCGCCTGGCCTGCATGGAGAGAATTGGTACACCTCGACCCCACCTGGCCGCTTCGCCCGAAAGCGCCATGGTCCCTATGGCCCGTCCGGGCCAGCCTGCCTGGCGGAAAATGCCGCTGCCGCCGCCCGTGACGGCAAATCGAGCTTCAGCAATATGTTGGCGACATGACGCTTGACCGTATGCTCGCTGAGCCTCAGCTCGGCGGCGATCGCGGCATTGCTCTTGCCGTCGGCGATCAGGATCACCACCTCGCTTTCGCGCGCCGTCAGTTGAGCCGGCTCGGCGGGTTTCGCCTTGGGGCGGCAGGCCGGCTCCAGGTGCTGTTCCGACGTCGCCTGGACCAGCGCCAGCGGCTCGTCCAGCTCATCCACCGTGACACGCCCGGCATCGATGAAACGCAAGCCGGACCCCGCCGCCAGATCGGCGGCCAGCCGCGACGCCAGAATATCGCCGCGCCCGGCATGGGCGGCGATCTGCATCGTCACCCGTGCCATCAGCCCCACCGGCGGCCCGCGCATTTCGACCTCACCGACATGGGCGCCCTGGGCGCTTGCAATGCCCATATGTTGCGCCGCATCGCGCAGTGCCGCCGCGCAGCGTATGGCCCGCGCCGGCCCGTCGAAGCGCGAGATCATCAATTCGCCATGGATGCCGGCGACGCGTCCGCCATGACGGCCGACCAGCTGCCGCCAGCTCTCCTGGAAGCGCTCGCTACGTTCGCTCCACATGCGGTCGCCAACCCGCGCCGTGTCGTAGATGCGTGTCGCCAGAAGAGCGGCAAGCACGCGCTCCGCTTCGGCCACGGCACGCTCGCCAGTCAGGAATTCCTCGATCAGGTCGGCCACCCGGTCGACATCGCCGGTCCAGATCGGGTGGTCGCGCCCGGGGACCTCGACCAATCGCGCATTCGAGATGTTTTTCGCCAGGAAGCGGCTGGCGTCGGGGTCGACGCGCGCGTCGTCGCGGCGATGGATGAGCAGCGTCGGTGCGCTGATCGCCGAAAGCACGCCGCGCACGTCGATGCCGGCATTCATCCGGGCAAGTGCGGCCGCTGCCGTCGGACTGGCCGACAGCCGTTCGAAGCGTGCCCACCACTGGGTGAAATGCGCATCATCTACCCGGCCGGGAGCGAAGTTGGGCAGTGTGGCGCCCGTGCCCCATTCCGTGCCGGCCGTCGCGATGAAGGCCTCGAGGCGCTCCGGCGACATCACCCATTTGTGGAAATGCGCATAACCGCCATAGAGCGCCAGCGCTCGTGTCCGTTCCGGATAGGTGGCGGCAAACAACATTGCCATCGGCGCGCCTTCCGAAGCGCCGAGCAAGGCCGCGCGGCCGCTGCCGGTGGCATCCATCACCGCGCGCACATCGTCCATGCGGGTTTCGAGGCTGGGCAGGTGGCGTGGGTCGACGCGGTCGGAGAGGCCGGTGCCGCGCTTGTCGAACAGGATCAGCCGCGAGAACGCCGAGAGCCGTTTCAAGAGCCTGGCGTAGCCCTCGTCTTCCCAATGCAGGTCGAGATTGGAGATGAAGCCGGGCACGAAAACCAGGTCGAACGATCCCTGGCCGACCACCTGATAGGCGATCCGCACGTCGCCGCTGAGGGCATATCGCGTCTCGATCGGCCTCACGTTGCTATCCCGCCCGGCCAGACGATTTCTGATCGCCGACCATAGCAGACGCCCGGCGGATGCGGCAGCCAAACTTTAGAAGACAGGAATATAGCCCGCGGCGAGCCGTGTTCGCCCGCCATTTCTGGGGGAGGCTATTTCTGGGGAGCGGCGCTCTCTGCACCCGTGGGTTGGACGTAGCCGATGCTCACATCGGCCTGCTCCTCGGTCTTCGGCCGCTTGATTCTGGCCGAGGCCACGACGACGAGTTCGTCAAAACCTTCGCCGCCGCTGTCCAGCATCTCGAAGAACTGCCGGCGCATCCTGGGCTCCCAGAACTTGTTGATGTGCTCGGCCACGCCCGCCACACCTTCCTCGCGGGGCCTTGAATGGAAGAAGGCGGCGATCTGGTTGGCCATGCGCACCAGCTTTTCCCCGGTGCTCGTGATGTGTTCTTCGTCATGTGACATGCTGGGCAACTCCCAAGACCACCCGTTCCGGGTGGGTGAAAACATCGAAATCGTCGCCGCGCACCAGCGCCACCAGCGTCATGCCGGCCTCTTCGGCGGTGCGGATGGCAAGGGCTGTCGGCGCCGACACGGCGATGATGAAGGCGGAGCCGATCGCCGCCGTTTTCTGCACCATCTCCACTGAGACGCGTGATGTCACCACCACCGCGCCCGATGCACCGTCAATGCCGGCCTTGGCCAGCGCGCCGGCCAGTTTGTCCAGCGCATTGTGCCGGCCGACATCCTCGCGCGCCATGACGATGCCTTTGCCGGGAATGTAGAAGCCCGCTGCGTGCACGGCGCCGGTTTCTGAATGCAGAGGCTGCACCTTGGACAAAAGCTTTACCGAACGGGTGATATCGTCGGCTTCAAGCGTAAGCTTGGACGCACCAACCTTGTCGACCGAGCGCATCGCTTCCTCGATCGATTCGATGCCGCACAGCCCGCAGCCAACCGGCCCGGCCAAGCGCCGGCGCCGCGTCTCGAAGCGCGTATTGGCCTGGTCCTTCAGCCGGATCTGGATATCGATGCCGGCGCCATGGTCCCCGACCTCGATCGCATCGATTTCGTCAGGCAAGGCTATGATGCCTTCGGTCAGAGAGAAGCCGAGCGCGAAATCCTCGAAATCGGCCGGGCTCGCCATCATCACCGCATGGGTGGTGCCGGCAAAGGAGAACGCCACCGGCGTCTCCTCCGGCACCATGCGGTTGGCCGATGTCGTGCCGCTGGCGCGGTGGGCAAGGCGAGAGATTTGGGTGGTGGCTTGGCGTTTGCGGGTCACGAGGCGCGCCCCTCTGCCCTGTTCGTCCTTAGCAGTAGCTGTGGAGGCTCGCGCCTTTCCTCTCCCCCGTCGACCGGGGGAGAGGTGTCAAGCGAAGCTTGACGGAGTGGGGGTCGACTGCTCGCCAGATAGGCCGGTTTGCCTGCTCTTTGGGTTGTGCGCGACTTTCGACGGCTGCGTGTTGCGGGGCCGGCTTCCCCCACTCCGTCGCCGCTTCGCGGCGCCACCTCTCCCCCCTCCGGAGGGAGAAGAAAGGCGCCAGGCGGCATAAGCTCGCGTCCTTCCTGACGGAGTAGGGGTCGACCAACCGTCAAGATTGAAGCTCTTATTGTCGAACGCCGTGGCAAGACTACTCCGCCGCTTCCAGCTTTGCGATGCGGCGGCTCTGCTCGGCCTGCTCGTTATAATCGCGCTGCCAGTCCGAAGGCCCGTTGGAGGCGCCGACCTGCACCGCGGTCACCTTGTACTCCGGGCAGTTGGTCGCCCAGTCCGAGAAGTCGGTGGTGATGACGTTGGCCTGCGTGTCGGGATGGTGGAACGTTGTGTAGACCACACCTGGCGACACCCGGTCGGTGATCAGCGCACGCAGCGTCGTCTCACCCGAACGGCTGGTCAGCCGCACCCAGTCGCCATCGCGCAGGCCGCGGTTCTCGGCATCGTGCGGATGGATCTCCAGCCGGTCCTCCGAGTGCCACATGACGTTTTCGGTGCGCCTTGTCTGTGCACCGACATTGTACTGGCTGAGGATGCGACCGGTGGTCAGCAGCAACGGGAAACGCGGCCCGGTCCGCTCGTCGGTCGCCACATATTCTGTGCGGATGAACTTGCCCTTGCCGCGCACGAAGCCGTCGATATGCATGATCGGCGTGCCGAGCGGCGCCTTCTCGTTGCAGGGCCATTGCACCGATCCGACACGGTCGAGCAGATCGAAAGAGACGCCGGCGAAGCTTGGCGTCGTTTTGGCGATCTCGTCCATGATTTCGGAGGGATGCTGGTAGTTCCAATCCAGCCCGATCGCGCGGGCAAGCTCCTGTGTCGCTTCCCAGTCGGCATAGCGCGCCTTCGGCTCCAGCACCTTGCGCACCATGTTGATGCGGCGCTCGGCATTGGTGAAGGTGCCGTCCTTTTCCAGGAAGGTCGAGCCCGGCAGGAAGACATGCGCGTAGTTAGCTGTCTCGTTGAGGAACAGGTCGTGCACGACGACGCATTCCATCGCCGCCAGGCCGGCCGCGACATGCTTGGTATCAGGGTCGGATTGCAGGATGTCCTCGCCCTGGATGTAGATGCCCTTGAAGGATCCGTCGACGGCGGCATCCAGCATGTTGGGGATGCGCAGGCCCGGTTCGTCGTCGAGCTTCACCCCCCACAACGTCTCATAGATGTCGCGCACCGCCTCGCCGGAGATGTGGCGGTAGCCCGGCAGTTCATGCGGGAACGAGCCCATGTCGCAGGAACCCTGCACGTTGTTCTGGCCGCGCAGCGGGTTCACGCCGACGCCGGGACGGCCGATATTGCCCGTCGCCATGGCAAGGTTGGCGATCGCCATCACCGTGGTCGAACCCTGGCTGTGTTCGGTGACGCCGAGGCCATAATAAATCGCGCCATTGCCGCCCTTGGCATAGAGCCGCGCAGCACCTCGGACCAGTTCGGGATCGACGCCGGACAGCTTGCCGACGATTTCGGGGCTGTTTTCCGGCAAGGCGACGAAAGAAGCCCAATCCTGGAACTCCGCCCAGTCGCAGCGTTCGCGGATGAAGGCTTCGTCGAAAAGACCTTCGGTGACGATGACATGCGCCAGCGCCGTCAGCACCGCCACGTTGGTGCCGGGCTTCAGCGGCAGGTGATAGTCGGCCTCGATATGCGCCGACTTGACCATTTCGGTGCGGCGCGGATCGAGCACGATCAGCTTGGCGCCCTGGCGCAGCCGCTTTTTCAGCCGCGAGGCGAACACCGGGTGCGCGGAAGCCGGATTGGCGCCGATGATGACGGCGACATCGGTGAAATCGACGGAATCGAAATCCTGCGTGCCGGCCGAGGTGCCATAGGTCTGGCCGAGGCCGTAGCCGGTCGGCGAGTGGCAGACGCGCGCGCAAGTGTCGACATTGTTGTTGCGGAAGCCTTGGCGCACCAGCTTCTGGACGAGATAGGTCTCTTCATTCGTGCAGCGCGAGGACGTGATACCGCCGATCGAGGTGCGGCCGTATTGATACTGGATACGGCGGAATTCCTTGGCCGTATGGGCGATGGCCTCTTCCCAGCTCACCTCGCGCCAGGGATCGCTGACCTTTTCCCGGATCATAGGCGACAGGATGCGGTCCTTGTGGGTGGCATAGCCATAGGCGAAACGGCCCTTCACGCAGGAGTGGCCGTGGTTCGCCTTGCCGTCCTTGTAGGGCATCATGCGAATGACTTCGTCGTCCTTCACTTCTGCCTTGAACGAGCAGCCGACGCCGCAATAGGCGCAGGTGGTGACAGCGGAACGCTCGGGCATGCCTTTCTCAAGCACGGTCTTTTCACGCAGCGCATCGGTCGGACAGGCCTGCACGCAGGCGCCGCAGGATACGCATTCGGAGGCGATAAAATCCTCGTGCATGCCGGCGACCATGCGCGATTCGAAACCGCGGCCCTCGATCGTCAGCGCGAAGGTGCCTTGCACCTCTTCGCAGGCCCGCACGCAGCGCGAGCACACGATACATTGCGCCGGATCATAGGTGAAATAGGGGTTGGACTCATCGCGGGCGATGTAGTCGACCGCCAGCGAGCCATGGCCGGGCGCGACGCCGTTTTCCTGCTTGACGTGGTTGCGGCCCTCGATGCCGAAGCGGTTCTCGGTCAGGCCGACAGACTTCGCCACAACGTCGAACTCGCTGGCCCCGGTACCGGCCTTCTCGTTCCAGCCGGTCGGGTGGTCGGAGACGTAAAGCTCCATGACACCGCGGCGGATGGCGTCGAGCCGCTCGGATTGCGTGCGCACCACCATGCCTTCGCCGACGGGCGTCGTGCAGGATGCCGGCGTGCCGCCGCGCCCGTCGATCTCGACCAGGCAGACGCGGCAGGAGCCGAACGAGTCCAGCATGTCCGTGGCACAGAGTTTTGGGATCTCGACCCCGCCTTCCATCGCCGCGCGCATGATCGACGTACCCTCCGGCACGCTGATGCTGCGGCCGTCGACGATCAGCGTAACCTGCTTTTGCGCCTTCGATTCCGGGGTTCCGTAATCGAGTTCTTCGATGAGTGTCGGGAAGTCGGCCTTGATATTCATCTGCCAGCACCTATTCAGCAGCCACGCGCGCCGGCGCGGGCTTGAAATCTTCGGGGAAATGGGTGATCGAGCTCATCACCGGATAGGGCGTGAAGCCGCCCAGCGCGCAGAGCGATCCGAACTTCATCGTGTTGCAGAGATCGGTGACCAGAGCCAGGTTCTTCTCCGGCTCGATGCCGGCGGCAATCCGGTCGATGGTCTCCACCCCGCGTATCGAGCCGATGCGGCAGGGCGTGCACTTGCCGCAGCTTTCGATGGCGCAGAACTCCATGGCAAAGCGCGCCTGCTTCAGCATGTTGGCCGTGTCGTCGAACACGGTGATGCCGGCATGGCCGATCAGCCCGTCGCGCTTCGCGAACTCTTCGTAGTCGAACGGCGTGTCGAACAGGCCGCGCGGGAAATAGGCGCCGAGCGGGCCGCCGACCTGCACCGCCTTCACCGGGCGACCAGTGGCCGTACCGCCGCCGATATCGTCGACGATTTCGCCCAGCGTCATGCCGAAGGCCGCCTCGAACAGGCCGCCGAATTTGACGTTGCCGGCGATCTGTATCGGGATCGTGCCGCGCGAGCGGCCCATGCCGAAATCCTTGTAGAAGGCCGCACCCTTGTCCATGATGATGGGCACGGAGGCTAGGCTGATGACGTTGTTGATCACCGTCGGCTTGCCGAACAGACCCTGGATTGCCGGCAGCGGTGGCTTGGCTCGGACCACGCCGCGCTTGCCTTCAAGGCTGTTCAGCAGCGACGTTTCCTCGCCGCAGACATAGGCGCCGGCGCCGACGCGGATTTCCATGTCGAAGGGGTTGGGCGAACCCAGCACGCTGACGCCGAGCACGCCTGCCTTGCGGGCGACCTCGACAGCCTTGTTCATGACATCCACCGCATGCGGATATTCCGAGCGGATATAGACGAACCCCTTGGTCGCGCCGGTGGCGATGCCGGCAATCGTCATGCCTTCGATGAGCACGAAGGGGTCGCCCTCCATGATCATGCGGTCGGCAAAGGTGGCGCTGTCGCCCTCGTCGGCATTGCAGACGATGTATTTGCGGTCAGATGTCGTATCGAGCACCGTCTTCCACTTGATGCCGGTCGGGAAGCCGGCGCCGCCGCGGCCGCGCAAGCCCGATTCCGTGACCTGTTTGACGATGTCGAGCGGCGCCATGGCCACCGCGTTCTGCAGGCCCCTCAGCCCGCCCAGTGACTTGTAGGCGTCGAGCGATAGCGGGTCGTTGATGCCGCAACGCGCGAACGTCAGGCGCGTCTGTTTGGCCAGGAACGGGATCTTGTCGGGCGCGCCCAGCCAGCGCTTGTGATGCCCGCCGGTGAGAAAGCCGCTGTCGAACAGGCTCTTGACGTCCGATGGCTTGACCGGCCCGTAAGCGACGCGGCCCTTTTCGGTCGCGACCTCGACCATCGGTTCGAGGAAATAGGCGCCGCGCGAGCCGTTGCGGACGATCTTGGCCTCGACGCCCCGTTCAGCCAGTTCCGCACGAACAGCCTTGGCGACCTTTTCGGCGCCGAGCGCCAGCGCGCCGGAGTCACCTGGAATGTAGATGCGCGGGATCATGAGCGTACCTCCCCGACGATCTCTTCGATCTTCTCGTCATCGAGCCGCCCGATCACCTCACCATCCAGCATCGCCGACGGTGAACAGGCGCACAGCCCGAGGCAATAGACAGGCTCAAGTGTAACCAATCCGTCGCGGGTGGTCTCATGGAAATCGATGCCCAACAACTGCTTGACCTTTGCGGCGATCGCATCCGAACCCATCGACTGGCAGGCTTCCGCCTGGCAGAGCTTGAGCACATGCCGGCCAGCCGGCCGGGCACGGAAATCATGATAGAAGGTCACGACGCCATGCACTTCGGCCCTCGACAGGTTCAGCCCATCGGCGATGACGGGCACGGCGTCCTGCGGCACGTGGCCAAATTCTTCCTGGATCTCGTGCAGGATCGGCAGCAGGGGGCCTTCGAGGCCCTTCAACTCCTGGATGATCGCCGCCGTGCGCGACTGTATCTCGGTACTTGCAGGCTGCATCGTCACGCAGCGCCCCTCCCTATCGTAGCGATCGATGCATATAATCGTCCAAAAGCATGAAGCGGTTTTGGAACAACGACATGCCTACGCCGCTTAATCGCTAAGTGCTTAAGAAATCAGAGAAAACCTATGAAATCAATAAAGCGGTTTCGTTGCACGATAGAAAATTTCTATCGCGCCGATTGACCAGTTATGACTAGCTCAGCGATTGGCGCGGAAATCGTCTGCCAGCGCCATCGCCTCGTCCAGCAGCGCCTGCACCAGCGGCGTGTGCGGTTCGCGCGGCGCGGCGACCAGCCCGACCGTGTGGCTGGCATCCGGTTCGACGATCGGAATGGCCCGGATCGGCTCGGAAAAACCGAATGTTTCCGCCAGGTTGAGCGGCATGATCGACGACCATTTGCCTGTCCGTATGTGGGAGAACAGCACGATCATCGAGTTGGATTCCAGTGTCGGCCGCACCTGCACGCCGGCCTCGGCCAGATGCTGGTCGATGATGCGGCGGTTCTGCATGTCCGGCGTCAACAAGCAGAGCGGCAGCTGGCTGATTTCGGCCCATGTCACTTTGTCGCGATCCGAATAGGGATTTCCGACCGCCGTGATCAGCTGGTAGCGCTCGTCATAGAGCGGCACGCTGGTCACCCGTCCGAGAGGCTCGTTGTCGAGATAGGTGATGCCGGCATCGGCGTCGAAATTGCCGAGCAGCGACAACACCTCGATCGAGGTGCGCGACAGGATAGAGAAGGTGACGCCCGGATGCTTCTCGCGAAATGGCGTCGTAAGCCGCGCCACCATGGCGAGGGCGGTCGGGATGGCGGCAATACGGATACGCCCGGACAGGCCATGTCGCGCCGCCCGCATCTCTTCGCGCATGGTCCTGGAATCGCCGACGATGCGACGCGCCCACACCAGCACCTGCTTGCCTTCCGGCGTCAGCCCCTGAAAGCGCGAACCGCGATTGACCAGCATGACGCCGAGCTGGCCCTCCAGCTGCTTGATCCCGGCCGACAAGGTCGGCTGCGTGACGCCGCATGCTTCCGCCGCCCGGCCGAAATGCTCCTCCTTGGCCAGCGCGATGAAGAATTCGAGCTTGTCGATCATACCATCCGTCCGTTCGTTTCGCGCAAGGTCGGGGAAATTGCCTTTCGCCGCAAGCTCTACCCGCAATTGGCCATGCATCCACATCTTTGGGCCGGCTGGCTGTTTCCCCCGGCCGAACACGGCGCTATGTGGTTGGATGGAATACGAGGAGATCGGACATGCTGGGCTGGTTCCGCAAGCTTTTGCCGCGCGAAGATCGCTTCTTCGACCTCTTTGAACGGCATTCCCGCACCGTGGTCGGCGGCGCCGAGGCGCTGGAGCAGCTCCTGCAGGGCAAGGACATCGATCGTTGGTGCCAGAAGATCATCGATCTCGAGGACGAGGCCGATCATATCACGGCCGAAGTGCTGCTGGCGGTGCGGCGTTCCTTCATCACGCCCTTCGATCGCGGCGACATCAAGGACCTGATCCAGTCGATGGATGACGCCATCGACATGATGCACAAGACCGTCAAGACGGTGAAGCTGTTCGAAAAGAAGGAATTCGACCCGCTGATGCAGGAGATGGGCGGCGTCATCGTTGCCGCCTCCAGGCTGGTTGCCGAAGCAATCCCGCTGCTCAGCAAGGTCGGCACGCACACGGTACGCCTCAACGCCATCGCCGAAGAGGTGATGCGCGTCGAAAGCCGCGCCGACGATCTGCATGAGCAGGGATTGAAGGACCTGTTCAAGCGGCATGGCCGCAGCGATCCGATGGCCTACCTGATCGGCTCGGAGATCTACGGCCAGCTGGAGAAGGTGGTCGACCGCTTTGAGGACGTCGCCAACGAGATCAGCGGCATCGTCATCGAGAACGTTTAGGCAATGGAAGCCACCATCGCCTTTCCCGTGCTGATCGGCCTTGTCGCCGTCGCGCTGTTTTTCGATTTTCTCAACGGCCTGCACGATGCAGCGAACTCCATCGCCACCATCGTCTCCACCCGCGTGCTGAGACCGCAATATGCGGTCCTGTGGGCGGCTTTCTTCAATTTCATCGCCTTCATGTTCTTCGGCCTTCACGTGGCTGAAACCGTGGGAAAAGGTATCGTCGACGTCAGCATCGTCACGCCGGCGGTGATCTTCTCGGCGCTCGTCGGCGCCATCGTCTGGAACATCGTCACCTGGATTGCCGGCATCCCGTCCAGCAGTTCGCATGCCCTGATCGGCGGGCTTGTCGGCGCCGGCGTTGCAAAGGCTGGGCCCGGCGCCATCGTCTGGACCGGGCTTGGCAAGACGGTCGCCGCAATCGTCGTGTCGCCGGCGACAGGGTTTGTTCTGGCGCTGGTCCTCATCCTGGCCGTTTCCTGGCTGTTCGTGCGCCAGACACCGTTCGCCGTCGACAGCACTTTCCGCGTCATGCAGTTCTTTTCGGCCTCGCTTTATTCGCTAGGGCACGGCGGCAACGACGCCCAGAAAACCATGGGCATCATCGCCGTGCTGCTCTATTCGCAAGGTATGCTCGGCGGGACGTTCTACGTGCCGCTGTGGGTCGTCCTCACCTGTCAGACAGCACTGGCGCTCGGCACTTTGTTCGGCGGCTGGCGCATCGTCCACACGATGGGCTCGAAGATCACCCGGTTGAACCCGATGCAGGGCTTCTGCGCCGAGACCGGCGGCGCCATCACCCTGTTTGCCGCCACCTGGCTCGGCGTTCCCGTGTCGACCACCCATACCATCACCGGGGCCATCATCGGTGTCGGCGCCGCCCGCCGCGTCTCGGCCGTGCGCTGGGGCATTGCCGGCAACATCGTCATCGCCTGGATCGTCACCTTGCCGGCCACGGCTGCAATTTCGGCGCTCACCTACCTAGCGGTTGGCCTGGCAGGGTGAGGCGGACACCGGTGGTGCTTGGAGTCGCTGCCAATCTGCACTATCTGAGCCGCAGCCAAACGCCTAGGGAACAATGCATGTCCGTCACCAAGGAAATCGTCACCGAGCGTCTGAAGACGGTCAACGGGCCGGACTTCACCGGCAACATCGTCGACCTCGGCATGGTTTCGGAGATTTTCATCGCCGATTCGAAAGTGTTTTTCTCGATCACCGTTCCCGCCGCCCGCGCACAGGAGATGGAGCCGCTGCGCGCCGCAGCCGAGCGTGTCGTCAAGGCGATCCCTGGTGTCGCCGGCGCCGTCGTCGCGCTGACGGCGGAGAAGAAGGGCGGCGGCATGGAGGCTCCGGTTGCGTCGCGTCCCGCGCCCAGGCCCGCACCGCCGGCTGCGCCAGCCGCGCC
>NZ_AYWZ01000013.1:0-124296 GCF_000502335.1 Mesorhizobium sp. L2C066B000
CCGTCATCAACAAGCGATTCGTGTGTCATCGCAGTGTAGAATCACACCCGATTCCGCAGGGCAACACCTATCTTAGCGCCTATGCCCTTGCGGGGGAGATGTCCGGCAGGACAGAGGGGGGTGTGAAGGAACGCGACCAACGGCTCTGTGCGCGCCTTTAACCCCGGCTGCGCAGGTCCGGATGCATCTCGATCTCGCGGCGCAGCGAGGCGGCGGCGCTGACATAGGGCTCCTGCCTGGCGACGCTCCAATATTTGAGCTCGTCCAGCGGAATGCTCTCGCCGGTCACCGCGCAACGCACGAAGGCGCCGGGGCTGGTGACCTGGAAGTCGCCGTCGAGATAGCGGATACGGGCTTCCTTGCCGCCGGGGCCTTCGAAGCGGTTCATCATGGAGTGGTGCCAAGGTTCATGCTGATTTCATCGCCATAAATTGCCGGCAAGGTCAAGCTTGACGCAATGCTGAGGCGCTATTGTCGCTCCAAACCATTCTTATGGGACCGGTATGGACATTTCATCCGCCCGCCTGACCGCGCTGCTGCGTGAGGCCATGATGTTGGCAGCGTTGCCGTCGACGAAGGCCGATCCGGCGAAAGCAGCACTTATAAAGGCGCTGGTGCAGCCGCCGACGCCGTCCGGCGCGCCTTTGCAGCAGGCAGCGGCGCCGGCGCTGCAGGCGCTGTTGTCCGCAGCCACCGCAAAGGGGCAGCAGACGGGTTCTGCCGAGGTCCTGCAAGCCTATCTGGCCCTTGCTGAACCTGGCGTCGAGGCGCCAGACAAGGTCGCGCCGACAAGGGTCGTTGCGGTCTCGCCGGCAAATGACGACACACAGCGCGATCTGCCGCTGCCGCCGGCCAAGGCCGAAGATGGCGCTCCCGCAAAGCCCGTAGGACTGCCCTGGTTTGCGCTTCTCGCACCCGTGGTTTCGCCGCAGCGCCGCGCTGCCACCACCGATATGCCAATGAAGCGGGAGCAGGCGACGTCTGGGCCGAATGATGCGGCCCAGCCGCAAGGCCGAAAGCAGACGCGTGTCGGTCTGATGGCGCTGGCAACCGGGTTTCTGGCCGTCGCCATTGTCGGGCTAGCCCTGCTGGTGCTTCGCTGAGCACCGAACGATCGCCGCTATCGCTCGGCTTCGAGGAATGCTTCCATCTTGTCCATCGCCAGCCCCGCCTCGACAGCGATACGGCGTGAAAGTTCGGCGGCAGCCCTGCGTGGCCGCCCCAGCGGCCGGTCGAGCCAGTACGACACCGGGTTCAGCGCCGTGCGCTCGTCAACGGCGACGATGCGGCCTGCCTCCAACTGGTGTCCGGTCAGCGGTGGCCGCGCCAGCGCGATGCCGAGCCCGTAAGCTGCGGCGTCGAGCACCAGATTGTAGTCCTCGAAGCGGCGATCCTGCGGGCGCGGGCGGTAGTCCATCCCTTGCGCGGCAAACCAGGCACGCCACCCCGAAGCGTCGGAATCGTTGATCAGCGGAAATTTGAGCAGCCGGGCCGGGTCGCCGCGACCGATCTCGTGGGCAAGGCCGGGCGCGGCGACGGGAAAGACATGTTCCTCGAACAGCTTCACCGAGATGCGGCCCGGAATGCCGCCGCGGCCGCAGCGGACCGACAGGTCGATGCCTTCATCGGCAAGGTCGGCCTGGCGGATGTCGACGTCGAGCACGATGCGCAGCTTGGTGGGATTGTTCTCCAGCGCCGCCATGCGTGGCATCAGCCACAGCCCGCTGACGGAGGGTATCGAGGTCAGCCGCACCACGGCGGTGCCGCGCGGCTCGACCCAGCGGTCGGAATGGCTGGAGATCAGCGCAAAGGCTTCGGCCGTGCGCAGATGCAAGCGGTTGCCCTCGATGGTCAGCGAGACGCCGCGCGCGCCGCGGTCGAACACTTTCAAGCCCAGCCAGTCCTCCAGCTTGGCGATCTGCCGGCTGACGGCGCCGTGGGTGATGTTGAGCTTCTCGGCCGCGGCCGAAAAGCTCCCCGTTCGCGCCGCCGCATCGAAGGCGCGCAGGGTCTCGAGCGGCACCATTGTGTCTGAGCTGTGATCCATAGTCACAGGTGATCCTCGATTTGATCGTTTGTCAACGGCGCCGAAAAGGCGCTTTCTGCCTTTCAACACTCTGGGAACCCGAGGACAGGCAGATGAGCGCAACGACCAGCACGTCGAATCCGACACAGCGGATGGACACCACGGCGGCCATCGCCGTGGCCTTGACGGTGGTTGGCTGGGCCTCGGCCTTTCCCGCGATCCGTGCCGGCCTCGCCGCTTTCGGGCCGCTGGAACTCGGTGCGCTGCGCTTTGCCATTGCCGCGGTGCCGGCGGCGATCTTTCTTGCCGTCAAGCGCCCGGCGCTGCCGAGGCTCGACGAGGTGTGGCGCCTGGTCTTTGGCGGCGCCATCTTCGTCGCGCTCTACACTGTCATGCTCAATTTCGGCGAATTGACGGTTTCGGCGGGTGCCGCCGGTTTCATCATCAATGTCAGCCCGATCTTCACCGCCATCATGGCAATGGCATTGCTCGGCGAGCGCTTCTCAAGCTGGGCCTGGTTCGGCACGGCGATTTCTTTCGCCGGCATCGGCATCATCGCTGTGGCTGACGGCAATGGCTTGAGTTTCGACACCGGCGCGCTGCTGGTTCTTGGCTCCGCGCTGTGCTCGGCCGTCAACACGATCGTCCAGAAGCCGCTCTTTGCCCGCCATCACCCGCTGACCATTTCGGCCTCGAACATGATCCTTGGCGCTCTTTGCCTGGCACCCTTTCTGCCGAGCGGCTTTGCGCAGGCCGCGGTCGCCAACACGGCCGGTATCGGCGCCGTGATCTTTCTTGGCATCGTGCCCAGCCTGATCGCCTATGCCGCCTGGGCAACCGCACTGTCGCGTCTTCCGGCAGCGCGCGCCTCGAACTTCCTCTATCTGGTCTCGCCCATGTCGGCCCTGATCGGCTTCTTCTGGCTGGGCGAAGTGCCGACGCTGCTCGGCATAATCGGCGGTGCGTTGGCCCTCGGCGGCGTGATCGTGGTGAATTTCAAGCGTTAAAACAAAAAGTTGGAACCGTTTCCGGACTCAAACCGGGAACCGTATCCCCAGCATGCAGACACCCGGAGGAAGGACCGTTATGGTGAGTTGCCTGGCTGGGGGATGGAATGGGAAAACTGTTCATATCGGCAATCTTTTGCGTTTTGCTGCTGACCGGGAAAGCCTTCGCTGGCTGGTACCAGGTCGAAAACTACGAAGGGTCATCGGGCCTAATCCAGTCCATCTGTCACTGCAGAGATATGACAGTTTCGGCAGCGGGATTACGGTCGAAGGAAGCTATTTCTACGACGCGAAGCAAAGCCCGATAGCGGTGTACGGCAAGATCACCGGTACCAGCGTCTCCCTTTGCGAGATTGCGGACGACAAGGAATTCGACCGGGGCCTGGTCATGGGATCGAAAACGCCGGTCGACACCGCCCGATGTCCGTTTTCTCTCGACCTTGGCGAAAGCGGCGCAACGGGGACCTGGAACAGAGGCCTGGACAAGTTCCCGATCGTGCTGAAGAAGGTCGCAAGCCTCGACGATACCGGTGAGGCGAAGGTTGACGGGACCGTCGAGATCCCCTTCTGGGCGCAGACAGCCACCCACAGATTTGCCGGGGTCTACGAGAAAGCCGGCTTTCTCGTCTGCATGAGTAAGCTGCGGGTCATCGACAAGAAGAAAAAGAAGGTCGTTCAGGAGATCGTTTTCGATGACGACGATTGAGATGCCGGCATGCTGATGACTCCCATCTACATGAATGTTCTAAAACAGGTTGGGGGAAGCTTCGAGATAATCTCCGTGAATTTTCGCGGCGGTAGCGCCGGCTACTCAACGGATTACGTTTTCTCTCATAGATTCAAGGACTATCGCCTGTTGGTGAATTGAGCGTGTGCCCTGACCTGGCTTGTGCTCACCGCCGTCCGAACAGCCGCTCGATATCGGCAAGCTTCAGCTCGATATAGGTCGGGCGGCCGTGGTTGCAGGTGCCGGATCCCGGCGTCGCCTCCATCTGGCGCAGCAGCGCGTTCATCTCCTCGGCCTTGAGCAGACGGCCGGAACGCACCGAGCCGTGGCAGGCCATGGTGGCGGCAATCTTGTCCAGGCGCTCTTTCAGCGTCTCGACTGTATCATTGTCGGCGATCTCATCGGCAAGGTCGCGCACCAATTGCTGGACATTGGTTTCGCCCAGCATAGACGGCGTCTCGCGCACCGCCACCGCACCGGGGCCGAAGCGCTCGATGCCGAGACCGAACCGGGCAAGTGTCTCCGAATGCATGGCCAGCCGCTCGGCGTCTTCTTCCGGCAGGTCGACGATCTCCGGCAAAAGCAGCATCTGCGAGGGCACCGCGCGTAAGTGCAGCGCATTCTTCAGCGCCTCATAGACCAGCCGCTCATGCGCGGCATGCTGGTCGACGATGATCAGAGAATCCCGGGTTTGCGCGACGATATAGTTTTCGTGCACCTGCGCGCGGGCGGCCCCCAGTGTCGTGCCGAGCAGCGTCTCGGCCGGCTCGGCTGTGCCGGCGCGCGCATCGGCGCTGGCCAGCGGCCCGGAATCGAACGCCGCCTGATCGTTTTCGCGGAAGCCGCCGCTATCAAAGCCCATTTCCAGCGGCCGCTGCGGCGAGCGGTCGAAACCGGCAAAGCCCGACGCGCGGTNAAGCCCGACGCGCGGTGGGCCGCGTCGTAGCTGCGGTGGCCGTTGGCGGGGCCGGCATGGGCGTAGGAAGCAGCCCCCGGCCGGAACGCCGCCATCATACCGGCGGCCCCGCTGGTGGCGGCGCGGATGCCGGCATTGGCCAGCGCCTCGCGAATGGCGCCGACGATCAGCCCGCGCACCAGGCCGGGGTCGCGAAAGCGCACATCGGCCTTGGCTGGGTGGACGTTGACGTCGACGGTCGCCGGATCGAGCGTCAGGAACAGCACGGTCACCGCGTGCCGGTCGCGCGGCAGCACATCGGCGAAAGCGCCGCGAATGGCGCCGGCAATCAGCTTGTCGCGCACTGGCCGGCCGTTGACATAGGCATATTGCTGCAGCGCGTTGGCGCGGGTGAAGGACGGGATCGAGACGTGGCCGGTCAGGTGCACGCCGTCCCGGCTGGCGTCGATAGCGATGGAATTGTCGGGAAACTCGGCGCCCATCACCTGAGCGACGCGGCGCAGGCTGCCCTCGGTACTGTCATCGGTCGCCGGCAATTCCAGCGTCGAGCGGTCCGAGCCGGCCAGCGTGAAGCGCACGGCGGGGAAGGCGATGGCGATGCGCTTGAGCACGTCGCTGGTGGCGGAGCTTTCGGCGCGCTCGCCCTTCATGAACTTGAGCCGGGCCGGCGTGGCGAAGAACAGGTCGCGCACCTCGACCGTGGTGCCGCGGTTGGCCGCCGCCGGTTTGACCGCCGAAACGCGGCCGCCTTCGATGGCGATCTCGGCTGCAGCGTCGCCTGCGGCCGTGCGCGAGCGAACCGACAGTCGCGACACCGAACCAATTGACGGCAATGCCTCGCCACGGAACCCGAGCGAGCGGATATCGTGAATGTTGTCGGCAAGTTTCGAGGTGCAGTGGCGCGCAATGGCCAGCGCCAGTTCCTGTTCGGGGATACCGGAGCCGTCATCGGTGACGCGGATCAGGTTCAGCCCGCCGCCGGCAGTGACGACCTCGACGCGGGAGGCGCCGGCGTCGAGCGCGTTTTCGACCAGTTCCTTCACCACGCTCGCCGGACGCTCGATGACTTCGCCGGCGGCGATCTGGTTGATCATCGTTTCGGAAAGCTGGCGAATGGGCATGGGGGTATTATAGGCGGATTCGAAGGGTGTGCGGAAGGCTTCAATGAATGCCGGACATTGGACGCCAGCGGGACAGCACCCCCCTCTGGCCTGCCGGCCATCTCCCCCGCAAGGAGGGAGATCAGATGTCACGACGGCTTTCGCCAATCTTCAATGCTTGAAGGGTGACGCGAATATGAACTGCCAATCTCCCCCCTTGCGGGGGAGATGTCCGGCAGGCCAGAGGGGGGTGTGAAGGAACTCCGCGATAGTGACTACGCTGCAACCGATTTCAAGCCTGCGCCGCCAGCCAGTCCCTGACTTTCCGCGCATTCTCGCTCAGCTCACGGTTCTTAGGCCAAACCACGTAGAACGCCTTGCCGGTTCTCAGCACATGGTCGGTCACCGGCACCAGCAGCCCCGAAGCCAGGAGCCGTTCGGCCAGATGCCGCCAGCCGAGCGCGATGCCCTGGCCCTCCATGACGCCCTGGATCACGAGGCCGTAATCGTTGATGCGCAGGCCGCGCGCGGTGTTGTCGAGGCTGCCGCCCGCCGACTGGAACCATTCGTCCCAGCTAGCCGCCTCGCGGTAGGGCTCCTCGAGGTGGATCAGGCGATGCGTCGCCAGCTCCGCGACGCTCCTTGGCATGCCGAATTTCGCGAGATAGCTGGCGCCTACGACTGGAAAAATCTCCTCGTCGGCCAGCGGCAGCGAATGATAGTCGGCCCAGTCGCGCGGCTCGCCGCCGCGCACGGCGAGCGGGATGCCCTCGGCGATGATGTCGAGATCGCGGTCGGCGGTCTGGATGCGCAAGTCGATGCCCGGCAGTTCGTCGCGGAACTGCTGCAGCCGCGGCATCATCCAGAACGAGCCGAAGGCGGTCGACGCCGCCAGCGTGACATGACCGCCGGTCGCCTGCAGGCGCAGATCCTCCGCCGATTTGCGGATATGCGACAGGCCGAGTGAGACGTCGGCATGGAAGCGTTCGCCCGCTTCTGTCAGGACGACCTGGCGGTGGCGGCGCTGGAACAGCTGGGCGCCAAGCTGTTCCTCCAACCCGCGCACCGCATAGGAGACGGCGGCCTGCGTCATGCCGAGCTCGCGCCCGGCAGCGGTGAAGCTCGACAGCCGGCCCGCCGCCTCGAAGACGATCAGGCTGCCGGCCGAGGGCAGGAGGTGGCGCAGGCTTCGCATAAGCTGAGCTTATACAAGAGATCAGGATTTTCCAGCATCACATCCATATTTCCTCTCGCTAACTTGGTTGGACGGAATGAGGAGGCTCCATGAACGCACCGGCCACTGAACTGACCGAGCAAACCCACCGCCGCGGCGGCGGTCGCCTCGGACGCAAGGCGCTGAGGAGCGCCCCCGTCACCTCGTTCCCGACGCTGGTCCGCGAGATCCCCACCTACCAGATGGTCCCGGACGAGGCGGTGGAACTGATCCACCAGGAGTCACTCGCCATCCTCGAAGAGGTCGGTTGCGAGTTCCGCGACGACGAGGCGATCGCCATGTGGAAGGCGGCGGGCGCCGACGTGTCCGAGACACGCGTCCGCATCGACCGCGGCCTGCTGATGGAACTGGTCGCGAAGGTTCCGTCCGAATTCACCCTCAATGCGCGTAATCCCGAGCGCACCGTGCGCGTCGGCGGCAAGAACTCCATCTTCGCGCCGATGTATGGCGCGCCTTACGTGCGCGACCTCGACAACAACCGGCGTTATGGCACGCTTGAAGACCTCAACAATTTCCACAAGCTCGCCTACATGGCCCCGGCGCTGCATTCGTCGAGTTCGATCATCTGCGAGCCGATGGAGATCGCGGTGCCGAAACGGCATCTCCACATCATCCATTCGGCGCTGAAGCATTCCGACAAGCCGTTCATGGGCATCGTTACTTCCAAAGACCGGGCCGAAGACACGATGGCGATGGCGGGCATCGTCTTTGGCGAAGATTTCGTTCGCGACAACCCGGTGCTGGTGTCGATCACCAACTGCAACTCGCCGCTGGTGTGGGACGCCACCATGCTGGACGCGATGAAGGTCTATGCGCGCAGCAATCAGCCGCTGATCCTGGCGCCCTTTGCGCTGTGCGGCGCATCGACTTCGGCCTCGGCCGTCGGCGCGGTGGCGCAGGTCAATGCCGAAGCATTGGCCGGCGTCGCTTTCACCCAGCTGCTGCGCCCGGGTTCGCCCCAGATCTACGGCCAGTTCATGGTGACGGTTGACATGAAGACCGGCGCGCCGATGGGCGGCACGCCGGAGGCTGCGCAGATGATGTATCTGATGGGCGCGTTGGCGCGGAAATACAAACTGCCCTGGCGAACCTCCGGCTTCCATGTCGGCTCCAAGCTCAACGACGCCCAGGCCGGCTATGAATCCAACATGCTGATGCATGCCGCCATCCTCGCCGGCGCCAATTACATCTGGCACTCCGCCGGCTGGCTCGAGGCCGGGCTCACCTGCGGCTATTCGAAATTCGCCACCGACTGCGAGCAGCTTGTCGGCTGGTACAAATATGCCGGCGGCCTGTCGTTCGACGACTTCAAGGAGGCCATGGCGGCGATCCGCGAAGTCGGGCCGCAGGGCCATTTCCTCGGCACCCAGCACACGCTCGATCACTACGAGTCGGCATTCTTTATGCCCACCATCATGGATTTCAACTCCTACGAACAATGGAAGGCTGGAGGGGCGAAGGACCACGACACGCGCGGCCGCGAGAAAGCCCGCAACATGCTGGCCGACTATGAAGAGCCGAAACTCGATGAGGGCATTGCCGAGGGCCTCAGGGACTTTATCGCGCAGCGCGAGGAGAGGCTGCCCGACAGCGTTAGCTAAGAGAACGACGAATGAGTTGATAACGGGCGAAGACCCGATGGGAACCGCAAGGGAGAAAGACATGACACTTTTCAAAAGCAATGGCGATCGCGTGCCAACGGCCATCGAGGCGATGGCGCAAGAGACGCGTGCTGGCCGTATGGACCGGCGCGAGTTTCTTGCATTGGCGAGTGCGTTCGGCGCATCGACGGCGCTGGCCTACGGCATGATCGGCCTTGCCGCGCCGGGACAGGCTTTTGCCGAGGAGCCGAAGAAGGGCGGCACGCTGCACATATCGATGTCGGTCAAGGCCCAAAAAGATCCGCGCACCTATGACTGGGTGGAACTCGCCAACATCTCGCGCTGCTGGCTGGAGCCGCTGGTCCGCTACACCAGGGAATTCACCTTCGAGCCAGTGCTGCTCGAAAGCTGGGACATCAATGACGACGCCACTGAATACACGTTGCATGTGCGCAAGGGCATCACCTGGAACAATGGCGATGCCTTCAACGCCGATGACGTGGTCTTTAATGTTACCCGCTGGTGCGAGAAGAATGTCGCCGGCAATTCCATGGCCGCGCGCGTCGGCGGGCTGATCGATGAAAAGTCGGGCAAGGCCAGGGAAGGCGCCATCGCCAAGGTCGACGACAACACGGTCAAGCTGACGCTCAGCGCGCCCGACATTTCGCTGATCCCGAACCTTACCGATTATCCCGCGCTCGTCGTCCACCGCAATTTCGACGCCGAAGGCGCTGATCCGGTCAAGAAGCCGATCGGCACGGGCCCGTTCGAACTGGTCTCCTACGATGTCGGCCAGAAGGCGGTGGTCAAGCGTCGTGAAAACGGCAAGTGGTGGGGCGGCGAAGCGCCGCTCGACAGCGTAGAGTTTATCGACTACGGCACGGATTTCAACGCTTCGATCAACGCCTTCGAATCCGGCGAGATCGACCTCAATTTCGAGACGCCGGCCGACTTCATCGACATCCTGGACAAGATGGGGCTGGAGAAGTCCGAGGTTGCGACGGCAACCACGCTGGTTGCCCGCACCAACGTTACCCACAAGCCCTATGACGACCAGCGGGTGCGCAACGCGCTGCAGATGGCGGTCGACAACAATGCGGTGCTGGAACTCGGTTATGCCGGGCGAGGGACGGTGGGCGAAAACCACCATGTCAGCCCGATCCATCCGGAATATTTCGCGCTGCCCAAGAAGACGCGCGACGCGGCCGGCGCCAAGAAACTGATGGCGGACGCAGGGCAGGCCGATTTCGAGCACGAGCTGATTACCGTCGAGGACGACTGGCAGAAGAACACCGGCGACGCGATTGCCGGCCAGCTGCGCGACGCCGGCATCAAGGTCAAGCGCACGGTGCTGCCGGGCTCGACCTTCTGGAACGACTGGACGAAATATCCCTATTCGATGACCATCTGGTACATGCGCCCGCTCGGCGTCCAGGTGCTGGCGCTTGGTTATCGCACCGGCGAAGCCTGGAATGAATCGGCCTATTCCAACCCGGACTTCGACGCCAAGCTGAAGCAGGCGCTGGCGCTGATCGACGTGGAGAAACGGCGTGAGGTAATGAAGGATGTCGAGCAGATCCTGCAGGATTCCGGCGTCATCATTCAACCCTTCTGGCAGAAGCTCTACAGCCACATGAACAAGAAGGTGAAAAACTACGGCGTCCACCAGACCTTCGAGATGGACCTGCAGAACGTCTGGCTGGATGGCTGAGAGGGTGTAAGCCGGGGCTTCATGAGCCGCAAAAAAGCCGATATGCAGGATGTCTGGTATTGCACCTTGCCGCCAAACGTCCGGAGATCCTGCATGAAACCGATAGTGCTTGCCGCTGTCTTTTCGATTGCCTTGCCAGCGACGGTGCTGGCCGGGCCGGCTTCCAACGCCGTCAAGTTCTTTTATGTGCCTGAAGTGAAATTCGAGGGAGACGCAAAGTACCGCGACCGCTTCACCGAGCCGGTGACCAAGCTGTTCGATCTCAACGACCAGGCAACGAAGAACAAGCCCGACGAAGTCGCCTGCCTCGACTTCGATCCCGGCCTCGACGCCCAGGATTTCGACCAGAAGTCGATTGCCAAGACATTGAAGCTGGCCGAGACCGTCAATGGCGATACGGCCGAAGTCACCGCCACCTTCAGCCTTTTTGCGGAAGGCGATGATTCCAAACGCGAAATGCTGTGGTCGCTGAAGAAAATCGACGGCAAATGGAAGGTTGCCGACATCACCTCCAAGACCAGCAGCTGGACGCTGAGCGCGCTGGAATGCATGCCCGACAAAGCGCCGGAGTGATCCCGTGCTCCGCCGTCTTGCCCTGGCGCTGTCGCCCATTTGCGTGCTGGCGGTGGGTATGAGCGCAGCCGCAGCACAAGGCCTGTTGGGCCCGCCGCCAGCCAATGCGCCGGCCGTGGCGGCACCGGCCGGCGCAGCACCGCCCGCAAATCCACCCGGGACAGCGGTGGAACCGGCGACACCGCCGGTTGGGTGGCCGCCGGCCGACGCCGCACCGGCCGCACCAATTCTGCCGGGATCCCCGACGGCGGTGGTGCGGCCATTTTACGATCAGGTGGGACTGGAGCTCGATCCGACCCAGCGCAAAAACTTCGTCGACCCGGCCAAGACCGTACTCGACAAGAGCGACGCGTTGCGCAAATCCGGGCAGGGCGAATGCCTCGACCCCAACATGGCGCTCGACAATGCCGACTATGACAAGGCCGAGATCGACAACAGCCTGAAGACGCTCGAAGCGATCAATGGCGACCAGGCCAAGGTCATTGTCGCCTTCGTCGTCGCCGGCAATCCACATCGCCTTGAATGGAAGTTCAGGAAGGTCGACGGCGACTGGAAGATATCCGATCTGCTTTCGGTGACCGGTGAATGGGCGCTCAGCCAGTACCAGTGCGAATAATGTTGATTGAGGATCAGCGCCTGCGATCCTTCGCGCCCCTCTCTGTCCTGCCGGACATCTCCCCCACGGGTGGGGAGATCAGCAGTTCCAGCGTCTCGCCCGCTTCGCATCATTTGAGATTAGCGAAAGCCTATGTGGCGGCCAATCTCCCCCCGTGTGCGGGAGATGTCCGGCAGGACAGAGGGGGCGCTGTCCCGCTAAAGGTCCGCAAAATAGCTTCAGCCCCTTCCGCGATAGGGGGCAACGCCGGTGTCGGGCAACCAGGCGCCTTCGGGCGGAGCGCCGGTCTGCCAGAAGACATCGATCGGAATGCCGCCGCGCGGATACCAATAGCCGCCTATGCGCAACCACAGCGGCTTCGTTGCCGCCACAATGCGGCGGCCGATCATCACCGTGCAGTCTTCATGGAAAGCGCCATGGTTGCGAAACGAGGTCATGAACAGTTTGAGCGACTTCGATTCCACAAGGGTCGCATCGGGTGCGTAGTCGATGACGATATGAGCGAAATCCGGCTGTCCGGTGACCGGGCAGAGCGAGGTGAATTCCGGGCAGGTGAAGCGCACGATCGCCGGCGGTCCGTCGCCGCGCTGGAACGGCACGGTCTCCAGGACCGCGGTCTCCGGGCTCTGTGGCGTCTCGACGTGGGCGCCGAGCTGGGTGAGGGTTTTGGTATCGATCATCGCGGTTTTCCTGGGGATTTTCCGCGCTCATTAGCACCGGACCGAAAAGTGTGCAGCGATTTTCGAATAAATTCGATGCTTAAGACAAGAACTGGAGCAGCACGCGCTGCTCCGACACAAATTGGAATGGCAGGAAGATGATGACCAGCAACGACCCGCTTCTCCAGCCTTACCAGCTCAAACACCTGACGCTGAAGAACAGGGTGATGTCGACCAGCCACGAGCCGGCCTATTCCGAGGACGGCATGCCGAAACAGCGCTACCGGCTCTACCACGCCGAAAAGGCCAAGGGCGGCATGGCGCTGACCATGACGGCGGGCTCGGCGATCGTCTCGCGCGACAGCCCGGCCGCCTTTGGCAATCTGCATGTCTATGACGACCGCATCGTGCCGTGGCTGGCCGAACTGGCGGACGCCTGCCACGAGCATGACTGCAAGGTGATGATCCAGATCACCCATCTTGGTCGCCGCACCGGCTGGAACAAGGCCGACTGGCTGCCGGTGCTGTCGGCCTCGCCGGTGCGTGAGCCGGCGCACCGCGCGTTCCCGAAAACTATCGAGGACTGGGATATCGAGCGCATCGTCGCCGACTATGCGTCCGCTGCGCAGCGCTGCCAGGCGGCCGGCCTCGACGGCATCGAGTTCGAATCCTACGGCCATCTGATGGACGGCTTCTGGTCGCCGGCCACAAACCATCGCGACGACGAGTTCGGCGGTTCGCTCGACAACCGGCTGCGCTTCACCGACATGGTGCTGGATGCCGTGCGGGCTGCCGTCGGTGAAAAGTTCATCGTCGGCATCCGCATGGTCGCCGATGAGGACTTTGACAAAGGCCTGTCGAAGGCCGAGGGCGTCGAGATCGCGAGACGGCTCGCCAATTCTGGCAAGGTCGATTTCCTGAACATCATCCGCGGCTCGATCGAAAGCGACGCGGCGCTCACCAAGGTTATCCCGGTGACCGGCATGCGCTCTTCGCCGCATCTCGATTTCGCCGGCGAGGTGAGGGCGGCAACAAAATTCCCGACCTTCCATGCGGCGCGGATTTCCGATGTCGCCACGGCGCGCCACGCCATCGCGACCGGCAAGCTCGATATGGTCGGCATGACCCGCGCCCATATCGCCGACCCGCACATCATCAAGAAGGTCATGGAAGGTCGCGAGCACGAGATCCGGCCTTGCGTCGGCGCCACCTATTGCCTCGATCGTATCTATGAAGGCGGCGAGGCGCTGTGCGTCCACAATGCCGCGACCGGCCGCGAGGCCGAGATTCCGCATATCATCCTGAAGACCGAAGGGCCCAGGCGGAACGTCGTTGTCGTTGGCGCTGGCGCTGGCGGGCTCGAGGCAGCTCGCGTGATGGCCGAACGCGGCCATCATGTCACGGTGCTTGAAGCCTCCGGTCAGGCCGGCGGCCAGGTTCGGCTGGCGACGCAGAACCCGCGCCGCAAGGAGTTGATCGGCATCATCGACTGGCGGCTGGCCGAACTCGACCGGCTCGGCGTCGGGATCCGCTACGACACATGGGCCGAGCAGGACGAAGTGCTGGCGCTGTCGCCCGACGTGGTGGTGATCGCCACCGGCGGCCTGCCGCAGAACCCGCCGCTGACATCAGGCGACAATCTCGTCACGTCGAGTTGGGACATCATGGCCGGCAGCATCAAGCCGGCGGAGAACGTGCTGCTCTTCGACGACAATGGTGGCCACCAGGGCATGGGCGCGGCGGAGCTGATCGCCAATGCAGGGTCAAAACTGGAGCTGGTTTCGCCGGAGCGCTTCTTCGCCCCCGAAATGGGGGGAATGAACCACGTGCCCTATATGCGCGCCTTCCAGGAGAAGGGCGTCACCATCACCATCAACACCAGGCTGCGCTCGGTACGGCGCGAGGGCAACCAACTGGTCGCCGAACTCGCCTCCGACTTTGCCGATGGCTGGCGTGGCGAAAGGCGGGTCGACCAGGTGGTGGTCGAGCACGGCACGGCGCCGCTCGACGATCTCTATCTCCAGCTGAAACCGCTGTCGAAGAATGGTGGCGCGGTCGATTACGAGCGGCTGGTCGGCGGCGGCGATATTTTTCCTTCACGCAACCCCGAAGGCGGCTTCGTGCTGTTGCGCATCGGCGATGCGGTCGCCTCGCGCAACATCCACGCCGCCATCTATGATGGCATCAGGTTCGGCTTGCGGGTTTGAGCCTACAAGCCGGCCTACGGCTTGTTCCAAAGCTCGATCTCACCCTTCCGGCGGGCGCAACTCGATCGATCAAAGTGATGGGTGGCGCGCAGCCAAACCTCTGTGCGGAGAGCCACCTTGCACATCCGTCCGAACTGCGCGCCGCGTACGCCACCAGCCGAGAGCCAGGCGACGCACGATGCGGAATGCTTTTCAACCGGGAGGCAACGCGCGGCAGGGCTCAAATCATCCTGGCCGTCGCCATGCAAAGTACGGTGAGCACCAGAAGCCAGGCGGCGATGCGCTCGCCGCGGGCCATTTTGGTGCGCAGCGCCGCTTCCGTTGCGGCGTCCGCGCCGGCAAGCTGCCGGCTGGTCTTGCGGACGACGACGCTGAGAACGCCGGCAGCGGCGAAGGCGGCCAGGATGCCTAGCGCCAGCACCATTTCCATCGAGCCGAAATAGGCGCCGTGGAAGAAATACCAGAGCAGGGCCCCGGTCACGAACACCATGCCGGCCGAGCCCATTTGCGGTCCGATAAAGCGCTCCGCCCTGATCTCGGGGTCGCGGGCAAGCGTGATGGTGGTGCCGGCCCAGAACACACCGGCCATGACGTGAAGGCCGATAACGACGATGTAGACATATTGCATGACCGCTTCCTCCTTGCCCGCCGCCCGTCCTCGGATCCCTGTCGAATGCAGGATGATACGAACTCGGTAGATCGACACGCATGATAGTTAGGTATCAAATGGTTCGATGTCAATGTATAATGCCGCGTTCCATCGCTCGGCGCCTTGTTCTACTGTCGGCGCATGACTCCCTTTGACCGTCCGCCAATCGGCATGAATCTCGCGCGCACCTCCAAGCTGGTGGCGCAGGCCTTTGACGCCGCTTTGGTCGAGGCCGGCGGCACGCTGCCGGTGTGGCTGACCTTGCTTTCGGTCAAGTCGAGCGAGCTTGCCAACCAGCGCGAACTTGCCGGCATGATCGGCATCCAGGGCGCCACGCTCACCCACCATCTCAACGCCATGGAGGCGCAAGGCTTGCTGACGCGCCGCCGCGATCCGGACAACCGCCGGGTTCATCTGGTCGAGCTGACGCAGGCGGGCGAAACGATGTTCCTGAAGCTGCGGGCGGCGGCTCTCATCTTCGACAAGCGGCTGCGCGCGGGATTGCCGGACGACAGGCTGGCGGAGTTCGCCGAGGTGCTGGCGGCATTGCGGGCGAATGTCGCGCCGGCCAAATGACCGGCACCGGTGGGCAATAGTCTAGGCTAAATTGCCCTGAAGCACCTTCAGCTTGGCTTTCTTCGGGCTGCGCGCCAGCAGCCATTCGCGCGCTTTGTCCTGCGGCATCGGGAAGGCGATGGAATAGCCCTGCACCTGGTCGCAGCCGATTGCCATCAGCGAATCGAGCTCGGCTTCGGTTTCCGCGCCCTCGGCGACGATCGAAATGCCGAGACCGCGCGCCAGCTCGGTGATGGCGCGCACGATCTTGGTGTTGTCGCCATTCTCGTTGATGTTCTGGACGAAGCGGCGGTCGATCTTCAGCCGGTCGATCTCGTTGGGATTGACGTGGCTGAGCGAGGCATAGCCGGTGCCGAAATCGTCGAGCTCAAGATGGACGCCAGCAGCGCGGATGTGGCGCAGCTTCGCCGCGATGCCCGTCTTCTCGTCGTCGAGAATGACGGATTCGACGATTTCAAGCGACAGTTTCTGCGGCGCCAGGCCGGCCTTTTCCAGCGTCGCGAACAGGAAGCGGTCGAAGTCGGGTTCGCGCAGCTCGGTGCCGGACACGTTGACGGCGAGCCGGCCGAAGGCAATGCCGGCGCGATCCCATTCGGCTGCTTGCTCGATCGCCTTGGTAAAGACGATGCGGCCGATCTCGGGCATGAAGCCGCATTTTTCGGCGACCGGAATGAACTCGCCCGGCGCAATCATGCCGCGCTCGGCATGCTTCCAGCGCACCAGCGCCTCGATGCCGCTGATGGCGCCGTTGCTCAGCGACACCTGCGGCTGGAAATAGACCTGGAAGGCGTTCTCCGAAATCGCGACCTTGATGTCGTGCTCGAGCTGCTTGCGGTAGTCTAGCTCGCGCCTGAGTTCCTCGGAGAAGAACGAGAAGCTGCCGCCGCCGAGCTTCTTGGCGGAATAGAGCGCGAGATCGGCGTGGACGAGCAGATCCTCGGCATTGTCGGCGTCGATGGGATAGACAGCAATGCCGGCGCTGGCCCCCGGAAGGATGGTCGTGCCCTGGAAGGTAATCGGCTCGTTGATCTCCTCCAGGATGCGACGGGCCAGCATGTTGATGTCCTCGGGGCCGCCGGCGCCATTGAGGATCATCACGAATTCGTCGCCGCCAAGGCGCGCGCACAGATCCGACGCGCGGCAGGAATCGCGCATGCGCTGGGCGGTGACGACCAGCACATAGTCGCCGGCGGCATGGCCGAGTGTGTCGTTGATCTGCTTGAACCGGTCGAGGTCGAGCTGGATCACCGCCAGCCTCTCACGCCGGCGATGCGCGCCCTTGATCAGCGTTTCGAAGTGATCGGTCAGGAAGGTGCGGTTGTGCAGGCCGGTCAGCCCGTCATGTACGGCGATGAAGGCCATCGAGTTGCGGGCATCGACAAGCTCGTGCGTCTTGCGCAGGATCGCCTTCGACATCGGCCGGAAGATGAAAAGCGCCACCAGCACGATGACGCCGATGGTGGCGTAGAACAAGGTGCGGTGGAGATCGAGGAGCTTTTCCGACCGCTCGTCGGCGAATGCGGCGATGCGTTGGCCGAGCGCGGCATAACCCGACAGCGTCGCATTGGCGACGGAAGCATCGAGATTGACGCGCTCGCCGCCGCCCTTGTAGGCGGCATTGCCGGAGAGCTGGGATTCGAAGGACGAGATCAGCCTTTCGCCATTGGCGACCAGCCCGACCGAGAAATAGTCGAGGTGGAACGGCTTGCCGTAAAGGACGCTCTCGATCGACTTTGGGTCGGACAATGCCGGCGACAGCGGGTCGGCTCCCGTCTGTTTGAGGAGCAGGTCGTAGTTGGTCTCGAACTCGGCGGTCGCCTGTTTCAGCGCGGCAACCAGGGCCGGCTGCTTGTCACGCGCGGCGGAGCCGGTTGCGCTGGTCAAAAAGACGATGCGCTGCGACAGCGCCTTCTGGGTGCTGACGATGTCGAGCAGAGTATGGTTGTGCTGTTGCGCCGCCATCATCTGCTGCAGCAGGATGAAGGAAGCCATCACCATGGCGGCGATGATCAGCAGCGCCAGCCAGTAGCCGCTCTTGATCAGCAGGATGAGTTTGCCCGAGACGGTTTGCGCCGGCTGCTGCGACATATTCTAGGTGACCCCTCGGTCGACTGATTCTGCCACCGATTCGTGGCGAGAAGACCATTGGCTTGAAAGGGTTAACAGGTCTGGAAGCCGGCGGAACTGTTGCTTCCGCAGTAAACGAAAGCTGCTGAAATGGTTATCATGTTCTTTCGCGGCACGGCCGTATTCGCGTGCCTGCTACTCCAGCATGCTGGCCATGCGATCGGATCGCGCCAGGGTTGAGCCCGCCGTGCCACCGAAACGGTCGCTTTTGCGATGGATTTTTAGTGCGCGTAGCGCGACAGTCGCGCCAATCTCAACAGGACCTGATCATGAGCGCGGCATTCCTCTCCCATATCGACAATGAACTGCAAGGTCTGAAATCCGCCGGGCTCTACAAATCCGAGCGGGTGATCACCTCGACCCAGTCGGCTGAGATCGAGGTCGGTGGCGACAAGGTGCTGAATTTCTGCGCCAACAACTATCTCGGCCTCGCCGACAGCGCCGAATTGCGTAACGCAGCCAAAGGCGCGTTGGACCGCTATGGCTACGGCATGGCGTCGGTGCGTTTCATCTGCGGCACGCAGGAAGAGCACAAGCAGCTTGAATCAACGATTTCATCTTTCCTCGGCATGGACGACACCATCCTCTACGGCTCCTGCTTCGACGCCAATGGCGGCCTGTTCGAGACACTGCTCGGTGAGGAGGATGCGATCATCTCCGATGCGCTGAACCACGCCTCGATTATCGACGGCGTGCGACTGTCGAAGGCAAAACGCTTCCGCTACGCCAACAACGACATGGCTGATCTCGAAGCGCGGCTGAAGGAAGCGAAGGATTGCCGCTTCCGCCTGGTCGCCACCGACGGCGTGTTCTCCATGGACGGCATCATCGCCAATCTGAAAGGCGTCTGCGACCTCGCGGAAAAATACGACGCCATGGTCATGGTCGATGACAGCCATGCCGTCGGCTTCGTCGGCAAAAACGGCCGCGGCTCGGCCGAGCATTGCGGCGTCGAGGGCAGGGTGGACATCATCACCGGCACGCTCGGCAAGGCGCTGGGCGGCGCGTCGGGCGGCTATACCTCGGGCAAAAGCCAGGTGGTCGACTGGCTGCGCCAGCGCTCGCGGCCCTATCTCTTCTCCAACACGCTGATGCCGGCGATCGCCGGCGCCTCGATCAAGGTTTTCGAGCTGATCCGAAATGGCGATGCGCTACGCGAGCGCCTCTATGCCAATGCGGCGCGGTTCAGGTCCGAGATGGGCAAGCTCGGCTTCACATTGGCCGGCGCCGATCACCCGATCATCCCGGTGATGCTGGGCGATGCCAGCCTGGCGCAGGAAATGGCGGCGCGCATGCTGAAGCGCGGCATCTATGTCATCGGTTTTTCGTTCCCGGTGGTGCCGAAAGGCCAGGCGCGCATCCGCACGCAGATGTCGGCGGCGCATTCCGCCGCCGACATCGACCGCGCCGTGGCGGCATTCGCCGCAGTCGGCAAGGAACTGGGCGTGATTGGCTGAGAGTTTTACCCTCCCCCTTTGTGGGGAGGGTCGACTTTCGACCGCNCGGGCCACCCTCCCCACAAGGGGGAGGGTAAGGAGTTGTAGCATGTCGAACATGATGAAGGCGCTGGTGAAGGCCAAGGCCGAACCGGGCATCTGGATGGAAGAGGTACCGGTGCCGGAGATCGGCCCCAACGACGTGCTGATCAAGGTCAAGAAGACGGCGATCTGCGGCACCGACGTCCACATCTACAATTGGGACCAGTGGGCGCAGAAGACCGTGCCGGTGCCGATGGTGACCGGCCATGAATTCGTCGGCACGGTGGCCGATTTCGGCGCTGCGGTCACCGAATACAAGGTCGGCCAGCGTGTCTCCGGCGAAGGTCACATCGTCTGCGGCCATTGCCGCAATTGCCGCGCCGGCAGGGGGCATCTCTGCCGCAACACGCTCGGCGTCGGCGTCAACCGCCCCGGCGCCTTCGGCGAATATCTGGCGATCCCGCAGCACAATGTCGTGCCGATCCCCGACGATGTGCCCGACGAGATCGCCGCGATCTTCGATCCCCTGGGCAATGCCGTCCACACCGCTCTGTCCTTCGACCTGGTCGGTGAAGACGTTCTGGTCACCGGCGCCGGGCCGATCGGCATCATGGGCGCGCTCGTTGCCCAATGTGTGGGGGCGCAAAAAGTCGTCATCACCGACATCAACCCGGTGCGGCTGGCGCTGGCCAAAAAGCTCGGCCTCCAGCATGTCGTCGATGCCTCGAAGGAAAAACTGCGCGACGTTATGCCGGCGCTGGGCATGACCGAGGGTTTTGACGTCGGCCTCGAAATGTCGGGCGCCGCGCCCGCCTTTCGCGACATGATCGACACCATGAACAATGGCGGCAAGATCGCCATTCTGGGCATCGCGCCGACCGGCTTCGAAATCGACTGGAACAAGGTCATCTTCAAGATGCTGCACTTGAAGGGCATCTACGGCCGCGAAATGTTCGAGACTTGGTACAAGATGATCGCCCTGGTGCAGGGGCCGCTGGATGTGTCGGGTCTGATTACGCACCGCATTGGGATCGACGATTTCCAGACGGGGTTTGACGCGATGCGGAGCGGCAGTTCGGGCAAGGTGGTGATGGATTGGTGAGGCACGTGTGGGTGCAAGATGGCGGACAATGAGCACGGTCGTATCATTGCCTCGCAGGCAAAGCTCGTACTGAAGCCGGCCGGATTTCGACGCAAAGGGCAGTCCCGAATCTGGATCGCCGATCGCGGCTTCTGGCTAAGTGTAGTCGAGTTCCAGCCCAGTTCCTGGTCCAAGGGCACTTACCTTAACGTAGCAGTCCACTGGCTCTGGGGTTCGCTTCCGGAAACGATTACCTTCGATCGCGTTGAGCACATTGGACAGTTCGTTCCGTTCGAGAGCCCGCCACAGTTTCTTCTCGCGGTTGATCAAATGGCCAAGAAGGTCGTCGAAATCGATCAGGTTCACCGATCGATGTTCCCTTCCGTCCAGGCGACAGCGAAAATCCTCGTGAGTGAACTGCAGCCGGGCGCCTACGGCGAGTGGGCGGCCTTCCACGCCGGGGTGGCGGCTGGTTTGGCCGGTGATTTTGAAACGGCAAGGCGACTATTTGAAAGCGCTCAAAGACACGCGGCTTCGCAAGCGCAGGCGCTTCTAGCCTACATTGATGATCCGGCGGCATTTCGAAGCCGTGTCAGAGGCTTCATTGAAGCCGAACGCGCCTATTACGGTCTAGGGGCGTTGCCTGCCGCATTCGCGATCTGATTTCAGCGACGGTCGAACTTATGGGAAGATCTCAACCCAAGGTGAGTTTTGCCTCCAGCGCCGCCACCCCATTCACAATCGCCGCCCGCTCTTCCGTACCAAGCCTCGCCAGCAACTGCCGTTCAAAGGCTTTCGCCAGCGGCACCATCTCGCGATAGGCGGCCAGTCCCGCCTTGGTCAGCGCCAAATGCTCCACACGCCGATCATTCTCGTCCGGCGTGCGCGTCAGCCAGCGCCGCCGCTCAAGCTCCGCCACCGCCCGCGAAACCTTGGTCTTGTGCATGGCCGACTGCTCGCCGAGCGCCGTCGCGGTCATCGTGCCGCGCTGTCCGAGCCCAGAGAGTGTGCGCCATTCCGGCCGCGTCAGACCGTGACGGTCGCGGTAGATTTTTGAAAATTCTCGGCTGACAGCGTCGGCCAGCCGGTAAAGCCGGTAGGGCAGGAAATTTTCGAGTTCGAGGGTTTCCATATGCGCACCGTGGATGCGGCATCAGCCGTTGATAGTTACATTTTCGATGGTTACAAATGAAACCAGTTTGGTCAACATCGCCGGCAGGCCGCGCTTCGCGGCGGTCGGGATCAGGGAGGATCGGATGGAATTTTCCTACATGCCGGGCTTCGGCAATGATTTTGAGACCGAAACGCTGCCCGGCTCGCTGCCGCAAGGGCGCAATTCCCCGCAGCGGCCGGCTTACGGACTTTATGCCGAGCAGCTCTCGGGCTCGCCCTTCACCGCCCCGCGCGGCACCAATGAGCGCTCCTGGCTCTACCGCATCCGGCCGAGCGTAAAACACACCGGCCGCTTCAAGGCGGCGAGCTATCCCCTGTGGAAGACCGCTCCCAATGTCGGCGACCACGAGCTGGCGCTCGGCCAGTACCGCTGGAACCCGGTGCCGATGCCGAAGGAGCCGACCGATTTCATTCAAGGGATGCGCACCATCACCACCGCCGGCGACGTGCTGGGCCAAAGCGGCATGGCGGCGCATGTCTATGTCGCCAACCGCTCGATGGTCGACGATCATTTCTTCAACGCCGACGGCGAGTTGCTGGTCGTCCCCCAGGTCGGCGCCTTGCGCTTCGTCACCGAGATGGGCGTCATCGAGCTGCGGCCCGGCGAGATCGCCGTTTTGCCGCGCGGGCTGGTGTTCAAGGTCGAGCTCATCGACAAGGAAGTGCGCGGCTATGTCTGCGAAAACTATGGTGCCAAGCTGACGCTGCCCGACCGCGGTCCGATCGGCGCCAATTGCCTCGCCAATCCGCGCGACTTCAAGACGCCCAGCGCCTGGTTCGAGGAGAAGGAGACGCCGTGCCGGCTGACGGTGAAATGGTGCGGCAATTTCCATGTCACCGAGATTGGCCATTCGCCGCTCGACGTCGTCGCCTGGCACGGCAACTACGCGCCCTACAAGTATGATCTGGCGACGTTTTCTCCGGTCGGCGCCATCCTGTTCGACCATCCCGATCCGTCGATCTTCACCGTGCTGACGGCGCCGAGCGGCGAGGAAGGCACTGCCAACATCGACTTCGTCATCTTTCCGCCGCGCTGGCTGGTGGCGGAGGATACGTTCCGGCCGCCCTGGTACCACCGCAACATCATGAGCGAGTTCATGGGCCTGATCCACGGCCAGTATGACGCCAAGGAGGAAGGTTTCGTGCCCGGCGGCATCAGCCTGCACAATCTGATGCTGGCCCACGGCCCAGACGCGCCTGGCTTCGAAAAGGCCTCGCGCTCCGAGCTGAAACCGGTCAAGCTCGACAACACCATGGCCTTCATGTTCGAGACCCGATTCCCGCAAATGCTCACCCGCTACGGCGCCGAGCTTGAAACAAGGCAGGACAATTACATCGATTGCTGGACCGATCTGAAGAAGCGTTTCAACGGCACGCCGGAGGGCGACTGGTCTTGAGATCAGCCCGATGAACGACCGGCTGGTGCTTCTCGGCTCCAAGGGCGGCCCGGCGCTGCGGCCGGGCGGGCCGTGGCCGAGTTCGTCGCTGCTGGAACTGGGCGGGCGAACCATCGTCGTCGATTGCGGGCTCGGCGTCACGCGCGGCCTGGTCGATTCCGCCGTCAGCCTGAAGGCGCTCGACCTGGTCTTCATCACCCATCTGCATTCCGACCATGTGCTGGAACTGGGTCCGTTGCTCCACACCGCCTGGACCGCCGGCCTCGCCAGCCCGGTGACGCTGTTCGGACCGCCCGGCACCGGCCAATACTGGCGCCGCTTCTGCCAGGCGATGGAGTTCGACATTGAAATTCGCATCGTCGATGAGGGCAGGCCGGACATTCGCGAAATGGCTTCGATCGTGGAATTCGGCGAGGGCGAGATTTTTGCGCAGCGCGGCCTGAAGGTCTCGGCACTGCGCGTCGACCATCCGCCGGTCACGGACTGTTTCGCGCTGCGTTTCGACCACGCTGGCAAAAGCATCGTCTTCTCGGCCGACACAGCCTTCTTTCCGCCGCTCGCAGGCTTTGCCCGAAATGCCGACATTCTCGTCCATGAGGCCATGCTGGAAGAAGGCATCGAGCGGCTGGTCGCCAGGACCGGCAACGGGGCGCGGCTGAAAGAGCATCTGCTTGCCAGCCACTCATTTGCCGAGCAGGCAGGTCGCATCGCCAGCGATGCCGGGGTGAAGAGGCTGGTGCTCAACCACCTCATTCCGGCCGATGATGCCGCGATCGGCGAGGCCGACTGGGAGGCGGCCGTCAGGAAATCGTGGGCGGGTGACTTGACGATTGCCCGCGACGGCCTTGTTGTGAACTTAGACGGCGCCAAAGCCGCATCAGGAGAGGAAACCGCATGAAGCTTGCCACATTGAGGGACGGGACGCGCGACGGAAAGCTTGTCGTCGTCTCGCGCGACCTGACGCGCTTCACCGACGCCTCGTTCCTGGCGCGCACGCTGCAGGCGGCACTCGACGACTGGCAGCGGATTTCGCCGCACCTGGCGACGATCGCCGAATCGCTGGAGAACAATGCGGTGCCGTCGGCACGCTTCCATGAGCATGACGCCCATTCGCCGCTGCCGCGCGCCTATCAATGGGCCGATGGTTCTGCCTATGTGAACCACGTCGAGCTGGTGCGCAAAGCCCGCGGCGCCGAGATGCCGGCAAGCTTCTGGACCGATCCGCTGATCTATCAGGGTGGCTCGGATTCCTTTATCGCGCCGCGCGATCCGATCCGCGCGGCGGACGAAGCCTTCGGCATCGACATGGAGGCGGAGGTCGCCGTCGTCGTCGACGATGTGCCGATGGGCGCCAGCCTCGACCAGGCGCGCGCTGCGATCCGGCTGGTCATGCTGGTCAATGATGTGACGCTGCGCGCGCTCACCGGACCCGAACTCGCCAAGGGGTTTGGCTTCTTCCAGTCGAAGCCGTCCTCGGCTTTTTCGCCGGTGGCGGTGACGCCGGACGAACTCGGCGACGCCTGGGATGGCGGCAAGGTCAACCTGCCTCTGCTCGCCGACGTCAACGGCAAGCCGTTCGGCCGTGCCAATGCCGGCGTCGACATGACCTTCGACTTCCCGGCGCTGATTGCCCATGCCGCAAAGACACGGCCGCTGGTTGCCGGCACCATCATCGGCTCCGGCACCGTCTCCAACAAGCTGGATGGCGGGCCGGGCAAACCGGTGGCGGCCGGCGGCGCCGGCTATTCCTGCATCGCTGAACTGCGCATGATCGAGACCATTGAGTCTGGCGAGCCCAAGACGCCGTTCCTGCGCTTTGGCGATACGGTGCGTATCGAGATGAAGAATAAAAGCGGAAACTCGATCTTCGGCGCCATCGAGCAGAAGGTCGAGAAGTCCCAGGCATAAGAGGGGGCAATGCAATGACGGGCGAGGCGTTCTACCTGCTGGCCGGCGTCTGGGCGTTGGCCATTCTGATGGTCTTCATCCAGGCGATCCGGCTGAGCTACCGCATCGAGGCGCGCTCGCCCGATCTGACCAACCGCAGCGGCTACCCGCGCAAGGCGATGATGTTCCACACCATCACCAACACCAATGTGGCGCGGGACGAGGAGACGCAGGCGACGCGGCGGCGCATGAACCGGCTTTTGCTGATTGTTGTCGCCGGCTTCGCGGTGATGGCGGCTGGCATTGGCCTGATCAGACGAATGAACGCGTGACCCTGCTCGAGCATTTCAGCCGCATGGCCGGCAACAATCTCTGGTCGAACGACCGGCTCTATCGCGCCGTGCTGCAGCTAAAGCCCGGCGAATTCGGAGCCGAACGCACAAGCTTCTTCCCGTCGATCAAGGCGACGCTCAACCACATCCTTGCGGTCGATCATCTCTATCTCGATTTTCTGGAGGAGGGCGGCGTCGGCGCGGCCGCTTATGACGACTACGTGCCGTTCGATGAGCCGCAGGCACTGTTTGCTGCCCAGACCGCGGCCGACAGGCGGCTGATCGCCTTTTGCGACGGCCTGTCGGAGGACGATCTCGACCGCCGCGTCATCACCGACCGGCGAGAGGACGGCATGATCCCGGAAAAGATCGGCGACATCCTCGGTCATGTCTTCCTGCACGACATCCACCATCGCGGCCAGGTGCACGCGATGCTCTCCGGCACGTCAGTCGCGCCGCCGCAACTGGACGAGTTCTTGCTCGATTATGATTTGAAGGTGAGGAGGGAAGAGGTCGTGCGGCTGGGCCTCTGACCTTTATCTGGTGTACTCGTTCCATTCAGGGCCGAGTTTGTCGAAATCGTCAGAAATCCAAATCTTGCCCTTCAGGGCACCTATGCGCGACAACAAGTCTTCTCGAACTGGTGGCACGAGCCGCGCCGCGATCTTGCCGTGATGAGTGATGACTATCTCCTCGCCGGCCTCCGCGCGGCCGACGAGTTCCGATAGTTTGGCCTTTGCTTCGGTTATGGAGACGTTCACGGCTTGACCCTTGTGATCGAAATTTAGATCAAAGCCGATCGAGCCGCAAACGGGGTTTCAGGCCGCTTTCCCGTCGACCTTGATCACGCCGCGCTTGATCTGGTCCTGCTCGATCGACTCGAACAGCGCGCGGAAATTGCCTTCGCCAAAACCTTCGTCGCCCTTCCTCTGGATGAATTCGAAGAAGATCGGGCCGATCACGGTTTTGGAGAATATCTGCAGCAGGATCTTGGTCATGCCGCCGTCGACCACGCCTTCGCCGTCGATCAGGATGCCGTGCTTCTTCATCCGCTCGATCGGCTCGTCATGCCCGTTCACCCTGTTGTACGACATGTCGTAGTAGGTCTCCGGCGGACCGGGCATGAACTTCAGCCCATTGTCGGCAAGCTTGTCGGTGGCGGCGTAGATCTCGTCGGTGCCGACAGCGATATGCTGGATGCCTTCGCCATTGTACTTCTTCAGATACTCGGCGATCTGGCTGGTGTCGTCCTTGGACTCGTTCAGCGGGATACGGATCTTGCCGCAGGGCGAGGTGATGGCGCGGCTGACCAGGCCGGTGATCTTGCCGTCGATGTCGAAGAAATGGATCTGCTTGAAGCCGAACAGTTCGCGATAAAAGTCCCACCATTTGTCCATCTGGCCGCGATAGACATTGTGGGTGAGGTGGTCGAGGAAATAGAAGCCGACGCCTTGCGGCCGCGGGTCGCGTTCGCCCAGCCACTCGAACTCGGCATCATAGGCCGAGCCCTTCTTGCCATAGGCTTCGATGAAATAGAGCAGCGAGCCGCCAATGCCGACAATGGCCGGCACGTCGAGCGCCTTGTCGTTGCCGTCGTAGGGCGTGGCGCCTTTCGATACCGCATGCTCGAACGCATGCTTTGCATCGACCACGCGCCAGGCCATCGAGGCGGCGCAGGGGCCGTGCTTGTCGACGAATTTCATCGCATGCGAGCCGGGCTCGGCATTGACCACATAGTTGATGTCGCCTTGGCGCCAGACGGTGATGTCCTTCGTGCGATGCTTGGCCACCGCGACATAGCCCATGCGGGTGAACAGCTCGGCGAGCTTCTGCGGCTCCGCATGGGCGAACTCGACGAACTCGAAACCGTCGGTGCCGGCGGGGTTTTCCTTGCTGATCTTGGCGGGCGGTGCGTCGTGCGGGAAGGGACCCATGGCATTCCTCCAAACGGATGGTGGCCGCATCGGACCACAAGATGACGCATGATAGCGCGGAGCGGCCGCACGGTGCTTGCATTCAAACGCTTGAAATGATCATCTCGTGCGTAATTCATGCATGATTGGGGATAAATCCATGGATGACGCGCGCATAGACCAATTCGACCGCAAGATAATGGCTCTCTTGCAGGGCGACGCGCGGCTTACCAACAACGACCTCTCGGAACGCGTGAACCTGTCGGCATCGCAATGCTCGCGCCGCCGCCAGCGGCTGGAGGAAGACGGCTTCATCAAGGGCTATCGGGCCGTGCTCGACCGCGACAAGCTTGGATTCTCGCTGGTCAATGTCATCTCGGTGACGCTCGCCACCCATAACCGCGACAATGCCAGGCGCTTCGGCGAGCTGCTGGCGCGGCTGCCGGAGGTGCAGGAGGCGCACGCGCTGACCGGCGAGATGGATTATATCTTGAAGGTGGTGACGCCCGATCTGAAATCATTGTCGGAATTCGTCAACGGTGTGCTCCTGCCGCACGAATCCGTGCAGCATGTGAAGACGGCGATCGTGTTGGAGACGCTGAAGGAGACCGGCGCGCTACCGATCTAGTTTGAGAGAGTTTCAGTTGATACGTCGGCGGGACAGCACCCCTCTCTGGCCTGCCGGCCATCTCCCCCGCAAGGAGGAGATCAGCAGCTTAGTCCAGCGCTCATCCTGCAACGTCGGCGATTGGCGAAGAGCGAAGGCGACATCCGATCTCCCCCCTTGCGGGGGAGATGTCCGGCAGGACAGAGGGGGGTGTGAGGGATCGCCAGCGCCTCAGGATGCTCACCCCTTGGACTGCTGAATCAGCCCGTAGAGATTGGTGCAGCGCGCGCCGGAGCGGCAATAGGCAAACACCGGGCCTTCGAGCGCGTCGAGCGCTTCGGCCTGATCTTCGACATTCTCGGCCGTGATCTGGCCGCTGATCACCGGGATGTAACGGAAGGCCAGCCCCGCGGCTTCGACCGCCTCCTTGACGCTGTCGGCCGAAGGCTGGTCGGGCTGCTCGTCATCCGGCCGGTTGCAGATCACGCTCTTGAAACCGGCTTCCTTGATGGCGGCGGCATCTTCGGGCTGGATCTGGCCCGAGACCGAATAGTCGTCGCTGATTTCGCGATATTCCATGGCTCTCATCCTCGCAATCTGGTTTGGCGCGAAGTCTTGCCACTCTCACACGAGGTCGGCAATCCGCGCCGGAAAGAAATCCCTCGGCGCAGATAGACATTTGCGGCCCAAGATCCAACCCAGGCTCAAGAGGTTTCGCGCTGTTGGCCTTGCCCGGAGGCGGCAGCGACTCTAAACAGGCGCACCGACAAACGAAGGAACCATCCCATGAGCATTCGTCGCATCGATGTTGGCCCGCGCATGAGCCAGATCGTCATCCACGGCAACACCGTCTATCTCGCCGGCCAGGTCGGAACGCCCGGCGCCAGCGTTGGCGAACAGACCAGGTCGATCCTCGCATCTATCGACGAACTGCTGGCCAAGGCCGGCACCGACAAGACCAAGATCCTGCAGGCGATCATCTGGCTGGCCGATATGGGCACCTTCGCCGAGATGAACAAGGAATGGGACAAGTGGGTCCCGCAAGGCAACACGCCCGCCCGCGCCACGGGTGAGGCCAAGCTTGCAGGGCCGGAATACACCGTCGAGATTATCGTTACGGCGGCGATTTAAAGTGCAGCCTTCTACCTCCCCCTTGTGGGGAGGTCGGACCGAAGGTCCGGGTGGGGGGCTGGCGCCGNAAGATCGCGGTGTTCGATTTGTAGACCCCCACCCCGCTGCCTCGCAGCGACCCTCCCCACAAGGGGGAGGGTAAAGGAGCTACCCCTGCGAAGGCCTGAACCGCGCCACCAGCGTGTGGCTCTCCGCGGCGTAGGTGAACCTCACCTGCGTCACCGGGTGCTCGGCGCTCCAGGTTCGGCGCTCGACTACCAGGCAGGGCGCGCCGGTTGCGACGTCGAGGGCTTCGGCAATACGCCTGTCGGCCGCCACCGCGCGGATGCGGTGCTCGGCCTCACTCCATGGCACGCGGCCGATCAGCCAAGGGCCGGGGGCGATGTCGAGAAACTCCTCCTCGGCGGCTTCCGCGACGGCGGCGAGATTGATCAGCCGCTGTTCGTGCGCGAACGGCCGCTTGCCGGCGAAATGCCGGCATTCAAGCGCCAGCACCTGTCCGGCTGCGTCCAGTTCCAGCAAGGCGCGATCCTCGGCGCTGCTGCGCCTTTTCTGCCGCGCCAAGCGCTCGTAACGATAAGCCAGGCCAAGCGACTCAACCTCGATCCTGATGTCGTGGATTTCCAGCACCGCGGCCTGCGACTGCGGCTGGCGGACAAAGCTGCCCGAACGGCGGCGGCGCTCTATCAGCCCGGCCTTGGCCAGCTGCGACAGCGCCTTGTTCACCGTCATGCGCGAGCAATTGTATTCGGCCGTCAACTCGTGCTCGAACGGGATACGGTGACCCGGCGCCCAGGCGCCGGACATTATTTTCTCGCTGATGTCGGACAGGATGCGCTGGTGCAGCGAACCGCCGCCTTCCACCGCCGCTGTCTCTGATATGCTCATGCCGAAAGCGCCGTCATCACATGGCGAAAGCGCTCGGCGATCGTCTCACGCGCTGCATGCCGGCCGCCGCTGACCTGTTTTTTTCCGTGCACCCAGACGCAATCGACCTTGCCGCCATTGGCAAAGATCCAGGCGTCGAGGATCTCATCGCCACTTTTTCCGGCCAGCGAAGGATGGTTTTCGTCGAGGGAGACGAAATCAGCCGCGGCGCCGGCGGCGATCCGCGACGGGCCGGCGCCGAGTGCGGTGCTGCCGCCATCGAGGGCGGCGTCGAACAGAGCCCGCCCGGTCGAGCCGCCGGCCACCGCCAGCACATTGCGGGCGCGGTGTGCGAGGCGCTGCGAATATTCGAGCTGGCGCAATTCATCCGGCAGGCCGATCAGCACGTTGGAATCCGAGCCGACGCCGAAGCGGCCGCCATGTTCGATGAACAGAGGTGCTGAAAAGGTGCCGTCGCCGAGATTGGCCTCGGTGATCGGGCAAAGCCCGGCAATGGCGCCGCTTCTGGCCATGCCGGATGTCTCAGCCTCGGTCATGTGGGTGGCGTGAATCAGGCACCAACGCTTGTCGATCCCGGCATTGGCGAGCAGCCATTCGACCGGTCGCGCACCCGACCACGCCAGGCAATCCTCGACCTCCTTCACCTGCTCGGCGACATGGATGTGGATCGGTCCGTCCGGCGCAATGGCGGCAACAGCGCTGAGTTCCTCCGGCGCCGCGGCGCGCAGGCTGTGCGGGGCGACGCCGACGACAGCCTGATTCAACGCACGAACCGATTCGCGGCTTTTCTCAAGCAAGCGTTCGAACCGATTCACATCGTTGATGAATCGCCGCTGGCCTTCGTTGGGCGCAGCGCCGCCGAAGGAAGAATGGGCATAAAACACCGGCAGCAGCGTCAGGCCGATACCGGTCTCGCCAGCCGCAGCGGCAATGCGCTCGGCCATCTCGGCAAGGTTGGCGTAGGGTTTTCCGTCACGATCGTGATGGAGATAATGAAACTCGCCGACGCGCGAGAACCCGGCCTCCAGCATCTCGACGTAAAGCTGTGCGGCGACCGCCTCGACCTGGTCCGGCGTCATCGACAGCGCGAAGCGGTACATCACCTCGCGCCAGCTCCAGAAGCTGTCGGCGGAGGGACCGCGCAGTTCGGCAAGCCCGGCCATGCCGCGCTGGAAGGCGTGGCTGTGCAGGTTCGGCATGCCGGGGACCAGAATGGCGTGGCGTTCGTCACCGCTCCGCGGCGACGTGTCGACTTCGACGGTTGCGATGCGACCGTCCGTGACGACGATCCGCACCTTGTCATGCCAGCCATCGGTCAGCAGCGCCTGTTCCGCAAAGATCGCCGTCACGTTTTTCTCCGAATTCCATAAACAATGCACTTGCAGCGCGTTTCAATATGTATATACATAATCGCCATCCAAGCAACGGAAAAAGATGATGGCGGCACAAGACAAAAGCCGGGCAGGGGGCCTTCAGCTTTGGCGTGATGCGCGCCTGGCAACCATGGCCGAAGGCGTTGCCGGACTTGGCATCGTCGAAAAGGGCGCGATCGTCTCCCGTGACGGCATCATCGTCTATGCCGGCCCGGAAGCCGACATGCCGTCAGCGTTGGCTCAGGGCGGCGAGACTACCGATTGCGAAGGCCGCTGGATCACGCCCGGCCTGATCGACTGCCACACCCATCTCGTCCATGCCGGCAACCGTGCCAACGAGTTCGAGATGCGGCTGGCCGGCGCCACCTATGAAGAAGTCGCCCGTGCCGGCGGCGGCATCGTCTCCTCGGTCGAATCCCTGCGTGCCGCGAGCGAAGACGCACTGGTTGCGCAGACGCTGCCACGCCTCGATGCGCTGATGGCCGAGGGCGTCACCACGGTAGAGGTAAAGTCGGGTTACGGGCTCGATCTCGAACATGAACAGAAGTCGCTTCGCGCCGCGCGGCAGCTGGACAAGCAACGCCCGGTCACGGTCCGCACCACCTTCCTCGGCGCGCATGCGCTGCCGCCGGAAGCAAAAGGCGACAAGGACGCTTTTGTCGATCTCGTCGCCAACACGATCCTGCCCGCAATCGCCGCCGGGGGCCTGGCTGACGCCGTAGACGGCTTTTGCGAGGGCATTGCCTTTTCGCCGGAACAGATTGCCCGCGTCTTCGACAAGGCCAAGGCGCTTGGCCTGCCGGTCAAACTCCATGCCGACCAGCTGTCGAACCTGCATGGCGCCGAACTCGCCGCCCGCTATGGCGCGCTGTCGGCCGACCATCTCGAATACACCGACGAGGCCGGCGCCGCAGCGATGGCCAAGGCCGGCACCGTGGCGACCATCCTGCCCGGCGCCTATTATTTCATCCGCGAAACCAGGAAGCCGCCGGTCGGCCTGTTCCGCCAGCACGGCGTCAAGATGGCGGTCGCCACCGACAACAATCCCGGGACGTCGCCGCTGACCTCGCTGTTGCTGACCATGAACATGGCAGCGACGCTTTTCGGCCTGACCGTCGAGGAATGCCTGGCCGGCACCACTCGCGAGGCTGCCCGCGCGCTTGGGCTGCTTGGCAAGACCGGCACGCTTGAGGCAGGAAAATCCGCCGACCTGGCGATCTGGGACATCGAGCGTCCGGCCGAACTCGTCTACCGCATGGGCTTCAACCCGCTCCATGCCCGCATCTGGAGAGGACAATGACCGAACTTAACCTGAAGCCCGGCAATGCGACGCTGGCCGACTGGCGCGCTATCTATCGTGGCGCCATGCCGAAGCTCGACGCCTCCTGCCGGCCAAAAATCAAGGCCAGCGCCGAGGCAGTCGCCCGCATCGTCGCCAAGGGTGAGCCGGTCTACGGCATCAACACCGGCTTCGGCAAACTGGCCAGCGTCCGCATTCCGGCCGAGGATCTAGAGACCCTGCAACGCAACATCGTTTTGTCGCATGCCGCCGGTGTCGGCGAGCCGATGCCGGTTTCGGTGGTTCGGCTGATGATGGCGCTGAAGCTCGCCAGCCTTGCGCAGGGCGCGTCGGGCGTACGGCCGCAAACCATCGAGTTGCTGGAAGCGATGCTGGCCAACGACGTCATCCCCATGGTGCCGGCGCAGGGCTCGGTCGGCGCCTCCGGCGATCTCGCGCCGCTGTCGCACATGACGGCGGTGATGATCGGCGTCGGCGAATGCTTTACACCGCATGGCCGCTTCCCGGCCAAGGTCGCTTTCGTCTCGCACGGCCTGGAGCCCGTGACGCTCGGCGCCAAGGAAGGTCTGGCGCTGCTCAACGGCACGCAGTTTTCCACCGCCTACGCGCTGGCCGCTCTGTTCGAGGCCGAAGTGCTGTATCAGTCGGCGCTGGTCGCCGGGGCGCTGTCGACCGACGCTGCCAAGGGCTCGGACGCGCCCTTCGATCGGCGCATCCATCTCCTGCGCAAACATCCCGGCCAGATCGAGACGGCGGAAGCGCTGCGCAACCTGATGGCCGGCAGCGCCATTCGTGAATCGCACCGCGTCGGCGATGAGCGCGTGCAGGATCCGTACTGCCTGCGCTGCCAGCCGCAGGTGATGGGTGCGGCGCTCAACGTGCTGCGCCAGGCCGCCGATACGCTCGGCACCGAGGCCAATGGCGTCACCGACAATCCGCTGATCTTCGCCGAGGACGATACTGCGCTTTCAGGCGGCAATTTCCACGCCGAGCCGGTGGCTTTCGCCGCCGACATGATCGCGCTCGCCGTCTGCGAGATCGGCTCGCTGTCGGAACGCCGCATCGCCATGCTGGTCGACCCAGCACTCTCCGGCATGCCGGCCTTCCTGACGCCGAAGCCCGGCCTGAACTCCGGCTTCATGATCCCGCAGGTGACGGCGGCGGCACTCGTTTCCGAAAACAAGCAGAAGGCCTATCCGGCAAGCGTCGATTCCATCCCGACCTCGGCCAACCAGGAAGACCATGTCTCGATGGCCGCACACGGCGCGCGCCGGCTGATCGGCATGGTCGAGAATGCGACAGCCGTCATCGGCATAGAACTCCTGGCCGCCGCGCAGGGCTGCGATTTCCATGCACCGCTGGCATCGAGCGTAGCCCTTGAAGCCGTGCGCAAACTGGTCCGAGCAGAAGTGCCGCATCTCGACAATGACCGACATTTCCATCCCGATATGGAAAAAGCCATCGCCATGGTGCGCAGCGGCGCTGCCATCAAGGCTGCGAGCGCGGTGACATTGCCTTCGATCTCGGGAGTCTGACATGACCGACTGGCTGACAGTGACGGAAGGCACGGCACCCCTGTTGGTGTCCATCCCGCACACGGGTATCGATCTCGCCGGCATCGACAATCGGCTGGTCTCGCCCTGGCTCGGCCGCCGCGATTGCGACTGGTGGATCGACAATCTCTACGATTTTGCCGCCGGCCTTGGCGCGACTGTCGTGCACACGTCGATCTCGCGCACCGTCATCGACGTCAACCGCGATCCCTCCGGCGCCTCGCTCTATCCCGGGCAGACGACAACGACGCTATGCCCGACCGAGACCTTCGACGGCGATCCGCTGTATCTGCCCGGCGCGGAACCGACGCCGTCGGAGATAGACCAGCGCCGCATAGCGTATTTCGTGCCCTACCATGAAATGCTGGCGGCCCAGGCCGTCAGGCTGCGCGGCCTGCATGAGAAGGTCGTCATTTACGATTGCCACTCGATCCGTTCGGTGCTGCCGCGGCTGTTCTATGGCACGCTGCCGGTGTTCAATCTCGGCACCAATGACGGCCAGACCGCGGACCCAATGCTTCAGGCGCTGGTCGGCCAGATCATGGCCGAAAGCGGTGAAAGCAATGTCATCAACGGTCGTTTCAAGGGCGGCTGGATCACCCGCTATTTCGGCAATCCGCCAGGCGGCTACCATGCGCTGCAAATGGAACTTGCCGATCGCGGCTATTTGCGCGAGCCCGAGGGCAAGGGCGAACCGGACAATTGGCCGGTGCCTTATGATGCCGAGTTCGCCGCGCCGATGCGCGCCACACTGACGAAAATCCTCCAATCCGCCATTGACTGGGCCGGGCGCTGAGACGCCGCCTTACTCCAAAGGGACAATGATGAACAATCCTCGCCACAACATCCGCGAAGTGCGCGCGCCCCGCGGCGACAAGCTCAACGCCAAATACTGGACGACCGAAGCGCCGCTGCGCATGCTGATGAACAACCTCGATCCCGATGTCGCCGAAAACCCCAATGAGCTCGTCGTCTATGGCGGCATCGGCCGGGCCGCGCGCACCTGGAACGATTTCGACAGCATCGTCGCCTCGTTGAAGACCCTCAATGAAGACGAGACGCTGCTGGTCCAGTCCGGCAAGCCGGTCGGCGTCTTCCGGACGCACACCGATGCGCCGCGCGTGCTGATCGCCAACTCCAACATCGTGCCGCATTGGGCGACCTGGGACAAATTCAACGAGCTCGATAAAAAAGGCCTGATGATGTACGGCCAGATGACGGCCGGCTCTTGGATCTATATCGGCACGCAAGGCATCGTGCAGGGCACTTACGAGACCTTCGTCGAAGCCGGCCGTCAGCACTACGATGGCAATCTTAGGGGCAAATGGATTCTGACCGGTGGCCTCGGCGGCATGGGCGGCGCCCAGCCGCTTGCCGCCGTCATGGCTGGCGCCTGCTGCCTGGCCATCGAATGCAACCCGGACTCGATCGATTTCCGGCTGCGCACCCGCTATGTCGACGAGAAGGCCGAGACGCTCGACGAAGCGATGGAAATGATCGAGCGCTGGACCAAGGCCGGCGAGGTGAAGTCGGTCGGCCTGCTCGGCAATGCGGCCGACATCGTGCCGGAAATGTTCAAGCGGGGCATCCGCCCCGACATGGTCACCGACCAGACCTCGGCGCATGACCCGATCAACGGCTACCTGCCCAAGGGCTGGACGATGGCTGAGTGGCGCGAGAAGCGCGTCTCCGATCCCAAGGCTGTCGAGAAGGCCGCCCGCGCCTCGATGCGCGAGCATGTCGAGGCGATGGTGGATTTCTGGAACGCCGGCGTGCCGACGCTCGACTATGGCAACAACATCCGCCAGGTCGCCAAGGACGAAGGCTTCGAGAACGCCTTTGCCTTCCCGGGTTTCGTGCCGGCCTATATAAGGCCGCTGTTCTGCCGTGGCATCGGCCCGTTCCGCTGGGCTGCTCTTTCGGGCGATCCCGAGGATATCTACAAGACGGACGCCAAGGTGCGCGAACTCACCCCCGGCAACACCCATCTGCACAACTGGCTGGACATGGCACGTGAGCGCATCGCCTTTCAGGGCCTGCCGGCGCGCATCTGCTGGGTCGGCCTCGGCGACCGCCACAGGCTGGGGCTCGCCTTCAACGAGATGGTGGCCAGGGGCGAACTCAAGGCGCCCGTCGTCATCGGCCGCGACCACCTCGATTCCGGCTCGGTGGCTTCGCCCAACCGCGAGACGGAAGCGATGAAGGACGGCTCCGACGCCGTCTCCGACTGGCCGCTGCTCAATGCGTTGCTCAACACCGCGTCGGGCGCAACCTGGGTGTCGCTGCATCATGGCGGTGGCGTCGGCATGGGCTTCTCGCAGCATGCCGGCATGGTCATCGTCGCCGACGGCACGCCGGACGCCGCAAGGCGCCTGCAGCGCGTGTTGTGGAACGATCCGGCGACAGGCGTCATGCGCCACGCCGATGCCGGCTACGACATCGCCATCGAGTGCGCGAAGGAGCACCAGCTCAATCTGCCCGGTATTTTAGGCTGATTGGCTTAAATGATGCGCATCCTACGGGCCGCCGACTACCGGGTCATGCCGTGGAAGAATGGCGGCGGCACGACCACCGAGATCGCCGTCTTGCCGGACGGCGCCGGCCTGGACGATTTCGACTGGCGCGTTTCGATGGCGCGAGTCGAGGATAGCGGGCCGTTCTCGGGCTTTGCCGGCGTCGACCGCACGCTGGCCGTGCTGGAAGGCGAGGGCATCGTCCTCGACATTGCTGGCCGGCGGCCGGCCGAAGTGACGGCGGCTTCCGCCCCGCTGTCCTTCCCGGCCGATGTGCCGACCACGGCCGCGCTGATCTCCGGTCCGATCACCGACCTCAACGTCATGACCCGCCGCGGGCGGGCAACGCACTCGGTCCAGCGCCTGGTGTTCTCGGTTCCGACCGATATCCGGCCGACCAGCGCTATGACCCTGATCCTGCCGTTCGACGGTGAGGTCGGCGTGACCGGCGCGACATCGTCGCGCCTTGGACCTCGCGACACGCTGTTGCTCGGACCGCAGGCCGCGAAACTGCGGCTTGAACCGGTGCGGCCGACGATCGTGTTCGTCGTCCGGATAGCCAGCCTGGGCTAGCCGCACCGCCAGCACAACGATTAACGCCTGTTGCCAAACATGATCGCACGCCGGAGAAATCTGGCGTAAGCTGTTGTCTGGATCACGAAAAAGCCCGAATCCTTCCGTCGTTCCAAGGCGGACGGGAGGGCAGGGGTGCTCGTCCTTGAGTTGTCGAAAGCCCCACTTAAAATGTCGAAGGGATAACGCCTCTGGCGTGGTGCGAAGCAAAACTTTCGGCCAGTGTAATCATGCAACCAATTGCATTTGAATCGGTTTTAGGGACATTGCCGTGGCGGTGGCGCCGCATCGCGTCCCCCATGCGGAATTTTCAATGAATATCCAGACAAATCCTGCCCATATCGAAAAGTCCAGCGCCGGCTTCCCGGTCATCACCGAAGAGCCGATACGCTCCAATTTCCTGCCCGAAGAGCGGCTGCGCGCGCTGGGCGAAAGCCTCGCCAAGGGCGACATCAAGGACCTGTTCGGCCTGACGCAGTTCGATTTCCAGGCCCGCATCCGCGACAGCGCAAAGAAAATCCTCGAAGTCTACCGCTCGACCAATGCCGCCCAGGCCAAGGGCGAAACCATCACGCCTGCCGCGCAATGGCTGCTCGACAACAATTATCTCGTCGAGGAGACCATTTTTCAGGTGAAGCGCGACCTGCCGCGCCGTTTCTACCGGCAGTTGCCGACCCTGGAAGTGGCCGATCGCGCCGCAGTGCCGCGCGCGCTGGCCTTGGCCTGGAGCTATGTTGCCCATTCCGACAGTTCGGTTTCGGCGACCATGTTCAAATCCATCGTCGAGGGTTTTCAGTCGGTCGAGCCGCTCAAGATCGGCGAGCTCTGGGCGCTGCCGTCGCTGCTGCGCTTCGTTTTGATCGAGAATCTGCGCCGCATCGCCGTGCGCGTCGACCGCACCAGGCAGATGCGCCATATCGCCAACGAGGTCGCCGACCGCGTGCTGGCGACCGACGACAATGCAGACCGCCGGAAGATCCTGTCGGGCTACGGCGCGCATGCGCAGGACACCACCTTCGCCACCCAGTTGCTCTACCGCCTGCGCGACGGCTCGCAGAATGCCGGCAGGGCGCTGGAATGGCTGGAGGTCGAGCTCGAGAAAACCGGCTCCGACGCCGAGGAAATCATCATTTCCGAGCATCGCACGCTGTCCAGCGGCAATGTCACCACCGGCAACATCATCCGCGGCCTGCGCCTCATCAACGACGTCGACTGGACGGTGTGGTTCGAGGGCGTCAGCCGCATCGACACGCTCTTGCGCGAGCGCACCGATTTCGCCGCGCTCGATTTCTTTTCGCGCGACCAGTACCGCACGTCGATCGAGCAACTGGCGCGCCGCTCCGACCTGTCCGAATTCCGTGTCGCCGAAAAGGCCATCGAACTGGCCAGCCATGTCCCCGGCGTCACCGATGCCTCCGGCGTGCCGGATGCATCAGCCGATCCGGCCATGCATACCGATGTCGGCTTCTTCCTGGTCGGCCCGCGCCGGCCGGATCTGGAAGAGGCGATCGGCTACCGGCCGCCCTTCCATGTGACCTTCAAGCGCGCCTTCACCGCCACGGGCTGGCTCGGCATCGTTGTGCCGGTCTTCCTGCTTACGGTGCTACTGCTGGTTGTCTCCGGCAATGCGCTTGCCCATCTTGGCCTGTCGGTGGAATCCATCACGCTGATGCTGGCGCTGTTTGCGGTGCCTGCCAGCGAAGGCGCGCTCGCCTTCTTCAACACCGTTGTTTCACTGTTCCTGAAGCCGACGCGGCTCGTCGGCTATGATTACAAGCACGGGATTCCAGCGGCATCACGCACCTTGGTCGTGGTGCCGTCGCTGATCGGCTCGCGCGATGATGTCGAGGAAAACATCCGCAACATCGAGGTGCATCACCTCGCCAACACGGCCGAAGAAATCCATTTCGCGCTGCTGTCCGACTGGCCGGATTCCAAGACCGAGATCGACGCCGCCGACATCGAGATCCTGCAATATGCGCGCGACGAGATCGCCAGGCTCAATGCCCGTTATCCCTCGGAAGGCGCGCCGCGTTTCTATATCCTGCATCGCCGCCGGCTCTACAACCAGGCGCAGGGCGCCTGGATGGGCTGGGAGCGCAAGCGCGGCAAGCTGCATGAGCTGAACCTTCTCTTGCGCGGCGACAGCGACACCACCTTCCTGCCGCTCGACGTGCCGCTGCCGGAAAAGGTCGTCTATGTCATGACGCTCGACGCCGACACGCGCACCACGCGCGACGCCGTGTCGTCACTGGTCGGCAAGCTCGCCCATCCGCTCAACCGCCCGCATTTCGACGCGACAAAGCGCGTCGTTACCGCCGGCTACACCATTCTGCAGCCGCGCATCACAGCCTCGCTCACCAGCGGCGACGACGCTTCTTTCTTCCAGCGCGTCTTCTCGTCCAACAGCGGTCTCGATCCTTACGTCTTTGCCGTCTCGGATCTCTACCAGGACGTCTTCAGCGACGGCTCCTTCACCGGCAAGGGCCTTTATCACGTCGACGCTTTCGAGGCGGCGCTGCAGGGCCGCATCGAGGAAAACACCGTCCTCAGCCACGATCTGCTCGAAGGTGCGCTGGCGCGCGCAGCACTTGTCACCGACGTCGAACTGGTCGAGGACTATCCTACCCGCTACTCGGTCGACGCCTCGCGCCACCACCGCTGGGCGCGCGGCGACTGGCAGCTGCTGCGCTTCATCTTCTCGCCGCGTTCCGGCGTGCCGGCGCTGTCGCGCTGGAAGATGGTCGACAATCTGCGCCGCTCGCTGACCCCGATCTTCTGGGTGATGGCGGCGATCGCCGGCTGGACGCTGCTGCCCTTCACGCAGGCCGCGCAGTGGCAGGCGCTGCTGATCCTGTCGCTGTTCATGGCGCCGACCTTCGATGTCGTCAACGCCATCCTGCCCAAGAGCGGCGACCAGACGCCGCGCGGCCATTTCTCCGCGCTGGCGCACGACACCGTCTTCGGCACGGCCCTTGTGGCGCTGAAAGTGCTGTTGATGGCGCACAATGCCTGGATGATGGGCGACGCCATCGTGCGCACGCTCTACCGCCTGTTCGTCAGCCGCCAGAACCTGCTGGAATGGCGCACCGCGTCGCAGGCGCACAAGGGCGGCGACAACGATATCGGCTCCTATTACAGCATGATGTATGGCGCCGTGATCATCGGCGTCGTCGGTCTCGCTATCCCCGTGCTGGCCGATTCCACCGGTGCCTTCGTCGCCTTCTTCTTCGCTCTGTTCTGGATCGGTTCGCCGGCGGTTGCCTGCTGGATCAGCCGCTCGGCCGAGACCGAGGACCGCCTGCGCATATCGCAGGCCGACATCCACGCGCTGCGCACCGTGGCGCGCCGCACCTGGCATTATTTCGAAACCTTCGTCACGGCCGAGCACCACAATCTGCCGCCCGACAATTTCCAGGAAAGCCCGGCGCCCGTTGTAGCGCCGCGGACGTCGCCGACCAATATCGGCGTCTACCTGCTGTCGGTGGTGTCGGCACGCGATTTCGGCTGGATTGCGCTCTCCGACGCCATCACCCGGATCGACGCCACGATGACGACCATCGAGAGCATGCCGCGCAACCGTGGCCACCTCTTCAACTGGTACGACACCACGACGCTCAAACCGCTCTATCCGCTCTACATCTCCGCCGTCGACAGCGGCAATCTCGCCGGACATCTGGTCGCGGTGGCGGCTGCCTGCGCCGAATGGGCGGAAGCCCCGTCCGTTCACCTGCAGGGCGATTTCGAAGGCGTCCTCGACACGGTGAGTATCCTCGACGAGAGCCTCGAGGAATTGCCTGACGACCGCCGGCAACTGCGGCCGTTGCGCCAGCGTCTGGCCGATCGCCTCGATGGCATGCGGCGCGCCGTCATGACCATCAAGGCGCAGCCGGAGATGGCCTCGATCCGCACGATCAACCTGGCCGTGCTTGCCGGCGAGATCCGCAAGCTCGCCACCGCCATCCACACCGAGGCCGGATCGCAGCGGAGCGACATTATCGCCGACTGGGCGGCCCGGCTGGAAGCGACCTGCGAGGCGCATGTGCATGACTCGCACAGCGACGAAAACGCCGTCGAAGCCTTGCGCGCCAAGCTGCTGGCGCTGCGCGAACGCTGCCGCCGCTATGCCTTCGAGATGGATTTCTCTTTCCTGATGCGTCAGGAGCGCAAACTGCTCTCGATCGGCTACCGGGTCGAGGAGCACCAGCTCGACGAGAGCTGCTACGATCTGCTCGCCTCCGAGGCGCGGCTGACCAGCCTGTTCGCCATCGCCAAGGGTGACCTGCCGACGGAGCATTGGTTCCGGCTTGGAAGGCCGATCGTCGAGATCGGCTTCCAGGGTGCGCTGATGTCCTGGTCGGGCTCGATGTTCGAGTATCTGATGCCGCCTTTGGTAATGAAGGAGCCGCAGGGGTCGATCCTCAACCAGACCAGCAAGCTGATCATCAAGCGCCAGATCCAGTACGCGCGTTCGAAGAACGTGCCCTGGGGCATTTCGGAAGCGGCCTACAATGCCCGCGACCGCGAACTGACCTACCAGTATACCAATTTCGGCGTGCCCGGACTTGGTCTCAAGCGCGGCCTTGGCCAGAACACGGTGATCGCGCCTTACGCCACGATCCTCGCGGCGCAGTTCACACCGCGCGAATCCGTCCAGAATCTGGCCAGGCTGCGCTCCATCGGCGCTCTCGGCCGGCATGGCTTTTACGACGCCGTCGACTTCACGCCGCAGCGCGTGCCGGAAGGCACCGACCATGCCGTTGTCCTGAACTACATGGCGCATCACTCCGGCATGTCGATCGCCGCCGTTGCCGACGCCATCTTCGAGGGCCGGCTGCGCGACCGCTTCCACAGCGATCCGGTGATCGAGTCTGCCGAACTCCTGCTGCAGGAGAGGGCGCCGCGCGACATCCCGACCGCCACGGTCAGGACCGAAGCCGACGAGCGTTCGAAGGACGAGACCGAGGTCGAGAGCCCGGACTCGCGCATTATCCTCGACCCGCTGAGGGCGTTGCGCGCCACCAGCGTCATGTCCAATGGCCGCTACTCCGTCATGGTCTCGGCCACCGGTTCCGGTTACAGCCGCTGGGGCGAACTCGCCGTCACCCGTTGGCAGCCCGACCCGACCGAAGACCGGCTCGGCTCCTACATCTTCCTGCGCGACGCCGGCAGCGGCGACTGGTGGTCGGCCACCGCAGAGCCGAAGCAGGCGACCGGCGAGAGAGTGCAAACGCTGTTTTCCGACGACAAGGCGAGCTTCGTCAAAACAGTGGGCTCGCTGCGTTCGGAGGTCGAATGCATCGTCATCTCGGAAGGCAATGGCGAGGGACGGCGCGTCACGCTCTACAACGACGGCGCCACTGACCGGCATATCGAGGTGACCTCCTTTGCCGAGCTGGTGCTGGGCAACGAAGCCTCTGACAATGCCCATCCTGCGTTCTCGAAAATGTTTATCGAGACCGAGATCGCTGCCAACAACGGCGCCATCTTTGCCACCAGGCGCAAGCGCGAGAAGAACGAGCCTGACGTCACCATGGTGCATTTCGTCACCGATCCGTCCGGGTCGGCGCGCGATGCCGAGGCCGAAACCGACCGCCGTGCCTTCATCGGCCGTGGCCGTACCATCGCGGAAGCGGCGGCCTTCGATCCCGGCGCCAAGCTTGGCGGTCACCACGGCTTCACCCTCGATCCGGTAGCGGCCCTGCGCCGCCAGGTGCGGGTGCCGGCCAACAAGAAGATATCGCTGACCTTCTGGACCGCCGTCGGCGCCAACCGCGCCGAACTGGACGAGGCCATCGCCAGGCTCGACCATCCCGAAAGTTTTGCTCGCCAGGCGATGCTTGCCTGGACGCGTTCGCAGGTGCAGACCCGCCATCTTGGTCTCAGCCTGACCGACGCCGCCAACGTGCAGAAGCTGGCGCGCTTCCTGATCTATCCCGATCCGTTCCTGCGCCTGCCCGGCGAATCCATCGCTTCGGGGCTGGGCAAGCAGTCCAGCCTGTGGCCGACCAGCATTTCGGGCGATTTCCCGATCTTCCTGGTCCGCATCGGCGACGTGGCCGACCTCGAAATTGTCGCCCAGGCGCTGCGCTTCCAGGAGTATATGCGCGCCCGCGGCATGATGATCGACTTCGTGGTCGTCAACGAGCAGGCATCGTCCTATGTCCAGGATCTGCAGCGCGCGGTCGAGACGCTGTGCGAAAACAGCCGCCTGCGCGGCAAGGAACTCGGGCCGCGCCAGCACATCTTCGCCGTGCGCCGCGACCTGATGGACGAGGCGACGTACAAGACGCTGCTGGCGGTTGCCCGCGTGGTTCTGCACACGCGCAACGGCACCATCTTCGACCAGATCGAACGCGCCGAGGCGGCAGCCTTGCAAGCACGCGATGCCCTGCAGCCGGTGGCCCCCGCGTCGCTGCGCGAGCCGTCTCTGCCGGTGCCGGCGGCGCCTGCATACCATGCCGCGTCCGACAGCAGCGCCGACGGCAGCGGCCTCAGCCAATGGAACGGCTTTGGCGGTTTCGAGGGCGACGGCCGCCACTATGTCACCCGCCTTGCCGGGCGGCGCTCGACGCCGCAGCCCTGGATCAACGTCGTCTCGAACGCCTCGTTCGGATTCCATGTCTCAGCCGAAGGCGCTGCCTTCACCTGGAGCCGCAACAGCCGCGATTACCAGCTGACGCCATGGTCGAATGATCCGGTCACCAACCGGCCGGGCGAGGGCATCTACATCTACGATCAGGCCAGCGGCAAGGCATTCTCGCCGCTGGCTGCCGTGGTCCGCGATCCCTCGATGACCTATGAGACATGGCACGGCCAGGGCTTCTCCACCTTCCGGTCCAAACGCGGCCCGCTGTCGATGGATCTGACGCACGTCGTCGATCCCGTCGATCCAGTGAAGATCACGCGGCTGCGCATCCAGAACTCAGGCTCGGCGCCGGCGCGGCTGCGCGTCTATGCCTATGCCGAATGGGTTCTCGGCAGCCATCGCTCGAGCACTGCTGCGACCATCATCCCGTCCAGGGATCCAGCGACCGGCGCGCTTCTGGCGCAAAACCCCTACGGTCTCGATTTCGGCGACCGGGTGGCCTTCCTGGCCGCCACCGGTCCGGTGCATTCGGTGACAGCCGATCGTGGCGAGTTCATCGGCAGGCACGGCACCAGCGCCTTCCCGCACACTGTCGTCAGCGGCGCCGGCCTGTCGGGCCGCGTCGAGGCCGGCGACGATCCGTGCGCAGCTGTCGCCAGCGACATCGACATCCCTGCCGGCGGCGACGTCACGCTGGTCTGGCTGCTTGGCGACGCCGCTACATCAGCCGAAGCGAGCGCGTTGGTGCAGACCCATTCGGGCAAGGATTTCGACCAGCGGCTGGCCGATAATGAACGCGTCTGGCGCGGCTTCCTCGACACCATCCAGGTCGAGACGCCCGACAAGGCGCTCGACGCCATGGTCAATCACTGGCTGCCCTATCAGAGCCTGGCCTGCCGCATCCGCGCCCGCTCGGCCTTTTATCAGGCAAGCGGCGCCTTCGGCTTCCGCGACCAGCTGCAGGACACGCTGGCCCTGCTTGCGCATGATCCGAAACTGGCGCGCGACCAGATCCTCAATGCGGCGCGCCGGCAGTTCCCCGAAGGCGATGTCCAGCATTGGTGGTTGCCGCGCACCGACGCCGGCGTGCGCACCATGATCTCCGACGATGTGGTCTGGCTGGCGCATGCCACCAATCGCTACATCGAGGTGACCGGCGATACAGGGATCCTGAAGGAGCAGCTGCCTTTCATCGACGGGCAGGTGCTGGGCGAGGGCGAGCACGACGCCTTCTTCACGCCGGAAATCTCCAAGACGAACGCTTCGCTCTACGACCATTGCGCGCGCGCGCTCGACCTTGCGGTCAAGCGCAGCAGCCCGGCCGGGCTGCCGCTGATCCTCGGCGGCGACTGGAACGACGGCATGAACCGCGTCGGCGAAGCCGGCAAGGGGGAGAGTGTCTGGCTTGGCTGGTTCCTTTTGAAGACGCTGGGCGACTTTACCACCGTGGCCAAGGGGCAGGGCGACACCAAGCGGGCGCAGGCCTGGACAAAACACGCCGATGTGCTGAAGCGGGCGCTGGAAAGCACCGCCTGGGACGGCCAGTGGTATCGCCGCGGCAGCTACGATGACGGCACGCCGCTTGGCTCGCACAATTCGGACGAGTGCAAGATCGACTCCATCGCGCAGTCGTGGAGCGTGCTCTCCGGCGAGGGCGACCCCGCGCGCTCGACCACGGCGATGCAGCAGGCGACGAACCTGCTGGTCGACGACAAGCTCAAGATCGTCAAACTGTTTACCCCGGCCTTCCAGAACACGAGAAAGGACCCTGGTTACATCAAGAGTTATCCGCCGGGCGTGCGCGAGAACGGCGGCCAGTACACCCATGCGGCGACCTGGTTCGTGATCGCGCTCGCCGAAATGGGCCGCACCGACGATGCCTATCGCTGCTTCTCGATGCTGAACCCGGTCAACCATGCGCTCGACGATGCATCGGCCGAGCATTATCGCGTCGAGCCGTACGTCGTCGCCGCCGACATCTATTCCGGTGAGGACAAGGGCGGTCGCGGCGGCTGGACCTGGTATACGGGCTCAGCGGGATGGCTCTACCGTGCTGCGGTCGAAGGCATTCTGGGCATTGAGCGGCGGGGCAAGCAGATCACGTTCCGGCCGAAACTGCCCAGCCATTGGGACGGCTATTCTGCCACGCTGAAGATGCTGGGGTCGGAGATCAAGGTTCGCGTCATCCGCGACAAAAAGGCCAAATCCATCTCGCTCGAAGTCAATGGAACCAAGACAAAATGTTCCGGTTTTCAGCCGAAAGCCGGCGACAAGACCGAGGTGGTCGTCAAGATACCCTCGTAAAATCAAAGGCTTCAGGTTATTGACGCGCGCCTTTCGAGGCGCGTTTTCTACTTCGGCATGCTCCTGGCGCAGAACGGCGTGCCTTCCCGAAAACGGCGGTCCAAGCGTGCAGTGACTAAAAATGTGGCAGGGCCAGCTGCTGCCATGATTTTGCCGCAAGACTGACATTTCACCTTTTATCTCAAACCGTTAGGTGATCACGGCAGATTTCGCAACGTCGTCATCTTTTGTTCGCAGAATGGGAACGGAAGAGGTAGACGGGCATTGTTTTGCGACCCGTTAACCGGTACGTGTCAAGAAATGGTGCGGTGCACAATAATGTTTTGGGCGGAGTAGCTGAAGTGTCACTTCTGCAAATCTACTGGAGAGCGCTGGGTTATCTCGCAGCCGACAGGAAGCGCGTTGCGTTTATCTGCGGTGCGAATGTCGCGCTCGCCATTATCGCCATCCTCGAGCCGATCATGTTCGGCCGGGTAATCGACGCCATCTCCGATAAGGGTTCGGTGTTTTCGACGCTGGCGCTGTGGGCCGGTCTCGGCGCCTTTAACATCGTCGCCTTCGTGCTGGTGGCGCGCGGCGCCGACCGTTTTGCCCACAAGCGGCGCAGCGAGGTGCTGTGCCAGTCGTTCGAGCGCGTGATCACCATGCCGCTCGCCTGGCACCACCAGCGCGGCACCTCCAACGCGCTGCACACGCTGCTGCGCGCCGTCGAGACGCTGTTCAGCCTGTGGCTTGAATTCATGCGCCAGCATCTGTCGACGGCTGTTGCGCTGGCTCTGCTGATTCCGACCGCTATAAGCATGGATCTTCGCATGTCGCTGGTGCTGATGGCGCTGGGCGTTCTCTATGTCGGCATCGGCCGGCTTGTGATGAAGCGCACCAAGGCGGGCCAGGCCGCGGTCGAGCGCCACTACCATCAGGTGTTCGCGCATGTGACCGACTCGGTCAGCAATGTCGCCGTGCTGCAGAGCTACAACCGTCTCGGCCACGAGGCCGATACGCTGCGCCGCTATGTCAAGAACCTGCTCGACGCGCAGAACCCGGTGCTCGACTGGTGGGCGATGGCCAATGCGTTGCACCGCCTGTCGTCGACCATTTCGATGATGGTTGTGCTTTTGATCGGCGCCTATCTGGTCACCCATGGCCAGCTCAAGATCGGCGACGTCATCGCCTTCACCGGCTTTGCCACGCTGCTGATTGCCCGCCTCGACCAGATGTCGGCTTTCGCCAACCAGATTTCGGAAGCCCGTGCCAAGCTCGAGGACTTCTATCACCTCGAGGATTCGGCCGCCGACTCCGCCGAGCCGGACGGCTTGCGCGACCTCACCAACGTCACCGGCCACGTCCGCTTCGAGAATGTCGGCTTCGAGTTTGCCAATTCGAGGCAGGGCGTCGACGACGTCTCCTTCGAGGTCCAGGCCGGGCAGACGGTTGCCATCGTCGGCCCGACCGGCGCCGGCAAGACGACGCTGATCAACCTCTTGCAGCGCGTCTTCTCGCCGTCTCATGGCCGTATCCTGATCGACGGCATCGACACCCGCACGGTGACCCGCAAGTCGCTGCGTCATTCGATCGCCACCGTCTTCCAGGATGCCGGCCTGCTCAACCGCTCGATCGAGGACAACATCCGCGTCGGTCGTGCCGAGGCGACTTATGACGAGGTTCACGCCGCCGCCAATGCGGCTGCCGCGCAGGATTTTATCCTTGCCAAGAGCGCCGGCTATGACACCGTCGTTGGCGAGCGCGGCGGCCAGCTTTCGGGCGGCGAGCGTCAGCGCATCGCCATTGCCCGCGCCGTGCTCAAGGACGCACCGATTCTGGTGCTCGACGAGGCGACCAGCGCGCTCGATGTCGAGACCGAGGACCGCGTCAAGGAAGCCATCGACGAACTGAGGCGCAACCGCACCACCTTCATCATCGCCCACCGCCTGACCACCGTCCGCGACGCCGACCTGGTCGTGTTCATGGACAAGGGCAAGGTGGTCGAGATGGGCGGCTTCGCCGAACTGTCGCTGCGCAATGGCCGTTTCGCCAGCCTGCTGCGCGCCGGCGGCCTGCTCAACGACGAGGAAGTCCGCCGTCTCAGCCGCACGGTGAATATCGAAGCGGCGTAGCTTTTTTACCTCCCCCTTGTGGGGAGGTCGGACCCGTAGGGTCCGGGTGGGGGTAGTGCCCCACCACCCCCCCCCCCCCCCCNTAGTGCCCCACCACCCCCACCCCGCTGCTTCGCAGCGACCCTCCCCACGAGGGGGAGGGTAAATAAGACTGCGACACTCCCTCGATTGCCCCGAACGCGCCGCCGGTCTATCTAGACCTTATGAGCGATACCTCCTCACGCCTCGCCGGCTGGACCGACCTCGCCAACCCCACGCGCTTTGTCGGGCTGGCCGATAGGCTGGTGCCGTGGCTGGCGTCGATCGCCGCGATCCTGCTCGCCATCGGTCTCTATATGAGCTTTGCCGCGCCTGAGGATTTCCAGCAGGGCATCACGGTGCGCATCATGTATATCCACGTGCCTTTCGCCTGGCTCGCCATGATGTGCTACACGGTGATGGCCGTCGCCGCGCTCGGCACGCTGGTCTGGCGCCATCCCTTGGCCGATGTCGCGCTGAAGTCGGCAGCCCCGATCGGCGCCACCTTCACCGCGCTTGCGCTGGTCACCGGCTCGATCTGGGGCAAGCCGATGTGGGGCACCTGGTGGGTCTGGGACGCCCGCCTGACCTCGGTCTTCATCCTGTTCCTGATGTATCTCGGCATCATCGCGCTGACGCGTGCGCTCGATGACGCCAGCCGCGCCGCCTGGGCCGCCGCCATCATCACGCTCGTCGGCTTCATAAACATCCCGATCATCAAATTCTCGGTCGACTGGTGGAACACGCTGCACCAGCCGGCCTCGGTGTTCCGGCTCGGCGGACCGACGATCGATCCCAGCCTGCTATGGCCACTGCTGGTGATGGCGCTCGGCTTCACCGTGCTGTTCTTCGCGCTGCATTTGACGGCGATGCGCACCGAAATCCGCCGCCGGCGGGTGATCGCCATGCGCAGGGTGGCGGCACGGCAGGCCGACTAGCGCGATTTTCAAAACCGAAGCCATACGCCTGCCGCCAAACATTAGCATGTGCTGCTATGTTGCGGTGCAGCAACAAGAATTCTCAAAAGATTGTTCCCGACTTCGCTTGGCTCCTTGATCTCGTTTGCTTTCTTGACAGCTCGGCCGCGAAGCAAGAGTGATACCAGTCACTAGTTGTAGCGAGGGAATCGGCGATGAAACTGCGCTTGTTGGCTGGCGTCTCGACATTTGCATTGGCGCTTGGTTGGAGTTCGGCCTACGCCGCCGACGCGATTGTCGACGTTCCGAGGGCGGAGGATCTCTGGTACGTCACGCTCTTCGGCGGCGCCAGTTTCCCGAACCATGTGAAAACGGACTACAATGGTACTGGCTATTCAGTCGATCTTGATACCGGGTTCGTAATCGGCGGCGCTGTCGGTCGGCGCATCAACGATGTGTTTCGTGTCGAAGGCGAACTGTCCTACGCGCGCTACAAGGCAAGCGAATACAGCTACACGGGCGTCGGCAACTATCCGGCTTCCGGCAATCTGTCGGCCACCTATCTTCTCGCCAACGTCTGGGCCGATGTTGCGCATTTTGGTGATGCCAAACTCTATGTCGGCGGCGGTGTCGGCGCGGCCTATGTTACCGCCGATACTCACTTTGATGGCCACGCCTTTGGATACGGGCCTGGCGGCTGGGGTTTCGCCGGCCAGGTGGGCGCCGGTGTTACCTACGCGGTAACGCAGAATGTCGACCTCGATTTCGGTTACCGCTTTAAGGCCGTGACAAGCGTGGATCTAGACGACAATGATGGCGGCGGCACATACGAGAACGCCAAATTGTACTCCCACAATCTCCAGCTTGGCGTTACCCTGAAGTTCTGATTGGTTCGTCGCAGGCCGCGACCGGGATTTGACGGATGCCGCTCTTGCCACGCCGGCAACCCCTGGGCCTGCCGGCAATGATCCCAGCCTCGCTGCCGACCGCCGGTGAGCCGGCGGAAAAGACATTGCAGCGCGGCATCGACCTGCAACGGCGCAAGCGTTTTCGCGAGGCCGAGTTCTGCTACCAGACGGTGCTTCGCACGCAGCCCAAAAATGCCATGGCGCTGAACCTGATGGGCACGCTCGCCATCGAGGCCGAGCATCATGACGCCGCCATTGCCTATATGGAAAGGGCGGTCAAGCTCGAACCGGACAACGCCATCTTCCGCAACAATCTCGGCAATGCCTACAATGTCACCGGCAACGTCGACAAGGCGCGCAGACATCTGAGAAAGGCGATCGAGCTCGACGGAGGGCTCATCGAAGCGCTGTGCAATCTCGGCCGCTCCTACCGCAGCCAGCTCGAGGGCGACATTGCCGAAGGGTTCTATCGCCAGGCGCTGGCTATCGACGGCCAGTCGGTGATGGCACTTGCCGGTATGGGCGATTTGCTCACCGACATTGGCCGGCCGGCCGAGGCGGTCGAATGCTTCAGCAAGGCCCTTGCCATCGACCCGGGCCATGTCGAGGCGCTGGCTGGAATGGCGCTTGCGCGCCGGGCGGTCAAGGACGATCCGACGTTGCCTTTGGTGCTGAAACGCCTGGAATTGCCGACAACCACCGATCGCGAGCGGGTAGTGCTGCACCACGCCGCCGGCAAGATGCTCAATGATCAGCGCGATTATGGCCCGGCCATCCGCCATTTCGCGAGGGCCAAGGCGATTTCCGGCAATGACTTCGACATCGACCGGCACACCCAGCTTTACGACAGCTTCATCAACACCTTCGACGCCGGCTTCTTCGAGGCGCGAGCCAATTTGGGAAATCCATCCAGACGCCCGGTCTTCATCGTCGGCATGCCACGGTCGGGAACGACGCTGACCGAGCAGATATGCGCCAGTCATCGCGATATCCATGGCGCCGGCGAGTTGTCGACCATTCGTTCACTTGCCGGCGAACTTGGGTTCGACAAGCTCGACCCAGCCATTTTCACCGAGGCCATGGCGGCGCTCACTGCGGCCAAGGCCAAGGAGCTTGGATCGAAATATCTCGACGCTCTCAAAAAGCGCAACAACACGGCGCGGCTTGTCGTCGACAAGATGCCGCATAATTTCGAGCTGCTGGCCTTCATCAGCCTGATCTTGCCGAATGCCCGCATCATCCATTGCCGGCGTGACCCGATGGACAATTGCGCGTCCTGTTTCATGCATAATTTTTCCGAGGCGCACGGCTACAACGCCGATCTGACCAAGCTTGGGCAGTATTACCGGCAGTATGAGCGCCTGATGCGCCATTGGGCCAAGGTCATCCCGCTGGATATCCACGACATGCCCTACGAAGAAACGGTCGCCGATTTCGAAAATCGCGCCCGCGGATTGATCGGATTCCTCGGCATCGAGTGGGACGATGCCTGCTTGCGTTTCAACGAAACCGAGCGCACCGTGCGGACGCCGAGCCGCTGGCAGGTGCGCCAGCCGATCTATTCATCCTCGGTCGAGCGCTGGAAGCTGTATGGCGACGCGCTGGATCCGCTGAAGGCGGCGCTGGGTCCGGTTTATCAGTCCTGATTTCAGTTGGCCCGAACAACCTCGCGCTCGACGCGCGCTGGCGTAGATTAGACCTGAGTTGCATCGTGCTTTGGGGCCAAATGAAAGCCGAATGCTTTCATGACCGCCAGTGTGGTTTCCAGCGTAGGATTACCGTTTTCGCTGAGCGAGGTATAAAGATGCTCGCGAGCCAAGCCGGTCTTTCTGGCAATGTTGCTCATCCCCTTGGCGCGGGCAACGACACCGAGGGCGGACGCGACGAATTTGGCGTCTCCGGTTTCCATTGCCTCTGCCAGAAACGCCTCGATTGCCGTATCGGAATCGAGCATTTCGGCGGGATCGAAATCGTAGATTTTTTCAACCATTGTCGTCACTCCATTCTACGGCCAGGCGCTTTGCTGTCCGTATGTCGGTTTCTTGTGAACTTTTATCCCCGCCGCACAGGAGCAGGATGACCGTTTCACCGCGCTTGTGAAATAAACGCGATAGCCGGGCCCATAGTGAATGCGCAATTCACTGATGCCTTCACCCACTGGGGCCACGTCGCCGGGATTTCCTACAATCAAACGTTGCAGCCGAACGGCAATTGCCGCCTTGGCTCTTCCGTCTTTCAGCTTTTGGTGCCACCTCCGAAAGGTGGCTGTCTGCTTCAGGATTGTCATGGGGACTAGTAAGTTATAAATTACAATTCGTCAATGCCGAAATAGGGCGAGCCTCCAAAACGAAAGCCTCACCCCATCCGTCCACGCGCTTCCACCTTCAGCGTTTCCAGCACCTTGTCGCCCTCGATCAGATGCACCTGGTCGAACAGGTTGGTCACCACGCAGCAATGATCCGGAACCAAGCGCACGCGCTCGCCAATGCGAAGCTTCGCGCCATTTTCAAGCGTGACCGTGCCATGTTCCTCGCTCAAGCTGGTGACGCGGGCTCCGGGCATGCCGAGCAGCTCGCCAAAATCGGCGAGCCCCAGCGTGTCGCTGGACAGCGCCTTGCTGCCGCTGTCGAGGATGGCCCGGGCCGGCGTCGGATGGCTGACCACTGTGGCGAGCACCGTCAGCGCACAATCGTCGAGCGTGCCGACGCCTTTGGCGACCTGGTAGCGGTCGAGGTAGATGTAGGTGCCGGGGCGGTATTCGGTCACCACGCTGTCCTCGCCGGAGCGCCACATTTCAGGCGTGCCGCCGCTTGAAATGCGATCACAGGCGAGACCCGAGGCCGCGAGCGTTTGCTTGGCGCCGGCCAGCCAGGATTCAGCCTCGGCGGCGCGGCCGGCCGCGGGGTAGGTCATCAGCCCGCCGAAGGTGAGCCCCTTGGCTTGGTCGATCAACTTCGCCAGTGCCAGCGCCTCGGCGGCGCTCTGCACGCCGCAACGGCCCATGCCGGTGTCGCATTCGACCAGGAGGGGCAGGGGGTGCCCGGTATCGGTGAAGGTGGCGGCGAGCCCATCCAGCGTTTCGAGGCTGTCCACCGTCACTGACAGTGTCACACGGCCATGCAGCGCCTTGAGGCGCTCCAGCTTGGCGCGGCCAAGGATGTTGTAGGGCAGGAAAATATCGGTCAGCCCGGCATCGGCCATCACCTCGGCTTCGCCGATCTTCTGGCAGGTGATGCCGACCGCGCCGGCCGCCACCTGCTTCTTCGCCCAATAAGGCAGCTTGTGCGTCTTGATGTGCGGCCTGAGTTTCAGCCCCTGGCGGTCGGCATGCGCCTGCGCTCGTGTGATGTTGGCTTCGGCGCGGGCTGCGTCGATGAGGATCGCCGGCGTGTCGAGGTCGTCTATGCCTTGCATGAAATATCACCTTGGGAAATCTGGCTGACTTATGGCCCCGATCCGCACGGATGTCATGGGGCCAGCACGCAGTTTGCGTCGACACCGCAGCGCTGTTCGGCTATGCGCTTCAGATAACTCCAGGGAACGCGACGCGAAGGGATCACGATCATGAAACGCTCCACCGTCAACGACATCATCCGCGATGCAGACGCCTTCATCCGCTCGTTCGGCTACATCATGCCGCCCTTCGCCTACTGGAGCCCGGAAGAGATGAAGGCGCGCAAGGCCGACTCCGCCGCCATTTTCACCTCGCGGCTCGGTTGGGACATCACCGATTACGGCCAGGAAAAATTCGACGAACTCGGCCTGTTCCTGTTCACCGTTCGCAACGGCGTCTACGCCGACATGAAGAAGGGCATGGGCATGCTCTATGCCGAGAAGATCATGATCTCGCGCAAGGATCAGCTGTCGCCGATGCACCGCCACAACATCAAGGCCGAGGACATCATCAACCGCGGCGGCGGGAAGCTGGTGCTCGAACTGTTCATGCACGATCGCGACGGCGGCATCGATCCGAAGGCCGAAGTGTCGGTGCCGGTCGACGGCACCATCCACAGGCTGCCGGCAGGCGGGCTGCTGAAGCTCGACCCGGGCCAGAGCGTGACGCTGATGCCCGGCGTCTGGCACGCCTTCTGGGCCGAGGGCAAGGATGTGCTGATCGGCGAGGTCTCGACCGTCAATGACGACCTTACCGACAACGTCTTCCGCGAGCCGATCGGCCGCTTCTCCAACATCGACGAGGACGTCGCCCCGTTGCACCTGCTGGTGTCCGACTACGAGAAGTGGGTGGGGTAGGCGAGAGGCACTCCATATCCATCGGCTGGTGCTGCCCCTCATCTGCCTGCCGGCATCTTCTCCCCGTATAGTGACGGGGAGAAGGGGCTGACCGCAAACCTCGGCGTCCATTCTGCCGAGCTGGCAAAATCCTCGGCAACAGCCTCTTTCTCCCCGTCACTACGGGGCGAAATGCCCGGCAGGGCAATGAGGGGCGGCGCCGACGGTTGGACTCACCCATCGCAGCAGTGGGCCCCTCTTTCTACCGCTGGTACTTATCCGCCTTGCGCGTCCCCAGCAAAAGCTTGCGCTCAAGCTGTGCCCGCAGCTCGCCATAATAGGCGGTGAGGAAGGCCCTGGAATCGACCGGCTCGATTGTCATGCCGATTTTGCGCCCGATCGTCTCGGCCACGGCTTTCAGGGCGAAATAGTCGTCGCGGCGCAGCACCTCTTCCAGCTTGTGCAGTTCGGCGATGCCATAGGCATCGAGCTGCGCCTGGGTGAAGCGGAAGGCGCGGGTGGTGGTGTCCTGGCGTTGCGACAGGTCTTCGACCAGCGCCAGTTTCGGCGCCTCGACCACCCAGGTTCCGGCCAACAGGTCGCCGATGCGCATGCGGTCGCGGTTGAACAGCGGGAAGAGCGCAAACAACAGCGTCCACACCAGTCCGAAGATCGTCGTCAGCGTGTCGGCGAGCCCCATCTCGCTGCGGCCGAGGATGATCGACAACGGCAGGAAGATCTCGATCTCGCGCATCAGGTTGCGGGCAATGACCTGATCGACTGACAGGCCGGCGCCGCTGCGCGACGCCACCCGGATGCCGAGCATCCGCTTGCCGGGCGTGGCGGCGCGGCGGCCGGCTTCGAAGACGATGAAATAGGCGTTGCGCAGGAAGAAGATCAGGATGATCCAGACGATGAACAGCGGCTGCGCGCCTTCGCCTTTGAGGCCGGCCAGCCCGAACAGCGCGACGATCGAGATCACGATCGCCGTGACGATGATGATGACAAAGTCGAGCAGGAAGGCGGCGGCGCGAGTGCCGGCATCGGCGAGCTTGATCCGGAGATCGACCCCTTCCGGCGTGATCAGCGGCCGTATCGTCGAGACGGCAGCACGCCTAGCGGTCGCCATGCCACACCACCCTGAACACATAGAAATAACAGAGCCACAGCGTCAGCATGCCGCCGCCAATGGCGTAGCGTGTCACGTCGCTGGTGATCACCTGCCTGCCGATGCCTTCGAGCAGGCCGGCAAACAAAAGCATGATCGTCACCCCGACCATGGTGGTGGCGGCCACGCGCCCGGCATCGGCAGCAGCCGTCATCCGCGTCAGTTCGCCGGGGAAGGCGATGCGCGTGCCGATGCGCATGCCGGCGGCGCCCGCCAAGGCGATCGCGAACATCTCGGTGGTGCCATGGATGGACAGCCATACGCCCAGCTCCAGCCCAAGCCCCTTGGCGACGTAGATCTGGAACATCGCGCCAAGCAGGCAGCCATTCATCAGGATCAAGAGCACGCTCGGCACCGCGAAGGCAAAGCCCAGCGCGAAGGCCAGGATCGCCACCTGGACATTGTGCGTGAACAGATAGGCGGCGAAGCCCGACAGGAAATTGCTGTCGGCGCCGTCATAAAGCACCTGTCGCAGCACGTCGGCCGAGGCATCCGGGTTGCGCCCGCCGGCCAGGCTCGGCGGAATGATGGCGTCGAACCAGCCCTTGTCTTTGGCCACCAGCCAGTAGCCGGCGCCGGCGCCGACAAAGGTCAGGACGACCGACAGCAAGGTCTCGCGCCACAAATCGCGAATGGCATGCGGCCAGTCATGCAGGAAGAAGTCGCCGATGCGCTGCCGCAAGCCGCGACGTGCGCCATAGAGGTAGAAGTAGCCGCGCAGGCAAAGCGCTTCGAGATAGCTGACCAGCGCATTGTCGAGCGACGTCGCCCGCGCCACCGAAAGCGAGGACAGCGCCGAGCGGTAGAGCAGCGGCAGCGACAGCAGTTCGTCTTCCGATAGCGTGCGTGGCGCACGTTTCTCGACCCGGGCAAGCAGCGCCTCGAACGCCTTCCAGTCGGCCTCGCGCTCCGAACGGAAGCTCGCCAGCGACTGGCGCACCGCATCCTTGCCGACCAGCGCGTTCACAACAGATCCTCTCGCTTGAGCTCGAGATAGCGCTCGACCAGCGCCGGCCCGAGCCTCTGATGGTCGGCTTCGATGACATGCGCGCCGAGCAGCCTGAGCCTGCCGATGACGACCTGCCTTTCGCGCAGCAGCCCGCCGGCGACGACGGAGCGCGCCACATCCTCCGGTGCGTCCGGCGGCATGTCGGCCAGTGTCTCCAGTTCGACATCCCTCATCATCATGAACAGCACCAGATGCCGTTCGGTGAGCCGGCCGACGGTGCGCAGCATCAGTTCGGCGCTGATCGGATCGACGAAGTCGGTGAAGATGATCACCAGCGAGCGCCGGTCGAGCCGCGCCGCCAGCGTCGTCAGCGCCAGGGTGAAATTGGTCTCTTCGGTGGAATAGTCGATCTCCGCCGCCCGCTTCTGGATCATGGCGAAGCTGGCGGAGCCGCGCACGGCGCCGCTGGAAACGCGCGGCCGCGCGTCGAAGCCGAACAGGGAGACCATGTCGCCGCCCTTCAGCGCAATGAACGCTGACAGCAAGGCTGCGGTGACGGCGCGGTCGACCTTCGGCACGCCGTCGACGGGCTCGCACATCAGCCGGCCGCTATCGATGGCCAGCACGATGTTGTTGTTCTCCTCGATACGGAATTCGCGCGCCAGAAGCCTGCCGTGGCGGGCGCTGCGCTTCCAGTCGATCATGCGCCGGCCCATGCCGGGCTGGTAGTCCTTGAGCGCCTCGAATTCGCGGCCCTGGCCGGCGCGGCGCTGCGCATGGCCGTCGGGCAGCGCCTGACGCTGCAGAAGCGTGATCGCCTCGTCGCGGGCGCTGCTGACATCGGGCAGCACCGCGACTTGGCTCGCCATCGGCAGCACCACCTGGTTCCAGACCAGCCCGAACGGCCCGCGCCAGCGCACCCACAGGCGATCGAACCTGGCGATGCCGCGCCGCAGCGCCTGAAATTTGAGATCGAGCGATGCGCTGTCGGCCTCGGCGGTCAACGCGCCGCCGGTGCCGCCCAGCGGTTCCAGCCGCTCGTCATGGCCAAGACGCGCCTGCACGGCGCGCGGCCGTCCGCTGAGCCCGGCGATGACATGGACGGTGAACTGGCCGCCGACGCTGACCTGCGGCGGGGCATGGATGCTGGCATCCAGCGAAGCCCGTCCGGGTCCGGCGGCGGCGTCCACGGCCAGGAAAGCAAGCAGCACGCAGATCCACAACAGGCCGAGATACCACAGCGACGGCAACGCGAGCGCGATCAGGAAGGCCGGTATTGCACCTGCCGCACCTGCCCAGACTGCCCGGCCGCTCGGATATATCAACGTGGCGCTTCCGTCTGGTCGACCAAGTCGGTGACGATCTGCTCGACCAGGCGGCCGTCGATCTGCGCCGCCGGCGACAGGATCACGCGATGGCGCAGCGCCGGCACGGCAAGCGCCTTGACGTCGTCGGGGATGACATAGGCGCGCCCGTCGAGCGCTGCCCGGGCGCGTGCGGCTCTCGCCAGCATGGCGCCCGCACGCGGGCTGGCACCGACTTCCAGATCGGGGCTGGCGCGCGTGGCCCGCACCAGCCTTGCGATATAGTCCACGACGTCGTCGACAAGCGTGACCTCGCCGACGGTCGCCAACGCCTTTTCCAGCGTCTTGCGGTCGGCCTGGGCGGTGATGCCGTATTGCTTGATATCGTGCGAGGCGGTGCCGCCGCCATGGTGGATGATGATCGCCTTTTCCTCTTGCGCGCCGGGGTAGCTCACCCGGTGCTTGAACAGGAAACGGTCGAGCTGGGCTTCGGGCAGAGGATAGACGCCCTGATGTTCGATAGGGTTCTGCGTCGCCACCACCATGAAGTTCGGGCCGAGCGCATGAGTGGTGCCGTCGAAGGTGACGGCATGCTCCTGCATCGCCTCCAAAAGGGCAGCCTGGGTCTTGGGCGGCGTGCGGTTGATCTCGTCGGCGAGCAAAAGGTCGCAGAAGATCGGGCCGCGCGTCAGCGTGAATTGCCCGGTCTGGAAATTGTAGATGTTGGAACCGACGATATCGCCGGGCATCAGGTCGGGTGTGAACTGGATGCGGCCATAGGCGACGCCCAGCGCCTGGGCAAAGCAGCGCGCCGTCATCGTCTTGGCCGTGCCCGGCGGTCCCTCGAGCAATATATGCCCGCCGGCGAACAATGCCGTCAGCATCAGATCGACCGTATCGTGTTGCCCGGTGATGGCCTTGGCCACCTCTTCCCTGATCTGTGTCGCCAGGGCCTTCACATCATCGACGTTCACCGAGCCTCCTTGCCGTCCAGTCGTGCAGCTTTTCGGCTGCATCATGCATTTGTGTCAGGGTCTTTGCCGCGTTCGCAGCTTGCAGGCGGGTCGTGAACCCGCCGGCTTCGTCCTTATCGCGGGAATCGAGCCAGCGGTCGAGCGCTTCGCTCTGCAAACCGTGCGGCGCGCCGAGCAGCGCGCCGGCGCGTACGCGTGCCAGTGCTCCATAGCGGTCGCCTAGTTCTTCGAGCCGGCCGGCGCGGCGCAACAGCATCGCCGTGGTGTCGACCAGCGCGCGTTTGCCGAAGGCGATGGCGCGCTGATCGGCCCGTGGCGGCCCGAACCGGCCAAGGCCATGCAGGAAGGCAAGTGCCGCCGCCGCCAGGATGGTCAGCGTCAGCGCCAGGAAGGGCGGCTCGACCAGAAGCTTGGCGAGATCGTATTTTCGCCCGACGCCATGCAGCGTCAGGTCGAACATGACAGCACCCTCTTCGGGCTGCAGGAGCTCGATCAGCTTGAGCGCCGCCGCCGCCTTGTCGGGATCTTTCAAGCCGGCGTTATTGATGAGATCGGGGTCCGTCAGAATGTAGAACCGCTCGTCTTCGACCTCGGTCAGCACGGCCTTGCCGTTGCCGGCGGCAATCAGCGGGTGTTCGTCGGCCACCCATTGCAGCTGGTCGGGAACGCTGACCATTTGCCCTGAGACGTCGAGTTGCTTGACCGTGGTCTCACCTTCGCCGAGCTTGGCCTTGGCGATCCGGGCGAGCCAGTCGTTGACCACGACGTCCGGCAGCCGCTGGATCTTCATCTCCCACCCCTCGTGCTCGAACAGCGGCAAGGTCGCCCATTTGGGCAGCACGAACAGCGTATCCAGGCCCTTGCGAAGCTTGACGATGTTGGCAAGCGCATCCGGGTCGCTGTCGGGCGAAATCGTGACGATCAGGAGGTTCGTGTCGATCTGAAGATCGCTGTCGGACCGCGCCATGTCGGGCGCTTCGCCGGTCAGCTCCAGCCATTCCGCCAAGCCGGCATAGCCGATGCCGCTCTTCGAGAGCGGCGTTGCGCCACCGACGCTCGGCTGGCGAAAATCGGGGGCATAGGTGGACAAAAGGAAGAAGCCCGCCGCCGCGAGCAGGCTGGCGAAAATGCCCCAGAACACCGTCCTGCGGCTGAACGGTTCCTGCTGGGCGATGTCGGCTGTCGTGTCACTCAAGTCCAGGCATCCCTGAAGACGAATCGCTCATAGGCGCTGCGCGCCTCCTGCCAGCCCTCTGGCCCGACCGGCCGGCGCGCGAACAGAGCGGCCTCGACGATGCGCGCGATCTGGGTAAAGGCGCCACGCGCCCGCGTTGGCAGCGACGCCGCTCCCGCGATATCGCGCGCGGTCAGCGACGGGCGCAGGAAGTCGGGCAGGCGGCCGGCAATGTCGGCAACGCTGCGGCGAAGCAGGAGATGCACCGCCTCGTCATACTCGCCCCGGGCGGCCAGCGCATCGGCTTCCGACAGCAGGACCTGCGCGGCGCCCACGTCGGGGTGCCATGTCGCTTCCGCCTCGGTCACGCTCTTTTTGCGCCACCAGGGCAGGCGCCAGGCGACGCCTTTCACCTCAAGCAAAATCAGCAGCAGAATGATTGCGGCACCTGTGATCACGGCCCCCCAGAACAGGTAGATCATGTACGGGCCGAGCGATTTCAGGAACTCGCCCAGCGGTCTTAGCCACTCGGGGGTCTCGGGTGGTCTGTAGGCCGGCAGGTCGAACTGGATCGAATCGTCCGACAGCAACTGCTTGTGCAGTTTGGCCAGCCATTCGGCTTGCGCAGCGTCCGGCTGTGCAGCAGTCACCTTCTCGCCCCCCTGCAACCTGCGGTTCGCGAGCCGACACTGGCAATGCAGCGTAACTTTTGCAAGTGGGCTAGACGCCAGTCGTTAATCTTGGCAAATTTACTACTGCGGCTGCCGGACAATATTCGGCGGTGGAACAGGGGGCGCATCATGACTTCGGCAACATTTGCACGGCCTGAGAAATTTCAGATCGGCAGGGTCTTCAACAACATCTTCTCCGTCATCGGCCGCAATGTCGGCCTTAGCGTCGGACTGGCACTGCTGTTTTCCGGTTTGCCGACGATCTTGCTCCAGCTGTGGACCGGCTCGCGCATGCAAGCGCTCCTGCAGGCCGATCCTGGCGCCGCGGCCGATCCCACTTTCGCCCTTCGCAATTCCTGGGTCACGTTCGTCGCCATTTTCATCAGCTCCATTTTCGCGCTCCTGCTTCAGTCGTCGCTTGTACGGGCCACGATCGAGGATTTGAACGGCAAGCGTCCGACCTTCGGCGACAGCCTGCAGATTGCCATTCGCTTTTTGCTGCCGACGCTGGCGATAGGTTTCCTCGTCGCCCTGGGGGCGGGCCTGGCCGCGATCGCCTTGATTGTGCCCGGCATCATCCTGTGGCTTGGCTGGTCGGTCTCGGTGCCGGTCCTGATCCAGGAGCGGCTCGGCGTGTTCGGTTCCATGTCGCGCAGCCGCGCCCTGACCAAGGGCAGCCGTTGGTCGCTGTTCGGCCTGTTCCTGGTCCTGATCATCATTGCCATGGTCATCCAGGGTGCAGTCGGCGTGGTTGTCTACCTGTTTCACGGCATCGCCGCGGCCATCGTCGCTGGGCTGGTGCAGAGCGTGATGTCGATGCTGCTGTCGGTCGCCGCCGCAGTCAGCTATGTCGAGCTGCGCCAGGTCAGGGAAGGCACAAGCGTCGACGAACTGGCCGAGATTTTCTCATAAGCAGACGGCTTTGCACTGCCTTGACCCGGCTGGGTCAAGGCAGTGCGGGGAGGAGGCATCATAACGTCACTGGCGCAGGACCGACCGGAAAAATTTCGCATCGGCAGGGTTTTCAGCAACAGCTTCGCGGTCATTGGCCGCAATCTGGGTTTCCTTGCTGTGGTTGTCGGACTTTTCTCGACACTGCCCGCACTGCTGTACAATCTCTGGAACCTGTCCCGGGTCGCTACATTGGTGAACGTCGACAGCGCCGGGAACGCCGCCGCTTTCGAGACGTCGGCCATGGGAGACTACTCGGGCTTATCGATAGTCGCTTCCTTGATCATTTTCGTTCTGGCCTTGCTGGTGCAAGCGGCGCTTGTCAGAGCGGCAATCGAGGATTTGAACGGCAAGCGGCCGGTCATCGGCGACTGCATCCAGATAGCATTGCGCAGCTTCTTGCCCACGCTGGGCATAGGCATTCTGATCATTGTCACTCTGGTGGTGGCTGTTTTTGTGATGGTTTTCATCGCCTGGGTCATTCCCCCTATCGGGTGGCTGATCGGGCTTGCCCTGGCGTTTATCCCCGCTTTCATGTGGCTGATTTCCGTATCGGTTTCCGTGCCCATTGCGGTTCAGGAGCGGCTTGGCGTGTTCGGCTCGATATCGCGCAGCCGTGCCCTGACCAAGGGCAGCCGTTGGTCGATATTCTGGCTGCTGCTGATCATTGGCGTGGCGGCGATGCTCATCCAGGCGGTGTTCACTTTGTTTTTCGGACTGGCCGTCGCCACCACCGGCGGCATCACCGGCGTCGGTGTCCTGGTCGGAGCGCTCGGCAGCACTCTGGTGTCGACGATCTTTTCGACGATGCTGTCGGTGACCATTGCCGTCACCTATGTCGAACTGCGCCAGGTCAAGGAAGGCACCAGCGTGGATGAGTTGGCGGAGATTTTCTCGTAGAAGGCGAAGCCGACTCGGATGGTCGGGCGGCGGGATCTCAGTGACAGCAAGCGTGTTTCGCCTGCACGCTCGTCCGTGTTCCTTCCAGGTGAGGTTGTAAAAAGGCCCGGCGGCATAGGCGATGCCCCAATGCACGAAGGCGCAATCGGGGTCCGTATCCAGCGCCTTCTCGAAGCACTTTATGCCTTCCTCATGGTTGAAGCCGTAGCACCAGTTCAGCCCGATATCGAACCAGCGTTGCGTCTCGGCCGAGGTGGTGGAAATGGGGCGGCGATAGGTGCCGAGGTCGAAATGATCCATGCCTGATTCGCTGAGCCGAAAGTCGGTCAGGCGCAATCTGTGCCAAAATTCTTGCGCATGGCAAATGGCATTCGGCCGGCGTGGTCCCCCGAACCACCCCAGCCGTTTTCGTTCTGGAAAGGATCACCCCTCCAGCCACACCTTCTCAAAATGCTGTTCCAGCGACTGGTGCTGTTCGCAGCCTTGCACGCCCTTGCGATAGGTGCGGTAGACCGAGCGCCAGTAGGGCTGGATGATGATGCCGGCATCGCGCAGATTCTGCTCGATCCTGGCCATGATCTCCTTGCGCTGGGCGGCGTCCGGCGTTGCCAGCGCCTTGTCGAGAAGCGTGTCGAATTCCTTGTCGGCATAGGCGCTTTCGTTCCAGGCGGCGCCCGATTTGTAGGCGAGCGCCAGCACCTGGACGCCGAGCGGGCGGCCCAGCCATTCGGTTGTGGAGAAGGGGTATTTGCTCCAGTCGTTCCAGAAGGTCGCGGCCGGCAGCACGGTGCGCTTGATCTTCAGGCCGGCTTCGCGCATTTGCGCGGCGATCGCATCGCCGGTGCTCTTTTGCCATTCGACGTCGACCGAGATCAGCTCGAATTCGTGGTCGGCCTTGCCGGCCTCGGCGAGCAGTTTCTTCGCCTGGTCCATGTCGCGCTTGGCCGGACCGATATCGGCAAACTCAGGATGCATCGGGCCGACATGGTGGTTGTCGGCAGGCTTGCCGCGCCCGCCGAGGCCGAGCGCTAGAACGGCGGAATTGTCGACGGCAAGCTGGGCGGCGCGGCGCACCTTGACGTCGTCATAGGGTGCGTTGCCGACATTGAAACGGGCAACGATGGTCGATCCGGTGGCGATCTCGGAATTCAGCAAGCCCATCTGCTCGGTCTGCGACACGGCGTCGGACGCGGTTTCGTGGTCGGTGTCGATCTCACCGGATTCGAACGCCGACAGCATGGCGTTGGGGTCGGAGCCGTAATCGACCCATTTGATGCCATCGAGATGGAAGTCGCCTTTCCACCAGGGCTTGTCCTTGCGCTTCACCTCAGCACTTGTCTCGGCATTCCAACTGACCAGTTCGCAGGGTCCGGTGGTGATCGCCAGCGCCTTCATCGGATCGTCGCCGCCCTCATAGGAGCGGTGCATGATCAAAGCCGGATAGTCGGCCATACCGGCGATCAGGGAAATGTCGGGCTTCGGCAGATTGAGTTTGACGGTGAAGTCGTCGACCTTCTCGATGCCGCCGTCGACCGGTTTCTTGGTGTCGGCATTGATCAGCGCACCCATGCGCGCGGCGACCGAGTTGCCGGCGACGGAAGCATCGCACCAGCGGGTGAGATTGTGGATGACGTCGTCGGCGTTGAAGGCATCGCCATTCGACCAGGCGATGCCCTTGCGCACATGCAGCGTCAGCGTCCTGGCGTCGTCGCTGGTTTCCCAGCTTTCGAGCAGCCACGGCTCGAAGGTGAAGTCGCGGTTCCAGCGCACCAGATATTCGTTGCAATGGCGCGCGACATTGGACATCTCGACGCCGTCGAACGTGCGCGGATCCTTGAACCCCTTGACGTTCATGGCGACGCGCAAGGTGCCGCCGCGCTTCGGCTCCTCTGCCCGGGCGGGCGACGCGCTGAGGCCGCCCAATGCCAGTGCTCCGGCCGCGCTGACGCCGAAGCCGGCCATGATGGCGAGATATTCGCGGCGGTTGACAGCGCCCTTCCTGAAATCGTCGGCAACGGGCTTCGCCTGCGGGTGCAAATTGCGGTCGGTCAGCATGAATTTCATCGTCGTTCCCTTTTTTGTTGGGCGCCCCGACGGTCCGCTTCCGCTGGGGGCGGATGCGATCGCCGAGGCGCCGTTGCCTGAGCAGGTGATGATAAAGCGGGCCGACACCGGGAAATGTTCGCTTTTCCGCAATTCTTGTGCACTGCTCCGCAGTGGTAGATGGCCAATCTCCCCCCTTGTGGGGGAGATGTCCGGCAGGACAGAGGGGGGCGCTGTCCCGCCATCCCGTCTGCCGACTGGAGTATCTTCACAGATAATCGTTGCGTTGATTTAGGATACTGAAGGGCCGCGATCCTTCGCGCGCCCCTCTGGCCTGCCGGCTTTCGTCGTTTGGAAAGCCAAGCAATTGGCTTTCCATCCGCTACGCGGACCACTCCTCAACCCCCATGAGGGGGAGATCAGCGCTTCGCCGCCTCAATATGGCCAGTCGTTCTTGCCGAGCACGGCGACGGCGGCGATGGCTGCAAGCGTGCACACGAACGCCTCGCCGGCGCGCTGAACACTTTTGCGGGCGCGCAGAAAACTGTGCACCAGCCGCGGCTCCTCATACCACCAGGCGCGGCCGCCGGCGGCAACGATGCGGTCGCGATAGGTCTCGCCGTCCGATGACAGCGGATCGCACTGGGCGGTGATGATGACAGTCGGCGGCAGGCCGGAGAAGTCATTGTCTTTCAGCGGAGAAAAAGTCGGGTCGTCGGGCGACTGTGCCGGGGCAGCGCGAATGGTGCGGTAGAACGCGATGTCGCGCAGCGTCAGCAACGGTGCCTCGGCATGTTCGACATAGGAGCCGGCACTCTCGTCGCCGCCGAGGCCGGGATAGATCAGCACCTGGCCGACCGCCCGGCGCAGGTGGCGGCGCGAGGCGTGCGCGACCGCGGCGGCAAGGTTGCCGCCGGCGCTTTCGCCAACGAGCACGATCGGCAGGTCCGTTGTCACCGCCGCCCATTCGAACACGGTCAGCGCGTCGTCGAAGGCGGCCGGGTGCGGATGCTCCGGCGCCAACCGGTAGTCGGCCGAGACAACGTCGAAACCGGTGCCGGCGCAGATCTCGGCGCAGATGTCGTCATGGCTGTCGAGCCCGCCAAGCACAAAGCCGCCGCCATGATAGTAGACGATGACGGCGCGCACGGGCTTGCCCGCCATCCGGTAGTAGCGGATCGGGATGGCGTGTCCCTCATCGGCGGCGATGATGCCGTCGCTGGCCGAAACCCCCTTGGGATGACCCTGATGGAAGGCGCGGCACATCGCATCATAGACCGACCTTTGCTCGACGATCGGAAGTTCGGGGATTTCGGGCGGGAACCAGTCATTGGCCAGGTCGATATACTCCCACAGCGCCGGATCGAGCAGGGTGGCGTATTTCCCCCGCCTGGCGGTCTTGAGCTTGTGGACCGTGCCCATCTCTCAGAACTCGCCGTAGAGCCGTTCGGCGTTTTCAAACGTGAAGCGCAGCGGTACCGAGCCTTCGACCCGCCATGCATCGATGGTGTCGCCCGCCATCAGCCGGCACGCGTCTATCGTGTTGGTGACGGCGCCGCCATAGAGCCGGTTGGCAAGGTTGAGGATGGCGGTCTGGTGCATGGCGGCACTGCCGCTGCCGCAGGCATCCTTGACCAGAAGCACGCGAAAGCCGGATGCCACCGCGTCCTTCACGGTGGCGTCGATGCAGGCCTCGGTCCAGACGCCGGCGACGATCAGCCATTCGATGCCGCGCGCCTTGAGTTCGGTTGCGGCAGGCCCGGCGCCGAAGGCGCTGGCCTGCGTCTTGACCAGCATCGTCTCGCCGGCCGCGGGCGCCACTTCCGGGCAGATTTCCGTCAGAGGATCGCTCTTGTCGGAAAAGGCAGACTTGCCGTCGGCGTCGAGCGGATGGAACGGACGCGCCTTGGCGGTATCGACGACATAGGCCCAGTGATAGAGCGGCACGAAGTTGCGCCGCGCCGCCGCCTGCAGGCGCTGGACGTTGGCCAGCACCTCGCCAAAACCTTCGACCAGATAGCGCTTGTCCTGCCGATGCTCTTCCTGGAGGTCGATGAACGCCGCGGCGACCGTGCCGCGTTTGATCGAGATGGGGCTTTTCATGCGGATAGGCCTTGGTTCGCGACCAACGCCATTCCGTTCAGCGAAGTCGCGCAAACAGTGGTGATTGGCCGGTGCCTCCCCACCTTCGTCATCCACGGGCGAAGCAGGAGCGAAGCTCCGTCGCGGAGACCCGAGGATCCATGCCGTGACGCTGGTCGGAGAGTGCGGCGGAGCAGAACTTGCACCGTTGCGGCGCGGATGAGTCCCGGCATGGATCCTAGGGTCTGCGCCGCGTCGCTGCGCTCCTTGCTTCGCCCTAGGATGACGAAGGCATAGCTGCCGCGACTATTCCCGAAGGTTTGCGATACCGCGCTGACGTTAGTGAGGGACGCTGCGATCAAACCTGTTTCTCCAGAAACTCATCCTCGTAGGGAAAGCGCGACAGAAGCTCGGTGCCGGTGTCGGTTATCAGGATTTCGTCCTCCAGCTTGACGCCCTCGCGGCCGCCTTTCTCGCCGATATAGCTTTCCACGCTCACCACCATGCCGGGCACGATAATGCCGTCGCGGCCATAGGTTTCATAGTCCATGGCGTGCGCAATGAACGGCGTCTCGCCATGCATGCCGACGCCGTGCATCACCGAGGTATAGCGCTGGTCGACGAAACGGTCCGGGATTTTCCACGCCTTTTCGGCGATCTCGCGAAAAGCCATGCCCGGCCTGACGATCGAAATGTTGTGCTGAACCTGGTCGTGCGCCATGCGGTAGAGCGATTTCTGATAGCCGGTCGGCTTGCCCGGCCCGCAGCGGAAGGTGCGCGAAAAATCGGAATAATAGCCATAGCAGCCGATCGTATCGGTATCGAGCGCCAGAAGCTCGCCCGGCCGGATCTTGCGGCCGCTGGCCTCGTTGAACCACGGATTGGTGCGCTGTCCCGAGGTGAGGAGCCGCGTCTCGATGAACTCGCCGCCCTGGCGGATCACCTCGCCATACATGATGGCGAACAGCTCGTTTTCGGAAACGCCGGGTTTTATCGCCTCGCGCACGGCGTAGACGGCAGCTTCCGCGCCGGCCATCGACACCTGCAGGCATTTGACCTCCTCAGGCGTCTTGACCGCGCGCACCGCCAAAATCTCGCCCTGGCAATCCCTGACGTCGCAGCCGCGCTTTTCCAGCGCCAGCGCCTGCAAATGGCTGCAGCGGTCGAGCCCAAGCTTCATCGAGCCGCCGCCGTGCTTCGTCAAAAGCTCGGCGATCTCGTCGGCGAAAGGACCGGCGGTTTCGTCGTCGCGGCCCGACACCGAAGACCACACCAGCTTCGACGGCCGCGCCTCGTCGATCGTGTCGAGCACCATCGAGACATGGTAGCTCTGCGGATATTCGAACAGCACGATCGGCCCGTCGGTCGGGATGAAGAAATAGCGCGTCGAGTTGCGCAGGAAATAGCCGAACATGTTGCGCGAGCCGGTGGCATAGCGCTGGTTGTAGGGGTCGAACAAAACGACGCCCCCATAGCCCGCCTCGCGCATCCAGCCGCGCAGTTTCGCCAGCCGCCCTTTGCGCAAGGCGTCGGCATCGATGAAGGACGGCTCGGTGTCCGACAGCCACATGCCGCCGGCGGAGTCAGCCGCGACCGGGTGGCGCATGCGGTCCTTGAAATCCACATCCACGGTGCTGTCGGGGTCGAAAACGACGATGCTCATTGGGTGCGCCTCCTGAAGGGCTAGACCATAGCCATGCGCCGAAAAATGTCTGTGCGAGAATCCGCAGATGTCGTGCGAAATGCCGCAAGAAGGGCATGGATACAAAGGGCAATGTTGCGATCCTTCGCGCCCCCCTCTGTCCTGCCGGACATCTCCCCCACAAGGAGGGAAATTAGCAGCTTTCGCGTCCCGCTCGCCCTGCAACGTGGTGATTGGCGAAAGCCGAGGCGACATCTGATCTCCCCCCGTGTGGGGGAGATGTCCGGCAGGACAGAGGGGGGCGCTGTCCCGCCAGCATCTCACCGCGTTAGCGCGCAGCGCCCTCTAACGCCGCCGCATCGCCTTCGGTGCATGCCCATGCTCTTCGCGAAAAGCCCGGGCAAAACTCGACATCGAGGCGAAGCCGCAGGCCAGCGCCACGTCTCGCACCATCAGCGTCGAATGGGCCAACAGGTCGGCGGCGCGTCGCAGCCGGAGCCGCCGGTAATATCCATTGGGCGAAATGCTGAGCTGGGCGCGGAAATTACGCTCCAGCTTGTCGGAGGAGACGCCGAGCCTTGCCGCCAGTTCCGTCATCCCAAGCCGCGCCTCGACCGCATCCTCCATGAGGGCGATGGCCGACAGCACCAGTTCGTTCTGGACGCCGGTGCGCAGGCGCAGCGGCATCAGCTTGCGGTCGACGCTCGAACGCAAGGGGCTGTGCACGAACCATTCGGCAACGCCCGCCGCGAGCTCGCCGCCATAATCGTTGGTGATGATCTCCAGCATCATGTCCAGGCTGCCGACGCCGCCGGCCGAGGTGAAGCGCTTGCGGTCGATGACGTAGAGATCGCGCCGAAGCTCGATATCCGGGAACGCCTCGGTGAAGGCGGCCTGGCTGGTCCAGTGCAAGGTGCAGGCATGGCCGTCGAGCAAGCCGGCCCTGGCGAGGAAGAAGGCGGCGTCGGCCACCGCGCCGATATGGGCGCCGGCGCGCAGGCTCCTGCGGATCCAGGCAACCGCATCGTCCGCGACAAGCAAGTCCGCGTTGCCGCCGGAGCAGACGACGATGCGGTCGACCTTCGGTGCGCTCGAGGCTGAGAATCCCGGTTGTATGACAACCCCATTGGACGCCTCGACCGTGCCCTGGTCGGCGCCGACGATCACCCAGCGGTAACAATCGCGCTTGGCCAGCACGTTGGCGGCGCGCAATGGCTCGATCACCGAACTGAACGCCATCATCGGAAAGCCGGGAAAGACCAGAACGGCGAAGGTGAGGGGACCTTCGCTCGCTGCGGGTTGCGCCCGGTCGTGTGTTTGGCTGGCACGGTCGGTATTCACAATTGTGTATTTCCTGGGAGCGTCATTGGTGGCAGACAGGAAATGTAAGGGGCTTTTTGCCCCGCCGGCAATGGAGACGACGCCATGTTTGCGGCCCAGACCATCGACAGCACCGACAAGCCAGCCTTCTACCGCGAACTGGCCACCCAGTTGAAGGCGCTGCTGGAAGGCGAGAGCGACTCCGTCGCCAACGCCGCCAACACATCGGCGCTGATCTTCCAGATGGTGCCCGATCTCAACTGGGCCGGCTTCTATTTCCTGGCGTCGGACGAGGAGCTGGTGCTTGGACCGTTCCAGGGCAAGCCGGCCTGCGTGCGCATCGCCGTCGGCAAGGGCGTGTGCGGCACCGCCATCGATCTCGAAATGTCGATGCTGGTCAAGGATGTGCATGAATTTGCCGGCCACATCGCTTGCGACGCCGACTCGCGCTCGGAGCTCGTCGTGCTGCTGAGCGACAATGACGGCGTCTTCGGCCTGATCGACCTCGACAGCCCGACGCCCGGCCGCTTCGACAAGGACGACCAGGCCGGCATCGAAGCGCTGGCCGCGATCTATGTCGCGGCGAGTTCGTTCGAGGACTAGGCGAACTTCACCAGCATCAGGCTGAAGCCTCCGATGAACAGGAAGGCGCAGAAGGCGAGCGCCAGCGGGCGAAGGCCGCGCGAGCGCAGTTGCGAAATGTTGGCCTGCAGACCCATGGCGGCGAGCCCCATGGTCAGCATGATGGTGGTGGCGAACGCCATGGCCGACTTCACTTCGGCCGGCACGGCAACCAGGCTGTTCAGCGCCACGACGGCGACGAAAGCGGCGACGAACCACGGTATCGGCGGCCGCGCACCGGATTGGTCGCTTGGGCGATCGCCATTGCTCTTGCGGCGCGCCATCAGGCCGAGCGCGATCACCATCGGCGCCAGCATGGCGACGCGGGTAAGCTTGGCGACGGTGGCGATTTCGCCGGACTGGGCGCCGTTCTGGAAGCCGGCGCCGATGACCTGCGCCACCTCGTGGATCGAGGCGCCGGCCCACAGGCCGAATGCGTGCTGGTCGAGGCCGAGCACCGGCGCCAGCAGCGGAAAGCCGAGCATGGCGACGGTGCCGAACAGCGTGATCGAGGCGACGGCATAAGTGACGTCCTCGTCGCGCGCATCGGTGACGATGTTGGTGGCAACGATCGCCGAAGCGCCGCAGATCGAGGTGCCGGCGGCAATCAGCTGCGCCAGCTTGGCGTCGACGCCGATCAGCCGGCCAAGCGTGATGGTGAAGACGAAGGTGGCGCCAAGGGTGGCTGCCACGATGCCGACGCCGCCGGCGCCGATGGAGACGACCTGGCCAAGCGTCAGCTGGAAGCCGAGCAGCACGACGGCAAAGCGCAGCAGGCGCTTCTGCGAGAATGCAATGCCGGCCTTGGCATGGGCGGGCGTGCCGAGCACGTTGGAATAGATCATGCCGGCGACGACGGCGAGGATCATCGGGCTGAACAGCGCGAAGCCGGAGACATTATGGGCCGAGAAGGCCACAGCCGTGATCATCGCTACCAGCACGATCCCGGGGATGACGCCATTCCACACGGAATCGAGCCGCTTCCGGCCCACGGGCAGGTCGGCGGAAATCATGCTGATCGGAATATCGTTCGCTAGTTGGGCGGCGGCAGACAATGCAATTCTCCAGGCAAGTACCTCAGGAGAATGTCATTCCAGAATCGATCTTTCCAACGAATTGTTTTTGTTGAAATGATCGATTTTTGTGAACGTTTAGGGCGGCCGAGGTCAGAATGAGAAAGAGCGGCCGGGCGAAACCTGGAGCCGCCCTAGACCATGATGAATTCCCATCACGATCTAACCCCACTTTTTGGGATCATGCCCTAGTATTTCATCCCAATTCGCGCGGCGATCGTATGGTCCTGGCTGTCGCCGTTGCTGCCGACCGGGGTGCTGTAGTTCAGCCCGAAGGCAATACCGCCGATTTGCGCATCGACGCCGAGCCCGATTGACAAATAGTCGTTGGAAAAGGCATCTGCGTCCAGCGCGTAACGCGTGGTGCCGATATCGGCATAGCCGAGGCTGACGCGGCTGGAGCCGGCAAAGTCGTGCGTATACTCAAAGCGCGCGCGCGGTGTGAGCAGACCCCAGCTGGTAGGAATGTTGTTCTCGATGCGCAGGCCAAGGGTGCCCGACAGCGTGTCGACGGTCTGCTTGCCGAAGGTCAGATTATAGATGTCGCCACCCGTCTCGGTGAAGCCGCCAAGCGTGGAGTGGGACCCCGACAGACGTCCATAGGGTGATATCAGAGAGTCCGGCCGGCGAAATTCGTAGCCCGCCGTCAGCGACCCGAAGACCTGGCTTCCGTCGCGCGTTCCAGACGCGAAATCGCCGGTATCGGTCACATAGCGCTCACTGTCGAAATTGAGGGCGCCATAGCCGGCAAGGCCATCGACAAAAAAACCTGGCGCCGGGCGGTAGCTGCTATAGGCGGCGACCGAGATGGCATGGGCGCGGCTTTCGGTGCCGTTGCTCCCGACGTCGGTGACGTCATGGCCATAGCCAAACCCGAGACCGGCGGTGAAGGTCGGGGAAAAGCGGTAGTCGGCACCGACGCTCACGCCGACCAGCGTATGGTCGAGCTTGATGGCTCCATCGTCATCGGTGCCGAAATTGACGTAGCCGCCGCTCCAGAAGGCCAGTTCGCCAAATGGGTTCTCGGCCGGCAGTGACGACGTCTGGGTGTCCACGTCCGTGCCAGTTGAAGACTGTCCGGTCTTGATCGGCGACGCGCCGGTCGAGGTCCTGTCCTGCTTTGCGTTGGCGTTGGGCTGAATGCGCTCCGGATTGGGCGCTCCGTAAGTTGACTGCGACGATGCCGTGGCGATTGCGGCGAGCGCCGGATCGTTCGCCGCATTCTGCTGCTGAGCGTATGCGTCGGGATTGTCCGACGATTGCTGGACGGCAACGCTGAGGCCTATCGAATTGTGGCGCTGGTCGCCCTCGTTGTGGAGCTGTTCCAGCCTCTGTCCAAATCCCTGGATCTGAATGTCGGCGAAGTGCTTTGCCGCCTCCACCTGTGCCCGAATCAGGCCGATCACTTCCGGATCGCGGGAGGGGTCGGGCCGTGCCGTGACGTTGATGGTCACGGTTGCGGGAGGTGACGTTCCGTCGGCATTCGAGAGCGTGTAGGTCAGGCTGGTTGTGCCGGCAAAGGTGGCTGCCGCGGCAAACTGCAGGATATAAGCGCCGCCATCGGGCACAATGGAAGCCGTGCCAGCTTCGCTCGGCGGCGGCGAGGCAATCGTGGCGCTGGTAAACGGCCCATTCGTAGCCCCTTGCGTCAGGTCGAGGGACCCGGTCGTTCCGGCCATCACGTCCAGCGTGTGGTCCTGTGCCGACGGCAAGTGGATCTCGACGACCACAGTGTAGTCACGTTGGCCGGTAAAGCCGTTGCTGTCCGTGGCCCGCACCGTAAAATCGTAATTGGCCGCGACAGTGGGTGTGCCAGCCAGTGTACCCCCAGGCGAGAGTGCGAGGCCGGGAGGCACCGAGCCGGAAACCACGGTGAAGGTGTAGGGTGCGGCGCCGCCATTGGGGCTGCTTGCGGTGATGGTCTGGCTGTACGGCGTGCCAATATGTGCATTCGGCAATGTTGCCGGCGAAAACTCCACCGTCACCGTGGTGCAGGACAGGACAAGATTGGTCACGTCGGCTCCCGCCACCGTGCCCGAGGCCGTCGTGACCGTGCATGTCTGGTCGGCCGGCTTGGCAGTAACCTCAACGCTCCAGTTGGAGCCGGTCAGCAGGCCATCCGCAAAGGCAAAGGTGGTATCGCCGACATTCACGTCCCTGGTTTGCGTCCCTGCCGGCGAGCTTGATGTCAATTTCAAACTCACCGTCCCGGTCTGACCGCTCGCTGTGCCGCTGATCACATAGAGCGGCTCATCAAAACAGATCAATGCGGACCCATCGCCGGAATTGACGCCTTCCGCCACCGCAGCCGATTGCAGCGAGCCGGCATCCGATGATCCGCCGCCGCCGCCGCCGCCGGCGCCGTTCCAGTTCTGCTGGCACGAGGTCGTGCCGACGCCTGCGCCGCCACCACCGCCGCCGACAGTAGCCCCGCCACCGCCACCACCAGCATATCCGGCGCCCAGGAAAGACCCTGAGAAATTTCGTGCAGTTCCGCCTTGGCCATTTGCCTGACCGGCCGTGCCAGGAAAACTATCGCACCCAGCGCCGATCGCGCCACCGGCACCTACAGTGCCACCTTCACCGCCGAAGGGGCCAAGGCCGCCCGAAACATCGGTTCCTGCCGAGCCGGATCCCCCGCTCTTGCCACCGGCGCCACCAGCTATCGAATTTGTAGTGTGCCAGCCCCCGTTGCCACCGCCGCCACCGCCGCCAGCAATTGCCAGGCGGGTTCCGCCCAGCCGCAGGTCGGTCGCCCCTCCACCATTGCCGCCGTCGGGAGTACCGCTCGCGCCACCGGGATTGACCGCGAGCGAGCCACGGCCGCCAACGCCGACAGAAAGGATGTCACCCGGCGCGACAGTCAAGGAACCGCTCACCTGGCCGCCGAGCCCGCCGGCGCCGCCTGGGCTCAATGGGCTGCCCCCGATGGTGCCGGCGCCGCTCTTGCCAACCCCGCCTTGCGCTCCCTTGAGGTATACTGTGGCGGAATGGGTGTTGCCAGGAACCGAGATGGACTGGTCGGCGCCAGTAAAGCTAAAAGCATGAGCTGTCTGTGTGGGACTACAAGACTGCCCGAGCGCTGACGTCGTGCCCGCGAGCGCGTAGACGACCGTCATCGCGCCTAACAAACGTGAGATTGTACGCTTTGCCAGCCCTCGATGCATGGCGCCCCCCCGTCAGCCCGTCCAGTGCTTCTCCGCTTATATTATGATGCCAAGATTAGATCAAATAGAAATTTGAACCAATGGTAGGTTGAATGTCCAACAATATTAGCTGTTGCTGTTTTTTTGTACGCGTACGAGAGCCCTACTCGACGGCGCAGCAGTTTAGGCGAGCAACCACCGCGCAAGGTGAAGACTGGCGTTGCCTGGCAGTACACTTATGGCCTTGCCGGCGCCGCCCGCTCTAGCCGCGCGGGTCAACTCGGAGGCTGGGCCAACGCCAAAATCTTGACAGCGCCGCGCTTCCTGCTCCAGCGTGGCGTCATGTTCGTTTTCTCGTTCGCCATCGCCAAGCGACGCCGTTCCTGCACCACGCAGCGCGGCAAGCTGTTTGCGCGACGAAAAGGACCGGCCCAATAAAATTCCGGTTCGTTCGTTCCAGCCCCGCCCGCGATGTCTGCCGGCGGGGTTTTCATGTCTGGAGCCTTTGCCATGTCCAATTCTTCCATCCTGTTTCGGCCGGCCCAACCGGCGGACGCTGCTGCCATCCGGGACATTGTGCGTGCCGCCTATGCCAAATGGGTGCCTCTGATCGGCCGCGAGCCGCTGCCGATGCGCGCCGACTATGACAAGGCGGTCGCCGAACATCCGTTCGATCTCGCCATCGAAAATGGCCGCATCGTCGGCATGATCGAGACCATGCTGGCCGAGGATCATCTCTGGATCGAGAATGTCTGCGTCGCGCCACAGGCGCAGGGCAGGGGAATCGGCCGGCTGTTGCTGGAACGGGCGGAGCAGAATGCGCTGGAGGCCGGCTGCTTCGAGCTGCGCCTGCTGACCAATGGCGCCTTCATGGCCAATGTGTTGTTGTACAAACGGCATGGCTATACGATCGACCGGGAGGAGCCGTTCATGAACGGCATGACGGTCTATATGAGCAAGAAACTGGGGTGATGGCCGATAACAGGGAGGATCGGATGGCAGTCAGGGTCCGGTTGAAGCCGCTCTCGGGGCGGTATGCGGTTTCGCGCCTCGAAGCAAAAGAGAGCATTCCCGGCTGGGCCGAAGGACCGGGCTTCGTCAGCATCACCAGGACAGAGGACGAGCTTTCGGTCGTCTGCCTGCAGGATCGGGTGCCGGACGGGGTGAAGCATGACAGGGACTGGGTCGCCCTGAAACTCCAAGGTCCCTTTGCCTTCGACGAAACAGGCATCGTGCTGTCGGTGATAAAACCATTGTCGGAAAACGAACTCGGCATTTTTCTGGTATCCACCTTCGATGGTGACCATCTGCTCGTCAAAGCCAAGGATGAAGCCGCGGCAAGGGGGCTTCTGGTCGCGGCGGGGCACACGCTTCTGTAGCCGTCGGCTCAATCGCCCGCCCTTGCGTTTGACATCGCTCTTGCCCCATCGTTATCCCTGAACCGATACGACGATCTGGCGATCGCCCCCCATCAATTCAGAAATCCCCCGAGGAGTAGCCCATGTCACACAATCTGCAGTTCTATATTGACGGCGTGTGGGTCGATCCTGTCGTGCCCAGCACACTCGACGTCATCGACCCGTCAAACGAAGATGCTTTCGCGCAGATTTCGCTCGGCTCAACGGCCGATGTCGACAAGGCGGTTGCGGCCGCCAAGCGCGCCTTCGAGACATTCGGCTTCACTTCGGTCGAGGAGCGCCTCGATATCCTCAACCGCATAATCGAGGTCTACAAGAAGCGCAGCGCCGATCTGGCGCTGGCCGTATCGCGCGAGATGGGCGCGCCGCGCCAGATGGCACTCGACAGCCAGGTCGGCATTGGCCTGGCACATCTGCGGAAGATGGCCGAGGTGCTGAAGTCGTTCGAATTCCGCCACGTCAAGGGCTCGTCGCTGATCGTCAAGGAGCCGATCGGCGTCGTCGGCCTGATCACGCCGTGGAACTGGCCGCTGAACCAGATCACCTGCAAGGTCGGTCCTGCGCTCGCCGCCGGCTGCACCATGGTGCTGAAGCCCTCGGAAATCGCGCCGCTCGACGCCATCATCTTTGCCGAAATCATCGACGAGGCCGGCGTTCCCAAGGGCGTCTTCAACCTCGTCAATGGCGTCGGCCCGGGCGTCGGCCAGGCGCTGTCCAGCCATCCCGATGTCGACATGATGTCGTTCACCGGTTCGACTCGCGCCGGCATCCTGGTCGCCAAGGCGGCCGCCGACACGGTCAAGCGCGTGCATCAGGAGCTTGGCGGCAAGTCGGCCAACATCCTGTTTCCCGATGTCGATCTTGAAAAGGCCGTCAGCAAGGGCGTCGCCGGCTGCTTCAGCAACTCGGGCCAGTCCTGCAATGCGCCGACCCGCATGTTCGTGCCGCGCGACCGCCACGACGAGGCGACCGGCTATGCCAAGACGGCGGCCGAAAAATTGACCGTCGGCCCGGCCGATGCGGCCGGTACCAAGCTCGGCCCGGTGGTCAGCCAGATCCAGTTCGACAAGATCCAGGACCTGATCCAGGCCGGCATAGATGAAGGCGCGACGCTCGTTGCCGGTGGCCCCGGCCGTCCGGCCGAACTCAACCGCGGCTACTATATCCGCCCGACCGTGTTCGGCGATGTCACGCCCGACATGCGCATCGCACGCGAGGAAATCTTCGGACCGGTGCTGGCGATCATGCCTTACGACACAGTGGAAGAGGCGATCGGCACCGCCAACGACACCGTCTATGGGCTGGCGTCCTACATCCAGGCCAAGAATATCGAGAAGGCCCGCGAAGTCGCCGCCCGAATGCGCACCGGCAACGTCTACATCAACTATCCCCAATGGGACGCCGGCCTGCCCTTCGGCGGCTACAAGCAATCCGGCAACGGCCGCGAATACGCCGAATACGGCCTCGAGGATTTCCTCGAGATCAAGGGCATCGCCGGCTACGAGGCGGCGGAGTAGGGCTACCCCTTGGGGACCGGCAACCAGCCGGTCCCGAGGCTTCAGCTCTCAAAGGTGCGGCTTCACTCTTCCCGGAAAGCTTTCTGGATCTGATCCGACAGCGGCTTCACCAGATAGGAAAGCATCGTCCGGTCGCCCGTCGGGAAGAACACTTCGGCCGGCATGCCTGGCGCCAGCGCCAGCCCGCGCAGCTTGGCGACCTCGGTTTTGGGCAGCGTCACCCGCGCCACATAGAAGGCTGCTCCGGTGCGCTCTTCGATGGTGAGATCGGCCGAGATCCGCGACAGCGTCCCGGTCAGCTCCGGCGTGGTTTGCCGATTGAACGCCGACAGGCGCAAAATCGCATTCTGGCCCATCGTCACCTGGTCGATATCCTGCGGTGCGATATGCGCTTCAACGGTCAGGTCGTCCGTCACCGGTACGATCTGCATCACCTGTTCGCCGGGGGTGATGACCCCGCCGATCGTATGCACCGCCAACTGCAGCACCACGCCATCCTGCGGGCTGCGCAGATCGATGCGCTTCAACTGGTCCTCGGCCGCTACCTTGCGTTCGACGAACTCGGAGATCTTTCCCTGGGTATCGCGTAAATCGGTCGCGACCTCGCTGCGAAGATCCTGGTCGATCTGGATGATCTGCAGTTCGATCTCGGACGCCTTGCCTTTCACCTGGGCAATTCCGGCTGTCAACTGGCCATGCTCGCCTTCGAGCCGCACCGCGTCCCGTTCCAGCGACGTCATGCGGTCGATTCCTATCAGCTTGCGATGCCAGAGCGACCGCACGCCTTCCAGCTCGATCTGGATCAGCTCGATCTCGCGGCGTTTCGCCTGCAACTGCTCGGTCAGGCCGGCACTCTCCTGCGTCAACTGCGCGATCCGTTCGCGCAATTGCGATCGCTGGCCAGACCGCGCCTGGTGCCGGAAATCGAACAGCGATTGTTCTCCGGCCATGGATGCGGCGACACCGGCTTCGTCGCGCCGCGATGTCAAAACCTCCGGAAAGCTGATCGTGTCCTTGCCGTCACGCTCCGCCTCCAGGCGCGCCAACCGTGCATAAAACTCATCCAGACCTTTTGAGACGATCGCCAGATTGGCGCGCGTTGTCGTCTCGTCCAGCCGCACCAGAATATCGCCCGCCTTGACCCGGTCGCCTTCACGCACCCTGATCTCGCCGACCACGCCGCCCGTCGGATGCTGAACTTTCTTTACATTGGAATCGACCACCAGCCGGCCAGCTGCGATCACCGCACCCGACATCTTGGTCACCGCCGCCAGGCCGCCAACACCTCCGACAAGCAGCAGACAGGTAGCAACGCCAGCCACGAGATAGCGGCGGACCTGCCGGTGATGCAAAGCGCTTCTGTCCTCGCTCATGCCGGAACGCCTCGCTCCGTGGCGGCAACGACCTTGAGCGGCGCTGCCGATCGGAAGACCTTGTTCAGCACCTCATCCTTCGGACCGAAGGCCTGCACATGGCCATTGGCCATTACCAGCACGGTGTCGACATTGGCCAGGACACTGGATCGGTGCGCGACGACGATAACGATGCCGCCGCGTTCCCTGATGCCCTGGATGGCGGCGGACAAGGCCAATTCACCCTCCGAGTCGAGATTGGAATTCGGCTCGTCCAGGATGACCAGGAACGGATCGCCATAGAGAGAGCGGGCAAGGGCGACACGCTGCCGTTGCCCCGCCGACAGCGAGGCGCCGGCTTCGCCAACCTTCGTGTCGTAACCGTCGGCCAGATGCACGACGAGATCATGCACGCCGGCGGCCTTGGCTGCCGCAAGCACCATGTCGGATGACGCATCCGGGTCGAAGCGGGCGATGTTCTGCGCAATCGTGCCGTCGAACAACTGCACATCCTGCGGCAGATAGCCGATATGTTTACCCAGCTCGTCGGCCGGCCACTGGTCAAGCGTCGCGCCGTCCAGCCGCACGGCGCCGCGCGTCGGCAGCCAGACACCTGCAAGCGTACGCACCAGCGATGATTTGCCGGAAGCACTCGGGCCGATGACCCCCAGGCCTGCTCCCCTGGCCAGTGAAAAACTTGCATCCCACACCACCGGCGTGCGTTCGCCCGGCGGCGCGACACTGACATTCTCGACCGCCAGGGCGCTGACAGGCGCGGGCAGGGTCACGCCGGTTGCGCCTTCCGGCAGCGCGGACAGAAGCTGCTTCAGGCGTGCCCAGCTTTGCCGCGCTGAAATGAAACCCTTCCAATGCGCTATCGCCAGTTCGATCGGAGCCAGCGCCCTGCCCATCATGATCGAGCTTGCGATCATGATGCCGCCGGTCGCCTCTTGCTTGATGACCAGATAAGCGCCGATCGCCAGCATTGCCGATTGCAGCATCAACCGCAGGATCTTGGAAATCGTGCCAAGCGTTCCCGCGACATCGCTGGCTGCCGCATGGGCGTTCAGGTACTCGGCATTGACGGCAGACCACCGCTCGGCGATACGCCCGCCAAAACCCATGGCCTGCATGGCTTCGGCATTGCGCCTTGTCGCCTCGGCCAACGTGCTGCGGACGGCCGCGTGCTGTCCGGCGATCCTTGTCGGGCCGCGGGTCCGGAATTCGGCCAGAAGCGTCAGTGCAAACAGGACAACGGCGCCGGCAAGCGCGGTAACGCCGATCCAGAAATGAAAAATGAAACAGATGCCGATATAGAGCGGCATCCATGGCAGGTCGAACAAAGCGGTCGGTCCGGCACTGCCGATAAAGGAGCGGACCTGATCGAGATCCCGTAGGGGTTGCAGCCCGTCGCCGGAAGGCTTGGCGCGCAGCGGCAGGCGCATCAGCGCCGAATAGACCGACGGGCTCAGCTTTGCGTCCAGCCCCTGTCCCAGCCGCACCATCAGGCGAGAGCGGATCAGCTCCAGCACTCCCTGAAACACGAACAATGTTCCCGCAAGCACCGCCAGGCCGACCAGCGTCGGCACGCTGCGACCCGGAACGACGCGGTCATAGACTTGCAACATGAAGAACGAGCCGGTCAGGGTCAGCACGTTGACGACCCCGCTCATCAGGACGATGCCCGAAAACGCACGTCGAAAGGACGCCAGGATTCCGACCAGCGTAAGCGGCGTCGATGGCGTCAGCTGCATGCAGGCTCGCAATCAGGATATGGCATCTCGTCCTTCAATAGATAACTGCCTTGAGTGTGACATGGACGGGCAGGCCGGCCTGGAACTGCGCGCTGCCCCGCGCCACCAGCCAGCCGTCCGCACGCTCCAGGCGCGCAACGACCTGCAGCGTTGGTGAAGCGGTCGAGCTTGCGGGCAGGGGCAAGGAAAATTCTATCGTCTTTGAGCCGCCCTCGCTCTTGAGGCTGGTTTTGGCGGCGCGGCGTCGCCCACTGTCCTGAATGGCGGGATCCTCAAGATAGATCTCGAGATGACCTTCCGGGATAGCCTTGCCGCCCACAAAGGTGACGGCGCCGCGAATATCTGTTGCGCGAATATCTGGCGATTGCGCTGCCGCTGCCCCGGTGGCCGCGGCGACTGCCGCAACTCCGGCGGCCATTAACACTGTGCGGCGGTCGGTCATCGCGTCCTCTCCCTTTTCACTGCGCTGGGGTATGCGGGAGGGGAGCCTGACGGCACCCCTCCCCCGGCAACGCGTTAGATGACGATGAAGTCTGCAGCCGAAAGATCCAGATTTGTGTTCAGGTGTGCAAACTGAACGGCTGCTCCCTGTCCGGAACCATCGGCGTCGTAAGACAATATTCCACCGTCGGTGTCGTAGATGATGCGGTCGTCGGCATCATGAGCAGCGCCGGCTGCGCTCTTGTAGAATGAGCCCAAAGCAAGGGCGCCGTCGCCGCCAACGCTGGCAAAGATGAGGTTGTCCAGCAGGATCGTATCGTCGGCGACCTTGAAGTCCTTGATCCAGTCGATATTGCCGTTCCCGAGTTCTGTCGAGAAGCGGAAATAGTCGTCGCCGGCGCCGCCGGTCAGCGTATCGGCAGCCAGCCCGCCATCCAAAAGGTCGCTGCCGCCGCCGCCGTTGAGCGTATCGGCGCCCGCAACGCCCGGCTGAGCTGGTGCCGGCGGGAATTCGACCGACACGTTCAGCTTGTAAGTCGAGCCCTCCGGCACGGATTCGACCCAGCCATCGCCAGGAGCCGAGTCCGACCATTCGCCCTCCACAATATAGTAGGTTCCGGTTTCCTGAACGATGAAGCTGGTGCTCGAATCGCGGCCGTTGTTGGAGCCGGGGTCGTTGCCGCCATCGTCGTTCTGGGCGACGATATTGCCATCGCTGTCCAGCACCCTGACGATGCTGTCATGGACATTGGGGTCGGCAATGCCATCGATGTCGATGGTGATGATCGTGCCGGCCGCCAGGTTGATGCTGTAATATCCGCCCAAGCCGTTTCCGGTGGCATTGACGGTGGTGTGAAGGGTGGTCGTCGAATCGAAGATGTCGGGGTCGGCGGTCAGCGAGAAGTTGTTCGAGATGTCGAAGGCGGTCGAGACCGAATTGTTGGTCGCGTCCGGTCCGAGCGTGGCGTAGCCGGTGCCCATGCCCGGGCGTGGCGGAGCATCGCCCTGATAGGCGAAATCGCCAAGCAGGGTGTCATCGCCGCCGCCGCCGTCGATCTTGTCGGCGCCGCCCTGGCCGGTCATCACATTGGCCGCGCCATCGCCGGTCAGGTGATCGTTGAAGCCCGAGCCAGCCAGATTTTCGATCGAGATATAGGTGTCGCCGCCGGATTTGCCGCCACCCAGTTTGAGGTTTTGCCCGCTGGCCGCGTCGGCGTAGTCCGCCGTGTCGCTGCCGGCGCCGCCATTCAATATATCGGCGCCGCCACCGCCGGTCAGCGTGTCGTTGCCGGCGCCGCCGGAAAGTTTGTTGGCCTGGGCGTTGCCGATGAGATGGTCGTCGAAGAACGACCCGACGGCGTTTTCGAAGCCGACCAGGATGTCGTGCCGGATAACGGTGCCGCGCCCGACGATCTGCACCGGGCCATCGCCGTCGCCGCCATTGGCCGTGCCATTGGCGAGGTCGATCGTCACGCCGGCGGAGCTGCCTTCGTAGACGACCGTATCGATGCCGGCGCCGCCATCCAGATAGTCCTGGCCGGCGCCGCCGATGATCGTGTCGTTGCCGGCTTCACCGTACAGGATGTCGCCGTCATTGCCGCCATCCAGTATGTCGTTGCCGCCGCCGCCGTTGAAATAGTCGCCGCCGCCCCGGCCCCAGAAATGATTGGCCGCCGACGTACCGATGAAACGGTCGATGCGGTCATCGGAGCCGATCAGGTTTTCGATGCTGTAGAAGGTGTCGCCGGTGGCGGTGCCGCCATTGGCAACGTTCGTCTCGAGGTTGACGAGCAGTTGGAAGGGGCTCTCCTTGCTGAAGTCTACCGTGTCGACGCCGGCGCCGCCCCGGAATATATCGACGCCATCCTGGCCGCTCAGCGTATCGTCGCCGTCGCCGCCGTCGAGGATGTCGTTGCCTTGGCCGCCGAGGATCGTATCGTTGCCGCGGCCGCCATAGAGCGTGTCATTGCCGTCGTCGCTCTCGGTCTGGTCTGGAAGGTCGGCGACATCGATGGTGTTGTTGATGTCGCGGCTGGCGAGCGAGTCGCGGCCGCCGATGATGAGGTCATCGCCGCCCTGGCCGAAGATCGTGTCGTCGCCGGCGCCGCCGTCGAGCGTATTGTTGCCATTGTCGCCGAAGATGACGCTGGTCATCGTGTTGTCGCCGATGGTCGGTGCGGTTTCGGTGCCGCCGTCTCCAGGCTGGAGTGTCGACTCGTCGGCGTAGATGATGTGTTCGACGTTGGCGATTTTCCGGATATTCAAGTTCCGGTTCAGCAGAACGACCGTGTCATTCCCGCCATTCGCTTCCTCGCGCACGATGTCGTCGAGGGAATCGACGAAATAGGTGTCGTCGCCGCCATTGCCGGCCATGCGGTCGCCGCCGCCGCGGCCATCCAGCACGTTGGCTCCGTCATTGCCAATCAGGACGTCGTCATAGCTGCTGCCGATGCCGTTCTCGATGTAATAGTCGGTGCCATCGGCGTTGTGCCCGGCAAAGATCGACACATTGTTGCTGTGGCCGTTGACGCTGGAGAACTGTCCGGCGCGCAAATCGAGGATCGTGCCGGCCGTCGAGCCGGAGAAGTCGATCGTGTCGGTTCCGCCGGTGTCATGGATGACAAAACCGATATCGTGCTGCATGCCCGAAGAGGTCAGCCGGTAGCCGTCCACGGCACTGCCGAAGCCGTAGACGTTGTCGCCCGTGTTGAGATCGATATGCTGATAGGTGCGCACGCCGTTCTCGTCGACGGTGGAGAAAAAGCGGCGGATGACAGCCTCGATGTCGGCCATCATCGGCGTTGACGCCGACCAGCGGCTGGTTTCACCGACATCGATCCCGTCGAAATAGGACATGACGCTGTATTGCTGACGGTCGTAGGTCCAGGTCGCATTGTTCAGATAATTGATCTGTACGCCGCCTGGGCCGCTGTAATTGTAGAGCCCGGGGTGGTTCAGCCCGAACTCATGACCGAATTCATGGATGAAGGAATCGAAGACATAGCCGCCAATATCCGTCTTGTTGACCTCGGTGTCGTGGAAACGCTGGCCGATGCTGACATAGCGGTCGTTGGAATAGGCGCTGCCGTCGTCCTCTTCGCCCAGTTCGGGGCTGACAACCTGCATCCAGTCCGTTGCGCTGTTGTATGGTGCATTGTCGACGATTTCGAACTTCAACGGGGTGACACTGGCCCACATCTGCAAGGCGCCGATCGCGGCGGCCTTGTATTCGGGATGGTCATTGAGCTCGGAGACATTTATCCTCAGCGTTCCCGCCGCGATCGCCGGCGTTATCGACCGGTCCAGCGCTCCAAGGTAGGTGAGGAAGGCCCCGTAATCTTCGCTTTTGCCGTACGGGTTGTCCGGCGTCTGGTCGTTGACCCACCATTGATCGCTGGTTTGGCTTGAGTTCGGCATCCTTGGGACTCCTTGGTCTCGCAGCCGTGGCAATTACGGCTGTACGGTTTAGCAGTTGCCAACCACCGACAAGCATCGTTTGCGCTTGCCGGTCGAGCCCCGTCCCAGTGCCAACAATGCTATTGGAATCTTCACTTGTCTAGCCTCAGTTCGCGCTCGGTACATATGAAGGTTCTTGGGCGCGCTTGTACCGGCGGGTTTTGAGATACTGGTTTGGTGTTAATTGAGCTATCGCTAATCTATGGTCGTACCTCGCCCGTAGGCACGAGGGGCTGAATGCGCAAGCGTGCTTCAGGAACCCGTCCGGCGCGCGAAATGTTCATATGTCACGCGCCAGGGGTCGCTCTCCGCTCGTCTCTCCTCACCGATCCAGTGAAAGCTGGCGGCGGTGATCTCGGTGAACCGCCACCGCGCCTGCAGGCCGCGCGAGTCGGCGCCCATCTGGACGATGTCCTTGCCTTCGGCCCGCCCGATCTGGCGCGAGTAATCCTGGTTGAGCGGATCGCTCCAGATAATGTGCCAGCCACCGATCCCGGGATCGAAGACGCGCAAGGTCGTGCCATACATGGTGGACGGGGCAGGGCGCCTGGGCCTGATCCAGATGTCCTGAATGGCGCGGCCTTCGAGCACCCAGCCAAAGTGACACTCGCCATCCGATTTCTGGATTGTGCCGTCGTTGCGGTGGTGAACCGTCTCCATGTCCCAGCTGCCAATCAACCATCCATAGAGGTCCATGTCTTTCGCCCGGTCGGCTGGCGGACCTTCGGATGCGAGAGCGGTGAGAAACGTCGTCATGATTGTCTCCAGGGCAAGCCTCGCGGAAACGCTGGGCGCCACAACCCTTGCAGCGTTGCGGGCCCGGGTCTTGGGAAAAATTGCTGTAGTGCCGCGGCTGCCGACCTTCCGCGTTCGCGCCATATCGCATCTATGCACCAATGCTAATGTAGCGTCGGCGGGTACCCCAATGCCCGCCTGGCCGGCGCCTCCTCAGGCAATCTCTTGGATGAGCGGCGCCGGCCGCTGGCCTGGGCGGCGTCCAAGTTCCTGCCGGGGAAATATGAGGCTTGGCGGGAGGGTTATCGCTGGGCGGTTTTGGCCGGCATTTGGATATCGGTCTGTATTCCCAGAACGTCCGCTGCCCAATCGCGCAGTTCCGGAGAAGCATCGCCCGATTTCATGATCATTGGAACCCAATCAATTCTCGGGCGGCGCTTCATCTTCCCAGCCGGCCAGCTCCGGCAGGTCGTCAAGCCAACTCTTCTCCGTCGCCGAAGCTTCGCCGGCCTGCGGTACCGCCTCTGTGGCGTTTTGCATGAGCGAGTCCATCCACTTGCGATAGGCAGCCGGCGCCAATTCGGGCGGCAGCACCTTGGCCTTGGCCAGCATGCGTTTGCGGAAACTGAGTTGCCGGCGCAGTTTGGTCGTCGTGAACTTTATCGCCTTGCCCTGGTATTCCACCGTCCAGCGCCCATCCCCATGGCTGGTCAGCCGGTCGATGGCAAAACCCGCATCGACCGGCCTGTCGCGCCAGGGAAGCTCGATGGCATTTCGCCTCAGATCGAGTGCCCATCGCCGGTAGTCGGCACCGGTACGCTGCGGCGGCAGCACGCCAGCCTGTTCGAGGATTTTCCTGCGAAAGGTAGGCTGCTTCTTGATCTGGCCGGTTGTCAGCTCGATGCGATGCCCACGGAACTCGACATGCCAGCGGATTCTCCCGTTGCCGACATATTTTGCCAGCCTGTCGATGGCGAACTCGTCGTCGGACAACTCCACGCATCCCTGGCGGATGCGTTCGAGGATGTACTGGCTGTCAGTGGGCATGACGTGCCTTGGCTGGGGAACCTGGATTCGAACCAGGACTAACGGAGTCAGAGTGTTTCCGCACGGATTGTTTCCATTGGCTTTTTTCGGCCCATGTCGCAGTCATGTCGCGCCTACCGCGATCATAAGCTGGTTCTGCGCTGCCGAAAGCGCTTGAGCATCGTCGGTACTGGGGAACAGATGCGAATAGACATCGGCAGTCATGGCGATCGATCCATGGCCCAACCTTTCCTGCACCGTCTTCATGGGTAATTCCAGGCCACCATCGACGCGGCGATTTATCAGCCAGCTTGCATACCAATGCCGGATGCTATGCAAACCAGGATACTTCGCCACCATGATCGCGGCGCCGTCACGATCGCGTTTACCAGAATCGACTATAACGCCCGCTGCAACCTGGGCAGGCCATAGGCCGCGCTTAATAATATTAGCGTGCCATTCGATGTTGCCTTCGCCGTTCGGGAACACGAGGTTGAGGTCACCCTTTGGGCAAGCCAATTTCCATTCCCTCAACACATTCACTGCCATCGGGGGCAGGGGAATTGTGCGCTGGCCGGCTTCTGTCTTGGTCGCCCCGATGGAATGGTATCTGTCGGCTCGCTGATGGACGTGAAGCAACGCCTTGGCAAGATCGACATGATCCCATCTGAGGCCGCGAAGCTCGGAAGCGCGAAGCCCGGTGAAGATGGCGGTGACGAGCAACGGCTTGTAGCGCCCGGTGACGTGTTCGAGGATTGCCCTGATTTCTGGATTGGTCGGAATGTCCTTGCCGACACGGAGCTTTGCTTTCTGGCGACGCTCAACCTTCCTAGCCTTGCCATTCAGGCGACGCTTCGAGGCATCATAAACGGCATTTCCAATAATGTGGCCACGGCCCTGGGCATCGGCGATCAACCCGCCAAGGCTGACTACGATGCGTTTGATCATAGCGGCTGACCTGCCAGCCTCACGAAGCCGATCCTGGAAATTTCGGACAAATGGAACGGTGATGCGCGTCAACTTCTCCGTGCCGATCATCGGGGCGATATGGATTCGATAGTGCTGTTCGTATTGTTGGACAGTGCTTCGCTCCAGTCCGGCTTCATCGCACGCTTTCAGCCAGTTCTTTCCTGCTTCGGCAACGGTGACCGTCTGGGCGTCGGGAACATGAATGCCAGCGCGGATTTCGACCGCTGCTGAGGCCGCGAAGGCGTCGGCCGCCTTTTTCGTGCGAAAAGTCTTCAGGCGGCGAGCGCCGCCTTGGTCACTATATCGGCAAACCCAGGTTTCCTTCTCCTCGCCCTTCGGCGTCGTCCAAGTTCGCTTATTTACGGACATTGGTCTTGTCTCCTTGTGCTTTGTTTCGATGCCGTAGGGCAGCCTGACGGCAACTCTCGCGGCAAAATCTTGAGGTGTTTCGGCGCCCTGTGGCGGTGCCGGTCAAAAAGCCGTTGGAGCACCATTCGCAGCGCTGAAAACTGGCGCCTACTTCGAAGGCGTAGAGAACTTCCAGGCACATGAACTCAAACGGCGTCGCGACCTTAACGGCCAATTCTGGATTGCCCGTCGTAGGCGAAAAATGGATGTCAGATTCAATCGTAAAGCGATCTCGGATGAGCAGCGCGGCTTCTAGCTTAGCGGCGGGGGGATCTGAGCATGCAGCGAGATAGCGGTTCATGTCCTTGGAATGGCTTATCAGCTGCCAAACCTCCGCCTGATCTTTTTCCCAGGGAAAACCGTAGTTGTTGATGAAGGCGCGATAATCCTGGAAGGTCCGGCAGTTCGCCATCGCCACCGAGATTGGATTTTCCAGATTGATGAGCGTGAAGGAGCGTGGCCGAATCTCATCNGCAGTTCGCCATCGCCACCGAGATTGGATTTTCCAGATTGATGAGCGTGAAGGAGCGTGGCCGAATCTCATCGGTCAGAGGCGTGAAGCGGCGTCTGTCGTCAGCCAGAGCGTCCCAATCTATTTCACCCTCAGGGACAGTCACGTCGCGGAGGGGGTGTTGCCATTCCAATGTCACTGGGATCATAGGTTTTCTGTCTGGATAACTTAGAAATTATCCCCTGACATAAAATTATAAGTTTCGCAACCGCTCAAATCCGCTAGCATCCGCTCCGATCTATCGAACGATTGCGAGCGACAAAATGAAGGCAAAATCCAAACAATCCGGCGACATCGTGTGGGGCTGCAAGGCCATTGCCGCAACGATTAACAGGACACCCGGCCAGACTTTTCACATGCTAGTGAAAAGGCAGATTCCGGCATCGAAGGTGGGGGCGATCTGGGTTGCCAGTCGCCGCCGCCTGCTTGCCCATCTGGCAGGCGAGGTGGGCAAGTGATGGACCTTTATCATTTCACTGCCGGCCAATGTCTGCGCGGTATTGCAGCGCATGGCTTAACGGTGGGCGACGTCCCAACTGACCTTTGGAGAGGCACAGGCCTCGTAGGCGTTTGGCTAACTTCTTCGAAAGTCGAAATTGGTCACGGCCTTGCAGGCTCAGCCTTGGACAAGGCGCGCTTTCGGCTCAAAGTTGATGTGCCGGAAGCGGACCTTCACAAGTGGCGGGTTTGGGCCGCTACTAACGGCACCCAGGAAACGGTAGACGCCTTGCGACGTGCCAATGGTTCCAGCGACCGAACCTGGTTCATCTACTTCGGGCGCGTCTCACCCGATCGCATTGTTCAAGTTGTCGATCTTGCGACTAGCAGCGTCGTGTCAGACTGGCAGAATTGTTGGCCTGTCGCGAACAGTAGGCCAGGCGTCCGCTTCGAAGACCGCTTCAGTTGGCATGAGCGACTGCTTCAGAACGTAAGGAGCAAGGTGCAATGACGAAAAGCACCAATGGCGGTCAGCTGACGGCCGAGGTTATCACCATCCCTGCTGATCGCTTGCCATCGTCCAGGCCAGCCCCTGCGGGGCCTGCCGAGGTGATCGATTTGACTCGCAGGGACATTTTCAACGTCGCCGGCATTCGCACTCTCGCTGCGATGATCGCTCCACTTTGCGGTCATGAAATCGAGGTTGAGATTGATCGGCTCGCAGAAGAATTTCGTTGGAAAGTAAGAAAGCGTTTCGACGCCACAGAGTCATCAATCGGCGGAGCGGTACGAGCGATCAGATGCGGCCTCAGGGCCGAGGTCCGGAGAAGGAAGGGAATGACTTAATGACAGCTGCAACCGCCGACGATCTGCTCGGCTCCGGAAAAAAAGAAAAGCCCGACCAGGGCGGCCGGGCAAAGGAAAAATCACAGAATAAGGAAGATACACCAAAACCCGGATCGGGCAAGTCCGACGCGGAATCGCAAAAAGATCCGCCGAAACGTGAGCCTCGCGTTCCGCCGCCTGATCGCAATGCGCTACCGATCAAATGGCCCTATGGGATCACTGACCAAGCGAAGGCCGAAAGGCGCGCCCTGCGTGATGAATGGATGACCGGCGTCCATGGCGTCTTCGCCGACGATATCATAGCTTTGCGTCTACTTTGGCCGCTGTTCAATAGTATGTATGTGGACAGCTCCCAACGCTGTTTCCTATCGAACGGCCAATTGGCTGCACAGGTGCGCCGGAGCATTTCTGTCGTTAAACGCGGCCTTGACCGCCTTCATCGTGCCGGCTGGACGTTCCCGGAAGAGACCCACACGTTTGATGACAAAGGCAAACCGATCACGCTCAGAAAAATCGGCTTCGCATTTCCCGAGGGATATATCCGCATCAAGAAGGGTCGTGCAGGCGCTGCACCGGGGGGTGAGGCGGGCAGTGCAGGAAATGCCGCTGAGGGCGCAGGGGCTGCGCCTGCCAGCCCGGGCGCTGCGCAGTCCGGCGCACCGCAGGACCCACATTCCCCTTTAGGAACTTCCCCTGGAGATGGGCCCCTTGATGCAATCCCAAAGAAAGGCGGCTCGCCTATCGGCGACCTTCTTGATAAATTGAAAATCAATCTCCTGAAACCTGCGGAAACTAAAGGTAATCCTGATCACCACGGGTCATATATCGGCAAAGGCCCATTCGTTTCCGAGGCCGAAATCATCCCGAGGGCAAGGCATCTTTGCAAGATCAGCTTCAACAGGCTTAGCGAGCAATGGTATCACAGTCTCCCCAGACAAATTCAGTATGTGACCTCCTTACCACCCCAATGGGTGGACCTTACGGCTGAACAGCAAGCCGAGGTCGCCGAGATCGTTGTCGCCACGAATCGGCATCTTGTCGCCAAGGAATGAGGGGCGGCATCCCTCACGGTAGCTCATAGCTAGCAATTTCTGGCACGCATACCACCTATAAACTGTCGTGAGAAAGGAGCGGATCACCTAAACCGGGAACGAATGACATGACGTGCATCGAAAGAAAGAACAGGTATCTCAAGCGGAAATCGAAAGGGCTCGCGGTCCTCGATGTGGAGGTCGATCTCACGGAGCTCACAGACAGCCTGGTAGAGGCCGGATACTTGGCAGAATGGGACTCACACGATCGCTCGAAAATAGAGCAAGCCTTGAGTCGTGCTCTCGTAGACCTGACCAAGGTCACGCGTTCCAAGTTGCGGAAACTGGTTGAGGTATAGTGCGACTTCCACTCATCGGAGGTCTCGATAGATGCGCGCACTTACCAAGCTCACTTCCGGCAATAGCGATCAACTCGATACCATCATCGCCTTGGCAAAGGTCTTTGCAAAGGCCGATAACAATGTGGCTTCGGTCTTGGCCGAGGACGGGCTTCTCGCCGACATCGCAGACGTAGTCGCAGCTTTGGTCGCCAAGGAGACCAAGTCGCTTTCAAATCGGCTTACGCTGCTTGAAATCGCAGCGGGTTCGCAAAGGGGCCCAAAGCCAGGGGGCGCCAAGACGCGCACCGCCAAGGTGAAGCTATGACCCCGTCGCAGGCAATTGCAGTCGCCACTGAGGCGCTTGGCAAGGTTCGCGATAAAGTTCTTGTCGACTACGAAGCCACCCTCAAGAAGCAGGACATCAACGAACGCGAAATCAGCGTACGTCTCGCCACCTATCGGCGGCAGATGGAGACCTGGTTCCAGCGTTCGATTGAAGGGATCAAGAAGCGTTACCCAGTCCATTGAGAACCTGTCGTTGGCCTGGGCGTTTCCCCTTCCTCTCAGGCTCACTGGCCGCCGCGCTGTGACGCCAGCGTGGCGGCGCCGGGGGCTATAAAATGTCAGAAGCCGAAGACGAACGTAGAGCGCACGCCCGCCCACGCGCGCAATTATTCTGGCAGCGTTCGAACATTTGCTCGATGCATCGGCCCGATTTCTGCAATTGCTTTACGGATTGCTGCCCTGACACGAGTTCTCAGTCTTGGAGCCAATGTCTGCTATGATCAAAAATGTGGAAAATATGAGGGCTTTGCCTTTCCCCAAGGCCCTTTCGAGGGCAGAAAAGAAAGCGTTCCAAGAAGGGTTCCGGGCGTATTTCGGCAACGGGGCAGGCGTTTCACAGGCCCAAATCGACGGTTTGATAGATCTGACACGGGCGAAAGCGCGGCTGGCAGCGCTGCAGTCGATGCTGGATGCCGAACTCCGAGATATGAAAAAGAGTGGTGCGACTTTCAGCATCGATTTGCTTGCCCTGATTAGGCAGACCGACTCGACATCTCGCCTTGCCGTGAAGCTCGCTGACCGGTTAAAGGCCTCGCCAATGGTGAGCAAGGCCTCATAGCTCACCGCCGCCAAAGTTATCTTACTCCACACGGCCACGCTATGAGCTTCGATGAACACACATTCTAGGTACGAGGTGTCCTGCTCGATTCAGAGCGCTGGGGCCGGTGAAAAAGGTGTACTGAGTAGTCAATGAGTATATATCCGCACCCTAGGGATCGGACCTGATTTGCCGCCCAGGAAATTTCCCACCTCAACGCCAGCCCATTTTGTATTCGCAATCGTAAAGCGCGAAGTTGATTGTGGTTGTTGCCTTTGATCGAGGCCAGGATGGCGATTGTTCACAGCCTATGGTCCAACCGACCAGCAGAGCGAAGACGCGCGATTTGCACTGCCAAGGGCCTATCATCTAGCATGCCGGCGTCATAGCCTGGAGCCGTGATGCAGACCCGGCGCTTGGTGATCACGGGCCGCCCACCACGCTATTCGTCAGCGGTGACGTGCCGGATATGGAATGATCAGAGGTCAAAGAGATCAGTCCGTCCAAGGCCGATCTCGTCGACTTTTTCGCGTAACAGGGCGGCAACCACTCGAAGGTTCTGTGCCGTTTCTGTGCCAGATGAGGGCTGGGTAGCTCTGACGCCAAGAAAACCCGCCGTGAGCGCGCAACAGCGGGTTTTCGTAGTCACGGCTACATCCAAAGAATCGACCGCTTGAGGTAGAAATGTGTGGTTGTCGCTGCGGTTCCATACAATTTTAGTTAGCTGGGCCAGATGCCGACGTAAAAAAGCCCGTCGCCTTAATTGGCCACGGGCTGGAGCTATGGGGTTGGGTCAGGAGGGCAAAATGTAGACCCGACAACACGATGCGCCACGCCTCATGATCGAGGTCTTAACCGAACCGCGACAATTCGAACGATCTTGTCGACCTGTGGATAACTTTGCTGACGCCGGCTCATCGGCAGGGAGAAGACGTGATTTGACCTTGGCCGCGCGGCGCTCAGGATGCGACGGCTTGGGGGGGCGCGACATGCAAGTATGCAAAGACATGATTGTGGTGCCGCCGATCGGCGCACATTTCGAGACGCCGGAATTCCTCGCCGAGATCAGCGCCCTGCTTGATGAGGCCTACCCGACTACGATTTCACGATCACCACCATAAGCAAGTTTCGGGATGACAGCTTCGTGTTGATCCCGATGCTCGGCAGCGTCGGTGGTGAAGGCTCCGTTTTGGCGGCTTACCCGGATATGACGGCAATGCAGGAGATCGGCCTTTTCCTGTTCAAGCACATTCATCGGCCATCGCCGTCGCGACATTAGTGGCCGCACGTCGGCCCAATCACCATGACTTGCCTTCGCATCAAAATCCTTGTGTGAAATGGTAAGGCATTGAGCCGCGTTGAGGGGCTGGCGATGCCGTTGGAACGTTACCGTGGGGTATTCGAACCCGAGGATCTGGACTTGCTCCAGAGGGTGCTCGACAAACTGTGCGGCGAGCGCGGGATCGCCCGAGACGACAGGGAACAAAGGGAAGCCCTGGCTTGGGGAGTCATCCTCCTTTTTCAGAATGGGATTGCCGACGAGGCGGAACTGCTGCAGACGTGCAGGTTGCGCTGAACGCTAATGCCCGTCCTTAAGAAGCCGTGCCTCACGAAGTAGGGAATTCCAGTCGGTGCCCATCAGTTCGATAAGCTGGCGTGATTGCTCTACCGAAACACCTGTTTCTTTCGCCAATCGTGCGGCGAGTGCTTCCACCTCAATTCCTTGACGCTGTTTTTCCATAAGCCTGCTCCGCAACCAGAACCGGTGTGCGGCAACAAGGTTCCCTCCGTCTCACCATCTGCCTTGTCGGCTAGTCCTTTAGGGCGTCCGCGTCGCTATTGTCGTCACGCTGACGTTGACGAAGGCGCCTCAGCAGTTCGCGTGAGGCTTGGATCGCCCTGCGCGATTGATCCATATTCTGGCGAAACGTGGCGCGTTCCTCCATGGACTTCTGCCACTTCAGCAAGGTGGCCGTCGTAGTCGCAGCGGCTGCGCGAGCGATATCTATGGGCGTTGTAACCATCACATCCTCCCAAAAAGGCAATGGTAAACGCCATCTTTATAGGCCCGCCGAAACCCTTTCTTCAATCAAAAACGACCATACGGGCATACGGCAAAAATGGCTATTCGGCGAGTCGCTCGACGGCGGCTTCGTCGACCTCGGCTTCCATCTCGTCGTTGATGGTCTTGGTCTTGCCGAAGGCGGCCACCGGCTCACCGTCAAAGCCCTGCAGCCACGCGTCGGCATGCTCTCCCCAGTAGGCTGACACCGCACGTCTCCTTGCCATCCTTGCTCGCTTGGGCGTACATCCAGGCGTAGGTGGCGCGCTCCTGATCTTTCCTAGCCACGGCCATCTGTGTCATCCTCTCGGAAGTCCTGCAGTGAGGCGTGGCGCAGGTCATCCTCGCCGCGCAGGTGCTTCACGCGGCCGATCAGCCCCGGCTTGACCCATTGCGTCGCCGGCCGCTTCATAATGCCCTCGTGCGCCGTGGCCGTCACCTGGCCGCTGTGATTCGGGATCGAGGAAACCTTTTCAAAGCTTCGCTGTTAGGGCACCATGGCCCCTTCTTCTTCGATCTAACCGAAAACGGAATCCCCTACCCGGATACCGAAGGCACCGAGCTTGCAAACTCGGCCGCCGCTGAAGATGAGGCGGCAAGGGCGTTGTTTGAAATCGTGAAAGACCAGGTGCCGGGCGGCACATTCCGCCAAGTCGCCTTCCAAGTTCATGACGGCACCAACATTTCGCTGTTTGAGGTGAAAGTCACGTGTGAGGTGACGCGGGCTGCACATTCCGATGACAGACCGTTGGAAGCCTGACGATTCATACCTCGAAAGCGCTCGCCGGAACCAACGCCGGGCGGTTGGCGAACTCAACTCCCTACGTACGACCATCGACGAGACACGCCGCGTCCTGGCTGCGTCACGGAAGCTCTTGGAACAGATGGCCGAACGCGAAGACCCCCAGCCGCCAGGTTAAGGCGCCTTCTATTGGAATCCGCTCATCTTGACGCGAGAGCTGGCAGGTCCGTCAACCGGCTACCCGCAGAAGCAGTGCGACACCGATCCCATAAGGGATCAGCAGTGCCGCCAAGGCGACCCACAGGCCCGGATCGGCGAATACCTGCATCTGGCTGCGAAGCTGTTCCATTGCACCCAACGGCGAAAGGCCCGCTGTGTTCCAAAACTGAAAAGGCCGGCGCACTCAAGCTGGCGATGGGCATTAGGTTCCATTGCTAGATCACCAGCAAGCGCGCTTACCTGCAGCGGAACCTGACGGCCATACGACCGTTATTCGAAAGGACAACGAAAGGAGATCGCCATCATGGACTGGAACCGCGTCGAAGGGAATTGGAAGCAATTCAAAGGTAAGGTCAAGGAGCAGTGGGGCAAGCTCACTGATGATGATCTCGACCGCATAGCCGGCAACCGCGATCAGCTCGAAGGTACGATCCAGGAACGCTACGGCATTGAGAAGGATCGCGTGCGGCGAGACGTCGACGACTGGTATGGTCGACAAGACTCGTAGACTAGCACAGTTGGACCTACAAGGGCGCGTGACGAACCGCGCCCTTGTCGCCTTTTTGGCATCCGTCGTGCCGTTCGGCTCGGCCTTGAACAAGCGATTTTTGGGAACGTGTCGGCTTCCAGCCGCGTTGATCTCCACAATCGGAGATCTTAGCAATGTCCATCCACAAAGAAGACTATCGAACGAACAGGGCTGACTACCTGATAGCGAAAAGGCCAGATCTGGTTGAGCGGACGAAGCCGAAAAAGAAGACATTGCGGCGTGACGATAAGCGTTCCGCAAGGTTATTAGAAAACCCCTCCGCGTTATCCGAGAAGCCGGCCTCACGCCGTTAGAAATTGCAGAAGGTCAAGAGGAACATTTTAGCGATTTTGAATGTTCGACTGTCTATGAACAGCCGAACCGTACTCTCAGCAAATCAATCCAGAGCAGCACGAGCCCTACTGAACTGGTCGCGTGTGCGACTTGCAGCAAAGGCCAATCTTAGCGAAATGGCCATCAGCGATCTTGAGAACGGATTCAGCAAATCGCGTCCCCACAACATCGCGGCCATCCGGAAAGCGTTTGAAGACGCCGGAATTGTCTTCACCGTCGAAGGCACTCCATCGCTGCTAGCCCGCTCAGAAGGTGATAGCGGCCTCGCCGCCGATAATAGACAGTGGCGCCGCCGGGAGAAAAAAGGATAAGCGGAAAAGCCACCATTGTTGGATGGAAACGGTTGAACCATCCTGAATGGGCAGTACGCAGGCTGGCGAATGGCTAACTTGTCATGCCACCTCAGTCAGGCGAACCCTCCGGGGAACCTTCCGTGAGATAGCCTCTGCTTCAGGTCGTTGGCATTCAGGATGGCCGCCAGCTCTTCGGCATACTCCATGTCGGGAAGGTCGACAGATGGGTGGCCCGCTACAATAGCCGGCNGCCAGCTCTTCGGCATACTCCATGTCGGGAAGGTCGACAGATGGGTGGCCCGCTACAATAGCCGGCAGCCCGGTGAACACGTCGAACACCGTCCACGTCCCATCCGCTTCCCGCCTTACGCCGTACCGCAGAGTTGCCATGAGAGGATGCTAATGGAAGTCGGGAATAGATGGTACAAAAATGCGAGCGGGCGATCGGACAACAGGCACGCCTTTCCGGAAACTTTTGCCGCTGCGGCGGGTTCGGTCGGGCATGACCAGAATGGCCGACCTCGGACCGCCCATCCCCGGCAAGACACATGACCTGACTGGGAAGAGCATTTCTATGGTACCGGGGCACCAGCCGCTGGAATTCGACGCCTAAGAGCGCAGCACAACCTAAACTGGGCATCGCTATCGAACCAGCGTTTGCGCGCGGCCACTTCTAGGCGCATGCTACCTAAATGAGTTCTATCGAACGGAAGCTGGCCGAATTGAACGACATTCAGCAGGACTTGACTGAACAGGCTACAATCCTGCGCTATCGCTGCGAGTGTTCGCGCCAAGACGCGAGAGAGCTATGCGAAGAGCTCCGCCAACTGGTAGGTCTGCCCCGCAGCAGCAACAAATTCGCGTCTATCATCACCGGCTCGCGCAAAGGCTGAGCGACGGCGGCCCGCGTCACCCCAGGAAGGAAAGCACGGGCCCGACCGTTGTGTCTTCAGCTTCGACAGGCGGAACCGATGGGCGTCATCGGGAGAATTTGGCGCCAATCCAAGCACGACTTGATAATCTCAGCGTTCTCATCGGATAATGAGGTGCAATAGAGGCGGCTGATCCGATGCGGGCGAGTTGTCCAGCCGAGGAGCGCCTTATGCCAACAAGGGTTGGATCGGATGGCGCCAAGGTTCATAGCTAAACAACTGTCTTGGCCGACCGAACCGGCGGCTGGCTGGTCCGGGCCGGCATGAACCGGGGCAATGCCCGGCTCAACGGCTACGCTCTCAATGAATTGCAACTGGTCCCGGAAGATCGCGCCGTGGAGGTCGGTTTCGGCGGCGCAGTTGCCGCAACTTCTCCGTGGGGCAGCATTCGTTTGCGGTGTTGATCGCTCGCAGGATGTCGTGAACGCTGCCTCCCGCCGGTTCGCCGATGCAGTGCGCGCCGGACGAGCCGAGTTCCGAGTCGGGCTAGTCGAGGACTTGCTCTTGCCAGATAGCACATTCGACAAGGCTCTCAGCGTCCACACAGTGTACTTCTGGCAAAGCCTTAGAGCTGGATCCGCAGAGCTCGCTCGCGTCCTCAAACCAGGCGGTCGCGTCGTGCTGGGCTTCCTCCCGAAGGCGCATATGGACCGGATGAACATGCCGGCCGATATTTTCACACCTCGCGGGCCGGATGAGGTGATTGCTGCCTTGCGAGACGCAGGGTTCAGCGACCCTGAAGTGCGGAGACCGAGCACGGAAACCGCTTGGCTCCTTGTGACAGGCAAACGAAGATAGTTTCGGCGCCAGATGCAAAAAACCCGCCGACCAGGGCCAGCGGGCTCGTATTGCCGGAGAGCGAGGATGTTCCTGGGCCGCACAAAAAAAGCCGCCGGCCGGGGAGCCAGCGGGCTCACGGGCCTATTTTCCCATCATCATCGCAGCTTTGCAGAAACTTTCATGGGCCTTCGCAATGTCTGCGTCAGCGCAGTCCTTCATCACCGCGTCCTTGTCCTCCTGAGACATAGCCGACCAGGCGGCTTTCGCTTCGGCCTCAGACTTCATGGTCTTCATGCCGGCGTCGGTGAAGAAAGGAGACATTTTCGCAGGATCGTCGAGGGCTGACGTGCCGGTGGAGCTACCGGCAAAGGCCGTTCCCGTCATAAGAGCAAATGTCGCGCCGAGAATGATCACTTTCGAATACATCGAAATTCCTCCTAGGACAAACTGCTTGAATGCAGCTGTGCTAATTCAACGCTTGCGGGTAGAAATGGTTTCCAGCCAGACCGAAAATTGGAGAAATTCATACCGATCGTCGTCGTCAACCAGGAGGCATTGGCCCGCGAGTCGGTCAAGGCGGCCCGCGCCCACCATCGACGCTGCAATTGCCTAGCCGGTTGCCATGGCCCGCTAACGAGCGCACACTGTTGCGGTCGCCTCGAAAAACCAAAAACAAACAGGCACGAGGCGCTTGGGAGCGATCATCAGGCTTTCGCCCGACCAGGGAGAAGGCCCATGCCGACACCGGCAGAGATCCGGCTCATTTATTTGATGGGCCAACTCGCTCACAACCAGAGCATCGTTTCCAAGCAAGATATACTCGTTGGTTTGCTGAATCACGAAGGCAGTCCAACGACCGACGCCATTAGCCTTTTGGCGAGCATGCACCACACCCTGCAATGGACCCGCCAAAGCTTACACGAGGCGGAAGCGGTATATCGAGCCAGATATGCGGAGTAGCGAAAAAGCAAAGCTCGCGTACACAGCCGCAGAGTTCGCCGAAAAACACGGTTGACAGTGAAGGCAGCCGAAATCATCTTGTCCGTGAACGGCTCCTCACGTGTCGCTTGCGATGCAGCAGCACGCGCATTCAAAGAAGCGGTAGCGCACCGACAACACAGCAATGACAGAGAACGATGAAAAGCCCGCTGACATCTGGGGACGCCGGGCTTGTGCAGGGATGGCCCGCGCTCCGAGCGCGGGCCGACCATGATGAGTGAGGGGCCATCTTGGTCACCGGCAGAGACCGCTGCAGAACGAGCCGGGTCTGACCGAACAGCCTCAGAGTGAGGATGTTCCCCGACTGACGCAAAAAAGCCCGCCAGCGTGAGCCGGCGGGCAATCGGTCTGGAGTAGCTGGAGCCAGCATAGGTCAACGAGCGGCGAAGGGTGGTGGCGCTGAGCACCGCTCTAGGCGCTGGGTTGCCCGGCTCCGTATCTATTTCGCCGCCCGGCAGCGAAAAGGTTGTGAACCCATCGCGGCGCGCACGCTCGCAAACGGTTTGCGGCCCCATTGGCACAAGCCTCATCGATCCTTATAACAGCCTAGAGCAATAGCTCAGGGGCGTCAGAACCCTTCACGCAGCGGCGCAAGAGCAGCCGTCACCCGCTCTCTCCGACCTGGTCGGGGAGGCCGCGGCGCATGTCCAGGGCGAAAGCCTAAAGGCTGCGGCGCATCTCCTGCGTGAGATGTTCTGAACTCCCCGATCAAGGTCAGGGGAGTGGTATGAAAAATCTCGTTTTCGCGTTCGTTGGCCTCGCGGCCGCAATTTTCGTCGGCGAATTCATCTGGACATCGGCCACAAGCGTCTACCAACGGTCGGTATCGGAAAAGCAGGCTAAGAGGGATGAGTTTGATCACATCGTCCTGGAACGGACGATCCTGCTCTGCAAACAGGCGGGGTACGATCCGGCGGCGTCTTACTGCCAATCTGCGAGGGCTACATGCCTCAAAGACGCGGCGCGGTTTTCCGATCTGTGCTAACCGTCACCTTAGACTGAAATTTCGGCTTCGATAAAGGTTGCGCCCCAGGTAGAGGCTAATCCATTCTCTCGTCGGGGTGAGGGGACGCGGATGAGGTGGTGGCATTTCGGGGCAATGGCGATAGGTGCGCTCACGCTTGGAGTTGGCGCAGCCGAAATGCAAACACGCATGAGTTCCGGCGTCGCTGATATGCCAGCCCGAACTGACCAAATATACGCTGCCTATTTCAAGGCTCTATTTGCTGAACCCGGAAAAGCACAAAGCGAGTTTCAAATACTTGCTACAGAAAGCCCGCTTTTAACTTCTTATGGGATGGCGCTATTTGCTGGTGAAAGATGCGACATTCCAAAGCCTTCAGCCAATTTGATACGGGCGGCAGGCGGCGATGCCGCCTTCAAGACAGAAGCGGGCAAGAAGGTATTTGCGGTAGCCGGCGTGGTTGCGACTATGGAATTTCCAACGGAAGAGAATGAGGGCGTTTTCTGCGACGCTGCCCGAAAGCTAATTGAAGCGAGCGAGAAGGTTGCAGCGGCGCAGAAATGATTGCTGCCTGGTCGCGCTCGCCGAAATTATCTACTCCCTAGGAATCGGTCTTTGGCATCTGTGCGGAGCCGCCATCTTGCGGCCAACCATAATCAGGATACGCTACAGGCATGAACGTGAGGCAAGCGGGCGTTGAGGGAACGATTCTTTTTGGTGTGGGGTCTTACTCCGCCCAGGAAGCGGCCTTGCTCATCAAGACCTCAGCCCGGAATGTAAATCGCTGGCTTAAGGGGTACACTTATCGGCGGAATGATGTTGTCCACGATATCGAACCCCTGTGGCAATCTCAGGTTCCGAACGGTGACGACGAACATCTCGAAATCGGATTCCGGGATCTGATTGAACTTCGATTTGTAAAGGCCTTTACCCAGGCCGGCGTCGGTCTTCTCGCAATTCGCAATTGCATTGAATACGCCAGAGAATGCGTAGGCGATGACCGGCCTTTCTCCACCCGGCGCTTCCAGACCGATGGCCGAACCATTTTCCTGGAAAGCATCGAACGGACCGGCAAGTCTGAAGTTCTTGATCTACGGAAAAAACAATACGTGTTCCGGCAGGTGATCGACCAGACGTTCAAGGATCTCGATATCGAGAATGATGCTGTTGCGCGATGGCGGCCCTATCGCGGCCGGCCATCAATTGTCATTGACCCGGAACGATCTTTCGGCCAGCCGATCGCAGCGAAATCGGGAGTGCCCACCGTGGCGCTGGCCGATGCGGCAGAGGCCGAAGGTTCGGTTGAACGCGTTGCTCGGCTTTACGAGGTTTCGGCTGCGGTCGTCCGCGACGCGGTGAACTTCCAACATGACCTGAAAGCGGCGTGAAAGTTCTCATTGATGAGAACCTTTCACCGGCGCTGGCCAAATCCCTGAATGCATTGTTCGTAGGCCTGCATGACGTAATTCATGTGAGGGAAAAGTACGGCCCCGGCGTAAAGGACATCGACTGGATCCAGTCAAGCAGTACTGAGGGCCGCTGGATAGTGATCTCGGGTGACCGGCGCATCACCAGAAACGCTCTCGAATACCATGCCTTCCGAAATTCCCGGCTTGTGGGATTCTTCCTCTCGAAGGGCCTCTACAAGGCCCCGGTGACGAAGCAGATGGAGCGGCTTCTGGCCCTCTGGACGACCATCGAAAAGCAGGCGGAAATCGTAAAAGGCGGCGCTATGTTCGAACTCCAGATGAAGAGCAATCGGATTGCGCAGCTGAAATAGGTCGCCGTTGAGAACCGGCACCTTGCTGACCGCCACTGTTGCTTCCCATTGTGGGGCGCCGACCATCTTGACCATGTTTATTTGCAAGCTGACAGTTGGATGGATCCTGTGATAGTGCTTCGCCGTTAAAATTACTTTTGGAGGGGGATTATGAAATCAACAATTATTGCCGCCATGGCGGCTTTGACTATGTTGGCTCTTGCGATGGGTGCTTATGCACACGGCGGCGGCACGGATGCCAACGGGTGCCATACAAACCACAAAACTGGCGAGTATCACTGCCACTAGGCCGGGCTGGTGTGTTTTCAGACGGGCGGCGCGGGCTCGCGCCGCCCGCCGTTAGGTCCACATGATCTGCCAACCGGCGACAGCCGCCAGAGCAAATCCGGCGGCGCCCTCGATTAAGCGAGAAATGATTTCAAACATACGTGGCCGCCCTTCGAAAAAACTCATAAGGCGCTCCCGAAACACTATCGAGAGTACCGCAACAGACGACAGGGTCAAAGCGATGCCTATCATCATGGTGGCCGCGAAAAGGATTCCGGCGCCTGGTACTCCCTTGGAAATCGCGAAGGTCATCACAAACAGTGTCAGGGGGCATGGGATCAAGCCAGCCATCACGCCAACGGCCTCACCCTCATGGCTATGGTGATGCCCTTGCCTCAACGCCCGCCAGACCATCCAGACGCCAATCAGTCCAAGCAGCCCGCGACTGACATCCTCCAAAAGCGGAGCGCGGCCAACGCTTCCCAAAGCTATTGAAACAAGGGGGAGCGAGAGGACCGCAATGAGGACCGCAATCGTCACATGGGTGAAGGCTAGTGTGAGCGAGACAAGAAGCCCCCGCGAGACCTTCGCATCGGACCCCGCGAGATAGGTCGCCAGGACGGCCTTGCTGTGCCCCGGTGTCAGGGCATGAGCGGCACCGAAGAGTACGCCCATCGGGACGAATGCGAGGAACGCCAGCCAATCACCTCCTGCCGATAGCATTTTAATTTGGTCGGCAAGCGCGAGGTAGATTGTGCGTTGGAACTCTACGAGCGCCTGGAACATGGGGAGACTGGCTGCCGGCCTTTAGTGGCTGTGGCCATCGTGCTCGCCATGAGAATGCTCGTGGGGGTGAGGATGATCATGATCGTCATGCTGGGATGATAGCCGGATTTTGGCCCCTGCCAGGGCAGGCAAATGCTGGAACAATTCATCCTCTAGCGCTGCCGAGATTTTGTTGGCCTCGGAAACCGACAGGCCGTCGTCCACCGCAATGGCAATGTCCGCATGGAGCTTGTGGCCGATCCACCGTGCTTGCGCATCGACTATACGCGCACCGGGCACATGGGCTGCGGAGTGGTGAATTTCGTCCATCACACTGGGCTCCACCCCATCCAGCATCCGAGTCAGCACCGACCGCGCTGACTGCCAGACGATCCCGAAAATGGCAATCGTGATGAGCAGCCCAATGATCGGATCAGCCAGGGGAAAGCCTAGCCAAACGCCAAGAGCCCCCGCGACCACGGCCAAGCTGGTGAGCCCGTCAGTCCGCGCATGGTAGCCGTCTGCTATCAATGCCGCGCTGCTGATCTCTCGGCCCACACGGATGCGGAATACCGCCACCGCCTCGTTGCCAAGGAACCCTACAATGCCGGCTATCGCCAGCCATCCGAGATGCGTCACGGCCTGCGGATTAATCAACCGGTCAATGGCCTGATAGCCGGCCACTAGGGCGCTGAAGAGGATGATGAGGACGATGATGATACCGGCCAAATCCTCCACCCTGCCGAGACCATAAGTGAACGTGCGCGAGGGCTTGCGGCGGGCCAGCATGAAGGCAATCCAAAGGGGAATAGCCGTGGTGGCGTCCCCGATGTTGTGGATGGTGTCGGCCAATAACGCCACGCTGCCGGAGAGGACAAGGACGATCATCTGCAACGCTGCCGTTATCGCGAGAATGACGAACGACCACTTGATTGCCCAGATGCCCCGATCCGTGGTCGCGATGGTGGCGTCGATCACCCCATGGGTATGCCCGTGCGGACCGCTGCCATGATCGTGACCATGCGCGGTGTGATCGTGGGACCCAAAGCCAAACCAGTCGAGGATACGCGCGGACAGACTGCTCATAGGTATTTCGCCAGTTGCTTGAGTTCGGACAGGGAGCTGCCGCCCGCCTCGGCGGTGTCCGTGATGCAATGCTCGATGTGGTCGTGGATCAGCTCGCGTTTAGCACTACTGATGGCACTCTCGACAGCATGGAGCTGCTGCGCCAAGTCAACGCAAGGACGATGAGCGTCGAACATAGCGAGCACTGCTGCTAGGTGGCCCTGGGCTCGCCTCAAGCGTTTAACGATAACGGGATGGGAAAAATGAATTTCTTCGGACATTGCGGTGGGCTGTATCCCCCCCAGGGGGATAGCGTCAAGTCGTTAGAGTTCAACAATGCCCATCTTGGTCGGCGATGCCCGATGCGGCATCAGTGCATCGCTGTGCAATCGACTAGGGTACGAAGTCAGTTGCCTACGTTGAGTGCCGCTTGCTGGTCGATGGTGAAGCCGCCACGGCGCCGCCGGAAGCCGCTGTAGAGATCATCGACCATGGCCGCCTCCGCTGGGTACAAGATATGCCCGTAGGACAGTCCCTGCATCATCGCCTTAAGCTCGCGATCATGTTGCGGGTTGTCGGCAAGGCATTTCTCGACGGAGGCATCCAGGATCAGCTTCCAGTTCAAGAGATCGGCGGCGACGGCGTCGCTGGCCTCGCGACGAAGCCGGGCGAAGATGGTGCGGATATCGAGCTCGCGCGTTGCCTCGACATAGCCAAGGCCGCGCCGGCCGGCGTCCACCATGAAGCGCTCAAAATCGGCTTGGCCTGGCGTCCCCTGGATCACGTCTAGGAGATCGGGAAGCTTGGCCAGCGCCATGCCGCCAAGGCCAAGGATCACAGGGGAGAATAAAAGAAGGTCAGACCATGCCATGAGGATGCCCTTTCATGTCGCGTCCATGTCGCGTCGAGTAGCCGCGAACGGATGAGAACCGTTGAGAATCGAGGCGAACGTGTCGCAACATGTCGCGGCACGAGATTGCGAGAAACGGAAAGTGTGAGTGATCTAAGTTTCTGAATTCATTTGGAAAAATGTTGGCTGGGGAACCTGGATTCGAACCAGGACTAACGGAGTCAGAGTCCGTGGGTCTACCGTTAACCTATTCCCCAGCAGGCGCTGTCGCGCTGGTGGGCCGCCGAAGCAGCCGCGCGTGCCTTGTAGCCGGCGCCGGAAAATAGTCAAGCCTAAGCTGCGTTTCAATCACAGCGTTTCATAGGGGCAATTACGCCCGGGTGGCGCGCCGCACCCAATGATCCTCAGCTCTCCGTCCGGCTGTATTGCGAATGTTCGAAGAACAGCACCACGCCGAGCGCGATCAGCAACGGGATGATCAGGTAGAACAGCCGGAACACCAGAAGTGCCGCCAGCACGCCGACCGGGTCCATATCAGACAGGCCGGCGAGGAACACGACCTCGAACACGCCGAGCCCGCCCGGCGCGTGCGAGATCTGCGCTACCGAGAACGACACCAGGAACACGCCGAGGATAGCGAAATAGCCGGGATTGCCGGCAACGGGCAGGGCAAAGAAGATGATCGCCGCTGCTGCCAGAAGCTCGATCGGGCCGATCAGCAATTGCCGCGCCACGATCGGCAGCGCCGGATAGTGCAGCTGGAAGCCGGCGATTTTCAGCGGCTTCAGATGCAGCCAACTGCCGAAGATGTAGGCGCCGACCAGGATCAGCAAAGCGATGCCGGCGGCGATCGCCAGGCCGTGGTGCGGGGCGCCGGAAAAGCGGTCGATGATTGCAGGCTCGAAAACCAGCACCAGGCCGCCGACCAGAATGCTGGAGAGCACGAAGGTGATCCAGCAGATCGCCACCAGAATGCCGACATCCTGGCCGGTCAGCCCCCTGGTGCCGTAGGCGCGGTAGCGGATCACGGCGCCCGAAAACACCGAGCCGCCGATATTGTGCGACAGCGCGTAGGTGGTGAAGGAGCAGAAGGTGACGAACAGCCACGACACTCGTCTGCCGATATGCAAGAGCGCGATGTGGTCATAGCCGGCGAGCGAGGCATAGGCGACCACCGAGCTCAGTGCCGCAAGCATCCAGCCGCGCGTCGGGATGGCGGATATGCCGTCCCAGACATCGTCGATCGAGATGCCGCGCAGTTCATGCCACAGCAACAACAGCGACCCGATGACCGCCGCGACACCGATGACCGGCCACAGATAGCGCTTCCAATTCGTGGCCCCCCAATTCATGGAGTTGTCGTCATGTGTTGCTGCCCATCGCCCAGGCGGGCGTTAAAACGTCCGCGATTCACCAATTCCCCCTCATTTCAGAAATGCCTCATTGAAGCCGGCTATTCAACCGGCAAGGGTGAGCAGCCGGTTCGCCAACGGCGAATTCGTCGTGCCAGTGGCAAGATGAAAGGCTAGCGAACGCCGGGACGCTGCAAAGCAGCGGGGATCTGGCAGGACGCAGCCGGCAAAATTTGAGTCCTTGCTCTTGGTGATCCGGTCCGGCGCTGCTACTCTGGCGGCAACTTAAAAGATTGAAGCGCCTGCTGCGTCCGGTTTTCCGGTTCGCGCGGCGCCGGAAGGAACTGAAGTGGAAGACCACGACACCGGCGCTGGCGCGCCGGAAGTGGGTGTGTCCAGGGCTTCGCCGCCATCAGGCGGGCCAAGCCCATCCGCCGGGCGGCCCCGCCAGGCGGGGCCCCAGTCCGGCAACGGACAGGCCGGCGACGCCCAGCATCAGCGCGGCAAGGCGAGAAAGCGGCGCAAGCGCCGGCGTGGGCGCAAGGTTTTTGCGCGCGACGACAGCCCTCTCGCAACGGCCGCGGCGGTCGGTGCGCCGGCCTCCGTCGGCCCGGCCGCTCCAGCGCCCGTGCCTTTGCCCTCGGCCCCACAACCCCGACCGGAACAGCCCATGCATCGGCCGCCGATGCAGGAACTGCCGGTGTTTGCCGCGCTCGATCTCGGCACCAACAATTGCCGGCTGCTGGTCGCGGTGCCGCAACGCCATGGCCAGTTCCGCGTCATCGACGCCTTCTCGCGCATCGTCAGGCTGGGCGAGGGGCTGACCGCCAATGGGCACCTTAGCCAGGCGGCGATGGACCGCGCCGTCGAGGCGCTGAAAATCTGCGGCGACAAATTGCGCAACCGCAAGATCAGGAAAGCCCGGCTGATCGCCACCGAGGCTTGCCGCACCGCCGATAATGGCGTCGAATTCCTGCAGCGCGTCGAACGAGAGGCGGGGTTGAAGTTGGAAATCATCGATCGCCAGACCGAGGCGCGGCTTGCTGTATCCGGCTGCGGCTCGCTGGTCGAGCGCGACACGCAAGGCGTGGTGCTGTTCGACATTGGCGGTGGCTCGTCCGAAATCGCGCTGATCGACCTCACCGGCCAGCGCTCGCCGCGGCTGGCCAACCATATCGTGTCGTGGACGTCGCTGCCGGTCGGCGTTGTCTCGCTGGCCGAGCGCTTTGGCGGCCGCACGGTGACGCGCGAGATCTTTGCCGCCATGGTCGATGATGTCGCGGTGCGGCTAAAGTCCTTCGATGGCCGCGACCGGCTGAGCCATGTGCTGGCCAGTCCGAAATTCCATCTGCTGGGCACATCCGGCACGGTGACGACGCTGGCCGGCGTCCATCTCGATCTCGAACGCTACGACCGCCGCCGCGTCGATGGGCTGTGGATGGACCGCGACAGCGTCGACCGCATGGTCGAAAAACTGGTCGGCTGGGATTTCCAGCAGCGCTGCGCCAACCCGTGCATCGGCGCCGACCGTGCCGACCTGGTGCTGGCCGGCTGTGCTATCCTGGAAGCCATCCGTGCGGTGTGGCCGTCGGAGCGGCTGCGCGTCGCCGACCGGGGCTTACGCGAAGGCATTTTGAGCGAGCTGATGGCCGATGACGGCGTCTGGCGCAACAGTGGGCGAGGCCGACAGTGACCAAGAAGCCGGAAAAGCCGGGCTCCGCCAGCATTCGTGTCCTCAAGACGCGGATCAAGAAGAAGAGCGGCCTGAAGGAATCGTCGCGCCGCTGGCTGCAGCGCCACATCAATGATCCCTATGTCCAGCGCTCCAAGGCCGACGGCTATCGCTCGCGCGCGGCCTACAAGCTGATCGAGATCGATGACAAGCATCATCTGCTGAAACCCGGCATGAAGGTCATCGATCTCGGTGCGGCCCCCGGCGGCTGGTGCCAGGTGGCGGCCGCGAGGACGAAATCGACGGCTGATAATCCACATGTCATCGGCATCGACTATCTCGAAATGGATGCGGTGCCGGGTGCGCCGGTGCTGCTGATGGATTTCCTCGACCCGGAAGCGCCGCAAAAGCTCGCCGAGGCGCTGGGCGGCGACCCCGATGTCGTGTTGTCGGACATGGCCGCGCCGACGACGGGTCATAAGCGAACCGACCACATCCGCACCATGCATTTGTGCGAGGTGGCCGCCGATTTCGCGCTGTCGGTGCTGAAGCCGGGCGGGCATTTCCTCGCCAAGACCTTCCAGGGTGGCGCCGAAAACGAGCTGCTGTCGATGCTCAAGAAGAACTTCCGCTCGGTGCACCACGTCAAGCCGCCGGCGTCGCGCGATGAGTCGGTGGAACTGTATTTGCTGGCGAAGGATTTTAAGGGCAGAGAGCCACCAGTGGCATCGTCATCCTAGGGCGAAGCAAGGAGCGAAGCGACGCAGCGCAGACCCTAGGATCCATGCCGTGACGTTAACGCGTTGAAAACGCTGCAGAATTCTGTGCCGCTGCATCCTTCGATCATGGATCCCAGGGTCTGCGCGACGCTTTGAGTCGCTTCGCCCTAGGATGAACGAAGCGATGAGGGGCGCTCGCCCCTTACTTCCCAGCCATGCTCACCGGCTCCAGTGTCTTCGGCGTCGTCATCCGGCCATGACCCGACACGGCGTTGCCGGCATCCGGCGCCAGCCGCATGAACGATACCGACGCCGCTGCTGACACTGCCGCCACGATGAAGAAGGCGATGTGGAAATCGCCGAGCGCCAGCGGTCCGCCATGGATCGAGGTCGAGACTTCCAGGATGCCGCCGGCCAGCGCCACGCCGAGTGCGATCGACAGCTGCTGGAACACCGCCGTGATCGGCGTTGCCTTGCTGGTGTCCTCGGCCGACACCTCAGCATAGGAGAGCGCATTGACGCCGGTGAAGAACATCGAGCGGATAAACCCGCCGACCAGCAATATGGCCAGCATCAGCGCGTAAGGCGTCTCCGGCGTGAACAGGCCGTAGATGGCGATCGATGCGGCGGCGATCAGCGAGCCCCAGATCAGCACCCGGCGGAAGCCGGCGAGCCGGAAGATCAGCGCGGTGACGAACTTCATGCCAATGGCGCCGATGGCCGAGACGAAGGTGATCATGCCCGACTGGAACGGCGTCAGCCCGAAGCCGATCTGGAACATCAGGGGCAACAGGAACGGCACCGCGCCGATGCCGATGCGAAACAGCGAGCCGCCGAGCACCGAGGAGCGGAACACCTGGTTGCGGAACAGTTCCAGCGCCAGCAGGGGATTCTTGGCGCGCCGCGCATGCAGCAGATAGAGCACGCCGGAAATCAGCCCGACCGCCACGGTGATGAGGCCGGTCGCCGGCGGCAGATAGGGCAGGCTGACCACCGACAGGCCGAAGACGACGCCGGAGGCCGCCAGCCCGCTCAGCACGAAACCGACGAAATCGAGCGGCGGCGTCTCCATCGAGTCGGTTTGCGGCAGGAAGCGCGTCGCCAGCCAGATGCCGATCAGGCCGATCGGCACGTTGATCAGAAAAATCCAGTGCCAGGTGAAATAGGTGGTGATGAAGCCGCCGATCGGTGGTCCCACAAGCGGGCCGACCAGCGCCGGCACCGTCAGCCATGACATGGCGGCAACCAGCTCGCTCTTCGGCGTCGCGCGCACCAGCACCAGGCGGCCGACCGGCGTCATCATGGCGCCGCCTATGCCTTGCAGGAAGCGCGAGACGACGAAGGCCGGCAGCGAGTTGGAGACGGCGCAGCAGACCGAGCCGACGATGAACACGCCGATCGCGGCGCGAAAAATGGTCTTGGCGCCGAACCGGTCGGCCATCCAGCCGCTGATCGGAATGAAGATCGCCAACGCCACCAGATAGGCGGTCAGCGCCAGCTTGAGCGCGATCGGGCTGGTGTGGATGTCGACGGCAATCGCCGGCAGCGATGTCGCGATGACGGTCGAATCCATGTTTTCCATGAACAAGGCGACCGCCAGAATGAGCGGAATGATGCGGTTCAACGAACGCGTCCGAACTGGTCTAAATGTGCCTGCCGGCCAATCCAAACAATGAAAAGGCGGGCAAGCCGATACAAACGGGCGGTTATCACGCCTCAGGCGCGATGTCGCATTAATTTGCTGTCACTTTTGTGCGACCGTGGGCGGACAAGAGGCGTCGCTGCGTTTCGCCACATTGAATGAACTTGCGAAAATTGACCGGGTTCACTATGCTGTAGTGAATATAACTACTATATGGACAATGCCATGGAAGAAGCCGTTTCCGCAGCCGACGCCAACCGCAAATTCTCGCTCCTCCTGCGCGGTGTCCGCGAAGGACAGAGCTATGTCGTGACCAGCCATGGGCGTCCCGTGGCGCGGATCGTGCCTGCAGGGCAGCCCGACCCTGCGGCGTCTCGTTCGCGCACAGCGCTGCTGTCGCGCCTCGAACGCCAGCCTGTTGTAGAAGCCGGGCGCTGGAGCCGCGACGAGCTTTACGAGGACGAGCGGTGAAGGTCGCGCTCGATACCAACATCCTTGTTTATGCCGAGGGGATCAACGGAGCCGAGAAGCGCGACATCGTTTTCGGCCTGCTGCACGACATTGCGCAAGAGGCAGCCGTCATTCCAGTCCAAGTGCTCGGCGAATTGTTCACCGTTCTCACACGCAAGGCCGGACGATCACGTGCACAAGCGCGCGACGCCCTGTTGAGCTGGCGCGACGCGTTTCCGGTTGTCGGCACGACACCGGAGGTGATGACGGTCGCGGCTGATCTTGCGACCGATCACCATTTCGGCATCTGGGATGCGACCATCCTGTCTGTTGCCTCGCAAACCGGTTGCCGGCTGCTGCTGTCGGAAGATCTGCAGGACGGCTTCACCTGGGGCGGCGTAACGGTCGTCAATCCTTTCGCGTCACCGCGCCATGTCTTGCTCGATGCCCTGTTGGGCAAGTCCGCCGAATAGGCCACGACCGGCTTTTCAACCACGCCGCGACGTGTTACCAGCCAGCGCCAATCCTGAAAGGGAAGAAACGAGTCGGCGCTGTCCATTTCGGTCCAGCGCTTTTTTGTATTCTCCCGGCGCTTTTCGTATCCGAGGACTGGCCATGGCAAAAATCATCGAAACGTCCACCGGCGCGCTGGCGCTGACCTTTGACGACGTGCTGTTGCAGCCCGGTCATTCCGAGGTCATGCCCGGTGAGACCGACATCCGCACCCGCATCGCCACCGACATCGACCTCAACGTGCCGATCCTGTCGGCCGCCATGGACACCGTCACCGAGGCGAGGCTCGCCATCGCCATGGCGCAGGCCGGCGGCATCGGCGTCATCCACCGCAATTTCTCGCCGGCCGAACAGGCCGAGCAGGTGCGTCAGGTCAAGAAGTTCGAATCGGGCATGGTCATCAATCCGGTCACCATCGGCCCCGACGCCACCCTGGCCGACGCGCTGGCGCTGATGCGCACCTATTCCATCTCGGGCATTCCGGTGGTCGAGAATGGCGGGACCGGCGGCCAGAAGATCGGCCGCCTCGTCGGCATCCTGACCAACCGCGACGTGCGCTTCGCCTCCGATCCGGGGCAGAAAGTCTACGAATTGATGACCCGTGAGAACCTGATCACGGTCAAGGAGAATGTCGACCAGGACGAGGCCAAGCGGCTGCTGCATCAGCACCGCATCGAAAAGCTCGTCGTCGTGGACAAGTCCGGCAATTGCGTCGGCCTGATCACCGTCAAGGACATCGAGAAGTCGCAGCTCAACCCGCACGCCACCAAGGATGCGCAGGGGCGCCTGCGGGCGGCGGCAGCCACCAGCGTCGGCGATGACGGCTTCGAGCGCGCCGAGCGGTTGATCGATGCCGGTGTCGACCTCCTGGTCATCGACACCGCGCATGGCCATTCGCAGCGCGTGCTCGATGCGGTGACGCGGGCCAAGAAGCTTTCCAATTCCGTCCGCATCCTGGCCGGCAACGTCGCCACCGCCGAAGGCACGCAGGCGCTGATCGACGCCGGCGCCGATGCCGTCAAGGTCGGCATCGGCCCGGGCTCGATCTGCACCACGCGCATCGTCGCCGGCGTCGGCGTGCCGCAGCTTTCGGCGATCATGTCGGCGGTCGAGACGGCGCATAGATCAGGCGTGTCGGTCGTCGCCGACGGCGGCATCAAATATTCGGGTGACCTGGCCAAGGCGCTTGCCGCCGGCGCCAGTGCGGCCATGATCGGTTCGCTGCTGGCCGGCACCGACGAAAGCCCGGGCGAGGTCTATCTGCATCAGGGCCGCTCCTTCAAGGCCTATCGCGGCATGGGCTCTGTCGGCGCCATGGCGCGCGGCTCGGCCGATCGCTACTTCCAGGCCGAGGTTCGCGACACGCTGAAACTGGTCCCGGAAGGCATTGAAGGGCAGGTGCCCTACAAGGGACCTGTGTCTGGCGTGCTGCACCAGCTTGCGGGCGGGCTAAAAGCCGCTATGGGTTATGTCGGTGGCCGCGACCTTGCCGATTTTCGCGAACGCGCCACCTTTGTGCGCATATCCAACGCCGGACTTCGTGAAAGCCACGCCCATGACGTCACGATTACCCGCGAAAGCCCGAACTATCCTGGCGGAGCCTGACCGGCAGCCAGAGCGGTACATGCTCTGGCGCCACCAGGCGACGATCGTGCTGCGGCTGGCGCGCCATGCCGGCGCGCTGTGCTTTGCCGCCGCGGCGGTTTTCATCATCATGACGCTGCTGGAATTCTTCTATTTCCGCCGGCTGAGCGGTGGCCTGCCGTCGCTCGACGTGCGCCTTGGCGGGTTCACGCCCGACGAGGGCATGGCCTGGCTGACGGCACTCGGCCGGCGCGGCAGCGAGATCATCCTGGTCTGGCACTATTTGACTTTCGACCTTCTCTTCCCGGCGCTGCTGTCGCTGACCATGGTCAGCCTGATCCTGGCAACCGGGCGGCGGCTGAAGAGTTTTCGTGCCATGCCGGTGCAGCTTCAGGCACTGTTCGCGCTGGTCATCGTGCTGCCCTACACGTGCGCCGACTACGCCCAGAACATTGCGGTGGCGCGGCTTCTGTCCGATGCGCTGTCGGCCAACCCGGATTCTCTGTCTTTCGCCTCGTCGCTGATCGTCACCAAATTCGCGCTGCTGGCGATCCCCGTCATCGTCATCGCGTTTTTGATCCTTGCCGCCCAGCGGCGTCCACAGGCATGAACGACAGAGCAGGGGCAACGCCATGAGCCAGACCGCGATTTTCTGGCCGATGCTGGCGCAGGTGTTGCTCGTCTATATCGTCTATGTCGTGATGGGCCGGCGCCGCTACGGCGCGGTCAAATCGGGCGAGGCCAAGGTCGGTCAATACAAGGTGCGCACGACCGAGCCCGGGTCGAGCGTCACGGTTGCCAACAATCTCATCAACCAGTTCGAACTGCCGGTGCTGTTCTATGTGCTGTGCCTGGCGCTGCACGCGACCAATGGCGTCAATTATCTGACCCTGGCGTTGATGTGGATTTTCGTGATTTCCCGCTATGGCCACGCCTGGGTCCACCTCACCAGCAACAATCTGCGGTTTCGCAGCCGCGCCTTCTACGTCGGCGCGATCATTCTCTTGTTGGCATGGATCTGGTTCGCGCTACACCTGCTCGGAGCGGTGTAGGGCAGTCGTTTACCCTCCCCCTTGTGGGGAGGGTCGCTCCGCGCAGCGGAGCGGGGTGGGGGTCTACAAATCGAACACCGCGATCTTGCGCTTGTCGAACTTGATGCCGATTTCGCCGCGCACCAGCTTCAGCGCGGCTTCGCCGAACACCGTACGCCGCCATCCCTGCAGCGCCGGCACGTCTGCGGCTTCGCCTTCGGCGGCGATGCGGTCGATGTCGTCGCTAGACGCCAGCACTTTCGAGGCGACGCCTTCCTTCTCGGCGACGATCCGCAACAGAACTTTCAGCAGCTCGGAGGCGGCATTGGAGCCCTCGGGCGGCTGAAAGCTCTTGGGCAGCTTCGGCATCTCTTCGCGGGGCAAAGCGAGCGCCGTGTTGACCGCGCCAAGCAATGCGGTAGCCGTCGACGAACGCTCCCAGCCTTTCGGCGTCGTGCGCAGCTTGCCAAGGGCTGCCGCATCGCGCGGCGCCTGCTGGGCGACCTCGTATATGGCGTCGTCCTTGAGCACCCGGCCGCGCGGCACGTCACGCTCGCGCGCCTCGCGTTCGCGCCATGCCGCCACCGTCTGCACGATCGCCAGCTCCTGGGGCTTGCGCAGCCGCATCTTCAGCCGCTTCCAGGCGTCTTCGGGGTGCGGATCGTAGGTTTCGCGCGAAGTCAGCACCTCCATTTCCTCGTTCAGCCAATGGGCGCGGTTTTCCCGCTCCAGTTCGGCGCTGAGATGCTTGTAGACGTCGATCAGATGGGTGACGTCGGCCAAGGCATAATCGAGCTGCTTGTCGGACAGCGGCCGGTGGCGCCAGTCGGTGAAACGCGATGACTTGTCGAGCCGTGCGCCGGTGATGCGCTGCACCAGCTGATCGTAGGAGACGCTGTCGCCGAAGCCGCAGACCATGGCCGCGACCTGGGTGTCGAACACCGGATGCGGCACCAGATCGCCGAGATGGACGATGATTTCAATGTCCTGGCGCGCGGCATGGAAAACCTTGACCACCGCCTCATTGGCCATCAGCCGGAAGAACGGGGCGAGGTTGATGTCGGGCGCCAGCGGGTCGATCAGCGCGGTGACGCCGGGCGCCGCCATCTGGATCAGGCACAGAATCGGCCAGAATGTCGTTTCGCGGATGAATTCGGTGTCGACGGTGACGAAATCCGACTTTTCAAAAGCGGCGAGAACGGACTCGAGCTCATTTTGGGTGGTGATGACGTGCATCAAATCGCTTTTTAGTAACGGGTAAGGTTCTCTTTCAATTTCAGCCATGGGCGCTTTCGTCAAGCCGCCCTTCGGTCAAGTATCAGCCGATCCGTCGGAATCGCCATTTCTGCGCGCCAGCCGCGCGAAGACGGTTGATGTGCGCAGCAGCGCCGTGAAGCGGCTGCGCTTGCCCGCCGGCACGCTGCCGCGCACCTGCATGCGGTAGAGAATGACGGCGATGAGGGTGGCGTAGACGACTGCGCTGAAGACAAACAGGGCGCCCGGTCCGAAATGTTGCATCACTGCGGACGCCGCGAAGGGGCCACCAATGGCGCCGAAGGAATAGAACAGCATCAAGGCGGCGTTGATCAGCACGAACTCGCCCTTGTCGGCGCGGTCGTTGGAATGCGCCGCCGATAGCGAATAGAGCGGCATGGCGAAGCTGCCGAAGATGAAGACGATGATCAAATTGAGGGTCGGATCGGCGCCGGCGACGAAGACCAGCGCCAGCGCGGCGAACATGGCGCCGCATGTCGTGGCCAAAAGCACCGCGCGCCGATCCCAGCGGTCGGAGAGGTAGCCCAGCGGATACTGGATGAGGGCGCCGCCGAAGATGCCGACGCTGACGAAGGTGACGACATCGGCCACCGACATGCCGATCTGCTCGGCATAGACCGGCGACAGCGTGCGGAACGCGCTGTTGGTGACGCCGACGCAGATGCAGCCGAAGCAGCCGAGCGGCGAAATCCGCCAGACGCGGGCGAGATCGAGCTTGACGTCTTCCGGCGGCGTCGGGTTGGAGCGGTCGCCGAGCGACACCGGAACCAGCGACAGCGTGATCATGATCGACATGATGGCGAAGATGGCAAAGCCGCCGGGGCCGAAGATCGGGATCAGGAACTGCGCGCCGGTTACCGAGCCGATATCGACCATGCGGTAGACGGCGAGCACCCGCGCACGATCCTTGTTTTCGACGCCGGAGTTCAGCCAGGCTTCCATGACGGTGAACAGGCCGGCAAAGCAGAAACCGCCGGCAAAGCGCACCGCGCACCACATCACCGGATCGATGATCAGCACCAGGAGCAGCGTACTGGCCGCGGCGATGGCGGCGAGCGCTGAAAACGTCCGGACATGGCCGACTGCCTTGAGGATGCGGGTGACTGCGAGGCAACCAAGCAGGAAGCCGGCGAAATAGAACGTGCCCATCAGGCCGATGTCGGAGGCCGAAAACCCTTCCTGCGCGCCGCGCAACGCGATAAGCGTGCCCTGCAGTCCGTTGCCGCCAAGCAGGATGCCGGCGGCGATGAGGAGCGGGATCAGCGGGCGGATGGAGGACATACGGAACCGTTGCTTAGAGCATGATCCCGAAAAGTGGGAACCGGTTTTCGGAAAAGATCATGCTTCGAGAAAGAGTTGGATGAGTGTGACGATCGACGAAACGTCATACTCGTCCAGGTGGCTCCACAGTTCTGAACCATCGGTGTGGCCAATGCCAGTGGCTTGTCCCGCCGCCAACAGGTGTGTGGCTTCAGGTGCGGCCGTTCAAGCTCCGTCGGCCCTCGCCAAAGCTTCGCGCGCCGGCGCAGGCTTGCCCCGGGCAGCCCTTCGGCCAAGCGAGCCGGCGGTCAGCAGGCTGAGCATGATGAACGGGATGCCGATACCGAAGGCCGAGCGGATGCCCCAATGGTCGGAGACGAAACCGAGCAGCGGCGGGCCGAACAGGAAGGCGACGAAGGAAATCTGCGACAGCGCCGCGACATTGATCGTCGCGGAGCGGTCCGTCCGCTGGGCTGCCGCTGAGATCGCCAACGGAAAGAGCACGCTGCTGCCGATGCCAAGTAGCGCAAAGCCCAGCATCGATACGAGCGGGGCAGGCGAGAAGAAGACGAGCAGCACGCCCACCGCCATCGTCGCCAGCAGCACCCGCGCCACGACGCTCGGCGAGTGGCGGTCGACAAAGGAGTCGGCAAAGAAGCGCGTGCTCGCTTGCGAGAATGCAAACAGCGCCACTGTGAAGCCGGCGACGAAAGGGCCCGCATCGAACGCGGTGCGCATGTAGATTGCCGACCAGTCGATGCTGGCGCCTTCCATCAGCATCGCCGACAGCGTCACCGCGACGAGGACGAGGATAGGCAGCGTCGGCCGCGCCAGCCTTGGCGCCGTCTCGTCATTGCCGGCGAAGCGGCTCGGCGCCGGTTCGTAACCGCCGAGAAACAGCGCGATTCCTGTCGCCACCATCGGTACGACAATCGCCAGGTGCAGTTGCGGCGATATGCCGAGATGCGCAAGCGCGGCGCCGAACAGGCCGGCGCCGAAAAAGCCGATGCTCCAGAACGAATGCGCCCGGTTCATGATCCGGCGCTTGAGCAGGAATTCGGTTCTGTCGGCCTCGACATTGAGAATGATCTCGACGCTGCCGATCATCAGGCCGACCGGAAACAGCATCAGGAACAGCGCAAGCGGCCCAGGCGCATGCACGGCAATGGCAAAGACAACCGACAAAAGCGGCACCAGCCCGAGCAGCGCGCGGCGGAAGCCGATGCGCTCTAGGATCGGCGCCGCCAGCGTCAGCGCGGTCAAGGTGCCGATTGGCGTCCCAATCAGGCTTAACCCGAGCGTGCCGTCCCCGATGCCCATGGCGTGCTTGATGTCGGGCAGCCGCGGGAAGATTTGGCCCATGGCGAACGAATAGATCGCAAAGCCGGCGTAGACCCGGTGTTGCGGAGCGAGGCGGAGGCCAAAGGTCATGACGATGCTTTCGGGGAAGAGAGTCGACGGTTGTCACTGTTTGATATGCCTACATCTTGCACAAACATGCAAATCGTGCAAGAACGTGCATGGAAAAAAACAGGATCATGCAATGCTGACCGATGAGCGGCATCAAATTATTCGCGATCGCCTGGCCGTCGAGGGAAGGGTGCTGGCCGGCGAGCTGGCAGGCCGCTTCGGCGTTTCGGAAGACACGGTTCGGCGCGACCTCAGGGAGTTGGCCAAGGCCGGGCAGTGCCGCCGCGTCTATGGCGGCGCGGTCGCGGCCGCACCCTTCGCGGCCACGCCGGTCGGCCTGCGCGCCGGCCATGCCGTCGAAGAAAAGACGCGGCTGGCCCGCGCGACCGTGGCACTGCTTTCGCGCGGACAGACCCTGTTCATCGACAGCGGCTCGACCAATGCCGCGATCGCCAGGGCCATCCCGCGCGACATCGATCTGACCGTCGCCACCAATTCGCTCGAAATTGCCTACGTCCTGTCAGACCACGCTTTGGTCGAACTGATTGTGCTGGGCGGGCGGTTCGACCGCCATCTCGGCGCCTGCGTCGGCGCCGACACGCTTGCCGCTGTCGCGCAACTTGGCGCGGACCTGTTTGTTCTCGGATCCTGCGGTCTCGATGCGTCGCGCGGCGTCACGGCCTTCGATTCGGCTGAGGCCGAGGTAAAGCGGGCGATGGCCAAGAACAGCGCAGGCATCGTCATCGCTGTAACCAACGACAAGCTAGCCACAGCCGCACCCTACCGGGTCGCCAGGCCAGAGGCGATCCGCCACCTCGTGGTCGAAAAGACCGCGCCGGCCGCGATCCTCGCGGATTTCGAACGCCAGGGCGCCGAAATCCATTTGGCTTAAACGGAGCTCGGCGCGCGGGCAGTCCGGGACGCAGCATGGGCGACGAACACTTCGACATCTTCCTTTGAATAGCCGAGAAGGGCTCCTTCAAGCCTCGCCAGATCATTCGATGTGAAGATGTCAAAGGCCTCTCCGCTGCGGCACATTCTGGAGATCAACAAGCTCAGTTTGCAGCGCCATTCTTCTGTCGGCAGGCAGTAGCAGCGCTCTTCCACTGAGGTTTTAGGAACAATCTGGGTGAACTTCAGGATGCGACCTTCGTCGACAAACGGTGCAAAACCTGCATCGCCAATATCGTCGGCGTCCATACCCGGTTCCGCCGCGAACAAGGCCATTGATTTGTCGCCCTGAAGCATCAGCTCCAATTCGCGGCCATTATGTGGCCCGACACCCGGCGGGACTGTGGGTTCTGGCATGAAGTATCTCCAGATCATTCGATGACTGCACTGTCGCGAGAAACACTTCTGGCGGCAATGCGCCAAGCCTGGCAAAGACTTCAACACTGACTAGCGGATAGAGAGACGACCCAAACCCGGCTTGCCTTGACAAATCGGGCCTCCCATGCGCTTTTCGCGCAAATTTTGGACCGGGCTTTGATGCTTCGGCCCGCAACCAGAACACCCCGGAATTTTGACATGACAATGCATCGTTACCGCAGCCATACCTGTGCCCAGTTGAGAAAGAGCGATGTCGGCTCGACCGTTCGCCTATCGGGCTGGGTGCATCGCGTGCGCGACCATGGCGGCCTGCTGTTCATCGATCTGCGCGACCATTACGGCCTGACCCAGATCGTCGCCGATCCGGATTCGCCCGCCTTCAAGGTGGCCGAGACGCTGCGTGGCGAATGGGTGATCCGCGTCGACGGCGAGGTCAAGGCGCGCCTGCCCGACACCACCAACGCCAACCTGCCGACCGGCGAGATCGAGATCTTTGCCCGCGAGATCGAGGTGCTGTCGGCAGCCAAGGAATTGCCGCTGCCGGTGTTCGGCGAGCCCGATTATCCCGAAGACATCCGCCTGAAGTACCGTTTCCTCGATCTGCGCCGCGAGACGCTGCACAGGAATATCGTGGCGCGCACGAAAATCATCGCCGAGATGCGCAAGCGCATGACCGATGTCGGCTTCACCGAATTCTCGACGCCGATCCTGACGGCCTCGTCGCCGGAAGGCGCGCGCGACTTCCTGGTGCCGTCGCGGATCCATCCCGGCACCTTCTACGCGCTGCCGCAGGCGCCGCAGCAGTACAAGCAGCTGATCATGGTTTCGGGCTTCGACCGCTATTTCCAGATCGCGCCCTGCTTCCGCGACGAGGACCCGCGCGCCGACCGCCTGCCCGGCGAATTCTACCAGCTCGACCTCGAGATGAGCTTCGTCGAGCAGGACGACGTGCTGTCGACCATGGAACCGGTGATGCGGGGCGTCTTCGAGACTTTCGCCAACGGCAAGCCGGTGACGCAGACATTCCAGCGCATCCCGTACGATGTCGCGATGCGCAAATACGGCTCCGACAAGCCGGACCTGCGCAACCCGATCGAGATGCAGGCCGTCTCCGACCATTTCCGCGATTCCGGCTTCAAGGTCTTCGCCAACATCCTGGCCAACGATCCGAAGGCCGAAGTGTGGGGCATTCCGGCCAAGACCGGCGGCAGCCGCGCCTTCTGCGACCGCATGAACTCGTGGGCGCAGGGCGAGGGCCAGCCGGGACTAGGTTACATCTTCTGGCGCAAGGAAGGCGACAAGCTTGAAGGCGCCGGTCCGCTGGCCAAGAACATCGGCGAGGAGCGCACCGAGGCGATCCGTCAGCAGCTTGGCCTTGCCGATGGCGACGCCGCCTTCTTTGTCGCCGGCGATCCGAAGAAGTTCGTCACCTTCGCAGGCGCCGCACGCACGCGCGCCGGCGAGGAGCTGAACCTTGTCGACCGCGAGCGTTTTGAACTGTGCTGGATTATCGACTTCCCCTTCTATGAATGGGACGAGGAGGCGAAAGCGATCGATTTTGCCCACAACCCGTTCTCGATGCCGCAAGGTGGTATGGAAGCTCTGACGACCAAGGATCCGCTGGAAATCAAGGCCTTCCAGTACGACATGGTTTGCAACGGCTTCGAGATCGCCTCGGGCGGCATCCGCAACCATCTGCCCGAAACCATGGTCAAGGCATTCGAGATACGCGGCCTCGACCGCCAGACCGTCGAGGAGCGTTTTGGCGGCCTCTATCGCGCCTTCCAGTATGGCGCGCCGCCGCATGGCGGCATGGCGGCCGGCGTCGACCGTGTCGTCATGCTGCTGGTCGGCGCCAAGAACCTGCGAGAGATCACCATGTTCCCGATGAACCAGCAGGCCTACGATTTGTTGATGAACGCGCCCTCGGAGGCGTCGCCGCAGCAGTTGCGTGATCTGTCGCTGCGTGTCGCGGCAGTGAAGAAGGACTGACGGCAGCGTTGCAACTGCCCTTTCTCCCCGTCTCTATTCGGGGAGAAATGTCCGGCAGGACAATGAGGGGCAGCACGCATGCAGGCGATTGACGAACGGCCTTAGCAGTTGGCGCCTTCTGACAATCGGTTCAGCATCGAACTACAATTTGCAGGCGTTGGCGCCGCCCCTCATCTGCCTGCCGGCACCTTCTCCCCGTATAGTGACGGGGAGAAGGGAGCGAACTTCGATCAGTCTTCGTTGGCCTTGACATGGACGCCGAGCGTCTTGGTCAGGTCGGCCGGGTTGGACATGGCACCGGCCATGATCAGCGCGAACGGCACCGCTGCCGGCGGCTCGGCCGAAATCTCGAGGCTCTTCGGATCGTCGAGGTACTTGCTCACCGCCGCCGTCACTTCGGCGGTCAGTTCGGGATTGTTGAGCTGTGCCATGCCGAACGGCACGATCGCCTTGGCCTGGTTGGCGATGTCCTTGCCCGACATGCCCTGCTGCTTGCCGACATATTCAAGCACCTTGCCGGTGAGCGAATCGTCGTCGAAGCGGATCGATGCGCTGTTGAAGGAGAGCTGCTGCAACAGGCCGAGCAGGGCCATGCCTTGCGCCGAATTGTCGGCGCCTTCGGGCTGCGCCGCCATCTTCTTCTGCATCTCCTGCAGCGACTTGACGAAGTCGACCGTGTAGCCGCCGAGGCCGAAGGTCATGCCGAGCGTGCCGGCATTCTCGACCGAGATGTCGTATTTCGATAGGTCCATCTTGCCGTCGCTCGGCTGCCAGGTGCCGCCGATTTCGATATTGCCCGAGATGTTCTGGTAGCCGAGGGCCTCGATGGCTTCCTTGGATTTCGCATCGTCGACCAGGGTCAGGTCGGCGTTGAACTTTTCCGTGGTGGCGGAAAACTCCATCGCCTTGCCGTCGGCCGGCGGCGTGATCTGGACAGCAAGCCCATCCACCGAGAAGGCGGTCTTGTCGGCAACCTTGACCGTCAGGTTTTCGAGTTCGGCTGACTTGTAGATCATCATCGAGCCGAGCGGGCCTGTAGCACCCTCAGCCGGGATGTTGGCGTCGTGGATGACGAAGGGGGTGAGGTTGAGCGTGACGCCGTCCTTGCTGTGCTCGAAGGCCGAAGTCGTGATGGTCGCGACATCGAAGCCGCCATTGGCTTCGGTCACGCCTTCGAGCTTGACGTCGCCGATCGGCAGCGCCTCCTTTTCGGCCGCCGGTTTGACCGACACGCCCTGCAGCACCATGCTGGAATTGTCGCCGGTAACGCCGGTCCAGGTGATATCGACGCCCTGGACGGCAAGTGCGGCCTTCAGTCGGTCGGCAACCGCCGTGTCTTGCGCAAAGGCGGCATTCAGCGGCAGCGTCAGCAAAAAAGTCGAAAAAGCAAGTTTCTTGAGTGTCGAACGTTGGATTGTCATCGCGAGTTCCCTGAGAGAGTCCTGAAAAAGTGTTTTCTCAATTCTACGCCATCACCATTCCGTGACGAACTGGACGGGAAAAAGGCGCTTTCCCGCAGAGTTGTCGAAAATCACGGCGAAAGGCAAATCGGAGCGGGAGCCTTCGCCCGATGCGGTGAATATGTCATGAAGGTCGGGCTCCCCTGCGTACCGTCTCCTGCCTTAGAGAGGGCGTGTAACAGATTGATGTTGGTTGGCAACAGCACTGCTACCGTTGCTGTTGCACAGGGACGGCAAGGGGGAACATGAAGTCCGTCACATCCATTGTCGGACCTTGAGCCGCCCTCGTAAGCCCAAAGGCTGCAAAGTGCGGATTTCCGCAGCCCCGCCTTGCCGCGAATCACCCGCTCGGCTAGTCCAGCCGTATGGGAAAAAGGATTTTGCCGCCTGAAAATGGCGGCGGTGACCACATCGAACCGGTCGATCTGAAGAAGGCGCTGGAAGAGCGCTATCTCGCCTATGCGCTCTCGACCATCATGCACCGGGCGCTGCCTGACGTGCGCGACGGGCTGAAGCCTGTGCATCGCCGCATCATGCATGCGATGCGGCTGCTCAGGCTCAACCCCGACCAGGGCTTTGCCAAATGCGCCCGCATCGTCGGCGACGTGATGGGCAAGTTCCATCCGCATGGCGACCAGTCGATCTACGACGCGCTGGTGCGCCTGGCGCAGGATTTCTCCATGCGCTATCCCCTCGTCGACGGGCAGGGCAATTTCGGCAATATCGACGGCGATAACGCCGCCGCCATGCGCTATACCGAGGCGCGCATGACCGAGGTGGCGAGCGATTTGCTTGCCGGCATCACCGAGGACGCCGTCGATTTCCGGCCAACCTACAATGAGGAGGACGAGGAGCCCGTAGTGCTTCCCGGCGCCTTCCCGAATCTGCTCGCCAACGGTTCCTCCGGCATTGCGGTCGGCATGGCCACGTCCATCCCGCCGCACAATGCCGCCGAGCTTTGCAACGCGGCGCTGCAGTTGATCGAGCAGCCGGACGCGCCCGTGACAAAGCTGATGGAGTTCGTCCAGGGGCCGGATTTCCCGACCGGCGGCATCATCGTCGACAGCCGCGCATCCATCCTGGAGGCCTATGAGACCGGCCGCGGCGGTTTTCGCGTGCGCGCCAAATGGGGCCAGGAGGATCAGGGCAGGGGCACCTGGAGCATCGTCGTCACTCAAATCCCCTACGGCATCCAGAAGGCCAGGCTGATCGAGAAGATCGCCGAGCTGTTGATCGCGCGCAAATTGCCGCTGCTCGAGGATGTCAGAGACGAAAGCGCCGAGGACGTCCGCATTGTGCTCGTACCGAAGAGCCGTTCGGTCGATCCCGGCATTCTGATGGAATCGCTGTTCAAGCTGACCGAGCTCGAAAGCCGATTTCCCCTCAACATGAACGTTTTGTCGCGGGGCAAGGTGCCTAACGTCCTGTCGCTGAAGGGCGTGCTGAAGGAGTGGCTCGACCATCGGCGCGATGTGCTGATCCGCCGCTCGAAGCATCGGCTTGGCGAGATCGAGAAGCGGCTGGAAATCCTTGCCGGCTACCTGATCGCCTATCTCAACATCGACGAGGTCATCAGGATCATCCGCGAGGAGGATGAGCCCAAGCAGGTGATGATGGCCCGTTGGTCGCTCACCGACACCCAGGCCGAAGCCATCCTCAACATGCGGCTGCGGGCCTTGCGCAAGCTGGAAGAGTTCGAGATCCGCAAGGAGTTCGACGGTCTCACCACCGAGAAGAAGCAGATCGAGGCATTGCTCGCATCCGACGCCAAGCAATGGTCGACGATCAAATGGGAAGTCACGCAGGTTCGCGACAAGTTCGGCCCCGAGACCGAACTCGGCAAGCGCCGCACCCAGTTCGCCGACGCGCCGGAGCATGATCTGACCGACATTGCCCACGCCATGATCGAGCGCGAGCCGGTCACCGTGGTGGTCTCGGAAAAGGGCTGGCTGCGGGCGATGAAAGGCCATTTGGCCGACCATTCCACGCTCACCTTCAAGGAAGGCGACAGCCTCAAGCTCGCCTTCCATGCCCAGACCACCGACAAGATCCTGGTCTTCACCACCGGCGGCAAATTCTACACCATCGGCGCCGACCGGCTGCCGGGCGGCCGCGGCCATGGCGAACCGATCCGCATCATCGTCGACATGGACAACGACCAGGACATCGTCACCGCCTTTGTCCACGACCCCAAGCGCAAGCTGCTGCTCGTCTCCTACGATGCCAATGGTTTCGTCGTGCCGGAGGAGGAGGTCGTCGCCAACACCCGAAAGGGCAAGCAGGTGATGAACGTCAAGGCGCCCGACGAGGCCAAGGCCTGCGTCCCAGTGTCAGGCGATCATCTCGCCATTGTCGGCGAGAACCGCAAGATGCTGGTGTTTGCGCTCTCCGAAATTCCCGAGATGGGCCGCGGCAAGGGCGTTCGCCTGCAGAAATACAAGGATGGCGGTCTGCTCGACCTGAAACCCTTCACGCTGGCGAGCGGCCTGTCCTGGCAGGATTCCGCCGACCGCACCTTCGTCAGGTCGCGCGAGGAGCTGGCGGAATGGATCGGCGCGAGAGCGTCGGCCGGACGGATGGTGCCGAAGGGATTCCCGCGGACGGGGAAATTTGGTTGAAGCTGCTGATCTCCCCC
>NZ_AYWZ01000014.1:0-113653 GCF_000502335.1 Mesorhizobium sp. L2C066B000
GAGCCGGTCGGTGCCGAGCGGCAGCGACCAGTCCTGGAACGGCGGCAGCAGTGCTGGTCCGGTAATGGCCTGCGGGTCGCCGGGGAAGAGCAGCGACGCAAACAGCGCCATGGCGAACAGAAGCGCCAGGATGATCGCGCCGGCGACCGCTTCCGGCCGGCGCAGGAACCGCGGCAGCGCGCTCACGCGCTGGCCTCGCTGGCGCCGACGCGCGGGTCGAGGAAGGCGTAGGCGATGTCGACGGCAAGGTTGACGGCAATGACGAGGGCGGCGCTGGTGAGAATGATGCCGAGCAGCAGCGGCGTGTCGCGCGAGGCGACCGCTTCCTGCGCCAGCCGGCCGAGGCCGGGCACGGCAAAAACGCTTTCGATGACGACGCTGCCGCCCAGCATCTGCGCCGATTGCAGGCCGAGCATGGTGATCAGCGGCAAGAGCGCGTTGCGGGCGACATGGGCGAGCACGATGCGGCGGCGCGACAGCCCCCTGGCGCGGGCGGCGAGCACAAAATCCTGCCGCCACGCCTCCGCCATGCCGGCGCGCATCATGCGCAGATAGAGCGCGAGATAGATGAAGCCGAGCGCGGAAACCGGCAGGACGAGGTGGACGGCGATGTCGGTGGCGCGGTCAAAACCGGTCTTGTCCGAGGCCAGGCTCTCGATGCCGCCGATCGGCAGCCAGCGCAGGTCGACGGCAAAGACGACGATCAGCACCAGGCCAAGCCAGAAACCCGGCACGGCATAAAGCGCCAGCGAGCCGATCGACAGGAAGCGGTCGCGAAAGCTGCCGGGTCTGGCGCCGGCGTAGATGCCGAGCGCCGAGCCCAAACCGAAGGAGAGCGCGGTGGCGGTCACCATCAGGAGCAGTGTCGTCGGCAGGCGTTCCAGGATAACATCGCGAATTGGCCGCGAGAAGGTAACGGACTGGCCGAGGTCGAAATGCAGCAGCGCCCAGAGATAGTTCGCGAGCCGTGTCAGCTCGGACTCGTCGAGGCCCCAGCGATGACGCAGCAATTCGATCATCCCGGCATCGCCACCAGTCGAGACGATGTAGGCGTCGACCGCGTCACCGGGGGCGGCTTCCAGGAGGAGGAATGTGCCGATGATGACGATCAGCAGCACGAAGATGCTGCCGACGAGACGACGGCGGATGAGGGTGAGGGCGCGGGTCATGGGAAAGGCATAGCGCTGCGCCAGTCGGGAGAGGTGCGGTGTCTAGGCACCCCCCTCTGTCCTGCCGGACATCTCCCCCNAAGCTGCTGATCTCCCCCCTTGCGGGGGAGATGTCCGGCAGGACAGAGGGGGGTGTGACGAAACGCAGCCCTACGCCATGCCTTGACACCAATTTCTTTGCGAACGTTCATCCGCAAATGTGTCACGATTCCAGATACGTGTCCGCCCAGTTCGAAACCGCCCAGCGCGGATTGTTGGCGATATTCCCCACCGTCTCGCGCGCGACGCTGATGAAGCTCCATTCGGCGACGTTGATCAGCGGCAGGTCCGCCGCGACCTGTTTCTGGAATTCCTTGTAGAGGTCGGTGCGCGCTGACGTATCCAGCGTCTCCGATGCCTTGGCGATCAGCGCGTCGAGCGCGGCGTTCTTGTAGCCGCCCTGGTTGGAGAACGGCACGCCGTCGGGAATGCCGCTCTGCACCAGGATGGTGGTCGAGATCGCCGGGTCGCCGCGGAACACCGGCGGGCCGACGGCGAGGTCGAAGGCGTGCTCGGTGTAGACGGCCTTGATGTGCGCGGCCGAGTCATTGTTGACGATCACGGCGTCGATGCCGATTGCCGCCAGCGCCTGGCGCAGATAGTCGCCGAATTGTTTGGTCTCGTTGAAATAGGGTGCCGGCAGAAGTTTTAGCGCAAAACGCTTGCCGTCATCGGCGCGCTTGTAGCCCGCGTCATCGAGCAGGGCGTTGGCCTTCGCGACGTCGAAGGGATAGGTCGGCACGTCGGCGGTGTAGAATTGCGGGTCGTTCTTCGGCACCGGGCCGGTGGCGGCAGCGGCATAGCCGAGGAACACCGTCTTGACGACGAAATCCTTGTCGATGGCATGCGCGATCGCCTGGCGGACCTTCACGTCGGCCAGTTCCTTGCGGCGATGGTTGATCTCGACGACAAGCTGATAGGTCAGCCCCTCATAGCCCTTGGAGATGACCTTCAGGCCCGGCACCTTGGAGATGCGGTCGAGATCGGCGAGCGGCACGGCGGAGAAGGCGGCGAGCTGGATCTCTTCGGCCTCGAGCGCCGCTGCAGCCGACGTGCGGTCGGGCAGCACCTGATAGATGATCTCGTCGAGATACGGCTCGTCCTTGGCCCAGTAATCGGCATTCCTGGTCAGCTTGTAATACTGGCCGGCCTTGTATTCGCCGAACTTGAACGGTCCCGTGCCGATAGGCGCGTTGTTGGCCGGGTTGTCCTCGATCTTGCCGACTTCGTAGATATGTTTCGGCACCACGCTCGACAGCGCCGGCAAGGCGTTGCGGATCAGCTGGAACGGCGTCGGCTTGGCGAATTTGAACACGGCGGTCAGATCGTCAGGCGTGTCGACGGCGGCCAGATCCTTGAACACCGTGCGGCCGAGATTCTGCAGCGGCTTCCAGATCTGCAGCGCCGAGAAGGCGACGTCGGCCGAGGTGAACGGCTTGCCGTCATGCCACTTGACGCCGTCGCGCAGTTTGAAAGTCACCGACAGCCCGTCGGCGGCACCTTCCCAGGAGAGCGCCAGGCGCGGCTGCAGCCCGTCCTTGCCGTCGAAGGAGGCTTCGGCCAGCGTTTCGACGATCTTGCTGGAAATGAAGAAGACGCCGTTGGAGGCGACGATGGCCGGATTGAGGTTGCGCGGCTCGGAATCGGCGGCAAGCACGAGGCGGCCGCCCTTCTTCGGCGTCTGCGCCCAGCTGAATGTGGGCATGGCGGTGGAGGCCAGCAGTAAAACTGAGCCGCCAAGCAGCGTGCGTCTGGAAATATCCGACATGATCAACCTCCGTCCTCTCCGCGACCAGATGGGCGCACCCCTCGAAGCTGGCGGCACCCGCCAGCATCCTCGCGGCGATTATGGCCCTTGCCAAGGGTTTCGCCAGAGACGGAATTGGCGCATCTTTGCTTGGCTTTGAAATTTTCGTCCGCTGGACCAGTTTAGAGGTGGCCCTTTCATTCTGGTATTCTGGTAGGACCAGATTGCCTTAGTGTGCAGCAATGACGAGTGGTGACAGCCTGCCGAAGCAATCTAACCTGTTTCTGGCTGGACCAGAGTTAACGAAATGGTGCAGATTTGATCGAAGCCAAGGGATTGGACGCAGTACGGCCGGCGATCCCACTGATATCAGGGAGAGAAAGATGAACATCGCCCCGGGCAAGAGCGCCGTCAGCAATATCCCGTTCGATCAGGCGAGGGTCGACCGGCTGATGGAAGAGGCCGGCATCGATGTTCTGCTCGCGACCTCCAAGCACAACACGCAGTATCTGCTTGGCGGCTACAAGTTCATCTTCTTTGCCGCCATGGATGCGATCGGCCATAGCCGTTACCTGCCTATCGTCCTCTATGAAAAGGGCGGGCCCGATCATGCCGCCTATATCGGCAACCGCATGGAAGGCGCCGAGCACCAGAACAACCCATTCTGGACGCCGACGCTGCATGCCGCCTGCTGGGGCACGCTCGATGCTGCCAATCTTGCGGTCGAGCACATCAGCAAGATCGGCAAGGCCGGCGCCCGCCTCGGCATCGAGCCGGCCTTCCTGCCGTCGGACGCCTATGCGCTGATCCGCAAGGCGTTGCCGGATGCCAGGCTGATCGACGCGACCGGCATGCTGGAGAGCATGCGCGCCATCAAGACGGACGCCGAGCTGGAAAAGCTGCGTATCGCCTCCGAGCTGATCACCGATTCCATGTTGGCGACTATCCAGTGGGCGCGCGAAGGCACGACCAAGGCCGAGATGATCGAGCAGCTCAGGCGCGAGGAGACCAATCGCGGCGCGCATTTCGAATATTGCCTGCTGACGCTGGGCTCCAGCCACAACCGTGCGGCGTCACCGCAGGCTTGGAAAAAGGGCGAGGTGCTGTCGATCGATTCCGGCGGCAATTATCACGGCTATATCGGCGATCTCTGCCGCATGGGCATTCTGGGCGAACCGGATGCCGAGCTGGAAGATCTGTTGGCCGAGGTCGAGACGGTGCAGCAGGCGGCGTTCTCGAAGGTGAGGGCAGGCACCATCGGCGGCGATATGATTTCGCACGCGGAGGGCGTGCTGAAGGCGTCGAAGGTCGCGCCCTATACGGATTTCTTCGCCCATGGCATGGGCCTGATCACCCATGAAGCGCCGTTCCTGATGACCAACCACCCGGTCACCTATGAAGGCACTTATTCGGCCAAGCCGCTGGAGACGAACATGGTGCTGTCGGTGGAGACGACCATGCTTCACCCGACGCGGGGGTTCATCAAGCTGGAGGATACGCTGGCGGTGACGGATGCGGGGTATGTGATGTTTGGGGATCGGGCACGGGGGTGGAATAGAGGTGGGATAGCCTAGCTCGGCGCTACCCCCTCACCCGGATTGCCATCCGAATTGCGAAGGGCAATTCGGGGCTATCCGACCTCTCCCTGAGGGAGAGGAGTTTGCGCCGGCGCTGGCTTCTGCCTCTTCTCCCCCTCGGGGAGAAGGTGGCCGCGAAGCGGCCGGATGAAGGGGGCCTTTCGCGATTACTTCCCCGCCGGGATCAGCCTGAAATCCGGCAGCTCCCGCAGCACCAGTTCCGGTCCGGCCGGCGAATAGACGACGAAGAGCTGCATCGGCCCATCGCCGGTATTCAGCGTCGAATGGAAACGGCTTTCCGGCACATAGATGGTGCAGCCGGGGCCGACCTTGGCGACGACCGGATTGCCCTCCTCGTCCTCCACCATCTGCTCGCCATTGCCTGAGATGACGAAGATGATCTCTTCCGCGCCGGGATGGTTGTGGCGCGTGTGGCCCTTGCCTGACGGCAGGTCGACGACGCCGCCGGAAAAGCGCGTCGCGCCATTTACTTCCGGCGCGACTGTCAGCGACAGCTTGCCCCAGTCAAAGCCGAAGGCGCTCACGTCCTTCGGGTATACGAACACCTTGCTCTTGTCGGTCATGATCTCATCCCTTCTTTTTCTTCTGGTCGTGCAGCGTGACGGCCTTGAAATCCGCCGTCTGCCTGGCGATCGCGGCTTCAGCCGGCAGCCGTTCCATCGAACTCGCGCCATAAAAGCCATGCAGGCCCTTGCAGCGGTCGAGGATGTATCTCGCGTCGTCCGGCATGGAGATCGGTCCGCCATGGCAAAGCAGGATGACATCCTTGCGCACCGATCGCGCCGCGTTGGCGATGGCGTCGATCTCGACCACGCAGTCGTCGAGCGACTTGGCCGACGTGGCTCCGATCGAGCCGCCGGTCGTCACCCCCATATGGGCAACGACGATGTCGGCGCCGGCTTTTGTCATGGCGCGCGCCTCGTCGGGGTTGAAGACATAGGGCGTGGTCAGAAGATCGAGCTTGTGCGCCTCGGCGATCATGTCGACCTCCAGCCCGAAGTCCATGCCGGTTTCCTCAAAACTCTGGCGCATGCTGCCATCGAACAGGCCGATGGTCGGGAAATTCTGCACGCCGGAAAAGCCCATCGTCTTCAGCTCGGCAAGCAGCAGCGGCATGATGACGAAGGGATCGGTGCCGTTGACGCCGGCCAGCACCGGCGTCTTTTTGACCACCGGCAGCACCTCATAGGCCATTTCCTTGACGATCTCGTTGGCGTTGCCATAGGCGAGCAGGCCGGCAGCCGAGCCGCGCCCGGCCATGCGGTAGCGGCCGGAATTGTAGATGATGATGAGGTCGATGCCGCCGGCTTCCTCGGCCTTGGCCGACAGGCCGGTGCCGGCGCCGCCCCCGACGATGGGCACGCCATCGGCGATCATCGCCTTGAACTTCTTCAATATGTCTTTGCGCGGTATTGCGGGCATTTGTTGGCTCTCACTATCTGGCGATGTCGAGGAAGGCCGCGGTTGCGGCTTTGGCAAATTCCGGATCGTTGATGTGCAACGGCAGGCGTGTGACGCGGCGCGTGGCGCTCGGCCTGATAGTGCGCTCGATGGCATCGAACAGCACGGCGTCGGCTTCGAGGTCGAAGAAGGCGCCGCCCTCGATGTCGAGTGCCGAGACGCCTTTTTCGGGGATCAGGAAATGCACAGGGCCCTCGCAGCGAGCGAGCCTGGTGCCGATCCACTCGCCTATGCCGCGGCATTCATTCGCCGTGGTGCGCATAAGCGTGACGTTGGGATTGTGCTCGTAAAACAGCCGGCCCCTAAACTTCTCGGGAATGGTCGGCGGCGCCCAGAAATTGACCATGTCCAGCGCGCCGACCGAGCCGACATAGGGCAGCTTGGTGCGGGCGATAGCGCCGAAGCGGTCTTCCGTCGCCGGCAGCACGCCGCCGAACAACAGGTCGCAGACTTCCGTCGTGGTGATGTCGATGACGCCGGCGAGCAGGCCCGAGTCCGCGAGCTTCTCCATCGAGCGGCCGCCGGTTCCGGTGGCGTGGAAGACCATGCAGTCGTAGTTGGCGCGCAACTGATCCGCGATGGCGGTCACGCAAGGCGTGGTGACGCCGAACATGGTGAGCCCGAGTGCCGGCTTGCCAGTGGCGACTGGCGCCGGCCTGGCGGCCATGCCGGCGATTGCCTGCGCCGCATTGTGCAGCACGACGCGTGACAGCCGGTTCAGTCCCGCCATATCGGTGACCGATGGCATCATGATGATGTCGGAGACGTCGACATAGGGCGCGGTGTCGCCGGAGGCGAGCGTCGAGACCATGATCTTGGGCAGCCCAAGCGGCAGCGCGCGCATGCCGGCAGTGATGATCGACGTGCCGCCGCCGCCGCCAATGCCGATCACGCCTGATATGTCGTCGCGCGACTGAATGAAACTGGTGAAGGCGGCGCCCATGCCGGCCACCGCCGTGCCGCGATCATCGATGCCGAGCACGCCACTGGCTCCATCCGGATGATGCGCCGCGACCTCGCTGGCCGGGATATCGACCGGCACGGTGGCGCCGCGCGTTCCGATGTCGACGCGGGCAACCGAACTGCCGATGGCGGCAATAGCATCGGCCAGGAAGGCAAGTTCCTCGCCCTTGGTGTCGGCTGTGCCCACCACGTAGATGCGCTTCATCGCGTTTCTCCCGTCACCGGCCGACCGGCGCCGGGCCGCCTGTCGCCCTTTGCCGGCCTTTCGGTGGGCAAAGGTCATTGCAATTTTTTGAGACGCGCGTATCGTATTGACATGGAAGTCTCACGTCAACAAGGCGCTGGGAACGACGACGCCAACGAGGCTGCCGAACGCGGCCCGCGGGCCCGCACAAAACGGCTGATGCTGGAGACGGCGACGCGGCTGATGCAGGCGGGCGTCACCCCGTCGGTCAGCGAAGTCGCGGAGGCGGCGCAAGTGTCGCGCGCCACCGCCTATCGCTATTTCCCCAGCCAGGCAGCCCTGGTGCAGGCGGTGGTCGACGAGGGGCTTGGGCCGATCCTGACCTGGCAATCGGATTCGAAAGATGCCGGGCGCCGCGTCGCCGAACTGTTCGACACCGCCATGCCGCGCATCGAGGCTTTCGAGGCAACTTTCAAGGCGGCGCTGAAACTGTCGCTCGACCAATGGGCGCAGCGGCAGGCGGGCACGCTGGGCGGCGAGCCGCAATTCACGCGCGGACATCGCGTCCAGCTGCTGAAGGATGCCATCGCACCGCTCAAGGGCCGGCTGCCGCCGCGCGAGTTCAAGCGCCTGGCGCAGGCGCTGTCGATGATGTTCGGCGTCGAAGTGCTGATCGTGCTGAAGGATATATGGGGGCTCGATAGCCGCGGCATGCGGTCGGTCGCGCAATGGGCGGCGGGCGCCCTTGTGCGCGCCGCGGTGGCGGAATCAACGGCTGAAATCGATGCGGCCCCGACAGCGGCATTGGCGAAATAGCGCCAATCTGGTTCGACCAGATTTGGATGCCCACTATTGATGTTAACCGGGATGGCAGTGCCGAAACAAGGCTCTCCTATATCAACGAGTAGGAAAATTCAGGGAAAACAGTCGGATACATGAAAAATCCGGTTATACAAGGTCCGGTGGTGATCCAAGAAAGAGCTTGACGGCTATCCAAAATTGGTAATACCAGATCAGGACAGAAAAAGCGGATCAAAAGTGAGAGCTGCGATCCATTTTCCGGCAAAGCGAGGAGGCTTGGAACCGGAAAGGTGCGATCTCGGGAGGAACTACCAGGGCCGGCTTCACCGCCGGCTCGCATGACAAGGTAGAATGCGCACAAGGGAGGAAATCATTATGCGCAAGACAATGACCAGCCTGCTTGCTGGTATCGGCTTAGTACTTGCCTGCGGAACGTCCGTCTACGCGCAGGACAAGGAGCTCACCATCTTTTGGGCGGAATGGGATCCGGCCAACTACCTGCAGGAACTCGGCAACGAGTACGAGAAGGAAACCGGCGTCAAGATCACGGTGGAAACCACGCCCTGGTCCGACTTCCAGACCAAGGCTTTCACCGAGTTCAACGCCCATGGCGACGCCTATGATATGGTCGTCGGCGACTCGCAATGGCTCGGCGCCGGCTCGACCGGCGGCCACTATGTCGACCTGACCGACTTCTTCAACAAGCACAAGCTTGGCGAAGTGATGGCGCCGGCAACGGTGAAATATTACGCCGAGTATCCGGGCGGCAGCAGCAAGTACTGGGCGATCCCGCTCGAAGGCGACGCTGTCGGCTGGTCCTATCGCAAGGACTGGTTCGAGGACCCGAAGGAAAAGGAAGCCTTCAAGGCCAAATACGGCTACGATCTCGACGTGCCGAAGGATTTCAAGGCGCTGCGCGACATCGCGGAGTTCTTCTATCGGCCGGATCAGAAGCGATACGGCATCGCCATCTACACCGACAATTCCTATGACGCGATGGCGATGGGCTTCGAAAACGCGCTGTTCTCCTTCGGCGGCGAACTGGGTGACTACAAGACCTACAAGGTCGACGGTTTCATCAACTCCGACAAGGCAATCGCCGCACTCGACGCCTACAAGGAACTCTACACGTTCACGCCTCCGGGCTGGGCCAAGTCGTTCTTCGTCGAGGACAACCAGGCGATCACCGAAAACCTGGCCGCGATGAGCATGAACTACTTCGCGTTCTTCCCCTCGCTGATCAACGAGGCGTCGAACCCGAACGCCAAGAACACCGGCTTCTTCGCCAATCCTCCAGGCCCGAACGGCGATCAGTTCGCCGCACTCGGCGGTCAGGGCATCTCCATCGTCTCCTACTCCAAGAAGCAGGAAGAGGCGACGAAGTTCCTTGAATGGTTCATCAAGGACGAGACCCAGAAGAAGTGGGCGGCGCTCGGCGGCTACACCTGCAGCGCCGCCGTGCTCAAGTCGGACGAATTCCAGAACGCCACGCCGTACAACAAGGCCTTCTACGAGACCATGTTCAAGGTGAAGGACTTCTGGGCGGTGCCGGAATATGCCGAGCTGCTGCAGCAGCTCAACCAGCGCGTCTATCCCTACATGATCGGCGGCGAAGGCACCGCCAAGGAAACGCTGGACGCGCTCGCAGGCGACTGGAACGCGACGTTCAAGAAATACGGCCGCGGCCAATAAGCAGCTTTTCTCGCGGAGGAGGCATCCGTGCCTCCTCCGTTCTTTTTTTCCGAAACGGGAGCAGGGTCTTGGCGACCACGATGATTACCACGCTGGACACTTCCTCGCGGGCCGCTGCACGCGGCTTGAGCGACATGTCGATCCGCAACCTCTTCATAATCCCGACGATCCTGTTCCTGATCGTCTTCAATATTTTCCCACTGATCTATTCGCTGGGCTATTCCTTCACCGATTTCCGCGCGTCGACCAACGCGCCGGCGAATTTCGTCGGGCTGCAGAATTATCGCGATCTGCTCAACGATCCCTATGTCTGGTCCAACTTCGCCATCACCGCGAAGTACGTCATCATCTCGGTCGCGGGTCAGCTGCTCGTCGGCTTCGGCGTGGCCATGCTGCTCAACCGGGATATTCCCCTCAAGGGTCTCATCACAACGCTGCTGCTGCTGCCGATGATGCTGTCGATGGCCGTCGTCGGTCTGTTCTGGAAACTGCTCTATGATCCGTCATGGGGGGTTATCAACTATGCGCTTGGCCTCGGCAATTTCGAGTGGCTGGCCGATCCCAAGATGGCGCTCTATGCGGTTGCGCTGACCGACATCTGGATGTGGTCGCCCTTCGTCATGCTGTTGTCGCTGGCCGGCCTTTCGGCGGTGCCGAAGCATCTCTACGAAGCAGCGGCGATCGACCGCGCCGGACCGTTCTACACCTTCTTCCGCATCACGCTGCCGCTGGTCGCGCCGATCCTGATGATCGCGGTCATCTTCCGCACCATGGAAGCGTTCAAGACCTTCGACCTCGCCTATATCCTGACCAGCCAGCCGACGGCCGAGCTGATCTCTATCCGGCTGTACAAGATGGCGTTCCAGGAATGGCAGACCGGGCGCTCCTGCGCGCTCGCCTACATCGTGCTGATCATGGTGCTGGCCATCACCAACATCTACGTCAAGTACCTCAACAAGGTGAAGGAGCGCTGAGATGGCCGCCGTCCGCACTTCTTCCGAAATAGGCTTCAATCGCGTCGCCATCGTCGCCGTCCTTTTGGTGACGATCATCTTCCTGGCGCCGATCTACTGGATCGCCTCGACGGCGTTCAAGCCGCGCAATCTTGCCACGACCATCCCGCCGACGGTGGTGTTCCAGCCCGAGATATCGCCGTTCGTCAAGCTGTTCACCAAGCGCTCGCAGATGCGCAACCCGCCGTCGCCGGAAGAGTATGCGGCGGCACCCTGGTGGGAACGTGTCGTGTTTGACGGCGGTGAAAAGATCGTGCGCGACGGCAAGGGCCAGGTGCAATGGTCCGGCTATCCGAGCCGCTTCATGAACTCGCTGATCATCGCCATCACCTCGACGGTGCTGGCTGTCGGCATGGGTACCTTCACCGCCTACGGCTTCTCGCGCTTCAAGGTGAAGGGGGAGGCGGATCTGCTCTTCTTCATCCTGTCGACGCGCATGCTGCCGCCGGTGGTGGTCGCGATCCCGATGTTCCTGATGTACCGGGCCGTCGGCCTCAACGATTCCCATATCGGGCTGATCATCCTTTATACCGCCTTCAACCTGTCCTTTTCGGTGTGGCTGATGAAGGGGTTCATGGACGAGATCCCGAAGGAGTATGAAGAGGCAGCGCTGGTCGACGGCTACACCCGCATGGAAGCCTTCTTCAAGATCGTGCTGCCGGAGGCCGCCACCGGCATCGCCGCGACCGCGGTTTTCTGCTTCATCACGGCGTGGAACGAGTATGCCTTCGCGCTGATCATGACCAACCGCCGCGCCCAGACGGCGCCGCCCTTCATCCCCAGCCAGGTCGGCGCCGGCCTGCCCGACTGGACGGTGATCGCCGCCGGAACCTTCCTGTTCCTGCTGCCGGTCGCAATCTTCACCTTCCTGCTCCGCAACCATTTGCTGCGCGGCATGTCCTTCGGAGCGATCCGCAAATGAGCTTTCGAGCCATCAACCAGAAATATCTCGAACCGGGGTCTCAGGTGCTGATGGTCCTCGGCATCATCGCGCTTTGCCAGCCGTGGAACCTGCTGCTGCACAGCTATGGCGTGACCATCATCCTGATCGGCTTGATCGGCTTCAACATCACCTCGAAGATCGCGCCGGCGGAGAAGGCCGGTACCGGCCAGGTGCGCAATCCGGGAGCAGAGCATTGACCCAGATTGAGCTTCGCGGCGTCCAGAAATTCTTCGGTGCGGTCCAGGTCATCAAGGACCTCAACCTCAAGATCGACGACAACGAGTTCATCGTGCTGCTCGGTCAGTCGGGTTGCGGCAAGACGACGACATTGAGGGCGGTTGCCGGGCTGGAGACGATCGACGGCGGTGACATCCTCATCGACGGCAAGCCGGTGCAACACCTCAAGGCCGCCGACCGCGACATCGCCATGGTGTTCCAGTCGTTCTCGCTCTACCCGCATATGAGCGTCTATGAGAACATTGCTTTTCCCTTGCGCGCGACGCGCAAGAGCAAGGCCGAGATCGATAGCGAGGTGCGCTCGGTCGCCAAGACGCTGCAGATCACGGAACTGCTGGCCAAGAAGCCGTCGGCGCTGTCGGGCGGCGACATGCAGCGTGTGGCCATCGGCCGGGCTCTGGTGCGGCGGCCGAAGGCGATGCTGATGGACGAGCCGATCGGCGCCCTCGACGCCAAGCTGCGCGAAGAGATGCGGGCCGAGATCAAGCGGCTGCACATCAAACAGGGCTCGACCACCATCTATGTCACGCACGACCAGATCGAGGCGATGAGCCTCGCCGACCGCATCGTGATCATGCATGAGGGCGTGCTGCAGCAGGTCGGTTCGCCCGACGAGGTCTATTCGCATCCAGCCAATCTGTTCGTGGCGCAGTTCGTCGGCAGCCCGGTGATGAACGTCGCCGATGCGGCGATCGCCGAGACCGCTTCGGCGGCCTCCGTCACCGTCGGTGGCGCTGCCGCCGGCTTCGAGTTCCCGCGCGCGCTTTTGTCCAAGCTCAACGGTCATGCCGGCGGCCAGCTGGCGCTCGGCATCCGGCCCGAAGGCGTGCTGGTGCGCCATGAAGCGGCGGAGGGTTTCTTGCCGGTCGAGACGCAGATCGTCGAGCCGCTCGGCTCGTTCGACATTGTCGATCTCAAGGTCGGCTCCAAGATGCTGCGTGCGCGCACCAAGAGCGGCTTCGTCGGCGGCCCGGGCGAAAAGGTCTTCGCCAGGATCGATCCGACGCAGGCACATTTCTTCGACACGGCAAGCGGCAAGTCGCTTGAGGTGAGGCTCTGATGGCTCATATCCAGCTCAAGAATATTTCCAAGAGCTTCGGCAACCACACCGCACTGACCGGGCTCGATCTCGAGATCGCCGATGGCGAGTTCTTCGTGCTGCTCGGCGAGACCGGCGCGGGCAAGACGACGACGCTGCGCATGATCGCGGGTCTGGAAAAGCCGACCGAGGGTCAGGTGTTCATCGACGGCGTCGACGTCGCCGACTGGGGTGCGGCCGAGCGCGACGTGGCGCTGGTGCTTCAGCAATATTCGCTCTATCCGCGCTATACGGTGCGCGAAAATCTCGAATTCCCGCTGAAGCCGAAGATACGTCGGCTGCCGGATGCCGAGATCAAGGACCGTGTTGCGCGAGCGGCCAAGACACTGCGGATCGAGCATCTGCTCGACCGCAAGACCGACCGGCTTTCAGGCGGCGAAATGCAGCGCGTCTCTATCGGGCGCGCCATCGTGCGCAAGCCGCGCGTGTTCCTGATGGACGAACCGCTGTCGGCGCTCGACGCCAAGCTGCGCGAGGCGCTGCGCACGGAACTGAAGAACCTGCAGATCCAGCTCGGCGCCACCTTTCTGTTCGTCACTCACGACCAGATCGAGGCGATGTCGATGGGCGACAAGGTGGGCGTGCTCAACCATGGCCGCATCATCCAGACCGGCACGCCGCACGAGATCTACAACAATCCGCGCGATACCTATGTGGCCAGCTTCGTCGGCTCGCCGCCGATGAACCTGATCGATGGCAAGCTGGTCAACGGCCGCGCGGTGATGGCGCCGCTGAATTTCGAACTGCCTTTCTCTGGGGGTGCCAAGGCGGGCGGTGCGACCGACGGTCGCCCGCTCGTCTTCGGTATTCGACCTGAGGATGTGTATCTTGAAAGCGGTGCGCCGGTCGAGGCACGCGTCCACGATGTCGAGAACCATGGCGTGGAAAAGATCCTGACTCTGCGGGTCGGCGACACGACGCTGCGCGCCACGGTGCCGGCCAGAACCGATGTCCAGATCGAGCAGCCGGTGCGCTTTGCCTGGAATCAGGACAAGGTGGTGCTGTTCGACAAGGGCAGCGGCGTGAGCTTGCGTCACGCCAGCTAACTTAGACTACATCCACTCCCAGCTTGCGCAGCGGCCCATCACGGTTTTCGGGCCGCTGTCTTGGTGATGGCTGCAACGAAGCACTTGAGGCTTTCCTCGACATAGGTGGCCACCTCGATCGTCGGGTCAAAACTCCACCACAGCAGTGAGCCCTGCCAATGCGATGCCATCAGCAGGCCGATGTCGCGCGGGGTGTCGGGCGTTCCGGCGAAGCAAGCCGCAAGGGCCTCGCTCAGGAACGCTTTCCAGGCGGCGCCCCGCGCCCTGAGCACGGGGTCGCGCAGATCCTCGCGCAGCACGAGCAGGCCTTCGGCATAGGCTTCGATGCCGCCAGAGCCCTGCGATAGTCCCACCAGAAGCTCGATGGCGCCTGCCGGGGTTTTGGCAACCGTGGCCGTCAGCATCCTGGTCTTGTCGTCGAGACCGCCCCAGGCACAGAGCAAGGTGCGCTGCTTCAGCTGCGCCTTGTTTCCAAAGCGCTGCACCAGTGTCGCGCCCGAGAGGCCGCAGGCCTTTGCCAGCCGCTCAAAGGTGAGCGCCTCGGGGCCTTGATCGTGAATCAATCGCAGCGCGGCTTCCAGCACCTGCTCGTCGGATTGCGTTTTTGGTCGAGTCATCTTGACATCCAGATATAACCGAATGATCATTTATATATAATGTGAGCGGCGAAGGCCAGCTGGATTAATCATTGTTTCGTTTGGGAGCGTACCATGACATTGCAGGGAAAAGTCGCTTTGGTCGCCGGCGCCACGCGTGGCGCAGGGCGGGGAATCGCGGTTGAGCTCGGTGCCGCCGGCGCCACCGTCTATGTCACGGGGCGCACCACACGCAGCCAGCAATCCGACTATGCCCGGCCCGAAACCATCGAGGAGACGGCGGAGCTGGTTTCTTCGCATGGCGGCAAGGGCATTGCCGTGCAAGTCGATCATATGGTGACTGATGATGTGCGCAGTCTGGTCGAGCGCATCCGGGCCGAACAGGGTCGGCTCGACATTCCGGTCAACGATGTCTGGGGCGGCGAAAAGCTGTTCGAGTGGAATAAGCCGGTCTGGGACCACAATCTGGAAAACGGCCTGCGCCTGTTGCGGCTCGGCATCGACACGCATCTGATCACCGCGCATCATGCGCTGCCGCTGATGATCGAGCGGCCGGGCGGGCTGCTGGTCGAGGTCACTGACGGCACCGCCGAGTACAATGCCGATCACTATCGGCTGTCGCCGTTCTACGATCTCGCCAAGGTCGCGGTGAACCGCATGGCATGGGCACACGCCAAAGATATTGCTGCGCATGGCGCCACCTCGGTGTCGCTGACGCCCGGCTGGCTGCGTTCCGAAATGATGCTGGAGGCGTTTGGCGTCACCGAAGACAATTGGCGCGACGCCACCGCCAACGTGCCGCATTTCGTCATTTCCGAAAGGCCGCGCTTTGTCGGCCGCGCGGTCGCGTCGCTTGCGGCGGATCCGGATCGTGCGCGCTGGAACGGCCAGTCGCTGTCCAGCGGTGGGTTGGCGCAGATTTATGGTTTTACCGATCTCGACGGCTCACGCCCGGACGCCTGGCGCTATGTTCCGGAGGTACAGGACGCCGGCAAACCTGCCGATGCCGCGGGTTACCGGTAAGCTTAGACCGAGCGGCCATCGAAGTCGAAAATCGACAGACCGGCAGCATCAATATCCGCAACGCAGTTAAGGTTGACGTAGGCGCTGCGTTCGTTGCCCTGACTGACATCCTCGGCGAAGGGATGGATGCCGCAGGTCCGGCAGAAGCGATGCGCCAATACGTGATTGTTGAACGTATAGGTGCCGAGATCATCGCCCCATGCGAGCACCTTCAGGCTGTCATGCGGGATGGCGCATAACAGCACGCCCTTGCGCCTGCACATCGAACAATTGCACCGCACGGCGCCGGTCAGTTCGGCTTTGAATTCGAACGCTACCTTGCCGCAGTGGCAGCTGCCTTTGTACAGCATCAGTCTCTTCCTATCGCTGGCAGGTGCAAAGGCACGCTGTCCGGGTTATTCCTTCCGCTGACCTAGCGGCCCATATGCCTTAAAGACGCTCCACCTTGACGGAATCCGACATCGACATGCAATCAATCCGCGATCGTCTCGAGATCATCCTGTCACGTCTTGCCAATTGCGCGGCAGGCGAGAAGGTGTTCACCAAACTCTATGCCGAGGCGGCGCGCGCAGCGGCCGAGGCCACCGATGCGCGCAAGAAGGCCGGCGTATCGCTCGGGCCGCTCGACGGCGCCATCATCTCGATCAAGGATCTGTTCGATGTCGCCGGTGAATCGACCACGGCCGGTTCGCTGATGTTGAGGGACACCGCGCCCCGTCGGCACGACGCTGCGGTCGTCAACCGTCTGCGCCAGGCCGGCGCCGTCATCATCGGCAAGACCAACATGACCGAATTCGCCTTCACCGCCATCGGCGACAACATGCACTACGGCACACCGGGCAATGCCGCCGACACCAGCCGCATTCCGGGCGGTTCGTCGTCGGGCGCCGCCGTGTCCGTTGGCGAGGGGACGAGCGACATTTCCATCGGCTCCGACACCGGCGGTTCGGTGCGCATCCCGGCATCGCTGAACGGCGTCGTCGGTTTCAAGCCGACGGCGCGGCGCGTGCCGCTGACTGGTGCCTATCCCCTTTCTGCGACGCTGGATTCGATCGGGCCGCTGGCGCTGAGTGTTGCTGCGTGTGCCCTGGCTGACGCCGCGATGACGGGCGAGCAGATGCCGCAACTGCACCTGCCGTTAGCGCTTGCCGGGCTTCGTGTCGGCATTCCGCGCGGCCTGCTTTTCGAAGACACGGAAACGGAGATTGCCGCCGCGTTCGATCGCAGCCTTGCCGGGATCGAGCAGGCAGGCGCGTGGCTCACGGACATTTCGATCGACGACCTCATTGCCGATCTGCGCCTGGCCACCAAACGCGGCTCGATAGCGGCCATGGAAGGTGCTGAAATCCATGCCGACTGGCTGGCGACGGGCGCATCGATGCCGGTCGATCCCCATGTCAGCGGGCCGCTGTCGCGGGCGGCGGCCATACCGACGCCGGTTTATATCAGGGCAATGCGTCGTCGCGCGGCACTGTGCATAGCCATGGACGAGCGGTTGGGTTCGGTCGATGTGCTGGCTCTGCCGACCACGCCGGTGACAGCGCCGACTATCGTTTCGATGGCCGAGGATACGGCTCTGCGTGAACGCACTGAAGGTCTGCTGCTGCGCAACACCCAGGTCGCCAACCAGTTCGACCTCTGCGCGATCTCGCTACCGATGCCCGGCATGACGCTGCCGGCCGGGCTGATGCTGGTGGCGCGCAATGGCCATGACCACCATCTGCTGCGCATCGCGGCTGAAATCGAGCGGCTGCTTGGTCGGTAATAGTCAACCCGACGAGCAGTGCTTGCGTTCGCTGTCCTTGGCGGTGCGCAGGATGCCCGTCGCGAACAATGTCGGCACGTCGTGCTGCTTGCCGTTGAAGCTGTGTGGCCGGTTCTCGATTGTTCCTGTGACAACGAGCTTGCCGGCATAGAGCTTGTCGGAAAGGTCAAGCGCCTTGTCCTGCTGCGGCAAGCCGTCGATGTCGACCCACACACCCTTGACGACCTTTCCGGTGGCGAGGTCGAGCGCGCTGGTAGAAGGGCAGGGCGCCATCACGCAGCGCAGGCCGTTGTCGCAAGGCACGTAGCTGCTTTCGGCCTGAGCCTTGGCTGTCCCTACGCTTGTACCGGCAATCAGAAGAAGAACTCTCACGACGCTCTTGACCATATCGGCGAAGGTCGACGCCAAATCCGCGAAAATTGAGGCGGCTTGCAGAAACGTCAGTCGGCAGGAAACCGTCTGCGGTAATGCTCGACCACGTCGGGATTGCGCAGATTGACAGGCAGCCGGTTGGCCAGCACCAGCAAGGTCTCGCCGGCAGCACCCACCCCCATGCGCATCATCGACTGCTCGGTAATGCCGGCCATGTGCGGGGTGACGATGACATTGTCGAAGCTGAAATAGGGATGAGCCGGCGGCAGCGGCTGCGTGGCAAAGACATCGAGCGCGGCGCCGCCGATGCGGTCCTTGCGCAAGGCCTCGATCAGCGCCTCGTCATCGATCACCGGCCCGCGCGAAATGTTGATCAAAAGCGTATCGGGCTTCATGCGGGCAATGCGTTCGCGGCTGATCAAGCCGCGCGTCTCTTCCGTCAGCGGGCAGCAGAGCACGATGATGTCGCTCTGTTCGACCAGCGCATCGATCGACAGGAAGCCGATCCTGTCGGGTGCCGGCTGCATGCTGCGGGTCGTCGCCACGACGTCGAGGCCAAAGCCGTGCGCGGCGATATGGGCGACTGCCTGACCGATGGCGCCGAAGCCGATGATGCCGATGGTCTTGCCGGCAAGCTCGCTGGCATGGCTGGCGTGGTCGCGGCCGGCATTCCAGCCCTTGGCGCGCAAGTCGCGGTCGACCGAACGGAAGCGCCGAAGCAGGGCAAGGGCCGCGAACATCACATATTCAGCGACCGAACGCGCATTGACCGCCGGCACGTTGGCGACCAGCACGCCGGCCGCGGCCGCGGCCTCCATCGGCACCATGTCGAGCCCGGCGCCGTGGCGGACCGCTGCTCTGAGTTTCGTGGCGTTTTCGAACAGCGACGGCGGCAGCGGTGCGCGAACGATGATGACGTCGGCATGCTTCGCCTCGGCGGTCAGCGTTGCCGCATCAAGCGCTGAGGCGACGACGAGTTCACCGGCGCCCGCCAGCATTGCGGAGGCACGCGGATGCAGCGTGTGCGTCGACAGGATTCTGGGCATGGGGCTCTCGCTAGTCGCAATTCTCAAAGGAAAGCGCCGCGCGCTTTTCCCAGAAAAACCGTTTCACACCTTTCCTGGAATTGCACTAGACCTTCTCAAGTGCCAGGCTTTGCGCTTGCGCCTCCCGGCCCTCGATGATCCCCTTCCAGTAGCTTTCCGCGCCTTGCAGGTGGGCGCTCATCAGCGCCTGGGCGAGATTGCCGTCGCGACGCAGCAGCGCCTCGTAGATCTGGATATGCTCGGCATGCGAGCGCACTGAGCGCTCGGGATCGTTGAAGTAGATCGGCAGCCGCTGCTCGCCCATCAGGTAATAGACACTGCAGATATTGTGGAAGACGCCGTTCTTGGTCGCCCGCACGATTTCGAGGTGGAATTCGCGGTCTTCCTTGGCGAGGCCTTCGCCGGCGGCGATGCACTCCTCCGAGGCTTTCAGGATCTCCCGCAGGCGTTCGAAATTCTCTTCGGTGGCACGCGAACAGGCAAGTTCGGCGGCCTTGATCTCGTGGATCTTGCGCAGTTCGACGGTCTCGTAGATCTGCACCGGATCGAGCGGCAGGCCCGCGCGGGCGAAAAGAGCCAAGGCTTCTACACTGGCCTGCCTGGTGTCGACATAGATGCCGGATTTGGCGCGGCGCTCGACGATGCGCATGGCCTCCAGAATGGCCAGCGCTTCGCGGATCTGGCCGCGGCTGACGACGAAATGCTCCGCCAGTTCGCGCTCCGAAGGCGTGCGGCCGGTCTCCTTGTCCGAATGGGCGAAGAGATAGGCGGCGAGCTCGGCGAGAAGGTTCTTTTCTTTCATCGTCAACCGCGTTGCGCGTGCGCCTCCAGGAACCGCTCCGAAATGGTGAATCCCAGGCCCGGCTTTTCAGGGATCGCTATCATACCGTCCCTTGCTTCGACAGTCTCTTCGATAAGATCGTGGATCATCGGGTTGGCGCCGAGCGAATATTCGACGGTAAAACTGGCAGGCGAGGCCGCACAAACATGCAGGCCGGCGAAGAAGCATGGCGCGCCGGCCCACAGATGCGGGGCAAAGCGCAGATTGAAGGCACTGGCGATGGTGCCGATCTTCATCGCCTCGCTGATACCGCCGCAAAAGGCCGGATCCGGCTGGAAGATGTCGGCGGATTTCAGCACCGCGAGATCGCGGAAGGCGTAGCGCGTCGCTTCGCTTTCGCCGGTGGCGATCGGGATCGAGCCCGAGGCGCGCACCTCGGCCATACCAGCCTTGTCGTCGGCGATAACAGGCTCCTCGAACCAGGCGAGGTCGAGATCCCTGGCCAAGCTGATGAAGCGCTTGGCCTCGGCCACCGTATAAGTGCCATGCGCGTCGACCATCAACTCGACGTCAGGACCGAGCGCCTGCCGTGCGGCGCGGACGCGGGCGGCGGAAATGTGCGGGGCGCCGTCCATGGCGCCGACGCGCATCTTCAGCGCCTTGAAGCCGCCTTTGGCGATGTAGGATTTGAGCTGCTCGCCGATAGCGTCGGCGGCAGCCCAGCCGCCGGAGGCGTAGGCCGGCATGCGGTCGAGCTTGCGGCCGCCGATGAGCCGCCACACCGGCTGTCCCAACGACTTGCCCAGAATATCCCAGAGCGCGATATCGACGGCGCTGATTGCCGCAATGCTCATGCCGCGCCGCGCCAGCTGCGGCATGGCATGGCCGGCGCGCGCGGCACTGTCATGGCGCACGCCGTTGTAGAGCATCTCCCAGATCATGCCGATGTCGGCGGGGTCGCGGCCGATCAGCTGCGGCCCGACCTCGTGATTCAGCATGTAGACCAGCGCACCATAGCTGCCGGCGCTGCCGGCGGCGTTCTTGCCCTCGCCCCAGCCGATCAGCCCGTCGTCAGTCTCAATGCGCAGGATGGCGGCGTCGAACGTCGTCACCTGGCCAAAGTCGCTGCGATGCTGCTTCGCGGCCTCAATCGGCACGCGGACCCACCACGCCTGGACCGTTTTGATGCGCATCCCGATCGGCTACTTGATCAGCGGCAGCAGCGTTTCGGCGGTGATGCGCATCTGGTCGGTGTAGAATTTCTCCGTCAGCACGCTGGAGCCGTGATCCTGGATGAACTTCAGCTGTTCGGGAGAAATGTCGACCGGATTCCGGTCGACCATGTCGGGATAGGGCGCGGCGGGTGTGCGGTCGACTGGCGCGACGAATTCGTTGGTCAGCGCGCCGTCATAGCCGACTTCCTTCAGCGTCTGCACGATCCGCGGCCAATCGATCTGGCCAAGGCCGGCGGCAAAGCGGTTGTTGTCGGCGACGTGGAAGTCGAACAGCCGTTTGCCGACCTGACGGATCGCGTCATGGACGTTAAATTCTTCCATATGGATGTGATAGGCGTCGAGGCAGACGCCGCATTCGGGGCTCACCGCATCGGCCAGGGCCAACGCCTGCGCGCCGCGGTTGAACAGATAGGTCTCGAAGCGGTTGAGCGGCTCGACCGCGATCTTGACGCCGACCTTCTTGGCATGGGTGAAGCATTCGCGGGTGGCGTCGACCACCCACTTCCATTCCTCTTCCTCGGTGCCGTCCGGCACCACTTTGCCGACGGTCGCGGGCACCAGCGTTATGATCTCGCCATCAAGTTCGCTGACCATGGTCAGCACGTCCTTGACGTACTGCACCGAGCGTTCGCGCTGGCCCTGGTCCCTGGCGGCAAGGTTGCGTTCGCCCAGCATCAGCGTCACCGACCCCCAGCAGCGGATGCCGTATTCTTTCAGCAGCGCGCGGGTCTCCTTGGTCTTGTATTGCTCGGGCTCGCCGGAAATCTCGATCGACTCGTAGCCGAATTTCTTGATGCGCTTCAGCGTCACCTCCAACGGTTCCGCGCGCATCCAGTTGTGCGTCGAAAGATGCATGGTCTATCCTTCCCAGAATTCGTCTGTGCCAGTTCGCCCTGCGATGCGCCCCACAAGGCGCGTCGCGTGTTTCCTCCCCAAGGCGCTCCAGCGTTTTTGCGCAACTGGTTCGACCAATTGGGCCCTAATGGAGGTCTACAGCAATTTTTGTCGCGCGGCAAGAACCGCCGCCATGCGATATCGGCATCTGTGTACCGTATTGATTATGCTGGTATATATCGCCAAAAATGGAATGCCCCGGCAGCTTTGCGCGTGAGTCAAATGGCTTGACCCATTTCCGGTATTTGGTAATACCAGAATGCCGATACGAGAATGCACATCACGAGAGACCAAAGAGGCTGGCCCTGCTTTCATCAGACGCTATGCTTGGTCCTTGGAAAAATGAATTGGGAGGATGCCGATGCCGTCGACAATGAAGGGTCCGGGGCTGTTTCTGGCGCAGTTCGCGGGGGATACCGCGCCGTTCAATTCGCTGGCCTCGATCACCAAATGGGCGGCCGGTCTCGGTTACAAGGGCGTGCAGATCCCGACCTGGGATGCACGCCTGTTCGACCTCAAGAAGGCGGCGTCTTCCAAGACCTATTGCGACGAGGTGAAAGGCGTCTGCACTGATGCCGGCGTCGAGATCACCGAGCTGTCGACGCATCTTCAAGGGCAGCTGGTGGCGGTGCACCCGGCCTATGATGCCCAGTTCGACGGCTTTGCACCGCCTGCGGTGCACAACAACCCCAAGGCCAGGCAGAAATGGGCGGTCGAACAGATGGAGTTCGGCGCCAAGGCCTCGAAGAATCTTGGCCTGAAAACCTCGGTGACGTTTTCCGGCGCTCTGGCCTTCCCGTATCTCTATCCCTGGCCACAGCGGCCGGCCGGGCTGATCGAGGAGGCCTTTGCCGAACTCGGCAAGCGCTGGAAGCCGATCCTCGACGTCTATGACGAGAACGGCGTCGACGTCGGCTATGAGATCCATCCCGGCGAGGACATCTTCGACGGCGCCACCTTCGAAATGTTCCTCGATGCGGTTGGCGGCCACAAGCGCTGCAACATCAACTACGACCCATCGCATTTCCTTTTGCAGCAGCTCGACTATCTCGAATTCATCGACATCTATCACGAGCGGATCAAGGCCTTCCATGCCAAGGATGCCGAGTTCAATCCGACGGGGCGGCAAGGCGTCTATTCCGGCTATCAGAGCTGGACCAATCGCGCGGGGCGATTCCGCTCGCTTGGCGACGGGCAGGTCGATTTCGGCGGCATCTTCTCCAAGCTTACCCAGTATGGCTACGATTCCTGGGCGGTGCTGGAATGGGAGTGTTGCCTCAAGCATCCGGAGGACGGCGCGGCCGAAGGCGCGCCCTTCATCCAGCACCACATTATCCGGGTGACGGAAAAGGCCTTTGATGATTTCGCCGGCGGCGCCACCGACAAGAAGATGCTGCGCGCCATGATGGGTATTTGAGACAAGCAGGAGAAAGACATGGTCGGCGCATCGAAGTCGGAAGCGGGGGGCGGCCCGATCCGCTATGGTATGGTCGGCGGCGGCCAAGGCGCCTTCATCGGCGCGGTGCACCGGATCGCGGCCCGCATGGACAATGACTTCGTGCTGGTGGCCGGCACCCTGTCGGCCAATCCCGAGCGCGCCAAGGCTTCCGCCGCCGAACTCGGTCTCGACCCGGCGCGCAGCTACGCCTCCTATGCCGAGATGGCCAAGGCCGAGGCCAAGCGCCCGGACGGCATCGAGGCGGTGGCGATCGTCACCCCCAACAATGTGCACGTGCCGGCGGCCAAGGTCTTCCTCGAGGCGGGCATCCACGTCATCTGCGACAAGCCGCTGGCGACGACTTTGGCCGAGGCCAAGAAGCTCGCGGCCGTGGTTGAAAAGACCGGCAAGGTGTTCGTGCTGACGCACAATTACACTGCCTATCCGATGATCCGGCAGGCGCGCGAGATGGTGGCCAAGGGGCAGCTTGGCGACATCCGCATCGTTCAGTCCGAGTACCCGCAGGACTGGCTGACCGAGGATCTTGCCGCCACCGGCCAGAAGCAGGCGGCGTGGCGCTCCGACCCCAAGCAGGCGGGCGCGGGCGGCGCGCTCGGCGACATCGGCACGCATGCCTACAATCTGGCGCGCTTCGTCTCGGGTCTGGAGCTCGATTCCCTGTCGGCCGATCTCGACGCTTTCGTGCCGGGGCGGCTGCTCGACGACAATGTCAATGTCATGCTGCGCTTCAAGCCGGTCGGCAAGGTGCATCCGGCCAAGGGCATGATCTGGGCGAGCCAGGTGGCGCCCGGCCACGAGAACGGGCTGAAGCTGCGCATCTACGGCTCGAAGGGCGGGCTGGAATGGGTGCAGGCCGATCCGAACTATCTCTGGTACACGCCGTTCGGCCAGCCCAAGCAGTTGCTCACCCGCAACGGCGCCGGCGCGCTGCCAGTTGCGGGACGCGTCAGCCGCGTTCCGTCTGGCCATCCGGAAGGCTATCTCGAAGGCTTCGCCAACATCTACCAGGAGGCGGCGCGGGCGATCCGCGCGGCACGCAAGAAGGGCGGCAAGCCGGGCAAGGACGTGGTGTTCCCGACCATCCAGGACGGCGTCGAAGGTATGGCGTTCATCGAGGCCTGCGTTAAGTCATCGAAGAAGAACGGGGCGTGGACGAAACTTTAGGGAGCGCCGGCGCCAAGTCTCTTCTCCCTTCGGGGAGAAGGTGGCCGCGAAGCGGCCGAATGAGGGCGCATGGTGCGAGGTGCGAAAGAAACCAGCGCGCGCCGTCAAACGGGGAGGGGCTGTCGATGAAAGTCGGCATGTGCATGTTTTTGTGGACGACTTCCGTGTCTAAGAAACACGAGCCGTTGCTGCGCGACATCAAGGCGACCGGCTTCGACGGCGTCGAGATACCGATCTTCTCAGGCACGCCAGAGGACTACAAGAAGCTTGGCGATCTGCTCGACCGCATCGGGTTGGAGCGCACGGCTGTTACGGCGATGGGCGACCCGGCGATGAATCTGATTTCGCCGGATGCCGCGACCCGCAAGGCCGGCATCGGCTACATGAAATGGGCGATCGATTGCGCCCAGGCGCTCGGCGCGAGTACGCTGAGCGGGCCGCTGCATTCGACGCTCGGCGCCTTCTCCGGCAGCGGGCCGACCGCTGCCGAGAAGAAGCGCTCGATCGCCTCGCAGCGCGCCATTGGCGATCATGCCGGCAAGCGGAACGTTACCATCGGGTTGGAGGCGCTCAACCGTTTCGAGTGCTATCTGCTGAACACGATGGCCGATCTGTCCGAGCACGTCGATGCCATCGACCGGCCGCACATCAAGGCGATGTACGACACCTTCCACGCCAATATCGAGGAAGCCGACCCGATCGGCGCCTACATGAAGCACCGGCGGAATGTCGTGCACATCCACATTTCGGAGAACGATCGCGGCGTGCCGGGGCGCGGGAACATTCCGTGGAAAGAGACTTTCGCGGCCATCCGCAAGAGCGGCTATGACGACTGGCTGACGATCGAGGCGTTTGGCAGATCGCTGAAGGATCTGGCGGCGGCGACCAAGGTGTGGCGGGATTTTTCCGAGACGCCGGAGGCAGTTTATCGCGAGGGATACAGGCATATCAGGGATGGGTGGAAGCGGGCGGCTTAGCCGCTCACTTCCTCATCCACTGGCGAAGCGGGAGCGCAGCGGACGCGGAGACCCGAGGACCCATGCCGCGACTGTCGCGCGCCGCAGCGGTGCAGGTAGGAGATGCGAGTGGACGCCTCTTTTTGCACCGCTGGATTCTAGCGCAGACGTCACCGAATGAATCCTCGGGTCTGCGCCGCGTCGCTTCGCTCCTTGCTCCGCCCGTGGATGAGGAAGCGACGGGCCTTTTCGCAAATCGCCGAGGTATGCGATCTGCCTTAACTCGGCACTTATCGCTCCACCAAATTTTTCGGATGTCTTACCCCACCTCGATCACAGCCTTGATCAACCCCGATTTCTCATGCGCCCAGCGGGCGAGATCATCCGGCGTGCCGGCCAGCGTGGTGCGGTGGGTGACGAGTTTTGCCAGAGGCACGGCGCCGTTGCGTATCGAGGCGGCGACGTGGTCGAAATCGACTTTCAGCGCGTTGCGGCTGCCGATCAATGTCATTTCGCGCTTGTGGAATTCCGGATCGGAAAAGACGATGTCGTCCTTGACGACGCTGACCAGCACGAGCGTGCCACCATGCGCGACATGGGCGAAGGCCGACTGCACCGAGGCGGTGTTGCCGGTGGCGTCGAAGACGACGTCGAACCCTTCGCCGCCGGTTGCCTCGCGCACCAGTTCGGCTGCCGCTTTTTGTGAGCCGTCGAGCGTGGCGAAGCCGAGTTCGCCTTTTGCAAAATCCAGCCGCTCCGTGCTCATGTCGAGCAGGCTGACATCGAGCCCGGCGATGCGCGCAAACAGCGCTGCGCCAAGGCCGATCGGCCCGGCGCCGATGACCAGCGTGCGGGCGCCTGGTTCGGCGCGAGCGCGCCGCACGGCATGCGCGCCGATGGCGAGGAATTCCACCGCCGCCGCATCGGCCAGCGACAAGCCGTTTGCCGGATAAAGATTCCGTGCCGGCACCAGGATCTGCTCGGCCATGGCGCCGTCGCGATGCACGCCAAGCACTTCGATCCTGACGCAGCAATTCGGCTTGCCGTGCCGGCAGGCGATGCATTTTCCGCAAGCGAGATAGGGATTGATGATGACGGGCTCGCCCACGGCAAGGTCGACATCTTCGCCGGTCTCGACGACGGTGCCCGACACTTCATGGCCCATGATGCGGGGATAGGCAAGGAACGGGTGCTTGCCTTCGAAGATGTGGTAGTCGGTGCCGCAGATGCCGACATGGCTGACGGCGACCAGCGCCCAGCCGGCAGGCGGCGCTCCTGGCGCCGGCCGGTCTTCCAGGACAAGCTCGCCGGGCGAGCGGCAGACAACAGCTTTCATTCGGCAATTCCAGTGTTTCTCAAAAAAGGCGCCGGTCCGTTGTTAAGCAGGCCGGCGCAGAAGGTCAGGGAGGATTACTTGCCGCGACGGCGCAGCCCGTCGAAATAGACGATGATTATGATCAGCGCGCCGGTGATGATGCGCTGCCAGAACGAGTTGACGTTGAGCAGATTGGCGCCGTTGTTGATGGTGGCCAGGATGAAGGCGCCGAGCAGTGGGCCATGCACCGAGCCGACGGCGCCGAACAGCGAGGTGCCGCCGATCACCGATGAGGCGATCGCCTGCAACTCCCAACCTTCGGCCTGGGTCGGGTTGCCGATGCCGATGCGCGCCGCCAGCAGCACGCCGACGAAGGCCGCGCACAGGCCCGACAGCGTGTAGGCCATGTAGATGGTGCGCTGGACATTGACGCCCGAGAGGCGCGAGGCCTCGGCATTGGATCCCACAGAGAAGAGATAGCGGCCCCAGCGGCTGTGGTGCAGGAAGATGTAGGCCGGGATACCGACCAGGATCACCATCCAGAACAGATTGGGGATGCCGACAAAGGAACTGCGCGAGAACGCGGTGAAGCTGTCGCTGTTGATGTTGATCGAATTGCCGTTGGTCATCAACAGGCCGATGCCGCGCAACGAGGTCAGCGTCGCCAGCGTGATGATGAAGGGCGGCAGGCCCATCTTGACGATGCCGAAGCCATGGAACAGGCCGATGGCAACGCCGACCAGCAGCGTCACCAGAATGGCGACCCAGATCGGGAAGCCGGCATTGATCATCATGGCGACAATGACGGTGGCGAAGCCGACCACGGCGCCGACCGAGAGGTCGATGCCGCCGGTGATGATGACGAAGGTCTGGCCGACCGCCATGATGGCGATCATCGAGCCCTGCCGCAAAAGATTGGCGATGTTGTTGGAGGAGGCGAAGCTCGGCGTCGCCACCGACAGCACGATCCAGAGCAGAACCAGCAACGCCAGAAGCGTCAGCCCAAACAGGACGTTGTAGTTCCGTTTCGGTTTTTCGATCGCGACGGTTTCGATGCTCATGGTTCCTCCCGTTTCTTGTTTTGTCAGCCGATCGCCTGCGTCAGCACGTCTTCGTGGCTAACGGCGCGAAAGCCATGGCTGGCGACCAGTTTACCGCGCCGGAACACGTGCAGCGTATCGGCGAGCTCGTAAACCTCGGGCAGATAGGACGAGATCAGGATGATGCCGGCGCCCTTGGACAACAGTTCCCCGAACAGGCGGTAGATCTCGGCCTTGGTGCCGACATCGACGCCGACCGTAGGCTCGTCGAAGATGAACAGCTTAGCGCCGTGCGCCAGCCATTTGCCGATAACGATCTTCTGCTGGTTGCCGCCGGACAGGCTGGAGGCCAGGGCGCCGCGTGTTGGCGTTTTGATGCGGAGGCCGGCGATCTGGCGATCGGCTTCAGCCTTTTCCTTCGTGTTCGAAATCAGCAGGTTGTTGGAGATGCGCTTGTAGATCGGCAGGTTGAGGTTGAGGCCGACCGGCAGGTTCAGGCACAGGCCCTGGTCGCGGCGGCTTTCCGGCGCCAGCGCCATGCCGAGCTTGATCGCGTCGTGCTCGGAATTGATCAGCACCGGTTTGCCTTGCCAGCGGATCTGGCCGGCCGACTTCTTGTGGCGGCCATAGAGCGTGGTGACGAACTCGCTGCGGCCGGCGCCGATCAGGCCATAGAGCCCGACGATCTCGCCGGCACGCACTGTCATGGAGACGTCTTCGAAGCCCTTGCCCGACAGGTTTTTCGCTTCAACGATCACGGCACCGAGGGTAAAATGCTCCTTGTGGTAGACTTGCTCGATCGACCGGTTGATCATCATCTTGACCAGCTCGGCGTCATTGGTCTCGGCAATGTTGCGGGTGCCGACCAGCGTGCCGTCGCGCAGCACCGAGACGCGATCGGCGAGTTCGAACACCTCTTCCATGCGATGGCTGATGTAGATGATGGTGACGCCTTCGCCCTTGAGCCTGCGGATCAGCGTGAACAGCTGGTCAGCTTCCTTGCGGGTGAGATAGGCGGTCGGCTCGTCGAAAATCAGGAACTTGGTGCCGCGCACGGTGGCGCGGGCGGCGGCGATCAGCTGCTGCTGGCCGATGGTGAGGTCACCCAGCATGACATGCGCCGGCAGGTCGAAGCCGAGACCGTCGATGATCTTCTGCGCTTCCTTGACCATGGCGCGCTGCTGCAGGATGCCGAAGCGCGAGTTCTCCTCGCCGAGGAACATGTTGGCGGCGACGGTGAGATGGCGACAGAGCACGACCTCCTGATGCACGGCGTTGATGCCCAGCGCCATTGCCTCGTGCGGGGTTGCCAGCGCTGCCGGCTTGCCCTCCCAGATGACATCGCCGGAGGTGCGCGGCATGACGCCGGTCAGAAGCTTGATCAAGGTGGATTTGCCTGCGCCGTTCTCGCCGACGATGGCGTGGATCTCACCTGCCTTGAAGGCAAGGTGAACGGGCTTCAGCGCATGCGTGCCGGGATAGCGCTTTTCCAGCCCGTGCAGTTCGAGGATCGTCCTGCCGGGCGCTAGCGTTGGGGCCGGGTGCAGTTCCTGCGCCGTGGGCGTCATGACAATCCTCCCAGATTGGCCTTACGATTGGCACGTCGCGATGCAGTCAAGCCGCATCGTCGAGGTAATTCAAGCCGGTGGATATTCAAGCCGGTATCGAATGTTTCCGGGGCGCGAGGCCCCGGAAACGATTTTTGCCTGACGGGCTCAGAGCTTCGGGTTGAGCAGCGCGTCGATCTTGGGGTCTTTCATGTTTGCCTTGGTCACCAGGTTGGCGCCTGTGTCGACATTGGCCTCGACCTTCTCGCCCTTCGAGGCGGCGAGCGCGGTCTTGATGCCGTCATAGCCCATCCGGTACGGATCCTGGACGACGAGCGCGGAAATGACGCCGTCATTGAGGAACTTGATCAGCTTCTCGTCGCTGTCGAAGCCGACCAGCGCCAGCTTACCGCCAAGGTTGTTCTCGGCGACAGCCTGACCGACGCCCTGCGCCATGATCAGGTTGGACGCGAAGATGCCCTTGAGGTTCGGGTTGGCGGTGATCAGGTCGGTGGCGATGTTGAGACCGGTCGTTGCTTGGCCGTCGGCATATTTGTCCGCGACGAGCTTGAGCCCCGGATATTTCGCGGCCAGCTGCTCGGTGAAGCCCTGCTTGCGCTGCTCCAGCGAACCGGCGCCCGGCGCGTTGGTGATCAGGGCGACGTCGCCCTCGATCTTGCCGCCATTGGCTTCGCCGATGGCTGCTGCAAGACCGTCAGCGGCGACGCGTCCGCCCTGCACATTGTCGGTGGTCAGGAACGAGGTGAACGCCTTGGAGTCGGCGCCGGAGTCGATGCCGATGACCTTGACCTTGCTGGCCGCTTCATCGATCGGCTTGCCGAGCGCCTTGAATTCGGTCGGCGCGATGACGATCGCGGCCGGGTTGCCGGCGACGGCATTCTCGAGGATCGAAACCTGGCCGTTGACGTCGGTTTCAGCCTGGGCGCCGAGTTCGGGTACGTTGACGCCGAGATCCTTGCCGGCCTTGCGAGCGCCGGCCAGGACGATCTGCCAGTAGAAGGACGTGGTGTCCTTGACGATGATCGGAATGGTCACGTCCGCCGCCGAAGCCGGCGCCGTGTGCAGCGTGCCGGCAAGCATCGAGGCGGCAGCTAGTGCCATCAGTGAGCGGCGGTTGAGAATGCTGGTCACGAATTTCATTAGGAATCCTCCCTAGATCGCCCGGTGAAGGTTACGGAAGCTCCATTTGGATAGGCGCGGCCCAAACAGAACTTTATCAATAAAAAACAGTTGCCGCTTTTTGATAGTGCATCGGTCCGGCCGACGCAAGCGGTGTTTCATATCGGCCTGCGCATGGCTTGGCGGGGAAACCTCCCTGCCGATCCTCAGTGCCACGTCCAGACGCTCCCGATCCTCCTTGATCATCATGGAATATTAATTCCACCGTCGAGTCAATATGGAATATTCATTCCTTCTTGAGAACCGTGATCGTGGCGTTTCGTCAGCCGAGCTCCTGCACGATGGTGTAGGGAGCGTAGCGGGCGAATTCCGCTTGCGGCACCTGGACGTCGAACAGGTCGAGGTTGCGCGTCAGGTTGGCGGGCTTGGCCGTTCCGGTCAGCACGCTGGCCACGACAGGCTCCTGCAGCGGAAACTGCAATGCAGCCGCCGCCAGCGGATATCCGCCCTCATCAGCGATTTTCTCCATCGCGCCGACACGCTCGAGTATGTCCTGCGTCGCCGGCAGATAGTCGAAATGCGCACCGTGCACCGGTCCGGTCGCCAGGATGCCGGAGTTGAAGACGCCGCCGATGATGAGCGAAGTCTGTCGCTCACGACACAGCGGCAGCAACTCGGCTTCAGCCGAGCGGTCGAGCAGCGAATAGCGGCTGGCCAGCAGGATNCAGCAGGATGCAGTCGAGCGGTGCTTCGCGCAGCACGTCGAGGCAGATCTGCACCTCGTTGACGCCGAGCCCATAGGCGGAAATTACACCGGACGTTCTAAGCTCGTCCAGCGCCTTCAAGCCGCCGTCCACCAGCTGGCGAAAGTGCAGCTTCGTCTTCTCGACGCCATGTGTGTAGGTGCCGATGTCGTGCACAAACAGGATGTCTATCCGGTTCAGCCCGAGCCGGGCATAGGAGAACTCGACCGAGCGCATGATGCCGTCATAGGAGTAGTCGTAGTCGAGCGCGAAGGGCAGCGGGTCGACATAGGAATGATCGGGAACCTGGTCTTCCGGCACCGGGCGGAACAACCGTCCGACCTTGGTCGACAGCACATAGGAATCCCGCGGCTTGTAGCGCAGGAAATCGCCGGTCCGCCGTTCCGACAGGCCGAAGCCATAGAAGGGCGCGGTGTCGAAATAGCGCAGGCCGGCATCCCAGGCTGTCTGCAGCGTCTCCATCGCCGCTTCGCGCGGACAGGCCCGGTAGAGCCCGCCGATCGCCGCCCCGCCGAAGCTTATCTCAGTGACCTCGAGCGCAGTCGTGCCGATGCGGCGTTTGTCCATCCAAAGCCTCCCCTTGTGAGCCGTCGTTGCAGCCCGCTTTTTTCGTCGGTGGTTAGAGCGTCGCGCCGAGGTGCCACGGCACGAACTCGTTGTCGCCGTAGCCGAACGCCTCGCTCTTGGTCTTGCGGCCCGATGCCGTCTCGACGATGAGTTCGAAGAGTTCCCGGCCCATGCCGGCGATGGTCTTCTCACCCGAAGCGATGACACCGCAATTGACGTCCATGTCCTCTTCCATCTGGTGGTACATGGTCGAGTTGGTGGCGACCTTGATCGACGGCGTCGGCCGGCAGCCGAAGCAGGAGCCGCGGCCGGTGGTGAAGACGATGATGTTGGCGCCGCCCGCCACCTGACCGGTCGCCGAGACCGGGTCGTAACCGGGCGTGTCCATGAACACCAGGCCACTGCCGGTGACCTTTTCGGCATAACCGAAGACGCCGTTGAGCGGAGTCTGGCCGCCCTTGGCGACGGCGCCCAGCGACTTTTCCAGAATGGTGGTCAGGCCGCCGCGTTTGTTGCCGGGCGAGGGGTTGTTGTCGATCGAAGCGCCGTGCTTGGCGACGTGGTCTTCCCACCATTTGACAAAACCGTCGAGCTTCTTGGCGATCTCCGGCGTTGCCGCGCGATAGGCGAGCAGATGTTCGGCGCCATAGATCTCCGTCGTCTCCGACAGGATGCCGATGCCGCCGACGCCGGCCAGGATGTCGACCGCCGCTCCCAGCGCGGGATTGGCGGTGATGCCCGACATGCCGTCGGAACCGCCGCATTGCAGGCCGACGACGATCTCCGAGACCGGGATCGGCTCGCGCTGATACTGGCCGACTTCCTCGGCGATTTCGGCGAGCACGCCCATCGCCTTTGCGACCGATTTGCGCGAACCGCCGGCGTCCTGGATATTGAAATGGCGTTTTCCCGCCGCCGCACCCTTCTGGCCGTAAAGGGTGAGCTGGTTGACCTCGCAGCCGAGGCCGACCATCAGCGCGCCACCGAAATTCGGGTGGCGGGTGTAGCCGGCGAGCGTGCGGTGCAGCACCATCATGCCGTCGCCGGTGCCGCTCATGCCGCAGCCCTGGCCATGGACGATCGGGACGAAGCCGTCGATCCCCGGATATTTCGGCAACAGCACGCGGTTGGCCTCGTCGGCAATGGCGTGGCAGACGGTGGCCGAGCAATTGACGCTGGCGATGATGCCGATGAAGTTGCGCGTGCCTGCACGGCCATCGGCGCGACGATAGCCCATGAATGTCCGGGCGCGGTCAGCTTCGGTGGCGTGCTCCGCTTCGCTCGGCGGCACCACCGGCAGGCGGCCGGATTCAAAAACCAGATTGTGCGAATGGACGTGGTCGCCGGGCGCGATGTCCTGGGTGGCGCGGCCGATGGCCTGGGCATACTTGACCACCGCCTCGCCGGCGGCGATAGGCTTGATCGCCACCTTGTGGCCGGGCTCGATCAAGGCCGTGGCGACGGCGCCGCCGGGCAGAGGGGTGCCGATCTCGATGCGGCCATTGGCGACCGCGACATTGTCGGCGGGGGACAGAAGAATGCTGTTCGAGGCGTTCACGGGCAGTTTCCTGGGTCTGTTCCTGGGGATGCGCGGATTGACACGCGTCTGTTTACATATAATGTCTTTTATCGTGAAAAAACATTTGTGCGTCAATTGTTTTTTCAGGAGGAGACCATGCGTCCGATGGACGCTTGGCTTGTGGGGAGCGGCGTCTGACACGCAGAGCGTTTTGCCTTGCCGGGTGAGCGCCAGGACATATGTGATATCGCGCTTCAAGCCAGCCACAGCAAGCGCCGGCGCGCAACGGGGCAGGGATGTCGAAGAGCAACAACGTCTACAAGGACGCTTACAATAGGGGTCTGCGGCTGCTCGATGAGACGCAGAGCCTGCCGTCGGAGCCGGAGCTGGGCACTTTGCTTGGCGTCAGCCGTACCACCGTGCGCACCATTCTGGCGCGCATGGAAGAGACCGGGCTGATCGCGTGGAACAAACGCAGCAAGACAGTGCTCAGGACGCCGAAGCCGGATGATTTCTTCCCCGAGGAGGAGACAGACACACTGGCCCAGATCATCGAGCGGTCGTTTATGCGCAGGTTGCTGGCCGGCGGTGCAGAGGCCGGCATGCAGATCAACGAGCTCGAACTGGCGCGCGAGATCGGCGTCGGCACCACCAGCGTGCGCGAGTTCCTGATCCGCTTCTCCCGCTTCGGCCTGATCGAGAAGCGGCGCAACAGCCACTGGGTGCTGAAAGGATTTACCCGTGCCTTTGCGCTCGAACTCACTGAAATCCGCGAGATGTTCGAGATACGCTCGGCGGCGGCCTTTGCCGCCTTGCCTGGGGATAGTCCGGTCTGGGCGGATCTCGACCGGCTGGAAGACGAGCACCGGCTTCTGGCAAGCGAAATCGCCACCCGCTTCAACGAATTCTCGGAGCTCGACGAGCGCTTCCACCGGCTGATCCACCGGGCGTCGCACAATCGCTTCATCGTCGACTTCTACGACGTCATCGCCATGATCTTTCACTACCACTACCAGTGGAACAAGGCGCAGGAGCGCGAGCGCAACGAAGTCGCGGTGAGCGAGCATCTCGCCTATATCACATCGCTCAAATCGCGCGATCTCGGCAAGGTCGACGCCGCCTGCCGCAAGCATCTGAAGTCGGCGCGCCACACGCTGTTGACGTCGATTCCGGAAATCGGCGGCCGCCCGGCTTCCTGACTGCGACGTCCGAAGGGAGGTTATGCGCACAAGGTCCTATGCATGCCCTTATCCCAAAACCGCTGCGCACTTTTGGCGACAAGCATCGAACGCGCCGCGTTGCCGCAGCTATGGTTTGGCGATTTTCCGCCGGCATGCCGCGTGCTAGATATCCAAGCGTTGCTGCGTGAAGAGGCAGGTCTTTGAACTTCCGGCGTAAGAGATGGAGCATGACGGCCGCCTTTGTCGCGGCCTGTGTGCTGCTGCTCCAGTCGACGCTCGGCGTGTTTGCTTTCGGCATTGCGCCGGACGCCTCGCAACTCGACGCTTTCGGCAACGTCATCTGTACACATGAGGGGGCGGTCCAGTTTCCCGGCGGGGATCCGCACCAGCCGCACATGCCGGCGTGCTGCATGCTCGGCTGCAGCACGGCCTCCGTCGCCCATGCGCCGCCGGCAGGCGTCGGCGTGGCGCCGGTGAGCCTGTCTTTTGAAACAGTCGCGTTTCTCCCGCCGGCAGTCAGGCATCACGACGTCACGCGTGAGCGCTCTCCGGCCAATCCGCGCGCCCCGCCGCTTGCCGGCTGAAAAGCCGCCGCTCGCTTGGCGTAACCCGCGCGGGCGATAATCATCCAATGATAAACACGTTCGCAGCCTAACAACGGTGCGACTTCATATTCATGGAGGCTACCCATGTCCCGTTTTCGTCATGCCGGCGCGTTGCGCTGCAGCACCCCTATCTTCACCACTATCGAGCAGCGTCTCGGCAGCGCCCTCTTTGCCTTTGCACTGTTGTTCGCCGGCGCCCATTCCGTCCTTGCGCATGAGTTCAAGGCCGGTGACATCGAGATCGAGCATCCCTGGTCCCGTGCCACGCCAGCCGGCGCCAAGGTCGCCGGCGGCTATTTCACCATCGTCAACAAGGGCAGCGCGCCGGACCGGCTGCTGTCGATTGCCTCCGACATTTCGGGCAAGGCCGAACTGCATGAAATGGGAGTCAAAGACGGCGTCATGACCATGCGCCCGGTCAGTGGCGGCCTGGACATTCCGGCGGGCGGCAAGATCACGCTGGGTCCCGGCGCCTACCACGTGATGTTCATGGATTTGAAGCAGCCCCCTAAAGAAGGCCAGATGTTTGCCGCTACGCTGACTTTCGAGAGGGCCGGAACCGTGACCGTCGAGTTTGCCGTGCAAGCCATAGGCAGCGCGCCACCCCTGGAAGACAACGACTGACCAATTATTGCCAATCAATTTTTTCGAGAGGGACCCATCATGAACAAGCATCTTTTGCCGGCCGCTGCATTCCTCGTCCTGGGGACAAGTGCCGCCTTAGCCCATATCACGCTCGAAACAAAGGAGGCTGCGGTCGGTTCGACCTACAAGGCCGTGCTGCGCGTGCCGCATGGCTGCGAAGGCAAGGCGAGATTGCCGTGCGCGTGCAGATCCCGGAAGGGGTGATCGGGGTGAAGCCGATGCCCAAGCCCGGCTGGACGCTGCAGGTCAAGAAAGGCAAGTACGAGAAATCCTACCAGCTCTATGGCGAGGCGGTGACCTCGGGCGTCAAGGAAGTCGACTGGAGCGGCGGCAGCCTGCCGGATGAATTTTATGACGAGTTCGTCTTCCGCGGCACGTTGGCCGCCGATCTGCCGGCCGGGCAAAAACTCTATTTTCCGGTGGTGCAGGAATGCGATGGCGCCACCACGCGTTGGATAGAGATTCCGGCGGCTGGTCAGGAGGAGGATGCGCTGGAAGATCCGGCGCCCGGCCTCAACCTGCTGCCGAAGAAATGATGCATTGGCGGCGCGCTGCTTCGAAGCGGCGCGCCACTGTTTTGGTGGATGGCATGAACGTGGCCTGTTTTCAGCGGATAGAACGGACAGCCGGCAGGTGCTTCGGCCTGCTGGCCGCGATCCTGCTGCTTGCCGTCCTTGCCACGCCAAACCAGGCCTTTGCCCATGCGGCGCTGATCAAGGCCGAGCCTGCCGACGGCGCGGTTCTGGAGCGAGCGCCGACGCAATTTTCGCTGACCTTCAGCGAGCCTGTGTCGCCGCTGGTGCTGACCTTGGTGCGGCCCGACGGTACGCCTGTCGCTTTGACCTCGTTTCGGTTGAGCGACCAAACGGTTGAGATCGACAATCCACAAAAGCTCGGGCCGGGCACCCATGTCTTGAGCTGGCGGGTGATTTCCGCCGATGGCCATCCGGTCGGCGGCTCGGTGCTGTTTTCCGTTGGCGCGCCAAGTGCGGCGCCGGCGGTGGGGGAAGCTGTCGACATAGATTTGCGGTCAGCGATCTGGACCGGCAAGGTTCTTCTCTACATCGGGCTTTTCCTCGGCATTGGCGGCGCCTTCGCGCTGACATGGCTGGCGCAAGGCCAGCGCTCAGGCCAGCGCTTCGTCATTGCCGCCATCCTGTGCGGGCTGGTCGCAGCACCCCTGTCGCTCGGGTTCGAGGGGCTGGACGCGCTGGGCGCGCCACTCGCCCGGCTGGCGCAACCGGTGGTCTGGCGGACGGCGCTTGGCACCAGCTTCGGCTGGACGGTGCTGATTTCGCTGGCGGCGCTCGGGCTTGGCCTGCTGTCGTTGGTCGGATCGCGTGCTGGCGCCAGGCCGTTGGCGCTCTCCGGGCTGGCCGGTGTGGGTGCAGCCCTTGCCGCCAGCGGCCATGCCAGTGCAGCCGAACCGCAATGGCTGACGCGGCCTATGGTGTTCCTGCATGGCGCCGGCATCGCTTTCTGGGCTGGAGCATTGCTGCCGCTCGGCCTGGCGTTGAGCAGCCAATCGGTGGAAGCCGGGGCGTTCCTGCGGCGGTTTTCGCGCGCGATCATGCCCGTGGTGGTAGTGCTTGCCGCCGCCGGTGTGGTGCTCGCCATCATCCAGGTGCAGACACCGGCGGCACTGGTCAACACCGCCTATGGCCGGCTGCTGCTGATCAAGCTGGCGCTGCTGGTGTTTCTGTTCACGCTGGCGGCGGTCAATCGATGGCGGCTCACCGCCTTGGCCGAGGCCGGAGCGATGGAAGTGCGGCGACGGCTTAGCCGCTCGATCTCAGTCGAAATGCTGATCGTGCTCCTGATCTTCGGCGTTGCCGCCGGCTGGCGCTTCACGCCGCCGCCACGGGCCCTGGCAATCGCCGCGGCACAACCGACGTCGACCCATATCCACACTATGAAGGCGATGGCCGACATCGACATCACGCCCGGCCATACCGGGGAGGTCACCGCCTCCATCGTCATCATGGATGGCGATTTCGGCCCGCTCGACGCCAAGGAAGTGACGCTGGTGCTGTCCAAGCCCGATTCGGGGATCGAGCCGATCAAGCGTCCGGCGACCAAGCCAGGCGACGGCACCTGGCGCGTCGATAATCTCGTCATTCCGATTCCAGGCCGCTGGACGGCGCGGCTCGATATTCTGGTTTCGGATTTCGAAGTGGTAAAGATCGAAGCGCCGATCGATATCCGCGCCGAGTGATATTCAGCCCGCCTGCGAAGGGCGCTCAGCCGAGTTCCTGGGCTAACCCGATGAGATGCCCTTCCGGCCCGCGGATGTAGCAGAGCCGATACACGTCCTGGTAACGGACGACTTCACCGGCCAGCTGCGCGCCACGCTTGCGGAGCCTTTCAAGCGTGTCGTCGATGTCGTCCACGGTAAACATGACGCGCAGGTAGCCCAGGGCATTGACCGGGGCGTTGCGGTGATCGGCGACGACCGTCGGCGTGAGGAAGCGGGAGAGCTCGAGCCGGCTATGGCCATCCGGTGTGCGCATCATGGCAATCTCGACGTGCTGATCGCCGAGCCCGGTGACACGTCCGGCCCACTCGCCTTCGATCGTCGCCCGCCCTTCCAGTTCGAGGCCGAGCTCGCGAAAGAAGGCAATCGTCTCGTCGAGGTCATCGACGACGATCCCGACATTGTCCATCCGTTTGACTGCCATAAGTTCAACCTAACGTCATATGTTCGATCGGCAAGGCGTCGCCTGGTCACCAACTGACCCTTCCTGACTCGGTCTGACACAACGCAGACGCAACACAATTCGGCGAGGCGGTTGACGTGGCGCGAAAGGCCCGTCAATCATCTCGCCGAAAAATGGGCATCCCGAAAAACGCGGCCTCAACAAAATCCGAAAGCAGGGAAGAAACGATGGAAAAAGCCGAAATAGGCCTGATCGGCCTTGGCACAATGGGCTCCAACCTCGCGCTCAACATTGCCGAGCACGGGCACCGCATCGCCGTCTTCAACCGCACCAAGGCGCGCACCGATGCCTTCCTCGAAGGCGCCGGTTCGCTCAGGGACATGGTAGTGCCCTGCTACAGCCTGGAGGAACTGGCAGCTGCGATCAAGCCGCCGCGCCCGATCATCATCATGGTGCTGGCCGGCAAGCCGGTCGACGAACAGATCGAAGCGCTGCGCGGCGTGTTGTCTGACAACGATATCGTCATCGATGCCGGCAACGCCAATTTCCGCGATACGATGCGGCGCTTTTCGGAACTGTCGGGCTCAGGTCTCACCTTCATAGGCATGGGCGTATCCGGCGGCGAGGAAGGCGCGCGCCATGGACCGTCGATCATGGTCGGCGGCACCGAAGACTCCTGGAAGCGCGTCGAACGCGTGCTGACCGCGATCTCGGCTAAGTTCAAGGATGAACCGTGCGCTGCCTGGCTTGGCACAGACGGCGCCGGGCATTTCGTGAAAACCATCCACAACGGCATCGAATATGCCGACATGCAGATGATCGCCGAGATCTACGGCATCCTGCGTGACGGTCTCGGCATGGGGCCGAAGGAGATCGGCAAGGTCTTCGAGGACTGGAACAAGGGCCGGCTCGATTCGTATCTGATCGAGATCACCGCCAAGGTGCTGGCCGCCGACGATGCAAAGACCGGCAAGCCGGTGGTCGACATCATCCTCGACCGTGCCGGCCAGAAGGGCACCGGCAAATGGTCTGTCATCGAGGCGCAGCAGCTCGGCATTCCGGCGACGGCCATCGAGGCGGCGGTGGCGGCCCGCGTGCTGTCCTCGATCAAGGATGAGCGGCAGGCGGCCGAAAAAGCCTATGGCAATATCGGCGTCATCAAGATCTCCGGCGACAAGGCGGCACTTCTGAAAGACCTGGAGCTGGCGCTGCTCGCCGGCAAGATCGCCGCCTATGCACAAGGTTTCGCGGTGATGAGCGCCGCCTCGAAGGAGTTCAACTGGAACTTGCCGATGCCGACCATCGCCAAGATCTGGCGTGCCGGCTGTATCATCCGCTCGCAGATGCTCGACACCATGGCGGAAGCCTTCGGCTCAGGCGGCGCGTCCACCAACCTTTTGATGGCGCCGGCTTTCACCACCATGATGCAGGAGGCGCATCCGTCGCTCCGGCGCATCGTCGCAAGAGCGTCGGAGGCCGGTTCGCCCGTGCCGGCGCTGGCGTCGGCGCTTGCCTATTTCGACAGCTACCGCCAGGGCCGCGGCACCTCGAACCTGATCCAGGCGCAGCGCGATTTCTTCGGCGCGCATGGTTTCGAGCGCATCGGCGAGCAGGGGGCTTTCCATGGCCCATGGGGCAGCGGCGCTGCCGGCTAGGGTCAGGTGAGGCGGCCTCTCAGGTCGTGCCAGTCAGCCCTGATACGCGACGACGTCGCCTGGCTTGACCACAGTCTGCAAAGAGCCAGGTGCCGCGCCGCCTATCCAGCCCAGCACGGCGCGGGCAAGCTCGGTGCCGGCGAGGCGGAAGTCTTCGTTGACGATCAGCAACTCCCGGCGGAACAGATGCAGCAGTTCCGACGATTGCTTGGACACGACATCGACGTCGCGGCCGAGTTTCAGGCCGGCATCCTCGATGCCGGCGACGATGGCCAGCGTTGCTGCGGCGGCGCTGCTGACGAAACCGTCCGGCCTGACGTCGCGGCGCATCAACTGCGCGGTCCGCGTCCTGATCTGATCGATCGACTGGTCGATCGAAACAGCGTTGAACGGCACTTCGCTGGCGTCGACCTCGCTCAGTGCGTCGGCAAAGCCATTGACCGTGTGGTCGTAATAGGTGAGCCCGACCGGCGGCGCTACCAGCGCCAGCCGGCGCCGGCCGACGCTGGCCAGATGGCGCACCGCTTCGGCGGCGAAGGCGTAATTGTCGAAGTCGTGATAGGGGTGGACAAGCCCCATATCGGTGCGGCCATGCGTGGCAAAGGGTATGCCACGCTCCAGCATGTAGCGGGCGCGCGGATCGTTGGGCTGCGTGCGTGAGATGATGACGCCATCGGCCGAGCCGGACTCGACCAGATACTTTACCGGGTCCAGCGGATCCTGCGAGCGCGAGTAGGGCGTGACGATCAGGTGATAGGGTGTGTCGGCAATGACCTCCGAGACGCCGTAGATGATGTCCGAGACAAAGCTCATGATCTCGCGCTCGGTATTGAGCACGAGGCTGATAACATTGGTCTTGCCAGTCCGCAGGCGCACGCCGGCGCGGTTCGGCCGGTAGCCGATCTGCCTGGCGACGAGTTGAACCCGCCGCCTGGTCTCGGCGCCGATCTCGGGTGCATCCTTGAGCGCGCGCGAGACGGTGGTGACGCCGAGCCCGGTCATGAAGGCAAGCGTTTTCAGCGTCGGCCGCTCATGCGCCGACGCCTCGTCGTCCTTCTCCGTCTGGTCCCTGTCCATTCGTCCCGCCCCGTCAGGCGCATAGCAGCCGCCGGACCAGCCGACAATCGCTTCGATGACGATGTGGCACGGTTCTTCGCCGTCAGGCCTCAATATACTGAAACGTTACAGATTTCCAACATCGCAGCGCGTGGGTCTCTCAAGCCATGGTTTTGGCAGGGTTTTGGCGGCCAGAAACGTTGCGCGACAATCAGGTTCGAGACGGTTTTCTTGCGCTGCAGCATGATTTTGCAGCGCAGCACCCGGTTTTGCGCGGAGTTTGCCGGTTTGCACGCAACGAATTTGTTCGCGCCTCGAAAAAACATTCGAGCGCGTTTATCTCAGGGGTTGCACGCTCCGCATAATTGCCGTATCGAAAATCTGTAACGTTTCAGATTCTGGGAGGAACCGAAATGCGCTATAGACTTTTGACCGCTGCCCTTGCCGCGACGGCCGCGCTTCAGCTTGCCGGCCCGGCGGCCGCCACCGACCTGGAAGTCACCCATTGGTGGACGTCGGGCGGCGAGGCGGCGGCGGTTGCGGAATTCGCGAAGGCTTTTGACGCGACCGGCAATCACTGGGTCGACGGCGCCATTGCCGGATCCGGCGGCACGGCACGGCCGATCATGATCAGCCGCATCACCGGCGGCGATCCGATGGGCGCCACCCAGTTCAATCACGGCCGGCAGGCCGAAGAACTGGTGCAGGCCGGCCTGATGCGCGACCTCACCGATGTCGCCACCAAGGGCAAGTGGACGGAAATCGTGCGGCCGAAGAGCCTGCTCGACAGCTGCACCATCGACGGCAAGATCTATTGCGTGCCGGTCAATATCCACTCCTGGCAGTGGTTGTGGCTGTCGAACGAAGCCTTCGAGAAGGCCGGCGTGCCGCTGCCGAAGGACTGGAATGAATTCGTGGCGGCAGCGCCCGCCCTGGAAAAGGCGGGCATCATCCCGCTCGCTGTCGGCGGACAGGCCTGGCAATCTTCCGGCGCCTTCGACGTGCTGCTGGCGGCGGTCGGCGGCACCGACGCGTTCCTTAAGGTCTACAAGGACAAGGATGCCAAGTTCGCCGCCGGGCCCGAGATCGCCAAGGTCTTCAAGGCCGCCGACGATGCCCGCAAGATGGCGAAGAACACCAATGTGCAGGACTGGAACCAGGCAACCAATCTCGTCATCACCGGCAAGGCCGGTGGCCAGATCATGGGTGACTGGGCGCAAGGCGAGTTCCAGGTTGCCGGCAAGGTCGCCGGCAAGGACTATGCCTGCCTGCCGGGCCTCGGTCTGAACGAAGTGATCGCCACCGGCGGCGACGCCTTCTATTTCCCGCTGCTCAAGGACGCCGACAAGTCCAAGGCGCAGGAGGTGTTGGCAGAGACGCTGCTCGACCCCAAGACTCAGGTCGCCTTCAATCTCAAGAAGGGCTCGCTACCGGTGCGCGGCGACGTCGATCTCAACGCGGCCAATGACTGCATGAAGAAGGGTCTGGCGATCCTCGCCAAGGGCGCCGTCATTCCGTGGACTGACCAACTGCTTTCGCAGGATACCCAGAAGCAGAAGGAAGATCTCTTCGCCGAATTCTTCGCCAAGCCGGACCTGACCATCGAAGACGCGCAGAAGCGCTTCGCCGACCTCATCGCTTCGGCAGACTGACGTTGGAGGCAATACACCTCGCTCCCGGCCTTGCGAAAGCAGGGCCGGGATCGCACCGCCCTTACCCAGCCGGCTGACGAGATGAGCAAGAGCGAACGCCCCAACCCGCTGTTCCGCAACATCAATGCGAAGGTCGCCTCGATCCCGATGATCCTCACCGCGTCGGTGGTTTTCGTCGGCGGCACCGTCTGGACGGTGTTCTATTCCTTTACCAATTCGAAGCTGCTGCCACGGCTGAATTTCGCCGGGCTCGACCAGTATTACCGGCTGTGGGCGACGCCGCGCTGGCTGATCTCGATCGAGAACCTTTTGATCTACGGCGCGATCTCGCTCGTGTTCTCACTGGTCATCGGCTTCCTGCTTGCAGCGCTTCTCGACCAGAAGATCCGTTTCGAGGACACGTTCCGCACCATCTTCCTCTATCCGTTCGCGCTTTCCTTCATCGTCACCGGCCTGGTCTGGCAGTGGCTGCTCAATCCGGATTTCGGCATCCAGCATGTGGTGCGGGACCTCGGCTGGACGAGCTTCAACTTCGACCCGCTCTACAATTCCAGCATCGTCATCTACGGCATTTCGATTGCGGCGCTGTGGCAAGGCACCGGGCTCATCATGTGCTTGATGCTGGCCGGCCTGCGCGGCATCGACGAGGACATCTGGAAGGCGGCGCGGGTAGACGGGATCCCGATGTGGAAGACCTATCTGTTCATCGTCATCCCGATGATGCGGCCGGTTTTCATCACCACGCTGGTCATCATCGCGTCGGGGATCGTCAAGGTCTACGACCTCGTTGTCGCCCAGACCAGTGGCGGCCCCGGAATCGCCTCCGAAGTGCCTGCCAAATATGTCTATGACTACATGTTCTTCGCACAGAATCTTGGCCAGGGCTTCGCCGCCTCGACCATGATGCTGCTCTCGGTGGTGATCGTCGTCGTGCCGTGGGCCTACCTTGAATTCGGAGGCAGGAAGCGTGGCTGACCCGGCCGTCCCTTTGCCCGCCAGCGCGGGTGCCGCCGAGCGCGAAGCCTCGGGGCCGCGCGGGCCGAAGCCGCGGCATGTCTTCTCGCGCCGCAACATCTTCCTCTATGGCACGCTGATCGTGGTGGCAGTCTACTATCTGCTGCCGCTCTATGTGATGGTGGTCACGTCGCTCAAGGGCATGCCCGAGATACGGATGGGCAATATCTTCTCGCCGCCGCTCGAAATCACGTTCGAACCGTGGGTGAAGGCGTGGGCGACGGCCTGCACCGGCCTCAATTGCGACGGGCTTTCGCGCGGCTTCTGGAATTCGGTGCGCATCACGGTGCCGTCAGTGCTGCTGTCGATCGCGATCGCCTCGGTGAACGGCTATGCGCTCGCCAACTGGCGCTTCAAGGGCGCCGACACATTCTTCGTCATCCTGATCGTCGGCGCCTTCATCCCCTATCAGGTGATGATCTATCCGATCGTCATCATCCTGCGCGAGATCGGCCTCTACGGCAGCCTCAGCGGCCTGGTGATCGTCCATTCCATCTTCGGCATGCCGATCCTCACGCTTTTGTTCCGCAACTATTTTGCCTCGATGCCGGAAGAGCTGTTCAGGGCGGCACGGGTCGACGGCGCCGGCTTCTGGGGCATCTTCCTGCGGATCATGGCGCCGATGTCGCTGCCGATCTTCGTCGTCGCCATCATCCTGCAGGTCACCGGCATCTGGAACGACTTCCTGTTCGGCGTCGTCTACACCCGCCCCGACACCTATCCGATGACGGTGCAGCTCAACAACATCGTCAATTCGGTGCAAGGCGTGAAGGAGTACAACGTCAACATGGCCGCCACCATCCTGACCGGCCTTGTGCCACTCATCGTCTACTTCATTTCCGGCAAGCTTTTCGTGCGCGGCATCGCCGCCGGTGCGGTGAAAGGGTGATGGCGATGACGGCAGCCAACGGCACCAGCGTTTCGATCCAGGACCTGTCCCTGAACTTCGGCTCTGTATCGGTGCTGCAGACCCTCAATCTCGAGGTCGCAGAGGGCGAGTTCATCGTGCTGCTCGGTCCCTCGGGCTGCGGCAAGTCGACCTTGCTCAACTGCATCGCCGGGCTGCTCGATATTTCCGAAGGCCGCATCTTCATCAAGGGCAAGAACGTCACCTGGGAAGAGCCCAAGGATCGCGGCATCGGCATGGTGTTCCAGTCCTATGCGCTTTATCCGCAAATGACGGTGGAGAAGAACCTGTCGTTCGGCCTGCGCGTTGCCGGCGTGCCCAGGGACGAGATCGCCAAGCGCATCGCCCGCGCCGCCGAGATCCTGCAGATCGAGCCGCTTTTGCAGCGCAAGCCCGCGGCCTTGTCCGGCGGCCAACGCCAGCGCGTGGCGATCGGGCGGGCGCTGGTGCGCGACGTCGACGTCTTCCTGTTCGACGAGCCACTATCCAATCTCGACGCCAAGCTGCGCTCGGAACTGCGCGTCGAAATCAAGCTTCTGCATCGCAAGCTGCAGAACACCATGATCTACGTCACCCACGACCAGATCGAGGCGATGACGCTGGCCGACCGTATCGCGGTCATGCGCGGCGGCGTCATCCAGCAGCTTGACGCGCCGCAGACGATCTATAACCGGCCCGTCAACCGGTTTGTCGCCGGCTTCCTCGGCTCGCCGGCGATGAATTTCCTCGAAGGGGAGCTGGAGGCCAGTGCTGCTCCAGTGTTCAGGACCGACGGTGTTTCGGTGCCGCTCGATCGCTATACCTTTGACGGCACGGAGCGCCCGGCCGGCGCTTGCGTGCTGGGCATCCGGCCTGAACATATCGCTTTCGGTGACGCGGCGAAGTCGATGCCGTTTTCAGCCGGCGGTTCGGTCGAGATCGTGGAGCCGATGGGTTCCGACACGCTGGTGTGGACGAAGCTTGCCGGCCGCAACCTCTCCTTCCGCGTCGAGGCGGAACGGACGCTGCGCGGCGGCGATCCGATCCAGTTCGGTTTCGATCCGGCGCGCGCCTCGCTGTTCGACGCTGCGACCGGCAATCGCCTGTGACCCTCTAGAATCATCCGCAAACCATCCTCCCAAGAACGATCCCCCTAAAACGATCTCGCGAAAACGATCCCCCGAAAACATCCCCAAGCCTTAACCACCCAAGAAACGGACAGAGACGATGAACTGGTCATTCCAACTCTACAGCGCCCGCAATTTCCAGCCGTGGGACGGCATCCTGAAAATGCTTGGTAAGCTCGGCTACAAGGAAGTCGAAGGTTTCGGCGGCGTCTATGACGACCCCAAGGCGTTCCGCGCCGAACTCGACAAGAACGGGCTTTCGATGCCGACCGGACATTTCTCGATCGATGCGCTGGAGAATGATTTCGACGGCGTACGCAAAACAGCCGACGCACTCGGCATCACGCTCGTCATCTGTCCCTATCTGCTGGCCGAGCAGCGGCCGGCCGACGCTGCCGGCTGGCGCGGCTTTGGCGAGCGTCTGGCCAAGGTCGGCGAGACCGCAAAAAAAGCCGGCTACGGCTTTGCCTGGCACAACCATGATTTCGAGTTCAAGACACTCGCCGACGGCTCGGTGCCGCAGGATCACATCCTGTCGGCTGCGCCCGACATCGGCTGGGAGATGGACGTCGCCTGGGTAATCCGCGGCGGCGTCGATCCGCTGCCGTGGATCGAAAAGCACGGCAAGCGCATCAGCGCCGTCCATGTCAAGGACATGGCCAAGTCAGGCGAAGGCCTTGACGAGGACGGCTGGGCGGATGTCGGCCACGGCACCATCGACTGGGCCGGCCTGATCAAGACACTTCGGGCGAAGAGCGCGGCCAAATATTACGTCATGGAACAGGACAACCCCAACGACATCGAGCGCTTCGCCAGCCGCTCGCTCGCATCCGTCAAGGCTTACTAGGAACAATCATCATGGCAAAGAAACTGGGTATCGGCGTCATCGGCTGCGGCAACATCTCGAAAGCGTATTTCTCGCTGGCGCCGCTGTTTCGCGGCATCGAGATGCGCGCCTGCGCCGACATCAACATGGACGCGGCGAAGGCACGGGCGAAGGAGTTCAAGCTGAGCGCCGAGACCGTCGAAGAACTGCTCAAGGATGACGAGATCGACATCATCGTCAACCTCACCATCCCGGCGGTGCACTACGGGGTGTCGAAGCAGATCCTCGATGCCGGCAAGCACGTCTATTCGGAAAAGCCGTTCGTGCTGTCGGTCAAGGAAGGGCTCGACCTCAAGAGCCGCGCCGAGAAGAAAGGGCTGCGCATCGGCTCGGCCCCGGACACGTTCCTGGGCGGCGCGCACCAGCTGGTGCGCAACCTCATCGACACCGGCGCGCTCGGCAAGATCACCAGCGGCACCTGTCATGTGATGGGCCACGGCATGGAGCACTGGCACCCCAATCCCGATTTCTTCTTCCAGCCGGGCGCCGGGCCGGTGCTCGACATCGGGCCCTACTACATCACCAACCTGATCCAGCTGATCGGGCCGGTGAAGCAGGTGGCGGCCTTCGCGACGACGCCTGCCAAGGAACGCACGATCTCGTCGAAACCGCGCGCGGGCGAAAAAATCCCGGTGAACACGCCGACGACGATCCACGGCCTGCTGGAGTTCGAGAACGGCGCCGTGATCACGCTCAACACCAGCTGGGACGTCTGGGCGCATGGTCACGCGCCGATGGAACTCTATGGCGAGACGGGCACGGTGTTCGTGCCGGATCCGAATTTCTTCGGTGGCGACGTGCGCATAACCAAGGCGGCAAAACCGGTGAAGAAACTGCCGAAATGGCAGCATCCGTTCGGCGTGCCCAACGAAATGCACGGCCAGGGCATGATGGCCAACTACCGCACCGCAGGCCTTGCCGACATGGCGCTGGCGATCGCCGAGGGCCGGCCGCATCGTTGCTCGATGGAGCTCGCGCTGCATGCCGTCGATGTCATGACCGGCCTGTTGCGGTCGGGCGAGACCGGCAAGTTCGTCGCCATGCAGACCAGCTGCGAGCGGCCGGCTGCACTCGGCGTCAAGGACGCAAAAGGACTGTTGGCGAAGCAGAAATGAGGTAGAAGGGTGTCGGCGCGCTCGCGCCGACACCCATACAATCCAGGATCTGTACCCATGCGCTGGCAGCCGGCTGAACACCGCTATGAGAAAATGCTCTACAACAGATGTGGGCGATCCGGCCTGAAACTGCCGGCGATCTCGCTCGGCCTGTGGCACAATTTCGGCAACGACACGCCGCACAACACCAAGCAGGCGATCGCGCGCAAGGCCTTCGATCTCGGCATCACCCATTTCGATCTCGCCAACAATTACGGCCCGCCGCCCGGCTCGGCCGAGATCGCCTTCGGCGAGATATTGCGCACCGACTTCGCCGGCTATCGCGACGAGCTGATCATCTCGACCAAGGCCGGCTATGAGATGTGGGCAGGGCCTTATGGCGAATGGGGCAGCCGCAAATATGTGCTGGCGAGCCTCGACCAGAGCCTGAAGCGGATGGGGCTCGACTATGTCGACATCTTCTATTCGCACCGCTTCGATCCGGATACGCCGCTTGAGGAAACGATGGGCGCTCTCGACCATGCGGTGCGTTCCGGCAAGGCGCTCTATGCCGGCATCTCGTCCTACAATTCGCAGCGCACGCGCGAGGCCGCCGACATATTGAAGCAGCTCGGTACGCCCTGCATCATCCATCAGCCGAGCTATTCGATGCTCAACCGCTGGGTCGAAGAGGACGGACTGCTCGATACGCTGGAAGGGCTCGGTGTCGGATCGATCGTGTTCTCGCCGCTGGCGCAAGGCATGCTGACCGACAAATATCTCGGCGGCATCCCCGAGGGTAGCCGCGCCAGCCAAGGCAAGTCGCTGCGGCCCGCCTTCATCAACGAAAAGACCATCGCTAACATCCAGGCGCTGAACGCGATCGCCGGCAAGCGTGGCCAGACGCTGGCGCAGATGGCGCTGGCCTGGGTGCTGCGCAAGGGCCGGGTCACCTCGGCGCTGATCGGCGCCAGCCGGCCCGAACAGGTCGAGGACTGCGTCGGCGCGCTCAAGGTGCTCGAGTTCAGCGATGCCGAGCTCGCCGAAATCGACACTTACGCACGCGAGTCCGACATCAATCTGTGGGCGGCGTCGGCCGAGCGCAAAGGCCCGCCGCGGAAGTAAGCGGAACAGCCGGCACCGGACATGAATCAAAACGGCGGGAAAGATCCCGCCGTTTTGCGTTTATCAAGCTTCGGGCCCGTTCAGGGCTTCTTGGCCGTGCCGAGACCGGCCTTGGGCGCCGCCGCGGCTGCCGGAGCCGGGGTCTTCATCTTGGCTTCGATCCAACCCGTATAGTTGGCCAATCGCGTGTAGATGCCATAGGCATTCTTGTGGCCGCAAGCGGCGGTGCCGTCGGACGGACCTTCGCCCCAGGAGACGACGCCGACCTGGACCGGACCGTTGGCGCCGGTCATGAACAGCGGACCGCCGCTGTCGCCGTTGCAGGCGTCGCGTTCGCCGCTGTCGGTGCCGGCGCAGATCATGTTCTTGGTCAGCGGATCCGACATATCGGCGGCGATCGCATTGGCGGCGGCATCGATGCCCTTTTCCGAATAACGCATCCGATGCGAGAGATCGCCAAGTGCCGCCTTCAGGTCATGCGCATAGATCGACTTGATGCCGCTGTTGCAGGCAGCGCTCGGCTCGAGATCGAGATCGGCCACCATCAGCGCGGTCGGGAAGGTGCCGTCCTGCATCTTGCCCCAGCCGATGACCGTGGTCTTGCCGCTGTCTGGCGTCGGCTCATTGGTGATCTTGATGACCGGCGCATCGGCGGGCTCCGCCAGCCGGAGCAGGCCGAGATCATTGTCCAGCGTCTGTTCGCTGTAGCCCTCGTTGACGATGACCTCGACCACCTTGTAGCGCTTGCCTTCGGTAAGATCGGTGGCGCCGGTCAGCACGGTCACCGTGTCGGGCGAAATCGGCCGGCCCTTGTCGTTGAGGCAGTGCGCCGCCGTCAGCACCCATTGCGGAGCAATCAGGCTGCCGCCGCAGAATTGCGCGTTCGGCTGCGAGGCCGGGCTGGGGTCCAGCCGGGCGCTGGTCAGCAGCGCCACCTGGAACGGATAGGCCCCTTTGTCGGCTTCCTTGCCGCCATAGACGCGGTCGGCCCCGTCGGGATTCTCGGCCTTGGCCTTGTCCCGGGATTCGGCAACGCGCTGCATCGGCGAGACCGCCGCTTCCGGCCTGGCGGCGTCGTCGGCTGCATAGAGCGCGTTGACGGCGGGGAAAGCGGCCGCGATGCCCAGCAGCGATGCAGCGGCAAGCGGCCTGAACCGATGGATAATGTTCACCTTGAAACCCTCCTGAGATGAAAATTGCCGAGCCATGCCGCCATGACGCATAACCAACAGAAGCGGTAGCGGTACCTCGATCGCCTTCTGCCAGAACGAACGACATCCGCGCGGTTATAAAACCGAAATACCACTTTTGCTAATCGTGCCCCATCGGGCAGAGCCCACCCAAACCCTATAGCCCCCCACGGGCTACGTGGAAGCGATTTGTCATTGCCAATGTTGGATTATTTTAGGCAGTATATCGACGCGGGTGCGTTTGGCGGAGGGCTTTAACGAGGCCGCCCGGACCGATGATCCGATACGGGCGGGTAACCAAACTAATTTTTTAACTCCACCACGATCTCGACAATATTTCTGTATTTTGCTCCACTCCTTGCTGACTTTTGGGAGAGTCTCACCATGACGAAACTGACAAGCACTATCATTGCGTCCGCACTGCTATCCACCGCACTGTGGACGATGCCTGCCTTCGCCGCCGATCCCGGCTCAGCGAATGCCGGCAATGGCGAAAGCATGCGCGATCTCGGAACGGGCGACTACCAGCCCGGCCGTGCAAAGCCGATCGCGCCGCCGAAACTGACCGAAGATGAAGCCAGCCGGGCAGCGCCGCTGACCGACGAGGGCACGGCGGTCAAATCCTATGGCATCGTCGGACGTTCCGCCGATGGCAAGGACATCAAGATCGATGCCGGCGAGACGCTGAAGGACCTTGTCATCAAGGAACTGAATGCGCCCGCCAACACACCGAACGCCGACAAGACCGGACTGACGGGCGGCGACGAAGCCGGCCGCCAGGTGTTCGGGGCCGACGACCGCGAGCAGATCAAGAACACCAAGACCTACCCGTTCACCGCGATCGGGTATATCGAAGGCAAAGCCAAGAGCGGTTACGGCAGCTGCTCGGGAACCCTGATCGGTCCGCGCACGGTGCTCACCGCTGCGCATTGCCTCTACAGCAATGAAGACAAGGCTTGGCTCGACGACGTCATCTTTGTGCCGTCGCTCAACGGCAACACCGCCGACGATGCACCGTTTGGCGCTTTCAGTTACGAGAGCGTCTATATCCTGCAGGGCTTCATCGACAATTATCAGGGTTACTACGGCTCGGTCATTCCGTGGGACCTCGGCATCATCACGCTGAAGCAGGATGTCGGCACCAATCTCGGCTGGCTGGGTTATGCCAACTATGAGAACCTCGGCGATTTCACCGCAAACATCGTTGGCTATCCCGGCGACAAGCCGATGGGAACGATGTGGAAGGCGACCTGCGAAGTGAAAGCCGAAAACGTCGGCGCGGAGTATTTCCAGTACGACTGCGACACCTATCCGGGGTCGAGCGGCAGCTCGGTCTACGCCTACGACAATGGCGCCAAGCAGCGCGTCGTCACCGGCGTGAACGTGGCCGAAAGCCCCAACGCCAACACTGCGGTGCGCCTGAACGCTGCCAACGTGGCGTGGATCAACAGCCTGTACAAATAAGGCCCGATCTTTCGCCGGCAAACAGCGGCGATAACCAGCACTACCAAACCGGCGGCGGGACGTTCCTGCCGCCGGTTTTTTTGTATCGAAACACCTCTCTTGCACTGTGTTACAGCGGTGCTTACGCTAGGCGATCCAAGGGGTTGGGTAAGATGGCGCGGGCAAGAATGATCTTCGGAGTCAAAGCGATGGCGGCTGCATCCATGCTGGCCGCACTGACATGCTTTTCCGCTATGGCCGATCAAGGCGGTGCCACACCCGATGGCGCCTGGGCCGAGCGGGTGCAAATCCTCTATAAAAGCGAAACACGTTCGGTGCTGCGCAAGAATGTACGGGTCTGGGATTCCCACCCGGAATTGGGTCTTGATTTCACCTGGGAGCCGGCAGCCGGCGTGTCGCCGGACCGCACCGTCGCAGCCGACGGCACCGTCAACGGCAAGGGCAGGCTGGTCTGGCGCGTACGCGGCTCGGCGAGCTATGACCCCAAGACGATCTATTCCAGCTATTTCGGCGAGATCAGGAATGGCCGCCCCGAAGGACAAGGCCGGCTGGAGCTGCGTTCAGGCGAGATTCTCGACGGCCGTTGGGTCGCCGGCCAGCTCGACGGCCATGCGATCCATGTCGATGCCGACGGCAATCGCTATGAAGGGCAATTCAGGGCCGGTGTGCCGAATGGCGAGGGCAGGCTGGAGACGAAGACAGGCAAGATATTCGTCGGCTCTTTTGCCGATGGGCTGAAGGACGGCAAGGGCCGCACCCGGTTGCCCGGCGGCACCGTCTACTGGTCGCAATGGGCGAAGGGCAAGGAGATCGGCGGTGCGCGCTCCGATGTGCTGGCCGATGCCAGAGTGGGCGGGTTGCTCAAGGCGCAGACCGGCGGCGGTTCCGCCGACAAGGTCGAGATCGGCATTGCCGTCGACCAGCGCATGACGCAGCAGGCCGACATGCAGTACCAGCATCTCGTGCGCGACGAAGACATCGCGATCTATCCGGTGTCGGACCAGTACAATGATGCCTGGAACGGCACCGGAGAGATTCGTACCGGCAATGTCTATGAAGGCATGGACTGGGAGACGGCGCCGGCCTTCGCCGAAGTCGACCTCAAGACCACCGACCAGTCGAGGGTCAAGATCGACAGCCTGGAAATGAAGGTGGCCGCGAGCGAGGCCTACCGCAAGCCGATGCTGTCGATCAGCGAGCATTATGGCTGCGTCGGCTTCCGCCCCGACTTCTCGATCGTCAACAATGGCTGGGGCGACGTGAAAGACATGAAGATGTCGATCCAGTTCACCAGGACCGACGAGGAGGACAACGCGACCGGCGAGCCGAGCCGCACGTTCACGAAGGACATCGGCACTTTCGGCGACGGCGTCGACGTCTCGATCAAGAACGTGCTGATTGAAGCCGGCGTCGACACAACCACGCTCGAGACCGAGCGCTTCACCTGCCCGTCAAGGGACAGCCTGGATGTCTGCCGCGCCCAGGTGGCCAACAAGGTCAAGTTCGGCGACGTTGCCGATTACATCAGCGGCAGCGTCGAGAAAATGAGCGTGACCGGGATTGGCAAGCTCGATTATTCCTGGGCGGACGATCAGGGCGCTGTCTACCAGCAGAGCGAGCCGTTTCGCGTCATCGTCTCGCTGGTCAGCATTGAGGTCCCAGAATCGCTCGCCGAATGCGGCGATGGCGGCGGCGCGTCGCCCGAAGCGCTGCGCTACCAGAACATCGAATTTCCGATCGGCAAGACCGATTACAGCATCCCCATGCCGGTGCGCGGCAACAAGAATCTCAGCGCCTACACGGCACGGCTGAAAATGTGGTCGTCAATGTCGTCGATCCATCGCTTCAGCATCGCCGCCCATTTCGCCGATGGCAGCACACGCGAGAGCAAGCCGGCCACGTTCTTCTATTTCAGGCCGAAGCAGTCGCTGTTCGAAACCAGCACCAAGCCGGCGGTCTGCTATCTGCCGGAAGATCTGCAAGGCTGTTGAGGTCCTGTCACGTCCTTTCGGGAATCGCGTCATTTCGAGCCCATCTCGAAAAAATTGGGCAGCGGGATCAGCCGGGCAAAGATCGTGCCCTGGCTGAACACCCTGAGTTCCAGCATCGACCCGGACGATCGTTCGGCTTTCTGGTCGAACAGGAAATTGCCGAGCGAATAGATCTCCGCAACATCGCCGCCGCCGAGCGGCAGGATCGCCTCGCTCGATACATGTGGATGACCGCCGACGATTGCCGTGACACCGCGCAGCCGCATCTGGTCGGCAAGCATCTCCTCGCGCGGCGACGGCTCCGTCTTGTACTCGCGGCCCCAATGGACGAAGGCAATCACCGGCCGCTCGGCATTGCCGTGCAGCAGCCGGTCGAGCAAAGCAGGCGTCAGAAGGTCGGTGTTCCTGGAGCCGTTGGTATCGATGTCGGTCAGCCCGACCAGGTCGAGATCGGCAAGCGCCAGCGTCTCGCCCTGCCCGAAATGGGCGATGCCGGCCGCATCGAGTGCGGCCAGCGTCTCGGCATAGCCTGACGGGCCGAGGTCGTAGGCGTGATTGTTGGCGAGGCTGACAGCGGCGACATGCAATTTCTTGAGCATGTCGATGGCGAGGTCTGCGGGCATGGCCAGCGTCATGTCGTCGATCGCTTCAGGGACGTTGGGCAGGATCACGCCTTCGAGATTGACGATCAGCGGCCGCGAGCGGGTCAGGGCCAGCACGCTTTCGACGATCTTCTCGGCAACACCGTCGCGGACCAGGATCTTCTTCATGGCGCGGCCGAAATTCACGTCGCCCGCGAAATAGTAGAGCTTGTCGTCGGGACGGGCAGGATTGTTGAAGCCGGGGCCGAAGGCGCCGAACAGCGCCACGACATAGCTGGTGGTGCGCTCGACATAGTCGCTTGAATGCGCCTGCGAGTTCTCGTTGGCGACGACCAGCGGCGCAGCACCGAACAGTTCGCGCTGCAGCCTGGTCTGGATATAGAGCGCACCGACCGAATCGGCGTGATCCGGCTGGCGCAGCGCCGCGATGCCGTCGAGCGAACCGGCGGCGAGCATGTTCAGCGTCTGCTGGTCGAAACGCCTGGCTTCGTGCTGCGGCAGATAGTGGGAGAAATCGGTGGATTCGACGATCAGCGTGTCCTTGTCGACGATCGCTTTCAGCGCCTGCGCCAGCCGGTCCCAGTCGGCTCGCTTGGCTTTGACCGACATCGCCACCGGCACGATTTCAGCTTCGGGGAAATAGTGATGCAGGAAAGGCAGCATCGCCTGCACGCCATGCTCCCTGGCGAACAGGCAGGAGTCTTCGACCATGTCGCTGTTCGCTTTCAGAAGGTGCACGGCTTCCGTGTCGGCCTGGACTGGACCGAGCACTGTTTCAAAACCGCGCGGCGTCGTGGCGAAGAGTTTCTGCGTCTCGTGGAAATGGTCCGGCGACAGGATGACGATGCGCTTGTAGCGGAAGCCGGACGCGGCGTGGAAACCGAGTGCGACGAGATCTGCGACGAGCAGGTGGTGGGGGACTGTGATGCCGGTGAGGCGTTGGTTGGACGGCTCGATTCTGGCGACGGCGGCGATGGCTTCGGTGAAGAGTGTGGGGTCGGAGTAGAAGGACGGGAAGTTTGTGTCGCCGGGCGGGCAGGTGATGGGGGCGGCAGACGCTTGAAGCACTGAGAGGATAAGCAAGGCGGTGGCAAAGACCAGAATGCTGGTCCGTGCCCAGGCACCCCCCGCTGTCCTGCCGGACATCTCCCCCGCAAGGGGGGAGATTGGATGTCGCCTCGACTTTCGCCAATCATCAACCTTGAAAATAGATCTCCAGCAATGAAGAGACTGATCTCCCCCCTTGCGGGGGAGATGGCCGGCAGGCCAGAGGTGGGTGCCTGGGTGCCGACCTCTCACGGCTCAGCCAGCACAATGTTCTCCACGCCGCCGACATAGTAGAACGGCTTCTGCTTGGACGCGGTCAGCCGCAGCACTTCGCGCGAAATATAGTCGGCGAGGCCGAACAGCGTCACGCCGCCGTCGGAGGTCTTGGCCCGGCCGCGCAGGCCTTCGAGGATCGAATAGGTGAAGACGCCATGGCCGAGCTCGGGCATTTCGGCGGCGGTGTTGTTGGCAGCGGTGGCCGAGAAGACGACGATGCGTGCGTCCTGCGCGTCTTTTTCCAGGCGCGGGTTGAAGGCGTTGGCGGCGTGGCAGGTGTCGAGCAGCATGAAGCGCATGCCCTTGGCCCGCTCAACCGATTTCTGGATGTCGCCCCAGTCGACCAGCGAGGAGCGCTTCCAGCGGTCGGCATCCTGTTTGCGGCCGTCCGTGGGGATGAAATAATAGTCTTCGTCGATGTTGATGCCGTGACCGGCGACGAAAATGATGGTGGTGTCGTTCTCGCCGGGTCTGTCGAGGAAGTCGGCGAGCTGGTCGTCGATGGTGTCGGAATCCGGTTCCAGGATGGTGTCGGCGCTGGCGACCTTGAACACGTCCTTGCCGGAATCGGGCGCCTCATCCAGCGCTTCGCGGTTGACCAGAACCAGCGTCTCCATCGCCGAAAACAAGGGCGCGGATTTCTGCGAGATCACCTTGAGGAATTCGGTAGCGTCGTCGACGGGATAGCGCAGATCGCAGGCGTGGCCGGCGCATGCGTCGGTGAGGAAGGGATATTTGTCGACGCCGATCACGGCGACGTAGAGCTTGCCCTTGTTGGCCTGCTTCTCGGGTTTTTGGCCAAGTGCCGTTACGCTGCGCTCGGTCAAATAGCCGAACTCATTCGTGCCGGTGATGCGGATGGTGTTCTCGCCATTCTCGACCGGCACTTCGACGATGGTGCTCTTGCCGCCATCGGCCGAGCGCGCCGTGACATTGCCGACATTGCGGCTGTTCGACAGGATCGAAAACCCGGCGACGTCGGCGCCTGCTTCCTGCACGCCTGATATTTCGACGGCGACATAGCCTTCGCGGACACTGCTCTGGTCGGCGGCAAGCTTGATGCCGAATTCCGGCGGCTTGCGTTCAAGCAGCTTTTCCAGTTCGCGGTCGACGCCGGGGCGCATTTCCTGGACCGCCTGTTCGGCGCTGCGCAGGATGATGGCCCGGCGCACCATTTCCGGGCTCCAGAGATATTTCTTCAGCTGGCCGGCGCTGATGAAACGCCCTTCGTGGTCGCGGCCCTGATTAACGTGCCAGCCGATCAACTTGTCGCCATCGGCGGAGGAATAATAGTAGCCCTGCGGCATCCAGGCGATCCATTCGGAGTCGGCGAAGAACATCGACACGATCAGTTTGTGGCTCTTCAAATTCCACAGCCGCACGGTCTGGTCGGCGCTGCCGGTGACCAACAGCCCTTCCTTCTCGACGGCAACCATGGCGTTGATCTCGCCGGTGTGGCCGGTGAATTCACTCGATACCTCGGCGGTCGCGGTTTTGTATTCCAACAGCGTGCCGTCGCTGCCGCCGGTGATCAGGCCAAGCCCATTGCCGATCAGCGTGTAAGCCGAATGGACGAAGCCATTGGTGGCGGAATTCTCGATGCTGTGCATCACCTTTCCGCCGCTCGCGATTTCGAGCACGGCATTCTCCAGGCCGTCCTTGCCGCCGGGGACGGCGCGAAGCAACCACCCACCGTCGGTCAGTGCCGCGCGGGCATAGGCGCCCTGTTCCGCCAGCGCCTCCGGGTCCTCGAAGAACCGCTCGGCCGTCGGTAGCGCCAGTACCTTGTCCAGCGTGCCCTGCAGCTCGGGACAGGACACGCGTTCAGGGCAGGGGTTGGTGTTGCCCCAAGCGATGGAGCTGCTCGCCGCATCGATCCCGATCGCCGTCACCGGTTCACCGACCCCTTGCAGCAGCGCCTTGCGCTCGCCGGTCATGGGGTTCCAGACCTGGATGGCGTTGCGGGTGCCGCCGGCTGTCGCCACCAGCGAGCCGTCGGCATTGCCGGCGCCAGCAAAGACCGTGCCGTCATGGCCGTTATAATCGAGCAGTTGCTCGCGGCTGTCGGTATTCCAGACCGCCGAGCGATGCTTGTCGGCGCAGCGATAGCTGCATGACGCCACAAGCCGCGAACCCGTGGCGAAGCTCAGAGCGCCGATCTGGAAATCCTGCTTCGGCATGGCGCGGACGAATTTGCCGGTGCTGGCCTGCCAGAGCTGGACGTCGCCGTCCTTGCTGCCGGTGGCGAACAGCCTGCCATCCAATGACACGGCGAGTGCGGCGACGCCGACATCGCGCAGCGGTTCGGCCTCGGCGGGCAAAGCGATTTCCTCTGACTTGGCGATGTCCCAGAGCCTTATGCCGTTGTCGGTGGTCGTCGCCACCAGCCGGGTTCCCGCAGCGGCGAAGGCGAGCTTTTCCACACGCCAGGAATCGGCATCGAGTTTTTCCGCCAGCGTCCAGCCCGACGCGGATTTGTCGTCCGCCCGCCAGAGGTAGACGAAACCATCGCCACCGCCGGCGGCGAGCGTGTTTCCGTCGGGTGAAAAGGCGACATCATAGATGGCATAGTCGGCGGCCTTGAGCACGGTTTTGATCTTGCCGGTGGCGAAATCGAACAGCCTGATATCGCCATAAGGGGGCTTGTCGCCGATGCCGGCGCCGAAATAACCGCCGGCGGCGATCGTCTTGCCATCCGGCGACACGGCAATCGCAAAGACCTTGCCGTCATTGCCATTGCCAAGATAGCCGCGAATGGTGCGGAGCGTCACCCCGCTCTGCCAGTCCCAGATGCGGATGGTCTTGTCATCGGACGCCGAGACCAGTCCCTCGCCGTCCGGCGTGAAGGCAAGATCGGTGACCCTGGCGCTGTGGCCGCCGGTGTTGAGATCGAGATGGAAATCGAGGTCCTCGGCACCGGCGGTTGACGTTAACGCCAGAAGACCGACCAGGATTAGCCACCGGATAGCACGCAAGGGATGGGAGCTGCCCGGCACCTTGTTGCGCCGCTATTTGGAGTCGGCGGGCGGCGGCGACCCGTGACGCACATAATTCTCGATCGCCTGGGCATAATTGGCGGAACCGGCCTTGCGTTCTTTTTCGATGTAGCCGGCAAAATAGCTCCAGAACGACACCGCATAGTCGCGGAAATAGGCATCGGCGACATCGCGCGAACAGAGCTTGCCCTCAACGCAGATGGAGAGACGATTGAGGAAATAGACGATGCGATCAAAATTGTCGTTGAAATCGGCGATCGGCATGGTGCCGCCGCCGGCAGTCATCGCCTCAATGCCAATGCGTTGCCGGAAGACCCGTTCCTCGGTCGGCGAAGGCGTGGCGCTGAGCAGATTGTCGTATTTGGCGTTGAGCGACGAGAGGCGCTCCTTGAGCGCGCGCTGCGCCTGCTGAAAATCCTTGCTTTCCCAAAGCTCGACCAGCGACATCGTCTGCTCGACGCGCTTCTGTTCCTGGTTTGCGAGAAACTGGAAGACCGAGAAGGCCAGGGTGAAGATGATCGCCAGGCGCACGGCGAGACCCGACCAGGCGTAGATCAGCATGCGCCAGTCGCGGTCGGTGAAGGGGTTGGCTTCCTTCTTGATCTCGTGACTGCTCGGCCACGGAAAGCCTTCGGTGGTTTCGGGCAAGGTCGCCGGCTTCTTGGCCGGCGGAGGCGCCGATGTGGCCGGCGATTTCTGCGTTGCAGTGCCCCCCGGCTTTTTCATCCGCAGCTGTCCAGTTGGATGGTGGCGGTGGGATCGAGCACGACGCCGGGTGTCTCCAGCTTCTTTTTCAGGCAATCGAGCTGCGTGCGCGAAATCATGAACTGCACGTCCGGCTCGGCAGCCGCCTTGCTGGGTGACGGCAAGGGCTCGACCACGCCGCGCGAGGCGCAGCTGGAGAGATCGACGACAACGGCCCTGTTGCCGGTCTTGGCGATCTGGTCGTACTGGTCGAGAAAGCAGGTGGCGAGCTCGGAGTTGGTGACGATCTGCTTGGCGCACAAGCCGCAATTCTCGTCCGCCGAGGCGCTGGCAACCAGCAACAGGCTGCCGGCAAGGCCGGCTGTCGCTGCACGCCAGGAGAGCACGGGGATAGTCACTGATGTCCTCATCTGTTGCATTCAGCCGCGGCGCATAGAAGTGTCGCGAGCCGGGAATGTTCCTATATCACGCCGACAAGAGCCGGCGAAGCGATGTCAGGTCAGGCGCGGGGCACCGTCTCCATCGGGAAGATCATCACCGCGCCTTTGGGACCGCTCTTGTCGGCAAGCCGCATCACGGAGCGCGTTGCCGGCGCCATGCCGATGTCGGCCAGCATGTCGGAAAAACCAGGCGTTCCCGATGCGGCACGCGTCACGGCGCGCACGCCTTCCTGGGCAAGAAAGCTCAGATCCTCTTTCTCGCTTTGCGGCGGCGCCTCGGTCAGCACGGCAATCATGCGCTCCATGCCGAAGCTGGTGTCGGTGAAGGCGAGCAGCCCTTCCTTCAGGCCCTGATCGGCCTGCTGATTGATCGGGGCCAGCCGCTCGGCGACGATGTGGGTGATCGAATAGTCGCTGCCGATATACAGCACGTTGATGTCGACGAACTCGTCGGACTCGTTCTTTGACGCAATGTGTACCTGATCGCCCGGCGAAACGCGCGGCACCTTTGACGATTCGATCGGCTCCAGCGCATCGCTGTCCTGGCGCTTGATCAGGAACTGGACGCTGACCTCGTCCGGCCGGTAGTCGGACGCCGCGGCGAGCCGCGACAGGCCGGTGGCGCGGAAGATCGTGGTCAGGGTCTTGGCTGTGTTTTCCGCAAGCTTGTCGCGGCCATCCTGATGGATGACGATGCGTGGCGGCTTGCTGCCGTCCTTCAGGCTGATGTCGCCGGACGCCGGCAGGAACCACAGCGCCGGTTCGTCGCTGGCGTTGGCGGCAGCGCCGTCCATGGATTTTTCGCGCAGCACCGCAAGCCGCAGATCGGCGCTCTTGCCGGGCTCGACCAGCGCGATGTGGAAGCCGGACTTCGGCTTCGCCACCAATTCGTCCAGAACCGAATTGACCAGCTCGGTTTCTTTTTCGAGCCCTGCGGTCGGGGCCGGCTTTGCCACCAGCAGCTTGTAGTCGACTGCGAGTTCGGCAACGCGCGCATAGGCGCCGGCGGGCACCGCCGTCGGCGCAAGCGCCGGCTTGCCGTCGAATTCGACCGGTGCGAGCTGGCTTTCGAGGTTTTTTGCCGATTTCACTTCGAGATAGCCGACGGCGTCGGAGAGCTTCGACAGCGCCGAAGGCAAAATGGCGAGCTTGCTGCCGGGGGTCAGACCCTGCAGCAGCCCGGCGCCGATCGCGACATCGCCGTCCTTGACGGCAATCGGCCATTGCATGACGGCGTCGGTCTTGTCGGTGCCGAACACGCGGGCGTCCAGTTCGCCCTCGAACAGGGGCGTCGGCCTTGTGCGGCCGTCGGCCGAATATTGCTGCAGCACGGCCTGGCCGAGCTGGCGATAGGTGACGTTGGGGTTCTCGGCCAATTTCGACAGGATGGTGAAGGTGAACAGGCCGAAGCGCGGCGCGTCGGGCGTGCCCTTGGGCAGCGGCATTTCCGGCGTCGTCTCGACCGTCTGCGCCGCATAGAAGGCGACCAGCTTGCCCCGGGCGATCGGCTCGGCCCCGGTCGGGGTCAGGTTGAAGGCCGGCTTGCGGCCGCCATTCTCGTCGAAACCGCGCGATGCGCTTGCCGAGATGTCGTCATAGGCCTTCACCGCCGCTGCTCTCGCCGCGTCGTCGCCGCCGACGAGGTCGGCGAACTCGACCTTGCGCTCCAGTTCGTCATCGACTTCCGCGGCGCGCGTCGCGGTGCCGGAATGGCAGCAGTCGAACACCACCCAGACAAAGGCGCCCTTGTCGCGGATGGCGTCGAGTGCGGCGCCGACTTCGTTGTCGACCAGCGCGTTCGGCACGCCCTCTTCGCGGTTGATCCATTTGTCGATATCGGACGGCAGGAAAATCTCGTCGAGGCCGTCGGTCTCGTCACCGGCCTTGGCTTGCGGCTGCTGGGCGCCGTGGCCCGACAGATGCAGATAGACGAAATCGTCGCGTTGCACCTTGCCGGCGAGGTCGGCAAGGGCGGCCTTGATCGCCGCATGCGTCGGCGGGCCGTTGGCGCCTTCGACGTCCTTGGCGAGCAGGATCACATTCTCGGCCGAGAACTTCACCGGATCGGGCGTGTTCTTCAGGAGATAGTCGCGCACCAGGCCGGCATCGTTCTTCGGCCCGATCAGCCAGTTCTTCTGCGGCAGGTTCGGATAGTCGGTGCAGGCAACCAGCAGCGCGTGATAGGTGCGCGAGGCGGCGAGGGCACGGAACGAAACCGTACCGGCAACCACAAGCGCCGACGTGCCGACGAGCAGCGTCCGTCGTGTCAGTTTGATCATAATTGCTTCCCCAAGCCCGATCGAATTTGCAAGTGCGGCACCTTTCCTCGCGAATTTTGTCAGTATTTTGAATGTGGTCGGTGCCGTCAATCGGCGGTGGTGGTCATGGTGTCGATGGCGATAACGGAAACAGTGGCAAAAAGCCTGCTTCATCGCTATCTCAAGGGAATTGAGACCGTCGCATGGCAGAAATGATTTGCGAGCGGCGCTGGATCAAACAGATGGAACGTGATGTCGTCCGAGAACCGCTCCACACTTTTCGGCATCATGCTCTAAACGATCGGAAAACGGGATCATGGCGGCAAGGGATGTGCTGACGAAGAATCAGCTGAGCGTACTCGAAAAGCTCGAGGCCGCCAGCGGACCGCTCAGCGCCTATACGCTTCTCGACCAGCTGCGCGAGCGCGGTTTCCGCGCGCCGCTACAGGTTTACCGGGCACTCGACAGCCTGGTGAAGTCAGGCTTCGTGCACCGGTTGGAAAGCCTCAACTCCTTCGTCGCCTGCGCCGAACCGCACGACCATACGCATTCGATGACAGCCTTCGCTATCTGCGACACATGCGGGCAGGTGATGGAGATGTCCGACCATGACGTCGACCATCGGCTGGACGAATGGGTGCGCTCGACCGGGTTTGCTGCGAAGAAGGCGGTGATCGAGTTTCGCGGGACGTGTGCCAAGTGCCTGGCTGAGGCGGCTTAGCTTGCTTCCTACTTGAGCCGAGGCGGTGCGCTATTCTCGAATTCTTTCAAGAATGTCTCATAGACGACGTACCGCGTAGGCCCAGGTGTTAGCTGCTCCATAAGCAGGGGTTTCACCTCGTCGAGCCAAGATAATTTGCCAAGGCCAGACCCGATTTTTGGCAAGGCGATGGATTCTACCCGGTTTTTGTCGGCCCATTTCACAAGCCCGCGAACTGCTTTCCGTAAATAGGGAAGCGTGGCGTGATACATATCTGGCTGGGTTGCCAGATAAATGAAGCCCGGCTGATTGCCGTCTGGCTCCAATGTCCAGATATGACCCCCAATAAACCTGCCGGTCCGAGCATATTTCTTGAACGCAGCCTGCACATTCGGCCACTTTTTCGAAATCTTCAGCGCAAGTCCGGTGCCAAGGCCCTCTTGATTGCCCTCTGCCACGCCTTGAGCGATATAGCTTTCCTGGGCGGCCAGCAGGTCTCCGGTGACAAAGACAATCATCGCACCTTCAATGCGCCTCGTCCCAGTTGTTCGCTGCGCGGGCATCGACATGCAGCGGCACCGACATCGAGATGGCCGGCATCGGCGCGTTCTCCATCACCCTGCGCACCACGGGGATCGTCGCCTCGACTTCCGCTTCAACCGTCTCGAAGATCAATTCGTCATGCACCTGCAAGAGCATGCGGGCGGACAGGCCGGCCTTTTCCAGCGCCTCGTCCATATGCACCATGGCGCGGCGGATGATATCGGCAGCGGTGCCTTGCAGCCTGGCGTTGATCGAGGCGCGCTCGTTGAAGGCACGGATCGACGGGTTTGACGACCGGATCTCAGGATAGTGGATGCGGCGGCCGAAGATGGTTTCGACGAAGCCATGCTCGCGGGCATAGGCTTTTGTTGCCTCGATATAGTCGCGGATGCCGGGGAAACGCTCGAAGTATTTCTTGATGTAGGCGCCGGCCTCCTCGCGCGGGATCGACAGCTGGTTGGCCAGCCCAAAGGCCGAGATGCCGTAGATGATGCCGAAATTGATTGCCTTGGCGCGGCGGCGCACTTCGGAAGGCATGCCTTCGACCGGCACGTTGAACATTTCCGAGGCGGTGATGGCGTGGATGTCGGCGCCATCGGCGAAGGCCTGCTTCAACTGCGGGATCTCGGCGACGTGGGCAAGCACGCGCAGTTCGATCTGGCTGTAGTCGGCCGAGACCAGTTTCTGGCCCTTGTCGGCGATGAAGGCCGTCCTGATCTTGCGTCCCTCCGCGGTGCGCACCGGGATGTTCTGCAGATTGGGATCGGAGGAGGACAGCCGGCCCGTCGTCGTTGCGGCCAGCGCATACGATGTGTGCACGCGCCTGGTGTCGGGATGGATGAAGCCGGGCAGCGCGTCGGTGTAGGTCGATTTCAGCTTGGTCAGCTGACGCCAGTCGACGATCTTGCGCGGCAGTTCGTGGCCTTCGGCGGCGAGGTCTTCCAGAAGCTGCGCGGAGGTCGACCATTGCCCGGTCTTGGTCTTGGAGCCGCCGGGCAGGCCCATGCGGCCGAACAGGATGTCGCCGAGTTGCTTTGGCGACCCGATGTTGATGCGCTCGCCGACAAGGCCGTAGATTTCCTCTTCCAGCCGTGCGGCGCCTTGCGCCAGCTCGCCGGAGAGCCGCGACAGGATCTGGCGGTCGACTGAGATGCCGCGCTGTTCCATCCGCGCCAGCACCGGCACCAGCGGCCGTTCCAGCCGCTCATAGACCGAAACCAGGCGCTTGGCGGCAAGTCGCGGCTTCAGCACCTGCCATAGCCGCAACGCTACGTCGGCATGGCCGGCGGCGTAGGCGGTCGCCCGGTCGATGTCGACCTGCTCGAACCCGACCGAGCTTCTGCCGGAACCGGCGAGATCCTTGAGCGGCGTCGTGGCATGGCCGAGCCATTTGTCGGCAAGCGAGGACAAAGTGTGGTGGCCGGTGCCGGCGTCGAGCACATAGGAAATCAACATCGTGTCGTCGAAGGGTGCGATATCGATGCCGTGGCGGCTCATGACGACGATGTCGTATTTGGCGTCCTGGGCGATCTTGAGCACCGATTTGTCTTCCAGCAACTGCTTCAGCAGCGCCAGCGCCTCGCGGACCGGAATCTGGTTCTCCAGCGTGCCGCCGCCGAGCAGGTCGCCAGCGCCGCTCTTGTGGGCGAGCGGCACATAGGCGGCGCGGCCGGGGCCGATCGCCAGGGAGAAACCGATGAGGTCGGCCAGCATCGGATCGGAAGACGTGGTTTCGGTGTCGAAGGCGACGGTTCCGGTCTCCTTGGCTTGGGCCAGCCAGGTCTTGAGCGTTGCCGTGTCGCGGATGGCGACATAGGCGGCAGGATCGATTTTGGCCGCGGCGGCCGTTTCCAGGCGAAGTGCGGCAAGCAGCGAAGGCGCGTCCCCGGCCCTGGCGGTTTCGGATTTGGCTTCATCCTGTGTTGCCGCAGGCACCGGTGTGCCGGAGCCGACATCGGGGCCGTGCGCGGTGTCGGCGCGCTCGACGGTGACTGCGACAGCCTGCACATCGCCGGCTTCGGTGCTGGTCGCCTCGGCCACACGGCGGGTCAGCGAGGTGAATTCCATGGTTTTGAGAAAGCCGATCAGCTTCGGCCCATCCGGCGCATGCAGCACGAAATCGTCGAGCCCGTCTGTCACCGGCACGTCGTTCTTCAGCGTCACCAGCTGGCGCGATATGCGCGCCTTGTCGGCATTGGCGATGATGGATTCGCGCCTCTTGTCCTGCTTGATCTCGCTGGCCCGGGCGAGCAGCCCGTCAAGGTCGCCGAACTGTTCCAGAAGCTGCGCCGCCGTTTTCGGCCCGATGCCGGGTACGCCCGGCACATTGTCGACGGAGTCGCCGGTCAGCGCCTGCAGGTCGATCATCTTTTCCGGCGGCACACCCCATTTCTCGATGACTTCGGGGATGCCGATCTGGCGGTCCTTCATCGGGTCGTACATGCCGACCGTGGGTCCGACCAGCTGCATTAGATCCTTGTCAGAGGAGATGATAGTGGTGTCGCCGCCGGCCTCGCACGCCAGCCTGGCATAAGTGGCGATGAGGTCGTCGGCCTCGTAGCCTTCGATCTCGATGCAGGGCAGGTTGAAGGCCACGGTTGCCTGGCGGATCAGACCGAATTGCGGGATCAGGTCTTCGGGCGGCGCGTTGCGGTTGGCCTTGTATTCCGGGTAGAGATCGTTGCGGAAGGTTTTCGACGAATAATCGAAAATGACCGCTAAATGCGTCGGCACGATGCCTACATCGGTGTTGCGGGCGTCCTGCATCAGCTTCCACAACATGTTGCAGAAGCCGGAGACCGCGCCGACCGGCAGCCCATCGGATTTGCGGGTCAGCGGCGGCAGCGCATGATAGGCGCGAAAGATGTAGCCGGAGCCGTCGATAAGGAAGAGATGGTCGCCTTTTTTCATGCCGGCAGGGATAGCGCGGCAGGACGGCGCGGTCCATGGCAAAGGCGGGCTTCCAACAGGTGTTGCGGCGACATGCTGACAGAGCCTGCCTGCCGATAGGTCCTGCTGCTGTTTGCCTCGGCGCTCACGGCTATGTTACAAAAGTGTAATTTTTGTGCCCTTGAAACGCCACGATCCGAGACACAAATAAAGGTCATCGGCAGTTTTCGCCGAGTCCGGAGCAAGGCCCGTCCCCCGCCTATCCCGGACAATTGCGGCAGCCTATCCCCCCTCTCCGGGCTGCCGCATCGTTTCGAGTAAAAGACCGCCGTGGTTCCCCTCCACCACGGCGGTTCTTTTTTGCCTTCTGACAAGTGTTTACGGTCCGTGGTCCAACGATCGCGGGCTTTTCGTTTTGATGCGCTGCCTTTACGGTCCCGGCACCGAAAAGAAAGGCCCGCAGTAATGTCCACCATTTCCTCCGTCCTCGACCGTCTCGACAAAAATCTCGACCAGAGCCTGGAGCGCCTGTTCGGCCTGCTCCGCATCAAGTCGATCTCCACCGATTCAGACTATGCCGCCGACTGCCGCAAGGCCGCCGAATGGCTGGTGGCGGACCTCAAGCTGATCGGCTTCGACGCTTCGGTGCGCGACACGCCGGGACACCCGATGGTGGTTGCGCACCATGAAGGCCCCGCCGGTTCGCCGCATGTGCTGTTTTATGGCCATTACGACGTGCAGCCGGTCGATCCGATCGAGCTTTGGGAGAACGACCCGTTTGCGCCGGCGGTCAAGGAGATCGAGCCCGGTCACAAGGTAATCACCGGCCGTGGCTCGGCCGACGACAAGGGGCAGCTGATGACCTTCGTCGAGGCCTGCCGCGCCTGGAAGCAGGTGCATGGCAATCTGCCCTGCCGCATCACCATCCTGTTCGAGGGCGAGGAGGAGTCCGGTTCGCCGTCGCTGAAGCCGTTCCTCGAGGCCAATGCCGATGAGCTCAAGGCCGATTTCGCTCTGGTCTGCGACACCGGCATGTGGGACCGCGAAACGCCGTCGATCTGCGTTTCGCTGCGCGGAATGGTCGGCGAGGAGGTCACCGTCAAGGCCGCCGATCGCGACCTGCATTCGGGCCTCTATGGCGGCGCCGCCGCCAACCCGATCCGCATCCTGGCGAAAATCCTCGCCGACATCCATGACGAGAACGGCCACATCACCATTCCCGGCTTCTATGACGGGGTCGAGGAAACGCCGTCGCAGATCCTGAAATCATGGGAAACTCTGGGCGAGACCGCCGAAACCTTCCTCGGACCGATCGGCCTCTCGATCCCGTCGGGCGAAAAAGGCCGCTCGGTGATGGAACTGACCTGGGCGCGGCCGACGGCCGAGTTCAACGGCATCATCGGCGGCTACACCGGCAAGGGGTTCAAGACGGTGATCGCGGCGGAAGCGTCGTCGAAAATCTCCTTCCGCCTCGTCCACAAGCAGGACCCCGAGAAGATCCGCGCCGCGTTCCGGGAATTCGTCAAGGCGCGCATTCCCAGGGACTGTTCGGTCGAATTCCACCCGCATGGCGGCGGGCCGGCAATTCAGCTTTCCTACGACTCGCCATTCCTGGCCAAGGCCAAGACTGCGCTGTCGGATGAATGGCCGAAGCCAGCGGTGACGACCGGCAGCGGAGGCTCGATACCGGTGGTCGGCGACTTCCAGACCTATCTCGGCATGGAATCGCTGCTGGTCGGGTTCGGGCTCGACGACGACCGCATCCACTCGCCCAACGAGAAATACGAGCTGACCTCCTTCCACAAGGGCCAGCGCTCCTGGGCGCGCATTCTCGATGCGCTGACGCGCTGAGGAGGCTGGGAAGTTTTCTTGTTGATTTTTCAGCGGATCGCGGCGAGGACGAGTTACGCCGCGATCCGGAGACAACTATGCCCGACATCCGCTTCCACAAGAACGATCTGCCCGACCTCGCCCACTACAATGTCGACGCGGTGGCCATCGATACCGAGACGCTGGGGTTGAACCCGCACCGCGACCGGCTTTGCGTGGTGCAGATCTCGCCCGGCGATGGCTCGGCCGACGTGATCCAGATCGCGCCCGGCCAGAAGAAAGCGCCGAACCTCGTCAGCCTGCTCCGCAACCGCGGCATATCGAAACTGTTCCACTACGGCCGTTTCGACCTCGCCGTGCTGTACAATGCCTTCGGCGTCATGCCGGAGCCGGTGTTCTGCACCAAGATCGCCTCGCGGCTGACCCGCACCTATACCGACCGGCACGGCTTGAAGGACATCTGCTTCGAACTGCTTGGCGTCGGCCTGTCGAAGGCGCAGCAATCGTCGGACTGGGCGGCCGAGACCCTGTCGCCCGAACAGCTCGAATATGCCGCTTCCGACGTTCTCTATCTGCACCGTCTGCGCGAGGTGCTGGCTGGACGCCTGGCGCGGGACGGGCGCACCAAGGAAGCCGACGCCTGCTTCCGCTTCCTGCCGACGCGTGCCAAGCTCGATTTGATGGGTTGGGACGAAGAGGATATTTTTGCCCACAGCTGATGGCCTTCGGATAACGCTTCCGGCAGCCTTGCAACCAGACACGCGTCGTGGCGTTCTGTCGACTCAATGAGGGGGATGACGTGGCAGACCGCAAACCGATAGCGACCGCCCCGACGGATGGATCCAAGGTCACTGTTCTGTGGAAGGACGGCGCCGGCGTCGTCAGCGAATCCGTCGGGCAATATCGCGACGGCGCCTGGTGGGTCTACACCGACAGCGATACCCAGAAAAAGGTCGACCCGACCAGCTGGCGGCCAGTCTCCAGCGACGATGACGACGATCAATGAGCGCCGCTGGCGGGTGCAACTGCTTTCGCATAGCCTGAAGTCGTTGATATCGAGGCCGATTCGGGGCCTTCCGCTCCGTAGCCTCTCTTCCTGGAGGAACGCGTCATGGGCATCGAAAGCCTTCTCATCTTCATCATAATCGGCGCCATTGCCGGCTGGCTCGCCGGCCTCATCGTCTCGGGCTTCGGCTTCGGCCTCATCGGCAACATCGTCGTCGGCATTATCGGCGCCCTGATCGCCGGCTGGCTGTTTCCAAGGCTGGGCTTCGCAATCGGCGGCGGCATTCTGGCTGCCATCATCAACGCCACGATCGGCGCTGTCATCCTGCTGGTGCTGGTCAAGGTCTTGAAGCGAGCGTGACGCTCGATACGAAACGGAGCGCGCCATGAAACAGAACACCCTCTATCTCCTCATCGGCGCGCTCTTGGTCGTGGTCATTGCGCTAGGTATCTATGTCTATCACGAGCAGACCAAGCCAAAGGGCGTGGAGCTGAAGATCGACGACAAAGGCATTTCGATCCAGCAGAATTGATGATGTCCGCCTGCGGGTGGCGCTGATTTGTCATCCAGGCATTTTACGGCGATTGGGAGTTTCCTTGTGCAAATATTTGCACATCGTGATTGACTTTCGTTTCCACTATGTGCAAAAATTTGCACATAGATTTGAGCCGAGAAATGAACGAAACCAACACCGCCAAAGTCAAGGCCCGGCTCGAGAGGGAAGGCTGGAAGAACGTCGGCGGCACGAAGCATGACAAGTACAAAAAAGACGGCATGCCGACGATCATGGTTCCTCGCCACAAGACTCTGACGCCGTTGGTAGCTCGGTCTATAGCCAAGGCGGCAGGCTGGGAATAAACCGACCTCATCGCGTTCCGAAGCCTAATGGACATAAAGTCGGAATAAGGAAAGCTGTTAGATATGTCTCGCTATGTCGCACTCGTGGATGCTGCCGACGGCTTTGTCGGCGTCTCGTTTCCCGATGCTCCTGGCTGCGTCGCGCAGTCGGAAAGCCGGGACGAGGCTGTAAAGGACGCTATGGCCGCGTTGGCCGAATGGGTGGCTGAAGAAATCGCGGACGGCCGTAAAATCCCCACTCCTCGCAAAGTCGAGGCGCTTTTAGAAGATGCTGAGGTTCGAGCAGCGCTCGCCGCTGGCGCTATCTTGATGTCCGTGCCCTTGATCCGAGATGCCGGCCGTCCGGCCCGGGCCAATATCTCGTTGGATGCCGGTTTGCTCGCCGAGGCTGACGAAACAGCCAATCGGTTGGGGGTCACCCGATCGGCCTTTGTCGCCGCCGCGTTGCGAGACAAGATCCGTCAAACTGTTTGAACAGTGATCTCGGGCACCCGCCAAAGTACCGCGTTGCCGACGCCTGTTAGCCAGCGGCAGCGGATTTTAGAAATTCTTAAGGAATTCCAGAAGGGTGCATAAACCCTGCTTTAACGCGCCCTTAAACCGCCGCATCTACCCTCCAACCCGAGCGCCATTGATACCGGGAAGACAGCGCAACGCATGGCGAACCGCAGAGACAGTCGCATCGAACCCAGCTTCGAGGGATCGCCAAAGGCGAAATCCGCGGCCGGTTTTTCGGTGAACGAGGAGGATCGGGTCGTGCCGGCCAATCGCAAATCATCTTCGGCGCGCAAAACCTCCAAGGCAAAATCATCGTCACGCGGCAAGCGAGGCAAAGCCCGGCGCGGCCTTTTCGGCGTGATGGCCCGGATGTTCTACTGGTGCTTCGTGCTCTGCATCTGGGGCGGCATCGCCGTGGCCGGCATCGTCGTCTATTACGGCGCCAAGATGCCGGCGGCGACCACCTGGTCGATCCCCGACCGTGCGCCCAACATCAAGATCGTCTCGGTCGACGGGCAACTGCTTGCCAACCGCGGCATGAGCGGCGGCGAGGCGGTCGGCCTGCACGAAATGTCGCCCTACATTCCGGAAGCCGTCATCGCCATCGAGGACCGCCGCTTCTATTCGCATTTCGGCATCGACCCGATCGGCCTGTCACGCGCCATGGTGACCAATGTTCTGGGCCGGCGTTTCTCGCAGGGCGGCTCGACGCTGACCCAGCAACTGGCCAAGAACCTGTTCCTGAAGCCCGACCGCACGCTGGAGCGCAAGGTGCAGGAAGTGCTGCTGGCGCTGTGGCTGGAGCACAAGCATACCAAGGACCAGATCCTCGAAATGTACCTCAACCGGGTCTATTTCGGCTCCGGCGCCTATGGCGTCGAGGCGGCCTCGCGCCGCTATTTCGGCAAGAGCGCGCGCGATGTCACTCTGTCGGAGGCGGCCCTTCTCGCCGGCCTCTTGAAGGCGCCGTCGCGACTGTCGCCGGCGCGGGATCCGAAGGCGGCGGAGGAGCGTTCGCAGCTGGTGCTCGCCGCCATGCGCGACGAAGGCAAGATCAGCGCCAAGGAACTGGCCTCGGCGATGAGCGCGCCGGCAACGCGCGCGCCATCCTACTGGACCGGTTCGGAAAACTACGTCGCCGACACCATCATGGAAGAGCTGCCCGATTTGATCGGCGACGTGCGCAGCGACATCGTCGTCGACACCACCGTCGACCTCAACCTGCAGAAGCTCGCCGAAGAGTCGATCCGCCGGCTGATCGACGAGAGCGGCAAGAAGCTCAATGTCAGCCAAGGCGCGCTGGTCTCGATCGACAATTCCGGCGCCGTGCGCGCCATGGTCGGCGGCTACGACTATTCGACGAGCCAGTTCGACCGCGCCTCCGAAGCACGCCGTCAACCGGGCTCGGCGTTCAAGCCGTTCGTCTATATGGCCGCGCTGGAAGCTGGTCGCACGCCCGACAGCGTGCGCAACGACGCACCGATCAAGATCGGCAAGTGGACACCGGACAATTACGGCGGCAAATATTTCGGCAAGGTGACGCTGGCGACCGCGCTGGCGAAATCGCTGAATTCTGTCGCGGCACAGCTGACCATGGAGGTCGGCCCCGACGCGGTGGTCGCGGCGGCGCACCGCATGGGCATCCAGTCCGATCTGATCGCCAACACCTCGATCGCGCTCGGCACTTCGGAAGTGACGCCGCTGGAGCTGACATCGGCCTATGTGCCGTTCGCCAATGGCGGCTACAAGCCCGACATCCATTTCATCCGCCGCATCACCACGACCGAAGGCAAGGTGCTCTATGACGACAATGGCGGCAGCGCGCCGCGCGTCGTCAAGCAGAACATTGTCGGCATGATGAACTCGATGCTGACTGGCACGGTCGAGATCGGCACGGCGAAGAAGGCGGCCTTCGCCTGGCCGTCTGCCGGCAAGACCGGAACCAGCCAGAATTCGCGCGACGCCTGGTTCGTCGGTTACACCGCAAACCTCACCACCGGCGTATGGTTCGGCAATGATGACGGCACGCCGATGAAGAAGGTCACCGGTGGCGCGTTGCCGGCACAGGCCTGGCACGAATTCATGGTGGCGGCGCATGAAGGCGTGCCGGTCAGGCCGCTGCCCGGGACCTGGAAATCGACGCCTCCAGATACCATCGTGCCCGACGATATTCCGTCAGTCGATAACAATCAGGCGGCGCCGTTGCCTGCCGTGGCCGTCAGCCGTTCGGAGCCTGCTGCCGCGCCGGCACCTGCTGCTGCACCGGCACAAGCACCGGTCCGCCGTCCGGCCGAAACGGTCGATGCCGACGGTTTCAACATGCCGGGCGACGGCGGCACCACGGCCTCGATCAAGCACCCGGTACCGCCGGGCAGCGTCGGCGGCCCGGCCAAGAAGCGGAAAACCTCAATCCTGGATATTCTCGGCGGCGGCTGAGCGGCTCGTCATTCTGGCTTCAAACCAATGGCTAGCTGGCAATCCGTTCCTCATATGAGAGCTGCGGTGACAATTCGGCCTCTCGCCACCTCCGCGGCATTCGGCTACATCTCCGGCCGGAGTGACAGACATGGCTGAGACCGACACCAGAAAAACCATCGTGCTGACCGGAGCCAGCCGCGGCATCGGACATGCTACGGTCAAGCGCTTTTCGCGTGAGGGTTGGCGCGTCATCACCTGTTCGCGCCAGGCCTTTGCCGAGGATTGTCCGTGGCCGGCCGGTCCGGAAGATCACATCAAGGTCGATCTCGCCGACCAGGAAGATGTCGGCATCGCCGTCTCGGAGATCCGTCACCGGCTCGAGGCGCATGGCGGCCAGTTGCACGCTCTGGTCAACAATGCCGGCATCTCGCCAAAGCTCAAGGACGGCAACAGCCGGATGGATTCGATCGACACGCCGATGCATGTCTGGCGCGACGTGTTCCAGGTCAATTTCTTCGCGCCGATCATGCTGGCGCGTGGCCTCTTCAAGGAGCTTGCTGCAGCGAAAGGCTCGATCGTCAACGTCACCTCGATCGCCGGCACGCGCGTGCATCCTTTCGCCGGCACCGCCTATGCGACCTCGAAGGCGGCACTCGGCTCGCTGACGCGCGAGATGGCGCATGATTTCGGCCCGCACGGCATCCGCGTCAATGCGATTGCGCCGGGCGAGATCGACACCGCGATCCTGTCGCCTGGCACCGACAAGATCGTCGAGACGATCCCACTCAGGCGCCTTGGCGCCACCTCGGAAGTCGCCGACATCATCTTCTTCCTGTGCTCGCAGCAGGCGTCCTATGTGACGGGCTCGGAAATCCACATCAATGGCGGCCAGCACGTCTGAGCACTGACAGACTGCTCATTCAGCGATGGTGAGAACAGCCTTGCCGCCGAAGCTGCGCTGTCGCAGGGCGTCCAGAGCCCGGGCGATGTCTGTCCACGGCACGGTCATGGACACACGGGTTTCCAGCCGGCCAGCCGCGACCAGAGCGAGCAGCGAGGCGATGTCCGCGCCAATGGCTGGACCGGATGTGTAGTAGGCGAAAGTCTGAAGCCTCGCTCCCTCATGGCCCGGAACGAACTGTCTGAAGCCAACCGGCGTGAATTCGCCGCTGCTCGAACCGAACATGACGATGGTGCCGCCGGGGGCGACGCGTTCGATGGCATGGGCGAGGCTTTGGCCGCCGACCGACTCGGTGATCAGAGAGAATGGCCCTTCGGCCAGTTCGATCGACTCGACGACTTCGTGAGCACCAAGACCGCGGAGATCCTCGGCGTGCCGGGCGGCGGCGATTGCAGTCACCGCGGCGCCTTGCTCGCGGGCGATCTGGATCTGGAAACGGCCGACCGCGCCGCTGGCGCCGGTGATCAACACCTGCTGTCCCGCGAGGTCGCCGCCATGGCGCAAGACCCTGAGCGCCGTCGTGCCCGCGACCGGAAGCGTGGCGGCGGACCCGAAGCTGACCTCGTCCGGGATGACGGCGAGACGGTCGGTCGGAACGGCCGCCCGTTCGGCCCAGCCGGCCTCGTCGACCAAAGCCACAACCCGGGCGCCGACGGCAGGCCCGGAGCCATCGGCTGCCGCCCGCTTGATCACTCCAACCACGTCCTGGCCAGGTATCCAGCCTTCCGGGCGTATGGTGAGCAGGCGCAGTTCACCGCGGTTCAACGAGGTAGCGTGGACTGAGACAAGCGCTTCGTTGGGGAGGGGCCGAGGGTCCTCGACCTCGGCGAGCGTCAGTCTGGTGGGGTTGTCGGGAGACATGACGAGCGCGCGCATGGGAAGCCCTCCTGATACTTTGTGACATGCCAGCCACGAACCGGAGCCTATCGACTTCCCGCATCAAAGAATTTAGCTATCATGGCGAATAGTCGCTAAAAGCGGTCAATTGTGAGACAGCCTCTCCGCTACCCCTGGGTCGACTTCGATGTCGATGATGTGATCGCTCCTGCAATTGCGGTTCGCGTCGATGTCACCGAAACCAAAGCGGAAGTGGCGACCCATTGGCACCGCAAGGGCCAGCTCGTCTTCGCGCTCGGCGGTGGCGTCACATGCCGCGTCCCGAGCGGCCTGTGGATGGTGCCGCCACATTGCGGGGTGTGGATTCCCGGCGGCATGGAACACAGCAATATCGCGACCGCCAATGCGCGGATTTTCTTCGTCTATATCGAGCCGGGAGCCGCCGATCTGCCGGACCGGTGCTGCACGCTGTCGATCTCGCCACTGCTGCGCGAATTGATCATCGAGCTGGCCGACCGCATGGAGGAAGACGAAGGGAAGGACGCGCTTTTGACTGGGATGCTGCTCTCCGAACTGCCGCGCATGCCTGTCCAGCAACTGCATCTGCCGATCTCCGCCGAGCCGCGCTTGCGGCGGATCGCGGAAGCATTGGCGCAGGACCCTGCCGACCGCAGCACGCTTGCAGAGTGGGCCAGTCGCGTCGCGCTCTCAGAAAGCAGTCTCGCCCGTCTTGTGGTGAAGCAGACCGGACTGAGCTTCGGCCGCTGGCGCCAGCAATTGCACCTGATCGTCGCCATACGGGAGCTGGCCTCCGGTGCGAGTGTCCAGCAGGTTTCGGGCGATCTCGGCTACGCCTCCGTCACCGCCTTCATCACCATGTTCAAGAAAGCGCTCGGCAAGCCGCCGGCAAAGTATCTCGCCAGCGTCGCGCACAATGGCGGCTCCGCCTTCGTGGCGTGATCAACGCGCCTGTGGGCAAGCCTCAGGCCGGGGAGGGCTCAATGGCTTCGGGGCGCGGCATCAGCTTTTGCTCCAGCACTTCTTGCACGATACCGCGGGCGATCTCGCGTTCGCCCATGATGACGGTGTCGGCGCCGAGCCCCTTCAGATGCTCGACCTCGGCGTCGGAATGAGCCCGCGCAATGACGTTGATGCCGGGGTTGGCGGCGCGTGCCCTGAGCACGATCTGCCCGGCCTCGAACGCGTTGGGGATGGCAAGGATCAAGCGTTTGGCCCCCTGCGGATTGGCGGCGGCAAAAACGCCCGCACTGGCTGCATTGCCGGAGACGATCTCGACGCCGTCGTCTCTGAGCCTCGCCAGCGTCTTGTCGGCGTCGTGGTGCCGAGATCGACCGTACCGGTGAAGCTCACCGTATTGGCCGCCGTCGCGCCGGAAATGCTGATGCCGCTCGCAGCGCCGTTGGCGATCACCGAGCCGGCGAAGGTGAAGCTGCCGCCAGCGCGGGTCGAGATCGTGGCCGCCGCGCCCGACGTGCTGATGATGGAGCTGGCGCCGTCGAAGCTGATCACCGCGTTGCCGCCGGTCACCGAAAGGCCGCTGCCGCCCGATATGTCGACATTGGTACCGGCAATCGTGCCGCCAGCGCCCGACGCGCCGCCGAAGGCGATGCCGGTGCCGGTCGCTGCGGTGGTGATGTTGACGTTGGTCAGCGTCGTCGTGCCGGCGGTGTTGTCGAGTTTGAAAGCAATGCCGGTGGCGCCGGTGCTGGTGACGTTGGTGATGGTGCTGTTGGACGCGTTCAGCCACACATCGCTGGCGTTGCCGGAGAAAGCAACGTTGTTGATCTTCGTGCTGTTCGACGGCGTGATCTCGATACCCTGCGTGGCAAAATTGCGGATAGTCATGTTGCTGATGACGGTATTCGCAGCACCCGCGCCATTGTCCTTGACGCCACGCGCGGCACCCGCCGGGCTGCCATCGAGGATGAAGCCGTCGATGATGTTGCCGCTGGCGCCGAGCGTAATGACATTGTTGCCGGCGCTCGTCGTCAGCGTCGCGGCGCCATTGGGCGTCTGGTCGATGATCGAGATGCTGTTGCTGGCCAGCTGGATGGTGGAGGGCACCGTCAGCGCCAGGTTGATGTTGCCGTTGCCGAAGCCGCGCACCTGCTCGCCGATGGCGAGCGCCAGCGTATCGTTGCCATTGCTGCCTGCCGCGGTGATGACGCCGCCATCGTTGACGAGGACGAGAATGTCCGTCGACACTGCTGCCGCTTCGGCGGTGGTCAGCGTCGCCAGATTGTTCTGGTCGCGGCCGCTGCCGTCGCCGGTCGCGGAAGCGCCGACGAAATAGACCTTGCCGACACCGAAGCCCAAGCCCGGGGTCGACTGGAAGTTCACGTCCTGGAAGTTGTAGGTGCCGGCAACCGGCGCACTGGAGGCGTCGATGCCTACATTGGCGCCGATGGTCGAGAGCTGGTCGGTCGCCGATTCGCCGTCGCCATAGGTGAAAGCGAGGTTGGTGGCGCTGTTGAGGAACACGCCGGTGTTAACCCCGGCTATGCTCGAACTGGCGCCGCCGACCACGGCATCACCGAGGCGCACCGTCTGGCCGCCGATGGCGCCGCGCAGGTCGACGGCGATCGAGGTGCCGGCGGCGGCGGCATTGGTGACATCGAAGTCATTGGCCGTCACCGCCGCATTGATGGTGGCACCGTTGAGGTCGAAGGCCACGCCCGTGGTGCTGTTCAGGCCGATGTCGAGATCGTTGAAGGACAGCGCCGCGCCAAGCGTGCCGGAAACATCGACACCACGCGTGGTCATGCCTTGCAGGTTGACCGTGCCGAGAATGATGGCCCCGCCGCCCGACGAGGCGATATTGGTCAGCGAGATGCCGGTTGCGGCGGCAGTGGCCGAAACACTGTCGAAATTCATGCCCGCAGCGCCAATCGTAACGCCATTGAGGTTCAACGCGGTGCCGCCGGCCGTCGTGGTGATGCTGTTGTCGCTGAGGAGCGCGCCGACGCTGACCGTGCCACCGCCGCTGGCGTTGAAGCCCGTGCCGGAGGTGGTGGTAATCACCAGGCCACCCGTATCGAAGTTGATCGTCGCGCCGGTGTTGGTCGTCAAGTCGACCGCCGTATTGGCGCCAGTGGTCAGCGTCTTCGTGCCACCGCTGAGAGTGATGGTCCCGCCGGAGTTGCCGTGGACATAGATACCATTGTCGAAACCGCCGGTGGCGCTGAGCGCGCCGGACAGTGTGACCGAACCGCCGGTGACGCCGGAGATGTCGACGATCTTGCCGGCGGTGGTCTTGGTGACGGAGCCGCCATAGCTGACGGTCGCAGCGCCGCCATTGACCAGGAATGCGACGCCCGAAGCGCCGCTCAATGCGCCGGATCCGAGGCTGACTGTTCCGGTGACATTGGCCAGGCCAACATTGTTGGTGCCGCCGCCCGACGAGGTCGAGTCAAGCGCAATGCTGGCGGCGACGTTGGTGAGGCTGATCGACTGACCGCTGGTCGAATTTACCGTCTGGGCTGCAGCGGAAGCGGTGATGCCCATAACGCCACCGGTCCCGACAATGCCGGTGCCGCTGGTGGTATCGATGGTCAGGCCGTTGAGGAAGTTCACCGTGCCGGCGCTTTGCGAGAAGCCGACGCCGCTGCTCGTGTCGATGTTGGCGAGGCCGGCGATGTTGAGGTTGCCGCTGACCCAGTTGATGCCGCCGCCGGTCGTCGCGACGTTGTTCACCGTCACCGTGTTGAAGTTGAAAGTGCCGGTGTTGGCGCCGGTGACGTCGATGCCGAAGCTGCCGGTGCCGGTGATGCTGGTTGCGCCGGAAACATTCACCGCCCCGGTGACGCCGTTGAGGATGATGCCGCTGGTGGCGCCGCTCGAGGTGATGCTGTCGAAATTGACGCCGCCGGCGCCGAGTGTGCCTTGCAGCGACAGCGCGGTCTGGCCCGTGGCGTTGATCGTCGTCGAACCGGCATTGGCGACGGTGAGGCCATTCAGTCCCGAAAGGCTGAGGCCGGTGGCCAACGATGTCGTGATGTCGAGGCCGCCATTGAAGTTGACCGCAGCTGCCGCGCTGCCGCCCGAAATCGAAACGCCGTTGCCGCCGGTGATCGTCACCTGGTCGGTGAAGGTCACCGCGCCGCCGGTGCGGTTGGCGATATTGATGCCGCCACCGGTCAGCGTTCCCGGAGTGGCGCTGTTGGGCAGGATGCCGCGCGACACCGAAATGGTGCCGGTGCCGCCGTTGACGTCGAGCAGCGTGCCGGCAACGTTGATGTTGTTGTTGATGATCGACAGATTGCCGTTGAGGCCGGCGACCTGGATGGCCGTCTGACCAGCGGCGACGTTGCTGATCGTCACGCCTTCGATGGTGATGCCGCTGGCATTGCTGAAGCCGACCGCGCTCTGATCGATGAGGAAGGCGGCACCGGTCGCGCTGCTGAAGTCGAAAGCGGTGTGGCGCACGGCGTTGTCGCCGAGCAATTGCATCAGGTTGGCCGTCCCGCTGACCACGGCCTCGTCGCCGGTGATGTTGCCGCCGATGGCGCCGAGATTGCCCTGGACGTTGGCCGGCTGGATCGTGCCGGTCGAAACCACATTGCTGTTGCCGAAGCCGGTGATCGTCTGGCCGGAATCGAGCGTGAAGGCGGTGGCGCCGAGATTGATCGTGCCGACGAAGGCGAAGTTCTGCGTGCCGGTCAGCGCATCGGCGGCGGCGAGCGAAATGGTGTTGACGCCCATGCTGAGATTGCCGGTCGTGCCGGCGGCGATGAAGCCGCCCGACTGCGAGACCAGCGTGATCGAACCGGGCGCGGTGGCGAGGTTGGCGCTGCCGGTGAAGAACACGTCGTCGAAATCGTAGTTGCCGAGCGTCGGATCGAGACCGACCGTGTTGACGGTGAAGCCGCCGGCGGCGGCGATGATGAAGGATTCCAGCCCGTCGGTCGAATCGCCGTCGCCGAAGGTGAAGTTGGCATTGGCGGAGGTCGCCGTGGTCTGGCCGGACGACAATTCGACGCCGATGCCGACATTGTCGATCTTCGAGCCCTGCAGGAAGGTGATGACCTTGTTGCCGGTGGCCGACGACAGGTCGATGCCGCGCGAGGTCAGGTCGCCCAGGCCGGTGATCGTCGTCAGGCCGAAATCGGCCGTCGTCGAGGAGCCGCTGAAGTCGATGCCGGTCTGGTTGGCGCCGACATCGTCGATGGTGGTCGTGCCGAAGCTGACATCGTTGTTGGTGCCGGCGAAGTTGATGCCGGCAGTGCCGCTCGTGGTGCCCAGCGTGACCTGGGTCGTGCCGAAGGTCACCGGGCCGGCATTGCCGACAATGTTGATGCCGAAGCCGCCGGCGCCCGTCACGGTCACCGCCCCGAAGGTTGCCGATGCGGTGCTCGCGACACCGAAGACGGACAGGCCGGTGCCCAAGGCATTGGTGATCGATAGCGGGGTGGTAACATTCAACGTTGCGGTGCCGATCAGGCCACCGACCACCGCGCCGCCGCCACCGCTCGCCGACAGGGTCGGGCCGGTGAAGCTGAACGCACCGCCTGCCGGGGGCAATGTCGAGCCGATGGCGAACAGATTTCCGGTGCCGGTCGACGTGACGCTGCCGCTGAACTGGGCCGAGCCGCCGATGGTGCCGTCGATCTTGACCGCCGTGCCTGGTGCTGTTGCCGAGCTGGAGATGTTGGCCGAGACCGTGATCGCGGCGCTGCCGCCAAAAACCACGACGCCGTTGCCGGTGCCGGAACCGGTGATGGTGCCGCCGATGTTGATCGTGCCGGTGTTGTTGGTCAGGCTGACGTCGTCGCCCGAAACCAGCGTCGTCACCAGATTGTTGACATTGACCGTCGCGGCGCTGCCTTGCACCCCGAAGCCGGGGCCACCGCCAACAACCGTGTCGATCGTCGTCGTGCCATTGAAGGTAACGGCGTTGGCCACGTTGGTGAGGCGGATGGCGTCGCCATTGACGCGATTGATGTCGACAGCGCCGAAGGTGACGCTGCCGCCGCTGGTGTTTTCGATGAGGATGCCGGTCTGCACGGCGCCGCCTGAGCCGTCGACGGTGACGCTGTCGAAAATGACGCCGCCTGCGCCGATGGTCAAACCGCCGGCGCCACCGAGATGGATGCCGTTTTCGACAGGGCCGAGCCCAGATGCGGTCGTGTTGGTGCCGGTGACGGTGAGCGTGCCGCCATTGATGGCGCTGAAGGCAAGGCCGCCATCGGTGGTGAGGTCGAGCCCGCCGGTGAAATTGATCGTGCCGCCGGCATTGCCGGTCAGGTCGATGGCGTTGGCCGCGCCGGTGCTGGCGGTGATTTGGCCGGCGAAGGTGGCGGAGCCGCCGGTCATGCCGCTGATCATGACCGCGCTCGCGGCACTCGTCTGATTGATGGTGCCGTTGTAGGTGAGGTTAGGCGTTGCTCCAAGAATGCTGAGCGCCGTGCCCGTCGTGCCGGCGATCGAACTCGCATTGTCGAAGGTCAGCGTGCCCGTGGAACCGCCCGTGACGCTGACGCCGATACCGGCGCCGGTGATATCCAAATTGTTGAAGGTGCCGGTGTCGCCGAAGTTGCTGGCCAGCAGGCCGGTGCCGCTGACGCCGCCCATCGTCGTGTTGGTGATGTTGATCGCACCCGTTGCGCCGGTCAGGTCGATGCCGGTTACGGCGCTGCTGATCGTCACCCCGGTGATGGTGGCCGCGTTTAGATTCGATCCGTTGATCGCCGAGCCCGAACCCGCATTGCTGACGCTGAGGTCGGCGACGCGGTTGCCGTTGGCGAGATCGATGGTGCTGCCGGCCGAGTTGTTGAGAGTGGCGGCGCCATTGCCGAACGGATCGACCTGGGTGCCCGAAGTAACCACCTCGGCGCCGGTGACGTTGGCCGGCGGCCCGCCGAGAGCGACGGTGTTGCCGTTGGCGAAGGAGACGATCTGCTGGCCGTCGGCAAGCGTGAAGCCGTCGGCATCGGTGTTGATGGTTCCAGCGCCGTTGTTGACAAGGACGAAGATGGTGTTGGCGTCGGTCGTCAGACCGTCGGCGGCGTCGGCGTTGATAAGGTCGCCAACGCTCGCGCCGGAACCGGTCCCGGTGTTTGCTGCGCCGACGAAGATGACGTTGGCGGTGTCGAACAGCTGCGGGCCGACCAGATGGGTGGCGTTGAAGGCATAGGTGCCGTTGCCGGCTAGCAGGCCGCGCATGTCGAGCGAGGCGGTCGTCCCGGTGATCGAACTGGTGCCGACACCGGCGCCGAACGAGAAGGTCGTGTTTGCGCCGGTGCCTGCCGCGCCGTTGGTGCCCATCTGGACGCCGGTGCCGGCAGAGATCACACCGGTGCCGATCGTCACCGAGCCGCCGGTGGTGCCGGAAAGGTCGATGCCCGTGGAAGTGCCAGCTCCGGCAATGTCGAGCGACGTGGCGGTGAAGGTCGACTGGCTGCCCGACAGGTCGAGCCCGGTCTTGCCTGTGGGCAGGCCGGTGATGTCGATGTTGGCGAAGCTGATCGTGCCGTTGGCGCCCTGGACGTCGATGCCGCTCTGGGTCGGCTGGCCGATGCTGGCGTCGCCGAACGTTACCGCGCCGGAATTGCCATTGAGGAGGATCCCGTTCACGCCGGCCTGGTTGATCGTCACCGTGCCGAACGTGGTGGCGCCGGAACTGTTGTTGATCGAGATGCCGTCGCGCGATGGCTGGGTGATGGTGGCCGCGCCGCCGAAATCAACCGTGGCGGCGCTGTTTGTGATGAAAATGCCGTCGAAAAGGGTGTTGGAGGTCGTCGTCGTGCCGGTAACGGAGAAATTGCCGCCGACGTTGCCCAGGCCGATTCCACTCTGTCCGCCGGACTGGCTCACCGTGTCCAGCGTGACATTGAGCGCCATCGGGTTGATAAGCCCGAAAGTGACGACATAGACGGCCTGGAGGCCGTTGCCCGAAACCGTGCCGCCGGTCGTCGTCAGGCTTCCGCCGCCCGTCGAGTTGACGAAGATGCCTAAGCCGCCATTGTCCTTTGCATCGAGCGTCTCGAATCCATAGTTTCCGCCGCTGACGATGAACAGGCCGTGGCCGGTATTGTTCGAGAGTGTCGTCGTGCCGGTGAAACTGTAAGTTCCGCCACCATTGTCGATGAGCAGGCCGCTGCCGGTATTGCCGCTTGAGTTCAAATTGTCGGCGGAAACATTGTTGATGGCGGCATCGAACAGCACGCCGTTCAGGCTGGCGCCTGAAACATTCAGCCCCGACATCGTGACATTGCTGACGCCGCTGCCATGCACGCCATTGCCGTTCGCCACACCGGCGATGTTGAAGTCGAGCAGCGACGTGTTGTTGGCCAGCGTCACGGCGTCGCCGGTGCCGGTATTGGTCAGCGTGGCTGCGCCGCCTGGATCCGAGACGGCCTGGTCATGCTTGACGTTGTCACCGGTGACGTTGACGGGAATGCCGCCGAGCGAGAAAGTACGCCCGTTGCCGAACGAAGCCATTGTCTGTCCGGCACTCAGCGAGAAGCCGCCAGAGGCGTCGATGGGCGTCCCGTCATTGACCAGCACGAAGATCGCGGTGCCGTTGGTGATAAGGTCAGCCTGGTTAATCGCAAGCAGACTAGACGTGGAAGAGCCGTCACCCAATGATCCGACGCCGCCGACGAAAATCACATTCTGTTGGTCGAACAGCTGCGGGCCGCTGAAGGTCGTCGAGCCGAAAGCATAGAGCCCGAGCGTCTGGTTGAGCCCCCGCGCGTCGAGGGAGGCGGTGATGCCGGCAATCGAGCCGCCGCCGAAACTGAATTGGGCATTGGCCGAATTGGCCAGCGAGCCGGATATGCCGAAGCGCACGCCGGTATCGACATTGGCGATCGCGCCGCCATCGGTGATGACGATCGTCGCCCCGCCCGCGCTCGGCGAAGACAGATCGATGCCGATCGAGCCGGCGGCGCCTGTGCCAGTGATGTTGAGCGACTGCGCCCTGAAATTGGTCTGGCTGCCGGAGAAATCGAGGCCGACGCCGGAGCCGAGGCCAGCAATGACGATGTTGCCGGCAATTATCGATGTGTTGGCGCCCGCAAACACCATGCCGTCCGAGCCGGGATTGGTGATGTTGATGTCGCCGAAACGGATCGCCGCCGGCGATTCCGTGATCGCGATGGCGGGTCCGGTCGTGTTCGAGATCGTCGTCGCGCCGTTGACGGTGAAGCTGCCCGAAAGATTCTCGAGCACGACGCCCGATGCGCCGCCGGTCTGGGTGATCGAATCCAGCACGATATGGGCGGTGATCGGATCGATGAAGACACCGACGCCGTCGTCGCCGAGCGCCTTGTTGCCCGACACCTGGCCACCGGTGATGGTGATCGAGCCGGCGACCCCGGTGCCCTTCACGGTAATGCCGGCATCGTTGTTGTCGAGCGCGTTGAGGGTGGCGAAAGTGTAGGTGCCGTGGCCGGTTATATCCAGGCCGTCGTCGCCATTGCCCTGCAGCAGCGTCGTGCCGGTGAAGTTATAGGTGCCGTCGCCTTCGATATACAATCCGTCGAGGCCGTTGCCGGTCGCGGTGAAGTTCGAACCATTGACGCCGGTCGAGGTGCCGGTGAAGTCGGCGCCGTGGCCGCCGGTGCCGGTGACCGTGACGTTGGTCAGCGTGGCGCCGGCGATGTTGTTGCCGAAGATGCCGTCCTTGCCGCCGGTGATGGTGATACCGCTCAGCGTGTTGCCATTGGCGAGCGTCAGGACGTTGTTGGCGGGGTTGGTGCCCTGGATGGTGCCGTTGGAGCCGCCGAAATTGTAGGTGCCGATGCTGCCGTCGGCGAGCCGCGCCTGGACACCGCCGCCACCGCCGATAACGGTCTGTCCGTTGGCGAGCGTCACGCCGGCTGTCGTAATGTTGCCCTTGCCGCCCAGCGCGACGACGAGGCCGTTAGCGCCGGCGCCGGCGACTGCATTGTCGAGCGTGGTCGGGTCGCCGATCGTGCCGAGGCCGAGCGCGTCGTTGTCACCATCGGCGAAGAAGAACTGGCCGAATGCCGTGTTGGTGGCGGCATTGATCGCCACCCGCGTCGACGTGCCGGTAACTTTGTCCTGGCTCTCGATGCGAACGCCGATGTCGCCGCGCACGCGCTCGTTGACGCGTTTGCGCAGGCCGGGGCTGACCGGATAGACCGGCTCGGCGCCGTCATCGGCCGAAGACGAGCCCTTGTCGAAAGCGTTGAGCGGCACCGTCAGCCGGATGCTGCCGGCGAACTGGGTGTCATCGCGGTTGTCGTTGCGCACCTCGCCGGTGAAGGTCAGCGACGTGCCTTTGCCGATGACGTCGCCGATCGAATATTCCAGGCCGGCCTTGGCGCCGGTGATGCTGCCGTCGTCGCCGTCGGGATCGCCGAAATGGTAGGCGCCGACATCGAAACGCAGTGAATGGTTCTCGGGCAGGTTGAGCGGCACCTGAACGCCGACCTCGCCCTCGATGCCCCAGGCCGCGTAATCGCGGTGGGCGATGGCCGATATCTGCTCGATCAGCTGATGCCCGACCAGCGACAGGCTCGACTCTTGCCCGGCCGTGCTGCGGTCGCCGCTGATCGGCAGATAGACGTTTACGTGCGCATCGTATTTTGAGGTGATGGCCTCGAGGCCGAGCGTCGAGGCGACGAACTGGTGACTGTCCTGGTTCTGGATGTTGAGATAGGCGTAGCCGCCGATCATCAGATCCGGATTGACGATGCGGCGAACGCCGAGGCCGACGTCCTGGCCGAAGCCGTCGTCGAAATCGTATTTCGAGCGCACATCGAGAAAGAGAACGGATTCGAGGTTCTGCTTCAGCGGCAGGAAACCCTCGATCGCCGTGTTGCCGCCATTGTTGTTGGCGCCGATGATGGCGCGGACCTGCGGCTGCCACAGTCCGGTGTCGCCGGCATGGGCGGCTATGCCGGAAAGGGCAAGTGCCAGAGTGGACAGCGCAGTCGTCTTCCAGAGATGTCTGGAAAAACCTGACCGGCGATACTTGGTATTCGCCCGGAACCTTCTTCCGTGCGTCGCCATGTCATTGATCTGCCGAGTTTTCTCGGTCGTATCCATCCTTTGCGAACCCCGACGAGTACACGCTCCGTCGATAATACTATCCGAATCCCAGTGTATAGCGAGCATCGATTGTTTGCTTTACACATACAAGATTTCAAAGTTGTTTATTGTGGTAATCCAGCAACAGTAATTTAGCCGGCGCTCATGTACCGTATTGGCTTCCCCGCCAGGCTCGGCTGTTGTATCAACGCGCTCGGCGAAACCCTGACACAACGAGGATCGGGTGGCTTCATTGCTGAGAACCGTTTGTGGGCGGGCCGCCTGGGTCGGCGCGCTATGGCTGGTCGTGTCGGCAGGGTCGGCGCTTGCCGAAGAGCCGAAGTCAACCAAATCTGCCGAGACAAAGCCTGCAGAAGGCAATCCGTGGGCGCTAAACTGCTCCAGCGGATCAACCGGAACCGAGCTTCAATGCCAGGTTTCGCAAAACCTTACCGAGGCCAAGACGGGGCAGCGCGTTCTTACCGTTACGGTTCGCCGCGACAACGGCAATGGCAACCTCGCGATGCTGCTGGCCTTGCCGCACGGGCTGTTCCTGCCTTCCGGCGCCTCGTACCAGATCGACCAGGGGCAGAAGACGACCATTGCCATCCAGACCAGCGACCAGAACGGCGCCTATGCCGCGACCCCTTTGTCGGCGGACCTCGTCAAGGCGATGAAATCGGGAACCAACCTGAACATCGGCATCGAGTCGGTGACGCGCAAGCCGGTCACCATTCCGGTCTCGCTTGCCGGATTCACTGCCGCGATCGACAAGCTTCAAGCGTTGAAATAGCCGGCCCATCTCGGCAGATGCGTAAGCATCAGCTTACGTTATGGACTGGCCGGGCTCACACATGCTTGCGGCCGCCTGTCTCGCGGAACCAGCTGTCGGGGTAAGGATACCACCAGTCCTGGATCGCCGGTCTGTGGTCGATGACGACCATCTTGGAGCGTCGGAAGGCGTCGAGTCCCTGGCGTCCCAGCTCGCGGCCAAGGCCTGATGCCTTCCAGCCGCCGAAGGGCAGGGCGTCATTGTCGATCAGCGGGTTGTTGACCCAGACCATGCCGGCCTCGAGCCGCTCGGCCGCCTCATGCGCCTCGGCGAGGTCGGTGGTGAAGACCGAGGCGCCGAGCCCGAACGGGCTGTCATTGGCAAGCCGGATCGCTTCGTCGAAATCCTTTACGCGGCAGATCGCTGCGACCGGTCCGAAACACTCTTCGCGCACGATCGCCATATTGGGGGTGACGCCGGTCAGGATCGTTGGCTCGTAGAACCAGCCAGTGTTGTGCGCCGGCGGAATGCGCCCGCCGGCAACGGCTATAGCGCCGTTGCTGATAGCATCATCGACCAGCCGCATCACTTTCGCCCGGGCGGCTTCGCTGACCAGCGGGCCGATCTCGGTCTTGTCCATGCCATTGCCGATGCGCAGCGCCCGCGTCTTCTCGGCGAACAGCTCGACGAAGCGATCGTGAACCGAGTCGACGACAAAGAAGCGTTCGGCCGAGGTGCAGACCTGGCCGGTCAGGTGGAAGGCGGCGGTGACGCTGCCGGCTGCCGCCACGTCGAGCGGCGCGTGCTCGCTGATGATCAGCGGATCGCTGCCGCCGGCTTCGATGACGCAAGGCTTCATGCCCTCGGCGCAGGCGACTGCCACGGCTTTGCCGGCGGCGACCGAGCCGGTGAAGGCGACAGCGTGGGTGCGCTCGGAGGCGATCAGCGCCTGCGCGGTGGCGGCCGTGCCAGGCAGGCAGGCGACCAGCCCTTCCGGCAGTGAACGGAACACCGTCATGTAGTCCAGCGTCGACAGCGTCGTCGCTTCGGCCGGCTTGATGACGCAGCCATTGCCGGCGGCAAGCGAGGCCGCGACGGTCCAGCACATCAGCAGGATCGGGAAGTTGTAAGGCATGATGTGCACGGAGACGCCATACGGCTCGTAGCGCGCATACTGGAACGAACCGGCCTGGGTCGTGCCGGCGATCTTGCCGGCATCGTCGCGCGCCATCTCGGCATAGTAGCGGAAGATCGGCGCGCAATTGGCGATCTCGCCGATCGCTTCGGGATAGGGCTTGCCCATCTCGCGCACCATCAGCTCGGCGCAGCGGGTGAAGTCCGCCGCCTCGATAGCGTTGGCGACGGCATGCAGGTGTTTGGCCCTGCTCTTGGCATCGAGCTTCTTCCAGGCGGCTTGTGCCGTGGTTGCGGCGGTGAGCACGGCGTCGATCTCGCCGTCGCTGGCCGCGGCGATCGCGCCGACCGTGTCCAGCGTCGCCGGATCGATCACCGGTTTTTTCGCGCCGGCCATCGGCCGGTAGTCCGGATTGACGAAGAAGGTCGGCCGGTCAGCGGAGAAATCCATGGTCGTCCTTTCAAGCCCGCTCAGCGGATCATGTAGACCTTCTTGATCGTCTCATGGACGGTGCAGACGCCTTTCCAGTCCTGCGGGAAGAACGCCGCCGTGTCCGGCTCGATCTCGATGACCTCGCCCGATTCGTGCACATAGGTGCAGCGGCCCTCGAGGAAGTGGCAGAACTCGTCGCGGGTGACATGGCAGTGCCATTTGCCGGGGGTGCAGACCCACAGGCCGCATTCCGAACGGCCCTCCGGCCCCTTGTAGAGCAGCTTGCCCGAGGTGTGGGACTCGCCCTCGATCATGGTTGGGATGACGCCCCAGTCGACGAGGTCGGTGATGGCAAGCGGGGATTGCATGATGGGCGTGGTCATGGCGATTTCCTTGAAAAAAGTGCTCAGCGGCACATGAAGGCCTTGGTCAGTGTTTGCGTGATGGTGGAGGTGCCGGCCCAGCCAGCGGGGAAGAACACCAGCATGCCGGCCTCGACCGGGATCTCTTCGCCATTCTCGCGGACATAGGTCCCGCGGCCCGACAGGAAATGGCAGAACTCGTCGGCGGCAAAGGTGACCTTGCGGCTGCCCGGCGTGCACGACCACAGGCCGCATTCGCTCGATCCGTCCGGGTTTTGCGAGAGGATCCTGCCCGAGGCGCGCGGCGAGCCGGCAAGCGTGTTGCTGCCCCCGCCCCAGTCCTCCAGTTTCACGGTCGAGGCCTTTGGCCAGTGCGGTGTCGGCATATTGCGAAGCTCCGTTGCTGTTCAGGCCAGCATGTAGACGTTGCGCATGGTCTCATGCACGGTGCATTCGCCTGTCCAGCCGGCAGGGAACATGACCACGGTCCCGGCTGCGACTTCTACCACCTCCCCGGCATCCGACCGGTAGCTCGCGCGGCCGGCGACGAAATGGCACAATTCGTCGCGCGGAATCGAGAGCCGCCAGCGGCCGGGCGTGCAGACCCAGATGCCGGATTCCGGCTGGTTGTTGGGTCCTTTGTGGACAAGCCTGCCGGTCGAGTGCGACGCGCCGTCCAGCGCGTCGGACTGGGCGCCCCAGTCGACGAGGTCGGTGCGGGTGGAGGCTTGGTAGAGATGCGGGGCGGAGGAGTTCACAGCAGCGCCTCCAGCAGCCCGGCTGCCTTCTCAGGCCCGTTCTGGGCCTGCATCTGCGCCGAGGTCTTCGCCAGCCTGATCTTCATCTTGGGGTCAGTCAGGCAGGCTTCGATCCTGCTGATCAGCTGGGCGTCGCTCCAGTCGTAGCGCGGCATGCCGAAGCCGTGGCCGGTTTCCTGGACGCGGGTGGCGTTGTCGTGGCCGTCCCAGACATAGGGCATGATGATGGCCGGCTTGCCGAAATAGAGGCACTCTGTGAACGAGTTGTTGCCGCCATGGTGGATTGCGGCATCGGCCTGCGGGATAACTGAAGGCTGCGGAAACCAGCTCTCGACGATGACGTTGTCCGGCACATCCGTGTACTGGTCCTTGTAGCCGCCGACATTGACCAGCGCGCGGTAACGGGTCTTGCCCAGTGTTGCGATTATGCGCTTCAACAAATCGACATCGCCGGCGCCGAGGCTGCCGAAGGAGACATAGAGCAGCGGCCCGTCATTGTTCTCGGGGAAGGTCGGCACGGTATAGGGCTTTTCCTGCCGCACGCAGCCTTCCAGATACTGGAACTTTGCCGGGTCGAGCGGATGGCGGCGCTTGAACTTTGCCGCTTCGGGATAGAGCAGCAGATTGAGATAGGGCGAGGCCTCGAAGAATTGGCCGACTGGGTAGGGCGCTTCATTGTTTGCGGTGAGGAAGGCGTTGAAGTCGTCGTGGATGGGCTTGATCACCGCATTGAAATGATCGCGATAGCGCTGGTGGCCGACATGGTCGTTCTCGCCGCAACCGGAGAGATGCGGCGGGATGTCCTCATCCTCGATCTCGTTTTCCGAGCAGGAGATGACGCGCACCCAAGGCTTGCCGAACTGTTTGATGGCCGGAAACAGGATGACATTGTCGACGCAAATGACATCAGGCTTGATGCCGGCCAGGACTCGCGGCAAATCCTTCTGCGCCCATTTGGCGCTGTCGACGATCGCGGTCCAGCAATCCTTCACGTAATTGTCGACCTGATCGTAGGGCGATTTGCGGAAGTTCGGGATGTGGCTGTTGATGAAGTCTTCCCAGAATTTCGCCATCTGCTCGGGCGGCATCGGCTCCGACAGGTTCACCGGATGCGCTTCGAAGCCGTAACCCTTGTAGACATCGACAAAGCCGGGGTCGGACAGGAACACTGCCTTATGGCCGAGCGCCTCGACGGCTTGCGCGATGCCGACCGAATTGAGCGCCGGGCCGTAGGCCGCTTCGGGAAAAAACGCGATCGTCTTCTGCGCCATAAGGCTTCTCCTATTCCTGAAAAATTCTGACATCGGCGGCGTCCCAGCCGAGTTCGACCTGATCGCCCGACGAGACCGGCCGGCGGTCGGCGGCATCGGCGGTGACGCGCACCAGAAATGGTTTTGGCGACAGAGGCGTGCGGATATGCAGTTGCAGGTCCAGCCCGTGATAGGCCAGCGCCTCGACCATGCCGGCGGTGCGGTTGGCGGTCTCGGGTGACGGGAACAGCCGGATGCGTTCGGGTCGCACCGAGGCCACGGCGGAAGCGCCGGGTGAAAGCGCGGCGGGAACCTTGCCGGCAATGCGCGCGCCGTTCGCGGCGATCACGCCATCCGCAGACACCTTGCCCGGTACGAAATTCATCACGCCGATGAAGTCGGCGACGAAACGGTCGGCGGGATGCTCGTAGATCGCATGCGGCGCGTCGCATTGCAGCAACTGGCCGTCCTTGAGCACCGCCATGCGGTCGGCCATGACGAGTGACTCTTCCTGGTCGTGGGTGACGATGACGAAGGTGATGCCGACTTCGTGCTGCAGGCGCTTCAGCTCCAGCTGCATGGCGCCGCGCAGTTTCTTGTCGAGCGCGCCGAGCGGTTCGTCGAGCAGCAGCAACCGAGGCCGTTTGACCAGCGCGCGGGCGAGCGCGACGCGCTGCTTCTGGCCACCCGACAATTGCTCAGGCTTACGGTCGGCGAAGGGGACAAGCTCGGTGGTGGCCAGAATGGCGTCGACGCGGGAACGGATTTCAGCTTTCGGCAAGCGCTCCATCTCCAGCCCGTAGGAGACATTGGCGCGCACGCTCATATGCGGGAACAGCGCGTAGGACTGGAACATCAGATTGACCGGCCGCTTGTTGGGCGGGGTCCAGGCGATGTCCTTGCCATCGAGCAGTATGCGGCCGTCGGTTGGCGTCTCGAAGCCGGCCAGCATGCGCAGCAGCGTGGTCTTGCCGCAACCGGAGGGTCCAAGCAGCGCGAAGAACTCGTTTTCGCGGATGTCGAGCGAGATGCCGTCGACCGCGGTGACCCGGCCGAACTTCTTCGACACTTTATCAATAGCCAGCAGCGTGCGCGGTTGGCTCATTGGCCGATGATCCCACGGTTGAGCCGCTGCGACAGGGTCAGCGCGGTAATGGAGACCGCCATGACGATGGTCGCCAGCGCGTTGATCTCCGGCGTGATGCCGAAGCGGATCATGGCGTAGATCTGCATCGGCAGCGTCGTCGAGGCGCGGCCGGCACCGGCGGTGAAGAAGGCGATGATGAACTCGTCGACCGAGAGCGTGAAGGCAAGCAGAGCGCCGGCAATCACTGCCGGCGCGATGACCGGCAATGTCACACGCCGGAAGGTGGTCAGAGCCGAGGCGCCGAGGTCGGCGGAGGCCTCGACGATCGACCAGTCGAAGCTCTTCAGCCTTGCGCGCACCACCGAGCAGACGAAGGCGAGGTTGAAGACGACATGGGCGAGGATGATGGTGTGCAGGCCCATGGTCAGGTTTAGCATGGAGAAGAACGACAGCAGAGCGATCGCCAGGACGATGTCGGGGATGATCATCGGTGCGAAGATCAGCGCCTCGAGACCTTTGCCGTATTGCCGGCGCATCTCGATGCCGATGGCCAGCAGCGTGCCGAGCAGCGTGGCGATGGCCGTGGAGACCAACGCCACGATCAGCGTGTTGAGCGCAGCGGAAAGGATGGCGGAATTGCCGGCCAGCGAGGCATACCATTTCAGCGAAAAGCCCGACCATGCCGTCGGCAATCCGCCTTCGTTGAAGGACAGCGCCACCAGCACGGCGATCGGGATGTAGAGGAAGGCGAAGACGAGGGTGAGGATCGTCCGCATGCCGAGCGTACGGGTGAATGAATGGGTCATCGCCGGCCTCCGACAATTGGAAGGCAAGCGAACGACCAGAGTCCTTCTCCCTGTTCACGGGTAGAAGATACCGGCAGGCAGATGAGGGGCAGCGCTGAGCGTCGCAAAGGTTGACGCCGCCCCTCATCCGCCCCTTCGGGGCACCTTCTCCCGGTGAACGGGGAGAAGGCAAGGATTGCGCAGCGCTCAGCCATCGGCGTCACCCTTTGCCTCAGCCGCACGCCCCGCGGCGCGGTCGGCGGCGAGCGCCTGCGCCATCAGCACCAGAAGCATGATGGCGATCAGCGCCATCGCCAATGCCGCGCCAAACGGCCAGTCATTGGCGGTCAGGAACTGGTCGTAGACGAGGTTGCCGATCATCTGGAAGCGGCCGCCGCCAAGCAGCGCCGGGGTGACGAAATTGCCAATCGACAGCACGAAGACGAAGACGGCGCCCGCAGCGATGCCGGGCACGGTCAGCGGCAGGATGACACGTCGGAAGGTGGTGGCGGCCGAAGCGCCGAGATCGCGCGATGCTTCGGCCAGTTCCGGGTTGAGGCGCGACAGCGGCGCGTAGCAGGCGAGGATGACGAAGGGCAGATAGTTGTAGACGAGGCCTGCGATGACCGAGCCTTCGGTATAGAGCATCGAGGGCGGTTCGCCGGTGTAGCCGAACCAGCGCAAGAGCTGGGTGATCAGCCCTTCGCGGTTCAGCAGCACGATCCAGGCATAGGTGCGGATCAGGTAGTTGGACCAGAACGGCAGCACGGCGAAAAACAGGAACACCGGCTGCCACCGGCGTGGTGCGGCGGCAATTGCATAGGCCGCGGCATAGCCGATCACGACTGCGATGAGCGTCGCGGTACCGGCGATACGTGCTGAGTTGAGGAAGATGCTGGCATAGAGTGGGTCGAAGACCAGCCAGAAATTCCCCAGCGTGAAGGTGTAGTCGATGCCGCCATAGATGCCGCGCCGGAAGAAGGCGAGCGCCAGCACCAGCGCGCATGGGATAACCATCAGCGCGGTCAGCCAGACCAGCGCCGGGGCCATCAGCAGAGAGGAACGAAGTCGGGTCTGGGACAATTTCTCGGGTACCGCTCAGGGCCGGCGGCAGAAGTGCTGCCGGCCGTGAAGTCTGCGCCGCTTACTGCGCGGCCTTGATCTCGCTGACGATCTTGGAATAGTCGCGCTGGGCTTCGCCGACGTCACGCAACTGCTCGAACTTGACGAGATCGGCCACCGGCATCGCCATGTTGGGGAATTTGGCCAGGAAGTCGGCCGGCAGGCTTTCCATCGCCGGCTTGTTCGGCACCTTGTAGTCGATGTTCTGCGCCGCCCAGGCGTGGTTCTTGGCGTCGAGCATGAAGTTGATGAACTTGAAGGCGTCGTCCTTGTGCTCGGACGCCTTCATCACCACCATCGTGTCGACCCACAGGTCCGAACCTTCTTTAGGGACGACGTATTTGATCTCCGGCTTGTCGGCGATGCCGTAATTGCACCAGCCGTCCCAGGCCTGCACCATCAGCGCCTCGCCGGAAACCAGCTTGGAATAGAAGGTGGTGTCGTCATAGGCGAGCAGGGTCTTCTTGGCGGAGATCAAGAGGTCCTTGACCTCGGCCATCTTGGCCGGGTCGGTCTCATTGACCGAATAGCCCTTGTCGAGCTGCCCGGCGGCCAGCAGCCAGCGATCGGTCGCCAGCATGGTGGTCTTGCCTTTCATCTCGTCGGAAGGGGCGAGCAGGTCGCTCCAGCTCGTGGGCGCCGTCTTGACAAGGTCAGAGCGGTAGCAGAGGCCCGTCGTGCCCCAGGTGTAAGGCACGGAGAAAGCGTTGCCGACATCGTGCGGCAGCTTGGTCGCTTCGGGATAGAGGTTGGCGAGGTTGGGGATCTTGGCATGGTCGATCGGCTCGGTCAGGCCAAGCTTGTTTAATACTTCGGCGAAGGGCGAGGAGACGAAGACCACGTCATAGCCCTTGCCGCCGGCTGCAATCAGCTTGCCCATGATCTCTTCATTGGTGGCGTGCACCACCACTTCGCCGGCAACGCCGGTGGCGGTCTTGAAAGCGGCCATGGCGTCGGGTGCCATGTACCCATCCCAGTTCGAAATAACGAGGTCGGCTGCGGCAGCCGGCACCGAGAGCGTCAGGGCGAGACCGAGAGCGATTGAGGATGTATTGAGCGCACGGCGCCGCAGGCTGGTAGCGGTCATGGCAGTCTCCCATTCGGTTTGATCGTCGAAATCATTTGCCGGACCAAGGCCGGCGACGCGCGCGCCTGCCTCGATCCTGTTCCCTCGGTCTTTTCTCGCCGATTGTGCCGACAGTACTATTGCAGAAAAAAGTACGTCAATCCATAATCTGTCAACCGACGGAGGAATTTGGCCGATTGTCCCTGTTCCGGCGATCAGCCAGACCAATGCGCCACATTCGCATTCGAGAAAAGTCATGCAAGCCGTAGCCAGGCGACCTCGCACCAACCATCTCGATCTGGCGCAGCGCATCCTGGATGTGGCGCGGCAGCGTGGCTTCGAGCCTGGCGCCCGCCTGCCCGAACAGCAGATCGCCTCGCTGTGCAATGTCTCGCGCACGCCCGTACGCGCCGCACTCGGCCTGCTCGCGGAACGGGGCGTGGTGCGCTGGGAGGCCGACAGCGGTTATCATCTGACGGTCGACCTCGCCGCCCAGCCCGCCATTGCCGCCGAACTACCCAGTGCGGAGGAAGACGAGCTCGCCGAAGCCATCCTGCGCGACCGCTCGGCGCGACGGTTGGACCAGACGGTGACCATCGCGGGGCTGATGCGACGCTACGACGCTGATCGCAAGACGGTACTAAAAGCACTTAACAAACTGACCGACGAGAATCTTCTGGATCGTGCGCCTGGGCAATCCTGGTTGTTTCGCCGCGCGCCGGACGATCCGGAGGCGCAAGGCGAAAGCTACGAGTTCCGCCTGGTGCTGGAGCCGGCGGCCATCCTGACGCCAGGCTTTCGGCTGGACGGGGCGCGGGCAGCAATGTTGCGGCAAGGCATGGAAGCGCTTGCAGCGCTGCCGGACGAGACATTCGACACGCGCGAGTTCCAGCGGCTGGACATGGATTTTCATGGCATGATCGCCGAGGGCTGCGCCAACCGTTTTGTGTCGGATGCATTGGCCGATCATCTCCGCCTGCGCCGGCTGCCGGGCATCTATTCCGGCGTCAACGTGTTTCGGCTGCGGCAATCGTTGCGCGAACACTCGGGCATACTCGACTATCTTGAAAGCCGGCAGTATGAGGTGGCTGCCGATCTGCTTCGCATCCACCTGCGGCTCTCCCGCAGCCAGCGACCGCAAGCAGCCAGCCGCGGAGCTCCCGCACTGTTCGGCATGATCAGCCGGCCGGATTGAAGAGGAATAATTGACGCGTAAAGCCAGCCCGACCATCGCGCTGTTTCCCGAAGCCAGTTTCGGCGCCGCGTTGAATTGCGTCGGTATCGCACAGGCATTGCGCGCACGGGGCGCTCGCCCCGTCTTCATCTGCCATGCCGGCTTCTCCGGCGTCTTTACCGACTATGGCTTCCAGGAATACCATCTGCCGACAGATGAGCCGCTGAGCGACAGCGACCGCCAGAGCTATTGGCAGGCCTTCGTGCGCCGGCACCTGCCGCATTTCCGGCTGAGCCCGATCGACCAGCTCGAGACCTATGTCGCGCCGACCTGGCAAGCGATCGTCGACACCGCCGTCAACGCCGAGGCGCCGCTGCGCCAATTGCTGGCGCGGCTGAAGCCGGACGCGGTGGTGCTCGACAACGTCATCATGTTCCCGGCGATCGCCGGCGCCGGCTGCCCGTGGGTGCGCGTCGTCTCCTGTGCCGAGACGGAACTGCCGGATGCCGAGGTGCCGCCCTATCTCTCGGGGATGGGTGCCGACGACCCGCAACGTGCGGCGTTCGAAGCGCGCTATCTCGCGGCCTCCGCACCCGCGCATGAGCGCTTCAACCGTTTTCGTGCGGATGCCGGCCTGGCGCCGTTGCCCAAGGGCCTGTTCCTCGAGACATCACCCGACCTCAATCTGCTGCTGACGCCAGCGATCGTACGGCGTGAGCGGGCCGAGCCGCTCGACCCCAAACGCTTTGTCTATCTCGAAGGCTGCGTGCGTTCGGAAGGGCCATTCGAGGTGCCGGTGTTTCCGCGCAATGGCGGCCCGCTGGTCTATGTCAGCTTCGGCAGCCTCGGCGCGATGGATGTCGGGCTGATCGAGCGCATGCTCGCCGTCTTCGACAGGCTGCCGGCGCGCTTCATCGTCAATGCCGGCGGCCTGCGCGACGCCTATCGCGCGGTGCCGGACAATGTCTATCTCGACGCCTGGTTTCCGCAGCCTTCGGTGGTGGCGAAGTCGGACCTGTTCATCCACCATGGCGGCAACAACAGCTTTTGCGAGGCGCTGCGCTTCGGCGTGCCGTCGCTGATCATGCCCTATTGCTGGGACGGTCACGACAATGCGCAACGCGCGGGAGAGACAGGTGTCGGCGACCATATCGGCCGCGACGCCTGGACCGAAGGGGGATTGGAGAGAGCCATTCTCGGCCTGCTGGCCGACGATGCGATGCGCGCCCGCCTCAGGGACAATGCTGCCAAGATGGCGCTGACCCCTGGAACGGATGTGGCCGCGCAAGCCATACTCTCTCTCATAGGTACGTGAACCAAAATGCAGGACAAAAATACCAACACCGCTCTCTTCACCGGCAACGATCCCAAGGCCTGGCTCGCCCAGCACGGCATCACGGAGGTCGAGTGCCTGGTGCCCGACATGAATGGCGTGCTGCGCGGCAAGGCGCTGCCGACGGTGAAATTCCTCAAGGCGCTGGAAGACCGCGCGCTCTATCTGCCGAGCAGCGCTTTCCTGGTCAGCATCGATGGCCGCTACTCCGGTTCGATCGACGAAGGCTTTGCCTATCAAGACCCGGATATGCGCATGGTGCCTGATATGTCGACGCTGTGCCTGGCGCCGGGCGGTGGCGCTGGCAAAGCCTATGTCTTCGCCGACGCCTTCCACATGGAAGGCAAGCCCTGGATGGCCTCGCCACGACATGTGCTGCGCGCCGTGCTCGATCTCTACCGGAAGCGCGGTTGGCGCGCGGTGGTGGCGCCGGAAGTCGAATTCTATCTGACCGCGCCCAATCCGAATCCCGACCAGCCGCTGACGGCACCGGTTGGCGCCAATGGCCGCGCCGAGGGCTCGCAGCATCCCTATGACATGGTGGCGCTGGAAGAATTCGAGCCGGTGATAAGGCGCGTCTATGATTATGCCGCAGCCGCCGGCCTGCCGCTCGACACGCTGATCCATGAATCGGGCACCGGGCAGCTGGAGATCAATCTGCTGCACGGCGACGCGGTGCCACTCGCCGACCAGGTGCTGCTGTTCAAGCGGCTGACGCGCCAGGCAGCGCAGCAGAGCGGCATGCACGCCACCTTCATGGCCAAGCCGATCGCCGCGCAGGCCGGCAGCTCGATGCATCTGCACATGTCTGTCGTCGATGAAACGACAGGCGCCGCGCTGTTTGCCGACAGAGATGATGCAGACACCGAAATGTTCGGCCATTTCATCGGCGGCCTGCAGAAATATGTGCCCGAGATCATGCCGCTATTCGCACCCAACGTGAACTCGTTCCGCCGTATCCGTCCAAACCACAGCGCGCCGGCCAACATCGAATGGTCGCACGACAACCGCTCCTGCGGCCTGCGCGTGCCGGCCGGTGGCCGCGCCGCCCGGCGGGTAGAGAACCGCTTGCCGGGTGCGGATTGCAATCCCTATCTGGCGATCGCCGGTTCGCTGCTTGCCGGCTATCTCGGCGTCGAGCAGAAGCTGGCGCGCTCGGCTGAGGCCTCGGGCAATGCCTACAGGATCAAAAGCACGCTGCCGAAAACGATGGAGGAGGCGCTTGATCGTTTCACTGCTTGCGAGCCGGTGCGGGTATTGCTCGGCGAGGATTTTTTCCAGACCTATCTGCGCGTCAAGAGCGTCGAACTCGACCTGTTCCAGAGCGTGGTGACGAGCTGGGAACGCGACCATTTGCTGCTGAAGGTGTGATCATGGCCTCCGGCTCAACGGGTTTCAATTCGAGCCTCGATATCGGCAATTCCTATTATGTCGCCACCGCCAATCCGGCGCCGGACCATCCGGCGCTGGTGGGAGATGTCGGCGCCGATCTGGTGGTGGTCGGTGGCGGCTGCACCGGCCTGTCGGCCGCCCTTCATGCCGCCGAGCGCGGCCTGAAGGTGGTGCTGCTCGAAGGCGGCAAGGTCGGCTGGGGCGCGTCGGGCCGCAATGGCGGCCAGATGATCCCCGGCCTGCGCAAAGGCGCCAAGGGGCTGGTCAAGCTCTACGGCCCCGAGCGGGCGAAGGCGCTGTTCCACCTCGCCTTCGAGGCGCGGGGCCTGGTGCTCGACATCATCGAGCGCCACACCATCGACTGCGATCTGCGGCTGACCGGCCATCTCGTCGGTGCCGTTAATGGCTCCGACCTCAGGGATCTCGAAGACGAGGCCAAATGCCTCGAGAGCGTGATGAAGTTCCGCGACGTCGAGATCCTGTCGGCGGCGCAGGCACGCGGCAAGGTGGACACGCCCTATCATGGCGCGATGTATGAGCCGCTCGGCGGCCATATGCATCCGCTGAACTACACGCTTGGCCTTGCCCATGCCGCCGTGGCGGCCGGTGTCGTCATCCACGAAAATTCCGTCGCGGTGAAGCTGGAGCGCGAGCCTTCGATCCGGGTCTCGACGGCGCAGGGGTCGGTAAGGGCCAAACATGTCGTGCTGGCCGGCGACGCGCTGCTGCATGGGCTGGAGCCGCGCGTCAACAGCCGCATCATGCCGGTAGGCAACTATATCGTCGCCACCGAGCCGCTGGAGGGCAAGCGCAATGTGATCCCGGCCAATGTGGCGGTGTCCGATACACGCTTCGTCGTCAACTACTACCGCATGTCGGCGGACGGTCGGCTGCTATTCGGCGGCGGCGAGCGCTACACGCCATCGCCGCCGGCCGACATCGCCGGTTTCGTGCGGCCGCACATGGAGGCCACCTTCCCGCAACTGAAGGGCTGCCGCATCGATCATGCCTGGGGCGGTCTGGTGTCGGTGACCACGTCGCGGCTGCCGCATGTCGGGCACTATGGCGAGGTCTATTTCGCGCATGGCTATTCCGGCAAGGGCGTCATCCTGTCAACGCTGTCGGGCAAGCTCTTGGCCGAAGCGATTATGGGCGACGCCTCGCGGCTGGACCTGTTCTCGACGCTGACGCCGATGCCGTTCCCGGGCGGTACGGCGCTGCGGGGCTTGCTCTATGTGCTGGGGATGTTGTGGTACGCCATGCGCGACCGCATCAAGCATTGAGGTTACTACCGGCGGGTGGATCATCAGAGGATTGCATGCGTGATTTTCAACTCACCGGACGCTCGCCGGTTCGCGCGACAGAAGCGATGGCGGCGACATCGCATCCGTTGGCGACGCTGGCGGCTATCGACACGCTGCGCTCTGGCGGCAACGCCATGGATGCCGCCGTCTGTGCGGCGGCAGTGCAAGGGGTGGTCGAGCCGCAATCGACCGGCATCGGCGGCGACTGTTTTGTGCTCTACAGTCCCAAAGGCGAGGGCGAGGTGCTGGCCTTCAACGGCTCGGGGCGGTCGCCTGCTGCTGCAAATGCCGATTGGTATCTGGAGCGGGGCCATAGCGAACTGCCTGCGGCCGGACCGCATGCTGTCACCATACCAGGCGCCATCGATGCATGGTGCCGGCTACTCAAGGACCACGGAAAAAAGGGCATCGACGCCGCGCTGGCGCCAGCCATTCGCTATGCCGAACAAGGCTATGTCGTTCATGATCGCGTCGCCTTCGACTGGGCCGACGAGGTCGCCCTGCTCTCAGCCGATGAACATGCCGCGCGCATATTCCTGCCCGAGGGAAGGGCGCCGCAAGCCGGCGATGTGCATCGGCAGCCGCACTTGGCGGACACCTTGCGCATCATCGCCAACCGAGGCCGTGCAGGGTTTTATGAAGGTGAAGTCGCGGACGATCTGGTGGAACGTCTTCGCGCGCTGGGCGGGCTGCATGCATTGGAGGATTTCGCCGAGACCCAAGGCGACTACGTCACGTCGGTGAATACGTCCTATCGCGGCTACGATATCCATCAGATGCCACCGAACAATCAGGGCATGACGGCGCTGATCATGCTGAATGTGCTTTCGGGCTTCAGCCTTGGTTCGTTGGAGCCGAACAGTGCCCAGCGGCTGCATCTCGAGATCGAAGCCGGCCGGCTTGCCTACCAGGACCGCGATACTTTCATCGGCGACCAGGATTTCGTCCAGGTCCCCGTCGAACAACTGCTGTCGGCAGCTTATGCGGAGCGGCTGCGCGCCGCCATCGATCCGGCTCTCGCCATGACGCATCTGCCGCGGCTTGAGCTGCCGCGCAGCGACACCGTCTATATCTCCGTGGTCGACCGCGACCGCAATGCAGTCAGCTTCATCAACTCGACCTTCGGTTCCTTCGGCAGCGGCGTCGTCGGTCCCAAGACAGGCGTCGTGCTGCAGAATCGCGGCAGCAGTTTTCGCCTCACGGAAGGCCATCCAAATCGTATCGCGCCGCGAAAGCGACCGATGCACACCATCATGCCTGGCATGGCGACGCGAGGGGGTAAGGTGGTGATGCCGTTCGGGGTGATGGGCGGCGGCTACCAGCCGTTCGGCCATGTCCATCTGTTGACCAACATGATCGATTTCGGGATGGACCCGCAGCAGGCACTGGATGCGCCACGGGTGTTCTACAAGGACAATGCCGTGCTGGCCGAGCGCGGGATTCCGGCTGAGGCGATCGCCGGCCTGCGTCAGCGCGGCCATCAGGTTTCGATCGCCGAGGAGCCGCATGGCGGCGGCCAGCTGGTGCTGATCGATTGGGAAAAGGGCACGCTCACCGGTGCCTCCGATCCGCGCAAGGACGGTTGTGCGCTGGGCTACTGATCTGCGTTACTGGAATGCGCATTCAGAACCAGATCAGCCAGACAAGCTGCAGGATTACCAGTGCAATGGCGTCCCAGAAGATGAGTTCCCCCATCGAGAACCAGCGCCGCGACCGGTTGAAGCTGTAGAACAGCCGCCAGACAAGTGCCGCGGCGGCGAGCGGCACCAAAGCGAGTAGCGAGCTCACGGCAGCCGCGCTCCCGAAACCGCATCGAACGTGTGCAGCGCCGCCGGCGGAAAGTGTAGATAAAGCGGCTGGCCGGGATCGAAAGCGCGATCGTCATTCACAGTCCTGACGATCAGCGCGTTGGCCTCGCTCTTGGCGAAGATCAGGACGTCCGGCTCGACCGGTTCGACGACGTCGACGGCAAACTGGATGGCATCGCTTGCGGAGGCGTCGACCAGCTGGATCTGTTCCGGGCGAATGCCGAGCACGATCGGGCCGTCAGGCTTTCCCGGCAGCGGGCAAGTGAAACCGCTGGCGTGGAAGACGCCGGCGCGGACATCGCCATCGAACGTGTTCATCGCTGGACGGCCGATGAATTCGGCGATGAAGCGATTGGCAGGCCGCCGATAAATCTCGCGCGGGTCGTCGTACTGGATCAGTGCGCCTTCGCGCAACACCGCGACCCTGGTCGCCAGCGTCATCGCCTCTTCCTGGTCGTGGGTGACGAAGACGAAGGTCTTTTTCAGCTCACGATGCAGACGCTTCAGCTCGGTGCGCATGTGGAGCCGCAACAAGGCGTCGAGATTGGACAGCGGCTCATCCATCAGACAGAGGCTAGGTTGCCAGACCAGGGCGCGGGCCACAGCCACGCGCTGCGCCTGGCCGCCCGACAATTGCGAAGGGCGGCGGTCTAGGTAACGGGTGATCTCAAGCAGCTCGGCCATGGCGCGGACGCAGCGGTCGAGCGCGGCGGCCGGCATTTTTCGGATGCGCAAGGGATAGGCGATGTTCTCGTAGACGCTCTTATGGCTGTAGAGCGCATAGTTCTGGAACACCATGCCCATGCCGCGCAGGCGCGGCGGCAGGTCGGTGACATCGCGACCCTCGACCATGATGCGCCCGGCGGTCGGCCGCTCCAGCCCGGCGAGCAGCCGGCAGGCTGTCGTCTTGCCCGAGCCGGAGGGCCCGAGCAGCACGAGGAATTCACCGGGCTCGAAAGCAAGGTCGAGCGCCTGCAGCGCCACCGTCCCATCGGGGAAAGCCTTGGTGACGCCGTCGAAAACAATTGCCATGCGAGATCCCTTCAACCCTTGACCGCGCCGAAGGTGAGGCCGCGGACGAGCTGTTTCTGGACAAGGAAAGTGAAAAGCACGATCGGCAGCGTCGCCACGATGGCGACCGCCGCGACTTGGCCCCATAGCGTGCCATGCGGCGTCACCAGCCCCGGTATGCCGACGGTCAGCGGCCGCCCGTCGAAGGCGACGAGGATGAAGGCGTAGAGGAACTCGTTCCATGACAGGATGAAGCAGAGCACGGCCGTCGCGCCGATGCCGGGCGCGGCCAGCGGCGCGACGACGAAGAACAAGGCGCCGAGCCGCGAGCGGCCGTCCATCATCGCGGCTTCGTCGATCTCCCTGGGGATTTCGGCGAAGAAGCCGCGCATCATCCAGACGACCAGCGACAGGTTGAAGGAGGTGTGGGCGATCACCACGGCGTAGATGGTGTCGATCAGGCCCAGCGAGGTGAAGAACAGGAACAGCGGCACGGCGATCGAGATCGGCGGCGCCATGCGCGTGGTCAGGAAGAAGAAGAACAGGTCTTCCTTGCCTGGAAAATCCGAGCGGGCAAAGCCGTAGGCGGCCGGCGCGCCGATGACGATGCAGAGCACCGTCGACGAGACCGAGATCAGCACCGAATTGATCGCCAGCGGCCAGTATTCCTTGTCGATGAAGACCGCCGGATAGTTGGAGAACGTCGGCGTAAAAACCCATTTCGGCACCGAGGACAACAGGTCGACGCGGTTCTTGAACGAGGCCAGCACCATCCAGACGTAGGGCGTCAAGGCCACCACGACAGCGACCAGCAGCACGGCCCAGGCAAAGCTGCTCCAGGCGCGGTTGGTGGATTGATCGATCATCGCAGCGCCCTCAAAACGACGCCGCCTGCTTGCGGCTCGACCAATAGACGGCCTTGTAAAAGACGGAGCACAGGATCAGCACGACGAGATAGATCATGAAGGCGACCGCGGCGCCGTAGCCGAGATCCCAGTTGCGGAAGTTGACGCGGTAGGCGTAGATCGACACCAGTTCGGTCAGCGTTCCCGGACCGCCGCCGGTCATCAGGAAAACCTTGTCGAACTCCTTGAAGGCATCGATGCCGCGCAGCAATAGCACCAGCGCGATGACGGGCCGCAGCAGCGGCAGCATGACATCGCAAAAGATCTGAAACGGTTTGGCGCCATCCATCATCGCCGCCTCGAACGGCGCGCGCGGCAGGCTCATCATCCCGGCGAGCATGATCAGGGTGACGAAAGGCGTCCACTGCCAGACATCGATGGCGACGATGGTCGGAAACACCAGGTCGGGTGCCGAAAGCACCGCCGAATTCTGCGCCAGCAGGCCGACCTTGCGCATGTAGAAGGTGAGCATGCCGAAATCGCCCTGCAACAGCAGTCGCCAGATCAGCCCGACGGCGACCGGCGCGATCATCATCGGGATGAGCAGCAGTGTGGTGAGAAGCCGCTGGCTGGCGACGAAGCGGAAGATCAGGAAGGCCAGCGCAAAGCCGAGCAGGAATTCCAGGCCGACGGCGATGATGACGAATTTCAGCGTCAGCAGGAACGATGCCCAGAAGAATGGGTCGTTGCGCATCAGCTTGCGGAAATTGTCGAAACCGACGAAGGCGCCGGCATGGCTGGCGTCGGCGAAGCTGAGGTCGGTCAGCGCGGTGTAGACCATGTAGTAGAACGGGCCGACCAGGAAGACGACGACGAGCAGCGTCGCCGGCAGCATCAAGAGCGGCCCCACCCCACGGTCGAGAAGCGGCATTCCGCGCGGCGATGGAGTGCGGTTCGTCACGGGCGTTTCCTGCGGACAAGAACGGCTACCCGCTTGTGCGGGTAGCCTCTGCGCGACATCTCAAGGCCTATCGTGCCGGATAGGTCATGGGTGCGCAAGAACCGAGCAGTGTCGAGATGTCGGTGGCGGCGGTGTCGAGGGCGGCCTGCGCCTCCTTTTCGCCGGCGAGGTAGGATGACAGTTCGCGCACCAGTATGTCGGTCATCTCGGCCGATTGCGGCAGCGTCGCCTTCGGCACCGCATGCTCGTTGGCCTCCATGGAAGCCTTGGCATAGGGCAGCTTCTGCACCTCCGCCGAAGCATAGACATCGGGCCGACCTGAAGCGCCGCCATTGAGATGCTGCTCGAGCTGGCGGTCATAGCCCATCATCCACTGGACGAAGAGGAAGGCGGCCTGCTGGTTCTTCGAATAGACCGGGATGAGATAGGTCCAGCCTTCGACCTGGCCGATCTTGCCGCCATCGCCTTGCGGCACGAGATCGAAGCCGACCTTGCCGACGACGGTGGAGGCCGTGGTGTCGACCGACACGGCATAGGTTGCGTCGTTCCACATGATCAGCTCGGCGACCTTGGCTTGCTGCATCAGCGCCATGACATCATCCCAGAAATAGTTGAGGCTGTCCGGCGGCGAGAATTGCAGCAGGCTCTTGTAATATTCGAGCGAGGCGACGGCCTTGGGGCTGTTGACGATGACCGGGCCGCAGGCCGAGCCGCTCTTCACGTCGAGCACGTCGCCGCCGAAGGAATAAAGGAAATTGAGCCACTCATACCACAGTGCCTCATGGCGCTTGCCCTGCAGGGCGGTGCCGTAAAAACCCTGGTCGGGGCGATAGAACCATTCGGCGATATCGCGGTATTGCTTCCAGTCCTTGGCGGGAGCGAGGCCGTAGCCATACTTGGCCTTGAAGCCTGCCTGCTCCTTGGGATCGGCGAGCAGGTCCGAGCGATACCACATGAACATGTTGAGCACTGTGAAGGGGAAGCCGTACTCCTTGCCGTCATACCAGGAGATTTCGTGCCAGGCGGTCTGGTAGAGCTGCTTCTCCGGCTCGAAGCTCGGATCGCGCAAAGCCGGGTCGGCCATCATCTTGGCGATTTCGACCAGATGGTTGTTGGTGGCGAACTTGCCGAGTTCGCGATGCGGCTGGATGATGACGTCGTAGCGGCCGCGGTGCGAGTTGAGATCGAGCTGCACCTTGTTGACGGCTTCCGAGTGCTCGTACATCTCGACTTCGACATGGATGCCGGTCTGTTTTTCAAACTCCGGCGCCATCTTCTTCAGCGCTTCGAGCGGCGGCAGCGCCTCGCCGACCATGCGGATGGTCTGGCCGCTATAGGGTTTCGACGCCTCTTTCAGATCCCACGCGTCCGCTTGTGTCACTTGCCACGTCAGGGGCCACACAAATACGACTGCGACGAGCAGTCTGGACGCGGTACGTCTCAGCGGCTTGAGCATTCTTCCCTCTCCCTAGAAGTCGTGCCTGGCGGGCCGGCGCCCGTTTTGTCATAAAATGTGTGGTACTGCAAATCAAAATGTGGCACCTTGCAACAAATGGTTGGGAGGTGTTAACAGACCGGCAGCAAACCGGCTTTCCCGACCAGGCGAGGGACCTTTCGGATGGACTTCATCTTCATGCTGACGCGCAACGATCGCACGGTCGAGGACTGTCTCGACCTGGTCGATTTGATTGAGCCGGTCGGCCTGAAGCATGTCGGCTTCAAGGATATTGGCGTCGCGCCGGATGTGCTGCGCAAGCTCGCTGTCGCCATTGGCCGGACAGGCGCCACCACTTACATGGAAGTTGTCTCGACGACGGCTGAGGCCTGCCTTAATTCCGCGCGCATCGCCAGGGATCTCGGCATCCAGCGCCTGCTCGGTGGTACCCAGGTCGACGAGATCATGGCGCTGCTGGAGGGGAGCGGCACCGAATACTACCCTTTTCCCGGGCGGCCGGTCGGCCATCCGACCAAGCTCGGCGGTTCGGCCGAGGATGTCGAGGCCGACTGCCGGGCCTTCGCCGAGAAGGGTTGTGCGGGATGCGACATCCTCGCCTATCGCGCCACCGAGGCCGACCCGGCCGAACTGGTGCGCGCAGCCCGGCGCGGGCTTGGTCCGTCGCGGCATCTGATCGTCGCCGGCGCTGTGGCATCAGCCGATCGGATCAAGGCAATCAAGCTGGCCGGCGCCAACGCTTTTACCATTGGCACAGCGGTTTTCGATGGCTCCTATTCGCCGACGAAAGGTTCTATCCTCTCGCAACTGCGGGATGTCCTCGCGGATTGCGAGCGTGTCTAATGCCAGTCATCGGCATCGATCTCGGCACACAAAGCCTAAAGGCGATCGTTGTCGATGACGAATTGCGGCTGCGTGGCGAGGCCGCTGCGCTGTACCAGCCGGCCTTCCCGGCGCCCAGCTGGGCCGAACAGAACCCGGCGCTGTGGCTGGCGGCGCTCAAGCCGGCCATTGCCGGCGCGCTCGACAAGGCTGGGCTTGCGCCGTCCGACATCAAGGGTATTGCCATTGCCGGCCAGCTCGACGGCTGCGTCGCGGTCGATCGCAATGGTGAGGCGCTGGCTCCGTGCATCATCTGGATGGACCGGCGGGCGGCAGGAGAGATCGCCGGCATCGACCCGGACTTCATCCGTGAGCGCACCGGTCTCGTTCTGGACGCCACCCATATGGCGGCGAAAATCCGCTGGGCCGCGCGCAACCTGCCCGAAGCGCGCCGGGTGGCGCTCTGGCATCAACCGGTATCATTCGTGGTCGCAGCGTTGTGCGGTCGTGCCGTCATCGATCACGCGCTGGCCTCGACGACCATGCTCTATGGGCTGAAGGAGCACAATTATGCCGGCGATCTGCTGGCGGCCTTCGACATCGATGCACATAAATTGCCCGGCATCGACGATGCATCTGAGATCGCCGGCGCCTTGACCCACGCCGGCGCCGAGCTCACCGGTCTTCCTGTGGGCACGCCGCTGGCGGTCGGCACCGGCGATGATTTTTCGGCCGCCATAGGCGCCGGGGTTGCCGTGCCCGGTGTCGTCGCCTGCAATCTCGGCACGGCCGAAGTGGTCGGCGCGGTGTCCGGCACGCTTCGCCTCGACCCCGGCGGCCTGGTCGAGACCCATGGCTTTCTCGGCGACGGCTATTTCATCTCCAATCCCGGATGGCTCTCGGGCGGCGCGGTGACGTGGTTTCTAACAACCTTCGGCGTCGATTCGCCGGCGGCGATGTCGGAACTGGCGGCGACGGTGGTTGCCGGCAGCGACGATTTGCTGTTCTTGCCCGCGTTGTCCGGTGCCATGGCGCCGCGCTGGATCGCCGAAGCGCGTGCCGCTTTCTACGGCCTGACATCCTTCCACGGCAAAGCCGCTTGTGCCCGTGCCGTGCTGGAGGGCTGTGCCTTTGCCATGCGCGACGTGGTCGACCGGCTGGACGATCTCGATATCGCGACGGATCGCATCCGGCTCTCAGGCGGTGGCGCGCGCAGCCGGGTATGGGCGCAAATCCGTGCCGATGTCAGCGGCAGGCCGGTCGAGATCGCGGGTGCGGCCGATGCCTCGCCGATCGGTGCGGCAATCCTTGCCGCCGCAGCCATCGGCCTTACCTCCTCAGTGCAGCAGGCGGCTGAAAGGCTGGCCGGCCACATCGAGACGATCGACCCTGATCCTTCCGCCAAGGCCGCCTACGACAGAAGTTACCGCCGGTATCGCACCTTGTTCGATGCCCTGACCCCGCTTCATGCTGACTGACCGGACTGCATCCTATGTCCAGACAAATGCTCGATCGCCTTATTGCCGGCACGCTGCCTGACCCCGACAGCCAGGGAATGCTGTCGGTGCCGCTGAAGACCATCGTCATAGGGCGCGGTCTCGGCGACGAGGCCGATGCGCTGGTCAAGCCGCTGCCGCTCGGCCGCAAGCTCGCCGTGGTCATGGATCCCGACACAAGGCTGGCGCTGGGTGAGAGGGTGTCGATCGGACTGCGTGGCAGCAGCGATGTCGACAAGATCATCCTGCCGCGCCATCCGCATCCGGACATGGACGCGGTGCGATCGGTGATCGCACGCACGAAAGACGCCAGCGGCCTGGTCGCGGTCGGATCTGGCTCGATCAACGACATCACCAAATATGCTGCCCATCTCACCCAAAAACCTTATGCGGTGTTCGGCACCGCGCCATCGATGAACGGCTACACCTCGGTGTCGGCGGCAATCACCGAGGACGGCCTCAAGAAATCGCTGACGGCCAGCCTGCCGGTCGGCGTCTTCCTCGATCTCGATGTCATGGCGCGGGCGCCGCACCGGCTGATCGCTGCCGGCTTCGGCGATTCGATGGCGCGGCCGACCGCGCAGACCGATTGGCTGATGGCGCATCTGTTGCTCGGCACGCCCTACAGGCAGGCGCCGTTCATGCTTCTGGCCGAGGACGAGAAGGCGCTCATCGCCAAGGCCGGCGAACTCGGGACCGGCGACCTTGAGGCGATGGAAGTGCTGGTGCGCACGCTGGTCATGTCCGGTCTCGGCATGACACTGTGCGGCGGCTCTTATCCGGCCAGCCAGGGCGAACATCTGATCGCCCACTATATCGACATGCGGGGCCAGGGATTGCCTGAGGCGCATCACGGCGAACACATAGCGGTGACGACGTTGACGATGGCGCGGCTGCAGGAGCGCGTGCTGGCACTGCCGGAGCTGCAGCTCGCGCCGTTCGCGGATACGCCAGAACGCTTCATCGAGATCTTCGGCGAAACGCTCGGACGTTCCTGCTGGGCGGCATTCAAGCCCAAGCTGCTGGACCGCGAACGGGCAGACGTCATCAACACCATGCTGGCCAGGCAATGGCGCTCGCATCGTGAAAGGCTGGTGCGGGTGGCACGCCCGGCGCGCGAGATCGCGGCAGCACTGCGCGCCGCCGGCGCGCCGACCACGCCGCAGGAGGTTGCCATACCGGCTGGCTTCTACGACGAGGCGGTCGCCAATGCCCGGCTGATCCGCGACAGGTTCACCATGCTCGACGTCGCGGCTGCCTCGCTCGAAACGGTTGCGGCGGGAGCCTGAGCGGGTGCTGCGTCCGCTTGCCGACTTCACCGCGCTGGACCGGCGCAACATCGCCGTCGTTCTGACCGATATCGACGACACCTTGACCGACAAGGGACGGCTGCCGGCAAAGGCCTATGTGGCGCTGGAGCGGCTGAAGCAGGCCGGCTTCATTGTCGCGCCGGTGACCGGCCGCCCTGCCGGCTGGTGCGACCTGATCGCGCGGCAATGGCCGGTCGATGGCGTGATCGGCGAGAACGGCGCTTTCTATTTCCGCTATGACGACGCCAAAAAGCGGATTGTTCGCCACTACGCCAAGAGCGCTGCCGAACGGCAGGCCGATGCCGCGCGCCTCAAGGAGATCGAGCAAACCGTTCTGCGCGAAGTTCCGGGTGCGGCGGTCGCGGCCGACCAGGCCTATCGCGAGGCCGATCTGGCGATCGATTTTTGCGAGGACGTGGCGCCGCTGCCCAAAACCGAGGTTCTGAAGATCGTCGGCATCTTCCAGCGCTATGGCGCGACGGCGAAAATCTCGTCCATCCACGTCAATGGCTGGTTCGGCAAATACGACAAACTGTCGACAAGCCGGCTATTCTTGCGGGACTGTTTCGGTATAGATATCGACCATGACAAGGACAGCATTGTCTTCGTCGGCGATAGTCCAAACGATGCACCAATGTTCGGCTTCTTCCCCAACAGCGTCGGCGTCGCTAATGTGCTGGACTTCGCCGGCGAGCTTCCGGCGTCTCCCGCCTTCGTCACAAGCGGGCGCGGCGCGAAGGGATTTGCCGAGTTTGGCGACGCGCTGATTGCTGCAAAGGGAATGGAATAGTCATGGACCAAGGCCGACTGACGAAGAAGGAGCGGCACGCGCTTATCCTTTCGGAAGTGCGCCGGTCGGCGTCGATACGCATCTCCAAGCTCGCACGGCGCATCGGCGTCGCCGGCGAGACCATCCGCCGCGATCTCATCGAACTCGGCGATGCCGGGCTGATCAACCGCACCTATGGCGGTGCGACGATCTCGCTGGTGACATCAGAACCGGTGATTTCGGAGCGTGGCCTGACCCTGATCGAGGAGCGCGCCCGCATCGGCCGCGGCGCGGCAAGCCTAGTCGAGAAGGGCCAGATCGTGATGATCGATGGCGGTTCGACCACCTATGAGGTGGCGCGCAACCTTTCGCAGCTGAAGCGCGACCTGACTATCATCACCAATTCCACCGGCGTGGCCTCTGTGGCCGGCGCCAATCCGACCTTTCGGGTGCTGCTCTGCCCCGGGACCTATGATAGCCGGGAAGGCAGCGTGTTGGGCGAAGACACCGTCGAGTTCCTGCGCCGCTACAATGCCGACGTCGCCATTATCGGGGCATCGGGGATAAGCGCCGATGGTCCGAGCGACATGATCTCGGGCGCCGCGGCCGTTAAACGCGCGATGATATCGCGTTCATTGTCGACGGTGCTGGTGGTGACCCACGACAAGTTTGGCCGCAGCAGTCTCGAACGCATCTGCGGGCTCGATGACATTGCCGATATCGTCACCGACAGCGAACCGAAGGCCGACCTGCGCACTGCTGCCGAACAGGCGGGCACGGAGCTGCATGTGTTTGCCGCCGGCTGATCAGCAACTGCCTATCCGGCGGCATCCCGGTTGGTCAGCGCGATGTGGCAGCAGCCGGAGCCGTGGCCCGGCGTCCAGGTGACATTGTCGAAGCGCACGCCCGTTGCCTCGAACAGACCACGGTCGAAAGCGCCGGCGATGCGGCAGAGCGTGGCGAGTTTTTCATCACCGACACCGGCCTCGACCCAGGCGTCCTTCAGCGGACAACGCTTCACCTTGAAGGCGATGTGGTCCGGCCCGCGCTCGACATCCGTCGGATACATCAGGCCGCCATCCGGGCTGACGGCCAAAAATGCCTCGCCGATGGCCGGCGCGTCGTTAGGTCCGAAACGGGCGAAGGCGGCCGCCGCCACCTCCTTGCCGCGCTGCTCGATGGTGCGGATCATGATCGCCTCGGCCTTTTCCGCGCCGAGTTCGCCGGTCAGCTCGTCGAGAAACAGACGGTAGAGATCGGCGCGGTTGCGGAAGGCGGAATCGAGTTCGAGCGACAGTTTTTCGGCTCTGGCTTCTGGTTCGGTCATGGTACCTGCCTGCTGCTTTTGTTCAATCTTGGCGCCGCCGCAACCAGCGCCTTGCCGATTGCCGATTGCGGCGCGTCGATTACGTTGCGGGCGTCGCCGCTCTCGGCGATCCGCCCGGCGTCGAGAAGAACGACGCGGTGGGCGATGGCCCGCACCACGCCGAGGTCATGGGAAATAAAGAGATAGGCGATCCGTTCCCTGACCTGCAGGTCGAGCAGCAGCTCGAGGATATGTCCGCGCACCGAAACGTCGAGCGCCGACACCGCTTCGTCGAGCACGATCAGCGACGGTTTGGTCGCGATGGCTCGGGCGATGGCGACGCGCTGGCGCTGGCCGCCGGNCGTCGAGCACGATCAGCGACGGTTTGGTCGCGATGGCTCGGGCGATGGCGACGCGCTGGCGCTGGCCGCCGGAGATTTCGTGAATGGCGCGCGAGGCGAGATCGGCTGCCAGCCCGACGCGCTCCAGCAAGGCAGCAATGCGGGCCGGCCTCTCGGCGCGGGAAGCGATGGCATGGATGCGCAAGGGATCGTCAAGCACGCGAGCCACCGTGGCGCGCGGGTTGAACGCGGCGAGCGGATCCTGGAACACCATTTGCAGGCGCGCGCGCTTGGTGCGCAGGGCCGCACCCTTCAAGAGCAGAAAGTCATCGCCTTCGAACTGGACGGTGCCGGCGTCGGGCTCGATCAACCTAAGCACCAGCCGCGCGATCGTCGACTTGCCGCTGCCGGAGGGCCCGGCCAGCGCCAGCGTCTCGCCGGGTTCGATGGCGAAGGAGACACCGTCGACGGCCGCGATGGCCTTGCCGCCACGATGGTATCGCTTGGTAAGACCGGAGACGGTGAGCAAGTTCATGCCGGCGCCCGTCGTAGCAGCGGATCGGCGTCGAGGCCGAGATGGGCGTCGAGCAGCGTTCGCGTATAGGCATGGCGCGGGGCGTTTATGATTTGCTCCGTCGGGCCGAGTTCGATCAGTTCGGCGTTCCGGAATACAGCGATACGCTCTGCGAGTTCGGCGGCCAGCGCGATGTCGTGGCTGATGAACAGCAGCGTCATGCCGTCCTCCGCCACCAGTTGCCGAATGAGGCTGACGATTTCCGCTTGCACAATGGTGTCCAGCGCGCTGGTCGCCTCGTCGGCGATCAGCAGTTTCGGACCGGCTGCAATGGCCGCGGCAATTGCAACGCGCTGCTTCTGGCCGCCGGAGAGCTGGTGCGGGAAAGCACGCATGGCGGTTTGTGGGTCGGGCAGGCGGACGCGTTCGAGCAGGGTCTTTGCCTTGGCGTAGGCTTGCGGCCAGTCGAGTCCGAGATGGGCGCGGGCGACTTCGGCGATGTGTTTGCCGACGTTCATGACGGGGTCGAGGCTGGCGGAGGGGTCCTGGAAGACGAACCCAATGTCGCGGCCGGGAAGGGGGAGCGTGCTGGGCTCGGTTAATTTGAGAGGTCGGCGTTCCGTCACACCCCCCTCTGTCCTGCCGGACATCTCCCCCGCAAGGGGGGAGATTGGATGTCGCCTCGNAGGGTGATCTTGCACACCCCCCTCTGTCCTGCCGGACATCTCCCCCGCAAGGGGGGAGATTGCTCTCTCATCTCCGCCTTCGCCAACCACGAACGCTGCAGAAGGGAAGCCGTCGGCAAAGCTGCTGATCTCCCCCCTTGCGGGGGAGATGTCCGGCAGGACAGAGGGGGGTGGGAAGGATCGCGGCGCCTGAAATTGCCACCTGACATGCCCTTTAATCTTGGCGCTCGCCGGCAGCAGTCCAGCCACCGCCAGCGCCAGCGTGCTCTTGCCCGAACCGCTTTCGCCGATAATCGCCAGCCGCTCGCCGGCAATAACATCCAGGCTGACCCCCTTCAGCGCCGTCACCTCGCTGCCATCGCTGAAATAGCGCACCGACATATCGCGGATCTCAGCCAGTGCGGTCACGACAGGCTCCTCCGCACCGCCGTCGTTTCGACCACGCCTTCGCCGGCGAGATAGACGCCGAGCACGGTCAGCACCAAGGCGATGCCCGGAACGATCGACAGAAAGGGTGCGGTGCGCAGCACAGTGCGGCCCTCGGCGATCATGCCGCCCCAGGTGACGCGATTGGGGTCGCCGAGACCGAGGAAGGACAGCGCTGCCTCGGTGAGGATCGCCGCCGCCACGATCACCGAGGACAGGGCCAGCACCGGCGGCAGAGCGTTGGGAAGCACTTCGCGAAAAGCGATCTCAAGCGGATGCATGCCGATGACGCGAGCGCCGGCGACGTAATCGCGCTCGCGGATCGACAGCACTTCGGCGCGCGCTACACGCGCCGGTCCGGTCCAGGCGCCAAGCGCTATTGCCGTGACGACGACACCGACCGACGGCCCGACGACGCTGACGAAGGCCAGCGCCAGGAGAAAACTCGGCACGGTCTGGAAGGCATCGGTGATGCGCATCAGCCCCTCGTCCACAAGGCCGCCGGCAAAGCCGGCCAGCGTGCCGACGATCGCGCCGACGAAGAGTGCCGCCGCCGCCGCCGCCAGGCCGACCGCCAGCGAGGTGCGGGCGCCGTGGAACAGTTCGGCCAGCACGTCACGGCCGAGCCGGTCGGTGCCGAGCGGCAG
>NZ_AYWZ01000015.1:0-108632 GCF_000502335.1 Mesorhizobium sp. L2C066B000
CTCGCCGGCGATGGCACGGCGCGGCGCGGTCGCGACAAGATCGGTCGGCGAAACGATCGCCCCGCCGGCGGGTGGCCCGGCCTGCGTGTCGGCAGGCGGCGCTGACGGCCGTGGCGTCGGCACGGGCGCTTCGGGAACCGGTGGGTTGGGAAACAGGTCGACGATCAGGGCCGGAAGGGTAACTGCGCCTGGTTCGCCGCCGACGTTGGCCTCATTGCCGTCTTTCGGGCAGTCGGCAGCCGCCGCTCCGGCCGCGTCGGTGCAGTCGGCCCGGCCGGCATTGGGATCATTGGTCTGCGCCGACGCCGGCACGGCGACGATTGTCGTCGCCGCCACCAGGATCGCCGCAAATCGAATGACCGCCCTAGCTGCCATCAACCGGTTTCCTTCCCTCGATCACAGTCTCCGCGAACGGCTGGGCGGCAATAAGGCCGACGAGCCTGGTGTAGTCTGCTCCGGTCTTGACCGGGATGGCAATGCGGAAGACGCCCGAGGCGGTCGGCCCGCCGGCGATCTTCAGCGCGTTCTGGTCGAGGAAGGCGGCGATGTCGGACATCTTCGCATCCGGCTTGAACTTGACCAGCGCGAACGGCAGTTTCGTCAGCTCATCCTCGGCGCCGGCAACCTCGAAATCATGGCTCTTGCCGCCGGTCTGCACGTAGGACTGCACCACGACCAACGCCAGCAGCACCGCCGCTGCCGCCCAGCCGACCGTGGCCGGCATCGCCGTGAACCGGCCGAGTGCCTGCGCCAGCCAGGAACGGCCCGCGGGAGCGCGGACCGGTCCGGCTTCGGCGTCGAGCGCCCTGGCAAAGCGGCTGAGCGCATCGGCCGGTGGCCGGATCGCCTCGTTGGCGGCGGTGGCGCCGGAGAATTCCGCCTCAGCCTCGCCAAGCGCCGCCGTCGCCGCCGGATCGCTCGCCAGCCATTCCTCGACGGCTTCGAGGTCCGAGCCTTCCAGCGAGCCGTTCAGGTAGAACGGCAGCAGCGTTTCCATTTCGTCACGGCGCGACGTTTTTTCAGCGGCGCTCATGTCTTCAGGATTGCTCATGGCCACCCCCTGTCGTAACCGGCGGCCTTGAGGGCTTCGCCGAGTTTCTTGCGGGCGTAGAACATTCGGGTCTTGACGGTGGCGACCGGGATGCCGAGCACCTCGCCAATCTCCGTCACCGACTGTCCATGGTAATAGGCAAGGTCGATCACCGAGCGGTGTTCCTCCGGCAAGGCATCGACGAAGCGCCGCAAAGCGGCGCCCTTGTCTTCCTTCATGGTGGCGACTTCCGGCGTGTCGGCGCCGTCGGGAACCTGCGCCGCATCGTCGTCATCGATCCAGTCTTCTTTTTTCTTGCGAAGCATCGACAGCGCCTTGAACCGGGCGATGCCGAGCAGCCATGTCGAGACTTCCGAGCGCCCTTCGAAACCGGGCGCCTGGCGCCACAGCTCGAGAAAGACCTCGTTTGCGATATCGTCGGCCATCATTTCCGATCCCGTCTGGCGCACCACGAAGCGGTAGACCCGCGCGTGGTGACGCATGAACAGCAGCCGAACAGCGGCACGGTCGCCCTTCGCGACCCGGTCGACAAGCGCGCGATCAGTCTCGGTCGCTGCCGTCATGGCCGGTCGAGCCGCCTGGCTCCTGTCTGCTCTGTCGCCGATAGGTTCAAAAAGGTTCATCCTTCCGCCAAGGAATTTTGGCGAAGCTAACCGAAGAGAGGGAGTGTTGCCAGAGCGTCTCCCTTCTCCCCGTCACTATACGGGGAGAAGGTGCCGGCAGGCGGATGAGGGACGGCGCCGGCGTTGGGGTATTTATTTTGATGTTAGCGCTGCCCCTCACCCTTACCCTCTCCCCGTATAGTGACGGGGAGAGGGGGTAGCGAACGGCGGCTCAGCGACGACCTCCGTCACCCCAAAAACGGCTTAGCCTTCATGGTCTCCGGCACCGGCACACCCAGCCGCTTCAGCACCGTCGGCGCCAGTTGCAGCTGATCAAGCAGCGGGTCCGGATCCGGCCCTTTGCCGGCTCCGAAATAATACAGCGCGAAATCCTGCATTTCATCGTCGCGGCCGCCATGATGGCCGCGGTCTGTCTGGCCGTGGTCGGCGGTTACGATCACCTCGTAACCGGCTTGCCGCCAGCCCGGCAGGAAGGCTGCCAGCATGCCGTCCATCGCATAGCAGGCATGGTCCATTTCGTGGCAGTCATGGCCGAAGCGATGGCCCATCGAATCCAGCGTGCAGGTGTGCAGGATCCCGTAGTCGATGGCGTGGCGCCGGGTCAGCTGGGTCAGTGTCGCAAACAGGTCGACATCGCTCGGGGTCATCTGGTTGCGGGCATTATAGCCGGTCATGGTGTGGAAGCGGCCATGCGTGATGGGTCCGTTGGGCTCGTCGAACTCCATGTCCTCGATCAGGTCGAACGGATAGGAGCGGAAGAATTCGGACCAGTAGGAGTGCGTCACCGCGCCGGTCTTGCCGCCGGCCTTGCTGACTTCGGAGAAAATATCCGGCTTGTTGACGAGAAACCGGTTTTCGTTGGACAGGATGCCGTGCTCCTGAGGCGAAACCCCGGTGTGAATCGAAGCATAGCAGCAGGCCGAAGTAGACGGCAGCACCGAGCGCATCTTCCACACCTGCGCCTCGCCCGATTGCACCCAGCCTTCGAGATTGCCCATCAGCCGGCGCCAGTTCCGGTAGGGCACGCCATCGAGAATGATGAGCAGCAGTTTGGTCTTGAGCGCCATGGGCGGCTCCGGAAAGCTTTTGCCGTTGAAAGAAGTTTTCGCGACAAAGGCCGCGAATTCCCTACTAATTCCCCGCGCTCGCCATGCGCCGTCCCTTGATCGCCTTTTCCAGCCAGCCGATCTCCATCTCGGGAACGGACGACAGCAGCAGGTCGGTATAGGCGTCGAAGGGCGGCGTCAGCACCTTGCTCTTGGCGCCGTAGCGCACCACCTCGCCGCGGTACATCACCGCGATCGAATCGGCGATCGACTTCACCGTCGCCAGATCGTGAGTGATAAAGAGGTAGGCGACCTTCTCGTGCTGCTGCAGGTTGAGCAGCAGCTTGAGAATGCCGTTCGCCACCAGCGGGTCGAGCGCCGATGTCACCTCGTCGCAGATGATCAGCTTGGGCTTGGCGGCGAGCGAGCGGGCGATACAGACGCGCTGTTTCTGGCCGCCGGAGAGTTCGGCCGGATAACGATCGAGAAAGCCCTTGCCCATCTCGATCTCGTCGAGCAGTTCGGCGACGCGCTTGTCGCGCTCGCGGCCGCGTATGCCGAAGTAGAATTCCAGGGGCCGGCCGATGATGGTGCCGACGGTCTGGCGCGGGTTCATCGCCACGTCGGCCATCTGGTAGATCATCTGCAATTGCCGCAGATCCTCCTTCGGCCGGTCGGCAAGCCTGTTGGCGAGCGGCCTGCCGTCGAAGGTGACGGTGCCTTCTTCCGGCGGCAACAGCCCGGTGATGGCGCGCGCCAGCGTCGACTTGCCGGAGCCGGATTCACCGACGACGGCCAGCGTCTGTCCCGGATAGATGTCGACCGAGACGTTCTTCAGCACCTTGACGTGGCTGCCGCCGTAAGCGGCGGTGACGTTCTTGACCGACAGGAACGGCGCGGCGCCGGGCTTCTGCTCGGCATGCTCGATCTCATGCACCGAGACCAGCGCATTGGTGTATTCCTGGCGCGGCTCCTTGATGATCTGGCGAGTGCCGCCCCATTCGACCAGCCTGCCATGGCGCAGCACCATGATCTCGTCCGAGACCTGGGCGACGACGGCAAGATCGTGGGTAATGTAGAGCGCCGCGACATGGGTGTCGCGGATGGCGTCCTTGATCGCCGCCAGAACGTCGATCTGCGTCGTCACGTCGAGCGCCGTGGTCGGCTCGTCGAAGACGATCAGGTCGGGTTCCGAACACAGCGCCATAGCCGTCATCACCCGCTGCAACTGACCGCCGGAGACCTGGTGCGGGAACCGTTCGCCGATGATTTCGGGGTTTGGCAGGCTGAGCTTCTTGAACAACGCCACGGCACGTTTCTCGGCCTCGGCGCGTGTCGCCGTGCCGTGCAGCAGCGTTGCTTCCACCACCTGGTCCATCAGCTTGTGCGCCGGATTGAAGGCCGCGGCCGCCGACTGCGCGACATAGCAGACCTCGCGGCCGCGCAATTTGCGGAAACCTTCCTTGCCGCCCTTGAGGATATCGCGGCCGTTGAGCAGCACCTCTCCGCCGGTGATGCGCACGCCGCCACGGCCATAGCCCATCGACGACAGGCCGATGGTCGACTTGCCGGCGCCGGACTCGCCGATCAGGCCGAGCACCTTGCCCTTTTCCAGCGTCAGCGAGACATCGTGGACCAAAACGATGTTCTTCGGCGCCTCGCCGGGCGGAAACACTGTCGCTTCGATGCGCAGATTGCGGATGTCGAGCAGCAGGCCGGGCTTTGCTTTTGTGTCAGCCATCACCCGCGTCCTCCCTTCAGGCTTGTCGTGCGGTTGAGCACCCAGTCGGCGACCAGATTGACCGAAATCGCCAGTGCTGCGATCGCCGCGGCGGGAATGAGTGCCGCCCCGATACCGAAGACGATGCCGTCCTTGTTCTCCTTGACCATGCCGCCCCAGTCGGCATCCGGCGGTTGCACGCCAAGCCCGAGAAAGGAGAGCGTCGACAAGAACAGCACCGCGTAGATGAAGCGCAGGCCAAGTTCCGAGACCAGCGGCGAAAGCGCGTTGGGCAGGATCTCGCGGAAGATGATCCAGCCGCTGCCTTCGCCCCGCAGCTTGGCGGCCTCGACATAGTCCATGACGTTGATGTCGACGGCCACCGCGCGCGACAGCCGGTAGACGCGGGTCGAGTCGAGGACGCCCATCACCAGGATCAGCGTCACCAGATTGGTCGGCAGCACCGAAAGCACGACGAGCGCCATGATCAGGGTCGGGATCGACATCAGCAGATCGACAAGGCGCGACAGAAGCGTGTCGAACCAGCCGCCGAACACCGCCGCCGAAAAGCCGAGGATGGCGCCGAGCGAGAATGACAGCGCGGTGGCCAGCACCGCGATGAACAGCGTGATGCGAGCGCCGTAGATCATGCGCGACAGAAGATCGCGACCGAGATTGTCGGTGCCCAGCAAATGTGCCGCCGTCATCGGTTCCCAGACATCGCCGACGATTTCGGCATTGCCGTACGGTGCGATCAACGGTGCCAAAACTGCCGCCAACACGAACATAGCCGTCAGCACGATGCCGATCAGCGCGGGGATGGGGATGCGTTTGATGTCGAGCATGCCCGCCGCCTATTTCGGATGTCTGAGGCGCGGATTGGCGACAATCGCCCCGATGTCCGCAATGATGTTCAGGCTGATATAGACGGCGGCGAAGACCAGGCCGACCGCCTGCACCACCGGCACGTCGCGCTTGGTGACGTGGTCGACCAGATATTGTCCCATGCCGGGATAGACGAAGATCACCTCGACCACGACGACGCCGACGATGAGGTAGGCGAGGTTGAGCATGACGACGTTGATGATCGGCGCTATGGCATTGGGGAAAGCATGCTTGCGGATGACGTTGAAGGCCGACAGGCCTTTCAGTTCTGCCGTCTCGACATAGGCCGACTGCATGACGTTGAGGATGGCCGCGCGGGTCATGCGCATCATATGCGCCAGCACAACCAGCGTCAGCGCGGTGGCTGGCAACGCGATCGCCTGCATGCGCTCACCGAACGGCATGCCGTCATAGACCGTGGAAATGGCCGGGAACCATTGATACTTCACGGCAAAGAAATAGACGAGCACATAGCCGATGAAGAATTCCGGGAAAGATGTCGAGGCGAGCGCCAGGCCGGAGATCAGCTTGTCGACCCAGCCATTGCGGTAACGCACGGCGATCAGGCCGAGGATGATGGCCAGCGGCACGGCCACGATCGCAGCCCAGAAGGCGAGGAACAGCGTGTTCCACAGCCGCCCCTTGATCGACGTGGCAATATCCTGGCCGCTCGACATCGCCGTGCCAAGATCGCCGGTGAGCACACCGCCTAGCCAATGGAAATACCTGATGTAAGCCGGCTGATTCAGGCCGAGCTGCTCGCGCAGATTGGCGAGCGATTCCGGCGTCGCCGACTGTCCGAGAATGGCTTGCGCGACGTCGCCGGGCAGGATCTGGGTGCCGGCGAAGATCAGGACCGAAACGGCCAGCAAGAGGACGATGCCCAGCGCAACGCGCTGGGCCACAAGTTTCACGACGGGTGAGGACATATCCGCAAAGCCGGGCTCAGGCTTCGAGCCAGCACTTCGCCAGCGCGTAGCCGTTCATCAGCTCCTGATGCGGATCGTCTACCCAGCCGCCGACCTTGGCGCCTGTCGCATCGATGAACTGATTGAACATCGGCAGGATCAGGCCGCCCTCGTCGCGCACCAGCACGGCCATGTCGTGGTACATCTGCTTGCGCTTGGTCTCGTCGAGTTCGGCGCGTGCGGCTAGCACCAGCTTGTCGAAGTCCGGACGCTTGAAACGGGTGTCGTTCCAGTCGGCGGTCGACAGATAGGCGGTCGAGTACATCTGGTCCTGGGTCGATCGGCCGCCCCAATAGGAGGCGCAGAAGGGCTGCTTGTTCCAGACCTCGTTCCAGTAGCCGTCGCCGGGCTCGCGCTTGAGCTCGATCTTGATGCCGGCCTTGGCCGCGCTCTGCTGGAAGAGCTGCGAGGCGTCGACCGCGCCCGGGAAGGCGACGTCGGAGGTGCGCAGCAGCACGGTGCCGTCATGGCCCGACTTCTTGTAGTGGAACTTGGCCTTGTCGGGATCATATTTGCGCTGCTCGATCTCGGAAAACAGCGGATAGGACGAATTGATCGGGAAGTCGTTGCCGAGCGAGCCGTAGCCGCGCAGCACCTTGTTCAGCATCTCCTCACGGTCGATCGCGAGCTTCAGCGCCATGCGCAGGTCGCTGTTGTCGAAGGGCGCGGTGTTGCAATGCATGATGAAGACATAGTGGCCGGGGCCGGCATGGTTGCGGATGGTGACGCCCGGTACACGCTTGATCAGGTCGACGATCTTCGGCTCGACGCGGTTGATCATGTTGACCTGGCCGCCCTGCAGGGCCGCCGTGCGCGCGGTCGCGTCGTTGATGACGATGATCTCGATCTGGTCGGCATGGCCCATCTTGTCGGCCTGCCAGTAATTGGCGAAGCGCTCGCCGCCATGGCGCACGCCGGGCTCGTTGGTGGTGACCTTGTAGGGTCCTGCCGAGATGCCGGCATCCGCCTTGTCCTTGCCGCCGTTGGGCTGGACGATGAGGTGGTAGTCGCTGAGGAGATAGGGAAGGTCGGCGTTGGCCTCCTTCAACGTAAGGACGACTTCCTTGCCACTGGCCTTGATGCTGTCGATGCCCTTCATGTAGCCCAGCGCGCCGGACTTCGACTTTTCATCGGAATGGCGCTCGAGCGTTGCCGCCACATCCTCAGCGGTCACCGTCTTGCCGTTGTGGAATTCGACGCCGTCTCGGATTTTCAGCGTCCACACCTTGGCGTCGTCCGACGAGCCGATCTCTTCGGCGATGCGGTTCTCGAGCTTGCCTTCCGGAGACAGCTCGACGATCAGTTCGCCCCACATCTTGCCAAAGGCGAACGGCACTTGCGTCATGAACAAAGCCGGGTCCAGGCTGTTCGTGGATTCGCCGCCGACGAGGCCGGCCTTCAGCGTGCCGCCCTTGACCGGGCCTTCCGCACGAGCCGCACTGGAAAGCAGCATATTGGCGAAGGGCGCTGTGACGCCGAGTGCGGCGGCGCGGCCGAGGAAATCACGACGGCTCAGCTTGCCGGACGCAACGCGCCGGCTCAGATATTCGAGTTCGTTGGACATTTGAGTTCCTCACTCTGTTGGTTCGACCTTATGGTCGTTTTTTGCTTGTTGTTACCAAAGGGATATTGACCGGAAGGCAAAGCCGTAAGCAAGACGGAATGCGACATGCCGTGGCGTAAATCGTGCGTCGCAACTGGACCAGTCGGGTGGACGCTCAGAGCAGGTCGCGCGGGATCGTCTCTTCGAAATCGCGTTCGAAAATCAGCGTTTCGCCCTCATAGGCTTCGATTCTGGCGCTGACGATGAAGTTTTGCGCATCGCAGCGCATTTCAGCCGACGTCTCGGTGCGCACCGACCATCCGTTTCGCGACAAGGTCTGCGTCCAGTGCGTGCGGCCCGAGGCAGACAGCGGGTCGTCGGGGTGGATCGTCCAGCTCTCGCGGGCAATGCTGCCATTGGCCAGTCCATGCGCGAGATCGCGCACTTCTCCGAAATCATCCGTGATCGACAGCGTGACGATGCCGGTCTTCTCATCGCGATCGACGTGACGCTCGGAATTCGCTGCACGGACTGTCGCGGTTGCCCAGGGTGTTGCGCCTTCGGGAGACTGGAATGAGGTCTCGTCGCTTTTTGCGAGCGGGCGCAGCGGCAGCCTCAGCGTCGCCGCTGAAAGGTCGAGCCGCACCGGCTCCGGCGACGGCCAGATCATCGGCCAGTAAGCGTTGGAAACAGCGATGCGCAGGCGGTGTCCGGCCGGCACGCGGTAGGCGCACTGGTCGAGAATAACGCGCGCCGAAACCGTTTCGCCCGGCACCAGCGCTTGCGGCTGTTCGTGCGAAGCACGATGCGTCAGGTTGAGCACGCCGTAGGAGATCAGTTCCGAGGCGCCGTCGGGGTGCACGTCGCACAGTCGAACCGCGATGTTCGCCTGCGGGCGATCGGACGATATCCGGACCAGAAGCTCCGGCGCGCCGACGATGTCGAGTGCCTCGGCAAGCACAGGCTGATCGAAGCAGACGGACAGCGCATCGTCCGGGCGCTGGTCGCCCGGCAGTTCCGGGCCAAAGGTGAAGGGAAAATATTCGCCGCCGGCGAGCCCGCAGCTTTGCGGGGTCGCCACGATCGCCGGCCTGACGCCGTCAGCAATGAGTTCGATCGCCCCGACCTTGATGTTGGGAGACGGCCATTCCTGTTCGGCCACCCAACGGCCCGGCCGCTCCGGGTGCCAGCGCGCGGGGCGCACACTGTCCATGACATAGGCGCGGTAGTCCGGGTCGGCCTCGACGCCGGTGTCGACGCCTTTCAGCCAGCGGTCCCACCAGCGCAACGCCTCCTGCAGGAAGCCGATGGCGGGTGTTGGCCCGGCATAATGCGGGTATTTGTGGATCCACGGCCCGACAATGCCCTTCACCGGCGCCTGGATGTTGGCGACGAGGTGCGAGATCGTGTTGCGGTAGCCGTCATGCCAGCCGCCGATCGACAGCACGGCGGCTTTGACCGCGGAGAAATCCTCGCAGATCGAACCGCGTTTCCAATAGGCGTCGCGATGCTGATGGCTGAGCCAGAGCGGCAGAAGGAAAGACTGGTTCTCCAGCCGCGTCAGCCAGAGGTCGCGCCAGCGGTTGTCGCCCGCAATCAGCGGATCCGGCGGTCGCGACGAATAGGACAACATGGTCGAGGCCCAGCCGAAATTTTCCGTCAAAAGGCAGCCGCCCTTGTAGTGGATGTCGTCGGCGTAGCGGTCGACGGTCGAGCACAGGCTGATCACCGCCTTCAGCGCCGGCGGCTGCTTGGCCGCCACCTGCAGGCAGTTGAAGCCACCCCAGGAAATGCCCATCATGCCGACACTGCCGTTGCACCAGGGCTGTGCTGCCGCCCAGGCAATCACATCGCAGGCGTCCTGCAATTCCTGCTCGGAATATTCGTCGTCCATCAGACCTTCGGAATCGCCATTGCCGCGCATGTCGACGCGGATCGAGGCGTAGCCGTGGCCGGCAAAATAGGGATGCGTCAGCTGATCGCGAAAGATGGTGCCGTCGCGCTTGCGGTAGGGCAGGTGCTCGAGGATCGCCGGCACCGGATCGCTGCTGGCGTCCTCCGGCATCCAAACCCGCGCCGACAGCCGGCAACCATCCGGCATGACGATGCCCATATCGGGGAATTCGACGACCTTGCGGGGAAATTCGGTGATGGTTTTCATGCGATGCTCCAGGATGTCAGTGACGCATGGAGCGGGCATGTCATGAAGTCAAACGGGCGACGGCCGGTGTCGCCGCGACGACGCCACGATATGTAGCCCGATTGTTTTGCCCTGATGTTGCAGGATTATAATTAATGTATTACATTTATTAGCTGAACCCAACGTGATGAGGATTTCGCCTGAAAATCGTTTGGGATGAGCCAAAGCGCGTGACGAACCTGGACAGCCGGGGTCTCGATTTTGCCGAACTCGATATTGAGTTTTTTTGCGACTTCAACCGTCCTTCCAGCCAAGGCCGACCGGTTCAAGGCGATTGGCGAATTCGGAGAGATCATCCTGGCCGTGATTTTCAAGCCGCTTGGTTCGGAGGTGATCTCGATGCGCGCCGTGCCAGCCGAAAGGAAAGGTCAGTATATGAACAATCCTAAATCGCGTGTTCGACCGCTTACCGATGCGGAGGAAGTGGAAATTCAAAGACAAATTGTTGATGATCCCGACGATGCGGAGACGACAGACGAACAGTTGGCGCAAGCCAGGCCTTTCGCGGAAGTGTTTCCAGAACTTTTCGAGAGCATAAGGCGTGCTCGTGGCCGGCCAGCCGTGGAGAAGCCTAAGCAAGTCGTGTCCATCCGTCTGGATCAGGATGTCATCAGTAAATTCAAGGCGACCGGCAAGGGCTGGCAGGCCAGGATCAACGAGGTGCTGAAAAACGCGAAGGTAGGCTAGGCAATCCGCGTCAGTTCAGCGGAATGTCGTTTTCGGCCTTGCGCGCCTGATAAGCGCCGGACAGTTCGTCGTAGCGGGCGGAAATATTGCCGATCCTTGCCTCAAGCCGGCCGCGCTCGGCCTCGGGCAGCGTCCGCACCAGCCTGCGAATGGAAAAACTCTTCCAATAAGCGTTCTCGGCATTGTAGCCGCCGGGATCAAGAGTGAAGACCTCTTTCAGGATTTTCAGATCGTGCGGGATCGCAAAGCTGTCGCGTGAATCCTCGTGGCTGAAGAGGTAGTAGAAATTGTCGAAGCCGGTCCAGGTGATCGCCGACAGGCAGAGCGAGCAGGGCTCATGCGTGGCGATGAAGATGGCGTCCTTGGTGTCGACGCGCTCGGCTTTCGGCATTTCATAGAAACGCTTCAGGCAGTGCACCTCGCCATGCCAGAGCGGATTTTCCATCTCGTTGTTGGTTTCGGCCAGCACCAGCGAGCGGTCGCCCTTCCGCAGGATGGCGGCGCCGAACAGCTTGTTCCCATGGGCCACGCCCTCTGCCGTTTTCGGCACGATGTCGTGCTCGATGACATCGAGCAGGCGGTCGATCAGCGACAAGTCGGTCATTTCTCAGGTCTCGTTGGGGAGATGGATTTCGTAGGGGTGCGAGAAATGGAACTCTTCGAGGTTGGAGCCGTCACCGCCGCGGTCGACGATGACGAAATCCTGCGCTTCGCCGAGCGGCGTCAGCACGCCGTGCCAGAGATTGCGCGGATAGTTGACGCCTTGCCCGGGTGCGGTGATGAAGGCGTGCGGCTCGCCCGGACCGTCCTTGCCGTCATGGCAGACGACGACCAGGAAAGGCCGCGGCGACAGCGGGATGAACGCCTGGCTGCCCAAGGGATGGCGCTCGACCATGGTCAGCTTCAGCGGCAGGTCGTAAGGCGTGCCGCGCGCCATCGAGATCAGCACGCAGGCATTCGGTCCCCCGGCTTCAGCGGTGGCGAGATTGTGGTAGCGCTCGGTCTTGCCGCCATTGATCGGGTAGTGATTGCCGCCGCCCATGTCGATGACATCGCCGAAGCCGGCAAAGCTTTCGCGCGTCAGCGGCCGCGCTGTGATGCGGGTCACCGCGCGCGACCGCCAATGCCCGCCCCGCCGAGCTTGGCGTGCCGGTTGACGTCCTTGTAAAGGAGATAGCGGAATTTGCCTGGGCCGCCCGCGTAGCAGGCCTGCGGGCAGAAGGCGCGCAGCCACATGAAGTCGCCGGCCTCGACCTCGACCCAGTCCTGGTTGAGGCGGTAGACCGCCTTGCCTTCCAAGACATAGAGCCCGTGCTCCATGACATGCGTCTCGGCAAACGGGATGACGGCGCCAGGCTCGAGCGTAACGATGGTAACATGCATGTCGTGGCGCATGTCGGCTGGATCGACGAAACGGGTCGTCGCCCAGCGACCCTCGGTGCCGGGCATCGGCGTCGGCGCCATTTGCTGGTCACTGCTGAACAGGACTTCCGGCGCGTCGATGCCGTCGACGGCCTCATAGGCCTTCCTGATCCAGTGGAAGCGTACGGCGTCGCGACCTTCGTTGCGCACCGTCCAGCCGCTGTCCGGCGGCAGGAAGGCAAAACCGCCGGCTTGCAGCACGTGCTTCTTGCCGGCCAGCGAAACGGTCAACTCGCCCTCAACCACGAACAGCACGCCCTCGGCGCCGGCGTCCGGCTCGGGCCGGTCGCTGCCGCCGCCGGGCAGGACCTCGACGATGTACTGCGAAAATGTCTCGGCGAAACCCGAAAGCGGCCTGGCGATGATCCAGGCCCTGGTCTCGTCCCAGAACGGCAGTGGGCTGGTGACGATGTCCTGCATCACTCCCTTCGGTATGACGGCATAGGCCTCGGTGAAGACGGCGCGGCCGGTCAAAAGCTCATTTTGGCCGGGATGGCCGCCATGCGGTGCATAATAGGTTTTCTGGTCAGTCTTGATCATATCCATTGGGTCCTGACCCCTCAGTCATTTCATTAGAGCGGGAGCATGTCTTTCAGGCGGAGCAGCGCGATGCGCTCGACCTGTTTGCAGGCGGTATCGAGTTCTACGCCACGGCTGTTGCCGATGCGCGCCTCGAACTCGGCGAGGATCTCCTCCTTGGTCTTGCCCCGCACCGCGATGATGAAGGGAAAGCCGAAGGTGGTGACGTAAGCGGCGTTGAGCTTGGAAAACAGCTCGCGCTCCTTGTCGGTCAGCGCGTCGAGGCCGGCGGAGGCCTGCTCGCGTGTGGATTCCGCAGTGAGGCGTCTCGCTTCGGCCAGTTTGCCAGCGAGATCGGGATGGGCGTTGAGGACGCCGATCCGCTCGGTTTCGCTGGCGGCGCGGAAGACGCGGCAGAGCGCATTGTGCAGGCCGCCGGCGCTGTCATGCGCCGGCCCAAGCTCCAGCTCATAGGCACGTTCCGCGATCCAGGGCGAATGTTCGAACACGCCGCCGAAAGTGTCTACGAAGGTTTCGAACTCCATCTTTGACGGCTTGAGCGCCGCCGGCTGGTAGGGGTGGTTCTCCTGCCAGTGCCTGGCGATATCGATCCGCCGCGCCAGCCAGACCTTGTCGTGCGATTTCACATAGTCGACGAAGCGCTTCAGCGCCGCCACCCGACCAGGACGTCCGACGAGGCGGCAATGCAGGCCGATATTCATCATCCGCGGCCGGCCCGCTTTGCCCTCGGCATAGAGCGTGTCGAAACTGTCCTTCAAATAGGCGAAGAACTGGTCGCCGGAATTGAATCCCTGCGGCGTGGCGAAACGCATGTCGTTGGCATCGAGCGTGTAGGGGATGACGAGTTGCGCGCCGCCGCTGTGCTCGAACCAGTAGGGCAGTTCGTCGTCATAAGTGTCCGACACATAGTCGAAGCCGCCCTCTTCGGCCACCAACCGCACCGTATTGACCGAGGTGCGGCCGGTGTACCAGCCGGTCGGCCGTTGGCCCGTCACCTCGTAGTGCAGCTTGATCGCCGCTTCGAGGTCGCGGCGCTCGTCCTCGGCGCTGTGGTCGCGGTAGTCGATCCATTTCAGCCCGTGCGAGGCCATTTCCCAGCCGGCCTCCTGCATCGCCGCCACCTGGTCGGGCGACCGGGCTAATGCTGAGGCGACCCCGTAGCAGGTCACCGGCACTTGCGCCTCGCTGAACAGGCGCAGCAGCCGCCAGAAGCCTGCCCGCGCGCCATATTCGTAGATCGATTCCATGTTCCAGTGGCGCTGGCCGACCCAGGGCGCGGCGCCGACGATTTCCGACAGGAAGGCTTCCGAGGCCTTGTCGCCGTGCAGCACGCAGTTCTCGCCGCCTTCCTCGTAGTTGACGACGAATTGGACGGCCACATGCGCACCGCCCGGCCATTTCGGATCCGGCGGATTGGCTCCGTAGCCGCGCATGTCTCTAGAGTAACGCATTGCCCCTCCCCGCCGGACGCTGCCGGAAGTTATGATCAGGATAGTCGAAAGGGTTGCTCGCGCATTCCCCCGAAATTTTTGAAAGTGTTTTTGTGCCACTCCGCTCGACCGGGACTTATGCATCGCCTTTAATTGGCGCACAATTCACTGCTTTGTTCGGCTGTATCGGAAATGGGAGGCGCCAGTGGCAGAAACGTCGAAAGCCGATGGCGGACGTCTGACGACGCATGTGCTCGACACCGCGACCGGCAAGCCGGCGGCGGGCCTGTCGATCGCGCTTTATCATCTTGAGAGCGACGCGCGGATACATTTGAAGACCGTCGTCACAAATGCCGACGGCCGCTGCGATGCGCCGCTGCTGGCAGGAGCGGAATTCCGCCTCGGCGAATACGAACTGGTGTTCGCCGCCGGTGACTATCTACGCGGCCAGGGCACCAAACTGCCGGAACCGGCCTTCCTCGACAGTGTGCCGATCCGCTTCGGCATGGCGGAATCCGTGCATTATCACGTGCCGTTGCTTATCTCTCCTTATGGCTACTCGACCTACAGGGGGAGCTGACGCATGGCCAAGATCACCATACGCAACGAGATCCGCTTCATCCTCAATGGCAGGGATGTCGCGCTGTCGTCGGTGGCGCCCGACGCGACCTTGCTCGACTGGTTGCGGCTCGACCGCTCGCTGCGCGGCACCAAGGAAGGCTGCGCCGAGGGCGATTGCGGCGCCTGCACGGTGCTGGTCGGAAAATTGTCCGCCGGCAAGCTGGTTTATGAAAGCGTCAATGCCTGCATCCGCTTCCTGGGCTCGCTCGACGGCACCCATGTCGTCACCGTCGAGCATCTGCGCGGCGCGCCTGGCCAATTGCATCCGGTGCAGCAGGCGATGGTCGATTTCCACGGTTCGCAATGCGGCTTCTGCACGCCGGGCTTCGTCATGTCGCTCTACGGCCTGTGGATGAAGTCGCCGGACCCGTCGAATGCCGCGATCGAAAAGGCCTTGCAAGGCAATCTTTGCCGCTGCACCGGCTATGAGGCAATCATGCGCGCCGCGCGTGCCATCTCCAGCTACGGCAAGGCGGCGAAGGATCCGCTGGCGGCCGAGCGCAAGGCGATCACCGCCAGGCTCGAGGCTATGCATGACGGTGCCCGCGTCGAAATCGGCGCCGGCAAGCAGCGGCTGGTTGTGCCGGCTGACGTCGACGATTTCGCCGCTGTACTGGACAAGGAGCCCGGCGCCACTGTTGTCGCCGGCTCGACCGACGTCGGCCTGTGGGTCACCAAGCACATGCGCGACATCTCACCGGTAGTCTTCATCGGCAATCTCGAGGGGCTGTGCGCGATCTCCGAAGACAATGACGTCATCACCATCGGCGCCGGCGTCACCTACACCGACGCCTTCGCGACACTGGCCAAGCGCATCCCCGCGCTCGGGCCATTGTTCGACCGCATCGGCGGCGAACAGGTACGAAACATGGGCACCATCGGCGGCAACATCGCCAATGGCTCGCCGATCGGCGACACGCCGCCGCCCCTGATCGCGCTTGGTGCGCAACTGACGCTGCGCCGCGGCAAGAAGCGGCGCACCATCGCGCTCGAGGATTTCTTCATCGCCTATGGCAAGCAGGACCGGCAGCCAGGCGAATTCGTCGAGGCCGTGCACGTTCCCGTGCCGGCCAAGGGCACGAAGTTTGCCGTCTACAAGATCACCAAGCGCCGCGACGAGGACATCACCGCAGCCCTTGGCGCCTTTTTCCTCGACTTGGCCAAGGACGGAACCGTGGCCGATATATGCATCGCCTATGGCGGCATGGCGGCCACCCCGAAGCGGGCTTTCGGTGTCGAAAAAGCGCTGCTCGGCAAGCCGTGGACGGAGACGACGGTGGAAGCGGCCATGGCTGAATATGCCGGCGATTTCACCCCGCTGACCGATATGCGGGCATCGGCCGAATACCGGGCGCTGGCGGCCAGGAACCTGCTGCTGCGCTTTTTTGCCGAAACCAGCGGCAGCAAGGCGCCGTTCCAGGTGTCGCGCAACGAGGCGGCCTGATGAACAAGCACGCCTCTCCAGATCTCAAGGCGCAGAAGATTTCCGGTGGCGTCGCCGCCGACCAGCGCCACGATTCCGCGCACAAGCATGTCAGCGGCAGCGCGGTCTATATCGACGATATGCCGGAACCGGCGGGCATGCTGCATGGCTGCCTCGGCCTGTCCACGGCGACGCATGCGACGATCAGCAAAATGGATCTGTCGGCGGTGCGCGCGGCGCCGGGCGTCGTCGATGTGCTGACGGCCAAGGACGTTCCGGGCGAAAATGACATCTCGCCGACCGGCCGCCACGACGAGCCGGTGCTGGCCGACGACAAGGTGCAGTTTTATGGTCAGCCGATCTTCTGCGTTATTGCCAAGACGCGCGAACAGGCGCGCCGCGCCACCCGGCTGGCCAAGGTCGAATACAGTCCATTGCCTTTCGTCACCGACATTGGCGACCTCGACCCCCGCAAGGACAAGCTGGTCACGCCGCCGCTCACGCTGAAGCGTGGCGATGCCGCTGCCGCGATCAAGGCGGCGCCGCGCCGGCTGAAGGGCAAGATGCGCATCGGCGGCCAGGAGCATTTCTATCTCGAAGGCCATATCGCCGTGGCCATCCCCGGCGAAGACCAGGACGTCACCATCTATTCCTCGACCCAGCATCCGAGCGAAGTCCAGCATATGGTCAGCCATGCGCTGGGCGTGCCGAGCAACGCCATCACAGTGGAAATCCGCCGCATGGGTGGCGGCTTCGGCGGGAAGGAGACGCAAGGCAACCAGTTTGCGGCATTGGCTGCGATCGCCGCCAAGAAACACCATCGCGCGGTAAAAATCCGGCCCGACCGCGACGACGACATGATCGCCACCGGCAAGCGCCATGATTTCCTTGTCGAATACGACGTTGGCTTCGACGACGACGGCAACATTTTAGGCGTCGATTTCATGTTTGCGGCGCGTTGCGGCTTTTCCTCGGACCTGTCCGGACCGGTCACCGACCGCGCGCTGTTCCATTGCGACAACACCTATTTCTGGCCGGCGGTGCATGCGCAATCGGCGCCGCTTTACACCAACACCGTGTCGAACACGGCGTTTCGCGGCTTCGGCGGCCCGCAGGGCATGGTCGGCGCCGAACGGGTCATCGACGAGGTTGCCTTTGCGGTCGGCAAGGACCCGCTCGAAATCCGCAAGCAGAATTTTTATGCCACCAGTGGTGATAAAGACGGGGGCCGCAACGTCACCCCTTATCACCAGACGGTCGAGGACAACATCATCCACCGCATCGTCGCCGAGCTGGAGGCGAGCGCCGACTATGCGGGGCGCCGCCGCATCATCCAGGCCTTCAACGCCAACAGCCGCTTCATCAAGCGCGGCCTGGCGCTGACGCCGGTCAAATTCGGCATCTCTTTCACAGCCACCCACTACAACCAGGCCGGCGCGCTGGTGCATGTCTACACCGATGGTTCGGTGCATCTGAATCACGGCGGCACCGAGATGGGGCAAGGCCTCTACGTCAAGGTGGCGCAGGTGGTGGCGGAAGAGTTCCAGATCGACCTCGACCAGGTCAAGATCACCGCGACGACCACCGGCAAGGTGCCCAACACTTCGGCCACCGCGGCGTCGTCCGGCACCGACCTCAACGGCATGGCGGCGCAGAACGGCGCCCGCCAGATCAAGGAACGGCTGACCGACTTCGCCGCCGAAAAATACCAGGTGCCGCGCGAGCAGGTGCTTTTCCTGCCCAACCGGGTGCGCATCGGCAACCAGGAGATCGCCTTCACCGACCTTGTCAAGCAGGCCTATATGGCCCGCATCCAACTGTCGGCGGCGGGTTTTTACAAGACGCCGAAAATCCACTGGAACCGTGACAAGGGCGAGGGCCGTCCGTTCTATTATTTCGCCTATGGCGCCTCGTGCTCGGAAGTCTCGGTCGACACGCTGACCGGCGAATATGTCGTCGAGCGCACCGACATATTGCATGAAACCGGCCGCTCGCTGAACCGCGCCATCGATCTCGGCCAGATCGAGGGCGGCTTCATCCAGGGCATGGGCTGGCTGACGACGGAGGAGCTGTGGTGGGACGACAAGGGCCGGCTGCGCACGCATGCGCCGTCGACCTATAAGATCCCGCTCGCGTCCGACCGGCCGAAGATATTCAACGTCACGCTGGCCGACTGGCCGGAGGCCAACGAGCCGACGGTGCACCGTTCCAAGGCGGTCGGCGAACCGCCCTTCCCGCTCGGCATGTCTGTGCTGCATGCGCTGTCGGACGCGGTGGCAAGTGTGGCCGATCATAAGATCTGTCCGCGTCTCGACGCTCCTGCAACACCAGAACGGGTGCTGATGGCGATCGAACGGCTGAAGGGTGAAGCCAAGAATAGCCCCTGACTCTGACCTGGATTCTGGCAAAACGTGCAATTCAGACTGAAAAACCCTATATTTCCCGAACGGGAATGCGAAATATGAAGTCGAAAGTGCAAAGCCTCAGAGCTTTTCTCGCCAGCGCCGGCCGGCTTGCTCTGGTCGAAGTGGCCGGCACCAAAGGCTCGACTCCGCGCGAGAAGGGCGCCTTCATGCTCGTATCGCAGGCGGCGATTTTTGGCACGATCGGCGGCGGTCAGCTCGAGTACATGGCGATCGACAAGGCGAGGCAGATGGTGGGGTCTTCACCCTCCCCCTTGTGGGGAGGGTCGGNTGCGCCTCACGAGGACCCCCACCCCGATCCGCTTCGCGGATCGACCCTCCCCACAAGGGGGAGGGTAAAGAAGCCCGCATCGCGGTCGATGAAGTCCGCGCCACGCTTGACGTGCCGCTAGGTCCCGAGATCGGCCAGTGCTGCGGCGGGCGCGTCGAAGTCTTGATCCGTATCGTCGATGCCGCGCTTGCTGCCGAGCTGATCGCGGCCGCAGAAGCCGAGGAAGCCCACCTGCCGCATGTCTATATCTTCGGCGGCGGCCATGTCGGCCAGGCGCTGGCCTCGACCGTTGCACTTCTTCCCGTGCGTGGTGTCGTCATCGAGACGCGGGCCGAAGCGCTGGAAGGCATGCCGGAAACCGTCGAGACGCTGCTGACGCCGATGCCCGAGGCCGAGGTGCGAAACGCCCCCGCCGGCACCGCCTTCGCCATCCTCACCCACGACCATGCGCTGGATTTCCTCATCGTCGCCGAGGCGCTGAAGCGCGACGACGCGGCCTATGTCGGCATGATCGGCTCGAAAACCAAGAGAGCGACGTTCAGGAACTGGTTCCTGAAATCGGCGGATGGCACGGAGGCTGAGTTGGCCCGCCTCGTCTCCCCGATCGGCGGCGACGCCGTCAGGGACAAGCGCCCGCCGGTGATCGCGGCGCTCGCGGCAGCCGAGATCATGACGGCACTGGTCGTTCACAACACCGCGCCGAATGCCGACCATGAAGTCCAGCACAAGATGATGGCCGGCTAAGCTTCGGCGCGGCTAAGCAGGCCGCTTCAGGCCAAGATGATCTCGCAAGGTGCTGCCTTCGTATTCCCGACGGAACAGTCCGCGCCGCTGCAGTTCCGGCACCACGAGTTCGCAAAAGGCATCGAGCTCGCCGGGGAAGTATGACGGCATGACGTTGAAGCCGTCCGCGCCGCCGCCCTCGAACCGCGCCTGCAATTCGTCAGCGATCTGCACCGGCGTGCCGACGATACGCCAATGGCCACGTGCGCCGGCGAAATGGCGCGCAAGCTGGCGGATCGACAGGCCGTCGCGGCGCGATTGTTCGATGACCAGCGCCTGGCGGCTTTTCATGCCCTCGGTCTCCGGCAGTTCGGGCAGCGGTCCGTCGATCGGATAGCTCCCGAGATCGGAGATGCTGAGATAGCTGGACAGCAGCGCCACGCCGACATCGTCGGGGATCAGCGCCTGCAATTCCTCCTGTTTCTCCCGCGCTTCGGCCTCGGTGTCTGCCACCACCGGGGAGACGCCGGGCATGATCTTGATGTCGTCGGGTTCTCGCCCATAGGCCGCCATACGGCCCTTGAGGTCGTCGTAAAAGGCCTTGGCTTCCTCGAGGGTCTGCGCCGCCGTGAACACGACGTCGGCCGTGCGTGCGGCAAGGTCGCGGCCGACATCCGAGGCGCCGGCCTGCACCATCACCGGCGCGCCCTGCGGCGAGCGCGGCAGGTCGAGCGGGTCGCGCACCGAAAAGCTCTGGCCGTTGTGGCCGTGAAAGCCACTGCCTTGCCAAAGTCCTGATACCACCTCGGCGAATTCGCGCGCCCGCTCGTAGCGGTCGGCATGGGGTTTCAGGCCCGTCGCGCCGAAATTGGCGGCTTCGATGGGGCTGGCCGACGTCACCAGGTTCCAGCCAGCCCGGCCACCACTCAGATGATCGAGCGAGAGAAAGGTGCGCGCCAGACCGTAGGGCTCGTTGTAGCTGGTCGACGCCGTCGAAACGAGGCCGATGCCGCTGGTCTGCACGGCGAGCGCGGACAGCAGGCTGATCGGCTCGAAGCCGATCGAGCGTGAGGTCTGGCTGGCGATGCCGACATTGGCTTCGCGCAGACCGGCGGCGTCCTCGCAGAACACCATGTCGAACTTCGCCGCTTCCGCCGTGCGCGCCAGCTGGATGTAATGATCAATGTCGATGCCTGCCGTAACATGCGCCTTGGGGTGACGCCAGGCGGCGATGTGGTGGCCCGTCGCCCACAGGAAGGCGCCAAGCTTCATCTGGCGGGTCATTGCGCTCCTCCGGCAAGTCCGAGATGCGAGCGCAAGGTGGTGCCGGGATAATCCGGGCGGACGAGCCCGCGGCGCTGCAATTCCGGCAGCACGCGGCCGATGAAACCGTCAATCGCCGCAGGCGGTATTGCGATGTTGAACCCGTCGCAGCTTTGCGAGCTGAACAATGTTTCGAGCGTGTTAGCAGCGACATCTGCGCCAACGTTCAGCAGCAGCTTGACCGCACCCGGATCGCGTCCGCAGGCCACAACGCGGCGCTTGAGATCGTCATGGCGCGCCTTGGCGTCCTCTGTGGGTCTGTCCAGCAGGACGACATCGGCGGTGCCGACGGCGATATCCAGGTCGGCCTCGGACAGGCCGGACAGCACCAGCACCGGCGTATCCTGCGGCGAGCGCGCGACGTTCAGCGGCCCGCGCACGGAGAAAAATGCGCCTTTGTGGTCGAGCAGGTGCATTTTTTCGGGATCGTGGAAGCGGCCGCCGGCCTTGTCGAACAGCAGCGCGTCGGCATCCCAGCCCTGCCACAGGCGCTGAACGATGCCAATGTATTCCTGCGTGCGGCGGCGGAACACATCGTCGGAAAATCCATCCGGCCGGCTGAAATTGGCGGCTTCCCCTGGCGCCTGCGCCATGGTCGCGTGCCAGCCGGCGCGGCCATGGCTGATGATGTCGAGCGAAGCAAAACGGCGCGCCAGATTGTACGGCTGGTGAGCGACCGTCGAGGCTGCAGCGACAAGGCCGATCCGACTTGTCACCGTCGCCAGCGCCGCCAGCAAGGTCGTCGCTTCGAAAGAACTCGACCCGGCGCTGTTCGGCGCGGAATCATCGAGGACAATCATGTCCAGCCCAGCCGCTTCCGCTTGCTTGGCAAAGCCGGCCAGGTCGCTAAACCCGAGCGGCTGCCCGGAAGTAATGTTGAGCGAAACGGCAAGATGCATTGTGGCTTGCTGGTCAGTCGGCATGGGACCATCGATCATAGGGCAGCGTATGCGACCCTAAGGTCACCTGCTTGTAAGACAACCCTGGCGACTGGGCCAACAGCCCCTCACCTGCCGGCCAGCAAATCCTTGATCAGCCGCTGGCAACGCTCGGCCATGAAGTCGAGCAGCAGCCGCACCTTGGGGTCTTGCAGCTTCTTGTGCGGATAGACGGCGGCGAACTGCACCGGCGTTGGCGGCGTGCTGGCCAGGATGACCTGCAGCCGCCGGTCGCGGATGAAAGGTTCCACTTCGAACCGCGGCTTGTTGATGATGCCGCGCCCCGACAGCGCCCAGCCGGTCAGCACATCGCCGTCGTCGGTGTCGTAGGGGCCGTGCACCTCGAATTTCTGCGGGCCGGACGGCGTCTGCAGGGTCCAGACATATTCGCGCGCTCCAGAATAGCGCAGCATCAGGCAGTCGTGCTTCTTGCCGATCAGCTCCTGTGGCTCCATCGGCTCGCCGCGCGCTTCGAGATATTTCGGTGCCGCCACCAGCACGCGTTCACATTCCATGATGCCGCGCATCCGCAGGCTGGAATCCTCGATGATGCCGAGCTTGAAGGCGACGTCGATGCCTTCCTTCATGATGTCGATATTGTGGTCGGAGAGCCTCAGCCGCACCTCGATATCGGGGTATTTGTCGTGGAAATCCGGAATGCCCGACGCCACCAGCCGCCGTCCAAGGCCGAGCGGGGCGGTCACCTTGATGGTGCCGCGCGGCTGGCCGGAAAGAGCCGAGACCGCGGCTTCCGCCTCGGTGATCGCCTCCAGCACCTGCTTGGCGCCGGAGTAGAACACCGTGCCATGCTCAGTCGGCATCAATTGCCGTGTGGTGCGGTTAAACAGCCGCACGCCGAGGTGTTTTTCCAGCTCCTTGATGCGGTTGGAGGCGACCGCCGGCGAAATGCGCATGTCGCGGCCCGCCGCCGAGAGATTGCCAAGCTCGACGACGCGGACGAAGACGGCGATGTTGTCGAGATAGGCCATTCGTGGCTCTTTATGTGGCGGCGTACGTGGTCAGCCTAGTATTTTCCATTTTTTTTTGAAAGTCATCGTACACCTCGCCTCTTTTCGTTTGCGCCCCACACCGTAAAGTCAGCCGATCGGCAGGGACGATTTCACATGATGGATTTCGCGATTTTCTGGGACTGGCTGAGTTTCGCCGTGCGCTGGCTGCACGTCGTCACCGGCATCGCCTGGATCGGCTCGTCCTTCTATTTCGTCGCGCTCGACCTTGGCCTGCGCCAGCGCCCCGGCATGCCGGCCGGCGCATTCGGCGAGGAATGGCAGGTGCATGGCGGCGGCTTCTACCACGTCCAGAAATATCTGGTGGCGCCGGCCGAAATGCCGGAACACCTGACCTGGTTCAAGTGGGAATCCTACGCCACCTGGCTGTCCGGCTTCGCCATGCTGTGCGTGGTCTACTATGCCGGCGCCGACCTGTTCCTGATCGACCCCAATGTTCTGTCCATGTCGGTTCCCGTGGGCATCCTGCTGTCGATGGCGACGATCGGCGTCGGCTGGGTTGTCTACGATCTGCTCTGCCGGTCGCCGCTCGGCAAAAGTGACACCGGACTGATGCTGGTGCTCTATGGCGTTCTGGTGTTCATCGCCTGGGGGCTGACGCATCTGTTCACCGGCCGCGCCGCTTTCCTGCATCTCGGCGCCATCACCGCCACTATCATGTCGGCCAATGTCTTCATGGTGATTATTCCAAACCAGAAGATCGTCGTCGCCGACCTGATTGCCGGCCGCAAGCCCGACCCGAAATACGGCAAGATCGCCAAGCAGCGCTCGCTGCACAACAACTACCTGACGCTGCCCGTGCTGTTCCTGATGCTGTCGAACCACTATCCGCTGGCGTTTGCGACGGAGTTCAACTGGGTCATCGCCTCGCTGGTGTTCATCATCGGCGTCTTGATCCGGCACTATTTCAACACCGTGCATAAGCGTGCCGGCAACCCCCACTGGACCTGGATGGCGGCTGCGGTGCTATTCGTCATCATCATGTGGCTGTCGACAGCGCCGAAAATACTGACCGGCGAGCCCAAGGCATCCGCCGCGGCCGAAGTCTATATCGCCTCGTCGCATTTCCCGGCGGTGCGCGACACCGTGCTTGGCCGCTGCTCGATGTGCCATACGGCCGAGCCGGTCTATGAAGGCATCTACCATGCGCCGAAGGGCGTGATGCTCGACACCGACGCCGGCATTGCCGAGCATGCGCGTGAAATCTATTTGCAGGCCGGGCGCAGCCACGCCATGCCGCCCGCCAACGTCACCCAGATCAGCGACAAGGAACGGGCGCTGCTGGTCGCCTGGTTCGAAGGCGCAGGGAAATAGGGATGACCTCCACACTTCTGCGCGGCCGCACCCTAAGTTTTTTGCGCTGGCCCGAAGCCATCGACGACCATGCCGCCTGGCGCTATGAGGAGGATGGCGGCCTGCTGATCCGCGACGGCCGGATCGTTGCCGTAGGCAGCTACACGGAAGTCGAAAAGCAAGCGGGCGACGGTGCGAAAAAGATCGATCATCGGCCGCATCTGCTGCTGCCCGGCTTCATCGATGCGCATGCGCATTTTCCGCAGATGCAGGTCATTGCCTCCTACGGCGCCGAACTGCTCGACTGGCTGAACACCTACACCTTTCCCGAAGAGACCAAATTCGCCAACGCTCAGCATGGCCGCCGCATCGCTCGGCTGTTCCTGGACGAGATGGTGCGCCACGGCACGACGACGGTCGCCGCCTACTGCTCGGTGCACAAGGCGTCTGCCGAAGCGTTCTTTGCCGAATCGCATGCGCGCGGCATGCTCAACATTGCCGGCAAGGTGATGATGGACCGCAATGCGCCGGCAGGCGTGCTCGACACGCCGCAATCCGGCTATGACGATACGAAGGCGCTGATTGCGGAATGGCACGGCAAGGGCCGCCAGCTTTATGCGATCACGCCGCGCTTCGCCATCACATCCTCGCCCGAGCAGCTGGAGATGGCCGGCACGCTCTGCCGCGAAAACCCCGACCTGCACATGCAGACGCATCTGTCGGAAAACCACGCCGAAATCGCCTTCACGCAAAAACTCTATCCGCAGGCGCGCGACTACACCGATGTCTACGAGCAGTATGGCCTGCTGGGGCCAAAGAGCCTGTTCGGCCACTGCATCCATCTCTCGGAACGAGAGGCCGATGCGCTGTCGGACTCAGGCTCCGTGGCGGTGTTCTGCCCGACCTCGAACCTGTTCCTCGGCTCCGGCCTGTTCGACTACCAGCGCATTCGTCGCCGCGACAAGCCGCTCAGGATCGCTGCCGCCACCGATGTCGGCGGCGGCACCAACTATTCGATGCTGCGCACCATGGACGAGGGCTACAAGGTGATTGCGCTGAATGGCGAAAAGCTGAACCCGTTCCAGTCCTTCTGGCAATTGACACGTGGCAATGCCGAGGCGCTGTCTGTGGCGGACAAGGTCGGCACGCTGGATGAAGGCACCGACGCGGACATCACCGTGCTCGACGCCCGCGCCACGCCGGCGATGCGGCTGAGGATGGAGACTGTGGAGACGCTGGCGGAGGAGCTGTTCCTGCTGCAGACATTGGGCGACGACCGTGCCGTGCGCGAGGTCTATGTCGCGGGGCGGCCGGCCAAGATCGATATGATCGCGGGTTAGGACTCATCATCCGCGCGGGACAAGATGATGATTGCGCCTGGTTGCCAAGAGGTTCCCCCACTCCGTCGCCGCTTCGCGGCGCCAACTCTCCCCCTCCGGAGGGAGAGGAAGGAGCCTTTGCTTCGGAGGACGGGCGCCGGTTCGGACAGCTTTGCGCCCTTCCTCTACCCCGTCGATCGGGGGAGAGGTGTCGAGAGAAGCTCGACGGAGTGGGGGGCGATCCTGGCGGGGCAAGACCACCACCGCGACGAGACCTTGACCGGGCGGAGCTTGTCGTACACACGATTTGTAACGATTTCGGAGAACAAAATGGCCGCCGCGGACGACATCGCTCTGATCCAGAAACAGGAAGAGATGCTGGTCTTCCCGGCCTTCGACGAGGCTGTCGCTTTCAAGGTTGGCTGGGCGATCCGCGAGCGGGCGCTGGCCGAAAAGCTGCCCATCATCATCGACATCAGGCTGTGGGATCGCCCGCTGTTCTATGCCGCGCTGCCCGGTTCGAACGCCTCCAACCCCGACTGGGCTCGACGCAAGATCAATGTGGTGAAGCGCTATCTCAAAAGCACTTATCGCCTGGTGCTTGAGCAGCAGCGTCCGGACCGCACCTTCAAGGTCGGCGAGGGGCTGGATATTGCTGATTACGTACTAGCCGGCGGCGGGTTTCCGGTGACTGTAAAGGGCGTCGGCGTCATCGGCGTCATCGCCGTCTCCGGCCTGCCGGAACGCCAGGATCATGGCGTCGTCGTCGATGCACTGTGCGATCATCTCGGCGTCGACAAGCGTGGACTGGCGCTGGCTGCGGAAGCTGAATGACTGTGCTCGACCCCAAGACTTTTCTCATCTCCATCTTCGACGCCGCCGTTGCCGCCGCCGATCCCGAACGCACGATCAGGGATCATCTGCCGGCTAGGCCGAAGGGCCGCACCATCGTCATCGGCGCCGGCAAGGGCTCGGCGCAGATGGCGGCGGCGTTCGAGAAGGTTTGGGACGGTCCGATCGAAGGGCTGGTCGTCACCCGTTACGGCTATGGCGCCAAATGCGAGCGCATCGAGATTATCGAGGCCGCACATCCGGTACCGGACGCTGCCGGTCTTGAGGCGTCGCGGCGCCTGCTCGAAAAGGTGCGAGGGCTGACCGCGGACGACCTGGTAGTGGCGCTGATATCGGGCGGAGGATCGGCGCTGCTGCCGTCGCCTGCCGCTGGCCTGACGCTCGCCGACGAAATCGCCGTCAACGAGGCGCTGCTCGCCTCCGGCGCGCCGATCGCGGCCATGAACACCATCCGCAAGCATGTCTCAACCATCAAGGGCGGCCGGCTGGCAGCTGCCGCCTGGCCGGCCAAACTGGTATCACTGGTTGTCTGTGACATTCCCGGCGACAACCCGGCCCTGGTGGCCTCCGGCCCGACCGTGCCCGACTCCGGCAACCGCGCCGATGCGCTGGCCTCGATAGCGGCCTATGGCATGAAGCTGCCCGACGCCGTCATGGCGCACATCAACTCGCCAGAGGCCGATGCGCCAGATCCGGATGACCAGCGCTTTTCACGCAATGAAGTGCACCTGATCGCCTCGGCTGGCGTATCGCTGGAAGCGGCAGCCGCTGAGGCAAAACGGCAAAGCATCGAAGCCGTCATCCTCTCCGATTCCATCGAGGGCGAGGCGCGCGAGGTCGGTGGCGTGCATGCAGCCATTGCGCGCGAAGTGGCGACGCGCAACCGGCCGTTCCAAAAGCCGGTGCTGATCCTGTCCGGCGGCGAGACGACCGTGACTTTGCGGGCCCCTGTTGACGGAAAAAGGGGCAAGGGCGGCCGCAACTCCGAATTCCTGCTCGCCTTTGCCATCGGCATCAGCGGCGCGGAAGGTATTCATGCACTGGCCGCCGATACCGACGGCATCGATGGCTCGGAAGACAATGCCGGCGCCTTTGCCGATGGCTCGACCGTCTCGCGCATGCGTGCCGCCGGCATCGACGCCAAGGCGATGCTGGCCGGCAACAATGCCTGGACGGCGTTCAACGCGATCGGCGATCTGTTCGTGCCGGGGCCGACGGGTACGAATGTGAATGATCTGAGGGCAATCCTGATCAGTTAATTCGGCCGTGGCGGCCGAAGTTTCCAACGTTGGATTCACGACCGTGAAGCCACTCAGCTTCGTCATCCCTGGGCGAAGCAGGAGCGAAGCTCCTTGCTCCGCCCGCGGATGACGATGTCGCTGAGGCTTTCGCTCATCTCACGACCCCATAAGCCGCTTCACCTCTCTCATATCGCTGAGAAACCGCTCGCGCTCTGCCTCCTTGTCCGCCGGCTCATGAATACGCAGGATGAAGGAAGGATGGATGGTGATGAACACGCGCAAACCGTCCTCGCGCTCGATCACCTGGCCGCGCATTTTCGTCACAGCAATGGCCTTGCCCAGCAGCGACAACGCCGCCGTTGCCCCAAGCGCCACGGCGAGGTCCGGCTTGATCAGCTCAAGCTCCCGGCCGATCCACCAGCGGCAGGCCTGGACTTCGCCGGTATTTGGCTTCGAGTGGATGCGGCGCTTGCCGCGCGGCTCGAACTTGAAGTGCTTGACGGCGTTGGTGACGTAGACTTTTTGCCGGTCGACGCCTGCGTCATCGAGAATTGCATCGAACACTTTGCCCGCTGGCCCGATAAAAGGTTTGCCGACGAGATCTTCCTGATCGCCAGGTTGTTCGCCGACGAAGACCACTTTGGCGTCATCCGGCCCCTCGCCGAACACGGTCTGTGTCGCGTCGCGCCAGAGCGGGCAGCGACGACAACCCTTTGCAGCCTCGCGCAAATCGGAAATCGTCTTGGCATCGTCTTCATCCGGCGCCTCGGCCGGCTCGGGCTTCGGCCAATGTCTTGCCTGCAGCTTGGCGTGGTGCGGCGCCGGCGTTGTCGGCAGTCTGGCAATCATATCCCTGGCGGCCTCGTCCGCTCCTGCGATCAGATCTGGAATGAGCGAGGCCTCGGGAAGGTTCCGCCAATATTTCTTCGGCATCTCCTTCTGCATCGCCTTCACCTTGAGCCGCGCCGGGTTGAAGATGTTTTCGAAATAGGTCAGCCACAACGCCTCGGTGTCGTCCTGATCGGGTGCATCGCCCTTGGCCGCACCCGGCCCGATCGCCAGCCTTTCGCCGTTCCAGTCGGCGGAGGCATAGGGCGTCAGGATGGTCCAGCGCATGCCGGTGAACCGCCGGACGAAGAAATCCGCGTTGCGCTCGACAATGAAATGCTCCGGCTCGAACCAGGCGACGTAGCGCTCGTTCTCGCCGTCGCCGATCTTCCGGAAGCGTACGAAGGCATGCATCTTATGGCTGTCGCGCCGCACCGCCTTTTCCATGGCTTCGAGCCGCCTGGTGTCGGGATCGGATGCGATCGCCAGCAGTTTCGGCTCGGTGCGCAGGCGCCAAAGCATCCGGTAGAGAAAGGCAAACCGGCCGGGGTCGGAGTGGCAGAAGGCGGTTTCTGCATGGGCGATGAACTCGCGCGGGACGGTAAGCTGCGCGCCCTCTGGCACCGCCGGCAAGGCATCTTGAGGATCATTGGCGTCGGACCCGACACCCCAACTAATATCCTCAGGCCGGACCTCATTCAGCGCCAGACGCCGTGCCGCATCGCGCCAACCGGCGAAATCGGTCTGGCTCGCTAGCCGGACAGTGTATCGGGCAAGGTCGAGCTGAGCCGGCTGCATGGTCAAAACAGCGACAGTTGTTCGCAGGACTTTACGATCGTGTCGCGCAGGCCTGTCTTGTCGGTGAGTCCGCCCGGCGACCAGCCTTCGGCGATGATGAAGGGCCTCAGCTTGGCGATCGAATGGCAGATCCGTCCGACATCTTCCAGCCGCATGCGTCGGTGGCGGCGGGTTTCAAGGATCTTCGCCACCACCTTGGTGCCCAGACCCGGAACCCGCAGCAGCGCTTCGCGGTCGGCGCGGTTGATGTCGACGGGAAACCTCGCCCGATTGCGCAAAGCCCAGGCGAGCTTGGGGTCAATGGCGAGATCGAGCATGCCGTCGCTGCTGCCGGCGAGGATTTCCGGCTGCGAAAAGCCGTAGAAACGCATCAGCCAGTCGGCCTGATAGAGCCGGTGCTCGCGCATCAGCGGCGGTTTTTGCAGCGGCAGCGACGATGACGAATCCGGGATCGGGCTGAAGGCGGAATAATAGACGCGCCGCAGGTGATAGCTGCCATAGAGCCGCGCGCTGGTGTGCAAAATGCCGTCGTCGGATGTTTTGTCGGCGCCGACAATCATCTGCGTCGACTGACCTCCGGGCGCAAAGCGTTCGCGCTTCTTGGTCCTCAGCGTCGGCTCGGCTTTTTCCTCCATCTTCCGGCGCAGGTTCGCCATGGAAAGCCGGATCGTTTCCGGCTTCTTCTCCGGCGCCAGTTTCTTGACGCCCTCATCGGTCGGCAGTTCGACGTTGATAGACAGCCGATCGGCGTAGAGCCCGGCCTGCTCGACCAGTTCGGCCGAGCTTTCCGGAATGGTCTTCAGATGAATATAGCCGGAGAATTTTTCGTCCAGCCGCAGCCGCCGCGCCACTTCCACCATTTCGGCCATGGTCTCGTCCGGGGAGCGGATGACTCCTGAGGACAGGAAGAGGCCCTCGATGTAGTTGCGCCGGTAGAAATCCATGGTCAGCTTCACCACCTCGTCGATGCTAAAGCGGGCGCGGCGCACATTCGATGACGAGCGGTTGATGCAGTAGCTGCAATCGTAAATGCAGAAATTGGTGAGCAGGATTTTCAGGAGCGAAATGCAGCGGCCATCCGGCGCATAGGAATGGCAGATGCCCATGCCTTCTGTGGAGCCGATACCGCCGGATTGGAGCGAATCCTTCTTCGCCGAGCCGGACGAGGCGCAGGAAGCATCGTATTTGGCGGCGTCAGACAGGATTGCCAGCTTTTCACGGACGGTGGGTGCGCTCATCCGTTCATGATATGTTCTTGAAGGCTGCAGCGCCACGTCATTTGATGCAGGCGGCGAAAAAGTAATCGCCGCCTGATCGTCGGGCTAGCAGGACGACTGCCCGAGTTCCAGGCGGTCTCTCAGACCTCGTGGAGGTAGAGGTGGTAATCCAGCTCGCTGACGGTGCGGGCGACGCGCAGATACTCCGACTGCTTGATCGCCACGAAGGTGCGATGCAGATCCTCGCCAAGCGCCTCTTTCAGGAAGCTCGATGCCCGCGCCGCCTCGATCGCAGCGCGCCAGTCGACCGGCATGGTCGTGCGCGTGATGGCGGCTTCATAGCCATTCCCAGTGGTTTCGGGGCCGGGGTCGAGGCGTTCATCCAGACCCTTGATGATGCCGGCCAGCACCGTTGCCGCGATCAGGTAGGGATTGGCGTCGACACCCGACGGCCGGTGCTCGATGCGCCGGTTCTTGGCGTCGCCCGCCGGGATGCGCAGCGCCACCGAACGGTTGTTGACGCCCCAGGTCGGCGCCACCGGCGCATAGGACTGCGAGACGAAGCGCCGCCAGGAATTGGCGTGCGGCGCAAACACCAGCATCGATTCGGCCATGGTCTGGATCAGCCCGCCGAGCCCCTGCAGCAGCGGCAGCGACCAGCTTTCGCCGCCAGCCTCGGCAAAAACGTTGCGGCCGTTCTTGTCCTGCAACGAAACATGGAAATGCATGCCGGAGCCGGCGTATTTTTCGATCGGCTTGGCCATGAAGCAGGCGGTGACACCATGGCGGCGCGCCTGCGCCCGCACCAGCCGCTTCAACATGACGAGGTCGTCGGCCGCCCGCATGACATCCTTGCGATAGTTCAGCGTCAGCTCGTACTGGCCGGGCGCGTATTCGGAAATCACCGTTTCGGCCGGAATGCCTTGCGCCTTAGCCGCGGCATAGATGTCGGAAAACAGCGGCTCCATGCCGTGCAGATGGTCGACGGAATAGACTTCCGTCTTGGCCGAGCGGCGGCCGTCGAGCACGGCGTCCGCCGGCTTTACCTTGCCGTCGGCGTCACGCTCATTGGCAAGCAGGAAAAATTCGAGTTCGAAGGCGCCGGCGGGATAGAGGCCCTTGGCCGCCAAGATGTCGACCTGCCTGGCCAGCGCCAGCCGTGGGTCCGACGACATAGGCTGTCCCTCGAGATGGTACATCGCCATCAGCAACTGGCCGCGCGGCGGGTTCGTGCCGTAAAGCGGCACCAGGGTGCCGGGGATCGGCCAGGCCCTGAGGTCGCCATCGCCGGTCGTCCAGATCAGCCCGGTTTCGTGAACATCCTCGCCGGTGATGTCGAGGCCGAGGATCGAGATCGGCATGTGGCGGCCGCCCTCGAAGATGCTTTTCAGCTCATGCCGGCGCACGATCTTGCCGCGGCCGACCCCGTTGGCGTCGGTCAAGACGATATCGAAGGCTTCGATTTCGGGATGGGCGTCGAGAAAGGCTTGCGCCTCGGCGGGCGTCGAGCCCGAAGGTGAAGTCATGATTAGTGTACTCGAGTTTGGCTTGGCAGCTTGTCTCATGCCGTCAGCCTTGCCGCAACCGTGGCGAAGGCGGTGATCAGCCGGTTGACCTGGGCGCCGGTGGTGGCCGGTGAGATCAGCATCATGTTGTGAAAGGGCGCGATCAGCACGCCCTGGTTGACCAGCGCGACATGGATAGCCGCCTCAAGCTCCGGCGCATGGGCAGTCTCGGCTTCGGCGCCGTTCCTGAGCGGGCCAGGGGCGCAGATGAACTCGACGCGGGCGCCGACGCGGGCGACATGCCAGGGCAGATTGTAGCGATCGATGACGCCGGTCAGCCCGGCATCGAGCCGCAGGGCGAGGCGATCCATCCGGGCATAATTCTCCTGCGTCATCACCTCTTCGAGCGTTGCGCGCATGGCTGCGAACTGCAGCGGGTTCGCCGACAGCGTCGTGCCCATGCCGGAATAGCCCGGCTCCTTGGTTCGGTTGTAGTCGGCATAGCGCGAGGCGACCTCGTCGCTCATGCCCCACACGCTTGCCGGCACGCCACCGGCGATCGGCTTGCCCAGCACGAAAAGGTCGGGCTGCAGCCCGAATTTTCTGGTGTAGCCCCCTGGGCCGGTCGAGATGGTGTGGGTCTCGTCGATCAGCAGCAGCGTTCCGGCCGCGCGCGTCAGTTTGCGCAAGGCGTCGTGAAAACCCGGATCGGGCAGCACCATGGAGGAATTTGTCAGCACCGGCTCGGCGATGACGCAGGCGACATCGCGGTCGGCGAGCGCCGCTTCCAGTGCAGCAACATCGTTGAATTCGATGACCTTCGCCGTCTTGGTCAGGTCGCGAAACTCACCCGCCAGCCCCGGCCGATTCACGGGCTTGCCGTCGACCATCCGGACCATCGTCTCGTCGACCGAGCCGTGATAGCAGCCGTTGAAGACCAGTATCTTTTCGCGGCCGGTGACGGCGCGGGCGACGCGCAGCGCGAAGCGGTTGGCGTCGGTGGCGCTGGTGGCGATCTGCCAGAACGGCAGACCGAAACGCTGTGTGAGCAGCGGCCCGATGGCCAGCGCATCCTCCGAAGGCAGCATATAGGTCAGGCCGCGCCCGGCCTGGCGGCGGATGGCGCGCGCCACCGGCGGCGGCGAATGGCCGAACATCGAACCGGTGTCGCCGAGGCAGAAATCGTCCAGCCTGTTGCCGTCGATATCCGTGATGGCGGCGCCCTTGGCGCTTTCGACCAGGATCGGGAATGGCGTCGGCCAGTCGTTCATCCAGTGCATCGGCACACCGCCGAAGAAGCCTGGCAGGCCGTTACCGACCTTGGCCTGCGATTTCGGCCGCGCCTTGCGGAAGGTGTTCGCCTCGCTTGTCCGCAATGCAGCGATGCGGTCACGGCTGATACCGCCAATGGACGCCTTTGAACTGTTCGTGCTGTACATGAAATCCCTCTCGGCCGGCACACTACCCAATTGGCGACGGCAACCGCAATTGGCCGTGTTGGTGCGCTGCATTGGGTCAGCAGCAAGTTCGGCAGACTTGACCTTCCGGCGCAGTCGGGCGCCAATGCGATCGGGTCTGTGGTTTGGGGAGAAAAATGCGGACGATCATCTGCGCTATTGCGCTACTCTTGTCGGCCGCTGCGGCTTCCGCATCGGGCGGCGTCTGGTGTTCCGTCGATGACAAAGCGGTGCAATTCGAGGTCGGCGCCGGGGTCACCAGAGGTATGGGCGGCCCGACCTTCAATTTTCGCGGCGATCTCGAGATACTTGGCCGGCCGGAAGGCGACAGTCTGCGCAAGACCGTCTTCGAGGATTCCGACCTCACCCAGTACTGGCTGGACGACAAGGAGTTGCGGCTGAACGTCTACCACGAGCATCAGCTCGGAGATAAATTCAACTCTGTCGAACTGACGATCCTGACCAAGACCAGTGACGAGGGCGTCTATGACGGCCGGTACACGCTTGCCGTCTACGACAACGCCGCCGACACGGAACAGGACGGCAAGCCGAAAGAATTGACCGGCAAGGTGTCGTGCGGAGCCGAATAGGTCACGCCGAGATATCGATGACGCCGCAGTCGCCGGCGGCACTGCCGAAGGCGACCCGGCGCTCTTCCTTGTCCCACATCATCGCGGTGATGGCGCCCATGCCCGGGCGGCGCAACAGCACCTCTTTGGCATCGGTAAAGCGCACCGCCATGACCATGCCGTCATCATAGCCGACGGCGACGACATCCTGGCTCGGATGGCAGGCAACCGATGTCACCATGGCGTTGCCGCGCGTGCCGAGCTCCAGCGGCGCCTTGCCCATCGGGCCGTCCTTGCCCGAAAACGGCCAGACGATCGCCGCCGGCGCGCCGGAACTCGCCAGCCACTTGCCCTTCACGCTCCACGACAGGCTTTTGACCTTGCCGGGATAGCCGGTCATGCGCATGTGCTTGCCGTCGGCGAGCTTCCAGCCATGCAGCGCGTTTTCCTGCATGGTGGTGACGAGGAAGGCGCCATCCGGCGAGAAGGTCACGCCGGTATGGGCGCCGGCCCATTCCAGCTCCACCGGTCTGCCCTCGGCGGCCGGGAAATGCAGCGTCGCGCCATTGTAGCGGGCGACGCCGAAGCGCATGCCCTTGGGGGAGAAGGCCAGCCCCTCGACCGAACGTGGATGGGCAAACTCTTTGGTCTTGCCGTCGGCAAAGCGCACGAACGCAGTCTTGCCTGTGGCATAGGCGATAGCGCCTTGCGGCCCGGCGGCGACGCTGGTGATCCACTTCTTGCCGGCGCTGGCGAGTTCGCTGACATTGCCGCCGGCGGCAACGGCAAAAATCTTGCCGTCCTCGCCGCCGGTGATCAGGCGGTCGTTGGCGGCGTCATGGAACGTGGAGAGCAGGCCGTCATTGGCCTGAATTGTCTTGTGGCCGTTGTCGAGCCTATGAACTGTCCCATCGGCGAGCGCAAAATGCGGCACGTTGTCGAGGAAGACGGCGGCAAGGCAGTGACCTTCCAGGTCGAGGGGAGCAACTGTGGGCATCAGGACCATTCCAATGAAGCTGTCACCACTCCCGGGAAGCCACTGAGGCGGCCAGGCCTGGCGTCAACCTTCTCCCCTTGTGGGAGAAGGTGGATCGGCGCGCAGCGCCGAGACGGATGAGGGGTGTTGAACGGATCGCCGTCGGTGCCGAGCTGGAGCACCCCTCATCCGACCTCGCTTCGCGAGGCCACCTTCTCCCACAAGGGGAGAAGGAAGAGCGGGCAGCGCTAGCGCCATAGAGTCCGGAAATCAAGCCGCCTGGCAGGCGTCAAAGCTCTTCTTCAGCCGTTCGGCGTCAAGCTCGCGGCCGATGAACACCAGCCGGCTCTCATGCTTTTCGCCGTCTTTCCAAGCGCGCTGGTGGTCGCCTTCGATGATCATGTGCACGCCCTGGATGACATAGCGCTCGTCGTCGCCCTTGAGCGCGATGATGCCTTTCAGCCGCAGGATGTTGGGACCTTCCATCTGAGTGATCTTCTCGATCCACGGGAAGAATTTCTTCGGGTCCATCTCGCCGCCGCGCAGCGACACCGACTGCACGGTCACGTCATGGATGTCGGAGGGATGCGCGTGACCGTGATGATGATGGTCGTGATCATGGTCGTGGTGATCGTGGTCGTGATCATGGTGGTCGTGATCATGATCGTGCGCCTCAAGGAAATGCGGGTCGTTTTCCAATGCGCGCGACAGGTCGAAGGCGCCGCGGTCGAGCACTTCGGACAGCGCCACGCCGGCGCGCGTGGTGCGGTGGATCCTGGCCGCCGGGTTGATGGCGCGGATGGTGGCCTCGACCTTGGCCAGTTCTTCGGGCGTCACCAGGTCGGTCTTGTTCAGCACGACGACATCGGCGAAGGCGATCTGGTCCTCGGCTTCCTTGGAATCCTTCAACCTGAGCGGCAGGTGCTTGGCGTCGACCAGAGCCACGACAGCGTCGAGTTTGGTCTTGGAGCGCACGTCGTCGTCCATGAAGAAGGTCTGCGCCACCGGCACAGGATCGGCGAGGCCGGTGGTCTCGACGACGATGGCGTCGAAGCGGCCGGGACGGCGCATCAGGCCTTCGACGACGCGGATCAGGTCGCCGCGCACCGTGCAGCAGACGCAGCCATTGTTCATTTCGTAGATTTCCTCGTCGGATTCCACGATCAAATCATTGTCGATGCCGATCTCGCCGAATTCATTGACGATGACGGCATAACGCTTGCCATGGTTTTCCGACAGGATGCGGTTGAGCAGCGTCGTCTTGCCGGCGCCGAGATAGCCGGTGAGAACGGTCACGGGGATTTGCGTCTGTGCTTCGCTCATATCTTGCCTCGAAATGGCTGGGCCACGGAATTGCGGGCCGCAAGAAGGGATTGTTGGCCTGATATAGGATGTGTGCCGGCCTTTTGCACGAGGCAAACCGCCTGGGTGTTTGACCCAGGATTGACGAAGCGGATGGGTAGACCCGAGAGGCCGAGTGCGAGGGATGCCGACCATCAACGTGTCGCCGGAAACGCCTCTTCGTTGACGTGTGCTAAGCCGCGCCGCGTCAAACCGTTGCAATCGCCTTGGCGGAAACTCGTTTGTCATCTAACTGAAATAAACATCTGGCATCACCATTTCGAGCACCACAAATGCTTGCCGGCAAAGCTGTTTCGAAAGCCGGAATCTTTTGGATCGTCGATTGCCAACCGGCCGGCTGCGTCTATGCTGCACGCACCGGTACGGCCGAAGAGGGATCACCATGGCCAAGGCGGACAAGACTGCAACGATGAGCCGGCTGCATTCGGCGGCAAGGCTGGCAAGGACCGCGCTGGCGGCGCGGCTTCTGGCGCACGGCTTCTATGCCGGCCAGGACCAGATCATGCTGACGCTCGACCGCGAGGACGGCCAGACGCCCGGCAATCTCGCCGGCCGCCTCGGCGTGCGCCCGCCGACCATCACCAAGACCATCAACCGGCTGCAGGCCCAGGGCTTTTTGGAAAAGCGCGCCTCTTCCGCGGATGCACGCCAGGCGCATATCTTTCTCACCGACACCGGCCGCGAGATCATCCACGCCATCGAGAAGTCGGTGAAGAAGACCGAGAAGCAGGCGTTGAAGGGCCTCGACAAGAAAGAACAGAAGACGCTGTTCAAGCTGCTCGCCCGCATCGAGGCCAATTTGTCGAACGAGGAGCTGGTGCTTGTCGACGACGATGGCGACATCGACGATTGATCTTCCTGACCTAGGCGGCTACCGAAGGCCCGCGCACCAGGGTCGACCAGCGGCCGGGCGTCAGGCCGAATGCTTTCTTGAAATGCCTGTTGAAATGGCTCTGGTCGCTGAAGCCGGCGCCAACGGCAATCTCGGCCAGCGGCTCGCCCACCTCGATCATCCGTCTTGCCTTTTGCAGCCGGCGCATCAGCAGGAACCGATGCGGGCTGGTGGAATAGGTCGCGCGAAAATGGCGTGACAGCGCATAGCGGTCGAGCCCGGTGACGGCTTCCAGCTCATCGGAACGAACGGACCGCTCGGCATTCTCCTCGAGATAGCCGCGCGCCAGCGCCGCCGCACGCGAGGCCGACTTCCCCATCGGCTTTGCCTTCTGTCCCGCATGACGCCCCAGATGCTGCGCCAGCTCCGCAACGAAATCGGCGACGAACAGCTCGTCCAGTTCCTCGTCGAGCGGCGCCAGAGCCGAAAGCAGCGTGCCACGCAAGGCAGGATCGCTGACCACAGCATCCCTGACGAAAGGCAGCGGCGCGCCGTCGAGGCAGTCGAGCAGCAGTGACGGTTCCAGATAGAGGATCCGGTAGCGCAGACCATCCTCGGTCCCGGCGCCGCCATCGTGCACTTCGTCGGGATGCAGCACGATAACCTGGCCGGGCAGGCTGTGGTTGACAGTGCCCCTGTAGTGGAAGCGCTGCACACCGGAAAGCGTCACGCCGACGGCAAGTGTATCATGACGGTGCAGGTCGAAGGCGTTGCCATGGAAATGCGCCTCGATGCGCTCGATGCCAGCGGTAACAGGCGCCGACACGATCCGGTCTTCATCCGCGCACGAACGTTCAAGACCCTGCGTCGCCTCACCTTCTAGATCGTGCGTCATCACCTATCCCTGCCCTTCATGGGCGTGCTCCGGAGTCCTCATTTTGGTGTTCGATACGAAATTTGCAATCGTGCTGCGGGACGATCTCGCCGTCTGGCAAAAGCTCAACGTCGCCGCCTTCCTGACCAGCGGCATCGTCGCGCAATTCCCCGGCATTATCGGCGAACCCTACCGCGACCGCGCCGGCAACCTTTACAATCCTCTGTCGATCCAGCCGGTCATCGTGCTTTCGGCCGATGGGCCGACGCTCAACTCCATCCACCGGAAGGCGCTGGAGCGGGGCGTGACGGGGTCAGCCTATGTCGAGGAGATGTTTGCCACCGGCTTCGATGCGGCCAACCGCGCGGTCTTCGCCGAGTTCGGGCCTGAGGACGCCAAGATCGTCGGCATCGCGTTGCGTACCGACAAGAAACTCGTCGACAAGATCACCAAGGGCGCCCGCATGCACGCCTAATTCAGCAGGAAGCGTGTAACGGCGCTCATGAATTCAGTCGGCCGCTCGACGTTCAGCATATGGACGCCCGGAAGCAGTGTAAGCGTGGCGCCGGGGATGCTGGCTGCGATCGCCTCGCTGTGGCTTGCCAGCGTTACCTTGTCGTCTTCTCCACCGATCACCAGGGTGGGCGCGGTAATGAGGGAGACAGTCCGGCGCAGATCGCAATCGCGTACGGCGGCGAAGCATCCCGCGAGACCTTGGGGCGGCGTCGCCAGGACCATCGCGCGGAACGCGTCGACGGTTTCGTTTGGGCCGACAAGCATCGAGGCGGGAAACCAGTTGTGCATGAACATGTCCGCGGTGGCCGACATGTTGCTCGCTGCAAGGACAGTACCGATCTGCTCATCAAAGTAAGACGCCGGCCCGAGATGCGGCGAGGTGTTGGAAAGGATGAGACGCTCGATGCGGTCCGGGGCATGGATACCCAGCCACTGCCCTACGAAGCCGCCCAGCGACAGCCCGCAGAAATGCACGCGGGCGATCTGAAGCGCATCCAGCAGCTCAAGGACGTCGCGGCCCAGCCGATCGAGCGAATAGGCTCCGGCCGGAGCATCGGAACTGCCGTGGCCGCGCAGATCATAGCGCAGCACCCGGAAAGATCCGGCAAATTCCGCAAGCTGCCGGTCCCACATATGCAGGTTCGTCGCAATGGAATTCGAGAGCACAAGCACAGGGCCGGCCCCCGCCAGCTGATAGGCGATCCGGCAGCCGTCGCCCGTCGTAAAATAAAGCGTGTCAGTCATCTGGTCCTCATCTCACCCTGGCGAAAGGAGTTCGATGCTCCCGCCGCCCTTTGAATGAGCCACCCTAGGCCTCGTAATTATCCAGGAAAATTACTATGATTGGACAATCTCAGTAGGTTTTTACGATAATGAATGGTCTGAAACTCCACGACCTACGGTGCTTTGACGCCGTGGCAAGCGAGGGCAGCTTCCAGGCGGCCGCCCTTGCCTTGAACCGATCGCATCCATCCGTCTTCGCCGCTGTTGCACGCCTCGAGCAGTTGCTCGGGCTCACACTTCTCGACCGCAGCGGATATCGGGTGGGGCTGACGGAGGCGGGCCGCGAGTTTCGCGCGCGAGCGCAGCTGACATTGCGCGAGCTCGACCATCTGCGAACCTATGCGGGCCAGTTGGCGAGTGGCGAGGAGACGGTCCTGCGTGTCGTCATGGGTGATCTGTGCCCGCGACCGCAATCCTGCCTATGCTCAGCGGCTTCTTTGCCGAATGCACCAGGACACGCCTGCGTCTGGAGTATGAGGCGATCGGCGGTCCGCTCGAACGGTTGATCGAAGGCGAGGCTGACCTCGTCTTCCATCGCGCGGATCCTTCCGATCCGCATCTCGAGCGGATCGATCTCTGCGCGGTGACGCTCGTGCCGGTGGTGGCGCCTGGGTTCCTGCCCTTCGCGCCTGGCCGGGAGATTGCGCCGGAGCAGATGCGGCCCTTCACCCAGTGCGTGATCCGCGACACGGCGCGGCGGCCGTCGCCGGAGAGCTATTTCCTCGTCGACGGTGCGCATCAGTGCTCGGTGCCGGATCTTCTGATGAAGAAGGAACTGATCCTTCACGGATTGGCCTGGGGCCATCTGCCGGCATGGCTGATCGAGGACGAACTGCGGGATAGGAGGCTGATCTCGATCGCTGGTGCACATCTGCCCGGCCGGACGGAGACCCTGGCGGCGGTGCGCCGGCGCGACCGACCGCATGGACCCGTCGCCCAGGCGTTGTGGCTTCATCTCCAGGCGCAAGTGGCATCCGGCGAGGCGCTTTAGCCGGCATAGGATCGGCCCGCGCTGAGCCTGCGCGCGGCTCCTGTTGTGCCAGTCGCTTTTGGCTTGCCGGGCGCTGGAGATTGCCGCAAAGGTTAAGCGTTGATCCTCCCTGCCCGGCCTGACATTTGAACGTTCCCGCAAGATCAGACGAAAGCGCAACGCCGCCCGCGGCGATGCTGTTCATGCTTTCCACCTATGTCTTTTTCACCTTTCTCGACACATCGAGCAAATATCTGGTGCTGGCCGGCGTCTCGGCGCTGATCGTCGCCTGGGCCCGCTTCACCGTCCATGTCCTGCTTGTCGGCGTTTTTCTGCGCGGCTGGCGCGAGCCGTCGCGCTTCCGCGCCAACAATCTGTCGGCCCACATCCTGCGCGGCGGACTGCTGTTCGGCTCGACCATGTGCAACGTCATGGCGCTCAAGACACTGCAATTGGCCGAGACCACCTCGATCTACTTCTTCGGGCCGATGGTGATCACCGCCCTTGCCGGACCGCTGCTTGGTGAATGGGCCGGCTGGCGGCGCTGGCTGGCAATCCTGTCGGGCTTTGTCGGCGTGCTGGTGATCACAAGGCCTGGCGTCGGCGTGTTCGGCGTCGGCCATCTTTTCGCGCTCGGCTCGATGCTGTCGAACAGTTTTTACGTCATCATGACGCGGCGGATGTCAGCCAGCGAAACCTCGGAAAGCCTGATCCTGTTTTCGGCGCTGGCGCCGGCCGTGCTGCTTCTGCCGATGCTGCCGTTCTCGCATGGGCTGCCGCAGGATGGCTGGCACTGGTTCATACTGGTGATGCTGGGCGTGTTCGGCGCCGGCGGCCACTGGCTGCTGGTGCAGGCCTACCGCCTGGCGACTACCACGGCGCTGGCGCCGTACCCCTATTCGCAGATGGTCTGGATGATCCTGTCCGGCTGGATCATCTTCCACCAGTTCCCCGACCGCTGGACGCTGGTGGGTGCTGCCATCATCGTCGCCAGCGGCCTTTACATCATCCATCGCGAGCACCGTTTGCGGCTGCGCAATCGCACGACCGTCGATGCCGAGGCGGAGGCGCTGGCGAAAAAACTTTGATTTGCTCCGAATCCGATGGCATAACGCCGCATTTAAAAAATTTTAAAAAAACTCGGGGAGCGAAGGGCTGGCACAAAAGATCAAGCTTTCGACGATCGCGGATGCGCTTGGCGTGTCCACGGCCACGGTCTCCCTCGCCTTGCGCGACAGCCCGCTGGTCGCCGGCGCCACGCGTGACCGCATCAAGGAACATGCGCGGGCCATCGGTTATATCTACAACCGCCGCGCCGCCTCACTGCGCACCTCGCGCTCGGGCATTGTCGGCGTCGTCGTGCATGACATCATGAACCCGTTCTTCGCCGAGATCCTGCGCTCGATCGAGAGCGAACTCGATCGCAGCCGGCAGACCTTCATCCTGTCCAATCACTACGACCAGCTGGAAAAGCAACGCACCTTCATCGACACGCTGCTGCAGCTCGGCGCCGACGGCGTCATCATGTCCCCGGCCATCGGCACGCCGGCCTCCGACATCGTCATGGCCGAGGAAAACGGCCTGCCGGCGGTGCTGATCGCACGCAGCGTGGAAGGCGCCGACGTGCCGGTGTTTCGCGGCGACGATGCCTATGGCACGGCACTTGCCACCAATCATCTGATCTCGCTCGGGCACAAGCGCATCGCCATGATCGGCGGCACCGACCAGACCTCGACCGGGCGCGACCGCTACCAGGGCTATCTCAACGCCATGGAGGCCGCCGGGCTTGAGGTCAGGCCGTCCTGGCGCATCGCCGGGCCGCGCACCAAGCAGGGCGGATTCGAGGCGGCTGGACAGTTTCTGGCGCTTAAAGACAAGCCAACCGCCGCTTGCTGCTGGAATGATCTGGTCGCCATCGGCCTGATGAACGGCATTGCCCGCGCCGGCCTGGTGCCGGGCGCCGACATCTCGGTGACCGGCTATGACGATCTCGAGGAGGCGGCAATCGCGACACCGGCGCTCACCACAGTCTGGAATGGCCAGCGAGAGGTCGGCCGCCGTGCCGCCAGCGCGCTGCTCGACAAGCTGAACGGACAGGCGGTACGGCCGTCACAGGAACTGATCAAGCCGGAACTGCATGTGCGCCAGTCGACCGGCAAGCCGGTGGAGCGTGCATGACCAAGACTGATGCGTTGCAGACCGTCGCCGTTCTGGTGCCGGGACATTTCAACGACCATGCGGTCGAGCGCATCGACCGCACCTTCAAGCGGGTCAAGATAGAGCGCGCCGATCCCGCCCTGGTCACCGAGGAGATGCGCCATGACGTGCGCGCCATTGCGTCCTTTGCCGGCGTCAATGCGGCATTGATGGATGCATTGCCCAACCTCGAACTCATCGCCTCCTTCGGCGTCGGCTATGATTCGGTCGATGCCGGCCATGCGGCCAAGAAAAACATCATGGTCACCAACACCCCCGATGTTTTGACCGAGGAGGTCGCCGACACCACGATCGGCCTTTTGCTCAACACCGTGCGTGAACTTTACAACGCCGAGAAATGGCTGCGCGACGGCAGTTGGGTGAAGAAGGGCAACTATCCCCTGAGCCGGCTGACCTTGCGCGGTCGGCATGTCGGCATTTTCGGCATGGGCCGCATCGGCCTTGCCATTGCGCGCCGGCTGGAAGCGTTCGGGCTGCCGGTGGCCTACCACAACAGGCGCAAGGTCGAAGGTCTGGCTTATGAATACCACCCGACGCTGAAGGGCCTTGCCGAAGCGGTCGATACGCTGATTTCCGTAGTGCCGGGCGGCGCTTCCACGGAGAAGGCGGTCAATGCCGAAATCCTGGCGGCGCTTGGCGCCAACGGCGTTTTCGTCAACATCGGCCGTGGCAGCACGGTCGACGAGGCAGACCTCGCCGCAGCGCTTGCCAACGGCACCATCGCCGCGGCCGGGCTCGATGTTTTCGCCGATGAACCGAATGTGCCCAAGGCTTTGCTGGAGGCGCCCAACACCTCGCTTTTGCCCCATGTCGGTTCGGCCTCGCACCACACGCGCCGCGCCATGGCGGATCTGTGCGTCGACAATCTGGTATCCTGGTTCAGCGAGCGCCGGCCACTGACCCCGGTGCCGGAGACGGCGCAAGTCAAGCCACGAAGCTGAGCGGCTGTCTGCCACACTCGTTAACGTCGGCTTAACGCTTTGGAATCATTCTGCATCTGCGCCGGGGGGCGCGGAGTGCAAGATGACGAAACTTCCGGCATTGATTGCGGCAGCGGCACTTTTCGCCGGCTTTCAGCTGTTTCACGGCGGCAGCAGTGAAAGTTCGGCCAATGAAGCAAGGCCGGCAACCACCTTCAGGCTGGTCGCCAATGGCGACGAAGGCGACTGCGCGGTTAGCCGCGGCGCCGCGATTGACGATGGCCTGTCGCTGTTGACCGTGGCGCCGAACTGCCGCGGGTTGCTGCCGGGGATCGAGCGGGCAAAATTCTGGCGAGAGGGCGAGGACGGCACGATCGCGTTCAGCGCCGACGGCACCGACCCGATCGTCACCTTCTCGGTTGCGGATGGCGACGGCTACGAATCCTACGCTCCGGCCACGCCGCTGCTTTCGCTGGCGACAACCGGCGAACGGGATCAATCCGCCGGCAATTGATCGTCGGGATTTATTCCGCCGCCGCCCGCGCGCCGGCCTTCGCCGCCGCATGCAGCCGCACCGCATCGCCGAAGGCGCGGAAGATCTTGGCCGAGTTGTTGTCCGACTTGACCCAGTATTCGGGGTGCCATTGCACGCCGACGGCGAAGGCGCGGGCGTCCTTCACCGAAACTGCCTCCACCGTGCCGTCGCCGGCAACCGCCTCGACCTGCAGCTTCGAGCCGAGCCGGTCGATGCCTTGGCGGTGCAGCGAGTTGACCTTGATGTCGCCGGCGCCAAACACGCCGGCCAGGCAGCTGCCCGGCTTGATCGAAATGGTCTGGTGAATGGCGAAGCGTTCGTCCTGATTGTCGCTCACCGGCGCGCGATGGTCGAGCGAGCCTTCGCGCTCCTGGATCTCGGTGCCAAGCGTGCCGCCCAGCGCAACGTTCAACTCCTGGATGCCGCGGCAGATGGCAAGCAGCGGCACGCCGCGCTCGATCGCCTTGCGGATCAGCGGCAGCGTGGTGGAATCGCGCGCCGGGTCGTAGGGGCCGTTGGCTTCGCTGGCGTCGCCGCCATAGAGCGATGGATGCACGTTGGACTTCGAGCCGGTGACCATGACACCGTCGACCGAGGACAACAGCTCGTCGAAATCGAGCCGGTCGCCGAAGGACGGCACCAAAAGCGGGAACACGCCGGCGCCGGAAAGTGCTGCCTCGATATATTGCTGCGGGACGGCATGCCAGGTGTAGTTGTCGAACTGACGGACGTCGGTCGATATGGCGACGAGCGGCTGGTGCATTTTTGGGTCCGGATTCCATTTGGAGCGAAGCGAATAATCTATTGTGCCTGCAAAATAGGCGATCCGAAGGCGCTTTTCCATGGCAAGTTTCGCCATCTCGCATGGGCCACGCGCGACCGTTAGACTATAGTTGCAGGCTGGCTGGCCGGCCGGCGGATTTGTCGCCAGCGCCGCCGTCAAATCCCGCTGCCATGCTGGACTCGACCCCTTGCCCGTGTATTGTTTCGGCAAATCGATACCGGGCGCGAGGAGATGTCCCTGATGTCGGTTTGTTGGTCCAAAAGGGAGGTTCTGCATGGATCGTCGTTCATTCATCCGCAAGGCCGGGGTCACCGGCGTGGGCGCTGCGGCGGCTGCCGCGACGCTAGCCGCACCGGCAATCGCCCAGTCCAATCCGAAAGTGACGTGGCGGTTGGCGTCGTCCTTCCCCAAGTCACTCGATACGATCTATGGCGGCGCGGAAGTCTTCTCCAAGATGCTGTCTGAGGCGACGGACGGCAATTTCCAGGTCCAGGTCTTCGCCTCCGGCGAACTCGTACCCGGCCTGCAGGCCGCCGACGCCACCACGGCCGGCACCGTCGAGGCCTGCCACACGGTGTCATACTATTATTGGGGCAAGGACCCGACATGGGCGCTCGGTGCGGCGGTGCCGTTCTCGCTCAACGCGCGCGGCATGAATGCCTGGCACTATCATGGCGGCGGCATCGACCTGTTCAACGAGTTTCTCGCCACGCAAGGCCTGTTCGGCCTGCCCGGCGGCAACACCGGCGTGCAGATGGGCGGCTGGTTCCGCAAGGAGATCAACACCGTCGCCGATCTCTCCGGCCTCAAGATGCGCATCGGCGGCTTTGCCGGCAAAGTGGTCTCGAAGCTCGGCGTCGTACCGCAGCAGATCGCCGGTGGCGACATCTATCCGGCGCTGGAAAAAGGCACGATCGACGCCGCCGAATGGGTCGGCCCCTATGATGACGAGAAGCTCGGCTTCTACAAGGTCGCGCCCTATTACTACTATCCCGGCTGGTGGGAAGGCGGCCCGACCGTCCATCTCCTGTTCAACAAGGCGAAGTACGAAGAGCTTTCGCCGGCCTACAAGTCGCTGGTGCACACGGCCGCGCACGCGGCGGACGCCAACATGCTGCAGAAATACGACTACCTCAATCCTGCAGCAGTCAAGCGGCTGGTGGCCGGCGGCGCGAAATTGCGCCCGTTCAGCCAGGACATCATGGCCGCCTGTTTCGAGAAGGCCAATGAGGTCTACACCGAAATGGAAGCCACCAACGCACCGTTCAAGAAGATCTGGGACTCGATCAAGGGCTTCCGCAAGGAGCACTATCTGTGGGCGCAGGTGGCCGAGTACAATTACGACACCTTCATGATGGTCCAGCAGCGCAACGGCAAACTGTAGGCTGGGATCTGTCCCTTCTCCCCGTCACTATACGGGGAGAAGGTCCCGGCAGGTGGATGAGGGGCGGTGCAAACTTCGGCGATTGATCGCCTTGGGCTTGGTAGCCGCCCCGAAATTATAGCTTATCTTTCCAAGCGTTGACGCTGCACCTCACCTGCCTGCCGGTATCCTCTCCCCGTATAGTGACGGGGAGAGGGACGCGGTCATCGTCGTTTCGCCAATCGCCAACGTCGCAGGATTGAGGCTGCCCTTCATTCCCTGCCCGGCACCACCAACACCTTGACCTCGCCGGGGGCGGCCGGGTTGGAGATAACCGAGGGGGCTCCGTCCAGGCCGACCTGTCTGGAGATGAGCTTGTCGATCTCGATTGCCCCGGACGCGACAAGGTCCGCCGCCCGCCTGTGGGTGAAGGGGTTGATAAACGAGCCGAGAACCTTCAGTTCGCGAAACAGGATGTCGAACGGTTCGAAGGGCACTTTCACGCCTTGCGGCATCACGCCGACGATCACCACCGTGCCGCCGGACTTCGCCAGCCGCATCGATTGTTCGACGGTATCGGGGACACCGGCGCATTCGAGCACCACGTCGGCCCCGCCGGGCACAAGGCCGGTTGGGCCGGCGATCGCCTCGATCGGGTCGACCGCGTTTGGGTCGACCGTCGCCGTTGCACCGAGCTCTTCGGCGAGCGCACGGCGGGAGGCCTGCCGCGTCGACAGGATGATGGTCGCCGCTCCTGCGAGCCTCGCCAATTGCACGGTAAGCAGGCCGATGACGCCGCCACCAAGCACCACCACGGCAGCGCCGGGTCTGATTCCGGCGAGGTCGACAGCGTGCAGGCAGCAGGCCAGCGGCTCGCAGAAGGCGCCATGCGTTGGCTCGAGGTTCGCAGGCAGAAGAAAGGCCTGGCTCTGCGGCATCACGACGTAGTCGGCGAAGCCGCCGTCGCGATGGATGCCGATGGCCCTGAGATTGCTGCACAAATTGACCCGGCCGGCCCGACAATGACTGCAGCGTCCGCAGAAGATGTTGGGATCGCCGGTAACACGGTCACCGATGGCGATGCCGGAAACCGCATCGCCGACAGCCTCGACGATGCCGCAGAATTCGTGACCAAGCGTCACCGGCGGGCTCGAAGGGAATTCGCCGTGGAGGAGGTGACGGTCGGTGCCGCAAACGCCGCAGGCTTCGACGCGCACCAGAACGTCCTGCGGTCCCGCAACAGGCTTGTCGACCTCCCGTAGCGCAATGCTGCCCACGGCTTCCAGGCGCACGGCTCTCATGACATCCTCACTCAGGTTCTCAGTGTTCACACATCAGTTGAAGTTCGGCGGCTGCGACAGGTCGGTCGCCGGCGCCGCCGGCTTGGCGGGCGGCGTCTCGCCGAAATTCGGCGGCTGCGAGAGATCGTTCGACGGTGGCGCCGCGGGTGATGGGCCACCGTTGGCTGGTGGTGGTGTGCCGAGAGGCGCAAGGCTTGGCATATCAGGCAAGTTGATCTCGATCGTTCCCGGATCGACGGCCGCACCCTTGTAGCGCATGACCATTTGCGGGAAGGCGATGGTCAGCCCGATCATGATCACCTGGATGCAGACGAAGGGCACGGCGCCCCAATAGATCTGGCCGGTGGTCACCGGCGCGATCTGCTTGCCGGTGAGGCGATCGAGATAGGGCACGCGCGCGGCGACAGAGCGCAGGTAGAACAGCGCAAAGCCGAAAGGCGGGTGCATGAAGCTTGTCTGCATGTTGACGCCGAGCAGCACGCCGAACCAGATCAGGTCGATGCCGAGCTTATCGGCAGCCGGCGCCAAGAGCGGTACGATGATGAAGGCGAGCTCGAAGAAGTCGAGGAAGAAGGCGAGCACGAAGACCAGGATGTTGACGCCGATCAGGAAGCCGACTTCGCCGCCCGGCAGCGACGTCAACAAATGCTCGACCCAGACGTGGCCGTTGACGCCGTAGAAGGTCAGCGAGAACACCCGCGCGCCGATCAGGATGAACAGCACGAAGGAGGAAAGCCTGGTGGTCGACGCGAGCGCCTGTTTGATGACATCCAGCGACAACCGCCCCTTCATTGCCGCCATCGCCAGGGCGCCAACCGCGCCCATGGCGCCGCCCTCCGTCGGGGTGGCGATGCCGAGGAAGATGGTGCCCAGCACCAGGAAGATCAGCGCCAGAGGCGGGATCAAAACGATGATCACCTGCTGCGCCAACCTGGACATCATGTTGATGTTCAGGCCCTTGTCGGCGATCGCCACGATATAGATCAGGATCACCCCGATGCTGGCGCCAAGGATATCGGCATTGTCGCCATGCGCCGGCGCAAGGTAGCGATAGGCCGCATAGGAAGCCGCGACTGCCACCAGCAGTGCCGCGAGCAGCGACAGCACGCCGTGGCCAAGCGTGCGGGCCGCCAGCGGCAACGCCGGCATCGAGTTCGGCCGGACGATCGACATGATCAGGATGTAGAGCGTGTAAAGGCCGGTCAGCACCAGGCCGGGGATCAGCGCGCCGGCATACATGTCGCCGACCGAACGGCCGAGCTGGTCGGCCAGAACGATCAGCACCAGCGACGGCGGGATGATCTGGGCGAGTGTGCCGGATGCCGCGATGACGCCCGACGCCAGTCGTCGGTCATAGCCGTAGCGCAGCATGATCGGCAGCGAGATCAGGCCCATGGCGATGACCGAAGCCGCGACCACGCCCGTGGTCGCGGCAAGCAGCGCGCCGACGAAAATCACCGCATAGGCAAGGCCGCCGCGAACCGGGCCGAACAGCTGGCCGATCGTGTCGAGCAGGTCCTCGGCCATGCCCGATCGTTCCAGCACGATGCCCATGAAGGTGAAGAACGGGATTGCCAAGAGCGTGTCGTTCGACATCACCCGGCTGCCGTAGAAATTGTCGGGCAGCGCATGCAGCAGCGGCCACGCCAGGTTGATCGAGCCGCCCGAATAGGGCGACAGCACGACGCCGATGAAGAAGAACATCAGGCCGTTTGCGGCGAGTGAAAAAGCGACGGGATAGCCGATCAGCAGGAAGATGATCAGCGAAGCGAACATGATCGGCGCCATGTTCTGGGCGATGAACTCGATCATGGGCGCGCCTCCTGGGCGAGCGCCTTGGCTTCTTCGGCAAGGGCTTTCGCCTCGAGCTCGGCCTGTTCGTGCACCGAGATGAACGGATTGGGATCGTCCATGTCGCCGCGCATGATGGCGATCTTCTTGATGATCTCGGAGATGCCTTGCAGCGCCAGCAGAAAGAAGCCGACGAGCAGGATCGCCTTGGCCGGCCAGATGATCAGGCCGCCGGAATTGTTCGACATTTCGCCGCTGCGGAACGACAGCGACACGTAGGGGACAAAATAGATCACCATCAGTGTCACGAACGGCATCAGGAAGAAGACATGACCGAGCAGGTCGATCCAGTGCTGCACGCGGCGCGACCACATGCCGTAGACGATGTCGATGCGGATATGGTCATTCTGCTTCAGCGTATAGGCGGCGGCCAGCATGAAGGCGGCGCCGAACAGGTACCACTGCAGTTCCAGCCAGGCATTCGACGAGACGTCGAAGACCTTGCGGATGATGGCATTGGCGGCGCTGACCAGGATTGCCAGCAGGATCAGCCACGATATCCACCGGCCGATGAACTCGTTCATACGGTCGATCGTTCTGGATAGAGCGAGCAGCCCTGCCATGCATTTCCTCCCTGAGGTCGAAGGCGCGCCGGCTCCCCTATTTTCCGTCGCGCCGCTGTGGCCCAACGGTATGCCGTGCGTGGTTCGGCGGGTCAACATGGCATGGGCGCGATCAACGCCGTCGTGACGGGAGGCAGGGGATAAGTGCCGACCGGCTGCTGCGTCATGCAACCAAAGTCTGACAGCGGATGCGGCGATCAGGCGATCTTCTGCTGGTCGCGGCCGGGACCGATCAGCACAAGTGCCGCGACCAGGAACAGATACATCCAGCCATCGCGCCATTCGATCGGGAAATAGCCGGCCCATAGCGATTCGGCCATGCCGAAGGCGGCCGCACCGAGCGCGGCCCGAGGCGGCGAGAGATAGCCGCCCACCGCCGTCACGAACAGGATTTTCAGCCCGTAAACGAGGCCCGAGCCGAAGCTGACATTGCCGTAGTAAAGGGCGGCCATGATTCCGGCCAGCGCGGCGCAGAAACCGCCAAACAACACCGCATGCCGGAACACTGCGCGCACGTCCACGCCGCACATGGCAGCCGCTTTGGGATCGTCGGAGACGGCTCGCCAGCGGCGGCCGAAGCCTGAGCTGGCGAACGCCCATGCGGCGAGCATGATTGCCGCCAGAACCACCGCGCAATCGATGAGCTGGATCAGCGTCAGCGTCGCCTGGAAGCCGGCATCCTGAGCGAAGACAATGGGTTGCGCCAGCATAGGCGGCAGCCACCAGTCATGCGTGTCGGCGGCGATACGGCTTGCTTCCGACAGCACCAGCAGGATGCCGAGCGTCGTCACCACAATGGCATTGGGCGTGCGGTCGGCCAGCGGTTCGAAGACGCTGCGCGACAGCACGTGGCCGATCAGCGCGGCATAAAGGAAAGCCGTGACGACGCCGAGCACCACTGCCGCCAGCAAGGTCAGCCACAATACCTGATAGCCGAAGGCCACGGTCAGGATCATCGTCTGGCCGCAAAAGGCGAACAGCGCGCCATAGGCGAGATTGGTCCGGTGCAGGATGCCGTTGGTCAGCACGTAGCCGAAGGCAAGCAGCGCATAGAGCGCGCCGGAATGCAGCCCGTTCAGCACCTGCTGGAAGAAATAGAGCATAGACAGCTTTCCGGGCGCTGGAGCCCGCGCCAAGGTTTGCATCGTAGAATCTAACTTGTCAAATGCGGTTTATCGGTTAGATTTCTGATATGACGGTATCTTGGACCCCGCATCGCTTCACCGGCGGCATTCTTGCGCTCGATACGGCCAACACCGTGGTGTTGCGCAACGATCCGGAAAAGACCTTCGACCGTTTTGACGATCCGGCCGAGATCGCGCGCTTCGCCGATGCCGCAAGCGGCTTTCGCGGTGCCGAGCTTGGCGGCAGACCGCTGGAGGCGACCTCGCCGGACAGGATCGCCCCGGTGGTGCTGGCGATCCGCGAGACGACCGACCGCCTGTTTCGCGGCGCGGTGTCGAAAGGTGCGCTTGCCGCCGGCGACCTCGCCGCTTTTCTCAAGGCCTGCGCCAACGGCCTCGATCGGAGCCCTGCCGAAATCGGCGCACCGGGTAGACCGTTCGGCGATCCATCGAAGCCGATCGCGTTCGAGGCGGCGCTGGCGGTTTCGGCCTTGTCGCTGCTGCGCGACGACACGGTCGCCAGGCTCAGGATCTGTCCCAATTGCAGCTGGCTGTTCGTCGACAGGAGCCGCAATTCCAGCCGCCTTTGGTGCGATATGGCTGTGTGCGGCAACCGCCAGAAAGCAAGCCGTCACTATCGCCGCCGCCGCACGGCGCCCCATGAGGTCAACAATGCCTAGGGTTGTTTTTCGTTCGATCCTTGTCGGTGCTGCGCTCATTGCAGCCGTTGCGCTTGGCGCCTGCCGCGACACCGGCGGCGACGGCAAGCTGTTCGAGGTTTCCGGCAAGGTCGTCGTCTTCAACTACCGTCTCGCCCGGGCGACCTATGTCGTGACGCTGCGGCCCCTGCAGCCGATGGGCGAAGGCCAGGTTGCGGTCGCCAGTTTCCAGAATCCGGCTGGCGGCCCTCCCCTGGTAGTCGAGCAGAAGGTCTGGCCGAAGCTCGACAAGGTCAGCCTGGAGAGCCCGGCGCTCACCTGCATCGTCAAGGACAAACCCTATGCGATCTCTATCAGCATCAGGGGTCCTGACGGCACGTTCCTGCAGAAGATCGACACCACGCTGATGTCGAGCGAGGACCAGTCGATCCTTCCCGACCGGCCGCTGGTGGTCGACCAGCTCTATACGGCCAATCCCGATCTTGCCGGCCATCCCGACGGCAAGCTGCCGGGTGAGCCGAAGCCGGATTGCTCGAAAGGCTGACGCGTTTTTGCCCGGCGCGACTGCGTGGAAATTTTCGGTCGCCGGACAACCGCCGCGGACCGATTTCGTGCCGGATACGCGACGGCAGCGGATCGTTCGTTGCGCTTTGCCTGGCACTTTCGATTTCGTTTGACCTGCCTTGCAAGCGGAGAAAGACTGCGCCATCTCACTCCTACGTTGGCTGCGCGCCCCCGGTGCTGCCTCCGCAGAGGAAATGCCTGATGACGCTGCACGACGTCGCGCTCGACGACAAGTTCGATCTTGGTAAGGAGCGCATCTTCCTGTCCGGCGCACAGGCGGTCATCCGCATGCTTTTGATGCAGCGCGAGCGCGACCGCCGGGCCGGCCTCAACACGGCCGGCTTCGTGTCCGGTTATCGCGGCTCGCCGCTCGGCGGCCTCGATATGCAGCTGTGGCGGGCGAAAAAGCAGCTGGCGCAGGCCGACATCGTTTTCCAGCCCGGCCTCAACGAGGAGCTTGCCGCCACCGCCTGCTGGGGCTCTCAGCAGACGGAATTAATGGGCGAAGGCAAGCATGACGGGGTGTTTTCGGTCTGGTACGGCAAGGGACCGGGCGTCGACCGCTCCGGCGACGTTTTCCGCCACGCCAACCTCGCGGGATCGTCGAAGCATGGCGGCGTGCTTGCGCTGATGGGCGACGACCATATGGCCGAATCATCGACCAATGCGCACGCCACCGAATTCCTGTTCGTCGACACCATGGTGCCGATCCTCAACCCGGCTGGTGTCCAGGAGATCATCGACTACGGCCTCTACGGGTTTGCCATGTCGCGCTTCGCCGGCACCTGGTCGGCGATCAAATGCGTCAAGGACAACATCGAATCCACGGCCTCCGTCGATGCCGCGCTCGAGCGCCTGAACATCGTCGTGCCGGAGTTCGATATGCCGTCCGGTGGCCTCAACATCCGCGACGAGATCGACATGCTCGGACAGGAGGAGCGCCTGCATGAATACAAGCGCGCCGCTGCGTCCGCCTTCATCCATGCCAACGGCCTGAACCGCATCGTCTATTCGGGCGGCCGCGCGCCGAAGCTCGGTATCATCACGCTCGGCAAGAGCTATCTCGATGTCCGCCAGGCGCTGGAAGACATCGGCATCGACGAGGCCGCCGCCGGCCGCATCGGCATCCGCCTGTTCAAGGTCGGTTGCCCATGGCCGCTCGACCTGCAGCATATCGCCGAATTCGCCCGCGGCCTCGACACCATCGTCGTCGTCGAGGAGAAGCGCTCGCTGATCGAGGTGCAACTGCGCGAAAACCTCTACGGCACCGCCTCCCAGCCGATGATCGTCGGCAAGAAGGACGAGCGCGGCGACTGGCTGTTCCCGGCCAAGGGCGCGCTCGACCCCAACGAGATCGCCATTGCGCTGGGCGAGCGCATCCTGCGCACAATCGGCCCTTCGGAAGAGATCACTGCAAAGGTGGCAAAGCTGCGCCAGTTCCAGGCGATGCTTGCCGACACCAGCGATATCGGTTCGCGCACGCCGTTCTTCTGCTCCGGCTGCCCGCACAATTCCTCGACCAAGGTGCCGGACGGCTCGATCGCCGCCGCCGGTATCGGCTGCCATTTCATGGCGCTGTGGATGGACCGCAACACGGTCGGCTTCACCGCCATGGGCGGCGAGGGCGCACAATGGGTCGGCCAGGCGCCATTCTCCAAGCGCGGCCACATTTTCCAGAATCTCGGCGACGGGACCTACAATCACTCCGGCACGCTGGCGATCCGCTTCGCGCTGTCGACCGATGCCAACATCACCTACAAGATCCTCTACAACGACGCCGTCGCCATGACCGGCGGCCAGCCGCATGAAGGCGGCCTGACTGTCGACATGATCGCCAGGCAGGTGCGCGCCGAAGGCGTCGAGCGCATCGCCATCGTCACCGACGAGCCGGACAAATATGCAGGAAAGGCCGAATTCCCCTCCGGCGCCACCATCCACCACCGCGACGACCTCGACCTCGTCCAGCGCGAGTTGCGCGACGTCAAGGGCGTCTCGGTGCTGCTCTATGACCAGACCTGCGCCGCCGAAAAGCGCCGCCGCCGCAAGCGCGGCACCTTCCCGGATCCCGACAAGCGGGTCTTCATCAACGAACTGGTCTGCGAGGGCTGCGGCGATTGCGGGGTGCAATCGAACTGCGTCTCGATCCAGCCGGTCGAAACCGAGTTCGGCCGCAAGCGCAGAATAGACCAGTCGAGCTGCAACAAGGACTTCTCCTGCGTCAACGGCTTCTGCCCGTCCTTCGTCACCGTGCACGGCGCCAAGATCAGGAAGGCCGAAGGCATTGGCGGGCGCTCCGACCCGCTTGACGGCGTGCCGGTGCCAGCCGAATTCCCGCTCGGTAGCGAGGGTTGGGCGGCGATCATCGACGGCGTCGGCGGCACCGGCGTCGTCACCATAGGTGCTGTGCTCGGTATGGCCGCCCATCTCGAGGACAAGGGCTGCGGCATGATTGACATGGCCGGCCTCGCCCAGAAGGGCGGTTCGGTGTTCACCCATGTCCGCATCGCCCGCACGCCGGACGACATCCACGCGATCCGCGTTTCGGCCGGCAAGGCCGACCTGGTACTCGGCTGCGACCTTGTCGTGTCCGGCGCCAAGAAGGTGCTTGGCGCGGTGCGCGAAGGCCATACCATCTTCCTCGCCAACACCGCCGAGATCATGCCCGGCGAATTCGCCCGTTCGGCCGATTTCTCGCTGCCGATCGAGCGCCTGAAGAAGGCGATCCGTGCTGCTGCAGGCGAAGACAAGACGCATTTCTTCGACGCCACGCGCACCGCCACCCAATTGTTCGGCAATTCGCTCGGCGCCAACATGTTCATGCTCGGCTTCGCTTTCCAGCATGGCGGGCTGCCGCTGTCGGCGCAAGCCGTTGAAAGAGCAATCGAATTGAACGGCGAGGCGGTGGCGATGAACATCGCCGCGTTCCGCTGGGGCCGGCGCGCCGCGCATCAGCCGGACTTTGTGCGCGGCCTCATCGCGCAGCCGGGCAAGGCCACTGAGATCGCCGAGACGCTGGACGATATCATCGCCCGCCGCGTCGCTTTCCTCTCTGCCTATCAGAATGCCACCTATGGCAGGCGCTATGCCGAGAAGCTGGCGGTTTTGCGTGCTGCCGAGGCCAAGGCCGTGCCTGGCTCGACCGCGGTGACCGAGGCCGCCGCCAGAAACCTGTTCAAGCTGATGGCGATCAAGGACGAATATGAGGTGGCGCGGCTCTACACCGACGGCTCCTTCGCTATGGAGCTCTCAAAACAGTTCCAGAGCTACGACAAACTCGAATTTCATCTGGCGCCACCGATCATGGGCAGGCGCGGCAATGACGGCAAGCCGAGGAAATCGAGCTTCGGCCCGTGGATGATGAAGGGATTTCGCCTGCTGGCGGCGCTGAAAGGCCTGCGCGGCACGGCCTTCGACGTGTTCGGCTACAGCACTGAGCGGCGCATCGAGCGGCAGCTTCTGGCCCGCTATGAGGCCGATCTGGAGCTTGTCGCCAAGGCCCTTGCGCCAGGCAGGATCGAGGCCGCCATCGCCCTTGCCTCGGTGCCGGCGCTCATTCGCGGCTACGGCCATGTCAGGCAGGCCAGCGCCGAAAAGGCGGCGGATGAACGAAATCGCCTTCTTGAACGATTCAAGTTGCCGGTGCAGCCAAGCGCATTACAAGCCGCTGAGTAGCCAAAAGGGCCGGAAAAACAGGCCCTTCAGCGCGAGCTAAAGGTTTTTTAATGGGACTATGCCAAGGCTGTGGTTCAGTTGGGCGCCAGTAATGGGCAGAACAAAGACCGATAACATCCCTGTGGATGTTTATATCCAGTTTGTGCGCTCGTTGTTCGACAACGCGCATATGCTGGTCATTGGCGCGCTTTGCCACGCAACCGCCAGCCTTATGGTCTATTGGCGCAACGGCCAGCCTGTCTTCCTGGTTCTTGCCGGAGCACTGCTTGGCATCGGCGTTTGGCGGTATTTCAGCTTGCGGCGGTTCCATCGCCTGGGTGGTTCCATCCACGATGCCTTGGATGCGACACGATGGGAGCGCGAATATATCCTGAACGGCAGCATCCAGGGGCTGATGCTGGGCCTGTTCTGCTTCATTTCGATCTATGTCTACTCGGATGCGTATGCCGAGATCGCAGCGCTCGCCATAACGCTTGGCTCTCTGGTCACGGTCGTAGGCCGAAACTACGGCTCGCCCCGCATGGTCACGATCTTCGCGGTAACCTTCGTCGGGCCGATCGCAGCAGCCCTTATCCTCAGGTTTGACATCCCCAGTGTCGTGCTTGGGCTGCTCATCATCCCGTTCATGTTCATCATCAAGGGCAGTGCCGACCATGTGCGCAACGTGCTGTTCTCGGCCGTGGTCGGGCATAAGCAGGCGAGGCAAATCGCGCAGCGCTTCAACCGCGCACTCAACACCATGTCGCATGGCCTGGTCATGCTCGGACCCGACGGCAAGGTCGTGGTCGGCAATGCCGAAGCAGCGCATCTGATGTCGCTGCGCTCGCCCGACCAGCTGCTCGGGCGGTCGATCCATTCGCTGCTCCTGCGCGGCGTTGCGGGCGGCATGCTGGCGCCGAAAGACTGCCGCTATGTCGAAGCGCAGCTGACGCGCGCCTTGCGCGAAGGCCGTGACCGCAAGGTGCTGGTCTCCTTCTCCAATGGCCAGCACTACGAGTTCTCGGCCCGCGAGGGCAATCAGGACCTCGGCGTCATCACGTTCGAGGACGTCACCGCCCGCGTCGAGTCCGAAGAAAAGATCCGCTTCATGGCGCGCTATGACAGCCTCACCGGCCTGCCGAACCGCGCCTATTTCCATGAGCTCGTCGGCGAGGCCATGGCGTCGGGCAGCCGCGACCGGCTGTGCGCCCTGGCGGTGCTCGATCTCGACGATTTCAAGAGCGTCAACGACACACTTGGCCATCCGGTCGGCGATGGGCTGATCTATGCCGTTGCCGAGCGACTGGCGGCCGTCGCCGGGCAAGGCGTCAATGTCAGCCGTTTCGGCGGCGACGAGTTCATGATCTTCTTCGACCGCGTCGAGGATGAAAGCCATCTGACCGGCCTGCTCGACCAGATCTTTGCCGATCTGCAGGGCGAAGTCGATGTCGCTGGTCACAGCCTGCGCATCCAGGCAAGCGCGGGCGCCGTGCTGTCCAGGGTCGAGGACACCGATGTCGACGCCATGATCGTCAAGGCGGATCTGGCGCTCTACAAGGCCAAGGAACTCGGCAAGAACAACTGGCGACTGTTCGAGGCGGCGATGGATGCGGCGTTCCGCAACCGCCAGATGATGAAGGCCGACCTGCGCACGGCGGTCGAAGGCAAGGCCTTGCGGGTGGTCTATCAGCCCATCGTGGCGATGAACACCATGCGCATCGCCAGCTGCGAGGCGCTGTGCCGCTGGGATCATCCCGACCTTGGGCCGGTTTCGCCCAGCGTCTTCATTCCGCTGGCCGAAGAAATGGGCATCATTTCCGAGATCAGCACCTTCGTGCTCGCGGCGGCCTGCGCCGAATGCGCCAAATGGCCCGCACAGACCAGCGTCTCGGTCAACCTTTCGGCCAAGGATTTCCGCAGCCGCGACGTCGTCCAGAAGGTTCGCGACGCGCTTGCCACTTCGGGGCTCGCCGCCGGCCGCCTCGAGATCGAAGTCACCGAAACCGCGCTGCTCGACGACAAATCGCTGACGCGCCAGTATATCGAGGAACTGAAGCAGCTTGGCGTGCGCATCGCGCTCGACGATTTCGGCACCGGCTATTCAAGCCTGAGCTACCTCCACAAGCTGCCGCTCGACAAGATCAAGATCGACCGTTCGTTCCTGATGGACGTGACCCAGAACAAGCGTTCGCTCGACTTGTTGAAGGGCATCGTCGACCTGACCCGCGTGCTCGGGCTGACCGTCACCATCGAAGGTGTGGAAACGTTCGAACAGCTGAAGATCCTGGTGCATTCGGTGAAACCCGACCTCGTCCAGGGCTTCCTCTTCGGCGCAGCTCTCAGCGCGTCCGGCATCGAAACGATGTCCAATGTGACCTGGCCCTTCGCCGCGGAATTGCGGCCCGTCGCCAAACTCGCGACCACATGAAGCCCAACCTTTAAATCGCGCTTGAAAGCCGTCAAAAAAGCTGTGAATTGCCAAAACGTTAACCTATTGTTAACGTTAATATTCGGTAAACACAGACGATTAGAGTTTCATCTTCTTGTTCATTCGGTCGTCCGGTATGGTTTAGTTGCGACGGCACGAGGGTAACAATGGAAACTCAGCTAGCAGGTATGCCTCTGGTGGCTTCTAGGGCCACCGCTCAGTCTCCTTCGGTGTTTTCTCGTCATATCATGGACGTCCTGGAGCACGTCGAGTATCGCCTTTGCGACGGTGCCGAGGATTTGGAAGCCATCTATCGACTTCGCTACAAATCCTACCTTCACGCTGGCATGGTGAAGCCCGATGCCTCGCGTATGGTAAAGGACGACTTCGACGATCTGCGCAATTCCTACCGATTTGGCGTGTTCTTCGATGGTGTTCTGGTCAGCACCATCAGAATCCACTACGCCTGCGCGAAATACCCTGTTTCCCCCAGCACCGCCGTGTTCGGCGACACGCTGGCGCGGCGGCTGGCAGTTGGCGAGACGTTCGTCGATCCAAGCCGTTTCGCTGCCGATATCGAGTGGTCGACCAGCCTGCGCGTGCTGCCCTACGTGACGCTCAGGCTTGCGGTCGTAGCTTGCAGCCACTTCAAACCGACATATTGCCTGACGGCGGTCAAGGAAGAGCATGCCGGCTTCTATCATCGCATCTTCCGTTCCGAGCAGGCGGTGCCCCCGCGCATCTATCCCGGTCTCACCGTTCCCGTGCATCTGTTCCAGTCGAAGTGCTCCGAAAACATGCAGGCGACGCTGGATCGCTTCCCGTTCTTCAACTCCACGGCGTTCGAGCAGCGCATGCTCTTCCAACGCCCCAAGAGCGGCGAACTCGCACCGCTAACCATCCTGCCCACCGCCAAGTTTTTCCGCGAAGCCGCCTGACACCACTGAAGCCTGCGTAATTCGGCACGCGAACTCTGGAGCTTTCCCGCCGCTTCCGCGTTCTGGATGACGCCGACGCGGCCATAGAAAGGAACCGACATGCATATTCCCGAGCTAGCACTGACCCCGCTGATCTCGCTGATTGCCGGCGTGCTGATCCTGGTGATGCCGCGGCTGCTCAACTACATCGTCGCGCTCTATCTGATCGTCATTGGGCTGCTCGGGCTCTTTCCGCATCTGGCCGGTTAAAACGCAAAACCCTCAACGTTCGACGTTAGGCCGGCGACAAGCCCTATCGCCGGCTTTCAACATTCCTTTGAGGCTGTTGTCACTGGTCGTGCGGCAATAGCGCCATTGCTCTTGGCCCGGCTTTTCGCTATGTGCCTCAAAGATGTCTTCGAAGGGGTATTCCTATGGCTGATCACACGCCGACCGGTCCTGTCGAACTGGGCGCGAAGATGGACTATGCCGAACATGACCGCACCTATCATGGCTTTCTGGCGCTGGCCAAATACGGCTCGCTGTTCTGCGGCGCCCTGCTCCTGGCCATGGCTTTCGGCTTCTTCGCAGGCGGCTTCTTCTCCGCGACCATCCTGTTCGTGCTGATCCTCGCCCTCGGCGCCTTCATTCTCCGATAGTCTCTTCAGACCCTTGCCAAGGGCGTAGCCGGACATCCGGCCGCACTCTTTCGCAAAGCCGCACTCTTGCGCAAACAGGTTCCAGCCGAAAGGATCATGCGGTGGGACAGACGGTTTTCATCCCTCGCGAGCTCGATGCCAGCGAGCCTCGTGTCGCGGCCTCGCCCGATACCGTGAAGCGGCTGGCGGCGCTGGGCTTCGACGTCACCGTCGAGACGGGCGCCGGCACCAGGTCGCGCATCCCCGATGAGGAGTTCGCCAAGGCGGGTGCCGCGATCGGCAAGGCTTCGAATGCGAGCCGGGCGGATGTGGTGCTGAAGGTGCGCCGGCCGACCGACGCCGAGCTGAAGGGCTACAAATCGGGTGCGGCGGTCATCGCCATCATGGATCCCTACGGCAATGATGCCGCGGTCGCGGCGCTTGCCGAGGCTGGGGTCACCGCCTTCTCGATGGAATTCATGCCGCGCATCACCCGCGCCCAGTCGATGGACGTGCTGTCGTCGCAGGCCAATCTCGCCGGCTACCAGGCCGTGATCGACGGCGCATCGGAGTATGACCGCGCGCTGCCGATGATGATGACGGCGGCCGGCACGGTGCCGGCGGCGAAGATCTTCATTATGGGCGTCGGCGTTGCCGGCCTGCAGGCGATCGCCACGGCGCGCCGTCTCGGCGCCGTCGTCACCGCCACCGACGTTCGTCCCGCCGCCAAGGAACAGGTGGCGTCGCTCGGCGCAAAGTTCCTCGCCGTCGAGGACGAGGAGTTCAAGGCGGCCGAGACCGCCGGCGGCTACGCCAAGGAAATGTCGAAGGAGTACCAGGCCAAGCAGGCAGCGCTCACCGCTGAGCACATAGCCAAGCAGGACATCGTCATCACCACGGCGCTGATCCCCGGCCGTCCGGCGCCGAAGCTGGTGTCGGCGGCGATGGTCGCCTCGATGAAGCCGGGCTCGGTGATCGTCGACCTCGCCGTCGAGCGCGGCGGCAATGTCGAAGGCGCAGTTGCAGGCCAGGTGGTGACCACGGCCAATGGCGTGAAAATCGTCGGCCACCTCAACGTGCCCGGCCGCGTCGCCGCATCGGCCTCGCTGCTCTACGCCAGGAACCTGTTCGCCTTCCTCGAGACGCTGGTCGACAAGACCAGCAAGACGCTCGCCATCAACCGCGAAGACGATCTGGTCAAGGCGACGATGCTGACCGACGCTGGCCGCGTGGTGCATCCGGCCTTCGCCAAGGCGGCGGAACAGCCCCATGTCGAACCGGCGGCCATTCCGGCGGAGACCATGGTGGCTGATGCCACGCCGAAGAAGGCTGCACCGAAAAAGGCGTCCGACAAAGCCACTGCCGGCAAGTCCGCCGCCAAGCCGAAGGGGATCGCGTGATGGATCAGACCTTGCAGAAAGCCCTCGATCAGCTTGACCAGGCAAGTGCCGCCGTCCGGCTGGCTGTGCAGAACCTGGCCAATGCGCCCGGTGGCGCCGATGCGGCGGGCGATGCCGCGCACGCACTGTCCGGCGGCGCCATCGATCCCTTCGTCTTCCGCTTCGCCATCTTCGTACTTGCGATCTTCGTCGGATACTACGTCGTCTGGTCGGTGACGCCGGCGCTGCACACGCCGCTGATGGCGGTCACCAACGCCATCTCCTCGGTCATCGTCGTCGGCGCGCTGCTGGCCGTCGGCATCTCGGCCTCCGGCATTGCCACCGGCTTCGGCTTCGTCGCGCTGATGCTGGTCTCGGTCAACATCTTTGGCGGCTTCCTGGTCACCCAGCGCATGCTGGCCATGTACAAGAAGAAGGACCGGTAGAGAGCCATGAACGCCAACTTCGCGTCCTTCCTCTACCTGGTCTCCGGCGTCCTGTTCATCATGGCGCTGCGCGGCCTGTCGCATCCGACCACCAGCCGCCAAGGCAATCTCTACGGCATGATCGGCATGGGCATTGCCGTTGCCACCACGCTGGCGCTGGCGACTCCGTCCGCCGGGCGCTTCGGCCTGATCGTGCTTGGTCTGGCCATCGGCGGCGGCGTCGGCGCCGTTACAGCGCGCCGCATCGCCATGACGTCGATGCCGCAGCTGGTCGCCGCCTTCCACTCGCTGGTCGGCCTTGCCGCCGTCATGGTAGCGGCAGCCGCCATCTACGCGCCGGAAAGTTTCGGCATCGGCACGAATGGCGACATCCACGCCCAGGCGCTGATCGAGATGAGCCTTGGCGTTGCCATCGGCGCCATCACTTTCACCGGCTCCGTCATCGCCTTCCTCAAGCTCGATGGCCGCATGTCGGGCAAGCCGATCATGATCGGCGGCCGTCACATCATCAACGCGGTCCTCGGCATCGCGCTGATCGTGCTGATCGTGCTTCTGGTCACCACCGAGGCCAAGCTGGTGTTCTGGCTCATCGTCGCGGCGTCGCTGGCGCTCGGCGTCCTCTTGATCATCCCGATCGGCGGCGCCGACATGCCGGTCGTCGTCTCGATGCTGAATTCCTATTCCGGCTGGGCGGCGGCCGCACTCGGCTTCACGCTTGGCAATCTGGCGCTGATCATCACCGGCGCTCTGGTCGGCTCGTCCGGCGCCATCCTGTCCTACATCATGTGCAAGGGCATGAACCGGTCGTTCATCTCGGTCATCCTCGGCGGCTTCGGCGGCGAGACCGCGGCGGTTGCCGATGACGGCATCGAACGCACGGTCAAGCAGGGCTCGGCCGACGACGCCGCCTATCTGATGATGAACGCACAGAAGGTCATCATCGTGCCGGGCTACGGCATGGCGGTCGCCCAGGCCCAGCACGCGCTGCGCGAAATGGCCGACAAGCTCAAGGCCAATGGCGTGGACGTCAAATACGCCATCCACCCCGTGGCCGGCCGCATGCCCGGCCACATGAACGTGCTGCTCGCCGAAGCCAATGTTCCCTATGACGAAGTGTTCGAACTGGAAGACATCAACTCCGAGTTCGCGCAGGCCGATGTCGCCTATGTCATCGGCGCCAATGACGTCACCAATCCGTCCGCGCGCGACGACAAGTCGTCGCCGATCTACGGTATGCCGATCCTCGACGTCGACAAGGCCCGCACCTGCCTGTTCGTCAAGCGCTCGCTCGGCTCGGGCTACGCCGGCATCGACAACACGCTGTTCTACAAGGACGGCACCATGATGCTGCTCGGCGACGCCAAGAAGATGACCGAGGAAATCGTCAAGGCCATGGATCACTGATCCCGCCGCAACTTTCCACTGGAAGGTTGTCGGTCCATCATCGGAAACAAAAAAAGCCCGGTTCGACCGGGCTTTTTATGTTGAAGACCGGTTCAGCGGCTGGTCAGGAAAACCGCTTCCTCGTCGTCGCGCTGCCTGCCGCCCAGTGCTGCCGCAGCGCTGGCGATGAAGGCGCCGATAACCAGCGACAGGGCGCCAAGCAGTGCGAAGGTGGCGCTGCCTTTCCGGGCGGCGTCGGCGGCCTGCTTGGCCTTGACCTTGGCGTCCTCGACCCTGGCCACCAAGGCGTCGACACGCGCCTTGGCGTCAGCCTCGGAAAGCCCGGTGCGGGCGGCGACGAGCTGCGACAGATAGGTCTTGTCGTCAGCCGAAATTTCGCCTGCCGCCGCACTGGCGATGAGGATGCGCGAAGCCTGCCCGGCCGCAGCCGCATCGCTGTCCGGATTGGCCGCCGCGAGCCTGGCGGCATCAGCCGGACGGAACAGCGTATCCACGAGATAGGATGTCGCATTGTCGGTCGGTGCGCTGCCGGCATTGGCGGACGCGCCGGCCGAAGCACCCATGGCGGCGCCCGAGGCAACAGTAGAAGCCGCCTGCACGCCTGAACCAAGCACTGCCGACAGCGCCGACCCGAGAATGCCGACGACCAGCAATGTCGCCAGCGCCCAGGCGAGGAGGCCGTGCGCGGTGTCACGGAAATAGACCTCGTCGGTGTGGATGCCGACCCATTTGGTGCGCAGGCGTCCGGCAAGATAGCCACCGACCCCGGAGGACAGCCATTGCACGATGATGAGCCAGATGGCGCCGGACACCGCGAAGGTGGTCAGCGAGGCACTGGCGCCGGACCACGGCGAGACCATGGTCAGCCCCAGCCCCGAACCGAGCAGCATGAGGATGAAGGTCAGCGTCGAGGCCGCGAAGGCGCCGGCGATGATCGGACCCCAGCTGACGGCCGGGGCGGAGGATTCTGTTGAGGCGGATACGTCGACAGCCGATACGGTGGACTGCATCGACGCCTCCTACCGTACGAACAGCATGATGAGAATGATGATCGGGATCGGAATACCGAGCAACCAGAGCAAAATACCGCGTCCCATAAAGAGCCTCCCTGCGAGAAATTGATCGATGTCGTCACAATGTTCCTGAGCGATTTCCGTTCCGAGGAGCAATGAAATGATTTGCTTGCCGGGAACGGAACTATTTTCCGCGCGGCCCGAGGCACGACTGCGAAACTGTGGATTGGTTCACGGAGTTCCACATGGGCTGCCGTGTATTGTTGGCTCGGTGAGCCGGGGGTAGCATGAGCGATCCCGCCGTCGGATGTCGTCAACGGAGACGCTGATGCCCAAGACTGTCGCATCGCTGGCTTACAAAAAGGCGCAGCCCAGCCAGGCGGTGGTGATCGTGCATGGCATGGGCGAGCAGCGGCCGATGGGTACGCTGAGGGGATTCGTCCAGGCGGTCTGGAGCAGCGATCCCACCCGTGCTCCACCCTACGCCCAGATTCCCGATCCGGCCGTTTCCGGCGCCACGATCAACCAGAGCTGGATCACGCCCGACAGCCGGACCAAGTCACACGAGCTGCGCCGCATCACCACGCCCTACGACGTCGATGGCCGCCGTACCGATTTCTACGAGCTTTATTGGGCCGACATCACGCAAGGCACGACGCGCGGCCGGCTGGCCGCCTGGGTGACGAACCTGTTGTGGCGCAAGCCCGCCGACATTCCGCTCGACGCCCGCAAGCTTTACGTCGCCACACTTCTGATCGTTATCGTCATTCTGGGCGCAGCACTCGTGCTGGCAACATCGGTCTGGCAACAGGCCGTTACCTTGACGACCGGCCTGATGATCACCACCCTCGCTTCTTTTGTCATCTGGGCGGTGGATCAGTTCGCCCTGCCCTATTTCGGTGACGTCGCCGCTTATGTGCGCGCCGAGGCGGCGACGATCGAGAAGCGTGCGCTGATCCGCGACAGAGGCCTGACGTTGCTCAAGACGCTGATGAAGGACGATGCTTACGACCGCATCGTGCTGGTCTCGCACAGCCTTGGGTCGATCATCGCCTATGATTTGCTGCAGATCCTGTGGGCCGAGTTCCGGCCGCGAAGGCTGGAAGCGGTCCGCGACAAGGCCAAACTGGCGGCGGTCGAGGCCGTCGACAAGGCAACGCTCGGCTCTGATGGGTCAGCGTGGCCAAAGAACCTTGAAGACCTCGCCGGATTCCGGCGCGGTCAATGGGCGCTCTACCAGCAGCTTCGGACCAAGGACGCCGACCACCCGCTGCCCTGGAAGATCAGCGATTTCGTCACGCTTGGCAGTCCGCTCTCCCACAGCGAATTCCTGGTGACCTACAATCTCGCGGAATTCAGGCGTGGCCTTGCCGAGCGCCTGTTCTCGGCTTGCCCGCCGATTGCCGATGACGGGCGCCCCGGCGGCACCGTGCTTTACCGGGAAGGACACAGCCAAGGCAAGGCGCAGCGCGCGGTGCATCATGGCGCGGTGTTTGCGGCAACGCGCTGGACGAACGTCTACGACCGCGGCAATGGCTGGGCGACAGGCGATCCGATTTCCGGTCCGATGACGGAAAACTTCGGCCCCGGTGTGGAGAACATCCAGATCGAGCTTCGCAGCTCACTTGGCCGTATCTTCACCCACACGCTTTATTGGTCATCGACGGCAAACGGCGTCGAAATCGCCCTGCCGGCGGGCACCGCGCCGCGCTCGCATCTGCAAGTGCTGCGCGACGCCGTCGATCTCGGGCGAAAGCTGGAACCGAGTTGAGTGGCGGCGTTGAGAACGGTTCATCGCAAACGCTGGAGATTGGCTGAGGCCTCACCCACGTCATCCTAAGGCGAAGCAGGAGCGAAGCTCCTTGCTCCGCCCTAGGATGACGAAGCGATGGGCGCGCAGCCATCAAATGTCCAGATTGGCCACCGACAGCGCATTGTCCTGGATGAATTCGCGCCGCGGCTCGACCTCGTCGCCCATCAGCCGCGAGAACAAGCTGTCAGCATCGGTTGCGTCATTCACCTTGACCTGCAGCAGCGAGCGCACATTCGGGTCGAGCGTGGTTTCCCAGAGCTGCTCGGCATTCATCTCGCCGAGGCCCTTGTAGCGCTGCATGGTCAGGCCCTTGCGGCCGGTCGCAAACACCGCGTTGAGCAGCGCCAGCGGCCCCGAAATGACTTCGGATACATCCTTGCGGCGCAGCACCGGCGGTTCGCCATAGACCTCGGTGAGGCGCGGCGCATAGCGATCGAGCTGGCGTGCGTCGGCCGAATTGATCAGCCCGGCGTCGATCTGCGCAAATTCCTTGACGCTGCGCACCGTGCGCTCGAAGACATAACCGCCGACGCCTTCATTGGAGGTCGACAGCCGGCCGGTCCAGCCGCGCTCGGTGTCCTCGGCGATGATGTCGAGGCGCTGGGCGACGCGTTCGGCCATGGCGTTGGCGCGGCCGAGGTCGTTGAGCACATCGGCGTTGAGCGCGCCGGCAATCGCCGCCTGTTCGACCACGCCCCTGTTGTAGCGCGTGTGCAGCCCGTTGATCAGCTGGCGCACGGCCAGCGCGTCATCGATGGAGCCGCGCAGATCCTGTCCGGCCCGCGCCTCGCCGGAGGCAAGCGTCAGCGACGCCTCTTCCAGCCCGGAGCCGATCAGGAATTCCTCGAAGGCGCTCTCGTCCTTGATGTATTGCGAGCTTTTTCCGCGCGTCACTTTGTAGAGCGGCGGCTGGGCGATGTAGAGATGGCCGCGCTCGATCAGCTCCGGCATCTGGCGGAAGAAGAAGGTGAGCAGCAAGGTCCTGATATGGGCGCCGTCGACGTCGGCGTCGGTCATCAGGATGATCTTGTGGTAGCGCAATTTGTCGGCGTTGAACTCGTCCTTGCCGATCGAGGTGCCGAGCGCGGTGATCAGCGTGCCGATCATCTCGGAGCCGAGCATGCGGTCGAAGCGGGCGCGCTCGACATTGAGGATCTTGCCGCGCAACGGCAGGATCGCCTGGTTCTGGCGCGAACGGCCGCCCTTGGCCGAGCCGCCGGCGGAATCACCCTCAACGATGAAGATTTCGGATTTCGCCGGGTCGCGCTCCTGGCAGTCGGCGAGCTTGCCAGGCAGCGAGGTGACGCCGAGCGAGCTTTTGCGGGTGATGTCGCGGGCCTTGCGCGCGGCTTCACGCGCCGCGGCCGCCTGGATCACCTTGTCGATAACCACCTTGCCCTCGCTGGGGTGTTCTTCCAGCCAGGTGCCAAGCGCCTCGTTGACCAGGCCTTCGACCACCGGGCGGACTTCCGACGAGACCAGCTTGTCCTTGGTCTGCGAGGAGAATTTCGGGTCGGGAACCTTGACCGACAGCACCGCCGTCAGGCCTTCGCGGCAGTCGTCGCCGATCAGCGCCACCTTTTCCTTCTTGGTCAGGCCCGACGATTCGCCATAGCCGGTGATCTGGCGCGTCAGCGCGCCACGGAAGCCGGCCAGATGGGTGCCGCCATCGCGCTGCGGGATGTTGTTGGTGAAGGCCAGCACGTTCTCGTGGTAGCTGTCGTTCCACCACATCGCCACTTCGACGGTGATGCCGTCGCGCTCGGCCTTGATGGCGATCGGCTTGTCGATCAGCGGCTTCTTGACCCGGTCGAGATATTTGACGAACTCTTCCAGGCCGCCATCATAGTGCAGTTCGTGGCGCACGAGATCGGCATGGCGGGCATCGGTCAAAATGATGCGTACGCCGGAATTCAGGAAGGCGAGCTCGCGCAGCCGATGCTCCAGCGTGCCGAAGTCGAATTCGACCATGGTGAAGGTTTCGGACGACGGAAAGAAGGTGATCTCGGAACCGCTGCGGCCCTCATAGGTGCCGGGCTGCTTGTTCTGCTCATAGCTGCCGGTGGCCTTGAGCGGCGCATCGGCATTGCCATGCGTGAAGCTCATCTCGAAAATCTGGCCGTTGCGGCGGATTTTCAGCTTCAGCCAGGCCGACAACGCGTTGACCACCGAGACGCCGACGCCGTGCAGGCCGCCAGACACCTTGTAGGAATTCTGGTCGAATTTGCCGCCCGCATGCAGCTGCGTCATGATCACTTCGGCCGCCGAAATGCCTTCGCCAGTGTGAATATCGGTCGGAATCCCGCGGCCATTGTCGATAACGGTGACCGAACCGTCGGGATTAAGCGTCACCGTGACGAGGTCGGCATGGCCGGCCAGCGCCTCGTCGATGGCGTTGTCGACCACCTCATAGACCATGTGATGCAGGCCCGAGCCGTCGTCGGTATCGCCGATATACATGCCCGGCCGCTTGCGGACAGCGTCCAACCCCTTCAAAACCTTGATGGAATCGGCGCCGTATTCGGCCTCAGCGCCGTTGGCGTTGTCGCTTTGATCGCTCATGAAAACCTGTCTGATTGATGCCGCATGCTCAGCGCGAAAAAATGGCTTCGAATCACGCCGCTTTGATGTCCTAGATATAGGCGCAAAAGGCGGTTTTTCCAAGGTTTGCGGGCATTTCAGGGCTGAATCCCGAGCTGGCAGCCGGCTATTTTTTCGCGGCTTTCAATTTGGCCAGAAGACCGCGCAGATATTTGATCGTGGGTTTGTCCCTCGGCGCCAGTTTGCCTGTGCGGTCAAGCTCCAGCGTCAGGTCTAGCGCCTGCGACAACACAGCCTTCGGATTCTTCGCCACATAGGCATAGTTGATGTAGGCCTGTACCAGATCGAATTGCCAGATCGCATTGTCCGGATCGGACAGGGCCAACCGCTGGCGGATGGCCAGGCTGGCTTCGAAGGCCTTCTTCGAGCCCTCATAGTGGCGCTGCTTGGTCTCCAGCAGGCCTATTTCCTCGAACGTGATCGACAGGTCGCGCTGCCAATCGGAATTGCCCGGGTCGAGCTTTGCCAACCGGTCGGCAATGACGAGACTGTCCTGGTAGTTCTGCAAAGCACCGGCGATATCGCCCTGGGCATCAAACACGCCGGCAATTTTTTCCAGACAGACTGACAGGTCGCGCTGCCAATCGGTGTTGCCTGGGTCGCTGGCGGCAAGGTCTCGCGCCGTGGCCAGCGCCTGCTGGTAGGCCTCCAACGCGAGTGGCCAGTCCTTCTGGTCGCCGTAAGCATTGCCGATCTTGGCGTAACCGACCGACAGGTCGCGCTTCAAATCGGTGTCGTTTGAGTCGCGGCGCACCAGCGCTTCGGCGATTATTTGGCTCTTGTTGTAGGCGTCGAGCGCGCCCGCAGCGTCGCCACGCTCGCGCAGGACGTCGCCGATCCTGGTGTAGCTGACGGAGACGGCGCGCTGATGCCTGGGGTCGTCGGGGTTGTTCTGCGCCAGCGCCAGCCGAATTCTCAGGCTCTCTTCGAATGCAGTCTGGGCGCCATCCAGCTGGCCGGCGGTGCGGGCAAGACCGCCGATTTCGTCGTAGGTAATGGTCAGGTCGCGCAGCAGATAGACGCTGTTCGGCTCGGCATCGGCCAATTGCTGCTTGATGGACAGGCTTTGCTGGTAGGCCTGGGCTGCCGCACCCACATCGCCCTGCGTGGCCAGCACATTGCCGATCTTATCATGGGCCATGGCGAGATCGCCGAGCCAGTCCTTCTTGTCCGGCACGTCTGTGGTCAGGCCCTGCAACATGTCCCTGGCCGCCTCATAGTTTTGCAGGGAGGCCGGCAGATCGCCTTGCGCCATCTTGATGTTGGCGAACTTGATATGGCCGATGGCCAGGTCGCGCTTGACGCTCGGATCGGTTTCCTGGCGCGCTCGCTGCTCAAGATTGGCGACCAGCGCCGCAAAGGCGCGGCCGGCGGCGTCGGTGTTGCCGACCGTTGTGTAGAGGATGCCGAGCTCTTCCAGCGTGCGGCTTTGGCGGTCGGCCTGTTCCAGGCTGAGCGAGGTCTGCCCGGCTTCGCCATAGAGCGCCAGCACCGTTTCATAGTCCTTGATGGCGGTTGCATAGTCCAGGGTGGCACGCGCCGCGCCGCCCGAGAGAAATCGCGTCGCGGCTTCGGACAGGGTGCGGCTGACGAAATTGGCCTTCAACGCCTGGCGCGAGACATTGTCGACGTCGGCGGCCTTGGCGAGGATCACGCGTGCGCCATCGAAAGCGCCGAGCGCCAACTGTTCCTCGGCCTGGCGGCGCAGTTCGGTCACCTGCGGGTCGTCGGCGGCCAGCGTCTTCATCTCGCCGCGCACCTTGACGAAGGCGTCGGCCGCCTCGCGCAGCTTGGCGTCCAGGCTTTCGCCGGAGAGATGGCTGGTGTCGGAACTGATCAGCGCGCCATAGAGCGGCGCCAGCGGCATGTCGGCATCGCTGGCGACCCGTTCGACCGCGCCGCGCATTTCCGGCGTCACATCGGCCATGGCAAGCAACAGCCGCTCGCGCTCCGGCAGTTGTTCCTTGGCCGCCGAGGCGAAGAACAGCTTCGGCAGCCCGCTTTCGACGTAGGGCAGCTGTTTTCCGCGCGAAAGGTCGTAGACCTCCTGCTGCACCAGCGTCAGCACCGAGCGGATTTCGAGCCCGTCGGTGCCGAGGTATTTGATCAGCGCCGCTGTAAAGGGCGAATTCGCACCGGTACCGTCGGCAGCCGTCTCGCCGGGCGCCGCCGAAAAGGCGAACAGGATGTTTTCCGCCTTGCCGACGCGTCCGAGGCCCGGCTTGATCTTGTCCACAAGGTCCTTGATCAGCGATGTGGCGCCACGCCCGTCGCCGTTGCCGCCTGTGAACGGATCGCTGCGGCAGGCGTCGAGCACGATCAGCCCGACCTTCGCCGTGGCGGCAACCGCATCGCGCACTTCCTCCAGCGGCAGGCTGGTCTTCTCCAGCTGGTCGAGCGAGGAGGCATCGGCATCGACCGGCAGAAGACGGTTGTCGCCGGAGATTTCGACGCCATGGCCGGAGAAATACACCAGCGCCACGTCGGCGCCCATGGCGTCCTCGCGAAAATCGTCGAGAGCCCGGCGCATGCGCCTGAGATCACGATTGGTCTCGACCACGACCTCGAAGCCGAGCTTCTTCAGCGCCACTTCCATCACCTCGCCGTCATTGACAGGATTGGCCAGCGGCCGCACCAGCCGGTAGTCGTCCTCGGCAATGACCAACGCCACGCGCCGCTCCGCCACCGCTGTGGCGGTGGTCGCAAGCATCAACAGCAAGGCAAACAACAGGCGCAAATCGAACCGCCCCCGGCTCAGTCACCTGCCGACCATTCCACCTCTTTATGGCATGAGCAAGCCGGGGCCGGCTGCGTTACGTAGCCCGCATCGGCTTCAGCGCCCCGCTCCAGCGCGAGAGCTCGTCCAGCATGGTCTTGGTCCCACCCTCTACCTGCTCACTAGCCTGGAAGGAGCCGTCGCTCTCCAGCAGTTTCTGATACATCGGCAGCGCGACGCCTTCCGAGATGGGCATGACGCCCACCGCGGTCAGCAGCGGCTTCAGCGCCTGCGCGGCGCGCAGGCCTCCGGAAACGCCGCCATAGCTGAAGATGGCGGCTGGCTTGTATTTCCATTCGCGCGCAAGGTAGTCGATGGCGTTGACGATCGCAGGCGCCACGAAATAATTGTACTCCGGCGCAACGAACACGAAGGCGTCGGCGGCATCAATGACCTTCGACCAGGCTTTGGTGTGGTCGTTCTGGTAATTGCCGAGCCTGGGGTGATGCGGCTCGTCCAGAACCGGCAGATGGAACGTGGCAATGTCGGTCAGCACCGGTTCGAATTTGCCGTGCTCGCGGGCAAAATCCTCCAGCCAGTGGGCGAAGACCGGCCCGGCGCGGCCCGGCCGCGTGCTGCCGATTATGATGTTCAGCTTGTGCTTCAAGCGGACTCTCCTGGGCGATTGGCAGTAGCTGTTGGTAACTGTCACCTATGGCAGAGTGTCCAACCGGACAAGCCGCAACCGTTTCACCGGCGGTCACGATCCGATGAACACACCGTCTGTCGGGCACACCGGGCGCTGCAGCGTTTCAGTTTGCCGTTCGGTCACATGGACGCCCGGATTGCCAGCCACTACATCTGAGCTATCAGCGGAGCACCTCATGGACACGCAGCCCGTCCCCTTCGTGCCGCCAGCGCCCAAGCCGCGCACGACGCCGCCTTCGACGCTGGAGATGATGCGGATCGTCTACCGCAATCCGCTCGAACTGTGGGGCGAGCACACCTACAACGAGCCCTGGATTTCGGCGAATGGCGTCGGCGGGCATCTGATCGTCGCCAACGATCCCGGCCTTATCCGCCACGTGCTGATCGACAACGCCAAGAACTACAAGATGGCGACGGTGCGCCAGATGATCCTGCGACCGATCTTGCGCGACGGGCTGTTGACCGCCGAAGGCGAGGTGTGGAAGCGCTCGCGCAAGGCGATGGCGCCGGTGTTCACGCCGCGGCATATCTTCGGCTTCGCCGAGCCGATGCTGCGCCGCACGATGCAGTTCGTCGCCCGCTATGACGAAGGCGGCATGACCGATGTCGCCCATGACATGACGCTGCTCACCTACGATATCCTGGCCGAAACGCTGTTTTCGGGCGAGATTGCGGGCGAGCCCGGCAGTTTTGCGCAGGAAATCGACCGCCTGTTCGAAACCATGGGCCGTGTCGATCCGCTCGACCTGTTGCGCGCGCCCGAATGGCTGCCGCGGCTGACCCGCATCCGCGGCCGCAAGACCATGGCGTATTTCCGCAAGATCGTCACCGATACAGTCAAGATGCGCGAGGAGCGGCTGAAGCGCGACCCCGACACCGCGCCGCAGGATTTCCTGACGCTTCTGCTGCGCGCCGAAGGCCCCGACGGGCTGACGCGGGCGGAAGTCGAGGACAACATCATCACCTTCATCGGCGCCGGCCACGAGACCACCGCGCGGGCGCTGGGCTGGACGATCTACTGCCTCGCCGAAGCGCCGTGGGAGCGCGAAAAGGTCGAGCGCGAGATCGATGCCGTGCTGGCGCGCGAACCCGAGCCGACGAAATGGCTCGACGCAATGCCGTTCACCCGCGCCGCCTTCGAGGAGGCGCTGCGGCTTTATCCGCCGGCGCCGTCCATCAACCGCGAGCCGATCGAGACGGAGACCTGGAACGATCTGGTGCTCCCCAAGCGCGCGGCCGTACTGGTGATGCCTTGGGTCGTACACCGCCACAGAAAACTGTGGGACATGCCCGACGCCTTCATGCCCGAACGCTTCCATCCGGGAAACCGCGAGAAGATCGACCGCTTCCAGTATCTGCCGTTCGGCGCCGGTCCGCGCATCTGCATCGGCGCCAGCTTCGCCATGCAGGAGGCGATCATTGCGCTGGCCATCATGCTGTCGCGCTTCCGCTTCGACGTGACGGCCGAGACCAAGCCGTGGCCGGTGCAGAAACTGACGACACAGCCGCAAGGCGGCCTGCCTATGCAGGTGACGCGGCGCGTTTAACGGCGCAACGCCTTGTTACGCGATGCCGGCGGGCTTGCGCTGGAATTGGCCTGCGGCGCGGAAGCGCCAGAGATAGCTGGGCAGGATTGTGCCGATAGACTGCGGCTGGATGTCGAGGCCGGCAAGGTTCCGGTTGGCCTTGTTGGCCTCCTCCGACACGATGTTGGGCTGGCGCAGCAGCAGCACCTGGTCCTTGGTCAGCAACGGGTTGGGCAGCAGGCCGAGGATTGAGGCCTGCAGATTGGCCATCCACCACGGCACCGGGACCAGGAGCCGCTTGCGCTCGATGACGGTGAGCAACTCTTCCATGCACTGCTTGAAGGTGAGCACTTGCGGCCCGCCGAGTTCATAGATCTGGCCGCCCTTGATCTTGCCCTCGACCGAACGCGCCACCGCTTCGGCGACATCGCCGACATAGACCGGCTGGAACTTGGTCTGGCCGCCGCCGATTAGCGGCAGCACCGGCGAATAGCGCGCCATGTCGGCGAAGCGGTTGAAGAAACTGTCCTCGGGTCCGAAATTGATCGACGGACGGAAGATGACGGCGTCCGGGATCGTCTCCAGGACGGCCTTTTCGCCGAGCGCCTTGGTGCGGGCATAGTCGGATTCGGCGTTGAGGTCGGCGCCCAGCGCCGAGATGTGGGTGAGCCCTGCGCCGACCGAGCGTGCGGCTTCGGCGACGGCGCGGGCGCCGAATTCGTGCACGGTGTTGAATTTCTGCCGGCCGCTTTCATGCGGGATGGCGACCAGATTGATGACATGGTCGGCGCCCTGCACGGCGCGGTCGACAGACCAGCGCACGCGCACATTGGCCTGCACCGGCTGGATCTGGCCGACATTGCCGAGCGGCTGCAGATGTCCCGCTAGATCGGGCCGGCGCACCCCCACCCTGATGCGGTAGCCGCGCTTGGCCAGCGCCCGCACGACGTGGCGGCCGACGAAGCCGGAGCCGCCGAAGACGACCACGAGCTTGGGGATCTGCAGGATTTCGGTCATGGCTGGCTCCGGCGCTCGAAAGCTTGGCTGAAGCCGTTTCATAGTCCGTTTTGGGCCAAAGGCAAAGGGTGACGCGTCGTCGCTGCCACCCTCTTATGGACCCTTCAGAACGCCTTGCCGAGGCGCGCGTCGACCGACTGGCGGTTGCCGCCGCGGATAACGAAGAACAGCAGGATCGCCGCCCATAGAAGCGACTTTTCAGCGCCGGAAAAGCCCTGGCCGACAGTGATCCAGTGGAACCAGACGGTGACCAGCAGCACGATCATACCGGCAAAGGCTGCGGGCCGAGTCAACAGGCCGATGGCGATCAGAATGCCGCCGAAGAATTCGGTGCAGGACAAAAGCAGCGACCAGAACGCGCCGGGATAGAAGCCGAGGCCTTCGACCATCTCGGCGGTGCCGAAAGGGTTGGTGATCTTCTGCGAGCCGTGAATGGTGAGAAACCCGCCGGCGACGACGCGCAGAAGGGTTTCGGCGCCATCATACAGCGACGAATACAGGCGGCCAAACACCGGAACGATAAGTTTGCCCCGGGAAGCGTCGGTGGTTGCGGACATCGTAGCTCCTGTTGTTGTGACGATCCCTTGCAAACGCCCGATGGTTCCGGCAAGTCAAGTTAACAAAAGTTAACTTCCGCCATCATGTTTTAGCACACAGAGCACGAACGCAGAAAACCCCGCCGAAGCGGGGTTTTCCGGGTGACGCAACTGTCGAGACAGAGCGCAACGCGGCGGATAACCTGAGACGGCATACGCCCGCCCGGGCCCTAGACGCATCCGACAGAAGACACCGACCGGGCAAACCCGACCCGGACAGCTGTTGGTCGTTGCGATCGGTAGAAAGGTTCAGCCAGGTCGCGTAAAAATTCGTTGTCGCAGGACTGCTTCAGCCCGAATAGCGCTCGGCGAATTCGGAAATGCGCTGCACCACGGCTTTGGAGGCATTGATGCCGCGCGCCTGCGCCTTTTCGGCCGCTTCGGCCCGCGCCCGGCCCGGCACGTGCACACCAAAGCGCCGGCGCAGCCGGTCGAGCTGATCCTTCATGCGCTGTTCGAAATCCGGGTCGAGCAGCTTGGGTTCGACGGCGAGCACGAACAGGCCCGTTCCGGGGCTGTCCGGTCCGCCGCTGAACCATGGCGCGTCGAGCGACCAGTTGGCGCCCGACAGGCCAGCCGCCAGCACTTCGACCATCAGCGCGATGTTGGCGCCACGCTGGCCGCCGAAGGCCAGCATGGCGCCCTTCATGGCCGCGGCCGGATCGGTGGTCGGGTTGCCGCTGGCGTCCAGCGCCCAGCCTTCGGGGATCTTCTTGCCGTCCTCGGCCGCCTTGCGGATGTTGACGAAGGCGGTGGCGCTCGACGACTGGTCGATGACCAGCGGCGCGCCACCAGCGGCGGGTGCCGCAAACGACATCGGGTTGGTGCAATAGACCGGCTTGACCGAGCCCGAGCCTGCCAGCACCGCCGGCCCGTTGGTGGCGGCGAAGGAGACCAATCCCAATTGCGCCAGACGCCCGGTGAAATAGCCTAGTGCGCCGCAGGTATAAGCGTTCTTTTGCGAGAAGATGGCGACGCCGAACAGCCTTGCCGCCTTGGCGAGGTCGTCGATGGTGCGGTCGAAGCCGGTATGGGCGAGGCCGCCACGCGCATCGGAGAGATAGACGGCGAGCGCCGGCCTGGTGATCACGGGATCGGCATTGCCGTCGATGCGGCCGGCTTCCAGCGCTTCGAGGTAATCGATGAAATGGGTCAGCCCGACGGTCGAAAGCCCTTCCGCCTCGGCGGCAATGATCGAGGCGGTGAGCGACCTCGCCGCCTCCTCATTGGCGCCGGCGCCGAGCGCCGCCATCCGGCACAGCCCTGTTGCCTGGTCGAGAGAGAGTTGCATGGTGCGGACCCGATTGGTGGTGAGTGAGTAGGGAGTAGTCAGTAGGGAGTAGCGAAAGCAAGCGGTTTCCCGGTCATATGCTGACTACTCACTACTGCCTACTTACTATTCCCTAGCCCACCTTGTTCGGTATGCGCGCCTCGATCTTGCTGAATGCAAACACCAGTATGCCGGTGATGATCATGTAGATCAGCGCCAAAAGCAGCAAGGGTTCGTAGGTGAGGTAGGTGTCCTGCCGGACCTTGGACGAGACTGCGAAGATGTCGATGACGCTGATCGTCGCCACCAGCGGCGTCGACTTCAGCTGCAGCACGGTTTCGCCGGTCAGCGTCGGCAGCGCCCGGTAGATGGCCTGCGGCAGCCAGATGCGGCGGAAAATCTTCCAGCGGCTCATGCCGAAAGCGCGGGCCGCCTCGAGCTGCCCCTTCGGCACGCCGGCAAAGGCGCCGCGCATTACTTCGCCCTCATAGCCGGCGAAGGACAAGGTCAGTGCCAGCACGCCATAAGGCCAGGCTTGCCTCAGATACGGCCACATCCAGGATTCGCGGATCCAGGGAAATTGCGGAAACAGCGAGCCCAGCCCGTAATAGAGCAGCCATAGCTGGATCAGCAGCGGCGTGCCCCTGATGACGGTGCAGAATGTCCTGGCGGGCGCGGAAAACCAGAAAGAGCCGGCGGCCTGCGCGAGCCCGAGCGGCACGGCGAGCAGGAAGCCGAGAAAGCAGGTGACGGCCAGGATCCACAGCGACCGCCAGATGCCGAGAAGCCCCATTTCATAATATTGCGGCAGCCAGTCCCAGCGCATGAAGAAGGCGGCGCTCAGCACCAGCCCGATCGCGATCAGGATCAGCACGATGCGATGCGGCTGCAGCCACAGCGACGTCCGCGCGGCAACATTGATGATGATCGCTTCTCCGGCCATCAGCGGGATTCCTTGATCGAAGGCATGCCGCGCCTGGACCGCGCTTCGACGCGGCCGATGATGAGGTTGGAAACCAGCGACACCAGGAGATATAGAAGACCGGCGGCGAAAAAGAAGGTGAAGTAAGCCTTGGTCACGCCGGCGGCCTGCCGCGTCGCTAGCGCCAGTTCTTCGAAGCCGACGACAGCCAGAAGAGCGGTGTCCTTGGTGGCGATCAGCCACAGATTGGCCAGCCCCGGTATGGCGAAGGGCAGCATGGCCGGCAGCGTTATGCGCCGCAGCATCAGGCCGGGCGACATGCCGTAGGCACGCGCCGCTTCGATTTGCCCCTGCGGTATCGCCAGTATGGCGCCACGGATGACTTCGGTCGAATAGGCGCCCTGGACGAAGCCGAGCACGGCGATGCCGGCGGCGAGCCCGCTAATATCGAGGCGTTGAAAGCCGAGCGCCGCCAGCAACTGGTTTATCAAATCGGTGCCGGCGTAGTAGAGCAGCAGAATCAGCACCAGTTCCGGCACGGCGCGCACGACGGTGGTGTAGACTGCGAGCAGGTCGCGCACCACGGGACCGCCATAGAGTTTGCCGAAGGCGCCGGCAGTGCCGATCATAAGACCGAGGCAGGTTGCGCCAAGCGCGATTTCCAACGAATGCAGGAGGCCGAGCAGGAGCTTACCACCCCAGCCTGGCGGGTTGTACGAAAGGAGCTCTATGATGCCGGCCGCCGAGGCCGAAAGAAGTGCGTCGATCAGCGTCGCCCCCGGATTGCTGGGTCCAACCACCGCCGACGGCAGCGCCGGCGGCAAGCATGTCTGGGAAAGGTCGGGCAGGAGGGGCATGGCGTTGGCGCCATGCCCCTCAGCTCATGCGAGGATCGTCAGTTCGACTGCGCGCCGCCACCACCGTAAATGTCGAAATCGAAGTATTTCTTCGATATCTCGTCATATTTGCCGTTCGAGCGGATCGCCTTGATGCCGGCGTTGATCTTGGCCTTAAGGTCGGTGTCTTCCTTGCGCACGCCGGCGCCCACGCCCGGTCCGAGCACTTCATCGTCCGGAGCCACCATGCCCTTCAGATCGCAGCAGGCCTTGCCCTGGTCCGACTTCAGGAATGCGTCGAGCGCGATCGAATCCGCCTGGACGGCGTCGAGGCGGCCTGCGGCCAGATCGTTGTTGGCTTCGTCCTGCGTCTGGTATTCCTTGATCTCGGCGGCCGTGGGGCCGAAATGCTTCTTGGCATAGGCCGAATGGGTGGTCGACACCTGCACCCCGAGCACTTTGCCCTTGAGATCGTCCGGCGTGGCGCCGAATTTCTGGTCCTTCGGCCCGATGATGGCGGTCGGCGTGTTGTAGTACTTATCCGAGAAGTCGATGGTCTTCTCGCGTTCGGCGGTGATCGACATCGAACTGGCGATGACGTCGATCTTCTTGGTCGTCAGCGCCGGGATGATGCCGTCCCAGGCGACAGGCGTGATGACGCAGTCGAGCTTCTCCTCGGCGCAGACGGCGTCGATGAACTCGATTTCCCAGCCAACCCATTTGCCGGAAGCGTCCGGCGAGGTGAAGGGCGGATAGGGCTCGGCGGCGACACCGATCTTGACCGGATCGGCCTTGGCCACGCCCATGGCGGCAACGCCGAGCAGCAGCGCTGCGGCGAATGTTTTCAGAACAGTCTTCATGTCACGACTCCCAGTTTGTTGTTGGTTCCCGGTTTTCTTCCGTCCCGGCTTGTCCTAGCCGATGTTGCGGATGAACTGCTTCAGCCTTTCGGATTTCGGTGCGCCGAATATCTGCTCCGGCGGCCCCTCTTCCTCGACCAGCCCGTTGCAGAGGTAGACGACATGGGTCGCGACCTCGCGGGCGAATTTCATTTCATGCGTGACCAGCACCATGGTGCGGCCCTCGCGCGCCAGGTCGCCGATCACCTTCAGCACCTCGCCGACCAGCTCCGGGTCGAGCGCCGAGGTCGGCTCGTCGAACAGCATGACGCGCGGGTTGATGGCCAGGGCGCGGGCGATCGCCGCGCGCTGCTGCTGGCCGCCCGAGAGATAGGCCGGATAGACGTCGCGCTTTTCGGCCAGGCCGACGCGCGCCAAAAGCTTTTCGGCTTCCCTGATCGCCACGTCGCGCCTTACGCCCAGAACATGCACCGGAACCTCGATGACGTTCTCGATCAGCGTCATGTGGCTCCACAGGTTGAAGTTCTGGAACACCATTCCGAGCTTGGCGCGGATGCGTTCGATCTGCCGGCGGTCGGCGGGCACGGTGTGGCCGTGGCTGTCGGCCTTGAGTTTGATCTCCTCGCCATTGACGCGGATGATGCCGCTGGTCGGATTTTCCAAGCAGTTGATGCAGCGCAGCAGCGTCGACTTGCCGGAACCCGAGCCGCCGATAATGGCGATCACCTCGCCGTCGCGCGCCGACAGCGAAACGCCTTTCAGCACATGCAGCTGGCCGAATTTCTTGTGCAGGTTCTCGACATGGATGGCTTCGGCGGCGCCGTCCTGCGCCTTGCCGGATTGGACTGCGGCGGGTCCCGCCGCGCTCACCGGGGAACCTCTGCCACAGGGTCCACGGCAGATCGTCGAACGTCTATCCGGCTAATCAACATACGCTGTAATGCCCACTCCAGACTTCAGCATGGACCCAACAGCGCGAGCCCGTCAATCCCGCTCATTACGGCACTTGCGGCCTTATTGTGCAAGTGTATAAATAGCTTCCGATGAAATTTCTTCCATTTTTTTCACCCTGAACACGGCATTGAAAAGGGCACCGATGAGCGCTTTCGGATCACAGTCCATGGCGGCGCCGTTGCGGCGCGTGCTGATGCGGTCGGCGGCCAATGCCATGCGCGGCGCCGACCGGGCTACCTGGCACTATGGCCCGGGTTTCGATGCGGTGAAAGCGGCGGCGCAGCACGCGGCTCTTGCTGAACTGGTAACGGCCTCCGGCGCCGAAATCGAATGGATCGATGACAAGGCCGACGGGCTGTCGGATTCCGTATTCACCCACGACCCGTCGCTGATGACCGACCGCGGCGCGCTGATCCTATCCATGGGCAAGCCATTGCGCGCCCGGGAGCCATCGCTGCATGAGGAAACCTACACACGCCTGGGTATTCCTATCCTCGGCCGCGTCGAGGCTCCCGGCCAGGTCGAAGGCGGCGATTGCGTATGGCTGGATAAAAACACGCTGGTAATCGGGCGCGGGGTGCGCTCCAACCAGGAAGGCATACAGCAGGTTTCCAACCTGCTGACGCCGCTCGGCATTTCCGTCTACGGCTTCGATCTGCCGCTGTGGCAGGGCGAGGAGGCGTGCCTGCATCTGATGTCGGTGATCAGTCCGCTGGCCGACGACCTGGCCCTGGTCTATTCACCGCTTTTGCCGGCGCCGTTCTATCAGTTGCTGAAGGCGCGCGGCATCCGGCTGGTGGAAGGCGACGCCGAAGAGTTTGCCGCTTCGAACGGCCTCAGCCTGAACGTGCTGCCGACCAGCCCGCATAAGGTCATTGCCGTCGCCGGCTTTCCCAAGACCAAGGCCGCGATGGAAGCCGCCGGCTGCACGGTTCAAATCTTCGAGGCGGATGCGCTCTGCATCGCCTGCGAAGGTGGGCCGACATGCCTGACGCGGCCCATCCTGCGGCAATGAATGAGCGCCGCAAGTTCCGCCGCGAGGGCGAGGAGCGGCGGCGGCAGGATCTGATCGACGCGACCCTGGACAGCGTGGCCGAACATGGGCTGGAGGGCGCCAGCCTGCGCACCATCGCATTGCGCGCCGGCGTCACCGCCGGGCTGATCCGGCACTATTTCCCCGGCAAGGAAGACTTGCTGCAGGAAGCCTACGCGGCGCTGATGGGCCGCATGATCGAGCAGGCGAAGGCGGCATTGCTCATGGAAAACGCCTCGCCGCGCCAGCGCCTTGCGGCCTTCGTTACTGCCAACCTCAACGCGCCGATCATCGATGCACGCGTGTTTTCGCTGTGGGCAACCTTCATCGGCCGCGCCGGCGCGGATCCGAGCCTGGCTCGCGCCCACCGCGAAGGCTATCTCGGCTTTCGCAACGAGGTGGAAGCAGTCGTTGCCGAAGTGCTCGGCGCCGAGCAGCGCAGGCCAAACGCAGATGAACTGCGCCGCCATGCCATTGCCATCAACGCGATCATCGACGGGCTCTGGATCGAAGGCTGTCTGGCCGCAGAGATGTTCTCGCCTGGCGAATTGGCGGCGATCGGCGTCAAAGCCATAGAGGCCGAGCTCGGCCTCGCGCCGCAAAAGGGAGAGAAGCCATGACCACCATCGGCGAAGCGCTGATCACGCTGCTCGAAGCGCATGGCGTCGACACCGTTTTCGGCATTCCTGGCGTCCACACTGTCGAGCTTTACCGCGGGCTGGCGCGTTCAAAGATACGCCATGTCACGCCGCGTCACGAACAGGGCGCCGGCTTCATGGCCGACGGCTATGCCCGCGCCAGCGGCCGGGCGGGCGTTGCCTTTGTCATCACCGGACCGGGGCTGACCAACACCATCACCGCAATGGGCCAGGCGCGCGCCGATTCGGTGCCGATGCTGGTGATTTCGGGCGTCAACGCGATGCCGACGCTGGGAAAGGGGCTGGGCTTCCTGCATGAGCTGCCGGACCAGCGCGGCATGATGGAGAAAGTGGCGCTGTTTTCGCAGCGTGTCACCGAGGCCAGCGAATTGCCGGGCGCTTTGGCGCGGGCCTTCGCGCTGTTTTCGTCGTCGCGGCCGGGCCCCGTCCATATCGAGATCCCGACCGACGTCATGGTCAAACCGGCCGACGGCATCGCTGCTTCGCTCACCAATGCGGCGCCGCCGGCGCCGGATGGCGCAGCCATTGCCGAGGCAGCCAAACTGATCGCAGCCGCGCGCCGGCCGCTGATCCTTGCCGGTGGCGGCGCCAAGCGCGCCGAACAGCCACTGCAGCGCCTGGCCGAGCGGCTCGGCGCACCTGTCGTCCAGACCGCCAATGCGCGCGGTCTGCTGCACGCGCATCCGCTTTGCGTGCCGGCCAGCCCCAGCCTGAAGGCGGTGCGTGCGCTGATGGCAGACGCCGATCTGGTCATCGCTGCCGGCACCGAATTCGGCCCGACCGACTATGACGGTTACAGCGACGGCGGCTTCGTGCTGCCCGCCAACCTGATCCGCATCGATATCGGCGCCGACCAGCTCGCCCGCCGCCCGGTGAGCGTCGGCATCCAGGCCGATTGCGCGGAGGCGCTTGGCGCACTGCTTGGCGCGCTCCACCCTGATCATGCCGCGGCGAAGAACGGCGAGAGCCGCGCAGCCGCGTCGAGGAAGGCGGCCTTTGCCGAGCTCAGCCCGGCCTATGCCGCGCAGGTGCGTGCGGTGGAAACCATCCGCGACGCACTGCCGGGCGCAATCATCGTCGGCGATTCCACGCAGCCGATCTACGCCGCCAATCTCTATTACGACCATGACCGGCCAGGCGGCTGGTTCAACGCCGCCACCGGTTTCGGCGCGCTCGGCTACGGGCCGCCGGCGGCGATCGGCGCAGCGCTCGCCATGCCCGGCGTGCCGGTGGTTTGCCTGACCGGCGACGGCGGCTTCCAGTTCACCTTGCCGGAGCTAGGCGCGGCGCTCGATGCACCCGCACCGGTCATCTTCGTCGTCTGGAACAACAGAGGCTATCGCGAGATCGAAACGTCGATGCTCGATGTCGGCGTCGAGCCGGTCGGCGTGTCCCCGGCGCCGCCGGATTTCTGCAAGCTGGCCGAGGCCTACGGCATATCAGCCGAGCGGCTTGCCGGTACTGCCGGTCTCGCCGATGCGCTCAAACGCGCACGCGCAACCAGACTGCCGCACGTCCTCGAAATCACCATCGACTGACGCCTGGCCGCGCGCCGTACGTCCATGCGCGGGGGTCGGAAGGGGCGGTCGGCGGCTTCGAGCGATGCAAAGACGCAACAACTGCCATGTCGAGATGTCGGTTGAGTGATCGTGCAAAAGGCGCGACGCTCTGCGTCGGCGCGGCACGACAAGCGACATAATATAAGAAACGACAGGAGCGTCCAGGATGACGGAAACAGTTCAGGGCAAGCATATCGTGGTGACCGGTGGCACCGGGGCGCTGGGTGCCGCGGTCGTCGGCAAATTGCTGGCGGACGGCGCGATCTGCCATGTGCCCAATGCCCACGCGTCGGCCCCCACGCATTTCCCCTTCGCGGCCCATGATCGCGTCCGGCTGGCGCATAATGTCGATCTCGCCGATCCTGCCAAGGTCGATGCCTTCTATGACAGCGTTCCCGAATTGTGGGCCTCCATCCATCTGGCCGGCGGCTTTGCCATGGCCCCCGTCGAGAAAATCGAATCCGCATCCTTTGCCGAAATGATGGACACCAACGCCCGCACCGCCTTTCTGTGCTGCCGCGCGGCGGTGCGCTCCATGCTTGGCTCGGCCACTGCAGGCCGCATCGTCAATGTCACGGCGCGTGCTGGGCTCGACCCGCGCCGAGGCGCCGGCATGGTCGCCTATACCGCCAGCAAAGCGGCGGTGGCGGCGATGACCGTGGCGATGGCGGAAGAGCTGAAGCACAAAGGCATACTGGTCAACGCGGTGGCGCCCTCGACGCTCGATACGCCAGCCAACCGCGCCGACATGCCGGACGCCGATTTCGGCAGATGGGTCAGCCTCGAAGCCGCCGCCGAGGCAATCGCCTATCTGGCATCACCGGCCAATCTGGCAATGAGCGGAACGCTGGCGCCGCTCTACGGCCGCGCCTGAAGTTCCGCCGCGCAGAGCGGCTCATTTGGTTTGGCTTCCGATGGCGGCCTTTGCCGACCTCGCCTGATCTACAGCGGAGGTTGGCCATTCAATCATGGCGACCCGCCGACGCCTCCACGGCATTAGAAGGGCTGCGACTACGTCAGGTTCGAGACCCCCGCTTCCACGACCTCGACTGCGTCGCCGATGGCGATCGTGCCGGCGTTGTTGGGAATGGCATTCTGGCCGAAGATGATGCCGCCCTTGGCGGAGCGGTGGAGTTTGCCAAGCGTCTGCAACGGCTCGCGCGGGTCCGGCTGCTCGCCGCTCAACGGATCTCGGGTGGTGATGACGCAGCGCGAGCAGGGCTTTGCGATGCGCAACTCGACAGCGCCGATGCGGATCGTCTTCCAGCTGTCTTCGAGCCATGCGCCGTCTGCGTCGACGACGATGTTTGGCCGGAACCGCGCCATCTCGATGCGCCTGCCAAGATGGCTGTTCAGATGGTTCAGCGAGCCCGTCGTGGCGATCAGCAGCGGAAAACCGTCGGCAAAGCCGACGTAATCGCCAGGCTGGCCGAATTCCGCATCGACCGGCCGGTTTCGCGGATCGTCGAAATAGACGAGATCGACGGGCCGGCCAAGAATAGCCGAGAGATAGGCGCCGGCGGCCGGATCGCCCGGCCGCGCGGCAACCATATCCTTCCAGATCTTGACTTGCCGGAGCGCGGTGCCGGGAGCCGGTGCCTCGACGAAGTGCGAGCCATGCCTGTCATGTTTCAACAGGATGCCCGTTCCGCGATGCTCGACGTCGATCGTCGTCATATCAGGTATCTGGCGAATGGTGAGGAACTGCCCATCCTTGTCGATCACCATCCAACGGCGGTCGCCTTCCATGCCCATTGTCTCGATGTCGGCGCTCGGCACGGCATGGCCGCGCAGGCTCTTGACCGGATAGCGATAGAGTTCGACGACCTTCATCGCGCATGCTTCCCTGTTGCCCGAAGGGCCGGACTTCCGTGTTTACGTCTGCAACGACAGCCGAGCCTACAGCCGCGCATGCGGAATTGAAGGGGTTCCGCCGTCTTTGTCTTGTGCCAACCGCGTCGCCGAGCATGAAAAAACCCGCGAGCCTTGCGGCCCGCGGGTCTTCTTGTTCAAGCCGCGCGTGAGGCGCAGCCGAGGTTTACGCTTGCGCGAAGCGACTTACGCGCTGCGCGCGAAGCGGCTTAGCTGCCCTGCTTCTTCAGCGCGGCGCCAAGGATGTCGCCCAGCGAAGCGCCGGAGTCGGTCGAGCCGTACTGTGCGACGGCTTCCTTCTCTTCGGCGATTTCCAGCGCCTTGATCGAGACCTGCAGCTTGCGGGTCTTCTTGTCGAAGGCGATGACGCGGGCGTCCAGCTTCTGGCCGACCGAGAAGCGCTCGGGGCGCTGCTCGTCACGGTCACGGCTGAGGTCGTTGCGCTTGATGAAGGTCTCGATGCCGCTGTCGACCAGCCGCACTTCCAGACCGCCATCCTTGATGCCGGTGACTTCGCAGGTGACGACAGCGTTCTTGCGCAGTTCGCCTGAAGTCGCGGCTTCGCCGACCGTATCCTTGGCCAGCTGCTTGATGCCGAGCGAGATGCGCTCCTTGTCGATGTCGACGTCGAGCACCTGCGCCTTGACCATGTCGCCGCGATTGTACTCTTCGATGACCTGCTCGCCCGGACGGGTCCAGTCGAGGTCGGAAAGGTGCACCATGCCGTCCACGTCGCCTTCGAGGCCGATGAACAGGCCGAACTCGGTCTTGTTCTTGACCTCGCCCTCGACCTGGCTGCCGACCGGATGGCTCGCGGCAAAAGCCTGCCACGGGTTTTCCAGCGTCTGCTTGAGGCCGAGCGAGATGCGGCGCTTGGCCGGATCGACCTCGAGCACGACAACGTCGACTTCCTGTGTCGTCGACAGGATCTTGCCGGGGTGCACGTTCTTCTTGGTCCACGACATTTCCGAAACGTGGATGAGGCCTTCGATGCCCGGCTCCAGCTCGACGAACGCGCCGTAGTCGGTGATGTTGGTGACGGTACCCTTGATCTTCTTGCCGATCGGGAACTTGGTGCCGATCTCGGACCACGGATCGCTCTCGAGCTGCTTCATGCCGAGCGAGATGCGGTGGGTTTCCTGGTTGATGCGGATGATCTGCACCTTGACCGTCTGACCGATGTTGAGGATCTCGGTCGGGTGGTTGACGCGGCGCCATGCCATGTCGGTGACATGCAGCAGGCCATCGATGCCGCCGAGGTCGACGAACGCACCGTAATCGGTGATGTTCTTGACGACGCCTTCGACAACCTGGCCTTCTTCGAGGTTCTGCACGATTTCCGAACGCTGTTCGGCGCGGCTTTCCTCGAGCACGGTGCGGCGCGACACCACGATGTTGCCGCGGCGGCGATCCATCTTGAGGATCTCGAAGGGCTGCGGGTTGTGCATCAGCGGAGAGACATCGCGGATCGGGCGGATATCGACCTGGCTGCGCGGCAGGAAGGCCACGGCGCCGTCGAGGTCGACGGTGAAGCCGCCCTTGACCTGGTTGAAGATGACGCCTTCGACGCGCTCACCCTTGGTGAACTTCTCTTCGAGCTTGACCCAGCTCTCTTCGCGGCGGGCCTTGTCGCGCGACAGGACGGCTTCGCCCAGCGCGTTTTCGATGCGCTCGACCATGACCTCGACCGTGTCGCCGACCTTGAGCGTCGAGTCCTTGCCCTTGACGCCGAATTCCTTCAGCGGCACGCGGCCTTCGACCTTGAGGCCGACATCGATGATGGCCATGTCTTTTTCGATCGCCAGGATCGTGCCCTTGACGACCTGACCTTCGCCGGAGTGGCCGGCGGTAAATGATTCTTCGAGCAGGCTCGCGAAATCGTCGCGAGTGGGATTTGCAGCTGACATATTTTCTCCTGGAGTGCCCCGCATCTCTTGCGGGACGGGCGCCGTGGGTTAGCGTTGCGTTGGCCTGCCGGCGTTCCGGGCTACAAAAGCCCTGGGCCGCCTAAGCGGCAATTCCGGCGCATGAAGAATGCTGGCAGGCTGGTTCGTGCCCGATATGGGTATTTTCTTCGCTTCCGGCAATCGGTGGAGCGGGAAAACCCTGGATCAGGCTTTGTCTCTCTTGGCCAGGGCGTCGTCGATGATCGCTTTGGCCGCTAGAAACGCGGCCTCTATAGCCATTTCGGAGGTATCAAGCAAGTGCGCGTCCGCCGCCGGCTTCAGCGGCGAGTCGGCGCGGCCCATGTCGCGCTCGTCGCGGCGCACAATATCGGCAAGGATTTCGGCGAAATCGGCGGTGCCGCCGATGCTCTCGATCTCGGCCAGCCGGCGCTGCGCCCGCACTTCGGCGCTCGCCGTCACATAGAGCTTTATGTCGGCGTCAGGGCACACGACCGTGCCGATGTCGCGCCCGTCGAGCACCGCGCCTGGCGGTGTCCTGGCGAAATCGCGCTGCTTTTCGACCAGGATGCGCCGGACGGTAGGGTAAATCGCGACCTTCGAGGCCGCCTCGCCAACCGCATGCGCCGACAGCACCGCCCGGTCGAGCTGTGCCAGGTCGACCTGGCGCGCGGCGGTTTCGGCCGCCGAGACATTGTCGAGCGGCAGCGCATACTGAAGCAGCGCATAGGCAACGGCGCGGTAGGTGAGGCCGGTGTCGAGCAGGTTGAGGCGGTAGTGGTCGGCCAGACGTCGGGCCAGCGTGCCTTTGCCGGCGCCGGCGGGTCCGTCGATGGCTATGGTGAAGGTCATTGGCGGGCCAACACAATCGAAAGGCTCGATGAAAAAGACAGACGCCGCGATCCTTCGCGCCCCCCTCTGTCCTGCCGGACATCTCCCCCTCCAGGGGGGAGATCAGAAGCTTCTGCGCCCCACTCTTTCCTGCAATTTCGAAAACTGGCGAAAGCCGCTGTGACGGCCGATCTCCCCCCTTGAGGGGGAGATGTCCGGCAGGACAGAGGGGGGCGCTGTCCCGCCGACATCTCTGCTTGCTTTGCGCTTGGCATCAACCTACCCAATCTCCGCGCCCAGCCCCGTCATCAGCCCCATGAACTCCGGGAAGCTCGTCGCGATCATGGCGGCGTCGTCGATGGTTACCGGCTTTTCCGTTGCCAGCCCCATCACCAGGAAGCTCATGGCGATACGATGGTCGAGATGCGTCTGCACCGTCGTGTCCTGGCCATTGGGATGGCCGCCCAGCCCCTTGCCGCCGGGCTTTCCGCGCACCGCGAGCGAAGCTTCGCCTTCGGTGCAGTCGACGCCGTTGAGCTTCAGCCCATTGGCAACCGCTGCCAGTCGGTCGGATTCCTTCACCCGCAGCTCTTCCAGCCCCTGCATCAACGTCTCGCCCTCGGCGAAGCTCGCGGCAACAGCCAGCACCGGGTATTCGTCGATCATAGACGGCGCCCGCTCGGGCGGCACGGTGACGCCCTTGAGCTCGGAGTAGCGCACGCGCAGATCGGCAACATCCTCGCCGCCGGCATTGCGCGGGTTCAAGATGTCGATCTGGCCGCCCATTTCCTGCAACGTTAGAAGCAGGCCGGTGCGGGTGGGGTTCATCAGCACGTTCTCGATGACGATGTCCGAACCCGGCACGATCAGTGCCGCGACCAGCGGGAAGCCGGCCGAGGAGGGGTCGCCGGGCACGGCGATGGTCTGCCCCGTCAGCTTGCCCTGGCCCTCGATGAAGATGTGGCGCACGCCGCGCTCGTCGGTCTCGACCGAGAGATTGGCGCCAAATCCCCTAAGCATCTTTTCGGTATGATCGCGCGTCATCACCGGTTCGATCACGGTGGTGATGCCGGGCGTGTTGAGGCCTGCCAGCAGCACGGCCGACTTCACCTGCGCCGAGGCCATCGGCACGCGGTAGGTAATGGGTGCGGCGTGTTTCGGCCCGTGCAGCGTGATCGGCATGCGGTCGCCCGGCGTCGCCTTCAGCACCTGCACGCCCATCTGGCGCAAGGGTTCGAGCACGCGGCCCATCGGCCGTCCCGACAGCGATGCGTCGCCGATGAAGGTCGTTTCCATGTCGTAAGTGCCGACGAGGCCCATTGTGAGGCGGGAGCCGGTGCCGGCATTGCCGAAATCGAGCGGGCCTTCCGGCTGCAGCAGCGCGCCATTTCCGGTGCCGCGGATCACCCACTCGGCGCCGCGCTTCTCGATATGCGCGCCCATCGCCTTCATGGCGGCCGCCGTGCGCATCACATCCTCGCCTTCGAGCAGGCCGGTGACGCGGGTTTCGCCGGAGGCAAGGCCGCCGAACATCATGGAACGGTGCGAAATCGACTTGTCGCCCGGCACGCGAGCGGTGCCGGAAAGGGCGGATGATTTGCGGGCGGTGGCCGGCTTGGCAGCGGCGGCGTGAGACATGGAATTTCCCTGGACGGAATGCCGGCGCACCGGCGCTTTTCATTTGTTGCGGCGGTCTCGTATCACGGCGGGCACGAATGGTCATCCCCATGGTCGTCGCTTGGCGCGAGGCCTTTCAGTGCTTGGTTTTGTGACGCCGGCTTTTCGCTTTGACAGCGCGGTAAACTGTGGTTAAGGGGACCACTCTTTTACTGACGAGGCTTGACGTGGCAAAAAACGAACTTGGCACAAAGCGTGTCGACCCTGAAACGGGCCGAAAATTCTACGACCTGAACAAGGACCCTATCGTCTCGCCCTATACGGGCAAGACGTATCCGCGTTCCTATTTCGAGGACGGCAAGATCGCCGCCCTCGAAGAGGAAGAGGAAGTGGCCGAGAAGGAAGTGGACGCCGAGGAAGAAGAAGGCGTTGAAGTCGTCTCGCTTGAAGAGGCCGACGAAGACGTCAAGGCCGGCGACGAGCTTCCCGACCTGGGCGACGACGAGGACGATGTCGATCTAGGCGACGATGAGGACGATACTTTCCTTGCCGACGAAGAGGAAGAAGACGACGACGTCGCCGACATGATCGGCGTCGGCGACGACGACGACGAAGTCTAGGAACGCTTCGAACGCATGCATTTAGCGGCGTTGACGGGCTATGACGAAAAAGCGGCCCTCGAAGGCTTGATCTTCAGGGAAGGCGGGGTTAGAAGCCGCCTGCACTAAACGGCGCGGTCCTGAAACCCGCGCCGGACCTCTCGCCGGCAACGGCGACGGCTGACTGCCGGAGTGGGGCCATAGCTCAGTTGGGAGAGCGCTTGAATGGCATTCAAGAGGTCGTCGGTTCGATCCCGATTGGCTCCACCAAACAGTCTTTTTCCGACGCTCGGTTTCGCGGCATTCGTGCTTGTCGCCTGCCAGTCGGCGCCTGAACCATCATCGCCGCCGCCAACGCCCGCACCTCAGCCCATGGCGCCTGCCGCGATCTCTGCTCCTGATGGTGCGGCGGTCCTCGATCCATCCGTGCGGGTTATGCCGCCCGGCGAAGGCGTCCCGGCCAAGTATGTCGCGTTTTCCGGCATATGGGGCGGACAGCTGGACGGGATGTATGACGGCAAGCTCGCCGTGCTGACGATTACGCGCGGCGGCAATGTCACCGCCACCTATGCCTGGGGCGATGTCGCCGACAACAAACCGGGCGTGGCCGACGGCGAAGGCAAGATTTTCGGCAACACGTTGAAACTGCGGCGCCTTCCCAATGGCGCGGACGTCAGCGCGGTCATTCAGGCGGACGGAACGCTGGCCGTCACCTATGGGCTTGCCGACCGAACCTATACGGGCACGTTCACCAAGCAATAATTGCGAGAGCTAATCTTCCGGGGGAGCCACGGCTGGCCCCTTCCCCGATCAGTGCAGGCCGAATTCGCGCAGCAGTTCTTCGCGATAGCGCACGAAGCGGCTCTCGCTGCGCTCGCGCGGGCGTGGCAGGTCGATGTCGATCAACCGCGCCGCGCCGCCTTTCTCCTTGGGCAGGATCAGCACCCGGTCGGCAAGATAGATCGCCTCCTCCAGATCGTGGGTGACCATCACCATGGTGACGTTCTCCTCGCTCCAGATGCGCGCCAGTTCCTCCTGCATGCCGATCTTGGTCATGGCGTCCAGCGCCCCCAGCGGCTCGTCGAGCAGAAGGATCTCGGGCTGCACGGTGAGCGCCCGGGCGATGCCGACGCGCTGCGCCATGCCGCCGGAAAGCTGGCTCGGAAAAGCATCGGCGAATTCGGCAAGGCCGACCAGGGCGACGTAGAAGCGGGCGCGTTCCTCGGCCTGCCTCTTGGGAACACCGCGCACTTCGAGGCCGAACGCGACATTGCCGAGCACGCTCAGCCACGGCAGCAGCCGCGGCTCCTGGAAGATCACGGCACGCTCGGCGCCGACGCCATGCACCGGCTGGCCGTCGATCGCGACACCGCCGCTGTCGGCCGCCTCCAGTCCGGCCAGAATACGCAGCAGCGTGGTCTTGCCGGAGCCGCTGGCGCCGACAATGACCAGGCATTCCCCCGAACGAATGTCGAGGTTGAGCGTCCGCAGCACGGCAAGCTGGCGCCCGCCGAGGCTGAAGGATTTGGACAGGTCGCGGATCGAGACCTCCCCGCCGCGGTTGGAACCGGTCATCTCATCTCTCAGCTATTTCAGAGCTCAGTTGATCTTGGTTTCGCCGGGCCGGTACAGGATGTCGGCGGCTTTCAGCTTGCCCTTGGCCAGACGGCCGTCGCGCTCCAGCACGGCGACCCAGAAGTCGATGTCGCGGTCGGTCGCCTGCGCACCTTCGCGCAGACCAAAGCCGGTCCAGTAGCGGGCGAGATCGCCGTTTTCACCGCGCTTGTCGAGGATAGTGGCCAGCACCTTGCGGGCTTCGTCCGGGTTCTGGCGCGACCAGTCCGAGGCGCGCGCCGACTGTTCGACGAAGTTGCGCGCCGCATCCGGGTTGGCGGCAATGAAGTCGCGCCTGAGTACGACGAAGCCGCCGGCGAGTTCGCCGAGCACCTGCGTGTCGTCGAACACGCCGCGCACGCCGCCATTGGCGACCAGCGCGCCGGCAAAGGTCGCCTGCCAGTAGCCGAGGCCGGCAATGTCGACCTGGCGCGAGCGCAGCGTCTGCTCAAGCTGCGGGCCGGGCACGACAATGAGGTTGGCGGCGGTCGGCGGCAGGCCGACGCTGTGCAGGGCCTCACGCACCGTATAGTCGAGATGAGCGCCGAGCGTGTTGACAGAGATGGTCTTGCCGGCAATGTCGGCGATCGATTTGATGGGGCTGTCTTCCAGCACGTAGAAGACGCTCTTCACATCCTTGTTGATGCCGTTGCTCGGATACGCCGCGACGAAGTCGTTGCCGCCCGAGATCGAGTTGATCACCGCTGCGGTGGCGGCCGAGCCGATGTCGACGCTGCCGGAAGACAGCGCAAACAGCGATTCCGGTCCACCCGAGGAATAGCCGACATTCTCCAGCTCGACGCCGAGCCCTTTGAAGTAGCCGAGCTCGTCGGCCAGCTCGTGCGGGGAGATGCTGCCACGGCTGGCGAGGTAGCGGAACTTGACGGCTGCGGCTTGCGCAAAGGCCAGGCGCGGCAGGCCGGCGGCGATGAGGCCGGCGGCAAGCGGCGCGCCGGCAAGCAGCGAACGGCGGGTGATTTTCATGATCGGGTCCTTGTGAGGTAAACGGTGAGGGGCGGACTGCTCAGTTGACAGGATTGCTCCAGCGACAGAGCCGCCGCTGCAGGGTGACCAATGCCTGGTTGGCGATCAGGCCAAGCCCGGCGAGGATGACGATTGCCGCAAACATCAGCGGGATCTGGAAATTGTACTGCGCGTTCATCACCTGGAAGCCGATGCCCTTGTTGGCACCTATCATCTCGGACGCGATCAGCAGCAGCAGCGCCGTGGTGGCGCTCAGCCGCAAGCCGACGAAGATCGACGGCACGGCGCCCGGCAGTACGACGCGGCGAAACACGGTGAGCCGGCTCGCACCATAGACGCGCGCCATTTCAAGCAGCTTGGGATCGACTTCCTTGACGCCGCTGGTGGTATTGAGCAGCAGCGGAAACAGCGTCGCCCAGAAGATGACGAAGATCTTCGAGGTCTCGCCAAGTCCCAAGAGCAGGATGAACACCGGGTAGAGCGCCAGTGCAGAGGTCTGCCGGAACACCTGCAGGATCGGATCGAGCGCGGTTTCGACCGGGCGCACCTGGCCCATGAACAGGCCGAGCGGAATGGCGACGGCCACGGCTGCGGCAAAGGCGATGCCGGCGCGCTGCAGGCTGATGGCGATGTCGCCGAGCAGGCTGCCGCCGGCAAGCCCCTTCCAGAGCGCTTCGACGATCATGTCGATCGGCGGCAGCACCGCCGCGTTGACCCATCCGACGCTGCTCGCCACCTGCCAGAGCGCCAGGAAACCGACAAGCACACCGTAGCGCGACAGGAAGCGGACAGCCGCCCTGCCGCCGAGGCGGAGAAAGTCGTGGCCGAGCTCTGTCTCGCCGCGACTGGCGCGGATCGTGATCGGCCGATCGATGTGCTGCAATGTCATGGCGTCATCCCTTCAGCTATGAGGATCATTCGGCGGCAAGGACGGTCGAGCGGGCGACGGTCCATGGATTTTCCGGCCGCCTGAGGCCGAGATTCTCGCGCAGGGTGCGGCCTTCATACGCCGTGCGGAACAAGCCGCGCCGTTGCAGTTCGGGAATGACCAGGTCGACGAAATCGTCGAGCGCACCGGGCAGCCAGGGCGGCAGGATGTTGAAGCCGTCGGCCGCCTCGCTGGTGAACCATTCTTCCAGCTGGTCGGCGACCTGCGTAACGCTGCCGACGATGGTGTAGTGGCCGCGTGCCGTCGCCACCCATTGATAGAGCTGGCGGATGGTGAAGTTGTGCTCATCGGCGATCTGCCGGATCAGCGCCTGGCGGCTCTTCATGCCTTCGGTTTCCTTGCTCGGCGGCAGCGGGCCGTCGAGCGGGTAGCCACGGATGTCGAGCGTCTGGCCGGCAAGTCCGTTGAGCAGCGCAACACCGTCCTCGGGCAGGATGAGGTCGTTGAGCTGCTGATACTTGGCGCGTGCTTCTTCCGTTGTGCGGCCGACGAAGGGCGCCACGCCTGGCATGATGAGCACCTGGTCGGGATCGCGGCCGACAGCCGCCACGCGCGCCTTGATGTCGCGGTAGAATTCCTGCGCCGTCTCGAGCTTCTGATGAGCAGTGAAGATCACCTCGGCCGAGTGCGCGGCAAGCCCGCGTCCATCCTCGGATTGCCCGGCTTGTACGACAACCGGATGTCCCTGCACCGGGCGGGGCACGTTGAGCGGACCCTTGACGCTGAAATGCTCGCCCTTGTGGTCGATGTCGTGCAGTCTGTCCTTGTCGTAGAAGCGGCCCGACTGCTTGTCGCGGATGAAGGCGTCATCCTCCCAGCTGTCCCACAGCGCCTTCACCGTCTCGACATGCTCATGCGCCCGCGCATAACGCTCGGCATGGTTGGGCTGGACGTCGCGGTTGAAATTGCGCGCCGTCTCGTCGCCGGCCGAAGTCACCACGTTCCAGCCGGCGCGGCCGTTCGACAACAGGTCGAGCGAAGCGAATTTGCGCGCCAGTGTGTAGGGCTCCTCATAGGTGGTGGAGGCCGTGGCGATGAAGCCGAGATGCGTGGTGAGCGGCGCCAAGGCCGCAAACAGCGTCACCGGCTCGAAGCCGGCGATCTTGGCATTGCCGCCTTCGCGGGCGCCGAGGCCGACGGTCAGGTTGTCGGCCAGGAAATAGGCATCGAACAGGCCGCGCTCGGCGGTCAGCGCAAGCTGCTTGTGGAACTCGAAATTCGTCGCGCCGTCGGCCGGCGCGTCGGGATGGCGCCATGCGGCGATATGCTGTCCGCCACCTGGCAGGAAGGCGCCTAGCTTGATCTGTCTGGGCATTATCAAATTCCCTCTTGTCGCATCAGTTGAAGAGACGTCCCCTCGTGTTCAGGCCGCCTTGATCCTCGCCGGCTTGGCTGCCTTGGTGCGGGAGACGCTGCGTCGTCCGTCGACCGCGACCGGCACGTCACCGTCGACAGTGGCGCGGCGGACGACCCGGCGCCGATCGCCGTAGTCGTTGACGGCGTAGTGCTGCGTGGCGCGGTTGTCCCAGATCGCCACATCACCCTGCTGCCAACGCCAGCGAACGGTGTTCTCCGGTGCGGTAACGTAGGATTGGAACAACTCGTAGACCCGGTGGAAGTCGCTTCTGGACAGGCCGACGAACCGCTGCACGAAATTGCCGAGTAGGAGGGTGCGCTCACCGGTCTCCGGATGAACCCGCACAACCGGGTGTTCGGTCTCGTAGATCGTAGAAGTAAACACCTCGTCGAAGTGTTTTGTTTCCGCCTCTGTCGCCCGCGGTCGGACCGCCGCGTAGTCGTAGGCGTTGCTGTGGACCGCCCAAAGATCGTCGGCGAGGCGCTTGAGCGTTGGCGGCAAAGTCTCATAGGCGGCGGCGGTATTCGACCAGATCGTGTCGCCGCCGGCCGAAGGAATGACCACGCCGCGCAGGACCGAGAATTTTGGATAGCCGTCGACGAACGTAACGTCGGTGTGCCACTGATCGGCGCGCCCGCCGCCGCGACTTGAATCGAGTTCGAGGATTGAGGCCGTGCCGACGATTGCCCCTTGGGTCGGATGCGCAACCAAATCGCCGAGCCGCTGGGCGAAACGCTCCTGCTCGGCATCGTCAAGGTGCCCCTGGTCGCGGAAGAACACGACCTTATGGCGCAGCAGAAGCTGGTTGATCGCCACCACAACAGCATGGGGTAGATCACCGGATAGACGAACGTTGCTGATCTCTGCGCCGACGCGTGCTGTGAGGGGAGCAACATCGGCTTCCGGAATGGTTGCATCAATGAAAGCAGGCTTGGTCATGGGTAGTCTCCAGGCGGATTGAGTTGTGGCGGCGGCTGACGATTTCTCGAAGATCCAGACAGGGCTGGAGGAGGCGCTTCAGCCGAGATTTGCGTTAGAAACCCGGTTCGAAGCGCGCCACTGCCCGCGGGCGATAGCAATGTCCGCCTGAGGCGCGTCGGAATCCGAAACCAACTGGTCTCGAGTTCGCGACGCCAGATAGGGCGCGAATTGCCCGATCGCACGATCGAGCCGATCGGCCAGTGTCGGGGAGACGGAGGTTTGGTCGACGAAGTCGCGCTCTGAAGCATAGATCCCTGTCGCCAGCGTTCGTGCCTCGAAGAACCCGAAGAGCGGCCGTAGCTGATGCTCGACAATCAACGCGTGTCGGTCTCCGCCGCCGGTCGCGGCCAGAAGTACCGGTTTGCCTACGAAGGCGGTGGGCTCCAGCAGATCGATGAAATGCTTGAAGAGGCCAGCGTAACTGCCTTTGTAGACCGGGCTTGCGACGATCAGTGCTTCGGCTTGCAGGAGATGGTCAACAAGTCGCTTTGCCTTCGTGTCCAGATCGGAGAGGCGGTGCGCGGCGCCGAGCGAAGGCAGGAACTGCCCAATATCCATGACCTCGAAGCTTCTCTCATATTGGTGCGCCGTTCGCCTCGCTATCTCTTCGACCAAAGCGCGCGTCCGGGAAGGAGAACTGAAACTGCCGGAAAATCCGACGATTGCGGGTCTGGTCATTTGGTCCTGTCCCTCTCCTTGAAACTGCGGGCCGCAGCCGCGACGAGGGGACAGAATATTTATGTATATAAAATCTATAGAGAAAGAGAATTGCGTATTTGTGGCGGCTTGTAAAATTCCCTTCCTCCGCTTTTGGCGTTTGTGAGTTCTCGTTGAGCGACTGTGCAGCGAGGCGGGTTAGCGCCTTCACCGAGTGGTCGACAGTATCCTTTGACGGAAGACTTCGGCGCTGGTCTTCTGAAGCCAAGGCTTGGGTGTCGAGTAGAGATAGGCGCGCACCTGGTGCCGGTTCTAGATGCTCGAAGGCACCCTTCGCCAGAACAAGTGGTGCCCAATTTGTGATCAAAGTTGATGGCCAAGCTGGCCGCCGAGGGGCTCAGGTGTCTGCGCCGAGTGTTTCGCGCAGCAGAAGATCCAAGGGTAGGGTCTCGGGCGTCGGATCGTCCTCCCACAGCTTCGCGAAATCCCGGTCGTCGGGCGGTCTATGAATGAGGACCCGGCGCTCAGGGTTGGCTTCGCGAACGCGTTCGGCCGCGCTGAGGCCGGGCTTGTCCGGATCGGCGAAGACGACGATCCGCTGTACGCATTCGGGCAGCTGAAGAAATGGCAACCGTGGTGCTCCCAGTGAGCACCAGACGGGCAAGCCGTATCGCAGCATTACGGCATGGCCGGTCTCATAGCCTTCGGCAATACCAAGGACGTCGGCCGCTGGGGCGAGCCGCAAGGCAAAGCCCCGGCTCGGGCCGATGATGCGGCGTGGCTCGTCCAGCGCCGCCTTTTCTGGTCGTGTCGGGTGCAAGAGGGTGAGCTGCACCGAACAGATCGAACGGTCTGGGGCCTGCAGAGCAGCCACCAGCGCGGGAAAGCGGTTCTTTCCCAACCGATAACCCGGCAGGAAGCGCAAAGTTGGCAACGTCGCCGGCAGACGGCGAGAGGCAAGATAAGCTTCGCCGTGCGTGCCGCCGAGCGCAATCGCTCTCGACCAGAGCGCGAGCGCGTCCGCTGCTGTGGTTTTGGGCGCCGCCGGACGAACACGACGCAGAGGCTCGGCCGCGCGCTTCGACAAATCCAGGTCCGCAATGGCGGTCTCGATGTCGACGGGATCGCAGCCTGCAAAGCAGTACAGCATAAGACGATAATCCCCGTCACGAACAGAGAGGGAGGGATGGCGGTCGCCTTTCCCTTGCCCGTGACTTGGTACTGGGCAATGGCACAAGTAGCTCCCGCGCGCCGGAAACCCTCCTAAAGCGCGATATACCTGCGCAGCGTTTGGCCACGACACCTTTGTCATGGACCTGACAATGCCGTCAAGCCGCTATCGAATCAATAGAATAATCTAATAGCGCGTTAAACATTCCCGGCGAAATAGCCGGGGCGTTTCAAGGGCCAGGACTTAGCCGTCCTGACGGCAGGGTCGCCTCGGCCAGGTAGCCCAAGCCTGCATCGCTGAAAGCGCGATTCGAAAACACTAGAGGTTGGCGACCAGAAGCCGCTGCATGAGGTAATTACGAGAACCATTTGCGCGCGAACCGCAGCATGGTGATGTCTGCGCAGCAGGCGCGCAACCCGACCTTCAGACGATCGGCACATTGGCGGCGTTCCTGGGCGTCTCGGTCTGGGCCTTTTGGGAATTCGGGACGCTGCCTTGCGCAAGCCTCGAATCATTTGGGGCTATCGTATCAGGAGATCACAGACCTGGCGGAATAGCAGGATCGTCTGTGTGCGTGATTGAGCAGATCCTGGCAAGGAGAGCCTGTTAGAGTTTGAAGCGGCCAAGGCGCTGATCGTTGACGCGGTACTGCCAGGCCAGTTTCGGATCCTGGGGGTTGACGCCGGACGTTGACCAAGCGGAGCGCTCGAACTTTGCAGCGTCATGCAAAGGAAGATCGTCATCACAGCGCGACAGTTGTAACGACGAGCGAAGACGATGACGTCCGATACTGTGGGTTAGAAATTTGATGGCACAGACGGCGGCGAGGGACAGGATCAAGAAAGCAGTGGAAAAGCTGAGCATGCGAAGGCCGGCTTCCTGATCGGGCAGGGCGAAGAAAGCGAGCACGCCGCCGGCGAAAATTGCGAACGCGAACCTCATGAACATGACAGCGAGTCTCCTATTTCGATGTCGATCATTATAATATCACAGATTGATCGTCATTATAGTGATCAATGGAGATAGGATGGCCCCTCATGGATCAAGCGTTTTCGAAGGCTGGGGGCATGGTGCCGTTTTTGGCGGTATCGGCTTCAGAGTATTACCCGGCGCCATTTCCATCTCGAACAGGCATAGAGATTGGTTCCGGGGCAAGCCTTGCGGCCCCGTCTCAGAGTGTAATGCCAGAACCACTGGCGTCGAGGTCTCGCTTGTGGTCGACCTGAACCAGGTCATACGAAGTGGTCGGGCAACGATTGCAGGGCCTGCCTGCCGCAAGGGCGGAGATCAGGGTTGTCCCTCCAGATGAGGTGGCACACGACAAAATCATTAGTAAGAGGGCCCGCGACATCCAACCGGATTCATTTAATTATTCATTTTCAACAGGGCATGCAGATTGTCAAATGCTATCGTGCATCTGGAACGATTGCTGTACGCCGTCACTTTGCGGGAGTATGGGGAGGATGCCGCGACACTTTAATAGGGCAATGAGTTATCGTTTCGGCTACAAGCCCTGAGCACTAGACATTCTGCAAAAAAATGGCCGTCATATTCCGACCGATAAGCAGGGGGGGCAGCTGTGCCGATATTTAAAAACAAGACAGAAGACAGCGATGGTTGGCTTTCGATCCTGCTCGCGCTGCGACTTCGCCAAATCGAGAACGAGTACCCGGACTATGCGAGTTTTGCCGACGCTACGGGGCTATCGCGCGGCACGCTCTACCAGTTGCGGGCGGGGAAGGGGAACCCGACATTGGTCACCTTGGAGCGGCTGGCGCGACACCTCAAGGTTCCGGTGTGGACGCTCATTGGTCGGACTGGTGACGACGACAGCGTGAAGCGGGACATCGAGACCTTCGGCTTCAGCTTCACCGAGATTGCGCGGCATATTGAGGCCACGCGTGCTGTGAAGCGCTCGATGACAGAGTTCAGTGGTGTTCCTTCTTTGAAAGAGGCAGCCAGCCCCGCTGGGGCAACCTCCGAGAGGAAGCGGCTGCCTCCAGCCAAAAAGGGACGCAGGGCAAACCAGTAGATACAAGAAAAGTAGAAGATGCTAAACTACCAGCGTAGATTCATTTGCTACGATTGGCAGAAAAACTATTTCATATTTCTTTGACTCGCACCAAGAAATCCGCCAGCGTCGATGCAAAGGCATCATTTTGCTGAAGGGTTGACGATGCAAGCGAATATCTGGCAAGTCGCAGGAGACAATGCACTCTATAAGGAAGCGGCGGCGTTTGTCGATTGCCACCCGAAACCATGGGTGGAAGAGGTTTCGGAATTTCTGCGGAAGAAAGGCAAGCCCGAGACGATCACCTTGGTGATCGGACAGTTTATCGTGGCGGCTCTGTTCGAAGGACAATACGCGGATCTGCTGTACTGGTCGCTGGTTGCGGCCGAAGTGAACTGCGTTGTGATGGAGCAATGGCCTGATGATGTGCGCCAGGAGTTGGCAAGCCATCTGAAACGGGGATTCGTAAAGCTCTCGTCGCGCAATCTCTCCCATTGAAGGCGGCGGGCCGACGGGGGCATGGCCACTCAATGGGGAGACGGCGTCACACCTGACCAGGGGCAACGTTGATGTCGCTGCCGGCGGGACCGGGAGCGGATGAAGCGAGTTTTGTGTCACCACCGTTGGGCGTCGGAAAGTCGCCTGGTCCCATTTGGCAGACCGCTTGCGCGCCGCATCCCTGAGGAATGGATTGGCCGGCGGAATTGAGGGCGGCATAGCGGCGGTTTACGTCGTTCGTCCAGTTATGGCGCTGGCTTTCAGTGCTGCCGTTGTAACGATCGGCGAGGCAGCGAATACTTGACGTGCCGCCGCACGATTTGACGGCATCGCGAAGCGTCAGTACGCCGCCTTCAATGTTTTCCGACAAGATGCCCCGATCCATTCCGTAGGCCCGGCCGGTCGCCCCCGTAAGCTGCATCGGTCCAAGAACGCCACTGAAGGAGCCGGCACATGCTGACATCGCGCCTTCGTGAGCGGACACGGCAAGAGCGAGCTTGGGATCAACGCCATACTTGTTGGCGGCGTCGACAATCATATTGGCGATGTTCGGGCTGCGCTCCATCATCTCTTGCGTGGGCGGATAGCTCGGCAGACCCGCTCCGTTCGTACAAAGGGAACGCAAGGTTGTGTTGTCATTGAGGTCGCAAGAATTTGCATCATGGTCAAAGGAATTCGCTTGCGAAACAGGCGCTTGTCCAACGACCAGGAGCGCGGAAAGGAGTATTGGGTAGGGACGCAGCATCTTACTTCCCCGGGCAGAAATTATAGATGGCGCCATTGATGGAGAGCGCGTCGCTGGATGGGCGCGTAATCTTCATCGGCGTGATGACCGGGGAGCTGCTGCCACGCTCTGTACATGAGGCTTGGAATGCATCGTCTGCATGACGGGTGCCTGCTATCTTGCAGGTGCTTGCGCCGACGGTGATTGCGTCGCCGTCGAACTCGGCAAGTTCGAGAGCGCCGACGCCTTGGTCGAGATCGGCACATGTGTGCGTGGACGCTACATATGATCCCTGCGGAGCCTTGAGCGGATCAAGTGCTTGCGCGATTGCCGGCCAGATCAAGACGGCTAGAGTCGCGAAGATTGTCCGGCTGGCCATGGCAGATCTCCGGAACATCATCCCGCCGTGGCCGCCGGCAGGAGCCGCGGTCAAGGCCGCGCATCGCGCGCCGTCAGGGAAGCATTGATCCGTTGGCGATGGCCGGTGGCTGGCTGGTGTCCTGAATAACGTCAGGTTCTCCGTGCCGATCATGATTGCGCTCCTTGGGGATATCGAGGTTGCCGAAACACAACGGCGTGGACTGCTTCCTCTAGGGTTGCGGGACAGGGACCCGGAATTGGCATTCCGGGGCGATTTCACCTTGGAATACGATGCCGGCGCGAATGCTTTTGGCCTGAACATCATATGCACCCATCGCACCATTCCGAGCGAGGTCGGGGCGGACGTTATTCGGTTGCGCGCCATATTCGATGAAACAGCCGGAGCCAGCGTCAGCGACCGTTGATCGGCCGTTCTGGTAGATCGCCAAGCGCATGGGGCATCGTTTCAGCGTGGCATTGCCGACAGGATCGGTGCGGATCGGCGAGCAGCCGGTGAGCGTGTGCAGGACCGAGAGGACGACGGTTTTGGTCGGGCTGCGAACGACGATGTGACTCTCGGAAGCCGGCGCGTTGGCGACCGCAAAGCGTGTATCGCCTTTGGCCACGTAGGCGTCGTTGTTCTTCTTCAGTCGGTCGGCCCATAGGGAGGCGTAGGGCACGGCTTCCGAGTTCGGGAGCTCGAGATCGGCATAGGCGACGGCGCGCCAGGCGTTCGGATCATGCGTGAGCGACTGGGCCGAAGCGTGGGGCGCCAATCTAAGGGCAGCCGCGACTGCGACAAATGTCAGGCGTGCATGCATTCCTTGCCTCGCTTGTGTGCCCTATGATTAAATCAATGTTGTGATGATTGTCGAGCGTGATATTTGGATGGGACAAAACGCCCGCCTATCGGGGCTGGATGAATTGCGAGGCCTGGCGATCGGGCTGGTGTTGCTGTCGCATGTCGGGCCGGTCTTCGGAGAAGGCGGGACGGTCGCCGCTCTGCTGTTTGCGCCGGCTTGGAGCGTCGGGGTCGACCTGTTCTTTGTGATTTCCGGCCTGGTGGTGGAACGCTCATTGCGAAGCCTGCGCCTCGAGCGCGGTGCGCTCGAGGCGGCCTCCGCCTTCTATGTCAGGCGTGCTATGCGGATCGTACCGCTGGCCTGGTGCGTCGGCGCCATCCTCTCGATCGGGTTGATCATCCCGGGAAGCGGCGTTGAGCCTGCAGACGCGAAGGCGGCATTCGCCTTCATCTCGAATGCGCATTGGGCACCCTGTTTCGGGGGCGCCACAGGATGCGGGAACGCCTTTGCGTTTGGGCCATTCTGGTCGATTGCCGCCGAGATGCAATTTTATCTACTGGCTCCGCTCCTGGTGTTCTTGCTACCGCGGCGGGCGCTCCTCGCGCTGGCCGGACTCGTTCTCGTGGTCGGGACGTTCACGCTGCGGGCCTGGGGCGGGACGCTTTGGACGTTCCGCATCGATGGAATCGCGGTCGGGCTGGCGATCGGAGCAACCATGGGCACAAGCGCATGGCCCCGTCTGGCGGAACACCTGCGGGTGATCGGCAACATGGAAGCGGCGTTCTGGATGTCGATCGCGGCCTTCATGTTGGCGATCTTGCCGCCGGCGATGCATGGTGTGGCGACTGCCGTGCTGGCGCTGATGTGCGGGTGGATCGTGACAAGGGCGACCTTGCGGGATGATTCTGTGAACTGGCCGTGGCGGATGCTGCGCCGCTTGGGAGGCATCTCCTATGCCCTCTATCTGATCCATTTGCCGGTGCTAGCGCTGTTCAACTGGTCGCTTGGCCAATTCCTGGACGCTCCGGCGACGGCAACGCTCGCGATCGCCGTCGCGATCGGGCTGTCTCATGTGCTGACGGTGGCAATCGGAGATCCGCTCCGGCAGCTCGGCCGCCAATGGTCAAATCGAACAGTCCGGGAGGTGTTTCCGTGACGGAAGAAAATCGTCAGTGGTTGCTTGGTGGTGAAGATGTCGATCAAATTCCGCGAGGAGCGAGGGCGCTGGCGGAGCAGCTTTTGACCGAGACCGACGGCGATGCCGTGGCAGCGCTCGTCGCGGCATGCTGCGTCATTGGAGCCATGCGCTCGGCGGTATCGAGGGGTATGGTGCGCAACGGATCGCCGTCAGGGGTCGATATCGCGCAAGTGCTGGACGTGTTCATGCGAAGCGAGCTCCCAGCAGAAGAGCAGAACCTGACCGGTAGATGACTTCGGCCGCGAAGTAGCTAGCATGTTGGGGGGCTGTGCGGCCTGCCGCTCGATCCCCGGAATGCTGAATGCATGATACCCGCAGTTTGATCTTCGTGGACGACCTTCAGCAATGCCATGCACTGACACTGATTTCGCCAGGAAAGAGATTGAACTAAAGCCTTGCGAAACACTTTGGCCGAACGACTGATCGGTCTCGCATAGGGAAGCATGTTTTTTCGGCCGGAGGTGAGCGATGCGGCCTCCATGCCTGAAGGTCGCCATGACTGCTGGCGCGACCACACGCAATACGCTCGAAGTCGCCGAAGACGGTCGTCGCAATCTTCGAACTGGGATCTGCACGAAGAGACGCGGTGGTGAATTGGCGCGCAGCGTGACGACACATCCGGAGCGTCGTAAAAGCCGCTCGCAGCGTACCTCTCATACGCCCGCGGACAATCTTGCCGACGCCGGCGCCGTTGGTTTGGCCGTCGGCTTCTGTGCGCATCTGGCCAGCCGACACGCGGCAGTGTGACGGCCGCCGCTTAGTAGCGGTCGCCGAACCAGCCCTTGCTCTTGGGCGGCGAGGGTTCCTGATAGGCCCACGGGACAGACTTGTAGGACGGCCTCGGGTCTTGGACGCGCCAAGCCTTCTGCCAGTAGTAGAAATTGAGGGGTACTCGGGCGAGCACGCGACCATCGGCAGACAGGAGGTCGGAAGCGCAGGCGACGACGGGGCCGTCGTAAAATTGCACGCGGCCAGTATAGCCGTTGAGCGCTCCTGGCCGGCAGGCAAAGACGCGAACGCCTGCAGCGATCGTGTCCGGGGCTTCCGCGGGGACGGAGATCGTCTTGATGCCTTCCTTGGTGATGAGCGTGCGCACAGGCACGGAGTTCCAATGCGAGCGGCGCAAGGCGTTATTCGCCTGAGCTTCGGTTGGGTAGCCGGCTCGCCGGGTAATGACCGGCGGGAAGCGCCCCCAGTCTGGCGCATATTCTTGCCGGCTGCGACTGACCCGATCAGGCTTCCAATAGGAGTCCGTAGCCGAAACGGGGCCGGCCGAATGTGAAGCATGCGGCACTCGCTCGGCGCAACCGGCGAGCAAGGCCGCGGATGCGACGAGGTGGAAGATGTGACGAAAACAACGCATATCGTGCTCGGGGGTCATGGGTTTGCAGGTGAGAATTTCCGGTCAAGCCAAGGCCCAAATGCCGCGATAGGTTTTGCGAGCCTGACGCTCGATTTGGGCGTAGAGGGGGATGCGGCGATCGAGATCATCGGGGAGGGTGACGGCTACGCCTGCTTTCCGCCTTTTGCCGGCGACGTCGGCCATTTCGCTGGTTGCACAACGCGCGACGACTGCGTCTTTCCGGACCGGCAAGCAGACAAGCCATTTTTTCAAGGTGGCGGTTACGAGCCATGCCATGGCGATAACGCCACAAGGCAACGCCTGCTTTCCCAGCGTCGCGGTCTGGCCCAGGTCGCAGCCGTCGACGCCGCGATAGGTGCACGAAGCAAAAGTTGATTGCTGGTTCCCCATGGATCACTCCGCTTCAGATTCATCGAGTCAGTAAACTATCTTGCAAATCGCTGTGCAAGTGTCTCTGACTCATATCCCGCGAGGGGAGGAGGGTGCTCGTATCCGGATCCGCGCCCGATGGGCCGGGCAGGGCCTCGGTGTCGACTTGACGCGGGGCCATCAGGCAATCGATACTCTGAATGCGCGCTATGCCGTGGCGGTCGCAGCGGCATCCGCTGGACGAACTCAGCGGCTTCGTGGGCGGCCTTGCCTGATATCGCTGCGAGCCTTTCGAAGCCGCTGTTCGAGCGCTAAATAGCGAGCCGTAATCGAGTTCAGCTTTGTGAAAAACTGCCTGCTCTGCGCAGGGTTGCCCGGCGCAGGCGGGGGGAAGAAAGCAAAAAGAGCTTCCCGATCAGCGTCTAATTGTTTTAGCTCCGAGCAGAGACGGCAAATTTCGTGGTCGTCCGTTCCGGAACTCCGATGTGATGCACGGCGCGAGGTACGCGTAGGGTTAGTCTGCCGACCCACATCGTTCGACGAAAGTAAAATCGTATCCAAGGCGTTTCCTCCACGCCGGGGTGTGGTCATCCAATCTGGAATAATGCGGGTTGCAACCTATGTATACTGGCGGTTTTGCCTGTCACTTTTGACAGGTCGTGAGACGCTGGAATCCAGCGAGGAGCAACCTAGTGCGATAGCCGCGCGAATGGCTTGGAGAGGCGCGTCGAAAGCAAGGAGGTAAGCTGGATATGGCGAGATTTGACTCAAATTTTCACGACGTGACGGAGGATATTCACGCAGTTGCCTCTCCTGCGGACGCGGCGGACCTTCTGAACACAATTGTCAAAAGTTACGGTCTTGAGACGGCGGCCTTTCTTACCGTCAGGCCGGTTTACGAGGAACCGAGTAAGCCGTTCTATGTGACCACCTATTCGCCTGACTGGGTGAAACGCTACATCGAGAAGGATTTTTTCGACATCGATCCCGTGCTTCGCTATGGGCTGCGTGCTGTGAAATTGGTTGATTGGAAGGAGATCGACCTATCGGACAAGCCCGTGCGCACGTTCTTCGGTGAAGCGAGGGAACATGGTGTCGGGAAGCATGGCGTCACGTTCCCGGTTAGGGGTGTCGACGGCGACCGCGGCATTCTGACCGTGACGAGCAACGAGAACGCAGCGGCGTGGCAGACGTTTCTCAAATCCGAGGTTCGCGACTTCCAGCATCTCGCCGGTGAATTTCACAATGCTATCGGTCGAATCCAAGGAAGGCTACGCCATCCGACGGTCTGCTCCGATAGAGAGATCGAATGCCTGAAATGGTACGCGAGGGGAGAGAAGGTCAAACGGACCGCAGAGATACTGTCGCTATCCCCTCGCACGGTCCGATTTCATCTTGATCTAGCACGGGCCAAGCTTGGTGCCAAAAGCTTGGCCCATGCGGTTGCGATCGCGGCAGAGCGCGGCCTTTTCTTTCAAAGACTGTTCTGATCGGTAGCGCTTCGCGGGAAGCCGCCGGCAAAACTCGTTCCGTTTCGTGAAGCTGGGAATGCTAGAACGACTGAATCATGGGGAAAGAAGGGAGGCGTCGCTCTGGACAACCTGATCCGGAAAGGCACCGCGACGCTCCAAGGGTAGAATGCTGGCCAAACCAAGTGTCCTATTCGCAAACCACACGGTACCGCTTGCCGGGCTTGCTGATGTTCTTGCAGACAAGCGGCTTGTGTGGCTCGGAAGAGGAGAGCGGCGGACTTGCGGCTGGCGATGCCCGTCTGTTTGATGTCTTGAGACTTGCCGTACGGCGCGGTTCGAGTCTCTCCGGCTCCTGTGGCGCAACCGGGAACACGCTGGCTTCGATCCGCCGCTGCTGCAGGCGTGGCGGCTCTTTGTCAAAGAATCGCCTGGCATCAAGAGATCTCGGAATAATCACTGTACCATCATCGCTGTGCGCGCAGCCGCTGCCCAACAGTAAGGCCAGCCCCAGGAAAAAAGGCAGAATCCGTTCAAACATAAGCATACCCTTGGCCGGCGTATCCCCCGGCTTGCGGGTCGCCGACAACCGGCGCAAGGGCACGAAGAAAGGGCGGCATTGCTTGCCGCCCTTTCGAAATTGTCGAGATGCGTGGACCTTTAAAAGCCCATGCCACCCATGCCGCCCATGCCGCCGCCGCCCATGCCGCCAGGCATGCCGCCGCCAGCCGATTCCTTCTTCGGAGCCTCCGCGATCATGGCTTCGGTGGTGACGAGCAGGCCGGCGACCGAAGCCGCGTCCTGGAGAGCGGTGCGAACGACCTTGACCGGGTCGACGATGCCCATGGCGATCATGTCGCCATACTCGCCGGTCTGGGCGTTGTAGCCGTAGGTCGCGCCCTTGTTGTCGAGGATCTTGCCGGCGACGATCGAAGCTTCAGCACCTGCGTTCGAAGCGATCTGACGGGCCGGAGCCTGCAGTGCACGACGAACGATGTTGATGCCGGCAGCCTGGTCGGCATTGACGCCGGTGACCTTGATGTTGGCCGAAGCGCGCAGCANCCGCGATCATGGCTTCGGTGGTGACGAGCAGGCCGGCGACCGAAGCCGCGTCCTGGAGAGCGGTACGAACGACCTTGACCGGATCGACGATACCCATGGCGATCATGTCGCCATATTCGCCTGTCTGGGCGTTGTAGCCGAAGGTCAAGCCCTTGTTCTCAAGGATCTTGCCGGCAACGATCGATGCTTCCGCACCGGCGTTGGCCGCGATCTGGCGGGCCGGAGCCTGCAGCGCACGACGAACGATGTTGATGCCGGCGGCCTGGTCGGCATTGACGCCGGTGACCTTGATGTCGGCCGAAGCGCGCAGGAGAGCGACGCCGCCGCCTGCAACGATGCCTTCTTCCACGGCCGCGCGGGTCGCGTTGAGGGCGTCATCGACGCGGTCCTTCTTTTCCTTGACTTCGACTTCCGTCGCACCGCCGACGCGGATCACCGCAACGCCGCCGGCGAGCTTCGCCAGACGTTCCTGCAGCTTCTCCTTGTCGTAGTCCGAGGTGGTCTCCTCGATCTGCTGCTTGATCTGGGCGACGCGGCCCTGGATCTCGGCTTTCTTGCCGGCGCCGTCGACGATGGTGGTGTTCTCCTTGGAGATCGACACCTTCTTGGCGCGGCCGAGCATGTTGNAGGATGGCGATGTCTTCCAGCATGGCCTTGCGGCGATCACCGAAGCCCGGCGCCTTGACGGCGGCGATCTTCAGGCCACCACGCAGCTTGTTGACGACCAGCGTGGCGAGCGCCTCGCCTTCGACGTCTTCCGAGATGATGAGCAGCGGCTTCGAGGTCTGCACGACGGCTTCGAGGACCGGCAGCATCGCCTGCAGGTTGGAGAGCTTCTTCTCGTGCAGGAGGATGTAGACGTCCTCCAGCTCGGCAACCATCTTGTCGGCGTTGGTCACGAAGTAGGGCGAGAGATAGCCGCGGTCGAACTGCATGCCTTCGACGACTTCGAGTTCGGTCTCGGCGGTCTTGGCTTCTTCAACCGTGATGACCCCTTCGTTGCCGACTTTCTGCATCGCTTCAGCGATCATCTTGCCGACCGACTCGTCGCCATTGGCCGAGATCGTGCCGACCTGGGCGACTTCCTCGGAAGTCTTGATCTTCTTGGCGGCCTTGCCGAGAGCAGCGACCACTTCGGTGACGGCGAGATCGATG
>NZ_AYWZ01000016.1:0-199902 GCF_000502335.1 Mesorhizobium sp. L2C066B000
CTGGCGGTGGTGCCGCTGGTGCCGCCGACCGTTGCGCCGACATTGGCGCCCTTGCTGCCGCCGACCGAGACGCCGACGCCAAGCCCGCCGCCACTGCCGCCGACCGAGACGCCCACCCCACCGCTGCCGCCGATGCCCACACTGACCCCGCCCGCGCCAGCCGGAAAGCACAAAGCCACGGCAACAGCGCCACCGGCCAAGGCCTTTGTTAAACTTTTAAAGAAATCCATAATGACGCTCCCCGTGTTGGTTGCCTGTACGCAGGTTGAACAGCATCCGTTACCAATATGATTACGCGAGTGTAGCGTTTTTAGTTTCTGCGAGAATAGGTAGTATTGGAAATCGTTGATATGGCTGCTTGCGGCGATCGGAATATATATTTTGGAATTGGCGGAAAAAATCGAGGATTTGCGGTTAGACTCGGAACCTTAGACAGGCAGGACGAGTGCTCGCATGCGGGAATTTACCGGGCGCATGCCTCAGGCCATCTTGCGACGCCGCTTCGCTAGGCTGCGGTGGAGAATGGACCTCGAGAATGGGGCTCGTACTGCAGAAAAGGGGACGACCCAAGAAACCCGCGACGATCTCCACCGATGTCGGGCGCGTTGTGCGTCACATCGTTCCGCTGCTCGCAGTCGACGGCGTCAGCGCTACCCTTGCGGGCATACCTTCGCCCCGTTTGGCGTTTCTGCCCTTTGGATCGGATGCCGATCGTCCGCTGGCGTTTCGAATCTCTTCAACTTACGCCGAGTTTCGCAAATCCACTTTCATCCCGGCTAACGTTCGAAGGGTTCGCCAAGCGAGGCGACACCGTTCAGCCTGAGCAAGCGGCGGTCCGCCGAGATGACACCGAGCACGACGATCGTAACGAGATAGGGAAGGCTGGAAAGCAGTTGCGATGGCAAGTCCAGACCGGTCGCCTGGGCGGCGAGGCTCATCAGCGAAACCGCGCCGAAGAGGCAGGCACCCAGGAAGATGCGGCCAGCGAGCCACGTACCAAAGACAACGAGTGCGATCGCGATCCAGCCACGTCCGGCAATCATACCGTCCGCCCAAAGGGGCGTGTACACCGCCGCCGCATAGGCGCCGGCAAAACCCGCCATCATGCCACCAAAAGCTATGGCCGCGACACGGATAGCGATGACCGGATAGCCGATGGCGTGGGCTGCCTTGGGATTCTCGCCGATTGCCCTCACGACAAGGCCGACTCTCGTATAGGCAAACATCGCCCAGATCGCAAACGTCACGGCAAGGGAAAGCCATACGACGACGTCCTGGACAAACAGCCTGCCGACTACCGGGATTTCCGAGAGGCCGGGAAAGACAAGTTTCGGGAGCCCCTTCACCGTCAAGCTCTCGTAGCTTTTGCCGAACAGCGCCGAAAGGCCTTGGCCGAGAATGCCGATCGCAAGGCCTGTCGCGACCTGGTTTGCCCGGAATCCGAGTGCCAGCACTGCAAAGACGAGGGACAGGACGGCGCTACCGAGGCCGGCGGCAACGAACCCCAGCAGGTGTCCACCGCCGTGGTAGACGACGATGAACGCGAGCACCGCGCCGAGGGCCATCAGGCCCTCTACGCCGAGGTTAAGAACACCGGCGCGCTCGACCACCAACTCGCCGAGTGCGGCAAGGAGAAAGGGGGTTGCCGCTGCGAGCATGCCCGAAATAATGAACTCGACGGCGTTCATGGCTGGCTCAGGTGATGGGGGCGGCGCCACTCGATGCGGTAGCGCACGAAGGCCACAGCGCCGAGATAGGCGAGCAGCAAGCTGCCTTGGAAGACGCGGACGGCGGCGATCGGCAGGTTTGCCGACACCATCGCATTGTCGCCGCCGATATAGAGGACAGCCATGAAGAGCGCGGAAAAGATGATGCCGACTGGATGCAAGCCGCCGAGATAGGCGACAATGATGGCCGCATAACCGTAGCCGGTCGAGATCGAGCGCTGCAGCTGGCCGAGCGGACCCGCGACTTCCGCCGCGCCTGCCAGTCCCGCCGCCATGCCACCGATCAGAAGCGATAGCCAAATCGCACGCCCTTCGCTGAAGCCGGCGTAACCGGCCGCGCGCGGGGCAAGGCCGCCGACCTTGAGCTTATACCCCATGAAGCTTCGCTGCATGAAAACCCAGGCCACCAGCGAGAGCGCAAGTGTGATGAGCAGCGAGACGTTGACGCGGGTACCGGTGATCAGGGTCGGCACCATCGCGTCGTTCTGAAACATGACGGACTGTGGGAAATTGAAGCCGGCCGGGTCCTTCCATGGGCCGAGCAGCAGGTAGTTGAGGACTTGCGCCGCAACGAGGCTCAGCATCAAGGAGACCAGGATCTCGTTCGCATTGAGCCTGACGCGCCAGAAGGCGGTGATAGATGCCCAAAGTGCACCGCCGAGGGCACCGAGAAGCAGCATCAGCGGCCAGATCCACTGCCCGGTCGCCTGCGGAAACCAGACGGGGATCGCCGAGGCGAAAATAGCGCCCAGGATAAACTGGCCCTCCGCGCCGATGTTGAACACTTTTGCGCGGAAACCGATCGCCAGCCCCTGAGCAATGAGGAGAAGAGGCCCCGCCTTCAGCAGCACCTCCGCGAACGATGCCCAGGAGAGGAACGGCTCGAGAAGCATCGCGTACAGGACGGCCGCCGGATCTCGGCCTATCAGCACATAAAGGCCCAGATTGAGGATGATCGCCATGCCAAGCGCGACAGCAGGGGCCAGCATGGCCGCGACGAGCGAGGCATGCTCCCGGCGGACGAGCGCGGGGAGGAACGTCGCGGCCCAAACGCTCATGCAGGAACCTTCTCTGGCGAGGCATGTGCTCCGATCATGTATCTGCCGATGTCTTCGGGGCGCGTGTCCCGCGTGACCAGAGGCGGACTCAGCATTCCATGATGCAGCACCTGGATGAAATCGCAGAGTTCGAAAAGTTCCTCGAGTTCCTCGGAAATTACGAGGATCGCCACGCCCAGGTTGCGCAACGCGATGAGCCGCCTTCTGATGGCGGATGCAGCGCCAATGTCTACACCCCAGGTCGGCTGCGCCACGAAAAGCAGTTTTGGCGACAGCATCATCTCGCGACCGACGATGAATTTCTGCAAGTTGCCGCCGGACAGCGAGCCCGCTTCGGCATCCGGGCCGGAGGCGCGGACGTCGTACCGACGGATGCATTCGCTGGTGAAAGCCGTCGCTCCGGCGCTGTTGATGAGGCCGCGCCTCACGAGATCGAAAGGATGGGCGGTAAGAACGGTGTTGAGCACGAGCGACATTTCAGGGACCGCGCCGCGTCCCAGCCGGTCTTCGGGCACGAAGGCGAAGCCAAATCTCCTGCGCGCGGCCGCATCGAGTGTGCCTACGTCGCGGCCCATCATGTAAATCCGGTCGCGTTGTTCCTTCAGCAGCATCGCTTCGCCCGAGATGAGCGCGGCAAGCTCGCCTTGGCCATTGCCCGATATTCCGGCTATGCCAAGGATCTCGCCTGATCGTACCGTGAGGCTGATGCCGGAGAGCGGCGTGGCAAAGGGGTCGTCCGGCGTGTAGTCCATGCCGATTATTTCCAGCCGCTTCTCCCCCTCGGGCATGGCCAACGCGGGCATCACCTCGGGCATGTCGCGGCCGATCATCATCCGGGCGAGGTCGTGCGCATCATAGTCGCGTGGGTCGACGGTGCCGATAACGCGCCCTCCACGCAAGACCGTCGCCTGGTCACAGATCGTGCGAATTTCCTCCAGTTTGTGGGAGATGAACAGGATGGACACGCCGCGGTCGCGAAGGCGCCTGAGCGTGTCGAACAGCTTCTTCACCGCCTGCGGCGGCAAGACCGAGGTCGGCTCGTCGAGAATGAGCAGCTTCGGGTCCGTCATCAGGCAGCGGATGATCTCCACCCGCTGCCGTTCGCCGACCGAGAGCGCGTGCACATCGGCGAGAGGATCCACTTCAAGGCCAAAATCCTGGCCGAGGCTGCGGATGCGCGCCGCCAGCTCCGCCTTGCCGCCGGGGACGACGAGCTGGATGTTCTCGACGACAGTCAGCGTCTCGAACAGCGAGAAATGCTGAAAGACCATGCCGATGCCCCTGCGCCGTGCCTCAGCCGGCGAGGCAAGGCGCAGAGGCTCTCCGTTCCAGACGACGGTGCCTTCGTCCGGCTGTTCAACGCCATAGATGAGCTTCATCAGCGTCGATTTGCCCGCCCCATTCTCCCCGAGGATCGCATGGATCGATTGGGGCGCCACGTCCAGATCGATGGCTTGGTTGGCCCGGATCTGGCCGTAGCTCTTCGAGATGCCGCGGAGCGACAGAAGGGGCGGGGTCATGACTTACTTCGGCAGTGGTGTGGTGACACCCTTGACGTGCCAGTCCATCGCGACGATCTCGGGATCCGCTATCGTCGCACCGGCGGCGGCTTCGCTGCCGTCGGCCTTGGTGATTGGACCTGTGAAGGGCGAGAAGCTGCCGTCGGCGATCTTCGCCGCCACTTCCTTGATCTTCGTCATCGTGTCGGCTGGGATATCTGAGTTCCAGTCCACGACCTCCACCACCTTTTCGGCGACGCCGAGGAAGGTGTTGGCGCCCTTGAAAGTTCCGGCGAGATGGGCATCCACGGAAGCCTTGAAGAAGGGCGACCAGTCTGTCGCGATGCAGCCGAGATATTTCTTCGGTGCATATTTCTTCATCGACGAATTGAGGTTGAACACATAGACGCCAGCCTCCTCGCAGGCCGAGATCACGGAGGGTGTGTCCTGCGCGTTCGAGAAGATCACGTCGCAGTTCTGTGCCATCAGCGCCTTGGCGGCTTCCTGTTCCTTGGCCGGGTCGAACCAGGAGTTCACCCAGACGACCGATACCTCGACATCGGGATTTACGGTCTGTGCGCCGAGCGTGAATGCGTTGATCGAGGTGATCAGCTCCGGAATGGCGAAGGCCGAGACGGAGCCGAGCTTGCCGGTCTTGGAAAGAGCTGCGGCGGCTATGCCGAGCAGGTAAGTGCCCTGGAAATACTTCGCCGCGAAGGGCGAGAAATTCGGCGCGGTCTGGAAGCCGGAGGCATGCAGCACGGTGACCCCAGGATCGCGGCGGGCGATCTGTAGTGCACCATTCTGGTAGCCGAATGAGCCGGCGATCAGGAACTTGTTACCGTCGGCGACGGTCTTGTTCATGATCCGGTCGGCGTCCGGCCCTTCGGCGATGTTCTCGATGACGGTGATCTTCACCTTGTCGCCGTAGGCGGCCTTGACCGGCTCGAGGCCGGCGGCGAGCGCATGGCCCCAGCCGACATCGCCGACCGGCGACGGGAGCACGAGCGTGATACCGAGCGGCTCGTCGGCCGCAAAGGCGGGACGGCTGCCAAGCGCGCCGGCAAGCCCTGTCGCGGCAAGGCCCTTCATCAGAGTTCTGCGGGTCAGATAGTTCAGCATGTCAGTTCCCCTGTCTTAAGTTGTTAGAATTCCACCGCGGCAAAGGCGGCTTCCGCGTCCGCAGCAAGCCGGGCCTCGTTCAGCCCGGTAAACGCACCCTTCTCCCAGACGATGCGGCCGTTGATCATGGTCATGTCGGTGGGCATGCCGATACCGACCTTGGCGATCAGGCTCAATGGATCGTGGCGCGTGCCGACATAATCCATGCGGCGCGTGTCGATCGCGAAGAGGTCGGCGGCCATGCCGGGCGACAGTCGGCCGATGTCATTGCGGCCCAGAAGCGCGGCCCCGCCCGTTGTCGCATAGCCGAGGAAATCGACCGGCGCAGGCACGGGATGAGCGCGCGTCGAGGCCGCCAGGCATTGCAGCATGTAGGCGGAATGGATGCAGTGCATGAGGTTGGAATTGTCGTTCGAGGCAGCACCGTCGCAGCCGAGACCGACGCGCAGGCCAAAGGCGGACATGGCGGGAATATCAGTCACCTCCGCGCCCACCAGATAGACCGGCTCAGGGCAATGCGAGACACCGGTGCCGCTCGCCGCCATCAGCCGCAGTTCGTCATGCGTCAGCTCCCAGCAATGGGCATAGAAAGTGTCTCGGCCGGCAAATCCGAGGTCCTCGAGATAGTCCACCGTACGCATGCCATGGCGGGCCTCGATGATCGGGCTTTCGCCCTCGCCGACATGGGTGTGCATCCGCACCCCGCGATCACGCGCCAGCGAAACCGATTCCACGAAGGTCTCGCGGTAGCAGTTGACCGGCTGGCAGGGAGCGACCACGACCTGACGCATGCTGAAGGGACTGGTGTCGTGATAAGTGTCGATGAGGCGTGCGCAGTCGGCAATGAATTCGTCCGTGGTCTCCAGCATCTCGTCTGGAATGGTCGAGCCTTCCGATTTTGGCAGCGTGTTGCCGCCGCGGCCGGCATGGAAACGCATGCCGAGAAGATCGGCCGCTTCGAACTGCCGGTCGATGAGCCGTTTTCCGGCATGGCGCGGAAAATTGTACTGGTGGTCGAAGGCCGTCGTGCAACCGTGCTTTATCATCTCTGCCATCGCCGTGATCGAGGCGTGGTAGAAACAATCCTCGTTGAGCCGGGAGAAGATCGGATAGATCCGGTCGAGCCATTCGATGACCGACAGCTTCGTCCAGTCGAGTTCGGCACGGTTGCGCACAAAGCACTGAAAGAAGTGATGGTGCGTGTTGACGAGGCCGGGATAGACGAACCAGCCGTCGGCGTCCTGCACGATAGTACCGGCCGGCAACTCGCTTCTGTGCAGGCCTTGCCCGATTGCCTCGATCTGCGGGCCATTCGTCAGCACATCGACATTGCGCCGGACGCTCGGACCCCTGCCCTCGTCGGTGATGACCGCTGCGCAATTCTTCAGGAGATAGCCGGTCACCTCACGCCTCGTCCAGCATGGGTCGCGGTTCGGGCCTCAACTCGTGCAGCCGGTGAATACCGGGCATTTCGATGAAATTGTCGAGGCTGCGGAGCGCTCGCGACCAGAGCCGGATCGTGGGATACGGATCGAGGGAAACGCCACCGTCGGGCGCGAGCGCGACATAGGGAAAGCAAGCAATGTCGGCAATCGTCGGCCGGTCGGATGCGAGAAACCGATCGCCACGCATTTTTTGTTCGAAAAGGCCGGCTTCCAGCTCACGTAGTGCCGCTATGCCATTGGCCTGAAGCGCACCGATGTCACCGGGGCGCAGCAGCATCTCATGCAGGCGCGCGCCGCCGAGGTTGGCGGTCAGCCTGTGCGAGAAGGAAAGCCATTGCTGGATGCGCGCCGTCTCCTCAGGGGCGCCGCTGCCGAGCCAGGCCGGTGCTGCCTTCGCGGCGAGATAGCCAAGCATGGCGGAAGACTCGGTCAGGATCAGGTCGCCGTCTTCAAGGATCGGGATGGAGCCTCCCGGATTAAGCGCCATAAGCTCGGGGCCACGATGCTCGGCGCCGGGATGGAAGTCGACCGGGCGGATTTCGAGCTTCACACCTGACAGCGTCGCCATCAGGCGCACCTTGTAGCAACTTGGGGAGAGGATGTAGTCGTAAAGCTTCATTGTGCCACCAATTGCGCGCCGTAGGTATAATTGTGGCGCTTCAGCCAGCGGCGATAGGCGATCGAGGTCAAGTCGGCGCGCGTCGGGATTTCCATGCCGGGATCGAGCGGCAGAAGACGCGGGATCTGGTTTTCGAGGATCGAGCGGTCCTGCAGGAAAATCGTCTGCTGGAAATGGATGAGGTCGGTCTGTGGCGTCTCGTCATCGAAAAGCGCCATCCACGGCCAGACGTCGCAGAGATCCTCGGCAAGCGGTTGGACGAATAGCGCAATGACATCCCATTCGCCCGGGCGCGGCGGGCAGGTCTTGTAGAGGACTGAGCAGGTCGGAGCCGGCACGCGGTACATGTATTCCGTCGTGATACCTCCGCTCGCGGATTTCGCCGCCTGCGGCTGGTAGAACTTCACCTGGGTCGCCCAGACCTCGTCCTCTTCCTCGCGGATCTCGACCTTGTAGTTTTCGACCTCGGTATGCGGCTCCGAGCCGAGGATGTCGGTATGGACGAAGGGGAAGTGCGCGATGTCGAGGAAGTTCTCGACGGCGCGGAGCGGCGAGCAGCGCACCCGCACCACGCCGACATCGACGAAGCGGCGCCCGGGCTGGTCTGCCTCGGGAATCGGAAAGACCGGTTTCTTCGGTTCGCCGAGCGACGACCAGATATGGCCATAGCGCACCGAAACCGGCAGCACGCGCCCGTTTTCGCCTGTCACTTTCGCCGCGCCATTGGCGTCGAGCGCAACCTTGATCGGCTCGTCCATCAGGGTGGTCTCGCGCCCATAGCGGTCGAGCCGGCTGAAAAGCCCGACCGGATACCATTCCTGGCGCATCGCATCGTCGATCATGGCACAGTCCCTTTCGCCTCGATCCCTTCGGCCATGCGCCGAAGGCTCTCGGCGGCTCGCGAGGCCGCGATGCGCTCGGACGCATCGCAATCGGCTGGAACAAGGACGTGGATCAGCGTCTCGCCGGCTTCCTGCGGGATAGGCAGCAGGCGGATTGCCGGCGCGCCGGGTGCCTGCCAGACGCATCCTTCAACGGTGGCCTTCGTACCGGCAGCGACAAAGAGCGCCGAACTTCCGGCGCGGGCCGTCAATGAACGGAGCGGGACGTAACCCTCAAAAAGGGGTGGCTTGCCGTCAGGCTCTCCATCCGCGACCCAGATGATCCCGCCTGCCTCTTCGACCAACCGGGTCGCAACGCGAATCGTCTCCGGCGGCGTGAGGCTGGGATGGGCAGGAATGCGCAGGCACTGACCGGCCTGCGAATAGGTCCAGCCGTGATAGATGCAGGAGAGCGCCTCGCCGCGCACGAAGCCATGGGAGAGGCGCATGCCGCGATGCGGACAGCGATCCGCCGATGCCGCCAAGCGCCCCGATTGGCTTCGCCAGAGGGCAATGGGACCGGCGGGCGTCCGCGCCGGCATTACCTGTCCTGTTGGCAGATCCTGGGTAAGGGCGACCGGCACCCAGGTGTCCGTCTTGTCGGACAGCATGACCTTACTTTCCGTACTGATACTACTGTTTCCCGACCAGAGAGATGCCGGCGCAAGGAGTTGGCGAACCGCTCGATGCGGCTGACGTATGCATAATAATTTCGCAATTGCAATATTGGTTAAATTAAGTGCAAACCGAGGTAACCACACGCAAAGCTATATGTTTTTTTGCTCGACAGGCGCGCGGTCGATCGTCTCGACCCAGACCTCAACGGGCCCAAGCGAACATCCCATCTCCATCATGTCGATCAGCTCCGCCGCACCGGCAATATCGAGTTCGATGCGATCGGTGCTTGCATGAGCGATGTGGTGCGCGAGACCGAGCTTGGCCGCATGGCGCATGATCCAGGGCACGAAGGACGCGGGTTCGAGGTGGCCGCGAATGGTCATCCGCTCATGCAAGCGGTGTTGACTTTGCTTCATCACGAACGGAACGCGCGCCTTGGTGTCACGGTCAGCAGCATAGCGTCTGACTGAACGGGCGGAAGTGGTAATCGACGCGCCAATAACACCGAATATCGACTGATCGCCCGTGCCTAGACCCGGGCACTCATGCATGTCGCCCAGAAGTGAGCCGCGGTCCTGGGACAACGACATGCATTAAAACAAAGACTTCAAGCGCGTCGCATGAATCCGTTCAGCGTGACGGGCTTTAGGGTTATCTGAGCTATTGTAATACATCGGTAAGTGGCGCACCCGACAGGATTCGAACCTGTGACCTCTGCCTTCGGAGGGCAGCGCTCTATCCAGCTGAGCTACGGGTGCCTTCAAGGAACCTGAAAACGAACCAGCCGATAGGCCGGCCAGCCACGGCTTCTTAGCGGAAGCCGCGCCGGGCTTCAACGGGCAATTGGCGTGGCGATATTTTTCGAAGCCACGTCGCGCGGCTTGGCAACTTCGCGTCCGCCCTGCAGCCTCAGCCCGGGACTCACCCCGCCACCTCCACCTTCGCCACCCGCCTGCGCACCCTGCGCGGCGCCCGCTTCGCCTTCTTCGCGCCGGTCAGTTCGTGCATCGCATCCAGCTGCATCTGCTGCATTTCGGCCAGCCGCGTCCATTGGCGCGAGATCAGATAGTCGAGCTTTTCGTGCAAATGGCGCACTTCCAGCTCGGCTTTCAGGTTGACCCGGTAGTCGTTGAACGAGCGCAGGCGATCCTTGGCCTCCGTCCGTCTCTGGCTCATCATGATGATCGGCGCCTGGATGGCGGCGATGCAGGAGAGCAGCAGGTTGAGCAGGATGAAGGGGTAGGGGTCGAAGGCGCTGCTCACGCCCGCGATCAAATTGATGCCGATCCACACCGCAAGCACGCTGCCGAACGAGATCAGGAACCACCAGCTGCCGCCGAAAGCCGCCATGTTGTCGGAGACGCGGTCGGCGAACGAGCGGTGCTCCTCGAACTCCTCTTCCGAGTTTTCCGAAATCGTGTCCTGCCTGGCGATCGATTCGACCACCTGGCGGTCGAGCTCGGAGAATTCGCCATGCTCCTGCTGCAGCAACTCCTCCATGTAGCGCATGCGGTAGCGGCCGAGCTCTTCGCGGCNGAGAATTCGCCATGCTCCTGCTGCAGCAACTCCTCCATGTAGCGCATGCGGTAGCGGCCGAGCTCTTCGCGGCTGATGCGGGCGCCGCGCGGCAGGTCGGGATGGTCGGAGCGGATGCGGTCGGCCAGGCTTGGCCGCAGGTCGTCGATGCGCACCAGGTCGCGCTTGCGGAACTTTCTACCTGATATCGCCGACGGTTTTCGCTTCGGCTTCAGGCGGCCGTGGGGTTCGGAGTCCGGCACATCGGGCGCTTCCAGCGCCTCGTCGGCAGCCAGTTCGGCGTCGTGATCGCCGATGGGCGGCGCCTCGAAATACTCGCCGCCGCTGTCGTTTCCATTGTCGGCCTGTTCGGATGGGTTTGGGCTCATGATGCCGGCTCCTGCTGTCGCGCCCACGATACGCCAAGGCGAGGCGGCATAGCCACTGTGGCGGTGAAGATTGGGGGCTTGTGCAAGCGCTTGTGATGAATGCCTGCTGCAATTGCCTGTGGCGGCGCAGCCCCCCGGGGCCTCGCTCGCCTGCTGCTCGGCAACCAGACCGCCGAAGTGCTGTTGCCGACGGAGGTCGCGCCTGCTGCAGAGTTAAGATGAGGCAGCGATCCTTCACGACCCCCCTCTGTCCTGCCGGACATCTCCCCCTCAAGGGGGGAGATCAGATGTCGCCATGGCTTCGCCAAACACGAAAAAGAGGCGAGACGCCGAAGCTGCTAATCTCCCCACTTGAGGGGGAGATGGCCGGCAGGCCAGAGGGGGGTGCTGTCCCGCCGGCGTTTCAGAGTTCCCCCACTCAACGACGGGTTCTATTGCGGCGGTAAACCAGGTAACTGCGACCCCTGCGCCGGCAAACCAGGCGGCGGCAGGCCGGGCGACGCGGCCGGCTGATCTCCCGCAAACATCAGCCGCGTCTTCGTATCGGCCAGCGTCGGCGAAAGACTGCGCTGGATCAGCGCTTCGACATGGTCGTTGCGCTGGCGTGCGCTGTCGGCGCCCATCACCACGGCGATCAGATGCCGGCCGTCGGCATTGTAGGACGTGACGATATTGTAGCCGGATGCCCTGATATAGCCGGTCTTGATGCCGTCGACGCCGCGCACCCGGCCGAGCATGTCGTTGTGGCCGCGCACCAGCCGACCGCGGAACATGAAGTCGCTTTCGGAGAAATAGTGGAACTGCTGCGGGAAGCGGGCGCGCAGCGCCATCCCCAGCGTCGCCATGTCGCGCGCCGATGTGTGCTGGCCATCGTCGGGCAGGCCGGAGGCATTGCGGAAGACGGTGCTGCTCATGCCGATCTGGCGCGCCTTCGAGGTCATCATGGCGGCGAACTGGTCCTCCGAGCCGCCGAGATATTCGCCCACCGCCACCGCCACGTCATTGGCCGACTTGACCACGATCGCTCGGATCGCCGAATCGACATCGATGCTCTCGCCGCGCTTGAAGCGCAATTTGGTCGGCGGCTGCCGGGCGGCATTGTCGGAGACCGGGATCTGCGTTTCCTTCGAGACGCGGCCGGACTCCAGCGCCTCGAACAGCAGGTACAGCGTCATCATCTTGGTCAGCGACGCCGGATAGCGTTGCGCCCTCGAACTGACTTCGAACAGCGTCTTGCCACTGCCGGCATCGATTACGATGGCGGCATATTTCTCCTGCGGCGCCGGCACCGCCAGCAGGCTGTCGGGCGGTGCGGTGGTGCTGCAGCCGGCCACGAAGACGAGCAGCAGGAGGGCTGCGAGAAATTTTTGGACGAGGGAGCGGAAATGGAAGTTTGGCAAGGCAAGTCCGGCGTTGCTGAGAGGGCCGGAACCTAGCCTAACCCATTGTGTTCGTCCATTTGGTTAACGGCGGAGCTGCCGATGACGCTGCCAATCTCCCCCGCAAGGGGGGAGATCAGATGTCGCTTCGGCTTCGCCAATCATCGGCGCTGAAACGGCAACCTCGACATCCGCCCACCCGCCCGAAATCGCCTGCTTCCTGTCCTGTTTTGCCTGCGGGGTCGCGGTGCTGCTATAGAGGCGGCAATTGCTTGGGGGATTTGACAATGACCGGTGACATCGGCGCGGCTGCGCCATCTCTTATCAGGGCTTCGCTCAGCCGCACCGGCAAATGGGCCGGCAGCGTCGCTTTCATCGGCGGCGCTGCTTCCGACATCCTCAATCCGCTGGCGCCATTCGCCGCCTATATCGCGCTGGTCGCTTCGGTTGCCGCCGCCATCATCGCCATTGCCATCGTTCTGCGGCTGGTGCTGGCCGCCAAGGCGCTGCCGGCGCTGATCTTTGCCACCAGCGCTGCCGCCGTCGCCGGCGGCGTCTATGGCCTGCAGCAGCAGACCAATTCGCAGAACGGTGTGATCGCCGGCCTGGTACCGGCCATCGCCCAGTTGCAGCAGCAGATGGGCATCGTCTCGGCCAGGGTGGCCAGGATCGAGCAAACGGTAACCGAGACGAAGCTGACGGTCGACCAGGTCAAGCAATCGACCGACGCGGTGGCGAAGAAGACCGAGGAAATTGCGTCGACCCAGCAGCAGCAGGCTGAGCAGGGCGCGCAGACGCAAAAGTCGGTAGAGGCGGTCAAGCAGACGACCGAAACGCTTGCTGCCGGCCAGCAGAAACAGGCCGAGCAGGCCGACAAGCTTCAGGCGACCACCCAGCAGATCGCCGCCTCGATCGACACCATCGCCAAGGGCTTTGCCGCATTGGCCGCGCAGGGCGGGACGATCGCCGAGCCGAAGCGGCCGGACGAATTCTACCACAATGCCCGCGTCTACGAGCTTTCCGGCGACATGCTGAATGCGCGGCGCTCCTATCTCGCTTTCGCCGGTTTCGACGTCGACGCCGTCGATCCCTACACACGCTTTGCCACCCTGCTGCGCGTGCAGGACGGCAAGGCCGGCGCCCGCGAAGTGTTCGGCGCCCTGGCCGACAAGGCCAAGGCGCTGTCGATCAAGCTGGTCCATATCCTGCAGTTCGACGATGCCCAACGTCTCGACAAGCTCAACGCCTTCATCGCGGCCAATCCGGATTTCGCACCGGCCTATTACCTGCTCGCGCAGGAGTTTTCCGAGGATCGCCTCGGCGTCCAGTCGCTGTCCGACAAGCGCAGCGAGGCCGAGGCGCTGACCAGGTTCGTCTCCTATGAAAAGGAAGGCGGGCTGCTCAAATATTTCGTCGACCAGACGCAGCTCGCCGACTGGCTCGACCGCAGCCGTACCCGCCTGACGGCGCTTGGCGACGTGCTCGACCCAGCACGCTTTGCCCCGACGCTGACGCCGATGCGCTCCAATGCCGGCTGGACGATCTCCATCTCGCTGCCCGAGGCCGCGACCGGCATTTCCTGGCGCATGGGTGTGTCAGGTCCGTTCACCGACACCGGGCTGATGGCGATGAACGACCAGCGCACCGGCAAGCCGATGCCCAATCCGAGCTTCGAATTGCCCGACAGCACCACGGCCACCACCATCGGGGTCAAGTATCTCGATCTCAGGGGCCGCGAGACCGGGCCGTTCGACATAAGTTTCGATCCGGACGCGGCGCTGCAACAGGGCAACAAACAGATCCTCGACCAGTTCTGGACGTCGTGGATCGCCTTCGGCGCCAGCGGCAATCACGGCCTGGTCTATTTCTCCCAGATGCTGTCATTCCGCTGCGGCATCAAGGAGGTGCGCTACAGCCTGAACGGCACGGCGCTCGACAGGGAGATCAAGCTGCCGCCTTGCGACAAGAAGGACCCGTACGCCATTCCTTATGACTACCAGCCTTACTTCAAGGTCGCCGACAACGTGACGTCGATGGCGGTGCAGGTCACCTACACCGACGGCACCAAGTCGCCGGTGCGCGAGTATAAGCGGCAGTAGGCGCCCACCCTCCCCCATGTGGGGAGGGTCGATCCGCGTAGCGGATCGGGGTGGGGGTCCTCGTAGGGCGCTACCNGTAGGCGCCCACCCTCCCCCATGTGGGGAGGGTCGATCCGCGTAGCGGATCGGGGTGGGGGTCCTCGTAGGGCGCTACCCCCACCCCGTCGATCGATCTCCGCTTCGCTCCGATCGCTCGCCGACCCTCCCCACAAGGGGGAGGGTAAAAATCGCCCTGATGCAAAATGCCGGTCGCTGTGCTTGCGCATCCCTCGCGGAGCGGGTTTGTTCGCTGCCATCAGAATCAGCAGGTGCGCGGATGGATACGGTCACGATCAAGGCAAAGGGCATTTCGGTCACGCTCGATCTCACTGTCGGCCATATCGCCGACATAACGGTCGACAGCGATGGCCGCCAGCTGAAGCCGCTGCACCGCGCGCCCTGGATCGATGCCGGCGAGACGCTGCCGCCGGATCTGCCTCAAGGCACGGTGCGGCTGTCGGGCGATTTCCTATGCGCACCGTTTTCGGCCAGCGACATCGAGGCCGCACCGCTGCATGGCTGGCCGGCCAACAGCGCCTGGGATGTCACCGCCAGCGAAGCGACATCCGACGGCTGGCGGGCCGTCTTCCGGTTGCGCCGCACGGTGATGGGCGCGACGGTCGACAAGATCTTCACGCTCCGCAACAGTCATCCCTTTCTCTATCAGGAGCATGTCTTTTCCGGCGGTTCCGGAGCGGTCTCCGCCGCCCACCATCCGATGGCGGCGATGCGCGATGGCGGCCGGCTGGCCTTTTCGCCGAAGCGCTTTGCCGGGACACTGGACGCACCGCTGGAGCCCGATCCGGCCCGCGGCCGCTTCAAGCTTTCCTATCCCGCCCGCTCGACCGATCTGACGCGCTTTCCAGCCACTGGCGGCGGCACGCTCGATCTCACCGACTACCGCATGGAGGATGAGCGCGAGGATTTCATCACCCTGGTCGAAGCCGATCATGACGGTCCGGGCTGGACGGCGCTGGCGCGCCGGGCCGAACAGGATCTGGTGCTGGTGCTGAAGAACCCGGCGGAGCTTCCGGTCACCATGCTGTGGTTCAGCAATGGCGGCCGCGACTACGCGCCGTGGAGCAGCCGCCATCGCGGCGTGCTCGGCATCGAGGACGGCCGCGCCGCCATCGGCCATGCCGCATCGATCGACGACAATTGGCTGAAGCGCGAAGGGGTCGCGACCGCTTTTACCCTCGGCGGCGAAGTCTCCTTCCGCCATGTCATCGGCACGCTGCCGCTGGCGAGCGGCGAGCCGCCGCGCGCTATCGGGACAGCCTCAGGTCACATGCATCTCACCGGAGCCGATGGTTCGACCCGCGATGTCGCATTCGACAGCGATTTCCTGCGGATCGGCCAGCCCGGCTGATTTTCGAACGCTGGCCCTGCCCCTCACCTGCCTGCCGGCATCCTCGACACACGGCACATGGAGCTTGTCCGCCGCACCGCCGCGCCAACCAATCTGCTTGGCGCTGCGGCGGACGCATAGGGGGAGAAGTGTTACCCATCTATCGGCTGCACACCGGCAGGGCGACGAGGGGCAGCGCTGACGTGGCGGATGTCGTGAGATTGCCCAAATCGCGGTTTGAAATTTCCTCAAACTGCCGACAAGATGCAAAGCATAGCTGGAAGCGCCCAATGTCCGAAATCGCCCATCTCGCCGCCACCATCTTCAAGCGCGCCGGCAAGGCGAAACGCTTCATCGTCGCCATTGCCGGCCCGCCCGGCGCCGGCAAGTCGACGCTCTCGGCCGGCCTGCATGATCTGTTGCCGGAGGGCGCGGCTGAAGTCGTGCCGATGGACGGCTTCCACTATGACGACATCGTGCTCGACCAGCGCGGCCTGCGGTCAAGAAAGGGCGCGCCGGAGACTTTCGACTTCGCCGGCTTCGAGACGCTGTTGAAGCGCATCCGTTCGGGCGAGCCAGACATCGCCATTCCGGTGTTCGACCGCAGCATGGAATTGTCGCGCGCCGCCGCCTCCATCGTTGCCGCCGAGACCAAGTTCATCCTGGTCGAAGGCAATTACCTCCTGCTGGACGAGGAGCCGTGGTCGCGGCTGGCGCCGCTGTTCGACTTCACCATCTTTGTCGATGTGCCGCGTGCCGAACTCGAGCGCCGCCTTCTGGTGCGCTGGCACGAGCACGGCCGCTCCGACGAAGACGCCCGCGCCTGGATCGCTTCCAACGACATGCCCAACATCGATCGCGTGCTCGGCCGTCGCAGGTCCGCCGACCTGGTTGTTGGCGATCCCGCATAGTTCGCTGGACTTCGGAACGGGAACCTTAAGACTTTCAGGTCGTTATCTCTCATCGGCAATCGTGCCGCCGTGAGGGAACCGTCAGATGGCAACCAAGGCAAAAACACCCGCCAAGAGCAAGACCGCTCAACCCAAAGCCAGGCAGGCAAAGGCCACGCAGGCGAAGGCAGGCGCCGGCCCGGCGATCGCCGAGCGGTCCAAGGACGCAAAGCCGGCTTTCGGCAAAGCGGCGCCAAAGAAGGTAGAACCGGTGGCGACGGCAAAGGTGACGGCGAAAACCGCCAAACCCAAGAAGCCGGCAAGCAGCGGCTCGGTGGCCGGCGGCGCGATGCGCACCGTCAAGGCGACCGCCAATGTCGCCGCTGGTGCGGTGGCGGCGACAGCCAGGGGCGCTGCGTCCCTCGCTGCGTCCGTCATCGGCAAGGGCGGCTCGAAAAGCAAGGCCAAGGCGAAATAGACCCGGCTGCTTCGGCCGGCCGAGGTCAATTCCTGGCGGGAATGGTCAGGCCGCGCTGCACCGCGGGCCGCGCCAGCCCGCGCTCCAGCCATGCCGCGACGGTGGGGAAGTCGTCGAAGCCGACGAGTTCGCGCGCCTCGTAGAAGCCGATCAGATTGCGCACCCAGCCCAGCATCGAAATGTCGGCGATGGTATAGTCGTCGTCCATGATCCAGGTTCGACCCTTCAGCCGCGTCTCCAGCACCCCGATCAGCCGCCGCGATTCATTGCGGTAGCGATCCAGCGGCCGCTTGTCGGCGATCTCGCGTCCGGCGAATTTGTTGAAAAACCCGACCTGTCCGAAAATCGGCCCGATCGCCGCCATCTGGAAGAACACCCATTGGATGGTCTCGTAGCGCCGCGCCGGATCGGCAGGGATCAGCTTGCCGGTCTTGTCGGTGAGGTAGAGCAGGATGGCGCCGGATTCGAACAGGCCGAATGGCCTGCCGCCCGGCCCGTCGGGGTCGATGATCGCGGGTATCTTGCCGTTCGGGTTCAGCGACAGGAATTCCGGCGTCCAGCTCTGGTCCTTGCCGATATCCACCAGATGCGCCTCGTAGGGGAGGCCGAGTTCTTCCAGCGCGATCGAGACTTTCACCCCATTCGGCGTCGTCGCGGAATAGAGCTGCAGGCGGTCGGGGTGGCTGGCCGGCCAGCGCTTGGTGATCGGAAAAGCGGACAGGTCGGTCATCGAAAGCTCCGGTCGGGAATTTGGCGCGGTATCGCGCCGTCTGGCGAGTTGCGAAGGATTATCCTCGGCTTCTTTGCCGATCAACCGGTCGAAGGTGCACACACCGTCTTCGCAGTCATTCAGGGCCAGTCGCTCAGGCCAGTCGCTTGCCGTCAGACCGCCTTGAACGCCACCACGGCATTGGTGCCGCCGAAGGCAAAACCGTTGCTGATCGCCGCGCGCACCTTGCGCTCGCGCGCCACATTCGGCGTGATGTCGAGATCGCAGTCGGGGTCGGCCTGCCGGAAATTGGCCGTCGGCGGCACGATGCCTTCGCGGATCGCCATCACGCAGGCGATCATTTCCAGGCCGCCCGAGGCGCCGAGGCAATGGGCATGCATCGACTTGGTCGACGACACCGACAGCTTGTAGGCATAGTCGCCGAAGACGCGCTTGATTGCCGCCGTCTCGATCTGGTCGTTGGCCTTGGTGCCGGTGCCGTGGGCGTTGAGATAATCGACGTCCTCAGGATTGAGCCCGGCGTCGGCCAGGCAGGCGCGCATCGCCGCCGTCGGCCCCTCGACTGTCGGCGCGACGATATCGGAAGCGTCGGCGGAAAGGCCGGCGCCGGCAAATTCGGCCAGAATGGTAGCGCCGCGTGCCATGGCGTGTTCATAGGTTTCCAGCACCGCCATTCCAGCACCTTCGCCGAGCGACAGGCCCTGGCGATCGGCCGAGAACGGCCGGCAGGTATCGGGCGCCAGCACCCGCAGGGCCTCCCAGCCCTTCAGGATGCCCCAAAGCAGCGGCGCGTCGGTGCCGCCGGCGACCATGACATCGGCGCGGCCGAGCCGGATCTGGTCGACCGCCGAGGCAAAGGCGTGATTGGACGAGGAGCAGGCCGAAGTGACGCCGAACACCGGCCCGCGCAGGCCGAGATTCATGCTGACATGGCCGGATGCCGCACTCGGCATCACTTTCGGCACGGTGAAGATGCCGGCCCGGTTCTTGCCGTCGACCAGGATGGCGCGATAGTTCTCCTCGATCGCCTCCCAGCCGCAGACGCCGACGCCGACAACCGCGCCCATCCGGTAGGTGGTTGCTTCAGTCGATGTCAGGCCGGCATGCTGCATGGCTTCGCGCGCGGCAATCGTCGCCAAAAGGCTGAAGCGGTCCATCGACACGGTCTGCTTGTGGCTGATGCCATGGTCGGGCAGCGTCTTGATTTCGCAGCCGACCTTGACCTTCAAATCATGCAAACCGGGATTGCTGATTTGACCGATGGCCGATCGGCCGGCCCGCATTTCGTTCCAGATTGCAGGCGCATTGGCGCCGAGCCCGCATATGCCGCCGATGCCGGTAATGACGACGCGCTTTTGCATTCAGCTCAGGCTTTTTTCGCAATCAGCGCGCGAACAGCCTCAACCATATCGCCGACATTCTTGAGATTGCTCCAGGCATCGACCGTGTTCATCTCGATCTCGATGCCGTACTGCTCCTCGAGATCGAAGATGATCTCGGTCAGTTCCAGGGAATGGATGCCAAGCGCGGTCAATTCCGTATTGGTGGTGATCTCTTCGCCACCGGGCTCCGCATGTGCCCTGATCTTGGCGATGATTTCCGTTGCCAGCTCGTCAGCCATTCGATTCCTTCCCCAATTTTATAACGTCGCGGTGCCGATTGGTTGGCGCCCCTGTTGCCTGGACTGAAATCGCCGTCGCCTTCAAAAACCCGCCAGGCGCAGCATGACCGTTCCAAAGAGGCTCCCTCTATAGAAACGGAAACGCTGTCAAGCAACAAGCTATATCAACAAGCACCATATCGACAAAGCGCCGGGAGTGCTTAACGTTAGCGCCATGGATACGTTGCAGCATGTCTTGATCCCGGCTCTTCCGGCCCAGCGCGCGGCCGGGGCGGCCCGGCTTGCGTGCGGCGTCAGGGACGGACGCACCCGGCTTTTGCGCCTCTATCAGGACGGCTCGGCCAAAATCCGCATGCCGGCCGTTGCAGCCGATCCGCTCGAAGCCGTGCTCATCAACACCGCCGGCGGCCTGACCGGCGGCGACCGGCTCGGCTGGGAAATCGATGTCGGTCCAGGTGCCTCCGCCTCGATAACCACCCAGGCCTGCGAAAAGATCTATCGTGCTGCAAGCGACCGCGCCGAAGTTCGGGTCAAGCTCAGCGTCGGCGCGGGCGGGCGTATCGCCTGGCTGCCCCAGGAAACCATCGTCTTCGACCGCTCGGCCTTTGCCCGCACGCTCGAGGTCGAGCTTGCCGCAGGCGCCGAGGCATTGCTGCTTGAAGCCACCATATTCGGCCGCCTCGCCATGGGCGAAGAGGCCGCGCACGGCCATTTCCACGACCGTTGGCGTGTCCGCCAGGATGGTGCGCTCGTTCATGCCGAGGATTTCCGCATCGGGCCGGCTATCGCGGCGGCACTTGGCCGCCCGGCGGTCGCCGGCGGCGCCATTGCCGCTGCGACGCTGCTGATGGTTTCGCCGCAGGCCGAAGGCTTGCTCGATGCGGCCCGCGACATCATCGGCGCCGACGGCGATGCCAGCGCCTGGAGCGTCAAAAAATCTGGCAAGCTTCTTGCGAGGCTGTTTGCCGAGGACGGCTACCAGCTGCGCAAGCGGCTGGTTCCGCTCGTCGAACTGCTCAACGGGCGGGCGGGTCTGCCCAAATTATGGTCACTCTGAGCCAAATCCAGGCCAAATCCAGGAAAGCGCATGAACCTGACGCCGCGTGAAAAGGACAAGCTGCTCATCGCCATGGCGGCGATCGTGGCGCGCAAGCGGCTGGAACGCGGCGTCAAGCTCAATCACCCCGAAGCGATCGCGCTGATCACCGATTTCGTCGTCGAGGGCGCCCGCGACGGCCGCCCGGTCGCCGAACTGATGGAGGCCGGCGCCCATGTCATCACCCGCGCGCAGGTGATGGAAGGCATCGCCGAGATGATCCACGACGTGCAGGTCGAGGCGACCTTTCCCGACGGCACCAAGCTGGTGACCGTTCACGAACCGATCAGGTGAGGAGAAAAACGATGCTGGAGCTGCGACCGAATTGCGAATGCTGCGACAAGGACCTGCCGCCGGAAGCGGCGGACGCGCTGATCTGCACCTTTGAATGCACCTTCTGCGCTGACTGCGCTGAACATGTGCTGGGCGGCGTCTGCCCGAACTGCGGCGGCAATTTTTCCGCACGCCCGATCCGCCCAGTGGAGAAACTGGTGAAATATCCGGCCTCGACCCAACGCGTGCTCAAGGCCGAGGGCTGCGGCCCGCGCAAGGCTGCGTGATTGTTTTCGTGACTTCGAAGGGAAGACCGATGATCTCTGCTTCAACCAAACGCACCACGCTTGCAGCGATCCTGCTGCTGGCGGCGGCGATGCCCGCTTATGCCCATGTCGGCATCGGCACCACCTCGTCCTTCGCGGCGGGCTTCGCGCATCCGCTGTCCGGCCTCGACCATATGACCGTCATGGTCGCCGTCGGCCTGTGGGCGGCGCTCAAGGGCGGCAAGGCAATCTGGGCCTGGCCGCTGGCCTTTGTCGGCGTCATGCTGGTCGGCGGCGCGCTCGGCATGCTCCACGTGCCGGTGCCTTTCGTCGAACCGGGCATCCTTGCCTCCGTCGTCGCGCTTGGCTTGCTGGTGGCGTTGGCGGTCGATCTGCCGGTCTCGGCCGGAGTCGCCATCATCGGCCTGTTCGCGCTGTTCCATGGCCATGCCCACGGCACCGAAGTGCCGGAAAATGCAGGTGGGCTTGACTATATGGCCGGCTTTGCCGTTGCCACCGCACTTCTCCATGCCATGGGCATCGCTGCCGGCCTTGGCCTCGGCATGCGCTTTCGCGGGCTTGCCCGCGCCGCTGGCGCCGCTTGTGCTGCAGTCGGCGGCGGCCTGGTCTTCGGCGTTTTGTGAGGCTAACGATGATTCCCGGCGAAATCATCACCGCAAGCGGCGACATCGAGCTCAACAAGGGGCTGCCGACGGTGACGCTGAAGGTCGCCAACAGCGGCGACCGGCCGATCCAGGTCGGCAGCCACTACCATTTCTTCGAGACCAATGAGGGGTTGAAATTCGACCGCGACAAAGCGCGCGGCATGCGTCTGGACATTGCCGCCGGCACCGCGATGCGCTTCGAACCGGGACAAGAGCGGGACGTCACGCTGGTGCCGTTCGGAGGAAAACGCGAGGTCTACGGTTTTCAGCAGAAGATCATGGGCAGGCTGTGAGATCGACGGGGTCGAGCGCCCTGAGGTCAGTTCGACGGCCTGGCCGCCGCGTAGATGACGATTCTTGCCGAGCCGTCGAATTCCACCGCAAGGACGTCTTCCGTAAGCACGCGCCGCGAATCGATGGCGTTGAACAGCAAGGCGTTGGCGTCGATCTCCTTGCGCAGTTCCGCAATGTCGTCCTGATGCTGTTCGACCTTGCTCTCGACGGCCGGCGGCGGGCCGCCTTCGCTGCGCGCCGCGTCGGTGAGGAAGACGATATCTACTGTATCGAGCTTGGACGTCTTGCGCACGGCGCCGATGTTCTCACGCGTCCGCTCGATCGCGGTGATGATCTTGTTGGTCTGTGGTTCCGTCCGCGCCTCCTCCTGCCGGACATCGGAGCCGACGATCCTGTTGACGGTGTCGGCCCGGTTGACGGCGTCAGCGCTTTCAAGACCTTGCGCGGCTTGCGGGCCGAAAGCTGCGAGAAATGCGCAGGCAGCAAGGCTCTGGAGCCATCTGGTGTCGGCAAAGACAGGCATTGCTCGCTCCTGGTGGACTTTTCTGTGCAACGCCGTTCGGCGCCAAAGGGACGAAACGCCTCCTGTCGGGCGAAGGTTCCCTGTGGGCTGGCGGGCCGGGTGCCGGCCCGCCAAGCGCTTCTTTCAGCTTGCCTTCTTGGTGACAAGGGTCAGCGCGCCATCGGTGGTCATGCTGGCGGCGACCACCTGTGCCGAGGTGAGCCCCTTGGCTTCGAGCGCCGACTTGATCTGCGGCGTCGCGTCGATCGAAGAGCGCAGTTTCTGCAGCCCGGCATCGCCACGCTGGGCGATCACCTGATTGACCTGCGTCTGGGTGGCTTTGGGCAATTCGCTGATATCGACGATGTTGACCTTCTGGATCGCCGGCGCCGCCGGCTGAGCGCTGGGCGCTGCCGGCTTCGGTTGCGGCGTGGGCTGCTGCTGGGCGCCGGCTACGGTTGCGGAGGCCAGCGTGGCGGCGGCTGCAAGAACGATGATTTTGCGCATGTATTTTCCTTTCATCGATTTGGCCAAGGGTTTGGCAAACGGGCGGTTTGGGGTGGCACGGCCACCTCAACGGCCAAATGGGATCAGAAGGTGTCGCCGGGCGGGTCATTGCATGACCATTGGATGGCGACGATGTGGAGTTCGGCTGCGGCCGGCCTCTCGTTTGGGGAGCATTGACTGATGGCTAGAATTACCCGCGCCGCCTACGCGCAGATGTATGGCGCGACGGTCGGCGACAGAGTGCGCTTGGCCGACACCGAGCTGTTTATCGAGGTCGAAAAGGACCTCACCGTCCATGGCGAGGAGGTGAAATTCGGCGGCGGCAAGGTCATCCGCGACGGCATGGGCCAGAGCCAGGTGTCGCGCGCCGGCGGCGCGGTCGACACGGTCATCACCAACGCGCTGGTGGTCGATGCCACGGCCGGCATCTTCAAGGCCGACATCGGTCTCAGGGACGGCCGCATCGCGGCGATCGGCAAGGCCGGCAATCCCGACACGCAGGACGGCGTCACCATCGTCATCGGCCCCGGTACAGAGATCATCGCGGGCGAGGGCAAGATCCTGACCGCCGGCGGCTTCGACGCGCACATCCACTTCATCTGCCCGCAGCAGATCGACGAAGCGCTGATGTCGGGCATCACCACCATGCTCGGCGGCGGCACCGGCCCGGCGCATGGCACGCTGGCCACCACCTGCACGCCTGGACCCTGGCACATGGCGCGCATGATCCAGTCCTTCGACGCTTTCCCGATGAACATCGGCCTGTCCGGCAAGGGCAACGCCTCGCTGCCGGCAGCGCTGGAGGAAATGGTGCTGGGCGGCGCCTGCTCGCTGAAGCTGCACGAGGACTGGGGCACGACGCCGGCGGCCATCGACTGCTGCCTGTCGGTTGCCGACGATTACGACGTGCAGGTGATGATCCACACCGATACGCTGAACGAATCCGGCTTTGTCGAGAACACCGTCGCCGCCATCAAGGGCCGCACCATCCACGCCTTCCACACCGAGGGTGCCGGCGGCGGCCATGCGCCCGATATCATCAAGGTCTGCGGCTTGCCCAACGTCATTCCGTCTTCGACCAACCCGACCCGGCCCTACACCGTCAACACGCTGGCCGAGCATCTCGACATGCTGATGGTCTGCCACCATCTGTCGCCGTCGATCCCTGAAGACATCGCCTTTGCCGAAAGCCGTATCCGCAAGGAGACCATCGCGGCGGAAGACATTCTGCACGATATCGGCGCCTTCTCGATCATCTCGTCGGACTCGCAGGCCATGGGCCGTGTCGGCGAGGTGGCGATCCGCACCTGGCAGACCGCCGACAAGATGAAGCGCCAGCGCGGGTCATTGCCGCAGGAGACCGGCAACAACGACAATTTCCGTGTCCGCCGCTACATCGCCAAATACACCATCAACCCGGCCATCGCGCATGGCCTGTCCAGGGACATCGGTTCGATCGCGGTCGGCAAGCGCGCCGATCTGGTGCTGTGGAACCCAGCCTTCTTCGGCGTCAAACCGGACATGGTGCTGATCGGCGGCATGATAGCCGCAGCCCCGATGGGCGACCCAAACGCCTCTATCCCGACACCGCAGCCGATGCACTACCGCCCGATGTTCGGCGCCTATGGCAAGGCCAGGACCAACTCGTCGGTGACGTTCGTTTCCAAGGCGGCTCTGGACTCAGGCCTGCATGGCCGGCTCGGCGTCGACAAGCAGTTCGTGGCCGTGGAAAACACCCGTGGCGGCATCGGCAAGCATTCGATGGTGCTCAACGACGCTACGCCGCATGTCGAAGTCGACCCGGAGACTTACGAGGTGCGCGCCGATGGCGAGCTACTGACCTGCGAGCCGGCAAGCGTGCTACCGATGGCGCAGCGGTATTTCCTGTTTTGAGGCGAGGGGCGATTTGATCGACCCGGCAAATTCCGTTGCGACCCGGTCGGTCCCACCGCAATATGCGGCTCAAAGAACCGCGTAGCAGGTCATGGTCACCGAAATAGCCTCCGCCCACGACATCTTCCCGCATATCCGCATCGTCATGGGCATGGTGATCGGACTTGGCGTCGCTCGCCTGCTGTCGGGGGTGGCGCGAATCGTCCAGCATCCCGGCCAGTACAGGCTCTATCCCGTGCACCTCGGCTGGGTCGCCTCCATGCTGTTGCTGCTGGTGCATTTCTGGTGGTGGGAGTTCGGCCTCTACACCATAGAGGTCTGGACTTTCGGCAAGTACCTGTTCCTGATCTTCTACGCCATCACGCTGTTCCTGCTGTGCGCGCTGCTGTTTCCGGATTCGATGCTCGACTACACCAGCTACGAGGATTTCTTCTATTCACGCCGTGGCTGGTTCTTCGGCCTGCTGGCGACGACCTATCTGCTCGACGTCGTCGACACGCTGCTGAAGGGTCCCGAGCATTTCGCCCGCTACGGCAATGAATATCTGTTCCGAACGCCGGTTTTCGTGGTGTTGTGCATCGCCGCCATACTGGTGCGTGACCGCCGCTTCCACATCGCATTCGTCGCCGGCACGCTGATCTATCAGATATCGTTCATCCTGCGGCTCTTCGACACCATCGTCTGAACAGTGGCTATGGTTTAGGGTCGCAGGAAAGAGGGTTCAACCATGTACAAGGCCATCGGATCGCGTGGATCCCGCGTCAGCCGCGTTCTGTGGATGCTCGAGGAACTCGGGCAGCCCTATGAATTCGTCGAGGTCAAATTGCGTTCGCCCGAAGCCTATGCGCTCAACCCGTCGGGCAAGGTGCCGATCCTGATCGATGGCGAACTGACGGTGACTGATTCGGCGGCAATCTGCGTCTATCTCGCCGACAAGCACGCCGACAAAGGCATGGGCGCCAATCCAGGTGTGGCCGGACGCGCCGAAATGGATTCCTGGATGCATTTTGCCCAGTCCGAGTTCGAAGCGCCGCTGTGGAACAAGCTGCGCCACCGCTTCCTGTTGCCGAAGGACGTGCGGGTCGATGTCGGCCCCGCCGCCGCCTACGATTTCGCCTCGGAGGCCAAGGCGCTCGACGGCCGGCTGGGGGATCGGGAGTTTGCGCTGGGCGACCGGTTTTCCGCCGTCGACGTGCTGTTGGGCGACATGGGCGGCTGGGCCCGCGCCGGAAAATTTCCGATCGAATCCGAGCGCGTCAACGCGTATTTCGACCGCGTCCTGGCGCGGCCTGCCCGTGCGAGAGCCCAGGCTAACGGTGGAGCCATGCGATGAAACTCAACCTGAACACCGACTTCACCAAGTTCCCCCGGGCCGTCTCGGTGGTGCCTGCCGGCACTGCCGGAACTACGCCGCCATCCGGCCGTGCCGTCCTGCCCCATGACGAGCGTCATTTGCGCCGCCGCGCCATTGAGCTTGCCGACGGCAGCAAGGTGCTGGTCGATCTGCCCGAGCCCGTGACCTTGAACGATGGCGACCGGCTGGTGCTGGAGGATGGCGGCCAGGTCGAGATCACCGCGGCACCCGAAGAGGTCTACGACATCCGTGCCCGCCACGCCGTGCATCTGACCGAACTCGCCTGGCATATCGGCAACCGGCATCTGGCGGCTGCGATCGAGCCCAGCCGCATCCTGATTTTGCGCGACCATGTCATCAAGGCTATGCTGGAAGGGCTGGGCGCCACGGTGCGCGAAGTCTCCGAACCGTTCAAGCCGGTGCGCGGCGCCTATTCCGCCCAAGGTGCGCATGGTCACGATCATGGCCATGCGCATGCGCACGCCGAAGCGCATTCCCATGATGGACGTTCCCACGCACACAGCGAGTCGCATTCGCACAGCCATTCCCATGACGGGCATCATCACGATCATGACTGACCAGCCATCCGGCATCGCTTTGCTGCGGCTCATGGCGTGGCTGTCGCCGGCCTTTCCGGTCGGCGGCTTTGCCTACAGCCATGGTCTCGAACGCGCCGGGCAAGACGGGCTGGTTGCCGATACCGCCAGCCTCGCCTTCTGGCTGGAGACGCTGGTCGAGATGGGCTCGGGCTGGAACGACGCCGTGCTCTTCACGGAAAGCTGGCGTCGCGCCCGCGACGGCGGCGACCTCCATGAAGGCGACCTCCATGAAATTGCCGATCTCGCCGAAGCGCTGGCCGGCTCGCGTGAGCGTCACACCGAAACCATGCTGCAAGGCGCCGCCTTCCTGAAAGCGGCAGCGGCGTGGGCGAATCCGGTGTTGGGCCGCCTGCCGGCCGAATGCGCCTACTGTGTCGCCGTCGGCGCCGTTGCCGGCGGCAACGGCATCGCGATTCAGGACGCGATGTCGGCCTTCCTGCAGGCCTTCTTCTCCAACCTCGTCCAGGCGGCGATCCGACTCGGAATCGTCGGCCAGACGGACGCCATGGCCTTGCTCGCCGGCTTCGAGCCGTTGGCGCTGTCGACGGCCGCGCGCGCCGCCGGCTCGACATTGGACGATCTCGGCGGCTGCGCCTTCATCTCCGACATCATGGCGATGAAGCACGAGACGCAGTATTCCAGGCTGTTCCGCTCATGATCGTCCTCGCCTTCGCCCTCTCGGCCGTCCTGCTGCTGATCACCGCGCTGCATGTCTATTGGGGCCTTGGCGGCATCTGGCCGGGCAGGGACGGCGTCTCCTGCGCCCACGCCGTCGTCGGCTTTCGCGGCGTCGACGAGATGCCGACGCCGTTTGCCTGTTTCGCCGTTGCCGCGTGCCTGTGCCTCGCAACCCTGTGGCCGCTGGCGCTGACCGGGGTCTTCGCCACCCCCTTTCCAAGGGAAGGCCTTGCCGCCACAGCGCTGCTCATAGGGCTGGTCTTCCTCGGCCGCGGCATTGCCGGCTTCACGCCGTGGTGGCGCCGTCTGGCGCCGGAACAGCCTTTTGCGCGGCTCGATGTCAGCTTCTATTCGCCGCTCTGCCTGTTGATCGGACTCAGCTTCGCCATCCTCGCCATCACGGAGTTTTTCGGCATGACGGATTTTTCGCTATGACTCAGGCCAACGGTCCCCTGCGCATCGGCATCGGCGGTCCCGTCGGCTCCGGCAAGACGACGCTAACCGAAAAGCTCTGCAAGGCGCTGCGCGACGATTTCTCCATCGCCGTCGTCACCAACGACATCTACACCAAGGAAGACGCCATGATGCTGGCTCGCCTGCAGGCGCTGCCTGAGGACCGCATCGTCGGCGTGGAGACCGGCGGCTGCCCGCACACCGCCATCCGTGAGGACGCCTCGATCAATTTGCAGGCGATCGCCGGGCTGAACAGGAAATTCCCCGATCTCGACATCGTCTTCATCGAATCCGGCGGCGACAATCTTGCCGCCACCTTCTCGCCGGACCTTGCCGACCTGACCCTCTATGTCATCTCGGTTTGCCAGGGCGAGGAAATCCCCAGGAAGGGCGGGCCGGCGATCACCCGTTCCGATTTCCTGGTCATCAACAAGAGCGATCTGGCGCCCTATGTAAACGTCAACCTCGATGTCATGGAGAGCGACGCCGCCCGAATGCGGGGCAAGCGCCCGTTCGGCTTCACCGATCTATCGCGCGGCAAGGGACTGCAGGAAGTCATCGACTTCATCGTCGAACATGGCGGGCTGCAGTCGGCCCGCTCGGCGGCCTGACCCAGTACTTACCGGTTGCTGGTCGGCATTGGGCGCGGCATTCTCGGGGAAATGGAGGATTTTTTGATGAGCATCGCCCGTTTGCAGAAAGAGCCGCTGACCAACCTGCCCTACTATGAGGAGCGCGTCGATCTGGCCGCCGCCTTCCGCTGGACGGCGCGGCTCAACATGCATGAAGCCGTGGCCAACCACTTCTCGCTGTCGGTCAACGAGGACGGCAGCAAATTCCTGATGAACCCCAACCAGGTGCATTTCTCGCGCATCAAGGCGAGCGACCTTTTGCTGATCGACGCCAACGATCCCGAGACATTGTCCGGCCCGAATGCGCCCGACCCGACCGCCTGGGGTCTGCACGGCGCCATTCACCGCAACGTGCCGCATGCGCGCTGCGCCATGCATGTGCATTCCATTCATGCCACTGTGCTTGCATCGCTGGCCGACTCGACTCTGCCGCCGATCGACCAGAACTCGGCCATGTTCTTCAACCGCCACGTCGTCGATGCCCATTATGGCGGGCTGGCCTTCGAGGAGGAAGGCGAGCGCTGCTCGCAACTGCTCACCGACCCGAAGGTCAAAGTGATGGTGATGGGCAATCACGGCGTCATGGTCATCGGCGACACCGTCGCCGACGCCTTCAACCGCATGTTCTATTTCGAGCGCGCCGCCGAAACCTACATCAAGGCTCTGTGGACCGGCCGTCCGCTGCGCACGCTGTCCGATGCCATTGCCGAAAAGGCCGCCGGCGAGATGGACGACTATCCCGGCCAGGCAGAGCGTCACCTTGCCGAGCTGAAGGCGATCCTCGACGAGGAAGAGCCGGTGTACCGGAGCTGAATGAGTTCACCCTTCTCCCCGTTCACGGGGAGAAGGTCCCGGCAGGGGGATGAAGGGCAGCGCCGACGTTCATAGGCTCACTCAGAGTCCCAACTGAGCCCGCAACTCTTCCGCACTGTTGATCACGACAGCGCCCTTGGGTCCTGCCATCGGCGCTTCCGGCCAGAAGATCGTCCGCATCCCCGCGGCCAGGCCTGATGTGGCGCCGGTAACGCTGTCGTCGACGGCCACCGCGTCTGAAGGATCGACGCCGGCCAGCCACGCGGCGCGCAGGAACGGTTCGGGATGCGGCTTGCCTTCGCGCACGTCGTTTCGGCTGATCGTGCGCATGCCGGGATAGATCAGCCCGACGGCGCTCAGATTTGCATCGACGATCACCCGGTCGGAATTGGACACCACCGCCTGCTGCACACCGAGCGCGCGCAATTCGTTATACACTTCGATCGCGCCGGGGCGCGGCTTCAGCGTCTCTGCCATCGGCATGTAGTGATCGTATTTGCGCACGATCCAGTCGTCGAAGGGCAGGTCGAGGCCGAACTCGCTGCGCAGCATCTCGTAGACCGGCGCGGCGGCGACGCCCAGCACCCGCTCATGCAGGTCGGCCGGCGGCGTGATACCGACGCTGCGCAGCGCCGCCACCAAGGCCGCCTCATGCAGCGGCTCGCTGTCGACCAGCGTGCCGTCCATATCCCAGAAAACCGCTTTCGGCGTCATGCGAGGCTCCTTTTGCCGATCCCCTTAAAGCGTTTGTATCAGGAGATAAACCGCCGAGCCCGTCCGCTGGCGATTTTCGCTTGGTTGGTTGCCGCGCGGCGGCCGGATCGAAGCAGCAAGCAATTGCCCTGCCGATAGACAATTGCGCGCCGACACATTCCCTGCAAGACTATGACGCTTCGCCTAAGGGCGGGCAAAGGGGCAGGGCTGGAGGCACATTTTGAATTCGCGGCAAGACGGCGGCAGCAGCAGGCTGGACGAGGCAGCGCGCGCCGGCTGGCTTTATTATGTTGCCGGCAACACCCAGGACCAGATCGCCGCCACGCTCGGCATTTCCCGGCAGACGGCGCAGCGGCTGGTGTCGCTGGCGGTGTCGGAGGGGCTGATCAAGGTTCGCGTCGATCACCCGATCGCCAATTGCCTTGATCTCGCAGCTAGACTGAAGTCACGCTTCGCGCTCGACCTCGTCGAAGTGGTGCCGAGCGATCCAACCTCATCCTCGACCACGATCGGCATTGCCGAGGCGGCTGCGGCCGAGATCGAGCGGCGGCTGCGGTCACCGACGCCCATCGTCTTGGCCATCGGCACCGGCCGCACGCTGAAGGCGGCGATCGAGCAATTGCCGCCGATGGAATGCTCGCAGCACAAGGTTGTGTCCTTGACCGGCAACATCTCGCCCGACGGTTCGGCCGCCTTCTACAACGTCATCTTCACCATGGCCGACCGGGTCAAGGCGCGCTCGTTCCCGATGCCGCTGCCGGTCATCGCCTCGTCGCCGGAAGAGCGCGAGATGCTGCTTGCCCAGCCGATGATCCAACCGACGCTGGCGCTGGCCGCGGAAGCCGACGTGACCTTTGTCGGCATCGGCGATCTCGGCCCGAAGGCGCCGCTCTACGAGGACGGTTTTATCTCGGAAAGCGAGTTGAAGGCGTTGCAAAAGGCTGGCGGCGTCGCCGAGATCGTCGGCTGGGTGTTCGATCGGGAAGGCCGCATGATCGAGGGCATCACCAACGACCGGGTATCGTCGGCAGCCTTGCCGTCACGCGAAAAGTCGCTGGTCATTGCGCTCGCCATGGGCGAGCGCAAATTGCCGGGCATCCTGGCCGCGGTGAACCGCCGGCTGGTCAATGGCCTCATCACCGACGAGCGGACCGCCACGGCCCTGCTCGACGGTGCCTGATTACCAATTAAGCAGCCCATCGATAAAATCCAACACGTTATTTGCAGCGCCCGGACGGGTCGTTGCCGTCGAGGAAGCCCATGTCGCGCTGCAAATGCGGCGACAGCTCCCGGACGTCGATGTAGCCGCGCCGGCGGTGCACAAGCAGGGAGAATTCATGCGCCAGCAGGGAAAACCAGCTCTGCGCCGGGGTGGAATGGAGTTTTTGCTGTACCGTGGTCATGATCTTCAGCCTCCGCTATGCTTGAACTTGATTGATCGTTGACACCAGATATCGGCCTGATTGGCTCTTGCCGCCAATCAAACGTCGATCACGACCCATAAGGAGGGCTTATGCCCGATCTCAAGGCACCACAGCTCGCCCAGTTGCCGCCGCTGCAGGCCATCAGGGTCTTCGAAGCCGTCGCGCGGCATCTCTCCTTCACCAAGGCCGCGCAGGAACTCGGCATGACGCAGGCCGCGGCCAGCTATCAGATCAAGCTTCTGGAAGAGCGCATCGGTTCGCCGCTGTTCCTGCGCCAGCCGCGCCAGATCGTGCTGACCGAACCCGGCCAGCGCCTGGCGCCCGCCGTCAGCGAGGCGTTCAGCCTGCTCTCAAGCGCCTACTCCGCCGCGCGTGGGGGCGCCGATGGTGTGCTGTGCGTCTCGACGCTGCTGACCTTTGCCTCGAACTGGCTGGCGCAGCATCTCGGCTCCTTCCAGGTCGCGCATCCGTCGCTGGCGGTGCGCGTCGATACCTCGAACAGGGTGATCGATTTTGCCCGCGAGGACATGGACATCGCTATCCGCTCCGGCAGCGGCAAGTGGCCTGGAGTGGAGACCCATCTTTTGTTCAAGGCCGATTTCACCCCGGTGCTGAGCCCGGCACTCGCTGCCACCATAGGTGGCGTCCACGAACCCGCCGACCTGTTCAAGCTGCCCATTCTCGATCCCGGCGACATCTGGTGGCGGGAATGGTTCGCCCTTGCCGGCGTCCCGGCGGACGAACTTGCCAGGCGCACCGGCACCAGCATGGGCGCGCAGGCCTATGAGGCGAACGCGGCCATCGCCGGCCATGGTGTGGCGATCCTGACCACCGCATTGTTCAAGACCGAGCTCGCCGCCGGCCGCCTGATCCAGCCCTTCGACCTGGTCGGCGACGACGGCCACGCCTATTGGCTGGTCTACCCGACGGCGCGTCGCAACGTGCCGAAGATAAAAGCCTTCCGGGACTGGATCTTGGCCGAGATCGCCTGCGCCTGAGGGCGAGCGACTTGCGGATTGATTTCCGAGATGCAAAGCGAGCCATGGATCCGCGACGAATGCTCGCTTCGCGGACAAACAGCTGCGATCGGGCCACCCGGTTAACCAAGCTTGACAAAAACGCTGTCGATATCACTCGCCCGGCATAGGCTTGTGCTTGTGACGACCCAATTGAGCAGGATCAATCGTCTGCAGATTGAAACAGGGTCGATCAGCCGGCTGATGAAAGTCTATCGCGTCGAAGAAATCGAAAACAACACCGTGCGCACGACGCAGGTGATCGAAGCATTTACGCCGTTTCAAGCTGCCGTCAAGGCAATCGGCCGGGAAGTTAGGCTGCGCAAGGACGAGGCCGGCTGGATCCGGGTGACGGAAGTGCTGACCAGAGCCAAGCAAATCCGCGACGGCAGGGTTTTCGAATATTCCGTGGGAAGCTACCCGTCCCACGGCTGATGGACTCGGCCCTATCGCTCCCCTGGCGCGACGATTGGGTTGCGATGGGTCGGCATCAACCCGCTCTCACATTCCCTGCAAACAGCTTCCCAAATCGGTTCAATATCCTCTACGCGCGCAACGCCGCGCTCCGCCTTGCGTGCTGCGCTGCAGCATCGAATCTGGCTTGACATAATTTATGCCAAGTGAGTAATTGCCCATTACCAAGGCAAATGCTCATCTTGGTTCATGGGAGGAATTTGATGAAACTGCGCACGCTCACCCTGGGCTTGTTGTCGGCCAGCGCTTTCGCTTTTGCCGCACACGCCGAATCCATCACCATCGCCACGGTCAACAATGGCGACATGGTCCGCATGCAGAAGCTGACCGACGACTTCACCAAGGCTAACCCCGACGTCACGCTCAACTGGGTCACGCTCGAAGAGAACGTGCTGCGCGAGCGCGTCACCACCGACATCGCCACCAAGGGCGGCCAGTATGACGTTATGACCATCGGCACCTACGAGGTTCCGATCTGGGCCAAGCAGAGCTGGCTGTTGCCGCTCGACAAGCTCGGCGACGACTATGACGCCAAGGACATCATCCCGGCCATCGCCGGCGGCCTGTCGGTCGACGGCAAGCTCTATGCCGCGCCCTTCTACGGCGAAAGCTCCTTCGTCATGTACCGCAAGGACCTGATCGAGAAGGCCGGGCTGACCATGCCCGATGCCCCGACCTGGGACTTCATTAAGCAGGCCGCCGACAAGATGACCGACCGCGCCAATGGCGTGAACGGCGTATGCCTGCGCGGCAAGGCCGGCTGGGGCGAGAACACGGCGTTCCTGACGGCCATGTCCAACTCGTTTGGCGCCCGCTGGTTCGACGAGAACTGGAAGCCGCAGTTCGACCAGCCGGAATGGAAGAACACACTGCAGTTCTATGTCGACCTGATGAAGGCCGACGGTCCGGAAGGCGCTTCGTCCAACGGCTTCAACGAGAATCTGGCTCTGTTCCAGCAAGGCAAGTGCGGCATGTGGATCGACGCCACCGTGGCGGCGTCCTTCGTCTCGGATCCGAAGGCCTCGAAGGTGGCCGACAAGGTCGGTTATGCTTTGGCGCCGGACAATGGCCTCGGCAAGCGCGCCAACTGGCTCTGGGCCTGGTCGCTGGCGATCCCCGCAGGCACGCAGAAGGCGGAATCCGCCCAGAAGTTCGTCTCATGGGCAACCAGCAAGCACTATGCCGAACTGGTCGCTTCCAAGGAAGGCTGGGCCAACGTTCCTCCGGGAACGCGTTCCTCGCTCTACGCCAATCCCGAGTACCAGAAGGCGGCCCCGTTCGCCAAGATGACGCTGGACTCGATCAATGCCGCCGATCCGGCGCATCCGACGGTCAAGCCGGTGCCCTATGTCGGTGTGCAGTTCGTCGCCATTCCTGAGTTCCAGGGCCTCGGCACAACCGTTGGCCAGCTGTTCTCGGCGGCGCTCGCCGGCCAGACCAGCGTAGACGACGCGCTCAAGCAGGCGCAGGACGCCGCCACGGCGACCATGACCGAAGGCGGTTATATCAAGTAAGGCTCCTCCCGGTGCCGAACGCCGGTCGCCTCCTGACCGGCGATGGCCGCCCGAGTCCCAGTTCGGGCGGCCGCTTTTTCCCCGCTGTGAAAATTCAGTCCGACTAGTGAAGGGTGACCGTCATGGCTACTCAGCAGACCCGTTCGCTTGCCCGCTTTATGTTGGCGCCATCCGTGGTGCTGCTGTTCGTCTGGATGATCGTGCCGCTGGCACTCACGATCTGGTTCTCCTTCCAGCAGTACAATCCGCTCAATCCGATCCGCGACGGGTTTGTCTGGTTCTCGAATTACTCGCTGTTCTATTCCAACCCGGCATTCCTGCAGTCGATCCTCAACACGCTGGTCCTGGTGGGCAGCGTGCTGCTGATCACCGTCATCGGCGGCATCATGCTGGCGCTGTTGATCGATCAGCCGATGTGGGGACAGGGGATCGTCCGCATCCTCGTCATCTCTCCGTTCTTCGTCATGCCGCCGGTGGCTGCACTTGTCTGGAAGAACATGATCATGCACCCGCAATACGGCGTCTTTGCCGACATTGCGCGCTTCTTCGGGGCTCAACCGATCGACTGGTTCGGGCAGCATCCGATGCTTGCCATCATCATCATCGTCGCCTGGCAATGGCTGCCCTTCGCAACGCTGATCCTGCTGACCGCCTTGCAGTCGCTCGACGGCGAGCAGAAGGAAGCCGCCGAGATGGACGGCGCCGGCTTCGTCAGCCGCTTCATCTATCTGACGCTGCCGCACATGTCGCGCGCCATCACCGTCGTCATCCTGATCCAGACCATCTTCCTGCTGTCGGTCTATGCCGAAATCCTGGTCACCACCAATGGCGGACCCGGCTATGCCTCCACCAACCTGCCCTTCCTCGTCTACCAGAAGGCATTGCTGGAGTTCAAAATCGGCCAGGCATCGGCCGGCGGTGTCATCGCCGTCATTCTCGCCAACATCGTCGCCTTCTTCGCCATGCGCGCGGTCGGCAAGAACCTGGACAAGTAAGGGAGGATACGATGGCACGTGCAGTCACCACCCAACACAAGGTCATTGCGACAGGCGCCGCCTGGATCGTCGCGCTGCTGATCTTCTTCCCGATCCTCTACACGATCATCACCTCGTTCAAGTCGGAGCAGGAGGCCATCCAGGGCTTCGCGCTGATCCCGTCGGGGACGTTCGAGAGCTATACCGAGGTCCAGGCGCAGAGCGGCTACTTCAAATTCTTCTTCAACTCGGTGCTGCTCTCGGTCGGCTCGACCATCCTGGCCCTGATAGTCGCGGTTCCGGCCGCCTGGTCGATGGCCTTCTCGCCGGGCAAGTGGACCAAGGACATCCTGATGTGGATGCTCTCGACCAAGATGATGCCGGCGGTTGCCGTGCTGTTCCCGATCTACCTCATCTTCCGCGATGCCGGACTGCTCGACAGCCGCATCGGCCTGATGATCATGCTGATGCTGATCAACCTGCCGATCGTGATCTGGATGCTCTACACCTACTTCCGCGAAATCCCCGGCGAGATCCTGGAAGCGGCACGCATGGACGGCGCCACCCTGTGGGGCGAGATCGTCTATGTGCTGACCCCCATGGCCGTGCCGGGCATCGCCTCGACCATGCTGCTCAACATCATCCTGGCGTGGAACGAAGCGTTCTGGACCATCCGCCTGACCACCACCGAGGCGGCGCCGCTGACGGCCTTCATCAGTTCGTTCTCGAGCCCGCAAGGCCTGTTCTGGGCCAAGCTTTCGGCGGCCTCGACGCTGGCCATCGCCCCCATCCTGATCATGGGCTGGTTCAGCCAGAAGCAGCTGGTGCGCGGCCTGACATTCGGCGCGGTAAAATAACGGACGTTGCCTGAAGCAATCCGGCCAAATAACCCCTCGGGGAGGAAACCATGGGAAACATCACGCTCAAGAACGTCTCCAAGCATTTCGGATCGACGGTCATCATTCCAGGCCTCGACCTGGTCATCGAGAATGGCGAGTTCGTCGTCTTCGTCGGGCCGTCGGGTTGCGGCAAGTCCACGTTGCTGCGCCTCATCGCCGGGCTCGAGGACACCAGCGGGGGCACCATCAACATCGATGGCCGTGACGTCACCGGCGAGGCGCCGGCCAAGCGCAAGCTGGCCATGGTATTCCAGTCCTATGCGCTCTATCCGCATATGACGGTGGCCAAGAACATCGGCTTCCCGCTGAAGATGGCGGGCGAGGATGTGGCGACGATCGACAAGAAGGTGAAGGACGCGGCCCGGGTCCTCAACCTCACCAACTATCTCGAACGCCGGCCCGGCCAGCTCTCCGGCGGCCAGCGGCAACGCGTCGCCATCGGCCGCGCCATCGTGCGCCAGCCCTCGGCCTTCCTGTTCGACGAGCCGCTGTCCAACCTCGACGCCGCACTGCGCGGCACCATGCGGCTCGAAATCAGCGAGCTGCACCATCAGCTCAAGACGACGATGGTCTACGTCACCCACGACCAGATCGAAGCCATGACCATGGCCGACAAGATCGTCGTGCTCAACGCCGGCAACATCGAACAGGTCGGCTCGCCGATGGAACTCTACAAGTCGCCGAAGAACCTGTTCGTGGCCGGCTTCATCGGTTCGCCGAAAATGAACCTGATCGAAGGTGCGCCGGCGGCCAAATACAACGCCAAGACCATCGGCATTCGTCCTGAGCATATGGGGATATCGACCACCGCGGGCGACTGGAAAGCCCTTGTCGGCGTCGCCGAGCATCTGGGCTCCGACACCTTCCTGCATGTCCAGGCCGACGGCGTCGGTCCGCTGACGGTACGCGCCGATGGCGAACTGGCCGTACGCCACGGCGACACCATCTATTTGACGCCGGACAAGGTCCGCATGCATCGCTTCGGCCCCGACGGAAAGGCGCTGACGCAGTGAGACTGAAAGGCAAATCGGCGCTGATCACCGGATCCGCGCGCGGCATCGGCAGGGCTTTTGCCGAAGCCTATACGCGCGAGGGTGCCACGGTGGCCCTTGCCGACATCAATCTGGCGGCTGCCGAAAAGACGGCCGCCGAGATTGGCGCCAACGCCTATCCGGTCAGGCTCGACGTCAGCGACCTTGCTTCGATCCAGGCGGCGGTCAAGGCGGTCGAAACAAAGACCGGCGGCCTCGACATACTGATCAACAACGCTGCCTTGTTCGACCTAGCGCCGATCGTCGAGATCACCGAAGCGAGCTATGACAAATTGTTCTCCGTCAACGTCGCCGGCACTTTGTTCATGCTGCAGGCAGCGGCGCGTTCGATGATCGCAAGGGGCAAGGGCGGCAAGATCATCAACATCGCCAGCCAGGCAGGACGCCGCGGCGAGCCGCTGGTCGCCGTCTATTGCGCCACCAAGGCCGCGGTGATTTCGCTGACCCAGTCCGCCGGGCTCGATCTGATCAAGCACCGCATCAACGTCAATGGCATCGCGCCCGGCGTCGTCGACAGCGATATGTGGGATGAGGTCGATGCGCTGTTCGCCAAATATGAGAACCGGCCGAAGGGCGAGAAGAAGCGGCTGGTCGGCGAGGGCGTGCCCTATGGCCGCATGGGCAAGCCGGAGGACCTGACCGGCATGGCGGTGTTCCTGGCCAGCGACGACGCCGAATACATCGTCGCCCAGACCTACAATGTCGATGGCGGCCAATGGATGAGTTGATGGGCCGGGATCACGAAGGCCGCAGCCCGGCCAAAAGGGTAGAAAAATGACCGTGAAACTCTCCTCCTCGATCCTCTCGGAACTCCCAGCCAAGGTCGCCGGTCCGAAATACGACCGCGCTGCGCTCAAACCCGGTATCGTGCATTTCGGCGTCGGCAATTTCCATCGCTCGCATCAGGCGGTCTATCTCGACGATCTCTTCAACGCAGGGATCGGTCATGACTGGGCTCTGGTCGGCGCCGGGGTCTTCGAGGGCGAAAAGCTCGGCCGTTCCAAGCTGCAGGAGCAGGACTGGCTGACGACAGTGGTCGAGCAGGATTCCGATCATATGAGCGCCCGCGTCACCGGCGTCATGATCGACTTCCTGACGCCCGGCGATGCCGATGCGATCATCGACCAGCTCGCCGATCCGGCGATCAAGATCGTCTCGCTGACCATCACGGAAGGCGGTTATTTCATCGATCCGGCCTCCGGCAAGTTCAACCCGACCCACCCCGACATCGTCGCCGACGCACAGGCAGGCACGACGCCGAAGACGGTGTTCGGCCTCATCCTTGCCGGGCTGATGCGCCGCCGGGCCGACGGCATCGTGCCGTTCACCGTCATGTCCTGCGACAACATCCCTCATAATGGCCATGTCACCTCGGATGGCGTCATTGGGCTGGCCCGGCTGATCGACGAGGATCTGGCGAACTGGGTCAGCGACAATGTCGCCTTTCCCAACGGCATGGTCGACCGCATCACGCCCGCCACCTCCGATCGCGAGCGCGGCATTCTCGCCTCGGAGTTCGGCCTCGAGGACAACTGGCCGGTGTTCTGCGAGCCGTTCAAGCAATGGGTGCTGGAAGACCGTTTCACCGACGGCCGCCCGCCGCTGGAAAAGGTCGGTGTGCAATTCGTGAGGGATGTCGCGCCCTATGAGCTGATGAAGATCCGCATCCTCAATGGCGGTCATGCCACGATCGCTTATCCCGCAGGGTTGATGGACATCCATTTCGTCCATGAGGCGATGCAGGAGCCGCTGGTGCGCGGCTTCCTCGCCAAGCTCGAGCATGACGAGATCATCCCGACCGTGCCGCCGGTGCCGGACACCGTGTTGGAGGATTATTATCAGCTCATCGAGCAGCGCTTTTCCAACCCCAAGATCGGCGACACCATCCGCCGGCTTTGCCTCGACGGTTCCAACCGGCAGCCGAAATTCATCATCCCGACCATTGCCGACCGGCTGAAGGCCGGCAAAGGCGTCGCGGGTCTGGCGCTCGAGTCGGCGCTGTGGTGCCGCTACTGTTTCGGCACCACCGACAGCGGCGCCGACATCGAAGCCAACGATCCCAGCTGGGACCGGCTGCAGGCAAGCGCGAAGGCGGCGAAGGATAAGCCCGGTGCCTGGCTTGCGATGGAGGATATCTATGGCGGTGTCGGCCGCTCGGCGCCGTTCGCCGAGGCCTTTGCCCATGCGCTCAACGTCTTGTGGGCGAATGGCACGCGCGCGACGCTGACGCGCTACATCTCCGGCAAGCTCTGACGCCAGCCGCAATGACGCCCGAACTGGTCATCTTCGACTGTGACGGCGTGCTGGTCGACAGCGAGGCGCTGTCGGTTTCGGCTCTGCTCGGCATGATCTCTGCCGCCGGGGGCTCGGTCAGCGAAGATACCGCCTACGAGCATTTCTTAGGCAAGAGCATGAAGAGCGTGCGCGAGATACTTCTTCGCGATTTCACCATCGACATCACCGACGTGCATCTGACCGACATGCGCGTCGAACTGATGCGCAAATTCCGCGAGGAGTTGAAGCCGATTCCCGGCATCAGCGACATCCTGCCGAGGCTGGGCGTACCCTGCTGCGTCGCTTCCTCCGGCACGCTCGACCGGATACGCTACGCGCTCGACGTCACCGGTCTGCTCGGCCTGCTCGAGCCGCATCTGTTCAGTGCCGCCATGGTCGCGCGCGGCAAGCCGGCGCCGGATCTTTTTCTCCATGCCGCCGCCGCCATGGGCGCGCATCCCGGTAATTGCATCGTAATCGAGGACAGCCCTGCCGGCATCGCGGCGGCGCGTGCGGCCGGCATGCGCGTCTTTGCTTTCACCGGCGGTTCGCACGCCGGCAACCCGGCCTTGAAAGCGCGGCTTGCGTCGAGTGAACCGGACTTTATATTCGCGGACATGCTGCAATTGCCCGATCTGATTGCAGGCTAGAGCATGATGCCGAAAAGTGTGAATCGGTTTTCGAACGACATCATGCTCTACTTTTTTGATTTAGAGACGGATTCAGATTTCGGGTCGAACAGACCTGAAATCATACGGCTCTAGGGAGCGAGAGTAAAAGCATCTTGACGAAAAGCTTCGTTTGCGCGGTCGATGTCGGCACCGGGAGCGCCCGCGCGGGCATTCTCGATACGTCAGGCACCTTGCTCGGCCGCGCCGAGCATCCGATCGTCATGAACCAGCCGAAGGCCGATCACGCCGAGCACAATTCGCAGGATATCTGGTCGGCGGTCTGCATCGCGGTGCGTGCTGCGTGCGAAAAGGCCGGTGTGTCAGCCGACGATATTGTCGGCATGTCGTTCGACGCCACCTGCTCGCTGGTGGTGCTGGACAGGAATGCCGGCCAGCTCAGCGTCTCGGTGACGGGCGAACGGCGCTGGGACACCATCGTCTGGCTCGACCATCGCGCCATCGCCGAGGCAGATGAATGCACCGATAGCGGCCACGCCGTACTCGACTATATCGGTGGCGTCATGTCGCCGGAAATGGCGACGCCGAAGCTGATGTGGCTGAAGCGCAATCTGCCGGGAACATGGCATGAGGCCGGCTACCTATTCGACCTTACGGATTTCCTTACCTGGAAGGCGACCGGTTCGCTGGCGCGCTCGCAATGCACGCTGACCGCCAAATGGACCTATCTGGCGCATGAGGACACCGGCTGGCGCCGTGACTTCTTCGACAGGGTCGGGCTTGGCGATCTGTTCGAACACGGCAGCCTGCCGGAGAAGGCAAGTGCTGTCGGCGCAGACATCGGCACGCTCACCCCTGAAGCGGCGGCGGAGTTGGGTTTGAGCGAAAACTGTCGCGTCGGCGCCGGCGTCATCGATGCCTATGCCGGCGCGCTTGGCGTGCTCGGCGGCTTTGCTGGCGACGAGCAGAATATCGGCCGCCATCTGGCATTGATCGCCGGCACCTCGTCCTGCGTCATGGCGATGTCGCCCGATCCGCAGCCTTTCGCCGGCGTCTGGGGTCCATACTATGGCGCCGCACTGCCAAAGCTCTGGCTGTCGGAAGGCGGACAGTCGGCCACTGGTGCCTTGCTCGACCACATCATTCGCTGGCATGGCGCCGGCGGCGAGCCGGATGCGGCCATGCATGCCAAGATCGCCAGGCGCGTCGCTGAACTGCGCAGCACCGAAGGCGACAAGCTGGCGGCGAGGTTGCATGTACTGCCGGATTTCCACGGCAACCGCTCGCCGCTTGCCGACCCGCATGCCGTCGGCGTGGTCAGCGGGCTGACGCTGGATTCCTCCTTCGACAGTCTGTGCAAGCTGTATTGGCGCACCGCCGTCGGCATCGCACTCGGCGTGCGCCATGTGCTGGAGGCGCTGAACGAGAACGGCTATCTCATCGACACGCTGCATGTCACCGGCGGCCACACCAAGAACCCGTTGCTGATGGAGCTTTATGCCGACGCGACCGGCTGCGCGGTGATCGAGCCGCTGGCCGACGAAGCCGTTCTGCTCGGCACCGGCATGGTCGCCGCCACCGCGGCCGGTCTGTTCCCGGACCTGAATGCCGCTTGCGTCGCCATGCAGCAAGGCGGCAGGGCGCGCACCTCGAACCCGGCCGCGTCAGGCCGCTTCGACCGCGACTACAAGATTTTCCTCGAAATGCACCGCCAGCGGCAGGAGCTCGACGCGATCGGCTAGAGCAATTCCAGGAAAAGTGTGAAACGGTTTTCCGTCCGGAATTGCGTACCAAATCTAGGCCTCCTCTCGCCGGCGCAAGGATGCGCCGGTCGCCGCGTCGAACAGATGCACGCTCTCCTCCTCAAATGTGTAGCGCACAGGCGCGCGCAACGCCGGGCATTCGCGGGCCGATACCAATGCGCCGACCTCCTTGCCGCCGCAGGCGAACGTCACCAGCGCGTCATTGCCATGGAACTCGATGAGGTCGGCGGTGCCTTGCAGAAGATTGATGCTCTGAGCGCCGGCGGTCTTCAGGTCCGGCGGTCGGATTCCAAGCACGGCGAGCTGGACGCCGCGCAGATCGAAGCCCGAGCCTTCTATGAAGAAGGTCGAGCCGCCGCCTGTCAGCGTCCAGCGTTCGTCCTTCCGCCCGACGGCCACGTCGATGAAATTCATGTTCGGCGTACCGATGAAGCCGGCGACGAACAGATTGCCCGGCTGGCGATAGATCTCGGCCGGCGAGCCGATCTGTTCGATGACGCCATCCCTGAGCAGCNCTATCCGGTCGGCCAGCGTCATCGCTTCGAGCTGGTCGTGGGTGACATAGACGGTAGTGGTCTTCAGCGACTGGTGCAGGCGGGCGATTTCGACCCGCATATGGTTGCGAAGTTTGGCGTCGAGATTCGACAGCGGCTCGTCGAACAGGAACACTTTCGGCGTCTTGATCATGGCGCGCGCAATCGCCACGCGCTGCTGCTGTCCGCCGGAAAGCTCGGTCGGTTTGCGGGCGAGATAAGGCTCGAGGCCCAGCGTCTCTGCCACCGCTTGGACCCGCTTCTTTATCTCGGCCGCCGAAACCTTCTGCCGCTTGAGTCCGAAGGCGATGTTGTCGAAGATCGTCATATGCGGGTAGAGCGCATAGTTCTGGAACACCATGGCGATGCCGCGCTCGCCGGGCTCGAGATCGTTGACCACTCTGCCGCCGATCGACACTTCGCCGCCGCTGATATCCTCCAGCCCGGCCAGCATCCTGAGCAAGGTCGACTTGCCGCAGCCGGATGGGCCTAGGAACACGACGAACTCATGCTCCTCGATCGAGAGATTGAGATCGCGGATGACGGTGGTAGCCCCATACGCCTTGTCGACATGGGAGCAAACGATCGCGGACATGGTCAGCCCTTCTCGCCGGTAAGCAGGATTTGCAGCTTGACGTCTTGCGGCTTGCCTTGCGCCGCCCGCTCGAAGGCCTTGATGCTGTCGGAGAAATCATAAGTGCCGGTGATCAGCGGCTTGAGGTCGACCTTCCCCGAGGCGATCAGCTGCAGCGCGCGGTCGAAGATGTTGGCGTAACGGAACACCGTCTCGATGCGCACTTCCTTGGAGATCGCCGCCGGAACGTTGAGGCTGACCGGTTCGACCGGCAGTCCGACCAGCACCACCGCGCCGCCCGGCCGCACGACATCGAACAGGTCGGCGAATGCCTTCGGGCTGCCGCTCGCCTCGAACACGATATCCGCGCCCCAATTGTCGGTCGCGGCGGAGACTGCGTCGACCAGCGATTGCTCACCTATATTGACCGGCACGATGCCGGGATATTGTGCGGCAATCTCGAGCTTGGGTGCGGAAAAATCGGAGATCAGCACCTTCGAGCAGCCGCCGGCCAGCGCCGCCAGCGCGATCATGATGCCGATCGGGCCGCAGCCGACGACGACGGCGACGTCGCCAGGCACGATGCGGGCGCGGCTCGCCGCCTGCATGCCGATAGCAAAGGGTTCGACCATCGCGCCTTCGGCGAAGGTGACATTGTCCGGCAGTCTGTAGGTGAAGGCGGCCGGGTGCACGGCATAGGGCGCCAGCACGCCATGCACAGGCGGCGTCGCCCAGAAGGAGACGTCAGGGTCGACATTGTAGATGCCGAGCCTGGTCGCGCGCGACGACAGGTTCGGCACGCCCGGCTCCATGCAGACGCGGTCGCCGACCTTCAGCGTGCCGACATTGGCGCCGATCTCGACGATCGTTCCCGCGGCTTCGTGGCCGAGCACCATCGGGGCCCGCACGACATAGCTGCCGATCGCGCCATGGGTGTAATAGTGCACGTCGCTGCCGCAGACGCCGACCGTGTGGATGGCGATCTTGACATCGCCCGGTCCGACGTCGAGCGGCAGCGCGATCTCGCGCAGCGACAGTTCGCCTTTTTTCTCAAGCACCAGTGCCCGCATAGGTAAGTCCTCGCATCAAGTCTTTTTTTGCCGGAAAACGGAATTCAGGAAGCCGCTGAGCACGCCGAGGAACAGCAGCGGCGGTAGCGACAACAGCACGACCGAGGCGTTGAGGATTCCCCACGGCACGTTCATGCCTTGCTGTGAAAGTTCGGAAGCGACGATCGGCAATGTCTTGGCGTTGGAACTGGACAGCATCAGCGCGATCAGGAATTCGTTCCACACCAGCACGAAGCTGAAGGCGACGGCGCCGATCAGCGAGCGCGCCGCTACCGGCAGCGCAATGCGCCAGAACACCGAGTAAGCGCCGTAGCCGTCGACGAAAGCGGCTTCCTCGATTTCCTTCGGCACGGCCTGGAAGGCGGGAATGGCGAGCCACATGATCACCGAGATGGTGAGCAGCGAATAGGTGACGATCAGCGCCGGCAAGGTGTCGTAGAGCCCGATCTGCAGCCAGATCACCATCAGCGGAATGGCGACTGCCACCGGGGGCAGGAAGCGCAGCGACAACACGAAGAACTGGATGTCGCCAGCGAAGCGATTGGGATAGCGCGCCACCGCATAGGCTGCCGGAAGGCCGAGCATGACGCCGATCAGCACGGCGACGCCGCAGGAAATGACCGAGTTATAGAGACCGGTCATGACGCTGTCGCGGCCGATGATGTAGCTGATATTGTCGAAGGTCGGGGTAAACACCAGGCGCGGCACGCGGGTGATGATGTCGACATTGTTCTTCAGCGAATTGACCGCCGTCCAGGCGAGCGGAAACACCGCCATGAAGCCGGCGAAGGCCAGGATGATCTTGCCGATGAGGCGGCCCGGTCTCATGCGATACGGCCTCATGCCTGCACCCGCTTCCACAGCATGGTGAAGGTGATGACAGTCGCGATCATCATCAGCACCGCCATGGCCGAGGCATAGGACACCTTGCCGGATTCGATGAAGCCTTGCGAGAAGGCGTACATGTCGAGCGTCTCGGTCGCCACGCCCGGCCCGCCGCGCGTCATCACATAAATCAGGTCGAAGGAGCGCAGCGATTCGATCATCTTGACGAACATCAGGCTGATCAGCGGCGCCTTCAGCATAGGCAAGGTCACATAGGCATGGATCTGCCAGCGTTTGGCGTGGTCGAGCCGCGCCGCTTCGATCGGCTGCGGCGGCAAGGTCTCCAGAAGCTTCAGCACGATGACCGCGAAGAACAGTCCCCACTGCCAGACATCGACCGAGGCGACGGCAAACAAAGCCGTCGACGGCTTCGACAGCGGGTCGAAGATCAGCCCGCCGGTGATCAGCCTGTAGGGATAGGTGGCGATGCCGTAGAGCGGATGATAGGCGAACTTCCACACGAAAGCCGCCGACACGCGCGGCAACAGCACCGGGATGATGAACAGCAGGCAGTAGATGTTGCGCAGCCGCGGCGACGCCACTTCGAACATCAGCACGCCGAGCCCGATGGCCACCATCATCGTTGCCACCACGGTGACGATTTCCCACTTCACCGAGACCCAGACCGCGTTGAGGAAACGCCGGTCGGCGAACAGGTCGATGAAGTTCGACAGCCAGACCCAGGAATAGTCCGACGAACTCAGCTCGCGGTTCTGCAGCGCAATGACGATGGCGTACAGCGTCGGCACCATCGACAGCACCAGAAGAATGGCGAGCGTCGGAACCAGAAACGTCACGGGCAGGGAAGAGCGTCGGCGCATTGCCTATCCTCGGGCTGTGCCTTTTTGGGGAGAACCCGCGGCGCACAGGTCCCGGCATCCGGTCGAATGCCGTGGACCGCGCGCCGCGGGCGGGAGGATTACTTCTTCTTCACCAGCTCGTTGGCGTAGGCCTCGAGTTCGTCGAGGCCGCCCTTGACGTCGGTGCGCGTGCCGGTGACCAGCTCTTCCAGGATGATGCCCCAGCGGTCGCCGAGATCCGGCCAGCGCGGATCCTGCCAGAAGTTCACCGCCGTCACCTTGCCGGTATCGGCAAGCGCCTGGCCGAGATCGGCGCCATAGATGTCGGCGAACTCCTTGCTGGACAGCACGCTGGTGCGGTTGAGCTCGCCGAATTGGTGCGCGTCGAGCCGGCGCTTCTCGTTCTCCTTCGACGTCGCCCAGGCGATGAACAGGCCGGCGCATTGCTTCGCGGCGTCATCGGCATTGGCCTTGGCGGCGATGGCGAGGCCGTGGCCGTAGCCGCCGCCGGTCAGTGGCGAGGGCGGCGGCAGGAAGCCGATCTTGCCGACCACTTGCGAGGTCTTCGGGTCGACCGCCATGCCCGACAGCGGCGTCGATTCGACCAAGATGGCAACCTGGCCCGACAGGAAGGCGCCGGTCGATTCATCCCAGCTGCCGGTCTGCGTGCCGGGCGCTGAATCCTTGAACAGTTTAAGATAGGTCTCGGTCGCTTTGACCGCGGCCTCGGAGTTGAAAGCCGGCTTGTCACCGTCGAACCATTTTCCGCCATAGGCCTTGAAGAACGGCATCCAGCGCCAGACATTGGCGCCCGAGCCACGCGCGCCGCGCAGCGCGATGCCGTACATGCCCTTGTCGGGATCGGTCAGCTTCGGCACGTCGGCGATCAACTCGTCCAGCGTCTTCGGCGGCTGGATGCCGGCGGCTTCCAGAATGTCCTTGCGGTAGACCATCAGGTCGCCGCCGCCGGTCAGCGGCGCGAACCACACTTTGCCGTCATAGGTGGCGACCTTCTGCCGGCCCGGGTCGAAATCGGCGTAGTCGTAGTCAGCCGGGTAATAGTCGGTGAGCGGCACGATCCATTTCGACGAGGCGAACAGCGCGACATTGGCTTCGTCGACATAGTAGACGTTGTAGTTGCCGACCGTGGACGCATCGGCGCGCGACTTTGCCCGGCGGTCGTTCTCGTTGAGATAGTCGATCTGGAAGCTGGCGCCGGCCAGTTTCTGGAACTCGTCCTTGGACGCCTCCAGCAGCGTCAGCCCGTCACGCGGTTGCGCCAGCACCTTGACCGGCGCCGAGCAGACCGGCGCCGCCAGCGCCATGGTCGAGAGGGTCGTGGTAAGCATGAAAGCTGCGCTTATGCTCGCAGCAAGCCGAATTGGTTTCATTGATTTTCTCCTCCAGGAACAGTCGCAGGAAGCGGAAGTCTTCGGTTGCGCGATCCTCGCCATCGCCCGAGCGACAAGCCACCCATCGCCAAAATGAGGAGTTGCTAAAGGCCGCGCTAGAAGCCCCGTTGCAGCAGACCTGTACTTTTATGCATTGTGCGCTGCAAAATCCGGCCCGCCTGCACGGCCTCTGTCACATGAGTACCGATGGAGTGAGGAAGGCCGGTTTTCAGGCGCGCATCGTCATCCGCTGCTTCGACAGCTTGCGGTAGGATGACGGCGTCATCCGGTGCTTGCGCAGGAAGGCGCGGTTGAAGTTGGAGATGTTCATGTAGCCGACCTGGAAGCAGATGTCGGTGATCGGAATATCGGTGTCCGCAAGCAGCTTGCAGGCTTGCCAGAGCCGGAGCTTGGCGATGTGGTCGCTGAAACTGTTGCCGGTGTTTTTCTGGAAGAAGCGCGAAAACGTGCTTTCGCTCATCCCCGCCAGCTCCGCCGCCTCCGGCAGCTTCAGATCCTCGGCGAAATGCTGGAAGAGATAGGTCAGCGTGCGCTGGATGATGTCCAGCGAGGTTGCGTCGAGCGCGGGTGAGAAATCCGGCGAGGACAAAAGCTCGTATTCGTCTGTCCTGGCCAGCAGATCGACCAGTTCGAGGAAGAGGCAAAACCGGGCGAGCCCGTGCACCGTGCCCATCCGTTCCATCAGCGCGGCGCCTTCGAGCGCGGCGCGGCCATGGAAGACCAGGCCGCGCAGCGATCGTTCCAGGAACGGTTCCAGTTCGCGCAACTCCGGCAGGAGTCCCGCCGATCCGCGCAGCCGCTGCGGATCGAATTGCAGCACGATGTCGCGTCCTTCGATCAGCTCGCCGGGTTGCACCGATGTCACCCAGTCATGCGGCAGCCCGCCGCCGACGATGCTCAGGTAGCCCGGCCCGAATTCGCCGATGTGATCGCCGACCAGCGCGACCCCGGAAGACTTCCTCAGGAGATGGATCTCGTATTCCGGATGAAAATTCCAGACATTGCGCTCCCAGGGATAGTCGTCGAGCCGCCACAGGAAACTGTCGCTCGCCTCGGTGACGATGTGCTCGAAAGCGGGCACCGTGCGCGGGATTGCAGCCGTGTTCTTTCTGCGCCTGAATGCCATCGTCTGTTCTCCGGGGCGAATGAGGAAGCGGACCGGTTTCGGGTAATCCGTAGCAGTCTGTCGCCGGGAAGTGAACGATGTCTGCCTCAGCGAGTTCAACGCCGGCTCTCGATGATCTCGATGAAGCGGGCGAACAGCCCGGCTTGGGATTTGATGCCGAGTTTGCGATGGATGTTGCGGCGATGGACCTTCACCGTTCCCGGCACGATGCGCATGGCTCTTGCGATCGACTCGGTGGAATGCCCCTGCAGCACCAGATCGACGACATGCTTTTCGCTCGGGGTCAGCGACAGGCTTTCCCAAATGTGGGCGCGGTCGAACTCGTTGACGGCGGCGATCGTCTCGCCCTGCTCCGCTTCGTCCTGCTCCTCGGCCGAAAGTGCGGGCCAGCGCAACCGGGCGAAGTTGATGACCGCCGGCGCCATGTCGCGCAGCAGCCTGGCATCGGCGGTGCCGAAGGGACCCGAGGCGTGCAATCGCATCAGCGACAGCACCAGCGCATCCTTGCCGGGCAGCGGCACAAAGAAGCCGACTTCTTCGGCGAGCCTTGTCTGGCTGTAATAGGTGCGAAAATACTCGCTGGCATAGAAGCGGTCGGGCGCCAGTTCGCGCATGCGCCAAAAACCCTCCTTACGCTCCACCGCCGCATGATGAAACGGGTCGAGCAGATAGGGTCCTTCTTGATAGAGCGTGACGAAGACATGGCTCTCGTCAGGCGAGAAGGTTTCGAACAGCAGCGGCGGTCGCGAGGCGCCGCGATAGCCGAAGATCACGCAGTGGTCGAAGCTGACATGCTGCCTCAGCCAATCGACCATTGCCTGGCCGAACAGGCCGCCGCTCGTCTCTCGTGTCGCCGCGACAAGGGCTGCGAGCCGGCTGTATCCGTCGCTGCGGGACACACTCAAACTATACCCCCTTAAACGAGAAAATAGATCAGATATACCACCAGCGAGGTATATACTAGCCGCCATTGGCTCTGGTAGCGTCCTGGAGTAGCCCTGTTGCTGGAGCCAGCACTTTGACCGCAGTGCCCGACATCGAGTTTCGCGGCGTCACCAAGCGCTATGGCGCCGTGACCGCTGTCAGCGGCATCGATCTGGCTGTGCGGCCCTCCGCCTTTGTCGCCCTCCTCGGACCGTCCGGCTGCGGCAAGACCACATGCCTGCGCATGATCGGCGGCTTCGAGCAGCCGAGCGAAGGCCAGGTGTTCATCCGCGGCCAAGACATGGCCGGCACGCCGCCCTATCGCCGCCCGGTCAACATGGTGTTCCAGCAATACGCGCTGTTTCCGCATCTCGATGTGGAAGCCAATGTATCCTACGGGCTGCGCCAGGCACGGCCACGCCTATCGTCGCAGGAAATCGGCCGGCGCGCCGGCGAGGCGCTCGAAATGGTGCGGCTCGCCGGCTATGGCCGCCGCAAGATCCACGAACTCTCCGGCGGCCAGCAGCAGCGCGTCGCGCTGGCGCGCGCACTGGTCAACAAGCCGGCTGTGCTTTTGCTCGACGAGCCGCTGGCAGCGCTCGACAAAAAGCTGCGCACCGACATGCAGATCGAGCTGCAGAACCTGCAGCGCGAGATCGGCATCACCTTCGTGCTGGTCACCCACGACCAGGAGGAAGCGCTGTCGATGAGCGACTTCGCCTGCGTCATGAACGGCGGCCGCATCGTACAGCTCGGGCAACCAAGCGAGATCTATGACGAGCCGGCCGACCTGTTCGTCGCCGACTTCGTCGGCAAGACCAATCTGTTGAGCGGCAAGGTTGCCGGGCATACAGGCGATCTGGTCAATGTGGCGCTGGCGGACGGAACCGTCATTGCCGCGCGCAAACGAACCGCCTTGCAGCAGGGCGAGACCGTTTCTGTCAGCCTGCGCCCTGAATCGCTAAGCCTCGGCGCCACGGAAGGCAGCCCGTTCAAAGGCATCGTGCGCAACCGGATCTTCTTGGGCTCGACGGCGGAATACGCCATCGAGGTGCAGGGCATCGGAACGCTGCTGGCCAAGGCCGACCATGTGATCGGCCATGGCAACCTCTTCAAGCCGGGTGAACCCGTCGCCATCGGCTTTGCCTCCGGGACGCCGCTGGCGTTTCCGGAGACCAAGAACAACGGGACCAACCAGAGGGTAGCAAAAAATGTCGAAATCATATCGTGACGGACTGCCGATTAGCCCTGAGAACTTCGTCGACCAGCTGATGCGCCTGAAGCGCGGCTCGATCGGCCGCCGCGACTTCCTCGGCCTCACCGGCCTTGGCATCGCAACCGCGGTGATGGCGCGCGAGCTCGGCATCATGCCGACGCCGGCCTTTGCCGCCGAAAACCTTGGCGACCGCATGTCGATCGCCACCTGGCCGAACTATCACGACCCGCAGACCTTCGAGAATTTCAAGAAGGACACCGGCGTCGCCGTCGAGGTCAACGTCTTCGGCTCCAATGAGGAGATGCTTGCCAAGCTGCAGGCCGGCGCCTCGGGCTGGAGCCTGTTCGTGCCGACCAACTACACGATCTCGACCTACAAGAAACTCGGCATCATCGATCCGCTCGACATGGCCAAGCTGCCGAATTTCGACAGCTCCCAGGAGGACCCGCGCTTCACCTCGGAAGGTACGATCGACGGCACGACCTACGCGGTGCCGAAGAACTGGGGCACCACGGGCTTTGCCGTCAACACCAAGAAGCTGGCCAAGCCGATGACCAGCTGGAAGGAATTCTGGGACGTCGCCATGGCTGAGGGCGATGGCCGCACCATGGTGCACGACTACCAGCTGACCACCATCGGCAACGCGCTGAAATATTACGGCTATTCCTTCAACTCGCTGAAGCAGGATGAACTCGCCAAGGCCGAGGAGCTGCTGCTCAAGGTCAAGCCGCATCTGTTCGCGGTCTCGTCCGACTACCAGCCGGGCATGCGGGCGGGCGACGCCTGGCTGACCATGTGCTGGACGAATGATGGCGCACAGCTGCATCGCGATATCCCGGAGATCGCCTATGTGCTGGGCAAGGAGGGCGGCGAGATCTGGACCGACTTCTACGCCATCCCGAAGGACGCGCCGAACAAGCCGGCCGGCTATGCCTTGCTCAATTATCTGATGACCCCGGAGGTTGCTGTGAAGGAGCATCTCGCCAATGGCGCGCCCTCGACCGACGCACGCGTCAACAAGCTGCTGCCCAAGGAAGTGCTCGACAATCCGATCCTTTACCCGGCGGCCGACCTGTTGACACCGCTTGAGTTCGGCGCGGCGGCAACACTGACCGATCCGGGTCGCGCCGAGCTGATGGCGCGCTTCAAGTCGGCTTGAGGCTGGCCTGACGCAAACGAAAAACCGGCGGGCCTAGGTCCGCCGGCATCGGGGCGGTTTCCATGCACGGCAACAGATTTCGGCATAACATCCTGACAGCGCTGCTGCTCGCTCCGGCTACAGCGTGGCTGGTGGTGTTTCTGGTGTTGCCGTTCGTCGCCATTGCCGTGTTCAGCGTCGGCGAGCGGGCGCCGGAGGGCGGCTACCAGGCCGCCTTCACGCTGGCGCAATACGCCAACCTCCCGGCGCGGGCGACCGCCTTCTGGAACACGATGATGCTGGCGCCGGTGGGCGCGCTTGCCTGTCTGCTCGTCGCCTACCCGGTCGCCTACTACCTTGCCCTGAAGGCGCCGGAGCGCTGGCGGCTGATCCTGCTTGCGCTCGTCGTCATTCCGTTCTGGACCAGCCTTTTGATGCGCACCTACGCCTGGATGTACATTCTGGGCGGACGCGGCATTCCCGCACTGCTGGCCTTTGTCGGCATCGAGGATGTCAGGCTGATCAACACGCCGGGCGCCGTTCTGCTCGGCATTGTCTACGGCTATTTGCCCCTGATGATCCTGCCGATCTATGTCAGTCTCGAGCGGCTCGACCGAAGGCTGCTGGAAGCCTCCGCCGATCTCGGCGCGACCCCGCTCTCAACCTTTCTGGGAGTGACGCTGAAGCTGTCGCTGCCGGGCGTGATGACCGGCTTCTCGCTGGTCATGATCCTGCTGCTCGGAGAATACCTGATCCCGACGCTGCTTGGCGGCGGCAAGGTGTTCTTCATCGGCAATGCGCTGGTCGACCTGTTCCTGCAGTCGCGCAACTGGCCGTTCGGATCGGCCATCGCCATCACGCTGGTGGCGGTTTCGGTGGTGGTGCTGATCGCGGCAAACCGCATTTCGACACGGGTGTCGGGCGCCCGCAGGGTGGATCTGATCTGATGCGCGCCTTCGTCACCGCCGTCTTCGCCTTCCTCTATCTGCCGATCGCGCTGGTCGTGCTGTTCTCCTTCAACGCCGGCCGCCATGCCAGCGAGTTCACCGGCTTTTCGGTGCAATGGTACGGCACGGCGCTGTCGAACCCGTTCCTCGTCGAGGCGCTGAAGAACAGCCTGTTCATCGCCACCACCAGCGCGCTTCTGGCGGCGGTGTGCGGCACGGCAGCGGCGCTCGGCCTGGCGCGGGTTGGGCTCAGAACCCGTGCCGTCTTCGACGCGCTGATGGGTGCCGCGATTGTCGTTCCCGGCGTCGTCATCGGCATCTCGACGCTCGTCGCGCTGGTCCAGTTGTTTGGCGTGCTCAATCCGTTCCTGGCCTCGATCTGGCCAAACGACCAGCCGCCGCGCCTGTCGCTCGGCTATGGATCGATCATCGCCGCCCACGGCCTGTTTTCGATGGCGCTGGTAACGATGATCGTCGGCACGCGTCTCGCCAGCCTCGACCGCAACCTGGTTGAGGCCTCGAGCGATCTCTACGCCACGCCGCTGACGACGTTCCGCTCGATCGTGCTGCCGCAGATCATGCCGGCTGTGGTCGCCGGTTTCCTGCTCGCCTTCACCTTCTCCTTCGACGATTTCATCGTCGCCTTCTTCGTCGCCGGCGCGCAGACGACGCTGCCGATCTATGTCTTCGCCTCGATCCGGCGCGGCGTGACGCCGGAAATCAACGCCATCGCCACCATCGTGCTCGTCGCCTCGGTTCTTCTGGTGGTGCTTGCCCAATGGCAGCTGCGCCAGCGCCAGCCGTCAAACTGAACAAGCCATCCAGCTGAAAGACAAATTCATGCTCCTCAAAGACCGCATCGCCGTGGTGACGGGCGCCGGTTCCGGCATCGGCCGCGCCGGCGCCATGATCATGGCCAGGGAAGGCGCGCTGGTGGTCATCGCCGACCGGGACCTGGCCAGCGGCGAGACCACGGCGGCGGACATCCGGGCAGTGGGCGGGCAGGCCGAGGCCGTTGTCACCGACGTCTCTGACGACGCCGCGGTCGAGAAGCTCATCACAGGCACTCTCGGCAAGTATGGCCGCATCGACATTCTGCACAATCACGCCGGCATCCAGGTCGGCGGCACGCTGACCGAGGTCGAGGTCGATGGTATGGATGCGTCATGGCGCATCAATGTACGGGCGCAGTTTCTGGCCGCGCGGCTGGTCATGCCGGCAATGGTCGCGCAAGGCGGCGGCGTCATCCTCAACACGGCCTCGAACTCCGGCGTGTTCTACGACCGCGAGATGATCGCCTATGCCACGTCCAAACATGCCGTGGTGGCGATGACCAGGCAGATGTCGCTCGACTATGCCCGCCACAATGTGCGCGTCAACGCGCTCTGCCCGGGCTGGGTCGACACGCCCTTCAACGAGCCGTTCATCGCCCAGATGGGCGGACGCGAGGCGATCGAGACCTATGTCCGCACCAAGATCCCGATGGGGCGCTGGGCGAGCGCCGAGGAGATCGCCGAAGCGATCCTGTTCCTCGTTTCCGACCGCTCATCCTTCATGACCGGCCAGGCGCTGGTGATCGACGGCGGCGAAAGCATCGGCTGATCCAAGGGCGGCCGGATAGGAGGGTTCCCGCCTCTGGCTCAATCGCCGGCTGCCCGTCCTCCCTTGCCTTCATCTCGCATTTCGTCCAATAGAACGACACAAACGCCGCGAAACCGAAGGTTTTGCCGTTTGGAAGTGCGGCTTCCGGCCTCGTTGCCGACGCGCCGCAACCGGAAAAGAGCAGGACAATGTCTGCGATCGAAGCCGGCGCTCGTGCGCCGGAAAATCTTTGGCGTCAGGAAATCAGGGCGACACTGGCGCTGGCCTGGCCAATGGTGCTGACCAATCTCGGCCAGACCGCGATGACCGCGACCGACGTCATGATGATGGGGCGTCTGGGCGCGGACACGCTGGCCAGCGGCGCGCTCGGCGCCAACCTCTATTTCATGCCGCTGATCTTCGGCCTCGGCCTGATGCTGGCGACCTCGCCGATGATCGCCACCGAGCTTGGCCGCCGGCGCTATTCGGTGCGCGATTTGCGCCGTACCGTGCGCCAGGGCCTGTGGCTGGCGATCCTGATCTCGATCCCGATCTGGATGGTGCTGTGGCATGGCGAGGCCATTCTGCTGGCCATGGGCCAGGAGCCGGCATTGGCACATCAGGCCGGCATCTATCTGCGCTGGCTGGAATGGGCGGTGCTGCCCTTCTACGGCTATATCGTGCTGCGTTCCTTCATCTCGGCGCTGGAGCGGCCGGGCTGGGCGCTGATCATCGTCTTCGTCGCCGTCGCCTGCAACGCCTTCTTCAACTGGGTGTTCATGTTTGGCAATCTCGGCGTCACCTCGATGGGCATTGCCGGTTCGGGGCTGGCGACCACGCTGTCGAGCACGCTGATGTTCTGCGGCCTGGCAGCCGTGGTGATGCTGGAGAAGAAGTTCCGCCGCTACCGCCTGTTCGGCCGCTTCTGGCGCTCCGACTGGCCGCGTTTCAAGGGTCTGCTGCGGCTCGGCATGCCGATCGCCGGCATCCTCGCCTTCGAGGTGACGATCTTCAACGCGGCAGCCCTGCTGATGGGCCTGATCGATGCGGATTCGCTTGCCGCGCACGCTATCGCCATCCAGATCGCCTCGATCTCCTTCATGGTGCCGCTCGGTCTCAACCAGGCCGTCACCGTGCGCGTCGGGCTGGCCCACGGCGCCGGCAATCCGGCAGGCGTTTCGCGCGCCGGCTGGACCGCCTTCGTCATCGGCGTCTCGTCCATGGCGCTGATGGCGCTGGTGATGGTGCTGTGGCCGCATCTGTTGATCAGCGCCTTCATCGACATGACCGCCCCGGCCAACGCCAGGGTGATCGCGCTGGCCGTGTCGTTCCTGGCCTTTGCCGCGTTGTTCCAGATCTTCGACGGCGCGCAGGCTGTTGCCGCCGGCATGCTGCGCGGCCTGCACGACACCAAGGTGCCGATGATCTATGCCGCGATCGGCTATTGGGGCATCGGCCTGCCGCTCGGCGTGCTGCTCGCCTTCCATTTCGGCCTGCACGGCGTCGGCATCTGGATCGGCCTGGCCTCGGGGCTCGCCGTGGTGGCGGTGCTGCTGCTCGCGCGCTGGCTGCGGCGGGACCGCATCGCACCGCCGCTCGTCTTCAGCCATTGAAGACGCACCAAGCGGTCCGCCAACTGCCCGAAGCATTCACTGCAGAGCAGATGTCTGGTTGTCGCCTTTTGGACCGGAAGCGGCCGAACGCTTCGGGCGTGGGATCTTCAAAAGCGGACTCTCAGTTCGACGCGAGCATCGTTGCGAGTGAACGATCCCAGACTCTCGCTGCTTTTCAGAACCGGGTAGAACGCTCTGCCGGTTGGGGCGACTTCAAGCCGTGGCAAGAGCATTCCGGATTGGCCGGAAGTCGCGCCGCGGTCTCCAGCGCAACCCGCGAGGCTGTCATAGAGAGGCTCGGCAGCACGTGCTCCTGCAGCAATTTCTGGCGCTCGCGGTCCATATAGTCGTTGAAGCCGGCCGTGACGAACGCCAGGGGCACGAAACAGGCGCCGATCTCGCGCGATAAGGTGGCCTCAGGGGCGATCGAGTGGTTGAGCACGTCCGCTCCCATGTGTCGATACGCCAGAGCTTCGGCGGGAGTTGTCAGTCGCGGCCCGTAGCAGTGGGCAGCCACCAGCTGCTGCTCGATGCCATGGACGCGGCATCCGGCTGGCCAATGGCGCCGGGCGGTCTCGGCCAACAATGCCGCACATCTTGGACATACGATCTGCTTGCCCGAGCAGTCGAAGCTCTGGCGGCCAGGCAGAAGTGAAAACGGGGTCTGCGACAGTTCGATGATATCGGCGTTTACGACTATGTCGCCGGGCTGGATCGCCTTGTTGACGGCGCCAACGGTCGAGCAGGCCAGCACTTGCCTTACACCCGCTTTCATCAAGACCCAGAACGCGCGGCGATGACAGGAATGGTCGATATGGTCTCGGGGATTGCCGTGCGAATACATGCACAGGGCACGTTTCGTTTTGCCCTCGACGGTAATAGATGCATCGAATTCGAGCAGTTTCCAATTGTCGCTGGGACCGAAAGGGGTTTCGAAACTCATGTCTCGTTGCAAGGTGCGGACGCCATCGACTTCGACATCTTCCGGAAAGGCGAGACCCCAATTCGCCGAGCCGGTGATGATCGCCAACCCCACCTGGGGTATGTCCGTTGAATGATCCGCCAGATCGTCGGCTGCATGATGATTGTTGGGCATGTTTCCAATCTCGGTCAGGATTTTTGGCGAAGGGTCACGACGAGGACAACGACCACGACGATGACGGTCCACAAGGTCGAAATCGCCGCAATGGTCGGGTCGATCTGATCGCGCAGCGACAGGAACATGAGCTTCGGCAGCGTGCTGTTTTGACCACTCGCGACGAAGATCGAAATGACGGATTCATCGAGCGAGGTCAGGAAGGCCATCAGCGTGGCCGACAACAGACTTATCCGAAGTTGGGGGACAATTATTCCGCCAATGGCTCTTGCCCAGTTTGCGCCCAGGCTGCGCGCCGCCTGAACCTGGTTCCAGTCAAAGCGGGCCAAGGCGGGCACCAACACAATGCAGGCGACCGGAATGGCCAGCACCACATGTCCGACCAGGACACCGAACAGCGTTCCGACCAGACGTTGGGCCGCCAGAACAAAGAAGAGACCAATCGCGAGCAGGATTCCCGGCACGATAGAAGGGGTTAGCAGAATACCCTGAATGGCAATGGCGGCCTTTCCGCCGAGCCGATTTATCGAAATGCAGGCCAGCAGCCCCAGGGGCACTGCGATCATCGCCGTCAATGTGCCAAGGATCAGGCTCGTCCTGAGTGCGGCCATCCATGCCGCCGAACCGAAGAAAGCCTCGTACCAGCGCAACGAGTATGCGCGCGGCGGGAACTCCAAAAGATTGGACGCCGAAAAAGAGAGCGGCACGACGACGAGCGTCGGCAGCATCAGGAACGCCATAACGAGCGCGCAAAAGCTCCACAGGAGGATGCGGGCCAGCCTGCTATCTGGATAGGCTTCAAGCATGGGCTGTGCCGATGCTGCGTCCGGCAATCAGCCGCCGCGCAGCCAGGAACATCACCCCCACCAACGCCATTAGTACGAGGAGCAGGATGCCCAGGACGCTCGCCGAGCCCCAATCCTGGAAGGTCGATAGCGTGCGCTCGATCCGGGTGGAAAGAGGGTTTACCTTGCCGCCGCCAAGCACCGCGGGCGTGATGAAGAACCCTATGGTGTAAATGAAGACGATGATCGAACCCGAGAAGATGCCGCCGGCCGAAAGCGGCAGAATGACCGTGCGGATCGTTTGTCCGAGCGTAGCGCCCATGCTCGCCGACGCGCGAACGAGGTTTGCATCGATATCGCGCATCGCCGCATAAACGGGGAGCAGGAAGAGCGGCAGCATGTAGTGAACCATGCCGATGAGCGTTCCCGTTAAGTTGTAGACCAGCGGCAAGGGCTCAGCTGTCAGGCCTGAACCGGTCAAAGCCGCGTTGATCAGGCCATCGCGTCGCAACAGAACGAGCCAGCCATAGGTGCGCACCAGAATGGAGGTCCACAACGGCAGCATGACGAAGGCCATCAGCAAATTGGCCACCCTTGGTCTGGTGCTGGCCAGGGCGAGCGCCAAGGGGGTACCGAGTAGGATGCAGATCGCCAGCGTGCCCACGGACAGCTCAAGGGTGGTGACGAGTGCCGACCATGTCAGTCCGGTCGAAAGCACTTTCTCGTAGTTGCCGACGGTGTATTCACCCGCTGTGGTGAGGAAGGATTGCCGGATAATCCAGACGATGGGCAGGATCGCCGCCAGCCCAACGATCAAAAGCGCGGGCACTGAAAGCGACAGGAAGAACCGCCGCTCGCGTCGTGCGTCTGCCGCGAGCGCAGGATCGGTGATGACGGTCACGCTCCTGCTCCCGGTATCGCGTGAACTTTCGCTGCCGGTGCATATGCGGTCACTCGCTGACCGGTCGCAAGCTCGCCGCAGCCGCTGGCCATCGCCGCCGGAACGCAGACAAGAATCTCTTGCCCGCCGTCAAGTGCCAGCGTCAAAAGCCAGTTCTCGCCGCGAAACGCCTTGGCGCGCAGCGTTCCCTCGAGCGCCACCCCGTCTCGCCCGACGAGCTTCGCATCAAGATGGAAACTTTCGGCGCGGATCATCAGAGCTTCGCTTGATGCATCGGCGCCGTCTATTCTGCGCACCGCGCCCGGGGCCACAATGTTGGCCTCACCCATGAACTCCGCGACAAAGCGGGTCGATGGACGATCATAAATCCGCTGTGGCGTGTCGATCTGCTGAATACGGCCGGAATTCATCACCGCGACCCGGTCTGACATGATCAGTGCTTCGCGCTGGTCATGCGTCACATAAATCGTGGTGATCCCCAGATCGTCGTGCAGACGCCGGATCTCGTACTGCATGGTTTCGCGCAAATTCTTGTCGAGCGCCGACAACGGCTCGTCCATCAGCATCACGCGCGGCTCGAAGACGATCGCCCGCGCTAACGCAACCCGCTGGCGCTGGCCGCCGGACAATGCGGCAATGTTGCGCTCCGCCAAACCTTCGAGCTTCACGCGGTCCAAAGTGTCGAGCGCCCGCTGGCGGGCGTCGGCTTTCGGTACCTTGCGCAGCACCAGCGGATACTCAACATTTGCCAGAACGTTCATGTGGGGAAACAGGGCGTAGTTCTGGAAGACTATGCCGATGTTGCGCCTGTTCGGGGCCAGGCGGGTAATGTCGCGATCGCCCAACAGAAGTCTACCGGAATCCGGCCGGACAAAGCCGGCCAGAGCCATGAGCAGCGTGGTCTTGCCCGATCCCGATGGCCCCAGCAGCGTGAGGAATTCGCCAGCCCGAATATCGAGCGAGACATCGTCCAGCGCGACGTAAGATCCATAGGTCTTGCGCACGCTGTCGATGGTGATCGGGAGCGACTTCATCATGTGCTCAAGCCTTAGAGCTGAGACTCAGCGGGCCATCATCTCATCGAAGGCTTTTTGGGCAGCCTCGCCATTCCTGACCCACCATTCTGAATTCGAAAACACCGAAGTGCCGGCATTTTCAGGCGCGGTCGCCAGCGTCTTGAGACGGTCCTCGGGGATAAGGCCACCCTCATAGCCAGCAGGATTGACCGGGCCATAGGCTATGAAGTCGGTCAGCTTCGCCACGCGCGCGGGCTGTGTCATCGCTGCGATGAGCTTCATAGCTGCTTCCTTGTTCGGCGCCCCTTTCGGCACCGCAAGACAGTCGGTGCCAATGACGGAACCCTTGAACGTGTAGTCGGCCGCGCCGCCATCTGCTTTTACGGTTTGGGCCCGCCCGTTCCAGGTAACGACCAAATCCGCCTCACCATCTTTCAGCAACTGCGCCGACTGCGCTCCCGAGGTCCACCAAACGGCGACATTTGGCTTGAGTGCTTCGAGCCGCTTGATAGCGCGATCCAGACCCTCTGGCGTGCTGAGAACGGGATAGACGTCCGCCGGTGCTACGCCATCGGAGAGCAGCGCGATCTCGNCAGACCCTCTGGCGTGCTGAGAACGGGATAGACGTCCGCCGGTGCTACGCCATCGGAGAGCAGCGCGATCTCGATCGAGTCCTGGGCATTGGCACGCAGCGCACGACGGCCGGGGAATTTGGCAACGTCCCAGAACTCCGCCCATGTCTTCGGCGGGTTTTCGCCATAGGTCTTGGTGTTCCACGACAAGACGGTGCCATAGGAGTCGAATGGATAGCAGTAGTCGGACTTTGCGCCGTCCGGCACGGCCTTTGGGTCGATGATCGTGTAGTCGAGCGGCTCCAGCAGCGACTGTGCGGCGGCCTGCGCGCCCTCCGGTGAGCCCAGGTGAATGACGTCGGTTGTGACCGCGCCCGAGGTAACCTGCATCTTCAGGGCGGCCAAGCCGTCGCTGAGGGTCTCCTCGCGGACAGCATAGCCAAGCTCTTTTGCAGCGGGGGCCCACATGGCTTCCTTCATGGCGTTGCCATAATCGCCGCCCGCGGTCGTGATGGTGACTGATTGGGCATAGACCGGCACGGCGGCCGAGAATGCGAATGCCGTCAATGAAATGCGTAACCAAGACATAGGTTCTCCTCCCTAGAATTTGTTGAGACGCGCTAAAAATGGCCAATTATTGCCAATCGTAACGTTACGATTGCATCCAATTGCAGGAGAGTCAAGCTGCTTTAGCGAGAGCTTGGATTGACCGTGAGGTGGAATTCGGTCACGTAGTGGAAGGCAGCAAATCAGCCGGCGCTTTCGCAAATGAGGTCGGGCGACATGACCAACCTGAAACAGATCGCGGCGGAACTTTCCCTTTCGGTGACCACCGTATCCCGCGCGCTGAAGGATGGGCCGGAGGTTCATCCCGCCACCATCGCTCGCGTCAAGGAAGTGGCGCAGCGGGTCGGCTATGTGCCAAATCATCATGGCTTCGCGCTCAAAACTGGCCGCACGCTGACGATGACAGCAATCTACCCGATGGAAACACAAGATCATCTGTCCGATCTGTTGAAGCTTCCGTTAATCGAAGGCATGACGCTGGCGGCGCGGCAAGCGGGTTATAGTCTATCCATCTACTCCACCACGCCCGATGATGACCCCATCGAGAGTGTGCAGCGACAGCTTCAGGCGGGCAGCACAGACGGACTGATTATCACGCGCATGGTCTCGGGTGATCCACGCGTTAAGCTATTGCTGGATAGAGGCATGCCATTCGTCGCGTTTGGAAGAACTGACCTGGATACAGCATATCCTTATGTCGACATCGACAATGAACAGATTGCCTACGAGGCGACCCGGCGGCTCATGGACAAGGGCTGCCGACGCATTGCGCTGCAACTTCTCGTTCCGGGCGACCAGGCGAGTGCCATGCGTCTTTCCGGGTATGGAAGGGCAATGGCCGAGGCTGGTATTCCGATCGACCAGTCGCTGATCGGTCATGGAATGTTCACCATGGAATCGAGCGCAGCCTGGTTCGATCGCATGCTGGCCTGGTCAGATCCGCCGACGGGCTTGGCTTGCGCCAACGAACTGGGCCTTCTGGGGGCACTACACGCTCTTGGCAGAAGAGGTCTCGCGCCCGGGAGTGACATCCACATTGTCACTCGGGACAGCACGCGGCTGTCACGTTTCTTGCCTGCGAAGATCGGCGTTCATTTCGTGGACATAGCGGGTGTCGGACGCAAACTTGTCGAAGTCCTGGAGAGCCGGATCGTCAATCCCCTCGGGCCGGTGAAGACAGTCTTGTTCAAAGGTGAGTTCGACCCTGGCGACTAGTCGGGCGAAGAAGTCAGTTGTCCGCTTTCGAGGAGCACTTAGGTTCACCCCTGAGTCCGAGATGAGGCGCGAAGCTGCCGCCTGCGCGAGGGTGCACTCAGCACCTTCATGGCATTGGTGGTCTGAGCAGCGATCGAGGGGTGCTGTACTGGTGCTGTTACAAATGAATGCGCTCAGCTCCCGTCCGACGACATCGCGCCGAGCAGCCTGCGTATATCGCCGAACCTGGCGATCGAGCCGAACACCAGTGCCGCCACCGCCACGAAGAACACCGACACCGAAGCCATGGTCGGCGTGTAGCCATAGCGCAGCGCGTTGAAGATCTTGATGGGCAGCGTCTCGGTGGTGAAGCCGATCGTCATGTAGGCGACGATGTATTCGTTGAGCGACAAGACGAAGGCGAAGGCGTAGCCCGAGACGAGGTAGGGCAGGATCAGCGGCAGCACCACGGTCTTCAGCAACGTGCGGTCGTCCGCGCCCATGGTGGCGGCGGCCTCTACCAGCGAGCGGTCGATCGAGGCAAAGCCCAGCGACAGCGTCACCAGCGGCAGCGTCACGAAGAAGATAGCGTGGCTGATGATGGCGGTGAAGAACTGGCCGAACAGCCCGACCGTCGCCCAGAAGGAGAGGAAGCCAAGCGCGGTGATGACCGGCGGCAGGATGAAGGGGGCAAGCCCCAGCACCTGAAAGATGTTTGCCCAGGGCGCGATGCGCCGCCACAGGAACCAGGCCAGCGGCAGCGCCACCGCCACGGCAATCGCCGCCGAGCAGACGGCCAGCGTCACCGAATGGATCAGCGCCAGGCGCCATTCCGGATCGGTGAAGATCTGGGCGTACCAGGCGAGCGAGAAGCCGACCGGCGGGAAGCTGAGCTCCTGCCGCGAATTCACCGACACGCCGGCGACGACGATCAGCGGCGCCGCCAGAAACAAAGCGACGATGGTGAAATAGACACGGCGCAGCAAGGTCGCGGTCATAGGGCGTTCTCCCTTCGTCCGACGAGCAGCGTCAGTCCGACCAGCGCCAGCGAGATCAGCACCAGGAACACCGCCATTGCGGCCGCGAACGGCATGTTGGACTGGTAGATCGCCTGGTCGGTGATCAGCACCGACAGCGTCCAGTGCTGCGGCCGTCCCAGAATCTGCGGCAAAAGATACGAGCCGAGGGCGAACACGAAGACCATGATCAGTGTCGCCACAATGGTGTTGCGCAATGCCGGCGCGACGACGTTGAAGAAGGCGCGGATCGGCGAGGCGCCGAGCGTGCGCGCTGCCTCGAGCAATGTCGGGTCGAGGCGCACGAGGGCGGGGTACAGCACCAGGATCGTATAGGGCAGCGCCTGGTAGACCATGCCGGTCAGCACCGCGCCAAAGGTCGGCAGCAGCGCCACCGGCTTGTCCATCAGCCCGATCGCCACGAACAAATTGGTGATGCCGGCGGTGCGCGAAAACAGCGTCGACCAGGCAAAGCCGATAATGACTTCCGACAGCGACAGCACCGACAGGAGGCCGACCAGCCACAGCGTCTGCACGCGGCGCGGCCGGCGGGTCAAAAGGTAGGTGAAGGGAAAGGCGATGGCCACGCAGCAGACGGCGACCAGCACCGCCAGCAGCAGCGAAAAGCCGAGCACGCCGCCGAAGAACACCGACAGGAAGCGGGCGTAATTGTCGAACACGAAGTCCGGCGTGTAGAAACCGGACGGGTTGCGTTTGAAGAAGCTGACCGCGATCATCGTCGAGAACGGCACGACGAAGAAGACGACCAGCATCAGCGCCGGAAAGAACAGCGGCGTGTAGTCGGCTATCGACTTCGGGGCTTCGCGTCTCATGCGCCGAGCACCACGCAGCTTGCCGGCGGCAATGTTACGCCGACCTTGGCGCCGACCGGCACGTCATGCCGCTCGCGCGGCGTCGTCACCGCAATGATGCTGGTGCCGCCGACGTCGACGAAGGTCTCGATGGTGCCGCCGAGATCGCGCACGAAACTCACCTCGCCGGTGATGGCCGAGCCGCCGGGGCTGCCGAGATGCACATCCTCGGGGCGGACCGATACAGAAGCTTTGGTCTGACCCGCCGGCATGGCAAGACCTGGAATGGCTGTGCCCAGAATGGTGGTGCGCCCGGTGCTGTCGATCTCGGCCGGCAGCAGATTGGTGATGCCGATGAAGTCCGCGACGAAGGCGTCGGCCGGCTTGCGGTAGATCTCGATTGGCGGCGCCGCCTGCAGGATCCTGCCGTGGCCCATGACGACGACCAGGTCGGCCATGGTCATGGCTTCGCGCTGGTCGTGGGTGACGACGATGGTGGTGATGCCCAACCGCTGCTGCAACTGGCGCAGTTCTACCTGCATGGCCTCGCGCAGTTTGGCGTCGAGCGCCGACAGCGGCTCGTCGAGCAGGAACAGTTTCGGCGACAGCGCCAAGGCCCGCGCAATTGCCACGCGCTGGCGCTGACCGCCCGATAGTTTGGCCACCGGACGGTCGGCAAAGCCGGTCAGATGGATGAGGCCCAGCAACTCGTCGACGCGTTTCTTCTGCTCCTCCTTCGAGGCGCCGCGAATGCGCAGCGCATAGGCGATGTTGTCGCCGACGGAGAGATGCGGAAACAGCGCCAGCGACTGGAACACCATGCCGAGATTGCGCTTGTGCGTCGGCAAAGGCGTGATGTCCTCGCCGTCGAGCACGATGGCGCCGCTGGTCGGCTCCTCCAGTCCGGCAATCATGCGCAGCAGCGTGGTCTTGCCGCAGCCCGACGGGCCGAGCAGACACACGAACGTGCCATGCGGCACGTTGAGCTGGACATTGTCGACGGCGGCGAAGTTGCCGAATTTTTTGGTGACGGCGTTGATGTCTAGTCCGGACATGCTCATCCCTTGGAGGGTTTGCTAAGGGGCCGCCGGACTATGCCGGCGGCCGCTGTGGTTCAGACGGATCGAACGGCTCAGCCGACGATCAGCTCGGTCCACTTCTGGTTGATCCAGTCGGCCTTCGACGTATAGAGGTCGTAGCGCGGGATGATCGGATCGATATCCGACGACACCGCGGCGAACTCTTCCGGCTTGAGGTCGAGCACCTCTTTCTTCAGCGTCGGCGTGGTGCCGACCTTGCGCGACATCAGGCCCTGCATCGACGGCTGGCTCATATAGTCGATGAAGGCATGCGCCTCGTCGACCTTGGTCGAGGCGCGCGACAGCACCCAATTGCCGGAATCCTGGATGCCGCCTTCCTTCGGGAACGTCGAGCGGACATGGAAGCCGTCGGCGACCGCGAGGCCGGTGACGTCGTGATAATACTGGCCCATCGGGATCTCGCCCGATTTCAGCGCCTGCTCGAACTGCGCCTCGTCGCGATACCACAGCCGGACATTCGGCTTGAGCTCGGCGAGCTTTTCGAACGCCTTGTTCAGTCCGTCCTCGGTGTCGAGCGCATTGGTGCCGCCCATGAAGGTCTTGGCTGTCACTTCGAGCAGGAACGAGTTCGAGGCAAGCGCCAGGAGGCCAAGCTTGTCCTCATTGGCCTTGTCCCACAGCGTCTCCCATGAGGTCGGCGCATCCTTGTAGACATCGGTGTTGGAGACCAGCGTGATCCACCAGGCGACGGCGCCGATGCCGGCGACCCGGCCATCCGGATATTTGTTGACGAAGCGCGGCAAGAGGTCGTTGTAGTGCTTGAACTTCGACGTATCGAGCGGCGTCCATAATTCGGTCGACTGGCCCTTCAGCGTCGAGGTCTGCGACATCATCGAAAGGTCGGCCGGCGCCTGGCCTGCCTTGGACGCCTGTTCGAGCTGCACCAGCCAGGCTTCGCCGGTCGGCTCGGCGACCGATTCCACTGCAATGCCGGTGGCCTTGGTAAAATCTGGGAAGACGTGCTCGTCAAAGGATTTCTTGAAGTAGCCGCCATAGACGCCGACCTTCAGCGACTTGTCCTGCGCGCGCAGGATCGACGGCATGGCGAGCACGCCGGCTGTAGCGAGGCCCGCACCAAGCACGCCGCGCCGTGTCAGGGATTTTCCAATCAGTCTGTTCATCTGGTTTCTCCTCAGTTGATGCCGTTCTATTCCGGCAGGTTCCCTTCACGCACTGTCGCCGCCTGACGTCAGTGGGCCGCCGCTCGTTGTTCGAGCGTACGGGCGTATTGCGTCAGTGGAAAGCACATGACGAAGAAGATCAGCGCCACCAGCCCGTAGACCTTGAACGGTTCGAAGGTGGCGTTGTTGATGGCGTTGGAGGTTCTGACCAGCTCCTCGAAGCCGATGATCGAGGTCAGCGCCGTCGACTTGATCAACTGCACCAGGAAGCCGACGATCGGCGCCCTTGTGATCGAGAACGCCTGCGGCAGGATGATCAGCCGGAGCTCCTGCAGACGGTGCAGGCCAAGGCTGGCGCCGGCATCCCACTGTCCCAGCGGCAGCGCATCGACGCCGCTGCGCCAGATCTCGGCCAGATAGGCGCTGGCGAAGAAGGTCAGGCCGAGCACCGCTGCCGTCCATGGCTCGATGCGCAGGCCGAGCATCGGCAGGCCGAAGAACATCAGGAACAGCTGCATCAACAGCGGCGTTCCCTGGAACAGGGCGATGTAGCCGGAAGCGACCCGCTGGCTCCATTTATTCTCTGCGATCCTGAAGAACAGCACGATCAGCCCGACCAGCGCCCCGCCGACGAAGGCGGCCAGTGACAACAGCACCGTCCAGCGGGCGGCGAGCAGCAGATTGCGAACGATGTCCCAGAGGGTGAATTCGATCATGTGACACCTGCCCCCAACACGCGGCGCCCGCCTGTGACCAGCAGCCGGCGCAAGGCCATGGACAGGACGAGGTAGACCAGGGTCACGACGAAATAGGTTTCGAAGGACCGGAAGGTGCGGGCTTGCAGCATGTCGGCCTCATAGGTCAGCTCGCGCACGGCGATCTGCGACACCACGGCCGATTCCAGCATCATGATGACGATCTGGCTGGTCAGCGCCGGATAGATCACCTTGAGCGCCTGCGGCAGCACGATCTTGACAAACACCTGGCGTGGCCGAAGCCCGAGTGCCAAGGCGGCTTCCGTCTGTCCGCCGGGCACGGCATCGAGACCGGCGCCGACGATTTCAATGGTGTAGGCCGCCATGTTGAGCGTCATTGCCAACATGGCTGCCAGGATCGGATCGAGCCTTATGCCGAGGCTGGGCAGTCCGAAGAAGATGAAGAACAGCTGCACCAGGAACGGCGTGTTGCGCATCACCTCGACATACACCGCGATGGCGCGCTTCACGAATACCGGGCCGTTGCGCCGGCCGGCAGCGCCCAGGATGCTGAGCAGCGTGCCCACGAGCGTGGTCACGACGATCAACAGGATCGTCGTGGCCGCGCCGCGCGCGATGTCGCCCACAGCACCTGGGAGCCAGGCAAAAGCCACGAGAACTCAATCCTTGAGGTTGTCGGGATTGAGCGGCGTCTTCAGCCAGACCTTCGAGCTCTCGTCGAGCTTGCCGTTGGCCAGCATCTTGGCAACCGCATCATTGACCGCCGTCTTCAGCCGGTCCTCTTTTTTGTTGAGGCCGATATGCGAAGGCGAGGTCAAGAGCTGGAACTTCTGCTCCGGCTTCAGCGCGTCCTGCTTGGCCAGCACCTGGGCGCCGACATCATTGCCGACCACCATCAGCTGGGTCTGGCCGGAGATGAAGGCCTGGATGACGGAATTGTAGTTGTCGAAGCGCTTGATGTCGGCCGATGACGGCGCCGCTTCGGTCAACGACGTATCCTCGAGCGTGCCGCGATTGACGGCGATCGACTTGTCGGCGAGATCTTCCTTGCCTTTGATCGAAAGCGCTGCCGGACCGATGACGGCGATGTAGTAGGGCGCATAGGCGGCGGCGAAATCGATCACCTCCTCGCGCTCCTTGGAATAGCCGACGCTCATCAGGATATCGACGCGCTTGTCGGTGAGATACGGGATGCGGTTCTGGCCGGTGACGCTGACCAGATTGAGCTTCACCTTGAGTGAATCGGCGATCGCCTGCGCGACGTCGACGTCGTAACCCTTGATGCTCATATCGGCGCTGGCCGAGGAGAAGGGCGGAAAGTCGGAGAAGATGCCGACATTGATGGCGCCGGCCTTGGTGATGTCGTCGACGGCGTCGGCATTGGCCTGGGCGGCGAAGCCGAGGCCGGCGAGCATCAGCGCGGCGGCGATGGTTGATTTCATTTGGATTGTCATTGGTATTCCCCTTCTGGAAGCTTGTTTGTTTTGGAAACGGCCGCCGGCTCCAGCGCGGCGGCCGCCTTTGCATGTGAAATCCGTCAGGCCCCCTTGCCGGTGATCGCCGGGCTGAACACCATCAGGCTCAGGATCTCGAACAGGACCTGGGCGCCGACATGGGCGGTGTTGGTGGTCGCGTCATATTGCGGCGCCACCTCGACGACGTCGCCGCCGACGATGTTGAGGCCTTTCAAGCCGCGCAGCAGTTCGAGCACTTCGCGCGTCGTCAGGCCGCCGATTTCCGGCGTGCCGGTGCCTGGCGCGAAGGCCGGATCGACACTGTCGACGTCGAAGGAAATGTAGGTCGGGCCGTCGCCGACTATTCTGCGCGCCTTCTCGATGATGGCCGGGATGCCGAGACCCGTCACCTCTTCGGCATGCACGACCGTCATGCCGGATTCATAGGTGAACTCCCACAGATACTCCGCCGAGCCGCGGATGCCGATCTGGATGGTGCGGGTGGGGTCGAGCACGCCGTCCAGCACCGCGTTGCGGAACGGTCCGCCATGATGGAACTTGGTCATGTCGAACAGCCCGCTTGTGTCGCAATGAGCGTCGATATGGATCATGCCGACCGGCGCCTTTTTGCCGACCGCCTTCAGGATCGGATGGCTGATCGAGTGGTCGCCTCCGACCGAGAGCGGCAGCACGCCGGCATCGATGATCTGGTTGGTGCGGCGCTCGATATCTTCGTGGCTGACCTCCAGCCGGTAGCGGCTGCGGAACGGCGTATCGCCGATGTCGGCGACGCGCAGCTCATGCGTCGGCGCGCATTCCAGCACATGATTGTAAGGGCCGATGCGCTCGATGGCGCGCAGCGCCCTTGGCCCGAAGCGCGAGCCGGGCCGGTTGGTGACGCCGAGATCCATCGGCACGCCGATGATCGCCACCTGCAAATCGCCGAAATCCGGATTGTCGGCAGCGATTTCACGGTAGGGCGCGGCGAGGAAGGTGGGGATGCCGGCATAGGGCGCCAGCCTTGTGCCGCTCTTGGAGAAGATCTTGTCCGCGACCTTGCGGAACTTCGGGTCGAACATCTCGCCGCCATGGCTCTCGCCATACTTGCGGCGCAAGGCTTCCAGCTTGCCTCTGTCATAACCCATGTCGGTCTCCTCCTGCGGGCTGATGCATGCGGCCGTGGCGACATCTGCGAACTGACCATCATCCGGCCGGGTCGCTGTCCCGCTGGCTGCCTGTAGATTTCACGTCATTGATGCTGTTGACCTGCCAAAGTGTCCGGCAGCCGCATTGAAAAATCAATTGATATTGTTACGGTGCTGATTGTGAGAAAATCTCACAGAGTATCCGGTTGCTCATGGCCAAGCGTCTGCCCCCCTTGAATCCCTTGCGCGCCTTCGAGGCGACGGCGCGGCATGCCTCGCTGACCAAGGCGGCGAGTGAGCTCAACGTCACCCACGGCGCAATCAGCCACCAGATCAAGGCGCTCGAGCAATCGCTCGGCGTAAAACTGTTCGAACGCACCGGACAGCGGGTAAAGCTCACCCCGCACGGCGCCGAATTGCTGCCGGCGGTCTCGACCGCCTTCGACGGCATCGCCGCCGCCACCCAGCGCATGACCAGGCCAGCCAGCGCCGGTACGCTGTCGGTCTCCTGCGTGCCGGCGCTGCTGCTTCTGTGGATGACGCCGCGGCTCGGCAGCTTCATGGCGCAATATCCTGATATCAGGTTGACGCTGATCCCGTCCAACGACCCCAAGGACATCCGCGCCCCACAGGTCGATGTCTGCGTGCTCTATGGCGACGGCAGCTGGACCGATTGCTGGATGCGCAAATGGTCGGGCCTCGAACTGTTCCCGGTGGTCAGCCCGACGCTGATCAACAACCGGCCGCTCCGCATCTGCCGGGATCTTGCTGGCCATGTCATCCTGCATGGCGATGATGGCCGCGAATGGCACACCTGGCTGGCCGCCGCCGATGGGCTCGACCTCGAACGTGGCCGCCGCCACCATCTCGGCGACGCCCGTACGGCGATCGAAGCCGCGGTGCACGGACATGGCGTGGCTCTCGGCGATTCCGTCACCGCCAGCATGCTGCTCGCCAGGGGCCTGCTGGTGGCGCCGTTCAGCCTGTCGGTGCCGGCGGTCGATGATTTCTACGTCGTCTGCCGCAACGAGATGCGTTCGGCGCCTATCGTGCAATTGTTCGTCGACTGGCTGTTTGCCGAAAAGGAACAGGCCGACAGCCGGGCCGACGCGCCGGTGGCCGGCCGCATCGGCAGCCGCAGGAAGCGTCCGGCGCTGCGGGTGGTGGGCGCCAAGAGTTGAGGCTGGACCTGAGCGGCTGCTTTTTGTCGGGCCAGCCCGGAAAGCGGGAGGCGCTTTCAAAAATTCAATGCTAATAAGCTCTTGCCCGGCAATTCCAGGAAAACTGTGCGGCGGTTTCCCGTCCGGAATTGCGTAAGAAAGACGTGAGCAGCGAAGGCGACGGCAGGACATGGCAAGAACCGATATAGCGCGGCGCGTCTACAACCACACCTGGAAGCTGGACCCGATCGTCCGCAGCCTGCTCGACACCGATTTCTACAAGCTTCTGATGCTGCAGATGATCTGGGGCATGTACCCCAAGGTCGACGCCACCTTTTCGCTGATCAACCGCACCACCTCGGTGCGCCTGGCCGACGACATCGACGAAGGCGAATTGCGCGACCAGCTCGACCATGCCCGCACGCTGCGCTTCTCCAAGAAGGAGATGATCTGGCTTGGCGGTAACAATTTCTATGGCCGCAAGCAGATCTTCGAGCCGGAATTCCTCGCCTGGCTGGAAGGTTTTCGGCTGCCCGACTACGAGCTGTCCAAGCGCGACGGTCAGTACGAGCTCTCCTTCAGCGGTCCCTGGATGTACACCACCCTGTGGGAAATCCCGGCGCTGGCGATCATCAATGAGCTTCGTTCCCGCGCCGCCATGCGCGCCTTCGGTCCCTTCGCGCTTGACGTGCTCTATGCACGCGCCAAGGGGAAGATGTGGGCCAAGACCGAACGCTTGAAGGCGCTGCCCGGCATCCGCATCTCCGATTTCGGCACCCGCCGCCGCCATTCCTTCCTGTGGCAGCGCTGGTGCGTCGAGGCGCTCAAGGAAGGCATTGGCGAAGCCTTCACCGGCACCTCGAACGTGCTGCTGGCCATGGACAACGACCTCGAAGCGCTCGGCACCAACGCGCATGAATTGCCGATGGTTTTTGCCGCCCTTGCCAAGTCGGAAAAGGAATTGAAGGAATCGCCCTACAAGGTGCTGCAGGACTGGCAGCGCTATTACGGCGGCAACCTGCTGATCGTGCTGCCCGACGCTTTCGGCACCGCATCCTTCCTGCGCGACGCCCCGGACTGGGTCGCCGACTGGACCGGCTTCCGCCCCGACAGCGCGCCGCCGATCGAAGGCGGCGAAAAAATCATCGACTGGTGGCGCGAGAAGGGCAAGGACCCCAGGCAGAAGCTGCTGATCTTCTCCGACGGTCTCGAGGTCGAAACCATCGAGGAGACCTACAGGCACTTCAAGGGCAAGGTGCGCATGTCCTTCGGCTGGGGCACCAACCTCACCAACGATTTCGAAGGCTGCGCGCCGACCGAAACCAACAGCCTGGATGCGATATCGCTGGTCTGCAAGGTGACGGAGGCCAATGGCCGGCCGGCGGTGAAGCTGTCGGACAATCCGGCGAAAGCGACGGGCGACAAGAAGGAGATCGAGCGCTATCTCCGGATTTTTGGGGCGAAGGACCGCGTGGAGCAGCTGGTCAAGGTTTGAGGGTCGGCGGGTGCCTTGCTGGACGAAATGGAAATCGCGATAGCGTGAGTTGCCGCCCACCCCCCTCTGTCCTGCCGGACATCTCCCCCGCAAGGGGGGAGATTACCCCGTCATCTCCGCCTTCGCTAATCTCCGACGTTGCAAAGGAAGCGCCGGCAGGGCAACTGCCAATCTCCCCCCTTGAGGGGGAGATGTCCGGCAGGACAGAGGGGGGCGTCGTAGAGCGCGGCTGTCACCGGCCAACCCTTATCACCACCACCCTCACACTCCTCCCCACCCCTGCCTTCGCCCACGCCTCCGACCGCGGCCACGTCCTCCTCCTCCCGACCGGCTACTACATCGCCGGCGGCGCGCTTGCCGTCGCGGTAAGCTTCCTCGTCCTCGCCCTGCTGCCACCCGCAACCCTCGACCGCTTCTGGCGCCGCCGCCTGCCGCTCTTCCCATTCGCCGACACCCCTCGCACAATCATCAGCCTCATCTCCTTTGCCGGTTTCGCAACGCTCATCGCCGCCGGCCTGTTCGGCAGCCGCGATCCGCTCTCCAATCCGCTGCCCCTGACCATCTGGACGCTGCTCTGGGTCGGCCTTGCCATCGCGCAAGGCCTGTTCGGCGATGTCTGGTCGTGGCCGAATCCATGGTATGGCCCGTGGCGGATCGTAAGCCGCCTGTTCAAGCTTCGTGGCGGTGAGGGACAGAAATCGCGTTTGCCTTCATGGCTCGGCTGCTGGCCAGCCGTTATCCTGTTCTTCGCCTTTGCCTGGTTCGAGCTGATCGACCCGGCGCCCGACGACCCGGCGCGGCTGGCCTATGCCGCCGGCCTCTACTGGTTGCTTACCTTCATCGCCATGCTCGCCTTCGGCTACCGCGATTGGAGCCGGCGCGGCGAATTCCTGACGGTGTTCTTCGCCATGGTGGCGCGCTTCGCCATCGTCGAGCGCGATGAACACGGGCGGCTCGCTCTCTGCTGGCCGGGCTCAAAACTGCTCGGCGCGGCACCCCTGCCGGCAAGCGGCATCGCTTTCCTGCTGCTCAGCCTGTCATCGGTGTCCTTCGACGGCCTGTCGAAAACCTTCTTCTGGCTCGGCCTGTCCGGCATCAACCCGCTGGAATATCCCGGCCGCACCGCGCTCATCGGCATTAGCAGCTTCGGCCTCGTGCTGACCTTCGTTCTGCTGGCGGCGGCATTCCTGCTGGCCGTCATCCTCGGCCAGCGCCTCGCCGGCAGCCGACATTCCCTCCGCGAGGCCGCCGGGCTGCTGGTGTGGTCGATCGTGCCGATCGCGCTCGCCTATCATGTCGCGCACTATCTGACGGCGCTGCTGGTCGACGGCCAGTATGCGATCGCCGCTCTGTCCGACCCGTTCGCGCTGGGATGGAACCTGTTCGGCGCCGCCGACATGCAGATCGAGGCCGGCATCGTCGCCGGGGCCCACTCCGCCTGGTGGCTGTGGAACCTGCAGGCCGGCATCATCATCGCCGGCCATATGCTGGCGGTGCTCGTTGCCCATGGACTGGCCTGGCGACTGCACCAGGTGCCATCGCGCGCCGCCCTCAGCCAGTTGCCGCTCACCATGCTGATGATTGCCTACACGATCTTCGGCCTGTGGTTGCTTGCCACGCCGACGGCCGGATGAGACAAGCTGATCAACATGCCTTTGCGGAAAGCCCGCTTGCAAGCTCTGTGCTTTGGTGATTTAGTTTGTACACATGCAATTTCTGCCCCTCCTGCAAGGGAGTGGCCTTGCCTCGTTACAGACAGTCAAAACTCAAAAACAGGGGAACTGCCGTGACTGACAAGAATGGGTTTTTCGATCTCTCCAAATCCACCCTTAGCCGCCGCACCGCGCTGAAAGGTCTCGCCGCCGGCGCCGGGCTGACGCTCGCGCCCGGCTTCGTCCGCTACAGCCAGGCGCAGAGTTCAGCGCCAATCAAGATCGGCTTCCAGTCGCACCGCACCGGCATCGGCGCCGCCTATGGCCGCTGGTACGAAAAGACCAGTGCCGCCGCGGTCAAGGCGATCAACGATGCCGGCGGCATCAACGGCCGGCCGGTCGAACTGGTGATCGAGGATGACGGCACCGATCCCGGCCGTGGCGCCGAGGTGGTCGGCAAGTTCGCCACCCAGCACAAGACCGACATCGTCTTCGGCACGCTGTTCTCGCATGTGGTGATCGGCTCGGCGCCGGCCGCCGGCGAAAACAAGATCCCTTATTTCGTCGTCAGCGAAGGCCACCACGTCGCTTCGACCAAGCTCAACCGCTACGTCTTCCAGCCCGGCATCACCGATGTGAAGAGCCAGATCCAGTCGATGGCGCCGTGGATCGCGGCCAATGCCGGCAAGAAGGTGACGCAGATCTTCCCGGATTTCGCCTTCGGCTACGACCATCGCGACTACCTGCCGCCGGCGCTGAAGGCGCAAGGCGCCGAGGTCATCGCCCAGATCGCCATCCCGCCGACAGAGTCGTCTTTCACGAAATACTTCCCGCAGATACCCGCCGAGACCGAAGTCATCTACCACGTGATGGTCGGCCCGGCCGTGCTCACCTTCGTCAAGGAACTCGGCGAGTTCTACGGCTCCAACCGGCCGCAACTGTTCGGCTTCATCGATTCGCTCGAAGCCACCGACATCAACAGCCCCGGCCTCGAATTTTTGGACGGCAGCCATTTCTGGGAAGGTTCGCCGCGCTATGCGCAGGCCAATGACTCGGCCGCCCAGAAAGCCTACCGCGCCGCTGTCGGCATCGACGACAATGGGGCTGCCGTCGGCGACCCCAAGGACGTCTCCACCGCCGCCCACATGTTCGGCTGCTGGGAGACGCTCTATGTCGTTAAGAAGGCGATGGAAGATGCCGGCTACAAGGGCCCGGAAGACCGCGCCAAGCTGGTCGAGGCGACCGAGGCTCTGACCGAATTCGCCGAAGGCCCGGAGCATCCGCAAGGCCCCAAGACCTTCAACGGCAAGATCCACCAGTGTTTTGGCATCCAGAACATCTCCAAGGTCGAAGGCGGCAAGATGAAGGTCGTCCACAAGACCAAGATCGAGGACGGGCTTTACGAGGCCGAAGGGGATTATACGACGCAGGCGCTGTGAGGCGCCTTACCCTCCCCCTTGTGGGGAGGGTCGGCACGCAAGCTTCGCACTTTTGCGAAGCTTGCGAGACGGGGTGGGGGTCGCGACGGCCCGTGCCCAACCCCCACCCGACCGCTGCGCGGTCACCCTCCCCACAAGGGGAGGGTAAGGGCGCCCTGAATGCATTTCGGACCCCATCTCCTCCTCGCCGCCCTCGAAGGCCTTGTCACCTCCGCCGTGTTGGCGCTGACGGCGCTTGGGCTGTCGCTGGTGTTCGGCGTCATGCGCGTCGTCAACGTCGCCCATGGCGAGTTCTTCATGCTGGGCGCGGTGCTGGCCTGGGCGATCTCGACGGCGATACCCGGCCATCCCACGCTCGGCTTCCTGGCGGCGCTGGTGATTGCGCCGCTGATTGTCGGCGCCATTGCGCTGGTCGCCGAGCGGCTTGTGCTGCGCCGGCTCAATTACAATCCGGAAGCCACCATCGTCGCCACGATCGGCATGCTCTACATCATCCAGCAGCTGGCGTTGAGCTTCTATGGCCCGGAAGCCCGCCCGGTGGAGCCGCCCTTCAGCTACCGCATCCTTTTGCCCTGGTTCGGCTATTCCGGCTACAAGCTGTCGATCATTGCCGCTTCGGCCCTTCTGCTCATCGCCACCTGGCTGGTGCTGACGCGCACCAAGATCGGCCTCATCATGCGCGCCACCCAATATGACAGCGAGACGGCGCAGGCCTTCGGCATTCCGGTCGACCGCGTCTATGCCGGCGTCTTCGGGCTCGGCGCCATGCTGGCGGCCATCGCCGCCGTGCTGATCGTGCCGATCAGTCAGGCGCATTATCTGATGGGACAGGACCCGCTGCTGTTGTCCTTCATCGTCGTCATCATCGGCGGCCTCGGCTCGCTGCGCGGCACCGTCGTCGCCGCCGTGCTGATCGGCCTGTCCGACGGCATCATCTCGGTGTTCTTTTCGCCGACTTTGGCCAAGATCATCGCCACGCTGCTGGTGGCCATGGTGCTGGTATTCCGGCCGCAGGGCCTGTTCGGGCAGGCGTCGCGATGAGCGAAGCTTCGCCGGCAAAAGCCTATGCATTGCATCTCGGCGTCATCGCGCTACTGTTTGCGCTGAGCTTCGTCCTGCCCGACTACCATCATGGCCTGCTGGCCCGAATCATGGTGCTGGCGGTGTTCGCCATGGGCTACAACATGCTGTTCGGCTATGTCGGCCTGCTCAGCCTCGGCCACGCCATGTTCTTCGCCGCCGGGCTCTATGGCGCTGGTCTCGCGGTCATCCATCTCGGCTGGAGCGTGCCTTTGGCTTTCCTCGCCGGCATCGCCTGCGGCGCGCTGCTGGCACTGGTGATCGGCCTGCTGGCGCTGCGCACCACCGGCGTCGCCTTCATGATCGTCACCATGATGTTCGCGCAGGTGTTTTACCTCGTCATCCTCTATTTCGCCGCCTGGACCGGCGGCGACCAGGGTCTGGTCGTGCCGCAGCCGGCGCGGGTTCTGGCCTTCGGCGCGACATCGCTCGACCTAACCAACCCGACCGTGCGCTACATGAGCGCGCTGGCGCTGTTCTCGGTCGTGCTGCTGATCACCCTCGCCATCGTCCGCTCCCGCTATGGCCGCGTGCTGGTCGCGGTGCGCGAGAACGAGGAGCGCACGAAAATGCTGGGCTACGACACCTTCTCCAACAAGCTGATCGCCGTCGTCGTCTCCGGCACCATCTGCGCCGCCTCGGGTGCGGCCTATGCGCTGCTGTTCGGCTATGTCGGCTCGAGCTTTGCCTCGGTGCAGTATTCCATCCTGCCGCTGCTCTGGGTGCTGCTCGGCGGCGCCGCCACGACGCTGGGCGCGCTGCTCGGCACGGTGTTCATGTACTATGTCATCGACACCGCCAGCGGCTACACCTCCGCCTATCTCCTGATCGTCGGTATTGCGCTCATCCTGCTGGTGCTGTTTTTCCCCAAAGGCATTCTGGGCACCATCCGCCAGCGCTGGCTCGGGTGGCTCCCATGATGCCGTTGCTGACCACCAAAGGCCTGGCGCGCAGTTTCGGCGGCCTGCGCGCCGTCGATGGTGTCGATTTTCAGCTGATGCCGGGCGAGATCCGCGCCGTCATCGGCCCCAATGGCGCCGGCAAAACCACCTTCGTCAGCCTGGTCAGCGGCCGCATTCAGCCATCGTCCGGCATGATCGTCTTCGACGGCGCCGACATCACCAGCCAGCCGGCCTATCTCAGGGTGCGCCGGGGCATCGCCTACACCTTCCAGATCACCAGCGTCTTCGCCAACCTCTCTGCCTACGATAATGTCGCGTTGCCGGTGCAGCGCACGCTGACCGATGGCCGCTCGAAAGGTGCGGTGCGCACCGGCGTCATGGCCGCGCTGGAACGCACCGGACTTGCCGGCCGCGCCCATATGCCGGCCGGCCAGCTTTCCTACGGCCACCAGCGCCTGCTGGAAGTCGCGATGGGCCTGGCGCTTAAGCCGCGGCTTTTGATCCTCGACGAGCCGACGCAGGGGCTGGCCGACAGCGAGATCGACAATTTCATCGGACTGGTGCGCGAGATTGCCAAGAGCGCCACCGTGCTCCTGATCGAGCACAACATGCCGGTCGTCATGCAGCTGGCCGACCGCATCACGGTCTTCAACGCCGGCAGGATCCTGGCCGAAGGCACGCCCGAACAGGTTCGCGCCAACACACAGGTGCAGGAAGCCTATCTGGGGACGGCGCCATGAGCGAAGCCCCCAAGACTGAGGCCCCCAAGACTGAGGCCCCCAAGACTGAAGCCCACAAGACTGAAGCGCTGACCATCTCCAGGCTCGATTGCTTCTATGGCGAGGTTCAGGTGCTCTACGAGCTTGATCTCGTGCTCAACAAGGGCGAGGTGCTGTGCCTGTTCGGTCGCAACGGCGCCGGCAAGACGACGGCGCTGAAAGCAATCATGGGGCTGGTTCCGTCGAGCGCCGGCTCGATCCGGCTCGCCGGCAAGGAGTTGACCGGCCTGCCGGCGCATGAGGTGCCCAAGGCCGGCGTCGCCTATGTACCGCAAGGCAGGCGGCTGTTCGCCGAGATGACGGTGGCGGAAAACATCGAGATCGGCCTGATGGCGCGCGGCAAGGGAAGAGCGACGCGCGAGAGCGTGCTCGACCTCTTCCCGCTGCTGCGCCAGCGGCTGCGGCNGCAAGGGAAGAGCGACGCGCGAGAGCGTGCTCGACCTCTTCCCGCTGCTGCGCCAGCGGCTGCGGCAGCGCTCCGGCACTTTGTCCGGTGGCGAACAGCAGATGCTGGCCATGGCCCGCGCGCTTTGTCTGGAGCCGCAGGTGCTGTTGCTAGACGAGCCGACCGAAGGGCTGATGCCGTCGATGATCGCCAAGATCCGCGAGACGGTGGTGAAGCTGCGTGAGCTAGGTGTCTCCACCATTCTGGTCGAACAGCGCGTCGACGCCGTGCTGTCGGTCGCCGACCGCGTCTGCTTCATCGAAAACGGCCGCAACCGCGAGACCGTCGATGTCGAGCAATTGCGCGCCGACCCATCGGCAGTCAGGCGCTATGTCGGCGTCGGCTGATCAGCCGAAAAACAGGAACCCGGCGATCAAAAAGATCGGGATCAGCACCAGCCCTGACCATGCCATGTAGCCGAAGAAGCCCGGCATCTTCACACCGCGGTGTCGGGCGATGGCGTAGACCATGAAGTTGGGTGCATTGCCGATATAGGTGTTGGCCCCCATGAACACCGCGCCGGCCGAGATCGCGGCCAGCGTCGAGGCCGCCTCCGTCATCAGGTGCCGCGCGTCGCCGCCTGCGAGTTCGAAGAACACCAGATAGGTCGGCGCATTGTCGAGGAAGGACGACAGCCCGCCGGTCAGCCAGAAATAGGCGAGATCATTGGGCTGCCCGGTGGGTGACGTCACCAGCGCGACCAGCGGCGCCAGCGCGCCGTCATGGCCGGCGCGAAGGATGGCAATGACCGGCACGATGCAGATGAAGATGCCAGCAAACAGTTTCGCCACCTCCGCGATCGGGCCCCAGGTGAAGCCGTTGGCCTCGCGATGGCTCTTGAGTGACACGACAAGCGACAGTCCGGCGAGCCCCAGGATAATGGCGTCGCGCGCCAGGTTCTGCAGTTCGAGGCTCACGCCCAGCACTGAAAAGCTCACGCCCGGCTTCCACGCTGCCGACAGCAGGATCGCGGCAATGACGCCGGCCAGCAGCGGCAGATTGGCCAGGCCGCGAAGGCGCACCTTCGTATCCGGCGTCGGATCCTTGATCTTCGGCGCGCCGCCTTCACGGCGATGCAGCATGATGTCGATGGCCAGGAAGACAAGCAGCACCAGGCCGCCGGTAAACAGCGTCTCGCGCCAGAGGTTCGCCGACGTCCAGAAGAAGTCGACGCCGCGCAGGAAGCCGACGAACAATGGCGGGTCGCCCAAGGGCGTCAACGAGCCGCCGATGTTGGACACCAGGAAGATGAAGAAGATGACGACATGGGCGTTGAACTGCCGGTTGTCGTTGGCGCGCAGCATCGGCCGGATCAGGATCATCGAGGCGCCGGTGGTGCCGATCACCGAGGCCAGCATCGCCCCGACGAGCAGCAGCCCGGCATTGACCAGCGGCGTGCCATGGATGTTGCCGGCGACAAGGATGCCGCCCGAAATGGTGTAGAGCGCGAACAGCAGGATAATGAAGGACATGTATTCGGTGAGCAGCGTGTGCAGCACGGCTTCACCGGCTACCGGAACGCCGAATGCAACCATCAGCGGGATGACCGCCAGCGCTGCCCAGCCGGCGGCGATCTTGCCGTAATGATGCTCCCAGACATAGTGGAACAGCAGCGGTCCGGTGGCGATCGAGAGCAGCAGGCCGGCGAAAGGCAGCGCCCACCACAGCGACATGGCAGCATCGGGCAGGCCGCGGGCCTCGGCCGCGAAGGCCATTTGCGGAGACACAGCGGAAGCGAGTACACCTGCCGCGAAAGCCTTCCCCAACTGTGTGCAGCCCCCTCGATGCGTCACGATCCAGTCACTCCGAGATCGGGTCTTCGAGCTTCACCCCGGCATCGCGCATCCTCTTCAGCATCGCCTCGACCGAACCGTTTAGATCGATGCCGCGGCACGCGTTGAGCCGCACCGTCGTCTTGAAGCCTTGCTTGACCGCGTCGAGGGCCGAAAAGGCAACGCAGAAGTCGGTCGCCAGGCCAACCAGGGTCACACTGTCGATGCTGCGCTCCTTGAGGTAGCCGGCGAGCCCCGTCGGCGTCTTGTGGTCGTTCTCGAAGAAGGCGGAGTAGCTGTCGATATCAGGGCGAAATCCCTTGCGGATCACCAGCTCGGCCTTGGTCCAGGCGAGCCCCGAGTGAAAATCCGAGCCGAGGCTGCCCTGGATGCAATGGTCCGGCCACAGCGTCTGCGGCCCATAGGGCATCTCGATCGCGCTAAAGGGCTGCGCCCCCGGATGGCTGGAGGCAAAGCTCGAATGTCCGGCCGGGTGCCAGTCCTGCGTCAGCACGACATGCTCGGCATGCCGAATCAGATCGTTGACCAGCGGCACGATTTCGTCGCCGCCGGCAACCGCCAGTGCGCCGCCGGGGCAGAAGTCGTTTTGCAGGTCGATGACAACAAGCGCTTCGTCGGCCATGGCGCCTCTCCTCTTCTACGTCTCGAACGGGGGATCGAGTGAAATACGCCGCTGATGCGACCGGATGCTGAAACTTGACCGGATGGCCGCCTGCGTCAACCTCTGCAAGCGTAAGAAATGCTTGGCGGCCGGGTTCCCTTAAACTCCGGCTTTGACAATTTCCGCCAGCTTGATATCATTTGCATACGAATGAATTTGGCCTGATCAGACACTGGCGGGTTCGGGAAGTCCCCACCTTTGAAGGCCCCAATGGGAAGGCCGATTTTTTTGGAAGGCAAAGCGTGATCCGTTACGCGAAACCCACCACGCTCGACGAGGCGCTCGCTCTGCTGGGCGAGGGCGCCTGGCGCGTGCTTGCCGGCGGCACCGATTTCTATCCGGCGCAGGGCGCCAAACCGTTCCGCGACAATGTTCTCGATATTAACGGCCTGCACTCGCTGCGCGGCATTGCCGAGACCGAAACCCATTGGGTTTTGGGCGCCCGCACCACCTGGACCGACCTTGTCCGCCATCCATTGCCGGCGGCTTTCGATGCGCTGAAGCAGGCCGCGCGCGAAGTGGGCTCCCTGCAGATCCAGAATGTCGCCTCGATCGCCGGCAATCTCTGCAATGCTTCGCCTGCCGCCGATGGCGTTCCGGGACTGCTGGTGCTGGACGCCGAGGTCGAGCTGCGCTCTGCAGCCGGGACGCGTCATCTGCCGCTGCAGGAGTTCATTCTCGGCAACCGCCGCACCGCGCTGCTACCGGGCGAGCTGGTTACCGCCATCCGGGTGCCGAAGCCCAGGGCCACCGGCACGTCGGCCTTCGTCAAGCTCGGTGCGCGGCGCTACCTCGTCATCTCCATCGCCATGGTGGCGGCGCGCCTCGTTGCCGAGGATGGCATGGTCATGGAAGCCGCTGTCGCGGTCGGGTCCTGCTCGGCCGTGGCCAAGCGGCTCGCCGCTGTCGAAGCCGTGCTGGTGGGCAAGCCTGTCGGCCCGGCACTCGCCGATGCGCTCCTGTCCGCGCCGATGGCCGAGCTCTCGCCGATTGCCGACGTGCGCGGCAGCGCCGAATACCGGCTCGACGCAGCGCGCGAGCTTGTCGCCCGCGCCGTGCTGGGGGCTTGCGGACTGACGAACGACAACAGCATGGTGGCGGCATGAGCCACTCCGAGATGATTGAAGCCCTGCCCGACCTCGTGCCGGGCGTCGGCCTCGATCGCGCCGAGATCGCCTTCGCCGTCAATGGCGCCGCCGTCTCGGTCAATGTGCCGCCGCTGCGCCGTCTGTCGCAGGTTTTGCGCGACGAATTGCAGCTGACGGGCACCAAGGTTGGCTGCGATGCCGGCGATTGCGGCGCCTGCACGGTGCTGGTCGACGGCGACGCCGTCTGCGCCTGCCTGATGCCGGCGGCCTCCGCAGCCGGGACGTCCGTAACGACCGTCGAAGGCCTCGCCAATGGCCGGCTCTCGGCTCTGCAGGCGTCCTTCCTAGCGCATGGCGCCGCGCAATGCGGCATCTGCACGCCGGCGCTGCTGGTCGCGGCAACGGCGCTGCTGGATGGCACGCCGAATCCGACCGAGACCGAGGTGCAGGATGCGCTGGGCGGCATCCTCTGCCGTTGCACCGGCTACAGAAAGATCATCGCGGCAGTGATGGATGCGGGACGGTTCGAGACGTCGACCGACGGCGCTGCCCCTCATCCGCCTGCCGGCACCCTCACCCCGTATAGTGACGGGGAGAAGGGAAGTGCTCCAGCGCCGACGCTCCCCGCTCCCCGTTCTTCACGGGGAGAGGGTAAGGGTGAGGGGCAGCGCCAACGTCATTCGTTGGAATTCAACTTTGAACGTAGAATGCCAACCACAGGGAATGCTGTAGGCGCCTCCCCGGTCCGGCTCGACGGCGTGCCAAAAATCACCGGCGCTGAAAAATTCGGCGGCGATGCCTTTCCCGCCGATGCGCTGGCTGTGCTGGTGGTCCGCTCGCCGCATTATCATGCCGGCTTCGCCTTCGGCGACCTGGAGGGCTGGGTGAAGTCGCATCCCGGCATCGCCGGCGTCTTCACCGCCGCCGACATCCCGGGAAAAAACTGTTTCGGCGTCATCGGTCCGTTTGCCGACCAGCCGGCGCTGGCCGAAGGCTTTGCGCGGCTGCGCGGCGAGGCAGTGGCGCTGGTCGCCGGCGAGCGCGAGGCCATGCTCGATCTCGACCTCCAGGATTTCCCGGTCCGCTGGACCGAGCTGCCGCATTTTCTGCAGCCCGGCGACGCGCAGGCAGAAGGGGCTGCGCTCATCCACGCGAACCGCCCGGCCAATTTGTTGACCAAGGGCTTTGTCGAGCGCGGCGACCCCGAGACGGCGCTTGGCGAGGCTGCTTACACGGTGTCCGGTGCCATCGACACCTCCTATGTCGAGCACGCCTATATCGAGCCGGAAGCCGGCCATGCCTACATGGACGGCGACACGCTGGTCGTCGTCGCCTGCACCCAGGCCCCCTATATGGACCGTGACGAAACGGCAAAGGTGCTCGGTCTTGCCGTCGACAAGGTGCGCATCGTGCCGACCGCGACCGGCGGCGGCTTCGGCTCGAAGCTCGACGTGTCGCTGCAGCCGCTCATCGGCCTTGTGGCACTGAAAACCGGCCGGCCGGCGGCGCTTGCCTACACCCGCACCGAATCGATGATGTCGACCACCAAGCGCCACCCCGCCGAGATGAAGGCGACCATCGGCACTGACGCCGAAGGCCATGTCACCGGCATGATCTTTTCCGGCGATTTCAACACCGGCGCCTATGCCAGTTGGGGGCCGACTGTCGCCAACCGCGTGCCGGTGCATGCCTCCGGTCCCTATGCGACGCCGAATTACCGCGCCGAAGGCCGCGCCATCCACACCCACGGGCCGATTTCCGGCGCCTTCCGTGGCTTCGGCGTGCCGCAGGCGACGATCATGCAGGAGACGCTCTATGATGAGCTTGCCGGCAAGCTCGGCATGGACCGGCTCGATTTTCGCCTGAGAAACTGCCTTCGGAACGGATCCGAAACGGTTACCGGACAGCGACTGGAGTCGGGAGTCGGTATCTTCGAGTGCCTCGACTCCTTGCGGCCGCATTGGGCTCGCGCGAAGGTCGACGCAGATACATTCAACAATGCCAATACGAGCAAAAGGCGCGGCGTCGGCATCGCGTCCTGCTGGTATGGCTGCGGCAACACCTCGCTGCCCAATCCGTCGACCATAAGGGTCGGTATCTCGCCAGACGGCGACGTCATCCTGCACCAGGGCGCCGTCGATATCGGCCAGGGCTCCAACACCGTCATCGCCCAGATCTGCGCCGACGCACTCGGCCTGCCGCTGGAAAAATTCAAGCTGAGAAGCGCCGACACCGCGATCAGCCCGGACGCCGGCAAAACATCGGCCTCGCGCCAGACTTTTGTCACCGGCAAGGCGGCCGAAAAAGCCGGCCGCGCCTTGCGCGAAAAGATCCTGCGTTTTGCCAATGTCTCGGAGAAAGCTGCCCTGCAATTGGACGGTCCGGTGATCGTCATTCGCGAGGGCGAAGCCACTCGGCGCATCGATCTCCCCGCCCTCGATGTCGATGCGGGCGGTTTCGTCTTCCGCGCCGAGGAGACCTACGATCCGCCGACGCTGCCGCTCGATGCCAAGGGCCAGGGCAAGCCTTACGCCGTCTATGGCTATGGCGCGCAGATCGCCGAACTCGAAGTCGATCTCAAGCTCGGCACGGTGAAGCTCTTGAAAATCACCGCCGCGCACGATGTCGGCAAGGCTATCAACCCGCTGCTGGTCGAAGGCCAGATCGAAGGTGGCATCGCGCAAGGCATCGGCATGGCGCTGATGGAGGAATACATCCCCGGTCGCACCGAGAATTTGCACGACTATCTCATCCCGACCATCGGCGATGTGCCTGAGATCGAGCACATATTGATCGAGGTTCCCGATCCGGAGGGACCGTTCGGCGCCAAGGGCCTGGGCGAGCATGTGCTGATCCCGACCGCACCCGCCATCCTCAACGCCATACGCCACGCCACCGGCGTTCTCATCACCAAGGTTCCGGCGACGCCGGCGCGCATCCGCGCCGCCATCCGCGAAAAAGATGGCATCCGCGACAAGGAGGCACGCCGATGAGCGAGCTTGCCGAACGCTTCGAAACCCACGATCCGGGCGAAAAGCTGGTGGCGGAAAAGATCCGCTGCGATGCCTGTCCGGTGATGTGCTACATCGCCGATGGCCGCACCGGCGCCTGCGACCGCTACGGCAATGTCGGTGGCCGCATCGTGCGTATGGACCCGCTGACCATCCTCGACCATGCGGCAGAGAGCGGCGCCGCGGTCGTGCCTTTCACTGCCGAGGGCGAGCAATGGGACGGCGAACTGGTCAACACCGGCCGCCGCTTCGTCACTGCAATCGGCGCCGGCACCACCTATCCCGACTACAAGCCGGCTCCCTTCATCGTCAGCCAGGAGGTCGAGGGGGTCGATCTGGTGACCGTGGTCACCGAAGGCATTTTTTCGTACTGCGGCGTCAAGGTGAAGATCGACACCGACCGCCATCTCGGTCCCGAAACGGCAATCGTGCGCGCGCAAGGCGAGCCGATCGGCCACGTCACGACAGGCGAATACGGCTCGCAGATGCTGTCGCTCGGCGGAGTGCATCATTTGACCGGTGGCTCTAAGGCCGAAGGCCGGGCAACCTGCGACGCGATGCTCAGTCTGTGCAATCGCAAGCCGGTCGAACTGACCATCGATGGCGGCGCCACCATCATCGTCGAAGCCGGCAAACCACCTGTCATCGACGGCAAGCAGGAACACCGTATGCGGGTCGGCTGCGGGTCGGCCACCATCGGCATGTTCGCCACGCAATGGCGCGGCCTTGTCGACGAGGTGGTGGTGGTCGACGACCATATCACCGGCGTCGTCTCCGAGCATCAGGCCGGCAAGGTGCTGGGCTGGCAGGATACCGGCATCAAGATCATCGGCCGCCGTTCGACGCCGGGCCGCTATTTCAAGGTTTCCGAGCCCGGCCTCGGCTGGGGCGGCACCTCGATTTCCGACCCGCTGTCGATCCTCGGCGAATGGAACGCCAAGAAGGGCGCCCGCCCCGGCCTGTCGCTGCTGATGGTGTCGACCACCGGCGAGCAGTTCGCCTATTACGAGCTCGACGACGAGTTGAAGCCGGTGGAAAAACCGTTCCCCGAGCGGCTGCAGAAATCGGTCGGCCTGATCGAGGACAATTGCGAGCCGGCGCTCTGCACCGTGCTGTTCATCGGCGGCGCCGGCGGTTCGCTGCGCGCCGGCGTCACCGAAAACCCGGTCAATCTCACCCGCTCGGTGCAGGGCTTGAATACCTATGTTACCGTTGGCGGCGCGCCGGTCTATGTCTGGCCGGGCGGCGGCATCACGCTGATGGTCGACGTCATGCGCGTGCCGGAAGGCGCCTTCGGCTATGTGCCGACGCCGGCGCTGGTGGCGCCGATCGAATTCACGCTACGCCGCGACGACTATGTCCGGCTGGGCGGCTACGAGGCCGAGATACGCAGCGTCGAGGATATCGTTGCCAAAGGCGGCGAATATCTCAACCCGCGCCGCGGCTCAGGCGCCGAGGCCCACAATCCATGGCCGCCGCTGGCGCAGTTGCGCCGCGTCGGCTCGAACGGGGCCTCTTGATGCAAGGCCCGCAAGTCCACTGGCTGCAGGACGGCAAGCGGCTGCACCTCAACCACGGGCCGATCGACCTGATCGTCGAGGCCTTTGGTGAGGCGGCTGAGTGTCGTGCCGCCTACGATCAGGCGATCGAGCGCTTCCAGACGATCCTGATCGAGTTGGTCGAGGAGCTTCCCGAATTGCGGCTGCCGGCATTTTTCCTGGCGCCGCGCACCTTCGCCGGCCCGACCGCGCGGCGCATGGAAGCAGCCGTCATGCCCTTGGCGGAAAGCTTCATCACGCCGATGGCCGCCGTCGCCGGATCGGTAGCCGACGAAATGCTCTCGGCATTGCTTGCAGGCCGCAGACTCGACCGCGCCTATGTCAACAATGGCGGCGACAGCGCACTCCACATCGGCAAGGGCCAGTCGATGAACCTGGCGATCGCCGGCACCGGCAACGGCTTGGCCGACCGTCTCACCATTCGCTCGGCGGACGGCGTGCGCGGCGTCGCCACGAGCGGCTGGCGCGGCCGTTCGTTCTCGCTTGGCATTGCCGACGCCGTCACCGTGCTCGCGCGCACCGGCGCCGAGGCCGATGCGGCCGCGACACTCATTGCCAACGCCGTCGACCTGCCCGGCAATCCCGCCATCAAGCGCATTCCCGCGCAGGACTTGGTGCCCGACAGCGATCTCGGTGCACGGCTGGTGACACAAGCCGTCGGCATGCTCGCGCGTGGCGATGTGGAGCGGGCGCTGGACAATGGCCTTGCCGTCGCCGAAGATTTTCGCCGGCGCGGCCTGATTGCCGCATCGGCGCTGTTTCTAGGCGGGGAAGCCCGCATCAGTGGTTCCATGGCGCTTGCCGCGCCCAACAAAAGTCCAGGGAAGGAAGTTGCCCATGCCTGAGTTTCCGATCCGCAAGATCGCGGTTCTTACCGAAGAGATCTTTCACGATGGCGGGCCGGTCGCTGCTCTGCCGCGCCGCCGCGCTGCAGCCGTGGCCCTGGTGAAGAACCCGTTCGCCGGCCGCTACGTCGAAGAACTGCAGAGCGCCATGGACGATCTGAAGCCGCTCGGCCTGCTGCTCACCGACAAGCTCATTGCCGCATTGGGCGGCGACATCAAGCAGATCGACGCCTACGGCAAGGGCACCATCGTCGGTTCGTCAGGGGAGCTGGAGCACGGCGCGCTCTGGCATGTGCCGGGCGGTTATGCCATGCGCGAGCGGCTGGGCGACGCCAAGGCGATCGTGCCGTCGGCAACCAAGGTCGGGGCGTTCGGCTCGCGGCTCGACGTGCCGCTCGGCCACACCAACGCTGCCTATGTCCGCAGCCATTTCGACGCCATGGAGGTCGGCCTCAGCGACGGGCCGCGTGCCGACGAAATCCTGTTTTGCCTCGCTATGAGCTGCGGCCCGCGCGTGCACGACCGCATGGGCGGCCTGGCTGCAGGCGACATCAAGGCCTGGGATGGCCTGCGATGAGCGGCGGTGACAATCTTCTCAAGCTGGTCGAGGCCGAAGAGCCCGACGAACATGATTACCGCCTGCAGGAGCAGGTCGGCTTCATCCTGCGCAAGGCGCATCAGCGCCATGTCTCGATCTTTGCCGCCCAGATCAGCGACCTGACGCCGCCGCAATTCGCAGCGCTCGCCAAATTGCACGATGTCGGCGAGACCTCGCAGAACCAGTTGGGAACGCTGATCGCCATGGATGCGGCGACCGTCAAGGGCGTGATCGATCGGCTGAAGGCGCGTGGCCTGGTCGACCTGACCAAGCATGAGGTCGACAAAAGGCGCCTGCTGGTCAGTCTCACGCCAGAGGGACGCGAGGCGATCGAACGGCTGATCCCGTTGGCCCGCGCCATCACCCAGGAGACACTGGCGCCGCTGACGGCCAAGGAAGCGGCCACGTTTATGCGGCTGCTAGCGAAGTTAGCCTGATTTAGGCCCGCAGCCGAGCGCCTTCAGGATCGAAGAATGGCATCGGCGCCACCACCGCGCGGGTCGGCTTGCCGTCAATGTCGATGCTGAGTTCGGTCCCGATGGCGGTGAACGGCAGCCGCAAATGCGCCGTCGCCAGAACTTTGCCTAAGGAATAGCCGTGATCGCTGTAGGTGACGACGCCGGCATCCTCGCCGTCGGCGAAAACCCTGGCACCCGTCGCGGCCGGCTTGTCACCGTCGAGAATCAGCCCGGTCCAGCGTTCGTCGAGCCCCTTGTCGCGAATTGTGCGCAATGCCTCGCGGCCGATGAACTCGCCCTTGTCGAACTTGATCCAGCGATCGAGCCCGACATGGAAGGGCGTACGGCTCTCGTCCATGTCGATGCCATGCGCCGGATAGGCCTTTTCCAGCCCGAGCGTGAACATGGCCAGCACGCCGTATGGCTTCAGGCCGAAATCGCTACCGGTCCGCATCAGCGCGTCCCAGACGGAAGTGGCCTCGTCCGCCGGCACGAACAGTTCGAAGCCGAGCTCGCCGGTCACCCCGGTGCGTGAGATCAGGACTTTGGTCTCGCCGACGCGCCCTGAAGTGAACGCCCAGCGTTTCAACTCATCGAGATCGGCATCCGAAACCAGTGCTTTCAGCAGCTCGCGTGAACGCGGCCCCTGTATCGTCGGAAAGGCGACGGCCGCCGTGATGTCGGTGACATAGGCCTTTCGCGCTTCAGCATGATGCTGCAGCCAGGGCAGCATCTTCAGCCGGTTGACCGAACCGGTCACCAGCATGAAATGCTCCGATCCCAGCCGGAACACGGTGAGGTCGTCCATGATGCCGCCATCGTCGCGGCAGACGGTGGAATAGCGCACCTGGCCGGGGCTCATCGCGGCCGCATCGTTGACGATGATGTGGTTGACCAGCGCCTCGGCTTCCGCCCCCTTGATGTCCATCTTGCCCATGGTGCTGAGATCCTGCACGCCGACATTCTTGCGCGTGTTCAGGTGCTCGTCGGCAATGCCGGAGTAAGTTTTGGCCGAGACGAAATCGCCGCCGACCCGGCCCATCGTGGCGCCGAGGCCAACGATGCTGGTGTAGAAAGGGGAGCGCCGCTCAACCAAGAAACTTCTCCGTCATCTCATGAAAACGGCAGCGCCTGATGGCGCTGCCGAGGTAGGAGCGGTGAAGGGGTTAACTTCCGTAGACGTCGAACAAGAAGTATTTGTCGTTGATTTCCTTGTACTTGCCGTTGGCACGCAGGGCGTCGATGGCGGCATTGAACTTGTCGGCCAGTTCCTTGTTGCCCTTTTGCAGGGCGATGCCGACGCCGGGTCCATGAATGGCCGGATCGGCGGCCAGCGTGCCGAGCAATTTGCAGCAGGCGCCATCGGGCTTCTTCAGCCATTCGGTCAGGATGATCGAGCCGTCCATCATCGCGTCCAGCCGGCCATTGGCCATGTCGGTGCGGGCGTCGTCGCCGGTCGGATAGGCCTTGACGGTCGAGCCGGAGTATTTCTTCTCGGCGAAATTCTGGTGGATGGTGGCGCTCTGCACGCCCAGCACCTTGCCCTTCAGATCGTCAGGCGACGTGCCTGCAATGGTCGAATCCTTCGGCACGGCGATGGCCGGTGGCGTCTGGTAATATTTGTGGGTGAACTCGACCTTCTCGGCCCGTTCCGGCGTGATGGTGATGTTGATGATGGCGTCGAACTTGCCGGCCTGCAGCGCCGGAATGGAACCATCGAAATCCTGTACGGAGAATTCGCACTCGGCCTTCATCTCGGCACACAGCGCCTTGCCGAGGTCGATGTCGAAGCCGCCCAGCGTGCCGTCCGAATTGGCATAGTTGAAGGGCGGATAGGCGCCCTCGGTCCCGATCCTGAGTTTCTCGGCGGAGGCAGCACCGGTCCCAAGCAGCAGGGCGGCGGAAGCGGCAAGCACGAAACGACCGAAAAGACGCATGTTCCTGATCTCCGTTGACTAAGCAATTCCAGGGAAGGTGTTGGCGGTTTCCCGTCCGGAATTGCGCGAAAACAAGGATAGAAGTCTATGGTCTTTTGCAGGCCCCACGGAGACGGAAACGACATGCTCTGCGGCGATCACGGCGTGGCAAGCCGTCCTTCCCCAGGAATCTTACTGTGATCTAAATTACAGACCGATCATGGACATGGGCGCATGCTCAGCTGGAAGTAGACGGTCGTGGGAGGGACCTGGGGATGGACCAGCAGGAATTCGTGCAGGAAGCCGCGCAGCGGCGCATAGACGACGACATCGCCAAGCGCATCAGGGTTCACCAGGCCAACATCGAGCGGCTCGAAACCGCAAGGGAAAGTGCCGGCAATCTCGAGGCGGCCGTCGCCAACCGGCCGCTGGTGATGCTGGCGCAGGGCGATTCCTGGTTCGACTATCCGCTCACCGGGAACGGATTTCCGTTCGTCGACACCGATGTGATCGCGCAGCTGCGCCGCATCGGCTCGATGCCGCCGACCATCCTCAACCTTGCCCATCATGGCGATGCGGCGACCGACGAGATGTCGCTGCCCAAGCAGCAGCGCATGATCGCCGCCCTGCGCAACAAGGCCAACTGGCTGGACGGCAAGCCCGATGCCATCCTGTTCTCTGCCGGTGGCAACGACATTGCCGGCGACCAGTTCTGCATCTTCCTCGACTTCAATGACGGCCACGCCCCCGGGCTGAACAAGAACCGCTTCACCAAGGCGCTCGGCATGGTCGAGGCCTGCTATCTCGATTTGTTCGCGCTGCGCGACCGCGTCGCGCCAGGCGTGCCGATCTTTGGCCATTGCTATGATTTTCCGATCCCGAACGGAGCGCATCCGTCCTGTGTCGGCCCGTGGCTGAAACCGTCGCTCGATTTCTGCAACTGGACGGTCGCCAAGGGCACGGTCATCGTTCACGACGCGCTGGCGGCGTTCCGCGATGTGGTGAAGCGCCTGGCCGACGATCCCAACAACAATTTCCATCTGGTCGACACGCAGGGAACGTTGAAGGTGGCCGACTGGGCCAACGAACTGCATCCCGATCCCGCCGGCTTCAAGAAGATCGCGCAAAAATTCGCCGATGCGCTGAAGGCCAAGCTGCAGACCTGACGCGGCTCGGGCCTGTCGGCTGTCAGGTTCCGAACAGCTCTTTGGCTTGTTCAACGGTGTAGTAACCAAGCCTGATGTCTTCGGCGACCAGTTTCGGGTCGCGCTCACGCGGATCGCCATAGCCGCCGCCCCCGGGCGTGCCGACCCTCACGCGGTCGCCGGCCTTGAGCGCGATGTCCTGTTCCTTGGACAGATGCGGCGGCACATGTGCCTCGCCGTCGCGGAACACGGTCACCGTGTTCACCGCGCCGTCCTTGCCGCCGAGCGCGCCTTGCGGGCCGAAACGGCCATGGTCCATGACGAAGGACGCGCGCGCCTCTCCTCGCAATATCTCGACCTCATAGGCGAGGCCGAAGCCGCCGCGCTGCTTGCCGGCGCCGCCCGAGCCTTCGCGCAAGGCATAGTGGCGGTAGAGAACCGGAAAGGCCTGCTCCATGATCTCGACCGGCGGCGATTTCGAAATGCCGATGGTCGAGCAGCCATTGGTCAGGCCGTCATGGCCGGAATTGCCGCCATAGCCGCCGCCGGAGATCTGATACATCACATAGTCGCGGCCGCGCGCCGGATCGTTGCCGCCCAGCGCGAAATTGCCGCTGGAGCCGGCGGGCGCGGCCGTCACCTTTTCCGGCAGCGCCTGCACCATCGCCGCGAACACCGCCTCGGCGATGCGCTGCGAGACTTCAGCCGCACAGCCGGAGACGGGACGCGGGTATTTGGCGTCGAGGAACGTGCCTTCCGGCCGCTTGACGATCAGCGGCTCGAAAGCGCCGGCGCTGATCGGCACATCAGGGAAAATATGGCGCATGGCGAGATAGACCGACGACAATGTCGTCGCCAGCACGCTGTTCATCGGCCCGGCACAGGGTTTTGACGAACCTGTGAAATCGAAGGTCAGCGTATCGCCCTTCTTCTCCACCGCGAGCGCGATGGTCAGCGGCTCGTTGACCACGCCGTCCGAGTCGACAAAGGCCTTCGAGCTGTAGGTGCCGTCGGGAATGGCGGAGATGTTGGCGCGCATCTGCTCGGCGGCGCGGCGACGCAGTTCGGCGATCGCCCCGACGACGGTTTCGTCCCCGTAACGATCGAGGATTCCATTGAGCCGGTCCTGACCGATCAACAGTGCCGCGGCTTGCGCCCTTATATCGCCGATGCGCTGGTCGGCGACGCGGATGTTGGAGCAGATGATGGCGTAGATTTCGGTGTCGAGCACGCCCTTCTTGAACAGCTTGACCGGCGGCAGCCGCAGGCCTTCCTGCTCGACGGCTGTGGCGGAGGCGGAGAAGCCGCCCGGCACCGAGCCACCGATATCGGGCCAGTGGCCGGTATTCGATAGCCAGCAAAATATCTTGCCGTCGCGGTAGACTGGCATGGCGAAGCGCACGTCCATGAGATGCGTGCCGCCGAGATAGGGATCGTTGACGATGTAGATGTCGCCCGGCTCAGGCGGCAGGCAACGGCCGTCGGCGATCATCTCGATCACCGTTTTGGTCGAATACTGCATGACGCCGACGAACACCGGCAGGCCCTGGCTGCCTTGTGCGATCAACGAACCATCGACGGCCGAGTAGATGCCGTCGGAGCGGTCATTGGCCTCGGCGATGACAGGCGAGAAGGCAGCGCGGGAGAAAGTGAGATCCATCTCGTCGCAGACCTGCTGCAAGGCTGCCTGCAGGACCGAAAGCGTGATGGCGTCGAGCTTTTGCATCTCAGGCCTCGCCAATGTCGATGATGATGTTGCCGTCGGCGTCCGATCTTGCGCGGTCGCCGGGTTCGAGCACGGTGGTGGCGTCCATCTGTTCGAGGATCGCCGGCCCTTGGATAACGGCATCGAGCGGCAATTTTTCGCGTGCGTATATCGGCGTATCGTGCCAGCGTCCGGCATACCAGACCGGCCTTGTCTCGCGCAGCGCCTCGTCTAGCGTCTTTGTACGTCCGGCCGGGTCGATCAGCCGTGACAGGTCGATTGCCGGCCGCACGCCCGTCACCGACGTGTTGAGGTTGACCAGATTGGCGCGGATCTCCGGCAACTCGACCTTGAAGCGGGCGAAATAGGCTTTTTCGAACAGCGCCTGCAACTCCTGCCTTGTCACCGATGAAGACGGCAGCGCCACGTTGATGATGTGGGTTTGGCCGACGAACTGCATGTCGGCAGAGTGCGTGACGCGGATCGTTTCCGGCTTCACCGCTTCCTTGCCGATCAGTTCCTCGCCTTCCCCGCGGTGACGTTCCAGCACCTCGCGAAGCCTGGCTTCATCGAGCACGGCGACCGGCTGGTTGATGGTGTTGACGAAGTCATGGCGCAGATCGGCCACGACGCAGCCGAGCGCATTGGTGATGCCCGGACGCGCCGGCACCAGCACACGGGGCAGGCCGAGTTCGCGCGCCAGGGCGGAGGCATGCAGCGGCCCGGCGCCACCGAAGGCGAACAGCGCGAAATCGCGCGGATCATGGCCGCGCGACACCGAGACCATGCGGATGGCGCCGGCCATCTTCATGTTGCCGAGGCGCAGCACCGCGCCCGCCGCTTCGACGCCGGAGAGGCCGGCGGCCTTGCCTATTCTGTCTTCGAAGATCCCGGTGACCCGCTCGACGGTGACCGGATTTTCGACCGCCAGCAGCTTCTTCGGCGCCAGCCGGCCCAGCACCAGATTGGCGTCGGTGATGGTCGGCTCGGGTCCACCACGACCGTAGCAGATCGGGCCGGGATTGGCGCCGGCACTTTCCGGGCCGATCTGGATCAGCCCGGCCGCATCGACCCGGGCGATGGAGCCGCCGCCGGCACCGACCGTATGCACCGCCACCATCGGCACGTGGATCGGCATCGCATATTCGATCTCGATCTCGTTCGAGACGGCGGGCTCCGCATTGCGGATCAGCGCCACATCGGTCGAGGTGCCGCCCATGTCGTAGGTGACGAGGTTTTCAAAGCCGGCGCGCTTGCCCGTATAGGCGGCGGCGATGACACCCGAGGCTGGTCCGGACATCACGGTCTTGGCCGATTCCCTGGTGACGAAACGGGCCGAGATCATGCCGCCATTGCCGTTCATGATCAGGAAGTCGCGGGCGTAACCTTTGGCGGCCAATTCCTTGCGCAGCCGCTCGACATAACGCTCGAGGATCGGCTGCACCGAGGCGTTGACCGCGGCGGTCACGCCGCGCTCGAATTCGCGGGCTTCCGACAGCAGCGCATGGCCAGTCGTGATGTAGCCGTTCGGCCAAAGCTCGGCGGCGATTTCGGCCGCGCGCCGCTCATGCGAAGGGTTGGCGTAGGAATGCAGGAAATGGATGACCAGGGACTCGCAGCCGGCCACGATCAGCGTCTTCACGGCGTCGCGCATCTCGGCCTCGTCGAGCGGGGTGCGCACCGCGCCGGATGCTTCGACGCGCTCCGAGACTTCGAGCCGGAGATCGCGCGGGATGATCGGAACGAAGGTGCCGGTCATGCCATAGGGCTGCGGCCGTGTGCGCCGTCCAAGCTCGATCACGTCGCGAAAACCGCGCGTGGTGATCATGCCGGTTTTCGCCAGCCGGCGTTCCAGAACCGCATTGGTGGTGGTGGTCGTGCCATGCACGATGAGGTCGATGCCGTCTATGGCAAAGCCGGTGGCGCCGAGCGCTGAAACCACGCCGAAAGCCTGGTTGTCGACGGTGGTGGGCGTCTTGGCGATATGCACCTTTCCGCCATCTTTGCCGTCGATCAAAATGAGGTCGGTGAAGGTTCCGCCGACATCGATGCCGGCAACGACGTGACCCAGGGAATCCGGTTGTTGCACCGAAAAATTCTCTTTCATTGTCGAAATCCGAAATGGCGGAACTACGAATATGCCGCAGTTTGGAAAGCTGTTTTAGCGTGGTATCTTGACACAAATATCGTTTGTATACTAATAAATTTGGGACACAAGAGCTCACTGCTTTGGAGTGTGTGAACGGCACGCCGGGACCTGAAGGGTCTGGGCGCGCAGGAAACGGTTTGGCGCCCGCGTAGTGGCTTGGGCAAGACAGAGTTGGATCGATGAACACCACATCCGCACTCAACACCGCCGGCGCCCGTCCGCTGCAGTTCCCGATTCCGGCCAATGTCTATGCCGAAACCGTCGTCTCGGTGAAGCATTACACCGACCGCCTGTTCTCGTTCCGCATCACCCGCCCGCAGTCGTTGCGCTTCCGCTCCGGCGAGTTCGTCATGATCGGTCTGCCCAATGCCGAAAAGCCGGTGTACCGCGCCTATTCGGTCGCCAGCCCGGCCTGGGACGAGGAGCTGGAATTCTTCTCGATCAAGGTGCCGGATGGTCCGCTGACCTCCGAACTGCAGAAGATCCAGGTCGGCGACACCGTCATCATGCGCCAGAAGTCGACCGGCACGCTGGTTGTCGACGCGCTGACCCCGGCAAAGCGCCTGTTCATGATCTCGACCGGCACCGGCATTGCGCCCTTCGCCAGCCTTCTGCGCGACCCCGATACCTACGAAAAATTCGATCAGGTCATCCTGACCCACACCTGCCGCGACAATGCCGAACTGACCTATGGCCAGGAACTGGTGGCCGCGCTCGAGAACGATCCCCTGATCGGCGAACTGACCGGCGGCCGCGTCACCCTCTACAATTCGACGACCCGCGAAGAATCGGCGCGCATGGGCCGCATCACGGCGCTGATCGGCTCGGGCAAGTTCTACGCCGACCTCGGCATCGAGAAGCTCAATCCGGAGACGGACCGCATCATGATCTGCGGCTCGATGCATATGCTGAAGGACGTCAAGGAAATGGCCGAAAGCCTCGGCTTCCATGAGGGCTCGCTCAGCCATCCCTCGACCTTCGTCGTCGAGCGCGCTTTCGTCGGCTGACATCAGCCGGCGCCTCGGCGCCACGTCTTGAATTGACGTTTTGACCATGTGGTCAAAATTCAGCTGCTTTTGCCGCCTTTTTCCGTTATGAGCCCTTGAAGGACTCGTGAAGCATCGATTCACGGGCTATCTTCGGTGTGTGTCGCCCAAGTCCGGGAGCAACGACACGCACCACGACGTAAAATCGTCGAGCGAAAGGGCAGGAGATGAGCAGCACAATCCGCGAAGCCGATCTCGGCGCGTCCAAGGTCACGCCGCTGCCGGCACGTGCGGCCGCCAACACGCCCGTGCCGCAAAGCCACGGTATTGCCCGCAACACCGGCATGCGGCTCGATCTCGGCTTCATGGAATCGGTGCGCTCGGTCAACCGCTCGGCGCTGGAACGCAGGGTCGCCAGCCTCACAAAGCGGCGCTCGATCAAGGCTGACAACCAGGCGGCATGGCTGCTGCGCGCGGTCTCCTGCATGGATTTGACGACGCTGAATTCCAACGACACCGAAGAGCGCGTCCGCCGCCTGTGCGCCAAGGCGATCAACCCGTTCCGCCGCGACATCGTCGAGGGGCTTGGCATCGAGGGCGAAAAAATCCGCCCGGCGGCGGTCTGCGTCTATCATCCATTCGTCGCGACGGCTGTTGATGCCGTGCGCGGCACCGGCATCCATGTCGCCGCCGTCTCCACCGCTTTCCCGCACGGCCTTGCGCCGCTGTCGACCCGCCTGCAGGAGATCGAGGCATCGGTGCGCGACGGCGCCGACGAGATCGACGTCGTCATCCCGCGCGGCCTGGTCTTCGGCGCCAAGTGGCAGGAGCTCTACAACGAGATCGTCTCGATGCGCGAAGCCTGCGGCGATGCGCATCTCAAGGTCATTCTCGGCACTGGCGACCTCGCCACGCTGCGCAATGTCATGCTGGCCTCGATGGTGGCGATGATGGCCGGCGCCGACTTCATCAAGACCTCGACCGGCAAGGAAAGCGTCAACGCCACGCTGCCCGTCGGCCTTGCCATGGTGCGCGCCATCCGAGCCTATTTCGAGGAGACCGGCTTTCTCATCGGCTTCAAGCCGGCCGGCGGCATCTCTACAGCCAAGGCTTCGCTCGACTGGCTGGTGCTGATGAAGGAGGAGCTCGGCCGGCCATGGCTGGAGCCAGACCTGTTCCGCTTCGGCGCCTCGAGCCTGCTGACCGATATCGAGCGCCAGCTCGAGCATCATCTGACCGGGCATTATTCGGCCAACCACCGCCATGCGATGGCGTGAGGCGGAGAAGGCCTTGAACGTCGAGTTCCTTCGCGCCTCCCTCTGTCCTGCCGGACATCTCCCCCGATTGGGGAGAGACTGGCTAACGTCGACGATTTCGCCAATTGTCGACGTTTCAGAGCCGACAGGCGCGAAGGCTAATCTCCCTCCTTGTGGGGGAGATGTCCGGCAGGACAGAGGGGGGCGCCACAGAGCGCCTGCCAAGACGATTATCTGGAGCGCGTCATGAACATTCTCGAACGCTATCACGCCATGGAATACGGCCCGGCGCCGGAAGCCCGCACCGAGGCCGATGCCTGGCTTGCCGGACGCGATTTCGGCAAGGCGCTGTTCATCGACGGCGGCTGGAAGGCAGCAAGCGGCGGCAAGACCTTCGAGACCAGCGAACCCTCATCCGGCAAGCTGCTGGCCAAGATCTCCGATGCCGGCGCCGCCGATATCGACGCAGCCGTCGCCGCAGCCACCAAGGCCTTACCGAAATGGTCGGCACCCTCGGGCTACCAGCGCGCAAAAGTGCTCTATGCCATCGGCCGCGCCATGCAGCGCCATCAGCGGCTGTTCGCGGTGTTGGAATCCATCGACAACGGCAAGCCGATCCGCGAAAGCCGCGACATCGACGTGCCGCTGGCCATCCGCCATTTCATCCATCATGCCGGATGGGCGCAGGCGCTGGACAAGGATTTCCCCGGCCACAAGGGTGTCGGTGTCGTCGGCCAGATCATTCCGTGGAATTTCCCGCTGCTGATGCTGGCCTGGAAGATCGCGCCGGCCCTCGCCGCCGGCTGCACGGTGGTGCTGAAGCCGGCCGAATTCACCCCGCTCACGGCCATCCTGTTCGCCGAGATCTGCGAGCGGGCCGGCGTGCCGAAGGGCGTCGTCAACATCGTCCAGGGCGGGCCGGAAGCGGGCGTCGCCATCGTCAACCATCCCGGCATCCAGAAGATCGCCTTCACCGGCTCTTCGGAGGTCGGCAAGATCATCAGGAAAGCCACGGCCGGATGGGGCAAGAAACTGTCTCTGGAGCTCGGCGGCAAGTCGGCCTTCATCGTCTTCGAGGACGCCGATCTCGACAGCGCCGTCGAAGGACTGGTCGACGGCATCTGGTTCAACCAGGGCCAGGTCTGCTGCGCCGGGTCACGGCTTCTGGTGCAGGAAGGCATTGCCGATGCCTTGATCGCCAAGGTCAAGGTCAGGATGAGCCGGCTTCGCGTCGGCAGCCCGCTCGACAAGAACACCGATATCGGCCCCCTAGTCGACGCCACACAGCTCGACCGCGTCAAGGGCCTGGTCGCAGAAGGCGCCAGACAGGGCGCCGTCTGCTGGCAGCCCGATGCGGTGCTGCCGTCTTCCGGCTACTACCATCTGCCGACGCTCGCCACGGGTGTTTCGCCGGCAAATATATTGGCGCAGGAAGAGGTGTTCGGCCCGGTTCTGGCCACCATGACCTTCCGCAACACTGAGGAAGCGATCGAGCTTGCCAACAACACGCGCTATGGGCTGGCCGCCTCGGTGTGGAGCGAAAACATCAACCTCGCGCTGCATGTCGCGCCGCAGCTGAAGGCCGGCGTCGTCTGGGTCAACGGCACCAACATGTTCGACGCCGCCTGCGGCTTCGGCGGCTATCGCGAAAGCGGCTTTGGCCGCGAAGGCGGCCGGGAGGGCATGTTCGAATATCTCTCTGCAAAGCTGCCGCTCGGCCCGGTGATCAAGCCGGCGACGTCATCGGCGCAACCGGTCGAGCAATCTGACGGCGGCGCCATCGACCGCACGGCAAAGCTTTTCATCGGCGGCAAGCAGGTTCGGCCTGACGGCAACTACTCGCTCGCCGTCGCCACCGCCAAGGGCAAGCTAGCTGGCGAAGTCGGTCTCGGCAGCCGCAAGGACATCCGCGACGCCGTTGCCGCCGCCCGCGCCTGCAAGGCCTGGCCGGAAGCGACCGCCTACAACCGTTCCCAGGTGCTCTACTACCTCGCCGAAAATCTGTCCGGCCGCACCGGCGAGTTCGCCGCCCGCCTCACCGAACTGACCGGCGCCAACGCCAAGGCCGCGCGGGAGGAAGTAGAACAGTCCATCGAGCGGCTCTTCCTCTATGCCGGCCTTGCCGACAAATTCGAGGGCAGGGTGCATCAGCCGCCGGCCCGCGCCGTCACGCTGGCGCTGCACGAGCCGGTCGGCGTCGTCGGCATCGTCGCCCAGGACAGCGCGCCGCTGCTCGGGTTCATCTCGCTGATGGCGCCTGCGCTTGCCATGGGCAACACCGTGGTCGCCGTGCCGTCGGAAAAATACCCGCTGCTCGCCACCGATCTCTACCAGGTGATCGAATATTCCGACGTTCCGGCCGGCGCCATCAACATCGTCACCGGCCGCACGGCGGAGCTTGCCGGCGTGCTGGCCAAGCATGACGATGTCGACGGGCTCTGGCTGTTTGCCGATGCCGACACCTGCGCCAAGGCGGAGGCCGATTCCATCGGCAATCTCAAGCGCGTCTGGACCGGCAACGGCCGCAGCCTCGACTGGGCGTCCGACGAGGCCGCCGGCGATGCCCTGCTGCGCCGCGCCGTCGAAGTGAAGAACGTCTGGGTGCCATACGGCGACTAATGCCGCCTGAAACGCGCTGTGCTTGAGCGAACCATGGCAACGTGACTCGTTGCCCGGTTGTCATACATGTTGTTGCATCAGAGCAAGCGATGTGCATTACATCGGCCGTCGCGAAGGTGATCGCGTTCGGGCTTGACGCCCGAACGTGTGTTCTTTAACCAGAAAAAACATTTGTTATTTTGGACTGATGGATTGTGCAGGCCGCATAGTCGCGCCTGTCTGGCACAGGACGCCCCGGTCAGCCGGCATTAAATCGGGCCGAGAAGTGGCCAAAGAGGGCGAGGAGAAACGCATGGCGGATCTGGCAGGCAAGGTCGTTGTCGTCACGGCGGCGGCGCAAGGCATCGGCAGGGCGAGCGCATTGGCCTTCGCCAAGGCAGGCGCCGTCGTGCACGCCACCGACATCAACGAGGCGCTGCTGGCCGAACTCGCCAAGACCTCCGGCATCAAGACCCGCAAGCTCGACGTCCTCAACGATGATGCCGTCACGTCGGGCTTCGCCGAAATCGGCCGCGTCGACGTGCTGTTCAACTGCGCCGGCTTCGTTCATTCCGGGTCCATCCTCGAGATGAAGGATGCCGATCTCGACTTCGCCTTCAACCTCAATGTCCGCGCCATGATCCGCACCATTCGGGCGGTACTGCCCGGCATGCTGGAGCGCGGCGATGGCTCGATCATCAACATGTCGTCCGTCGCCGGCGCCGGCAAGGGCGTGCCCAACCGCTTCGCCTATGGCGTCTCCAAGGCGGCCGTGATCGGTCTCACCAAGGCGGTTGCCGCGGACTATGTCGCCAAGGGCATTCGCTGCAACGCCATCTGCCCCGGCACCGTCGAGAGCCCGTCGCTGCAGGACCGCATGCATGCGCAGGGCGATTACGACGCGGCCCGCGCAGCCTTCATTGCCCGCCAGCCGATGGGCCGTCTCGGCACGCCCGAGGAAATCGCCGATCTTGCGGTTTATCTGGCCGGTGCCACGTACACCTCAGGGCAGGCCTATAATATCGACGGCGGCTGGTCGATCTGAGCAATAGCCTTGATCCGCAGGTCCAGGCTCGAACAGTTCTAAAGTCCGGCTTGCCCCAGGTCGGGTCCGATAGCCAGAGTCCGCCCAGTCATCGCTTGGCGGAGCGAGTTTTGAAAACGGCCTTGGGCCACAATTTGGAGAGCAAGATGAAACTGCTGCGCTATGGCGAGATAGGGAGCGAACGCCCCGGCCTGCTCGATGCGGATGGAACGATCCGCGATCTTTCGGGTCATGTCACCGACATTGCCGGCAAGGCGCTCGATCCGGCGTCGCTCGAGACATTGTCGAAGCTCGATCCGAACTCGCTGCCGGCGGTTTCCGGCAAGCCGCGCCTCGGCGCCTGCGTCGCAGGCACGGGCAAGTTCATCTGCATCGGCCTGAATTATTCCGACCATGCCGCCGAAACCGGCGCCACCGTGCCGCCGGAGCCGATCATCTTCATGAAGGCGAGCTCGGCCATTGTCGGCCCCGACGATGATGTGCTGATCCCGCGCGGTTCGGAAAAGACCGACTGGGAGGTTGAACTCGCCGTGGTCATCGGCAGAAAAGCCAAATACGTCAGCGAAGCCGAGGCGCTGGATTATGTCGCCGGCTATGCCGTTGCCCATGACGTGTCCGAGCGCGCCTTCCAGGCCGAGCGCCAGGGCCAGTGGACCAAGGGCAAGAGCTGCGACACGTTCGGTCCGACCGGGCCGTGGCTTGTCACCAAGGACGAGGTTGCCGATCCGCAGAACCTCAAAATGTGGCTGACGGTCAACGGCAAGACGATGCAGAACGGCTCGACCAGGACCATGGTCTACGGCGTCGCCTATCTCGTTTCCTATCTCAGCCAGTTCATGTCGCTGCATCCTGGCGACATCATCTCCACCGGCACCCCGCCCGGCGTTGGGCTGGGCATGAAGCCGCCCGTGTTCCTGAAGCCCGGCGATGTGGTGGAACTGGGCATCGAGGGGCTAGGCCAGCAGAAGCAGACCTTCAAGGCGGATGCCTAGCCGCCTCTTCCCTTAGAGCGTCTCACCGTTTGCCGGCGAAACGGTCTATCTCTTTGTTTGCCGGGCGGCTGGCGCCTCTTGTCAGCGCCAGCCCAGAGCCGGCGCGACGTGCTTCAGGATCGCCTCGATGACGTGGGCGTTGTACTCGACGCCGAGCTGGTTGGGGACGGTCAGAAGCAGCGTGTCGGCCTCGGCGATCGCTTCGTCCTCTTTCAGCTGCTTGACCAGCACATCGGGCTCGGCGGCATAGGAGCGGCCGAAGACGGCAAGCTTCTCAGGCTCGATATAGCCGAAATGATCTTCGCTGCTGCCGCCGCCGAAATAGGCGCGGTCGCGGTCGTTCACCAGCGCAAAGATGCTGCGGCTGACCGACACGCGCGGCTCGCGTGTGTGGCCGGCCGCCTTCCACGCCGCGCGATAGGCGCGGATCTGTTCGGCCTGCTGGATGTGGAGCGGCTGGCCGCCCTCATCGAACTTCAGCGTCGAACTTTGCAGGTTCATGCCGAGCTTGCCCGCCCATTCGGCGGTGGCGTTGGTAGCGGCGCCCCACCAGATCCGATCGCGCAGGCCGGCCGAGAACGGCTCGAGCCGCAGCATTCCCGGAGGATTGGGGAACATCGGCCGCGGATTGGGTTGCGCGAAACCTTCGCCGCGCAGCACGTCCAGAAACACCTCGGCATGGTTGCGCGCCATGTCGGCATCGCTTTTGCCGTCCTGCGGCACGTAGCCGAAGTAGCGCCAGCCGTCGATCACCTGCTCCGGCGAACCGCGGCTGATGCCAAGCTGCAGCCGGCCACCGGCGATCAGGTCGGCAGCACCCGCATCCTCGGCCATATACAGCGGATTCTCATAGCGCATGTCGATGACGGCGGTGCCGATCTCGATGCGGCTGGTGCGGGCGCCGACCGCGGCCAGAAGCGGAAACGGCGAAGCGAGCTGGCGGGCAAAATGATGGACGCGGAAATAGGCGCCGTCCGCGCCCAGCTCCTCGGCGGCGACGGCCATGTCGATCGACTGCAGCAGCGCGTCGGACGCCGAGCGCGTCTGCGATTGCGACGAGGGCGACCAATGGCCGAAGGAAAGAAAGCCGATCTTTTTCATGCGCGCATCCTGTTCTTTGATTCCAGTTGCCTACTTCGTCGCCCACGCGATCGGGTTCAATCGACACTCACACAACGCAGTGTCAATGCCGCCGGCCCTTGACGGTTTCGCAACGATACCCATCGGTGCGCAAAGGACCAAGGCCATGGTCCCCGGCGATGCCTTGCGCGACCGCGTCAGCATCTGCCGCGGCGCTTTTGGGGCCAAATGAACCAACCAAAGGCGATGTACCGCAAACTCCATTCGTTTCAGAGCCCGGTTTTGAAATCTTCTCGCTCATTTAATTCTACAAAATCGGTAGGCTTAATGCGGATAGTGCGTCTGCGAGAAGGAGCCTCGGATGTCAAAAAAGTTGGTGGTGGGGTTGTCCGGCAACCTGACCCGTCCGTCCAAGACGAAGGCATTCGTCAGCCACATCGCCGGTGAGGTGGCGAGCCGGGCCGGCTCGGCTTTGAGCGTTTTCGACATCGAGGATCTCGGCCCGTCCTTTGCGCCTGCAAGACAGCTTGGCGATCTCGATCCGGCGGCGCGCGGTATTATCGAGCAGCTGCTCGGCGCCGACGTGCTGGTGGTCGGCTCCCCGACCTTCAAGGGCAGCTACACCGGGCTGTTCAAGCACTTCTTCGACCTGCTCGACCCGTCGTCGCTGCGCGGCAAGCCGATCATCCTGGCGGCAACGGGCGGCGGCGAGCGTCATTCGCTTGTCGTCGAACACCAGTTGCGGCCGTTGTTCGGCTTCTTCGAGGCGCAGACCCTGCCGACCGCGATCTACGCCTCGGACAAGGACTTTGCAGATGGCGTGCTGGTGTCAGAGGCAGTCAAGGCGCGAGCCCGGCAGGCGGTCGCCGAGGCATGCCGGGTGGCCGGCGTGCCCTACAGCGTCGTCCTTGCCGCCTGAAACCACGATCCGCGACGCAATATTCCATCCCGCATAGACCAGAAGGACGCCTGCAATGACTCGAGCCAGCAAGTCCGATAGCAGGCCGCGGCAGATCAAGCTCGGCGCTTTCCTGCCCGGCGGCGGGCAGCATATCGCCGCCTGGCGTCATCCCGATGCGCCGGCCGACGGCGCCACCAATTTCGAGTTCCACAAGCAGCTGGCGCTGACCGCCGAGCGCGGCCTGTTCGACGCCTATTTCCTGGCCGACAACCTGACCGTCGGCCTCGGCGCCCGCGAGGGCGGCAACGCCAAGATCGCCGGCTTCGAGCCGGTGACGCTGTTTGCGGCGCTGGCGCCGCTGACGACGCATCTCGGCTTCATCGCAACGGCGTCCACCACTTATGAGGAGCCTTACACGCTGGCGCGCAAATTCGCTTCGCTCGACCTGTTGTCGAGCGGCCGCGCCGGCTGGAACGTGGTGACCTCGGCCGGCGACGAAACGGCACGCAATTTCAACCGCGACGTCCAGCCCAGCCATGCCGAGCGCTATGCCAGGGCGCATGAGCATGTCGAGACGGTCAAGGCGCTGTGGGACAGCTGGGAGGATGACGCCTTCATCCGCGACAAGCAGTCGGGCCGTTTCTACGACAAGGACAGATTGCACGACATCGACCACAAGGGCGAGCATTTCAGCGTCAAGGGTCCGCTCAACGTGCCGCGCCCGGTGCAAGGACATCCGGTTGTCGTACAAGCGGGGCAGTCGGAAGACGGCCGTGGGCTTGCCGCGCACTCGGCCGAGGTCATCTTCACCGCCCATCAGAAGCTCGAGACGGCGCAGGAATTCTACCGCGACATCAAGGCGCGCGTGGCTGAAGTCGGCCGCGATCCCGATCAGGTGCTGATCATGCCGGGCGTCGCGCCCTTCGTCGGCCGCACCGAGGACGAGGCCCGCGCCAAATACCAACAGCTTAACGACCTTATCCTGCCCGAGGACGGTGTTGCGCTCCTCAACGGTCTTGCCGGCCAGACGCTCGACATCAGGGGCTATCCGCTCGACGGCCCGTTGCCGCCGAGCAAGGAAACCGAAGGCATGAAGAGCCGCCAGGCGCTGATCCGGCAGATTGCCGACGAGCACAATTTCAGCATCCGCCAGCTTTACCAATGGGTAGCGACGGCGCGCGGCCACTACACCATCGTCGGCAGCGTCACGCAGGTCGCCGATCAGCTGGAGGAATGGTTCACCAGCGAGGCGGCCGACGGCTTCAACATCCTGCCGCCCTGGCTGCCCGGCGCGCTCGACGATTTCGTCGACCTGGTCATTCCCGAGCTGCAGCGGCGCGGCCTGTTCCGCACGGCTTACGAAGGCCGCACGCTGCGCGAGAATCTCGGTCTCAGGCGCCCGGAAAATCCATGGACCGTCGCCCGCTCGACCGTCCTTGCCGCCGAATGACCTTGGCATCGAAGGGGTGAAGCAATGACGTTGCAGCACATCGATCGGCAAATCACGGTTCGCCGCAGTGGTGGCGAAACCGGGCTCGGCACCGACTTTCTGCGCCTCGGCGGCCGGGCTGCTGTTCGCTTCCTGAAGCGCTACGGCGTGCTTGCCGGCTTCCTGGCGCTCTGGCAGGTGGCGAGCAGCGTCGGATGGGTCAACGCGGCGGTGCTGCCGCCGATCGACATGATCATCANTGGCGCTCTGGCAGGTGGCGAGCAGCGTCGGATGGGTCAACGCGGCGGTGCTGCCGCCGATCGACATGATCATCACCGCTCTCTGGAAGGGGCTTGCCGGCGGCAGCCTGCTCGGCGACATCGCCATCAGCCTGCAGCGCGCCGGCATTGCCTTTGCGGCAGCAGTTGCGGTCGCCATCCCGCTCGGCCTGTTCATGGGCCAGGTGCGTCCGGTCGAAACAGCGCTCGATCCGATCCTGCAAGTATTCCGGCAGACTTCGGCGCTGGCGCTCTACCCGGTGTTCATCCTGCTCTTGGGGCTGGGCGAAACCTCGAAGATCTTCGTCATCTTCTGGGCAACGCTGTTTCCGCTGCTGCTCAACACCACCAGCGGCGTCAAGGAAGTCGATCCCAAGCTGCTCGAAATGGCCCGTGTCTACGGCGCGAGCCGGCTCACCGTGTTTCGCCGCGTCGTGCTGCCGGGCGCCGTGCCGTCGATCTTCGTCGGTCTGCGGCTGAGCGCCACCACCGCGCTGCTGCTCCTGATCGCGTCCGAGATGATCGGCGCCAACAAGGGCATCGGCTTCCAGGTGATGAACGCGCAGTACAATTTCCAGATCCCGCTGATGTTTGCGGCAATNGCCAACAAGGGCATCGGCTTCCAGGTGATGAACGCGCAGTACAATTTCCAGATCCCGCTGATGTTTGCGGCAATCGTCATCCTGGCCGGGCTTGGCCTGATCGCCAACCAGGCGCTGGTCGCCCTCCAGCGGCGGCTCTGCCGCTGGAGCAATCCAGTCAACTGAGCACCTCAAGTCCCCCCTCAAAATCAGGCCTACTCTCAACCCAGGAAAGACCGGATCATGAAAGTCACTCGCCGTTCCCTGCTTGCCGGCGCACCGCTAGCCGCCGGACTGATTGCCGCCGGCCTGCCGCGCCTTGCCTTCGCCGAGACCGCAGCCGTCAAATTCCGTTATCTCGCCAGCCGGGGCAGCATCTCTCCGCATGAGCTGGCCGACGAGCTCGGCTACTTCAAGGGGCTTGGCGTCGAGCTGGAGAATGTCGGCTATTCCGGCGGCGGGCCGGAATCGCTGTTTGCGCTTTCTTCAGGCAGCGTCGACATCGGTTCGGCCGCCACTGCGGCGGTGATCAACTCGATCTCCGGCGGCAACGACTTCGTCGCGGCCTATCCGAGCAACGGCATCAACAAGGACGTCAAGAGCGTCTTCTACGTGCTGGAGGACAGCCCGATCAAATCGATCGCCGACATTGCCGGCAAGACCATCTCGGTCAACACGCTCGGCGCCCATCTCGACTATACGGTGCGCGAGGCCCTGCACAGCATCGGCCTGCCGCCGGACGCCGCCAACCTCGTCGTCGTGCCCGGCCCGCAGCTGGAGCAGACGCTGCGCTCGCGCCAGGTCGACATAGCCGGGCTCGGCTATTGGCAGGCAACCTTTGCCGGCGCGCTGGTCGCCAATGGTGGCGTGCGCGGCGTGTTCGACGATACCCAGGTGCTCGGCGAACTCGCCGGCGGCTTCGTGGTGCTCAGGCGCGACTTCATTGCCGCCAATCCGGATGCGGCGCGCAGCTTCGTCGAACAGTCGGCGCGCGCTTCAGACTGGTCGCGCCAGAACCCGGACGAAGCCCGCAAGGTGCTGGCCAATATCCTCAACAAGCGCGGCGAAAACGGCGATCTCGCCCGCTACTGGACCGGCTTCGGTCTGCGTGAAGGTGCGCACGCGACCGACCGGGACATCGAATTCTGGGTGGCCGTACTGGAACGTGACGGCCGCCTGGCCAAAGGAAAGCTGAAGGCCGCCGACATCCTGTATCGGCGCGGCGAAACCAAGACCAATTGAGCCCTGAAAATAACAGAGAGATGAGATGACCGGTTCCAACCGTGGCGGAGAGGTCTCGATCCGCGACCTCTCAAAATCCTTCAGCCTCGGCGGGCGCCGGCTTGCCGTGCTGCGGACGCTCAACTTCGACATTCGTTCGGGGGAATGCCTGGCTATCGTCGGCGCCAGCGGCTCGGGCAAGACCACGTTGCTGCGCATTCTGGCCGGGCTGGAGGCTGCCGACAGCGGCGCCGTCGCGATCGACGGCCAGCCGGTACATGGCGTCGGCGCCGAGCGCGCGGTGATCTTCCAGGAACCGCGCCTGCTGCCCTGGCTGACCGTACTCGGCAATGTGGCCTTCGGTCTCGAGGTGCGGGGCGTCGCGAAGGCGGACGCCGAGGAGAAGGCCCGCTTCTACATCGCGCTCGTCGGTNGTCTCGCCGAATTCGCCGACGCCTTTCCCCGGCAGCTTTCCGGCGGCATGGCCCAGCGCGTCGGCATTGCCCGCGCACTCACTGTCCAGCCCGAGATCCTTCTGCTCGACGAGCCGCTTGGCGCGCTCGACGCCATGACCAAGATCGGCATGCAGGAGGAACTCGCCCGCATCTGGAGCGAGGAGAACGTCACCATGGTCATGGTCACCCATGATCTGGAAGAGGCGATCTACCTTGCCGACCGGGTGCTGATCCTGCCCAGGGAGAAGGGCGGCGCGGCGCGGCTCATCGACGTCGACCTGCCTCGCCCGCGCGACCGCAGCGAAAGCCGCTTCGTGCGCTACCGTGAAGAGTTGCTGCGCGAGTTTGGCCTGCACTGACGGAAGTGAACGGATTAGCCCATCTCTATTGGCCGGTGTGGTACCCCCGCGGGATGGGCAAGAAAAACCGCTGAGGAATGCTCAAGCGCGATCGGTCCTACGCATGAAAAGACGATATCTCGACGCTTTGAGCCCATATGCGATAGCTCTGGAGTAGTAGGGCGCAGAAAGCCCCTCCCCTTACGCGCCAAACAGCCGCCGGTCCCAGTAGACAGGCTGATGGAGACTCGTCTGGATACTTGAAAACTCCGGATGCGCTGGATTGATCAGCACATTGCTATCGAGACGCGCCACGACGCTCGGCACCAGCAGGATGACGCTGCGCCGTTCTAAACACCAGGTTTCGCCAAATCCCTTGCTCACCGTCGCCGGCATCGTGTCCCAGCCGGGCAGTGACGGCTGGGAAAAGACCTCGTAGCTCAGCCCGCGCGGGATTGTGATTTCGAGGTAGTGCTGGTTGGGCGGCAGTCTGCCGCTGCCATGCACGAGCTTTTCCAACAAGGCCGTCGAATAGTGCTCGCTGGTGTAGATGATAGGACTTCCGGGCGTGTTCCATCGTCCTGGCGCGATTATCGAGCCGGTCGCATCGAAGATCGGGTAGGTGCCGGCCGGATCACCGATACGAAAGGACGATAGCGTGCGATCGAGAGTCTGCGCCGTCACGCAGCACTGCCATACTTCAGACCTCCGAGGATATCGACCACCATTTCGGCGCCGAACTCGCTGAGGATAACGATGTCGATCGGTCGCTTGTCCTCAATCATCGGATGCGGCCGAAACAAGAAATCGCGTGCTTCCTCTTCGTTCTGCCAGACATCGACAGCAAGCCCCCAGACCCGCGCCACACGGGCCAATCGTGTGCCCTCATCCGACGACAGGCGATGCGCCGTCTTGCGCCGCTCGTAGGTTGCCTTGGGGATCAGCCGGTATTTGAACTGAGCATCTCCCGGGGCAACGAGATGGGCAACGCGCTCGACCACCCCAATGGGAAGTCCATTCTCGATCCGGGAGATCAGTCCGAATGGCGACCGCGCCGCCACCTCCTTAGCAGGCAGCCCCAACACGTCGGCTACATTTCCGAACGCCAGCATTCCACTCTCCATTCATGTGAGGCAAAATATAGCCTCACATGATGCGCCCTGCAAGTCCCTGCGTCAGCGCGAACCGATCCGATCACCCTGCGATCCTTGCTGTCACGTGTTAGCCTTTGGCGCCCGCCAGCAGCATCAGTCCCACCGACACCTCGCCTGCGTAGCCTTCGAAAAAGCGCTAAGGCGGCGAGTGCGAACCGCCTTGGTCGCGAATGATTGACACCAGGAAAACGCGTTTGCGCCAGCGCTGAACAAGGAAGCCCGGAAGAAAGAATGGCCGGGCTCGGATACGGCCCGGCCAAAGAAGGTTAAAGCCTTCAGGGAGGAACACCGTCCGGTGGAAAATGGGAGGAAACCACCGAACGATTTTACCTGTTTGATCTTATTTCAACGCCTTGGCGACGAATAGGATTCCAAAGATCATATAAAACGGCACAAATTCGTGCGCCACATTACAGAACGTCACAAGCGCGCGGTTCCGGTCTTGAGAGGTCACCATAGTGGCGTAGCTTCGTCGGATTATCCGGCACGAGGACAGACCGCGTTTCATGCACGCCATCGATGAAACAGTCTAAGTCGAGGACCGGATTGTCAGCATGTTTCACCATCCCAGGACGCCGCGGACGGCTACATCGCCGCCACAGCCGCTGCTTGCGGCTCTATCGTCGCCTACCCGAAACATCAGCCCATTCGAGTCTGCTGGGTTAACCACTGTCAATCCATGGGAAGCATCGTTGAACCCAATGGGTTGAACGAAACATCGGTTCAATGATTTAATCATAAGGCGAACAATCTTAAGTCGGATGGCACCTTATGAGTGACTTTGCTGTTCTGGGTCGCACGGTTGGCCCCCAGCACCCGGAAATTCAGACGCTCTTGCGTCAGGCGCGGGATCAGCAGGCTCGCGTCTTGTGTTTGTGTCGGCATCCCGGGGTGCCGATGTACATCGCCGCCGTCGGCGAGGAATTGATCATCAAGCGCATGCCGAACACCGGCAAGGATGCGGTCGACTGTGATCGCTATGAACTGCCCCTTGCACTGTCGGGAAAGGCGGAGATCCTGGGTCAAGCAATCATCGAGGATCCTGCATCGGAGGCGGCGCGGCTGAAGCTGGCCTTCGCACTGACACAAGGCAAGGCGCGACAGGGATCATCCGGCGAGGGGGCTTCCCACCATACTGTGAAGGCCGATCCGAAGAAGCTCACGCTGCGAGGCTTGCTCGACTATCTCTGGGAAGAGGCGGAGCTGACATTGATGGCACCCGGCTTTGTGGGAAAAAGAAATTGGGGGTTGGTCCGGAAATTTCTTTGGGGCGCGGCCGATGCGAAGTCGAGCCAGAAGTTCCAGTTGCGCGAGCTGCTGTTTATGCCGGCAATGTACTCCCCTGAGCACAAGGATCGCCTGGCAGCGGATCGGGTGCGGGCTTTCGCGGCGGCAGCCAAGGCGAAGCACAAGAAGATCGTGATCGGCATTGTGAAATCGCTCGGTCCTGCCCGGTTTGGCGGCAAGCTGTCGATCAAGCATATGCCCGACGCGCAGCTCTTCATGGATGAGAAAATGTTCAGGGCAGTGCCGAAGCGCTTTGCAGCAGAATTCGACCTGTGGCGACTGCACGAAAATTCGCACCTGATCACCATCGCGACGGTCATGCAGATGCCGTCCGGCATTCTGGCGATCGACGAAATCGGCTTTATGAACGTGACTGAGAGTTGGATTCCGTTTCAGCACAACGACGAAAAGGAATTGATCGAGGTCCTGACCGGGGAGCATCGGCGGTTTGTGAAAACGATGCGCTACAACGTCGTGCCGTCGGTGCCCATGGCGTTCGGTCTTCTGACTGATGTTGACCAGCAGGGAACCGCGCTTTTTGTCGTACCGCACGATGCTAACGAGGCGGTACGGGCGGAATTCGACCATCTGATTTCAAGCTGCGAGCTCGAGACTGGCGCTGGGACGCAAGCGGCCCCCGGCCGGCGCTACCGGGCAAACAGCAGCGGCTTTCGCCTCCGCCCGGCAGGCAGGCTTTGGAATATCGACCGAACAACTGAAAAGCCGAAGCGCGTGCGAGGCTGCAGCTGTAATTGGACCCAGCCAGGACATAAAAATCGTGAACAAGCGAAAGACAAGATGACGGCAATGATTCGATGCGGTTGGCGAGGGTCCGTGAGCGCGACGAAGCGCGGACGACGGCTGGCGCCCCCGTAGGGCAGGCTACGTCTGAGCTTGCGTCTGGCGCCGGCGTTTGCGCTGGAGGCGATCGTTGATCGGGGCCGTGACCAGGGAGTGCGAAAAGGAGAAAGCGATGCTGAAGAAATTCGACATGGATCCGGGAACGGGCATCGTCATAGCAACAGTCCTCATTTTGGTGCTGTCCGGCGCCCGGCTTTTGAACCAGTGGGACAGTCTATCGTTTTGGCGAGAGCCGGGGCTGGTCGCGGCTATTGTTCTCGGATTGATTTCGGCGATTGCGCTTGCCGTCGCGTTCGTGGTTTGGCGATGGCCTCAGCAGAACGTACAGTATGATCCAACGCGCCGGGGACCAGTTATCGATTTGCAGGCGGATTCGAAGACTGACCAGCCTGGTTAGATGCGTTTCGGATATCGCGGAGGATGATGGCATTCGGATCGGGCACGTCGGCAAACTGCCACAGGCCAAGGTGCTGCTTTTTAGCGACCTCCTGCGCAACGATATAAGGAGCATGGACCGGAGCGCCGTTCGGAGTGACGGCCGCGAACGCCCAGCCGGTCGAGATCAGCGCCGTGCCGAGATCGATGCGAGAACCGGCCGCGGATCCTGAAGTAGGCTGCGCGACGCAAACGACGAAGCGCGTTTTGGTCGCGGTCTGCCAGGCGGCCGTGTAGCATTGAGGTTTGAGATCCCGGATGAGAGACACGAGCATTGCAAGGCTTGCCTCCCCGCAATCGACATGTCCCCCTGCGCTATTTGTGAAATATGTGCCTCGCAGGCAGGCTTGAACGCCGTAGAGACGGTGGGTCTCACCGACATAGGTCCAGGTGTCGCCGGTGCTGAACGATGCTGTGGCGGGGATCGGAAACCAGGGATTGGATTTGTCCTCGGCCAGTGCCGGAACACTGGCGAGGACGGCCGCGAGAATGCCGGCGGCGGCGAAGCCAGGTTTCATTATTGATACCTGCTCAGATTGAACCAGAACCGTTGTTTGCCGTCGGTCGTCGTGAGATCGAGATAGTTTGGCTCCGTCCTCTGCTCGCGCCGCGTCACGGCCGATGTTGGACGCGCACCGTAACCCGAACCTCTCGGGTTCGTGCCCCAAGAGGCATTCGTTGCATTCCGCGCAGCACAGAAAGCGCCGTTGCTGTCTGGCTTGTAGACGGTTTGTGAGCGAGAGCTGTTGTCGCTTCCGCTCGATTCCGTCTCGGGCGAGACGGCGATCGTGCCGTCCGGGCAGGGTTTGAATTTCTCATATCCGATACGACCGGAACTGCCGGCCTCCGGGCACTGGGGCCAGGGCTCCCCATGCGCGACCATACGGAAAGCGCGCTCGACCGGGGGCACACATTCCCCGACGCTCGCCCAACCCTGCGGGTTGAGGATGCACAGCAAGACCTTGCAGCCAAAATCATCAGCATGGGCCGGCGCCGCCGACAAAACCGACAAGGTCGGCAAAAACGCCACAACGGGAAGAACCTTGCTCATTTTCATTGTGTCTGCCTCAATTTCGCGATTGCAGTTCATCGAATCATTGTATTAATTCAGCATTCCAGAATCGGCAACGGCGCAGGATTATTTTAATGATTCGATCCCGCAAAACGGTACTTGCAGCGGGTGCGATCCTGGTGACGTGCCAAGCGGCGTCTGCACAGGAAGCTTCGCAAAGATTCCAGGACCGCGTTACGACTCCCGCCACCAGCGTTAATGCTGCCGTCGACGTGAATGGCCGGGTGATGCCGGCCTACCAGGTTGAGAGCCAGGGCGTGCAGCGGGTCGGTGCGCCGGGCGACGCTGACAGCGCGGCCGCTACGGTGACACCGACCTTGGCTGACAACCCCTGCCCCGGCGTCGCTGCCCTGTCGAAGGAAGAAGGACAGCGGATCGTCGAAACGGTCGCGCGCGAGCAAGGCTTTGCCCCGCCCCTCGCCCTCGCGGTTGCCCGGGCCGAAAGCCGCTTCAATTCCGGTGCGCTATCGCCCAAAGGGGCCTACGGCCTGATGCAGCTTCTGCCGTCCACGGCGGCAAGCTACGGGGTCGATATCTGCGATCCCGCGGATAATGTGAAAGGTGGGATCGGCTTTCTGCGGGATCTGCATCGCAAATTTCCGAACCCGATATACATGCTCGCCGCCTACAATGCCGGCGAGATCGCGGTTCTCAAATACAAGGGCGTCCCGCCCTACCCCGAGACGATTGGCTATGTCGCCAACGTCATCAACGATTTCTACCAATGGCCATCGGTCGGGTCTGAGGCGGTGATGCCCGCAGGGGCGGTAAGCCTTGACCCGGCCGGTGCTCAACCGGCTGCGGCCGGCGCAGAGGATCAACGAAATGATCCGACACCCCGCGCCAACTCCCGCAATGGCAGCACAATGACGTCTCGCGAAGCGACGGCGCCGGTCTGGCAGGGCGGTATGGTGCAAAACTTTGACTGAGGAGAAGCTTTGATGACTTTGTGGAAGATGTTTGCTGCACGCAGCACTGGTGTGGCGATGCCGCTCATGCTCTTGGCAACGCAGGCGATGGCTGGGGGCGGAAATCTCCAGCCGGTGCAAAGCACGCTGCAGACGTTGGTGCAGACCTTGACCGGTCCGATCGCGACGGCCTTGGCCGTTCTGTTCTGCATCTTCATGGGCTTCATGGCCTGGGCGGCACGCCTGTCATGGTTTGTGGCCGGAAGCTGGGTCTTGGGTATCGTGCTGGTCTTCGGCTCGGCTCAGATCGTCGAATTCTTTCAATCCGCGGTCGGCAGGTGATCGGCATGGCAGACGGCCGGATCGATCCTGGCGAGCCCAAATTGTTGATCACTCCGCTGGTCAAGGGCTTGACCCGAGCGCCGACGGTGCTCGGCATTCCCTACGAGCTTGCCGGGTTCATCGGCGTGCTGACCGCTGTCGTGTTCCTCGCAACCCATAATCTGGTCATGCTCTCTATCTGCGTGCCGCTCTATGCGGTTGCCAGGATCGCGATCATGCGCGATCCCATGTTCATCGAGATCATGTTCATCCGTTCACGCAAGACGCCGCCCCGAAGCGCCAGCTTCTGGGGTGCGCGCAGTTATCGGGTGTGACCGTGGCGATCGCGCGGGCTCTTCGCGATGAACTGAGTTTCGGGGCCGTGTCTCGTCGGGAGAATCCGGTTTCGGCCCATATACCCTATTCGCGGCATGTGTCCGACGAGGTGATCAAGACGCAGGACGGCATGTTGATGTCCTTCGTTCACATGAGCGGACTGTGCTTCGAGACGATCGATATCGCCGAGATCAATTCGCGCCTGCTCGGCCGCAACGATCTCATTCGGGGGTTGGCGAATTCCCGCTATGCGATCTACTCGCATATCGTGCGCCGCGAGGTGAAGCCCGCGATCGAGTCGAGCTTCGAAAACAAGTTCTGCCAAGAGCTGGACCAGCGCTATACGGCGGCCCTGCGCACCCAGCGCATGTTTGTGAACGATATCTACCTGACCATCGTGCGGCGCGAGCTGCAAGGCACGGTCGGGACGGCGGATCTCGTGATCCGCAAGCTTTTGGGACGAAGGGCTGCGGACGGTCGCTCTTCGAGCGAGGAGCGGGCGCTGATCGAACTCACGGACGTGATGAAAGCCGTCAAAGAGAGCCTGCAGGCTTATGGCGCGCGGGTTCTCACCGTCGTCAAGCGCAGTGACGTTTGGCATTCCGAGCCGCTGGAATTCCTGGTGCAGCTCGTCAATGGCGGATTTCCGCGGCCGATGGCACTGCCGCGCATGAAACTCGCGGAGGCGCTAGCGACAAAGCGGCTGTTCTTCGGCCCGAATGCGCTGGAAATCCGCGGGGCGTTCCCTGGCGAAACGCGATACGGGGCCATCATTTCGGTAGGCGAGTACCCCTCGATCACGGGACCGGGGATGCTCAACCCCATGCTGAAGGTGCCGCACGAATTCATCGTCACGCAATCCTTCGCCATCATCGACAAGCCCCAGGCACTGACCCAGATGGAGCGGGTCGGGCGCAAGATCGACATGTCGGATGAAGCAGGCTCGATCGTGGCCGATCAACTTGGTGAAGCGCGCGATGAGCTTTTGTCTTCGGAAGCGCTCTATGGTTTGCATCATCTGACGGTGCTGTGCCTTGGAAAGACCATGGACGACGTGGCGCGCTGCGTGACCGATGTCGGCACGGCGCTGACCGAGGTATCCGCCCTGTGGGTTCGCGAGGACCTGAATTGTGAACCTGCGTTCTGGGCCACCCTGCCGGGCAATTTCGCCTATGTGGCGCGCAAGTCGATGATCTCATCGAAGAACATGGCGGGCTTCTCCGCCTTTCATAACTATCCGAGCGGCCGGACTGGCGGGGTGCATTGGGGAACGCCGATAAGCGTCCTCGAGACGACGTCGCAAACGGCCTACTTCTTCAACTTCCATGTTCGAGACCTCGGCAACTTCACTCTGAACGGCCCCTCGGGCTCGGGCAAGACGGTGCTGCTCGGCTTTCTCGCGGCACAGGCGCAGCGCATCACGCCGCGCCCCAAGCTGGTGATGATCGACAAGGACCGTGGCCTGGATATCTTCGTGCGGTCGCTTGGCGGCCGCTATGAGGTTTTGAAGGCCGGCGAGCCTTCCGGCTTCAATCCGTTGCGCCTGCCCGATACGCCGCGCAACCGGGAATTTCTCTTCCAGCTTTTCAGCTTCATGCTGCGTCGATCCGACGGACACGCCCACTCGACGCGCGAGGAGCAAGTCATCCGCAACGCGATCGCCCAGGTGGCGAGCGCGCCGGAAGGTCGAACCATGGAGGAGTTCGCCGAGCTGTTGCGCGGTGCGATGCGCGCCGGCGATGACGATCTCTATTCGCGCTTGCAGCCATGGATGAGGCCCGATCAGCGCGGTTGGTTGTTCAACAACGCGGAAGACTCGTTTTCGATGTCGTCCATTTTCGGCTTCGACATGACGAGCGTGTTGAGCGACGCAACGACCAGCACGGCGGCCTTGCTCTATATCTTCCATCGCATCGAGGAGCTGCTTGACGGGCAACCGGTCATGATCTTCCTCGATGAAGGCTGGAAGCTGCTGGACAATGATATTTTCAGCTACTTCATCAAGGACAAGCTGAAAACCATTCGTAAGCTGAATGGCATCGTTGGCTTCGGCACGCAGTCAGCGGCGGACATTGTGAAGTCATCGATCGCCAACACGCTGATCGAACAGACGCCGACCAATATTTTTTTCCCCAACCCGAAGGCCGACGAGGAAGCGCACAGGGCGTTCGGGCTGTCGGGGCGCGAGATCAAATGGATCCGCGAAACCCCGCCTGAAGCCCGCAAATTCCTGATCAAGCATGACCAGGACAGCGTCATTGCGCGCCTCAATCTGGGCGCGATGCCTGACGCGATCAAGATCCTCTCCGGTCGAATTGAGACGGTTCAGGAGCTCGACGCGCTACGCGCGCGCGTCGGCGACGATCCGCAGGTTTGGTTGCCAATCTTTCTTGGGAGGGACCCGGAATGAAGACCATTATGGGCACGACGGCCGCCCTTGTGACGATTTTCGCGGGATCGACGGCCATGCCGGCCGTGCCGGTTTCTGACAGCCCTATTCTGTCGCAGCGGAGCGAGGACAAGGCCGACAAGGTTCAGATCAAGCTCATCCAGGAGGACACGAAGTCCGCCACGCAGGGCGTCAATTGCTCGGTAACGACACCCAAAAAGGCGCAGAACGTGAAGAGCCCGAAGGCTTCGGTCGATCCGGCGAGTGGCCAGGCGTCCTTGGAACAGGCCAATCCGGACATCAAGGGTTCTTCGGCTTTCGCCTCGACCGGGTCGGGATCGGGCGCTGTCGGCGGCAATGCCGGCGAAAGGGGCCAGTTGGATATCACCGGTCAGGTTCTCGGCGGCATGAATGGCAGCATGTCAACGGTGGCCCCCAATAGGCAGTCCTTCGAGACCATGGGTCAGGATATCGGGACTGACAAAACGGTCATGGAAGCCTTCGACCGCAACAGCGCAATCCGCGCCCAAGGCGGGCTGACCTTCAACGAGGTGATCCAGGCGACAGGGTTCTTCGCCCAAGCTTTCAACGTGCGAAACATCGGCACTGCCACACTGACAAGTCGGGGATCCTCCGGCCTGGTGGTGCCCACTCCCGCGTCCCCGCCGCCTGGCTCGGGTGGCCCGACGAGCTGTCCCGGGGCTACGAGCGGCGGCGGCACGGCCGGCAACCCGTGCTGCCCCTCGACGGACAGCGCATGCACGGCGCCGCGCACGACCGACACGGTTGAAAACGTCTCGCCCGTGCTTTCGCAAATCCAAAGGGACGCGAACCGCGCTCCCGTGACAATGACGACCGACGAACTGATGTCGGCGGTCAAGCAATATCAGGCTCAATAGGAGAAAGCGCTATGCGTGGAATTCCGTTAACAGCGGCACTCTTGCTTGGCTTGGGCGGCATCGCCTTTGCGCAGGTGCCTACGATCGACGAGGCTAATCTGGAACAGGCTCGGCAGATTGCGTCGGCCACGAGCGAGATCCTCAGCACCGACCGCAACATCATGAACTATACGCAAAAGACGCTGCAGGCAGTCACTGGCGACCGGTCGAGCCAGGCCGGCCAGCTCGCGCAGATGGCCTTGGGCAATGGCGGCTTCTCCATGGGGGACGCGCCTTCGCTTGGTAGCGTGATCTCGGGCGGCTCGTTGTCGTTCGCCGGCCTCGGCAATGGATCGCAGGGCATCGTTTCGAACATGATCAATGGCTTGCAGCTGGTGAAAACCATTTCGGGCCTGATCAATGGCCAGACGACGCAGATGGACAAGAACTACAGCGCCCTGGTGAACGTCGCGGCCACGGTCACCGGGCTGGTCGACTCCTCGCAAAATGGGGTGAAGACCCGTTCCAGCGCTTTTCAGTCGGGCGCTCAACGGATCGGCACGGCGCAGGACATCAAGGGCTCGATCGATCAGAACAGCCAGATCATGGTGCAAACGGGTCTGACCGTGAACGAGCTGATCGGCGCGGTGAACACAGCTACGGCGGCCGCCAATCAGGAAAACATCGATCGTATGAACCTGATCACCCAGGCCTCGCGGGGGCTCGAATACAAGTCCGGCCAATGACGGTGCGCTTTCTTCTATCAGCGGCCGCCATCATTGGCGCTGTCGCCACCTCCGGGTGCGGCCACAAGCCGCTCAAGGCACCATGCTCGCGCGACGAGGGACCAATGCAGCCGATGGCGTTCGCGGCGCCTGAACCAAGAACAGGAGCGAAGAAGCCATTCGAGTGCGGTCCGATGAAGGCACTCAATAGCGATCCATCTTTGTTTCCAGGTGGGACGGCGAAAAAATGAACTTCAATATCACTACGCTTCTGCAGCAGGTCGACAAGTTCGGCAATAACTATGTATCGCAAGCCTACCAGAACCTCGCGTCGGCCCTGACCGGCGGGGGACAGGTGGGTGTCGCCGGCCTGATGCTGACGCTGTACGTGATATTCTGGGCCATCGGCATCTGGCAGGGAACCTCGACCGGATCGGGAAAAGAGATGGTCTGGCGCCTGTTCCGCGCCTTCGTCATCTACGCTCTGGCGACGAGCTGGGGGGACTTTCAAACATATGCCTATTCGTTCGCGAATGAGACACCTTCCGCGATCGGGAACAGCCTTCTGACGAGCGTTTCGGCCAATGTGACCGGGACATCGGCCGGGCTGAACTCCGTCAACTCCGTGCAAACGGCCCTGCAAAACATCTGGGATTCGCTCGCCAATTCCACCTCCGCCTTTATCAAGAGCCTTGGCGTGTTGAACTTCGGCGGCTACGTACTGGCGGCGATCATCCTTGTCGTCGGCGCGCTGCTCATCGGCTATGCGATCTTCCTCATCATCCTGTCGAAGATCTTTCTTTGGCTTTTGCTGGCGCTCGCCCCAGTGTTCATCATTCTTATGCTGTTCGGCTACACGACCCGGTTCTTTGCCGGCTGGATAACCGCGATCGTGCAGTACATGTGCGTGCAGATTCTGGTCTACGCCTTCTGTGCCTTCTTCATCTCGATCACCCAGACCTATTTCGACGCGGTCAACCGGTCGAATGGTGCTGCGACAACGACCTTGACCGAAGCCGCGCCGCTGATCCTGATCTGCCTCGTCGGCGTGCTGCTGCTATCGCAAATCACCAACGTTGCCGCCTCGCTCGCGGGCGGAATTGGTATTGGAACGCCTTCGTTTGGGCGCTTCTACGGCGGCGCCTTCGCAGCGATGGGCCAAGCCGGTCAGCGCAGGCTGATGGGACGCTTAGGCTGGAGCACGCGGCAGGAACGCCTAGTGGGTCGCGAGCGGGCGCGCGTGAGCCTCGCACAGAGAAGGTATGAGGGTTCGGCGGAATATGCACGGCTTTCCCGAAAGCTGACGGATCCCGCATAGGTTTGGGGCACCAATGAGCGATGTGAAGGAAAGCGCTGGGCGACCGGCGAAGGAAACCGAGTCTCCCTTGCCGTACTACGTGGATGCGGCAATCTGGGAAAAAGATATCGCGCGGCGCAATCGCTGGTCGCGATCTCTGGCGTGGTGTGTGGCAAGCGTCGCCTCGGTCATTGCCGTTGCAGCGGTGGGCGCGCTGATCCTTGCGCTGCCGCTCAAGACTTATGAGCCCTACATGGTGGTGGTCGACAAATCCACCGGGTTTGTCGAGGTCAAGAGGCCGCTGGCCGACGGGCCTTTGCAGCAGGACGAGTCGATGGGGATGTTCGATATCGTCCGTTATGTGAAGGCTCGCGAGACCTACGATCCGAAGGCGCTGAAGGACAACTTCGATCTCGCGCAATTGCTGAGCGCCGGTGATGCCTCGAGGGAGCTCGTCGAGCTTTTTAGCCCGGCGAATACGGTGGCGAACCCCGTGGTGCTCTACGGGCGAAACACCGTCGTGGCGGTGACCGTGAAGTCCGTGACGTTTCCTAACCAGAGGACCGCCCTGGTTCGGTTCATGACGGAGGAAAAGAGCCAGGCGAACACCGTGCAGCGGCATTGGGTGTCGTTGATCCGGTTCCGCTACACCGGCGTGCCGGCCAAAAACGAGATCCGCTTTCAAAATCCGCTCGGCTTCCAGGTGCTCGAATATCGGCGCGATCAGGAGACGGCGCCGGCACCCACCGCGGAGACACCGCAATGAAGGTCACCGCCATCCTGATGACAATCGGGCTCGGCGTTTGCGCGGTTCAGCCGGCCCTTGCCGAACAGACCCCTCGGGCGGGATCTCGTGACAGTCGCATTCGCTTCGTCTGGTATCAGAAGGACGATGTGGTGTCGGTACCGGCCAGCTATGGCGCCTCGACCATGATCGAATTCGGCGATGACGAGAAAATCGAAACCCTCGGCGCTGGCGACGTCCCGGCCTGGAGCATCGAGCCCAACAAGAAGGGCAATGTGCTCTTTGTGAAGCCGATCGAGAAGAATGCGGGCGGGAATCTCAATGTCCTGACCAACAAGCGCAGCTATGTGTTCTTCCTCAACGGCGAGTTTCGGCCGGTTGCGCAACAAGTCTATGCGATCAAGTTCCGCTATCCCGAAGAGGCGTCGGACGCGGCGCTGATGGACGAGGCCCAGGCCCGGGCGGCACAGCCGAACCGGCAGGGTTTCAAGGCCGAAAACGCCAACTCGTCCTATGCCTATAAGGGGTCGTCGGCAAATAAGCCGCTCGTGATCTACGACGACGGCGTGAAGACCTGGTTCCGCTTCGATCCGGCAAGGGAAGTGCCGGCGATCTATGTCGTCGATAGCGAGCGCAATGAGACGCTTCTGAATTATCGCCGCGAGGGCGCGTACATCGTCGTCGACAAGGTCAATTACCAATGGACGCTGCGCAACGGCAACGAAGCAACATGCGTCTTCAATCTGAGACTGAACAATGTGAACGAACCGACCGGGCTCGAACCTTACGAGCCGCAGCGTGTCGGCGGTGGGACTGTTCGGAAAGTGAGGGGGCCTGATGCCATCTCCCAATGAGTACAGAATGCTCGCCGAGGAAGGAACAGTGGTCGCCCCGCCAAAATTCGGGGCGAGCACATTCTTCAAGATCGTGGTGCCGCTGGGTGCGGTGGTCTTCGCCGGCTGGATGATCTATGCGGCGACGCGTGCGCCAGACAAGCCGCTGTTGACGGCGTCGGATGGCGAGGAGTTTCACACCACACAGTTTCCCGCACCTGGGCTCGATACGCCGCGTCCCCAGCTTGATAACGGCACGCTGAAAATCCCGACGGCTCCCGAGGAGCCGCCGGCAGCGCCGGCACAGCCGCCGTCGACGGTCGAGGTTCCGCCTCCCCCTCCACCAGCCTTGCAACCGCCTGCAGCTCCACCACAGGTGCAGGATGATTCCGAGGCCCGTCGTCTGGCTGAGGAAGAACGGCGCAGGCAAGAAGAAGAGGAGCGCCGCAAATGGGAGCGCTTGCGCGCCAAGCAGCTCGTCGTCGATAGCGGCGATGCGCCTGGCAGTGCATCAGCGCTCGGCGGCAATGGAGCGGATGCAGCGGCGGCCGTAAACGCGGGCGAGGGCGAGGAGGACCCCAATCGGCGTTTTTTGGCAAGGGCGAGCCAGAGCGGAGCGGATACATCGAAAGCCACGATGAACCCGCGCACGGACGCTCTGGTCGCCCAAGGGACGATGATCAAGGGCGTACTCGAGACCGCGATCCAGAGCGATCTTGCCGGTATGGTTCGGGCCGTCGTGTCGGAGGATGTGTGGTCGTTCGACGGTCGCAGGGTTTTGATCCCCGCTGGCTCCCGCCTTATCGGTGAATATCGCAGTGGCCTCGCAACCGGCCAAACGCGGGTGTTCATAGTGTGGACACGCCTGCTTCGATCGGACGGCATGTCGGTGCAGCTCGGCTCGACGGGCACCGACGAGCTCGGTCGCAGCGGCATGCCGGGCGAGGTCGACAACCATTATTTCGAGCGGTTCGGCTCGGCGATCCTTCTAAGTGTCGTGGGCGGTGCGACGCAATTCATCGCCAACCTTGGCAACGACCCGAATGGGTCGAACACCAACCAGGCCTACACGGACCCGCAGACCGGACAGACGGTGACAATCCAGACGCAGCCCAACCAATACCTGCAGAGCGCCCGCCAGATCGGCGCGCAACAGGTCTCGCAAAGCCTCAACCGCATTGCCGAAGAGGCGCTTCGAAATTCGATCAATATCGCGCCCACGATCCATGTCGATCAGGGGTCGCGCATCATGGTGTTCGTCCGCCGGGACCTCGATTTTTCGGAGTTCTATCCGGACCCGGTACGCGAGGCGTTGAGGGAGATACGACGTGAGCGGGCAGCAAAGAACCGTCTTTCTAAATAAGGCGCTGGAGCCGGTGCGGCGCTGGCTCGACGACGATCGCGTGGTCGAAATCTGTGCAAACGGGCCTGGGCTTGTGTGGGTCGAAATTGTTGGCTCGACACATATGGAGCCCTTCGACGTCCCCGAGCTCGACCGCGCCGCGATCACTTACCTCATGGAACGTATAGCGGCATCATCCTCGCAATCGATCAGCGAGGAAAATCCCTTGCTTTCGGCCGCCCTCCCCGGCGGCGAACGCTTCCAGGGCGTGCTTGCGCCGGCGACGCCGACAGGAGGCGCCTTCGCGATCCGCAAGCAGGTCGTGAAGGATATGCGCCTTGATGATTACCGGAAGCGGGGGTCGTTCGATACGATCTCCGTCCAGGATCCCGGCGAATTGAGCGAGACCGACAGCGCCCTTTGCGAATATCTCGACGCCGGCAAGATCGAGGATTTCCTCCGCCTGGCCGTGCGGGAACGGTATTCGATCTTGCTTTCAGGAGGCACATCGTCGGGCAAAACGACGTTTCTGAACGCGATTTTGCACGAGGTGCCTTCGGATGAGCGGATCCTCACCATTGAGGATACGCGAGAGGTTAAACCACACCAGCCCAACTATCTGCCCCTCGTCGCATCAAAGGGCGACCAGGGCCTGGCGCACGTGACCGTTGAAACGCTGCTGCAAGCCGCCATGCGGTTGCGGCCGGATCGAATCTTCCTGGGCGAGATCCGGGGAGCGGAAGCCTATTCGTTCTTGCGCGCCGTCAACACAGGTCATCCCGGATCGATCACGACGATCCATGCGGACAGCCCGACCGGTGCGTTTGAGCAGCTAGCATTGATGGTCATGCAGGCTGGGCTTGGGCTGAGCAAGGCAGAGATCATCGATTACGTGCGGTCGGTCCTGCCGATTGTGATCCAACAAACGCGCCGGGGCGGCTGGCGCGGAACTTCGGCGATATGGTTCAACCGCATGACCGAATGGAGAGCCGCCAGAAAGGTTCCCCAGAATGTCTCGCGTATTCGCTTATAGGCTTCTCCTCGGCCTCATCGGCCTCGCCGTCTTCTTTGCCCTTTGGAGCCTGGCCTACGAGCTGGTGGCGACATGGCGGTGGACTCCCGCGCTGCCCTCTGAAGGCGCCTCGCGCTGGGGGCTTCTAAAATACCAGAACGCGCAACGCAGCCTAAGCGGCCTGTTCGTTGCCTGGCAGCATTTCAGCCAGCGCCTAACCTATCATCCCACGCAGGGCGAGACGATCATCCGGGGCGTGATCGCGGTCGCGGTTGTCGTGGCGATCGGCGTCGGCCTGGTCTTTGCAAGCCTGAACCGCAAGCCAAAGCACTACGGCAATGCGCGGTTCGGCACGATCATGGACGCCGAAAGGAAAAACCTGCTGGCAAAGCAAGGCTTGATCCTCGGCAACATGGGTGGGGCGACGATCCGCTCGGACGAGCCCGCGCACGTCCTGGTGGTCGGGCCGACCCGATCCGGCAAGGGCGTCAGCTTTGTCATTCCGAACGGTTACATGTGGCGAGGATCCTCGGTGTGGTTCGATCCGAAGCGGGAGAACTTCGAGGCGTTCGGTGCGCATCGGCAGGCTCTCGGCGATAAGGTCTTTTTCTTTTCGCCCGGCGAGCAGGATTCGCATCGCTATAATCCGCTGGATTTCATCCGGCGCGATGCGCGCATGCCGACGGACTGCGCGGTGGTCTCCTCCTTCATCATCCCCGACGCGACAGGAAGTTCCGAGATCTGGGCGCGCGCCGGCCGGCAGCTGCTTTCGGCCATGATCGGCTATGTGCTGACGTCACCACGCTATGAGGGGCAGCGTCATTTGCGCGCCGTCGCGATGCTTCTTTCGACCGGCGTGGATTTTCTCAGGGTGCTGACGAATATCCGCAATGACGAGGAAAAATATCTGCCTTCGTGGGTCGTGCACGGGCTCAACCAGTTCATTGCGCTGGAAAAGGAAACGCGAAACTCAGCCTACTTCAACCTGACGGCGGCTCTCAACCCCTGGACCAATGATCTCGTTGCAGCCGCTACGGCGTCGACCGATTTCGATATCTCGAAGTTTCGCAAGGACCCGACGGCTCTCTTCATCGGCTGCTCGGTGGCGCAGCTCGACGTGTTCCGGCCCATCATCAAACTCCTGGTTCAGCAAATCCATGATGTGCTGATGGCTTCCTCGCCAGGCCCGGACGAGCCCTATCAGGTCCTGGTGATGATCGACGAGTTTCGCCAGCTCGGCAAAATGGAGTCTATCGTTTCCAAGCTGGCGATCAACGCGGGCTATGGCTTTCGCATGGTCCTGATCCTGCAGGATCTAGCCCAGCTTGACGAAGTCTATGGAAAAGCGACGCGGCACACCACGGTGACCGCGTGTCAGGTGAAGCTTTTCATCCGCATGAACGACGTGGAGACCTCCGAACATGTCTCTGTAATGCTGGGGCCGACCACGATCGAGGTGCCCACACCGATCATCAGGGCTGGTCAAGGTATATTTGGTGGCCGAGACAAGAGTTTAAGTTATCAGGAAAGGCCGTTCCGAACGGCGGCGGAGCTTCGGCAACTGCCGGCGAAGCAGGCCGTGGTTCTGGGCTCGAGCCCCCCTGGTTTCATGGTGCGCAAGATCACCTATTATAAGGACGCTCCCTATAAGGCGACCTATCAGGAATTTCGCCACCGGCGCTTGAAGGTTCCGCCTCTCTCACGATGGCAGGATCTTCCGCTGCGCTCCATGGCGGAGGTCGAAGCGGCGGCTAACAACGCGCCGGCGGCCCCTTTCGAGTTGGGGGAACCCGATACCGTCGAAGCGTCGGCTTCGGGCGATACAGCCTATGCCGATGCGGTGCCGCGTGCGACTGGTGCGGCGGCTGAAAGGGCTGATCCCGTCGCGTTAAAGCCGAAAGTAAAGAGCGACAGCGCGGACGCACCACAGGTGCTGCCAAGCTCAGGCCTTTCAACGGGCGGTGAGGCTGAAGCAAAGAGCGAGGTCGCCGCTGAAGTTCCGGAGTTGAAGCCGAAGCGGGCCGATCAGACGGCTGATGATGCGCCGCGGCCGCTTCCCACCCTTGGCCGGCGATCGGCGCCGGCAGCATCAAAGACGTCCGACCCGAGTGCGTCTGAAGGCAAGGCGAGTGTCTTGCAATTCCAAGTCCGGCCGGGAAACAAGTCCACGTCGATCGCCGCGCTGCTCGCATCGCTCGATCAGGAAGTGGAGGCCGGCGCTCGTTCCCTGTCACCGTCAGTGGATACCGGGGATGTCGACGGGCTACCGTCAGCCGCTCTTGAGGCGCTGCAGGATGAAATTAGACGTCACGGCGATCGCTAGGACGTGAAATTCAGTTGAATACAAATGAGCGATTTGTGCCTTCGGTGCCTATGTCGAGTGTGAACAAGACGAAGCGTCCCTAATCCGATGGCGGGCGCATCGAACCGTTTCGTTGCGCCTCCCGGTTCTTGGTGGGGACGTGAGCTGATTGCTGGTCCGTAAAACGCGATTGATTTTCACTCTACCCAACATGTATCAAAACCGATACAGTGCACCCCGATGAAGGTGATTGAATGGCTTGGAAGCAGTAGGGCGGATGTTCGAGCGTTTCCTGACGATGCGCGGATAGAGGCCGGCTGGCAGCTCGAACTTGTCCAGCGCGGCGACGATCCCGACGACTGGAAACCTATGCAGATCGTGGGGGCCGGCGTCAGGGAAATCAGGGTTCGGGAGGCATCGGGAGCGTTCCGCGTCATCTATCTGGCGACCCTGGAGGACCGCGTTTTGGTGCTTCATGCGTTCCAGAAGAAGGCACAGGCCACATCCAAGAAAGACCTCGATCTGGCGGCTCAACGGCTAAAACGATGGAAGGCAGAACGATGAACGTAGAAATCTATGAGAACGTCTGGGATGCCCTGGCGGACACCGAACAGGAGGCAGCAAACCTTAAAGCGCGCTCGGCGCTGCTCTACGAAATCCGTAAGGCAGTCCAGCGTTGGGGCATTCCCCAGGAGGAAGCCGCCAAGCGGCTCGGCCTGACGCGCCCTCGTATCAATGATCTGCTGCGCGGTAAGCTCGCCAAGTTCTCGCTTGACGCGCTCGTCAACATCGCCGCCTCCGCTCACCTGGATATAGAAATCCGGGTGAAGGAGGTTGCATAATCACGAGGTGTCAAATCCTCGTCTTTCCTCGGAGTACATCTTGCGTTTGGAGGCGAGCGTGTGCCGAACGGAGCCGCTGCCAGAGCCCGGCTTGGGGAACAACGAGCCCACGCAGTGGTGCATGACGAGGCAACTACTGCTTTTGCGGCTTCTGTGAATCCGGCTCTTCGCCTTCGACCGGAGCGGTGTTGATGCTCCTCGACTGCAGGCGCTGCAGTTCTTCGAGCCGTTCGCCTTTGACGATCTCGGGATTAAGCCGCTCGTTAGGATTCTGTGCCAATGATCGCGCGGCTTCGCTTGCGGCTTGTGCCTCGCGCGCTTCCTTCGCGGCGATGCTTTCGGCGTTGCGCACCATTTCGCGGTCTTGCGCAACCTGCTCAAGCGAGGTCGGATCAGCCGATCCGGCTCGTTCGTCGCGGATCTCCTGCTCGATGGCGCGATTACGGATCTCGCGAGCGCGATCGGCCTCAAGCCGCTCAGCGGCCTCGATTTCCTGGGCGCGATGGATCAAAGCTTCGGCGCGCGCGCCGGCAATCCGATGGGCCTGGTCTTCGCTGACATGCGTGACGCCGCCTTCCTGCAGGGATTTGAGATCCGTCCGGATCGCCAGCAGTTCCATGGTGGGCGCTGCGCGCCGTAAGAACTCCGCTTTCGTCTGGCCGTTCATCATGGCCGCTGTCTTGTCAACGGTCTCGTTGATCTGTTTTAGGTTTTCCCGCATCTGGTCCGCGGTGGCATCTGAACTCATTTGAACACCCTTTCCATCTCGAATAGCGACCACAACAGTACCGGATCGGAAGGCTTGCGTCATCCGATCAATGAATTGACTCGCTATCGCGTTATTCGGCTCGGAAACAGCGACCGAGTGCCAGTCCCGAAGGCTTGCCTGGGTGGCCTGCAGCTGGCGCGCCGAAATCGGAATCTTTATCGGGTTTGCCTTTGCGTGGTTGATCCGCTGGCGGGCCTTCTCGATGACGTGCGGGTTTGCACGGGCATAGGCGCGATCACGCGCCTCCCTGCCCGGCCGCGGCTTTTCGGCCGTGGCCACAATCGCCTTGTCGCGCGGGCCATAGCTTTGTGATGACGCTCGATAGGCCGCGGAGGTCGCGACGATTTTCATGCCCTGCGCTTGTGCGTGCTGGGCATAGAGCGCGCGCCATTCGCGAAGCTGGGCCGGACCTGGTCGCAAGCGCTCACCGTCCTCACCCTTCACCGCAACAATGGCGTGGACATGAATATGACCGCCCTCCTCCGCCATATCGGCATGCATGCCGAAGGCGAATTTGTGATTGGGGAACAGCTCATGCAGGAACCCACGCGCGGCCCTCACCAGAGCTTGCCTGTCCTCGCCCGCCTTGGCCGACAGGATCATGTGCATGGTGTCGCGAGGCTTGTAGGAATTCAGGGTCTTGTCCCAGGACTGCGCGGTCTGCCGAACCGCTTCCTCAGACGCGATCGCGGCGCCGTCGGCGCCGATCGCCGCTCCGTCATGGCTAAGGCGCGCGAGCTGGAACACGACACCGGCTTTGCCGTGGCTGGGCTCCCCAATTGGCTTCACCGAAACGGTATCCTCCTTGACCCCAAGCGCCTCGGAGATCCGCGAGGCGATCATGGCCCGGGTCGGTGCCGAGAACTGGCGATCCTGCTGGCGTCGATCCGAAAAGTGAAACCGATGCTTCACCTTGTCGTCCTCGTTCTCACCCCGCACGACGCTGTGTCCGGCCATGGTCGCGACGACGCGCGCGATGCTCGATCCGTCCTGCAGTGTGTCGATACGATAGGCGAAACCGTGGCCGGCGAAACCTGCCTGAACTGCCTGTGAAAGGCGCTCGGCATTCTCCTGCCCTCCCAGCGAAAGCCGAAACGTCGCCACATCCTCGCTCTCCCGCCGCTTGTCGAAACCCTTGCCCCACTGTTTCATTTCCTCGGCAACAGCTTCCTGCGTTGCGAGGATACGCGCGTCATGCGTCTCGAGCGCGACGCCCTCCTTCTGGATATATTGACCGATGGCGGCTGCCCTTGTGACGCCATGCCCGTAGGAAATCACCTTCAGAACGGCCGGCTGATACCCGGCCGCCAGCCTGTCGGCAGCGGCCCTCGGCCGAGGTCCGGCGAGTTTCCGTCGCTTCGCTGGCAGGGCGAGGTTTAGGCGCCCGGCTTTACCGCGCGGCGGCTCCAGCTCCCCGGGAGACGAGCGCGGCACGGCGGGTTCCGGTGGCTGGCTTGCCCCGAGACCGCCCTCCCCCTTCCGGCCGCGAACCGTCTTGAACAACCCATCATCGTCATTTCCAGCAAAGGACAACAGGGCCCGACGCCGGCGCTTGCGGTTCTCTTCTTCAAAAGCCGCGCTCGCGCGAATCCGATCGGCTATGGCCTGTATGGAAGACTGGTCGAGGTTCACGCGCCCTCACCATCCAGCAGATGCGCCGCCTTCCGAAGTTTCAGGCCATGGGCGATCGTCATCGCCGTCAACTCGGCGTCGACAGCTTTCACCCTCTCATCCAGCGCTTCCCATATCGGCAACGCCGCCTCCATGGGGGCAGCGTGGCCGGAATGAATGGCATGGAGAAGCTGGCTGAGGTTTCGGCCGACCATCCGGACTTGTGAGGCCAACGCCGCGACCGTGCGTGAATTCTCAGCTGACAGAGCGGGACCAACATCCAGGCTGGCCCGGATAATGCGCCGCAACGTCTCCGCTCGGTCAAGCTGGAACACCTTGCAGGCCTCATCCAGGAGCGCGCCCGCCTCCGGCCCAATGTCGATCCGAGAACGCTTTCGGGTGTCCTTGTGGGCGGCGCTGGTGTCCAAAATTCCTCGCTATGGCGGATGGGCCTCACGTCGAAGACGGTCCAGGTCGAAGCGAAGCGACGACCTGCTCAGCCAATTTGGACCCAAATTGCGTATCTTGTCAATTCAATACGAAACATTATACTGATTCACTGACAAATTGATCCAGAGCCGATCATGCATCCTGGGACATTGCGCCGATGTACAAATTTATATTGCCACACAGACACTTATGCGCCTCGGCACTTTGTTGCATCGGCGCATAGTCATAATGCAAGAAAGTCACTTTGGCGCCAAATCGCCTATGCGCCTTGACGCCAAGGTACGCAACATTGGGAAAAAACAATGCCGGAACAACGCGCGGTGCAAATCACAGTGGCCTCTCCCAAAGGCGGGGTCGGCAAGACCATGACCACCATCCTGCTCGCTGGCGAGTTCGCCGCCGCCGGTCATCGGGTGACGGTGCTCGACACCGATCCGCAACTGTCCGCGGTGGAGTGGAGCAAGAACAGTCGCCGCGCCGGGTACGCGCTTTCAAACATCGACGTCATCCCCATCAGCTCGACCGACGAACTGATCGATCGCCTGGCGCAAGCCGACGCCGAGGACCTGCTGCTGGTCGATGTCCAAGGCACGGCCGTGGCTGCACTCGGCCCGGCCGTCGCCAACGCCGACTTCGTGCTGATTCCGACGAAAGCGCACGTCTTCGATGTCAAGCAGTGCCTCGGTCTGATCCGGCACATCCGCTCACTTGGAGGGCGCCACCGCGAAATTCCCTACGCGGTGATGCTCAACATGGTTTCGGGGATCGAACACAACACGATGGCCTTCCGCACGGCGATCCAGCTGCTGCGGCAGGCCGACGCCAGCGTGCTTGAGACCTTTTTGTCGCAACGGCCGACCTTCGCCTCAATCGCAACCGCCGGGACGCTTTACGAAGTCCAGCCCGTGAACAAGGCCGTCGAGGACGCTCGCGACCAGACAAATGCCCTGACCGCCGAGATCATCCGCAAACTGAACGGAGCCACCCCGCAATGAACGAGAAAAGCGATCGGACCGCAAACCAGCTGCCGCTGCCTGCCTTGAAACCCCGCGCCCGTTCGGATGATCCGTTCTCGCGCAACATGGCTGCCATAGTGGAATCCAGCATCAGCGAAACCGACAGGCTGGAGCAGCAGACGAGAACCCAGTCTGCCCGAGCGGCGAAAGCGAAGCTCGAAAGGCCAAAGGCAGACGGCGAGACAGCCCGGCTGCACACACGCATTCCGGTCTCGCAGATGATCGAGCTGCAGGTCCATTGCGCGCGCAACAGAACAACCATGCAGGAGGTGGTGCAGGGCCTGATAACGGAATTCCTTGCCGGGCAGCCGAAGTAGCCGGACGCGCTATCAGCGTCGATTTTCGTACGACCGACCCCCCGCACTATGGCCCAACGAGGATTGGCTACATCTCTTCGGGGAAGGCCATCAAAGACGGTGCCGAACGACTGACGTTCGGTTCCATCCATCACCAGAGTGAATCGATCCGCGTCCGCTGATTCAAACCATTCATTGGACGCGCGCGTCCGGCTGCGCGATTCTGTCCGCAATGATCGCGCAGCTCTATCGCCTCTGTATCGAACGCCGCGACGCGGATCGGAACATGGCGCGCTTCTATGCACTGTCGATCGAGGAGACCCTGTTCGGCCAGACCTGCCTGGTCCGGCGTTGGGGCCGGATCGGAACCACCGGCCGCACGGTACAGCACTCCTTTGATACCGAGGGCGAAGCCGTCGCCCTTTTCCTCGAGCTGCTGCGCGCCAAGCGGATGCGCGGCTATCAGCCGCGATCCGCCCGACGCGCAGAAGCGATCCCGTCTTGACAGGTAGCCGGTAGAGCGACGGGAGCCAGGTTTTGGAACAAAGTCGCTTCGTGTACCGGGCGCGGGCGCGATGTCGCCAGTGGGAAGTCAGTGATCTTGACACCGTGGCAAGATGTCGGCGGGCACTTGTGAGGCGATAGGTCGGGTGGAGTCGACAGCGAAGATTGTCCAGAGCACGACGAAATTCTCGGCGAACCGTTGAGACGTTCGACAATTCACCCGGCAGCCACTTTGCCCTCGACCAGCATGGTGACGACATCGCGCATGCGAACTTCACTAATGCGCTGGGCCAAAAATGTTCCCGCCATGTTCTGGCACGATCCCTGTTCCGCTATGCCACCGTCGCCGCCGTTCTGGCTTTGATCTTTTTGTCTGTCAGGATAGGTCAGGATGGCGGCGGGCACACCACAAGCGGCTTGCCCGATCCGGCAAAGACGGCCGGTCTCCAGCAACCACGACTCCGGCTTGTGTCGAGGAAGGCATCAGCACCTGCGAGCAGCACAAACATTCCAAGCGCAAATTTTGGGGGTGGAGAGGGACCCTCTCCGTTCTTGCATAGCTGCATTGCACAAAACGTGTTTGCGCATTGCACAACTTTTAGCCATTAAGCCTACAGCTGATGCACGCGATGGTTTCCTCCCATTCCATCGTATCAGCTGTTCCCCTCTGAAGGTTTTGACCTTCACACCTAAAGGGCCTCGGTTTACCGATGGCCCTATTTTTTTGGCGGCCGAACGTCGTTGATTGCCTTCGTCACTGTGTGGAACGCGGCGCGATCGCCGGTTCAGCCAGCAAGCTTTGGGTGTCATTTCTCCCTGGCGAAATCGACCCCTTCCGACAAAAGCCTGACCTTTGCCAGTCTTCTACGGGCAAGCGTTCGCGCCAGAAGTTCAAAGCCGCGTCCATAACATTCAACAATGAAAGCCAGTGTCATGAGATCGAGCAGAAAGTCGTCGATCGCATATGTGAGCGCATCGAACTTTTGTTCGAATTGAAGCAGCAAGGCGCGCGCCTCTTGGATCGCGGACCGACAATCGCCTGCGTCTATCAGGGAATCGATCCTGTCAAAGATCTGCAAGCGTCCTCACTCTCCCAAGCCACACTCAACGCATCGAACGCCGTTGGTGAGCGAGCTTTCAGCGAAAAAACAGGGTAGCGTTTCGCGAAAAGGCATCGCTCCGCAAAGTGCGCGTTGATGAAGCATGGCGCGTCAAACGACAAGCATGAATCCGGGCTTCACCCAGGTGATGTCGTCGAAGGCGAGTGAGCTGGCCCACGTCTGCGTCTCGGCCGCCCGACCACTGGTCAGGAGCAACTGTGGCCACACATTTGTCGGAGGCAAATGGGTTCCATCTATTCTTCCCGCCGCCACGGTTCAGCCTAGATTACATGCTAAACGACAATAACGGAAAGCAAAGGTTCGCAAAATGAGTAGGGTGGCTGGATCAAACGAAGATTTGGCTGCACCAACGACCTTTGGGCCACTTCTGCAGCCGACCTTTCGTTCGATCTGGCTCGCGACGCAGGTTTCAAGCCTCGGCTGGTTGATGCAGACTGTCGCCATCAGCTGGCTGATGGCAACGATCTCGACTTCCGATCTGATGGTTGCGCTGGTGCAGGCTTCATCGAACCTGCCCGCTTTCGTCCTGTCCGTTTTTGCCGGAGCTCTCGCCGACAATTTCAGCCGGCGCCGGGTCATGTTCGCCGGTCGGTGCCTTATGGTGATTGCGTCCGCGATGCTGACCGCGTCCGTGGCGCTGGGCTTTGTCAGTCCGTGGATGATCCTCGGCTTCAGCTTCTTGATCGCAAGCGGCGGTGCTCTCAATGATCCGGCCTGGCAAGCGTCGGTTGGCGATATCGTGGATCGACGCGATGTTCCCGCTGCCGTCACCCTGCTTTCTGTTGGCTTCAACACCGTCCGGACTGTGGGTCCGGCGCTCGGCGGCATTGTGGTTGCCTCATTTGGCCTTATGGCGGCATTCGCCGTAACAACGCTCACCTATTTCGTACCCTTGGCTACTATTTGGCGCTGCAAGTGGAAGGTTCGTTCTTCCCCTCTTCCCCGCGAGTCGATGAGGACGGCAATTTATGATGGGCTGCGCTTCACGGCGATGTCATCGGAAATCAAGGCCGCGATCGCGCGCGGAACCCTCTTTGGCTTGGCGAGCATCGCCATACTCGCGCTGCTGGCATCTTCGGATCCCAGTTGACCAGTCGCTTGTCGCGATAGATCAGGCCTTGCCTGTAGAGCGTGACGAAGACCTCCAGAACGGCCTTCGACAGACCCTCGTCCATGGTGAAGCGCTCGCGCGACCAGTCGCAGGATGCGCCGAGACGCTTGAGCTGCTTGAAGATCACACCGCCCGATTCTTCCTTCCACTCCCAGACCTTCTCGATGAAGGCTTCGCGGCCCATGCTATGGCGATCCGGCAGCTGCTTTTCGGCCAGCCGACGCTCAACCACCATCTGCGTGGCGATGCCGGCATGATCCTGTGCCCGGCTGCCAGAGCACATCCTTGCCGCGCACGCGCTCGAACCGCACCATGATGTCCTGCAGCGTGTTGTTCAACGCATGCCCCATGTGCAACGAACCGGTGACGTTCGGCGGGGGGATCACGATGGTGAAGGTTTCCGCGCCCGGCCTGGCGTTCGCACCGGCGCGAAAAGCGTCTGCCTCATCCCATTTTTGGGCGATCTTCGGTTCGACCGTGGCGGCATCATAGGTTTTGTCGAGCATTTTGGGGAATTTTCTTCTCTGGCATTTTTGGTGCACCAAGGCGCGCCAACTGGATGAGCACGAACTCTTGGTACGCGATTAGGCTACGTTGACCAAGTGGCTTGAACGAGCCGCTGGCGGGGCGTGAAAGGCGAGGTCGCATAACTCGCTCCTGCCTGAAAGGTCAGCCAGATTCGGGCTATCCTCAATCGAAGCGACGCAGCCGCCGCTCCACAATCAACGCCATCGGGAGACCTTTGGACGATATGGCCAGCTCCATCGTGCGCTTATACCGCAGCCATCCGGTCCTGTGTGAGCCGAGGAGAAATCTGGCCGCCGGGTACGAGCAGCGCTGAGCCGGCTAGAAACGGGCGAAGTGACCTGAGTTCCGAAGCTTGGCTAGCAGGATGCTGGCCGTTGAGCGGTGGTCAACCCTCGCTTGCTCACGCAGCGGAGACGCATTCCAGGCAGCCAATTCCGCCACCAAAAGCGCGGTGTCTTCGTTGATCGATGCGCATCTAAGTTGTCCGTTCTTCTCCATCACGATTACCGCAGTGCCGGTTACGCCATATCCAATCGCAGCCATCCGCTGTACGCAGACATCGCCGTCGACGCGAACATCGAACAGAACCGACCCTGCGGTTTTTTCCGCAGCGTCAGCCACACGATCACAGAACGGTCGATTGAGGCCCTCGATATTGCCGAGCGACTGCTCAAACAAGGCCAATTCAACATGCTCCGCCACCATGGCGGCGAGAGTGCGCGCCGGCTGGCGCAATCGGCAAGACACCAGCGCTGATTATCCACATACCAGCCCAACTCTCCGGCCCTTTCATGAGGCACGCCTCGGCGCGAAAGCATCGTCTTGCCTGCGGCTGAGAGAAAGAACTGCTCGACATGCCCTCGCATCAAGGCCCACGACAATCCTGTCGCCACCCTCTCTTGCCGCACGGTTTTGTTTTCCTCGCATGAGCGGCGGCGATTGTATATTTGACAAACCCGTTGGCGGCTTCGACCGCATGCGGCTCCAGGATGACAATTAGACTTCGCTAATATATGCTATGCGGCATGTGGGGGGATGTCATGAGACAGCCACGAAGACGTATCGCGCTGGCGTGGCTTGTCTTAACTGGCAATGCGGATGCTCACGACTGGTATACCGGCAAAAAAGACCCGGTCCTGCTCTATGATTGCTGCGGCAACAAAGATTGCCATCCGATAGACCCTCGCGATGTCAGGGAGACGAAAGACGGCTATTACGTCAGCCTGCCTCGCCCTTCATATCTGAATGAGCCACAAGAGCCAGAGTGGTTTATCCCTAGGGAGCGTGTCCAAGCCTCCCCCGATGATCACTATCATCTCTGTGAGCGATTGATGACGTTCTATCGAACGATCATTCCGCATATGAAGTTCGAGGCCTACCAGAGGTTCAGATGGACGTGTTTCTTCGCGCCCAAGGGCACGAGTTCAATCGAGCAAGGCCGGTAAAGGTTCTTCACCGAGCCTGGTCCCGTTCCACCGGATGAACGCCTTGTCAAAAATATAATCGCGTCAGCGGAAGTTAAATTTCGACTGTTTCGGCTTGCCGCAAATTAGGGTCTCGGTGGCATAACTCGGGCATGACTTTCGGGGTACTGGCAGGAAGACTGATGCGCGGGCGTGGATGGATCAAGGCGTTGCGTCAGGATGATGCCCAACAGGTGCGTGCGCACATTGCCGAACTTGAGCGCAACCTCATTGCGACCACACCTCAGGGACGCCATCGACGTTTCGAAGCCGGGAACGAACTTCGCATTGCGAAATTCCGCCTGGAGCGTCTCGAGGAATGTATCGCCGGAATAGCGGAAAAATGTGGGGGTTAGATGAGATGCTCTCGAAGTTGCCGCGCGGTACGCCGGGCTGTGCGTCGGGGCTGTCACAAGGCCAGCCGTCTGACGCCGCTCGGTCGGGAGCACCCTTTCAAGCTGCGCTGGGCGGCAGACGCGCAGGCACACGAGACTGCCTGGAGACAACCCGCAAGGGGTTCCTGTTCCATAGTACCGGACGAGGGGCGACCGGCCTGCGGGCTCCGCCCGTCGCGGCCAAATCACCTCTATCGTAATTGATTGCCAAGTGACAAAATGCGTCTTTGATGGCTATTAGTTCGACGTTGCGCCCGCGCTGGCTACCGGAAAAGAATTTTCCGTCCTATGCGTATCTTCCCGGCCGGCAGCCGCATCCCGTGCGCGATCCTGCAGGACACAGCTATCACAGCGAAGCAATTCAGATTGCTGAAGAGGCGTCGCTTGACTCGGACATGTTCCTCTGGGGTATCGACCTCTTCAATCATGGCTATTACTGGGAAGCCCATGAGGCTTGGGAAGGTCTTTGGCAGGTTGCAGATCGAGGCGCTCCGCTTCGGATCCTCTTCAAGGGATTGATCCTGTTATCGGCGGCCGGCGTGAAGATCCGCGAGGGCAAGCATGCGGCGGCGGTGCGTCATGCCGGACGCGCCGCGGCGCTCCTTCGTCGGCTGATGAACGCGCCGGATCGCGCCTTCGAATGCGCGCTCGGCATGTCACTCACCGTGCTTGCCGAACAGGCCGAAGCCGCAGCAAGGATTCCGGCAGCCTTGCAGGCGACAGCGCTGGGTCAGCCTCAAGCCGTGTTTGATTTCATTCTCGGGTCACGTTCCGGCGGAATGCCGATCAGATCGCAAAAGAGAAACAGTCATTCGTAGAAGACGGCGGATTCACCGTGCCGTTTTGCCGGGAATTCGACGACGAAATCGGCGTTCCGTCCTTACCGCTGGGGATAACACCCTTGTTCGCTCTTTGTTCTTTTCCAAAAAAGAGCGGTAATATATAGTCTGAAACTACATCAGCCCTCAGTGAGTCAGTGCGCCAAATGACTGTGCAGCCCAGGATTCTCAATGAACCGACAATCAGCTGCCCGAGCTGCAAAACGGAGATCAAGCTCAACGAGTCGCTCGCGGCGCCGCTGATTGCCGCGACTCGCGAGGACTATGAACGGCGTTTGGAGCAGAGCAACGCGTCCATGGCGGCCCGGGAGGAAAAGCTTAAACGCGAGCAGGCCGCGATCGACGCCGCCAAAGAGGACATCGGCAATCAGGTCGCTGAGCAAATCAAGCTTGAGCGTGCCGCAATCGCGGTCGAGGAAGCACGCAAGGCAAAATTGCTGCTTTCGGTAGACCTGGAGGACAGGGATAACAAGCTTGCCGAGCTGGAGGCGACGTTGAAGGCGCGCGACGAAAAGCTCGCCGAGGCCCAGCAGCAACAGGCGGAATTCGTGAAACAGCAGCGTGCGCTTGACGATGAAAAGCGCGAGATGGCGCTGACCATCGAAAGGAAGATCCAGGAAGGATTGAACGCCGTTCGCGTAAAGGCGAGGTCCGAAGCCGAAGACGGCCTCAAAATGAAGGTTGCCGAAAAAGAAGAACAGATCGCCGGCATGCAGCGCCAGATCGAGGAGCTGAAGCGCCGTGCGGAACAGGGTTCTCAGCAGCTGCAGGGCGAGGTCCTCGAGCTTGAGCTCGAGTCTCTCATTGCCAGCCGGTTCCCGATGGACACCATCGAACCGGTCGCCAAGGGCGAGTTCGGCGGAGATGTCCTACACCGCGTGGTCGGACCCGCCGGCCAGCCATGCGGCGCCATTTTATGGGAATCGAAACGCACCAAGAACTGGAGCCAGGGCTGGCTTGGGAAACTCAGAGGAGATCAACGAGCCGCGAAAGCGGATATTGCGCTGATGATCTCCGAAGCGTTGCCTCCCGGCGTGGAAACCTTCGATCTTGTGGACGGAGTTTATGTCGCCCATCCCAAGTGTGCGATCCCGATCGCCATCATGCTTCGGCAATCCCTGATCGAGCTGGCGAACTCCCGCCTCGCCCAGGACGGCCAGGCCACCAAAATGGAACAGGTCTACGGCTATCTGACCGGTCCGCGCTTCCGCCACCGTGTCGAGGCGATCGTGGAGAAATTCTCGGATATGCAAGAGGACCTCGCCAAGGAACGCAAGGTCACAACACGCCTGTGGGCCAAGCGCGAGGCGCAGATCCAAGGGGTGATCGAGTCGACTGTCGGCATGTATGGTGACCTGCAGGGTATCGCCGGAAAAGTGATGCAGGAGATTGAGGGGCTGGATGTGCTGGCGCTTGAAGCCTCTTCGCCTGAAACTGAATAGGGAACCTTCAGGTCGGCCAAGGCGATCAGGACTCCTCACAACGACTGAGCCCAACTGAGACGCGACCAGAAGACGGGACCCGAGTCCCTGCTCCGCAGCCATCGCTTCGTCGGGCTTTCTCGTTCCGCCTGCGGGCTTGGATTGGGAACGGCCGAAGGCCCCGCCTTGCGGCGGAGCCCTCGTCGAGGCGATCAGTCGCGGTTGGGGCGAGACCAGATCAGCTGCAGGCCTTCCTCGCCTTCCACCTCGATCAGGGTAGCGTAGATCGGAGCGGGGAAGCTGGGGTCGTCCAGCTTGACCGAGAGATAGTCGCGGCCCTCGTTGGAGACCTTCTGCCAGGCGGCTCCGAGATCGACGCTACCCGAGTAGACGCGGAAGTGGGGGCCTTTGTCGGAAGGGTTCTCGACGCGGATCAGCTTGGCTTTGACGTTGAGGTTGAGGGTCTTGATGGCTCCGGAAAAGCCGTTGCCGTTTGAGGTGAATGTGCCGATGGTAGCCATTTGTCGTCTCCGTGAGTTTCTCGGGCCGCGACCACCGCGACCTCGATGGCGGTCGATGGACCGGAGGCGATCGGCCCGCACCCACCGGGGTCCCCATTGCGCGTGCGCATGGGGTGGTCCTTAGGGCCGCAACGACAGTGAAGGGCAGCCAGGGGGAGGCTTTCTTGTTGCGCGCGGAATGGCGGCGCAGCCGCCAGGGGAAGAAAGTCGCGACCGGCTGTTGCGGGTTTAAGAACGAGGCGCAGCGAAGCGAAGACGGCCTTCGGTCAGACCAGCCCCATCGAGGACGCAGGTGGTGCGCCTTTCCATGAAACCGCCGGACAGACGACGGTCGAGCTCCCATCGGCATGATCACCGCAACTTCGACTAATGTCAGGGACCATCATGCCTGGCCGTCCCCGTCACGCGTCATTGTAGAACGACGGAAACGGAAAGAGACGCACCCGCCCTCCTCATATCGGTCGAACGATGACGGGCCGCGAGGCGAGTCCCAGGAGCCCGATAATCTGCTGTTCAAGCAGGAGCGGCCGCATAGCGGACATCGATAGGCATCTTTGGGCCGGACGCCGGCACCGGCCGGCTGATCAGGCTTCGGACCCGGGTTACCGCCCGAACGGCCGGCCGCGAGTCGGGGCCTTCTTGGCCGGCCACGTCAAGATGTCGACGGCGGTGCGGGGGTAGAGTGGGAATCGATGCCGAATGCTTGCCCTCAGCGACGTTGAGGGATTTCGCGCAAAGGGCAGCACATTCGGCGAGGCAACCAGCCAAGATTGGTCGCAGACAACGGCCGCTTCCAGGAAGTATCGGCGAATATAGCGCAAAAATAACCGTGTGCCGCCATCAGGACGAGGGGGTCGATTGGACTCCCGCGCCCGGACTGATGACGCGAAAGCGGATCGAGGCGGGCTCGGCACCCCGTCAGGCCGCGCTCGCCAATTCTTCCGCCTGCGCCTGGAACTCGTGGAGATAATTGACCGCGCGTTGTGCGTGGGCGGCCGCCTGAAAGATCGCCCGCTTGTCGCTGCCCAGCAGGCTGGCCCAGCCCTGAATATAGGCGGCATGATCGGGCCTCGGCTCCAGCTCAGGGACGATATCGAGGTCCGCGCAGAGCATCGCGGCACCCAACTCCACGAGCAATTCTTCCCGCGCGCGATCCGTGCGGTCCTTGTGGTAGCGGCTGAGGTCCCTGTTCAGCCGGTGAGGAGCCGATGTCCAATGCAGAGTCTCGTGCGCTCTCGTAGCGACAAATGAAGCCATGTCCCGGAAAAATTCCGGTGACGGCAACTGCACATGGTCGGAAGAGGGAGAATAATAGGCCTTGTCTCCGCCATACCGCACAACCGCTCCGGTGTTGTCGAAAAAACGGTCGGCATGCTCGATGCGCTGGACAGGATCGGCGGCAGGCTGTGGTGCCGCATGATAGTGCGGCGGCAGACCTTCAATCTGGTCGGCGCAAAACACCGTGTAGGCCTTGAGGAACGGAATACCCCGCTCGACTTCCTCGCCATGCGCGTCGGTTTCGGTCCTGGTGAAGCGGCTGGCGTAAACAACCATGGAGCCAGTCTCGCCCTTGCGAACATGACCCCCGAGCTCCGCACTCTGCTTGAACGTCATCCAGACCGGAGAGACAAAGCCCCTCGCGACCGCCTCCGACCACAAAAGCAGTGTATTGATCCCTTGATACGGCAGGCCGTTGTGACGGAGCGGCCGTGTGATGCGACCGGTCGTATTCGCAACGCTCCACGGTTTGACCCAGGGACGCACGCCCTTCTGCAGATCCGCGACGATACGATCGGTGATTTTCGCGTAGATGTCGACGCGGGGCTTGTTGTTGTTCCTGTCCATTTCAAACCTCCATTCGAGGCCGCGCCAATCGCGGCCGTCACAAGGTCCGCACGCGCAGGATCGCAGGTCCGCGAACCCGCGGAGGATCGATGGGGAAGCTGAGAACCATCGCTTGCGGGCCGCAACGTCAGTGGAGGACGGCGCAGCCGTTTCGCGGGACGAGAACCGGAGCAGGACCATCATTCGTGACGGCCGCGATTGGCGCGGCCTTAATCACTTGCCGTGTCCATCTTTGAGCCGGGTGCCTTTGGCACAGCAAAGAGGCCGGCTCCCGAACGGACACCAGCCTCAGTATGAGAAGATCGGGCGGAGCCGAAGCTCCGCCCGATCGCAGTTAGCCAAGGGCCGCCATCTGGAGATCGGCTGCCTGCCGGTTGACGGTCTGGCCGGGGTTCTCGGTCTGGCGTTCGTAGGGCTTCCAGCTCTCGCCGACGATGTGCTCGTAGGCGGCAACGGCGCCCTCGGCGGCCATGCGCAGGGCATGTGCCTGAAGGCCCATTTCAGCGGCGAATTCGCGCTTGCGCTGGGCCTTGCTGTCGAAGCCGACCGGACCGTCAATGTCCTCGTCGCGGGTGTCATTGGCGAGCCTGGCCGTGGCATCCTTCGCCTCGGTGACGGCCTTCGAGTAGAACTGGCCTGCTCCAAAGGCCGAGCCGACATAAGAGCCGACGATTCTTTGCAGGTGGATCTGCATGGCCTTTTCGGAAAGGCCCTCGGAGAGCGTATCGGCGCTTTCGATCAGACTGCGCTCATGGAATTCACGGATGCCGTCACTGTCGAGGATGGAGAGGCCGAAGCTTTCGGAAATGAGGGTGGCCTGGTGGCCATCCGGGCAGCAGAGCCGGACCATTTCGAGGGTTGTGCCCTTGCGGAGCTGGACGACGCGGGCCTTGGCCTTGGTGGAGCGGGTTGAACTGGACATTGAGCTTTCCTTTCTAGCGATGCCCTTCAGGTGTTCCGGCCCTTGCCGGTCTTTCCTGCGGGTGCGGTCAAAAGGAACCGGCGGAAGCTGGACGCTTCAGGGTCCGGAGCCTGCCAGGCGAGCGAGGTTGGCTTGCGGACAAGCGGGGTCAGTTCTTCACTGGCCCTGCGCGGGACGCGGGCCAGCCTTGCCGAGATCGGCGGGATCCGGCCGCCCCGCGGCGCGATAGCGGCCTTGAAGCGGACAGCCGCCGGTTCAGACCGCAGCAAACCCGCCGGGAAGACCGGCAAGGGATGAATTCGGACATCGGCATGCGCGAGGAAATGCAGTGTTCATTCCCGCCGCCAATCCGCCTGCCCGCCAGGCTGCGCGAGGGACGTCAGCGGTTTGAACTTCGGCTCCTGCCGGTATAGATGAGCTGCGCCGGTCCGCCGCTGCGGATCAACTCTTTGGCCTGCTCCCATGTCGGGCTGGCCGCGTAGCGTGTTCACCTCCGAAACGAGGGCAGCAATGACCGATCAGAATGACGACTACGTCTATGACGACACGACAGGGGAATGGCGACCAGCATCGGAGATGGCTGCCATTGCAGCTTCTGCCGGGAAAATTGAAGTGCGCGATGCCGCCGGCAACGTGCTCGCCGACGGCGACTCCGTCGTCCTCGTCAAGGACCTCAAGGTCAAGGGTGCCGGCCAGGCCCTGAAGCAGGGGACCGTGATCAAGTCGATCCGGCTCACCGACGATCCCGAAGAAATCGATTGCCGACATGATGCGATCAAGGGGCTGGTGTTGCGAACGGAGTTCGTCCGCAAGCGCTGATCAGACACCAGTATTAGGCACGCAGCAGGTCCTGCGGGATCCTGTCACGCAGTGCTGCGATTGCAGCGTCCTGCCTGGCCAGTTTGCGTGAAAGCGCATCGATTTCGTGCTGTCTTTCCTGTGTGATCGCGGCAAGGTTCGATCGATACCGTTCCAGAAAGGTCCTGGCATCAGCAGGGTTCGGCGTTGGGGTTCGGTACGCTGGGGCATTGCGGAATAATCGCCTCATCCGCCTCATGATCTGCCGGTCGATCATTTCGAGTTGGCGCTGTGTCTGGCGCCCAGCCTCCTCCATGCGAAAGAGCTGTGCGCGGCGACCGGAGACGGACATTATGTCTCCCTCCCCTGCCAATCCATGAAGCTCGAGGGCCCGCCATAGACGCGATGGCGCGCAACGTCGATGACGAATCCAAAGCGGCCGACATGGTATTCGTCGGTCGCAACGAGAAAGCGACGTTCCTCCGTGCCCGGTCCGCGCCTGCCGCCAGGGGTCGCGATAACCTCGGTGAAACCGGGCTGGTGCCCGGAACGGATCGCCGACACCACGATCCAGTCATCGGTATGCTTCTCGAAAAATGCCCGCTCGTCCTTTTTCGCGGATTGGCCGGGTTCGAGCACCCTCCCGTGGATCGCCTCCCAGGCATCCGGGTACCAGTCGCGTATCGACTTTTCCGCACAAGCCCTCTCGAAGTCCGTGAAGAGTTGGGGGAAGGCTTGGGCGACGGTCGCCCAATGGCAATCCTCTTCATACCAGCCATCATTGGCACGGAGCATCTGATGGACTTTGCGATTTCGCTCCGCCGACAGATGGAACCCGCCATGGCCTGCGGTCGAGTGAGCCACGACGCCCTCGGCATAGACGGTCGCTCCCTGCGACGTTCCCCATGGCGTGTGGGCACGGGAGTGGATTTCGCGACGTCCGAGAGCCGCGCGCTGCTGCTGGTGGAGGGCGCTCTCCTTGACATGCGCGCGAAACGCCGCCTCGTCGGCAAGCTCTCCGGCATGGCCGTAGAAATCGCTGCGCGTCCATTCGGCCATGGGCCGGCGGATACGCCAGCCCGTGACAAGATAGTGCCGGCCATCGCGGGCCGGAGCCATGGCGAAGGCGTGCTCACCGACAAGGGCAACGCAAAGCCCATCGGCGCTTCGGCCAAAAGTAACTTCCGGAGAACCGGGGGGTTCGACGACATGGGTTTCAGAAGTTCGCGCAGTCATGCTGCCGTCCTCCCTTCTACGGTGTCCGCCGCTACGGTGTCGGCCACGACCTGCTGAAACACGGCGTTCGGATAGCCGTGGCGGGTCAGCCATTCCTCGGCGGCCGCGCGATTGGCGGCAAGATAGACAAGCTCCGCATCGTCGCCGGCGCGGTCGAGCACCAGGACGGAGCCGATGGCGGGCCGCTGCTTGACCGAAAACTTCAGGTCGCTGTTCACCGAAAACGTCTGGTGGACGCGCAGCACAATGGTTCCCTGACTGCCATAGTCGCCCTTGTGCAGGGTGATCGAGGCGGGCAGCGTCGTACTGCCGACGCGGGCCTCGGCCTGTTTGCGGATCAGGCGACCGCCGCCGTTGAGATTTTCCCAGGCTGCGACCTTCTTGCGATGCCGCTCTGGCGGGCGTGGGGATCCGTCGGAATAAGTCACGATGGATGCGAGTGGAACAAGGTCATAGATTAATTGGGCGGACATAGTTTTCTCCGTGGTGCTCATGGTGGAAACAGAACCGCCGCCGGTGATGTGCCGGCGGCGGAATGATCGTTCGAAGGGAAAGGTAAGGCGCAGCCGCCTACTCGGCGGCCACCTTGTAAGGCTCGGTCTGTTCGTCCGTGAGGTCCTCGTCCTGCGCAGCGTCATCGTCGCCGACATGGTCATGTGCAGCATCGACGATCGCATCGCCGTCGAGCTCGTCCTGGTCCTCCGGCGTGCCGTCGTCAGGCTGTTCCCTGGCCTCGTTCTTCTTCAGCCAGGAGGTCAGCTTTTCCGGAGTGGGCCCAAACCGCGCCGACGGGTGGACGAAGCGGCCTTCCTTGAAATGCTCGACAAGGGCCGCACGGGTATCCTTGACCTTCTGACGGGGCAGGACGGATGTATCCGCGCAGGCGCTTTCCAATGCCTGTCGCGACAGGCATGACAGGAAATCCTCCGTCCCCATGTTGGCTAAGAAGCTGTCGGCGGCGATGACGTCGCCGGCGACACGGGCGACAACGCCGCTGTCCGAGCGATTTTCCCTGCAGGACAGAACGTCGATCAGCAAGGAACGCACGGCAATGCGCAGCGTGTCCATGTCGAACGCGAACTTGCCCTCCTGGTCGAACAGGCGCGCGGCATGTTCGCCGAGGCCTGCCGCCCCGTAATAGGAGATGTCGCGGGCGCCAGATGCCACTGTCACATTTTGGCCGGCGAAGGCGAGAACGAGCAGCGCCATCAGCGTGTCGTCCTCGATCGGTGCGCGCGACAGCGCCTCGTGCAGTGCGTCGGTACGAAGGTCGCCGATCATCTCCATGCCTTTACGCGTCACGTCCGGACGCGGCTTTGCCGTAACCACCATATCATCGCCATCGGCCTCGACATCAGCGCCATTCTTGTCCTTGGACTTTTTGACCGCCGGCATACGATACGCGACCGACTGCACCTTGCCGTCGCGGTCGAGATACATGGCGGTGTGATCGGATTTCGACGGCTTACCGTACAGACGCTCGGCCTTGGCCGGCAGCTTCGGCTCGCCCCACTGACCGGCTTCCACGATCACGCCACGCTTGGGCACAGCGTTTGCCATCCACTCCTGCTGGGCGCCAAGAAAGGCCTCGACATCCGTCGTGTAGCGGCTGTCCTCGTCGGCCGGAGCGAACAGGTCCTCGACCCAGGCAATGCCGTAGGCCTGGGCGAGATCGTCACCGAAGCTGGCGTCGCGCGCGTACATGCGGCGCTTCGTCAGGCCCTGCGCCACGCTCCACCACGACACCTGGGGATCGGCCTTGGAGGGCTTGTGCTTCTTCCAGACCTCCTTCTGTTCATCAAGCGAAGCCGAGGCGATGGTGCGCAACTGCTGCTCGTTGGGCATGTCGCCCTTGGCCATCTGCTCCAACATGGCCGGCAGAACGTTGGCCAGCAGGCGCAGCTTCCTGATCTGGCGGACGGGCAGCGCCAAAGCGACGGCGATCGCTTCCTCGGTCCAGCCGAGCGCGACCAGCCGCTCAATGGCGCGCCATTGGTCGACGGGATTGAGCTGCTCGTGAGCGAGCGTTTCCGCTAGCGAGCGCATGGCGCCGCCATCCTCGGCCCTCTCGATCACCAGCACGGCGATCTCTTCGAGACCGGCCGCGATCGCCTGCTTCACCCGACGATGGCCGGCATCGATGACGTAGCCATTGCCGCCATCGGTCTCCAGCGCGACGACAGGCGGCTGCACCATGCCGACGGCACGGATCGTAGCCAGCAGCAGCGCGTCGGCCTGCGGACTCGACTTCGAGCGTCGCGCCTTGTCAGGGTTATCCTTCAGCGCGCGCGGGTCGACAAATTTCAGTTCCATGGGGATGCTCCTTCAAGGGTTTTGCGGACACCGCTGATCGCTGCGTCCTTCCTCGTCTTCTTCCTGAAGACATCCCCCGNGGGCGGGCCGGTGCACCTGCGGCCGAGCATCCCTGCCCGGCTGGCCGAGCGGGGCTAACAGCCCTGCGCAGGACGACGCGGCCGGGATCGCGAGCGGCGCGGTTGAGCGCCAGCGTCAGCGGCCCGCCCGATCTGCGAGCGGGTTTAATTCCTCCTAAGTTTTCCTTTCCTCAACCCCTGCGACGTAGACCGGGGCATGGCGATAAGCGGAACGGTTCTCTGCCTTGGCGCGGCGGCTCCGTGGCGAAAGCTCACAGGGTTTTTGTTCTACGTTGGTTTTTCTGAAGAGAAACCCGGGTGCTAGCGAGGGAACCCGGCATTGTCCCATTTCGGGACCAAAGTGCTGGCATTGCGCTTGCTTCGGTCGTGGTGCCGGTTGGTCCCGGTCCTGATCGGGTACTTTGATCAGGTGTAGGCTCGCCGGGCTTGAGGTGGTTGGGGTTTCTTCGCCCGGCGAGTTCCGCCACGCTAAGAACAAAGGCCGGCGCCCTCGCTGGAGCTGATCCGAATGGCGCCGGCTCCGGGCGGGATTGGGATCCGCCGCGCCTTGACATAGCTGAGTCGTTACGTAGCGTCAGGTGGTGGCGGTCACTTTGGTTTTCCGCTTCGCGGGTGCCTTCTTGGCTGGTGCGACGGGTTCAGCCTTGCGCCCAAGCCCGATGGACTTCGCCAGTTGCGAGCGCTGAGCGGCGTAATTCGGAGCCGTCATCGGAATCGCGCGGCAAGCCCCACTTCTCGCGATAGGCGTCCGGCGTCAGACCGAAGTCCGTGCTAAGGTGCCGCTTCAGGGATTTGAACTTCTTGCCGTCTTCGAGGCAGATAATGAAGTCTGGCGTCACCGACTTCTTTGGGTTGACCGCGGGAGTTTGCGGCTCAACGATAGGTGCGATCGGCATACCAAGCGCGGACAGAGACTTGTGCACGGATGCGATTAGTTCAGGCAGGCCGGTAGCCGGTACAGGGTTCTTACTTACGGAGGCGGACACAATCTCCGCAGTAAGCTCGGCTAGTTCGGCGGCGCGGCGGTCGGATTCTTCTGTCAATGTGTCGGTCCTTTTGTCTGATTTGTCCCATCTCTATTTGAGCAATGTCCAGTACGCAACCGGGCCTGATCTATTCTAAGCCAATGATGGCGACCGGCTTTGCGACGCTGGGCAAGAGCGACGCCAAAATTGATGCGTTCTTTTTGGCCCCGGCTCGGCTGTAGACCAAAAAACAGGCGGCCCGTCAGCCAGTGACGGCCCGCTTATATGCCGATTAGCTAAAATAACGGAACGTCCAACGGACAAGTACGGAACCAAGGCGGTTACGTCAGACCTTTGCTTGCGTGGTGCAAGGCTTTAGTCTTGCCGTCTTATGGTGAAGAACGGAAGTTGATTGGCACGACATAGGGCGACCCCGAACGGATCAATAGCAAACTGAACTTAGGCGGCTATGGTGTGAACGCGGAAGTCGGGTCAGATCCGCTTGAAGTCCTTAAGCCCCAGGCGTATCCGCTGGCTTTCCGCGAAGGCAAGGGCGACCGATTCCAGGTCGAATGATCGGGTAAGTTCTTCGCCGTTCCCAACAACACGGACGAACCACTCGCCCATGGCCTCGACTATCTCAACGGACGTGTGGTTTGCGCCGCCTTTGGTGTCTTCCATCGCAACTGCCTCGTGTCTGGATGGGGACAAGACGAAACAATATGACTGCTCGATCTTTCAAGCGCTAAAAGGCCGGCGCCTGCTTTTGCGGGGGCTCTGGCAGGCGCCAGCCGGACGGTCCAATCAGGTCCGCCGCGATGATCCAGTTAGCTGATTCTTGACGTTACGTCATGTGGTCTGGCTGGCCGGAGCCGAGCATGACAGAAACGCGGCATCCAACATGTTAAGCAGTTCGGCGCGCCTCCTGCATCGCCTGCACCCGAGCCACCTCGAACCTTTGCCGCCGGTCAATGCCTGAGACAATGAGCGGCAGCCTTTATCGAGCCTGCTATGCGGCTGCACGCGAATTCTGGCCATCAATCGAAGACGCAAGATCGGTTTCGATGTCCGCAAGCTGCCGGCGCTTGTCAGCCAGTTCACCAGAGAACCCGAACTCGCCGCCCTGACGCGAGCGATAGGAGGTGAGCCTGAGCTCGGCATCCTCAAGACGCTGGCGGTATTGTACCTGCTCGCCCTCGAAGCCGGCCAAGGCATGCTCGAGGCGAGAAATCGCACCAAGTGGCGTGGTCGTGACAGGGAGCTCGATTTCATAATCGGCGCCGGTGCGCATCAGCATCGTGGCATAGCGGTAGCCGTCCTTGCCGAAGCGCTCGCCGCAATATTCGAAATCGAAGCCGCCGATGGAGGCGATGGTGGTTTTCCCATTCTGCTGAAGCTGCACGAGAGTCAGGATTTCCTTCATCAGTGCACGACCGGCGCGTTTGCGCTCCGTGAACGCCTCGCCCCCGACCACCATGCTGAACCCATCGCCGGTCGTCGGCACGAGGCGCTCGATATCCTTGCCCACCTCGCCGATGCGCCGGGTCGCGTATTCGATATCGCGCTCGGCATCGCGGATCTGCCGCCGAACGGCGTGCTCATCATCAATGTGGGCCGCGCGAAGGCGCTCCAGGCGGGCAATGTCTGCCTCCAGACCTGCCTTTTGCATCAGACGTGGATCGCCCGAGGCGATCGCCTTGGCCATAGCAAACTGGTTGGCCTGCCCCTCACCCATATCCTCCAACCGCCGAATGGACGCGTCTCCGGAGAGGGCGGCCGCGATGAACCGGGCCTTGCGCTCGTTGTTCTGCCACATCTGGGCGTCCATCGATCCTTCCGTGGCGTAGGCGAAGATATCGATGACATCGTGCTGGTTGCCCTGCCGCAGGATACGACCTTCGCGCTGCTCGATCTGGGACGGAAGCCACGGCACATCGAGGTGATGCAACGCCTTGAGGCGGAGCTGCGCGTTGACGCCGGTGCCCATCGTGTCGGAAGAGCCGACCAGGAACCGGATTTTTCCGGCGCGCACATCACCGAACAGGCGCTGCTTGGCCTCCGACTTCTTGAAATCCTGCATGAACGCAATTTCCGATGCCGGAACGCCCCTGCGGACCAACTCGTCCCTGATCCAGCGATAGGCCGAAAAGCCTCTGGTTTTCTCGACGCTGATCGTGCCGAGATCGGACAAAATCATCTGCGCTGCGCCAGGAAGCTCGAACGGCTTGCCGTCGGCGCGGACATAGCTGCTTTGCGCTGTTTCTTGCCAGATACGGAAGGCATTGCCGATCAGGTCGTTGAGCTTGTTGTCCGGCTCATTGTCATTGTCGGGATCAACCAGGCGCAGGTCGATAGCAGCGTGCCGGCCATCGGTGATAACCGACAGCAGGATGTCGTCACCAGCTTCTGCCGGACCGTCGCGTTCCTCGATGGCCTTGATGCGGGCGTCGAGCACCAGCTGGTAGCGCTTGAAGGCGGCGGACGGCTTGGCGGTGATGATCTGACGTGCGCCGGTCGAAAGCGCCGGCACCTTCACATAGTCGCGAAGGTCTTGCGGCATCACCACATCCGCGAAGGAGCGGAACATCGCGATCAGCTCCGGCACGTTGACGAAGGTGGCGAAGCGCGTCACCGGCTTGTATTTCCCGGATGGCTGCAATTCGAGTTCAGTCGTGACGTCCCCGAAGGTCGAAGCCCAGGCGTCGAACTCGTGCAGCCCGCGCTGAAGCAGGGCCTGGTAACCGAGATAGCGCTGCACCGAGAACATCTCGCCGAGCGTGTTGGTGATCGGCGTGCCGGAGGCCAGCACGAGCGCCCGGCCTGGGTTCTTCGTCTCCACGAACCGGGATTTGACATAAAGGTCCCAGGCCCGCTGCGAGCCGTTCGGATCGACGCCCTTGAGCGTCGACATGTTGGTGGCGAAGCTGAGCTTCCTGAACTCCTGGGCTTCATCGACGATGATCTGGTCGACGCCGATCTCGGAGATGGTGAGCAGGTCGTCCTTGCGGGTCGCCAGCGCCTCCAGCCGTTCCTTGAGCCCCTCCTTCAGCCGCTCGAGACGCTTGCGCGAGACGCAGTCGTCGCTCTCGACCTTGGTCAGCAGCGTCTCGTAGAGTTCCAGTTCGTCGTGGATCATCTGTTGCTCGAATGCCGACGGCACACCGATGAAGCGGAAGGCGCTGTGGGTGATGATGATCGCATCCCAGGTCGCCGTCGCCGCACGCGACAGGAAGCGATGTCGCTTGGCTAAAGAAAAATTCGTCTCGTCGGCCACCAGGATTCGCGCGGTCGGGTAGAGCGCCAGAAATTCGCGGGCCATCTGTGCAAGGCAATGGCCGGGAACGACCAACATGGCCTTGGCGATCAGGCCAAGCCGGCGCTGCTCCATGACGGCCGCGGCAATCGTCATGGTCTTGCCGGCGCCGACGGCATGGGCGAGGTAGGTCGAGCCAGCCGACACGATGCGCCAGATGCCGCGCTTCTGGTGCCCATAAAGAGAAAAGGCGCCGGAGGCGCCTGGAAGTTGCAGGTGATCCCCGTTGAATCTTCGCGGGGCGATGTTGTTGAAGCGGTCGTTATAGACCCGCGCCAGCCGATCGGTCCGGTCGGGATCGGACCAGATCCAGTTCTGGAAAGCGGTCTTGATCTTCTGCAGCTTTTCCTTGGCGGCTTCCGTATCCACGACATTGAGCACGCGCTTTTCAGCCGGGCCCTCCTTCACAGCGTCGAAGATCTGCGGCACGCGGCTGTTCAGCGCGTCGGCTATGAGCTCGCCGGCATGACGGCGATCGGTGCCCCATTCGGACGTGCCGGCCGCCATCCATCCCAATTGCCGCGCCTCTACCGTCCACGACGCCAGCTCCGGCATATGATGGATCCTGATCTCGGCGCCCATCGTCTCCTTGACGAAGGCGGCAACATCGGCGGCGGGGATCCATGGTGCGCCAAGACGGGCGGTAATGTCGGAAGGCCGAAGATCGGCCGGCTGAACCTCGACCAGGGCACGGACATTGCGCTCGAAGACGGGGTCGAGGGCGGCGGCGGCTTTTGCGGCCTTGAGCTTGTCGCGGACCTGGCCGGAGAGATAAGCGTCGGCCGTTTGCCAGGAACCGGTCTCGGGATCGCGGTAGATGGCGTCGCCAAGTTCGATGATGACTGCTTCGGCATCGGCGTGCAGCAACTCGGCGATGTGATCGACGTTGACATGGCCGCGTTCGTTGAGCACGACGGCAAGCGCATCGGCAGCACTTGTGATGATGGGTGCTGCGGGCGGCGCGATGACGCGCTCGGTGAAGATCGGACCAGGCCGGGCGGTATTGGTTTCGAGATCGTAGTCCTCGATGGAGGCGACCAGCCAGCAATCGGGATCGTCCAGGAAGGGCTGGAGGTTAGGCCGGCGATGCACTTCGCGGACCTCGCCGGTGTCGGCGTCCTCGCTGGTTGAAACGACGGTCGTGTTGATGGGGCCGAAGGCGCGCACAAAATTCGACCAGGCGATGCGCAGCTTGACTTGGGCCGGCTTCCAGGGCCGGTCGAACTCCTGCGCCTTCAGGACTTCACGCACGGCATCACGGATGGGGATCAAGTTGCGGATGATACGCGCGTGCTTTTCCGGCACGCCTTCGCTCGCCCTGCCCTTGCGCACGGTGATGGTCACGGCGGCGCCATCGATCATTTGCATGATGGCGGTATTCTTCGCGATGAAGAAACTGCCCTCGCGCACGCCGGCGCCTTCCGGCAGGGCATCGACGACATCGGCACAGTTCTCGGCGTCATGATCAATCTCGTCCGGCTCGCCGTCATAAATGGCTTCCGGAAGGAGGGAGATCGCCGCGGCGAGCGCCCGCTCCAGATCGACACCGGGATGAGACAGGCAGGAATAGGCCTCGCCGTAAGGCCCCGAGATGGTGGCATGTGTGCCGAGCACGAAATCCGGGTGGCGCGCGAACCAGCGGTTGACGCGGATCGCGCCCTCATCTGCGGTCGCGGCCCGAACTTCCTCGGTGTCGAGCCATGACAGGTCGCCCTCTGGCTCGCCGATCTTGCGCTTGCGGAAGAACAGGATGTCGACCACGACATCCGTCCCGGCGTCGGCCCGGAAACTGCCCTGGGGCAGGCGGATCGCGGCGATCAGGGTCCGCGGTCTTCGCGATATGCTCGCGCGCGGTGCTGTCGGCCCTTATCAAAAGTGCCGCAGCTGGTGACGAAGGCGGCGAATGCCCCCGGCTTCAACAGGTCGACGGAGCGCGCGATAAAATAGTCATGCAGCCGCAATGCCATCGACCGATACGCCCGATCGGAGCGCACGGTTCGATCCGAAAACGGCGGATTGCCGATGGCGAGGTCGAAGCTCGCCGGCAGGTCGGTGCGGGCGAAATCGCCGGCTATGATCCGCGCTTGCGGCTGCAACAGCCGCGCGATGCGCGCGGTGACGGGATCGAGTTCAATCCCGGTGACGTGGGAGACGCCGCGCAGGGACTGCGGCATCAGCGCCGGAAACAGGCCGGTTCCGACGCCCGGTTCAAGAACCCGACCGCCGCGCCATCCGAGACGCTGGAGACCTGACCAGATCGCCCGGCTGATGAACTCAGGCGTGAAGTGGGCATATTGGGTGCAGCGTGCGAGCGAGGCATAGTCGATCTCGCCGACGGCATCTTCCAGGTCCGAGCCGATGTCGTCCCAGCCCTTACGGAATTCGAGCTCGCCGGGGCGGCGGAAGACACCATTGGCAAGGTCGGACGCGCCGAAGCCGGTGAACCGGATCAGCCGCTCCTGCTCCTCACGCGTGGCAGGACGCTCATCGGCCTCGATCTCGGCGGCGAGCCGGATCGAGGCGATGTTGTCGCGGGCCCGATCCTTCCAGCCACGGGCCAGTCCACGATCGCCGGCAAGATGAAAGTTCAGTCCATGAACCCGTCGAGGCTTCGACGTCGGTTGCCTGGCTGCAACCGCCGGCGTGACCGGCGAAGGCGCGGAAGAATCGGGATCATCTTCATCGCCCGGCCCGAAGTCAGCCGCGAAGGCCGTGACGCCAAGGCCAAGTCCGGGCGAAATGGCCGTGCTGCCGAACAGGTCGATGGTGAAGGGGTCGTCATGAGCCATGGAAAATCTCCTTGGATTTGAGGGCGAGCACGATCGGGCGAACGGCGTTGGCGGCCGCGTGAAAGGGCTGGCAGGTTTGGAAGCGGCTAGCGGGCGATCAGGGACAGCGAGACTTCGGTCTCGGTGAGCTGCACGTTGAGATGCGTGCAGCGAAGGTTGCGATCGAACAGCGGGATCAGTTGCTCGGCGTCGATGAATTCGATGCCGTCGTCGCCACCGAAATGGCGCTGCTTGTAGTGAAACCAGTCGGGGTTGCCGATCGGGTGGCATTCTTCGGAATAGAGGACGAGCGGGCGCTCGCCGTCTGCGAGTTTTCCGTTCGATATGATGTAGACCCCTTGGTCTCCGACCAGCCACAGGCCGGGGATCTCGCCCTGGCCGGGCTTGAGGCCATAATAGGGATTGCGGAAACCGCCGTTGTTGGCGGCATCGGTTTTTCCGCGCTCGATGACTTTGCGAACGGCAAGAATGGGAAAAGTGACCATCGCTTCCCCCTCACGCGGCAACGGCCAGGGGAAGGTGGCGCAGATGCACCGGCAGCTTCGCCGCGATCTCATCATCGGTGAGCTCATCGAGCAGCTTCGGCATGGCGCCCTGCCGGCCGCCATAGCAGAGCACGGTGCGCTTGCCGCGATGCTCCGGCAGCCAGCGGTCCCCGGCATAGCCACGGTACTCGTCGTGCGTGGCGCTCCAGATATGCTCCAGCCGCTCTTCGCGCGTCATCGCCTTCACCGGCCAGGACTCGCGCTCGACGATGGCATCGCGCATTTCGGCAGGCGATCGTGCGACATTCAGGTCGCAACAGGCATGATAGTAACGCGTTCTGCCGTCGATGCGCAGCGTGTAGAAGACGCTGGTGATGCTATCGGTAAGGAACTCGCGCAGCGCGAACATGTCGCCCCGCATCCAGAGCGGTGGCAGGATCTCCAGCATGTAGTCGTGCTCGACGGGGCCGACTTGAAACCACTCGCCGCTATAAAGAGATCCGGCATCGACATGCTCCCGGTTCGGGCGCTGCGCATGGCGATCGAACATGCGAAACATCTGCCGGCGGTCGGCGATGCCCTGGTAGACTTTACGATTGGGAAAAAAGGGGTTCATTTGGGGCTCCTTCAGCCTCGTCGGGCCTGAGCGCGCAGCACCCTCGTGGATGCCCATCGTCTTCAGCCCTTCATGACCCCTCCCCTGCGGCCGCCTCTCCGTCCGGGCGGGTCAAGGGCCGGCGCAGCCGGGCGAAGCTTCACCCTTGCACGCGACCGGCGGGCATGCGGCAGCCGGGTTTTCGTTTCTTTTCTCCCTTTCCTTGTTGCCCTCCCCAATTTGGCGGTGCGAACCGGCTGTCATGGGCGCGTGGGCCAGCCTTTGGAGTTGACATGACCATGGCAAAGCGCCGGCCGGCGATCTTCAATTCTGCGCCCCGGTTGAGTGATCGGCGCCATCAGGCGGATGCCGCGTCCTGCAGCATCGCGTTCCAGTCTTCCGCGCGCGGCTTCAGCCGCTCAAAGTCACAGGCGACCTCGCCGGCAAGCTCACGCAGCCTCGACACGAATGCCTCGCCCTGGGGGTTGGCGTCGGTGGCCGCTACAAGCCGCCTGTTCGGCCTTCCTCCCAACAGGCGAAGAGCCGTGTCCGTCGCCGGCGACCAGCCGCCGCCGGTGCTGGCATAGAGCGTATCGCGCCGGATCCGTTCGATCGCGGCCAGGCTCATGGCGTCGATCGCCGCTTCGCTGACGCAGATGCGGGTGGCTGTCTCGGACCCCAACCGGAACAACACCTTGCCGCCCCCGGCGGCAAAACCACGCCATTGCGGGCCACGCTCCTCCCAGCCGGTGACGATACCGGCCGCGTCGCTGTGGGCGGCCCACATGCTGCCGCGCGGGCCTTCCCTCAGAACGTTCTGAGCGATCGCAGTCGCAATGACCTGTTCGGGAATGTGCCGCTCATCGCGCAGATAGCGCCAGGTCGCCGATCCGCGCCACGGCTTGCGTCGGGCCGCCCATCGCTTCGGAACTGACTGGCCGGGTTCGGTCCCCCGAGACTGTCGTTTCCATTCCGGCTCGCTCGGCACGAACCCCGCAAGCGAGGCTACCTGCAAGAGGGCTTCCAGGAAATCGCCGCCATCCAGATGCTGCACCAGCGAATAGACATCGCCCTTTCGATCCGACAACGGGTCGAACCATCCCTTGCCGTCATGGATGACGATGATGATATCGTCGCCACGACGGTATTTGACCGCTTTGCGCGTGCTTTCCTTGAGGTCGACCGTAAAGCCGCTGGTCTCCAGCACCGCGGCACAGCCGACCCGGCCGCGCAGCGCTTCTATATCCGTCTTTTCCATTCTTCTCTCCCGAGAGCCTTCCGGCCGGCCTTTCTTCAAGTCAATTTGTTCCGCACAATTGGCGGAACACTCCCCAACCGCCGCGAAGAGCAAAGGGCGCAAGGGCGCGGCTTTCGCCGCGGCGCAGCCTCCCTTGCGGCCTGCCGCTCGCAAGCGGCACGCCGTGGCATAGAGGCCGGTTCAATGAACCGGCCGACCGCCTGTGTATGGGCAGTATTCGGCGATCGCCTCGACTTCGTCGCTGTCGAGGTCTTCGGCAGGAAGGACGCCGTATTCGTTGTCATCGACCTTGAACAGGATGACCGGCGTCATCAGGATGCGAGCGAGGTTCCAGGCGTGGCTCCGAGCGAGGCTGAGTTCGTGCGACATTTGTTTGGCTCCCGTGTTCGCGGGGACCATTCCCCGCTCGACAGGCGCCCGTCGGGGCCAGCCGGGACCGCGATCATCGCGATGGCGAAGCCTTGAGCGACGGCACGCTTGCGTAGTCCGACCCCGAAGCGGGTTGATCGGCAAGGTCCGGGCTGGAACAAGGGAATTAAGCCGAAAGAGCGGGAAATGGACTCCGCACAGGAGCCAAGTCACTCGCCACGAAACCGCGCGGATTCATGCCTGCGGCACTTTGCGGCTGAGTTGTGCCGGCTTTATCAAGGTCTAGGCGAAAAAACCGTTCTTCCTGTGCCGATGACGCCGCCACGATAGTGGCGTCCGCACGAAGAACCCATCCGGGCAACACCATAACCGCCGAGAATACGAGAGGCACATCAAGCCTGATCGGGCTGACCGCCGATAGCGTTGTCGCCTAGGACTGGCGGTGAAGGAGCTGCAAAAGCCGCGTTCCAGGTTCTTGCAGGTGGCGAGGCTGGAAAGGCGACCGGGGTAATCCGGCGCGCCCCTCGTCGATACTGATCAAGTGAGGGTCGCGCCGGATTTCAGCGAGCGATGCGATGATTATTGCCGCGGTATGCTGCGAATGTTTTTGGCCCGGATGGCCCCCCCTTCGCCATGAAACGTCGCGTGAGCTGGCCTCCAAAGCCGATGAGGTGGCGAGGTCATCGACATTGAATTCGTCCACCATGACCCAGGCCGGCGTATAGAGCTTGGCTCTCTTCGCCTCAGCCTCCGGATCTCGACGCGACGCCGGTCAGGTCCCGGGGCCTTATTCGTGATGGGAAAAAGCAGAGGCCGCGTGCGGCCATCCTTGCCTGCGACGATTGCCATCACGCAAGTCGGCCGAGCCGTTCGGCCACTTTCTTCACCGCGATCGAATTCGCCCGCCCCTAGGTAGGAATAGAGAGTGATGTGGCCGTGTTCAGGCTGGGTCATTCTCCGTTATCCCTCAAGGTGACGGCGTCCAGGCCAGCGAGAATTTCATCACGCTCGGCTCCCTTGAATCTTCGACACGGTACGCCCGCTGTGCGCTTCGTCCCGACAATCGATCGAACTGCTCGGCGGTCAGGAGCACAAAAAGGCAGGCAGCATTCAGAGACCCGCCGGATCGATTGACCAGTTCGCGACCTCGCGATCGATCACACGCCACTGTTCGGCCAGATCAGTGATGTCCGCCTTTTGTACAACCGGCTGATCGAGGCCCTGGAACTGGTCTCCGATATATGTTGTAAGGCCCGTGCCGCCTTCATTTGCAAACCAGACCCCGGTCAGGTCGGCAACTTCCTTCAGCTGCTTAAGGGTCTTTTGCGCATCGCGTACGTCAAAATCGTCGAGCAGCTTGTTAAGGCGGCTCTCCTTGTTGCCGGCATGGGCTACGTGTGTGCTGACATGCACCGCGATTCCATCCAGGGCTGCTAGGCGGGCCTCGATCCGGGTGAAGATCGCCGGATCGACGAGATCATCGGGACTACGTGCCAAGTGGGATACACCGCTTAGGGTATCGAAATGACGGTGCGCGGCTTCGCTCTTCATCAGTTCAGGATCGCCCCAGATGACCCCTCCCTTCGCCGCGGTGAGTTTCTCATGCTGTTCCCGGCGTAGTCGATCGAGATCGTATTGAGCATCCAGCACCTTCTCGACGTAGATCCTCCGGGTGAGCCATTCGCGGCTTGTCTCCACGTCCTTTACGACAGAGCGGATCGAATACACGCCCTTTGGGCCGTTGAGGGGAGCTTTGTCCAGAAGCCGTCTTGTGCCTAGAAGCAGGCTCGACCAGTAACCCTCTGATATAAGGTTGAACAGCATTTGGTTGAGTGGCGGACGCGCCTCGCGCCTTTCGTTTGCGAGCCGCACGATCCTTACCGTCGTCCGGAAAGCAGCGTAGTTCCAGAGGAGGTCCTGAACGGTTTTGTGGATGCCTGTCGTGTCGTCGCGAAATGCTTCACGCCAGCGAGATATGCGTTCGATCTGCTGTGCCGATCTCTGCATCGATTGACCTCGATCATGTCAATAAACTTCGCAGCATGTACTCTGATTTGGCGCAATAACGTGCAGGTTTTCGCGTATTTCACCATCCAAGCAGGCGAGCTGCCGTTGCCGACGCGCGGCGGCAGTGGGATAGAAGATGGCGATTATCAGGGGTTGGACCAATCCCCCTGATCACGACCGTTGATAATGGCGCGCATTGAAAGCGGCGCTCCAGGGCCGAAGCTATAACGATAACTTCGGGCTTCGTCTCAAGTAGGCTTGCATGATATCCAAAAATGAAACACCAGGTGAGGACTGGCCTGACCTGGTGCACATAAATCGGTGTCGACGGCGCTTGGCAAGCCAGTGGGGCCAGTTCGACTGCTTGGGGGAGTTATCTTCGTTTCATGGCGGAAAGTCAAGTTCCTTATCTGTACTCGCAACCCACGATGCAGGCGATCAGGGCCTCCATCTCTGAGCCACGGTTTGCCACCTACCTATCCAAGGGCGGCAACCACGAAGAGTATGCGTTGGCGCTGTATCTTTACAACGCCCGCGTCGCGAAGGCGTTCCTGTATCCTATCAACGTGGCGGAAGTCACGCTTCGCAATGCCGTCGATGAGATCCTCGTCAGTAAGTTTCAGCAGAACTGGCATAAGGATGCCGCCTTCCGGGATCATACTTTGACGCCGGAGGGTCTATGGACTCTCGACAAGGCCATTCAACGGGCGGGACAGAACGCTTCCCGAGATCAGATTGTCGCAACGCTTACATTCGATTTCTGGTCGAATCTCTTTCGATCTGAGTATGGCTCGCTCTGGCGCACGACCGTCAACCTGGCCTTCCCCCATCTGCAGCATGGGGAAAGCCGGCAGGACATCCAGAACCTCGTAAGGCCAATCAACACGTTCCGGAATCGAGTTGCTCATCACGAGCCAATTCTGGACATGAACATCACGGATATCTATGCAAGGATCGTTCGACTGACCGAGTTGCGCTGCAAAGAGACCGCAGAGTGGATGAGGCATCACTCCACGCTGAGCGCGGTCGTCAGAACCCGACCGCGCCGGGACGGTACTGCGGCAAATAATCTCGCTGCGAAGCTCGACAAAGCGTTCTTGAGCGTAACTCCTGACACCGCCTTGAACGATGTGATCGGGCTGGTCGATGAGAAGCATCACGCGATCGTATGTGTGGATAAGGCTGGCAGGCCAACAGGTGCCTTCACGTCCGTTGATGTGACACGTTATATTGCTACCCGGGCGAAGGAACTCGACGGGTTAATTGCGCTTACCGAACACAAGGTTTCTCATCTCATCGAAAGCATCGACATCGGCGCGCGTTGGGCCTCAATGGATGAAGCTGCACCGGTGGGGTTGGCGGTGAAGGCGCTGCAGAAGCCGCGTATCCAGGTCCTTGTAGGCATCGATGTGGAGTCTGGAAAGGCGACCGGAGTAATACTGCGCGCCCATCGTCGGTACTGATCAAGTTAAGGACGCGCCGGATTTCAGCGAGCGGTGCGATGATTATTGCCGCGGTATGCTGCGAATGTTTTTGGCCTGAATGGCTGCCGCTACCTCAGCCGCAATCTTCGCCATGAAACGTCGCGTGAACTGGCCTACCGGAACGGTGGACTCCAAAAGCCCATGAGGTCGCGAGGTCATCGACATTGAATTCGTCCACGAGGGCCCAGGCCGCGATAGAGTTTCACCCTCTTCGCCTCAGGCTCCGGGATCTCGACGCCGGTCAGGTCCCGGAGCGTTAATCATCGGAAAAAGCAGAGCCGCGTGCGGCCGTTCTTGCCGGCGACGATTGCGATCACGCAAGTCGGCCGAGCCTTTCGGCCACTCTCTTCACCGCGATCGAATTCTCGCGCCCACAGATAGGAATAGAGAATGACGTGGGCGTGTTCAGGCTCGGTCATTCTCCGCTATCCCTCAAGGTGACGACGTCCAGGCCAGCGAGAATTTCATCGCGCTCGGCTCCCTTGAGAACTTCGACACGACGCGCTCAATGTGCGCTTCGTTCCGACAACCGATCGAACTGCCCGACGGTCAGGAGCACAAATTTGCGCTTGCCGCGCTTCGTGATCTCGACAGACCTTCGGTATGCCGCCTCGACCACCTCGTCGGATTTGTTGCCGAGGTCGGTTAGCGTAAAGCTGGTTATCGTGGCTCACATCTTCCCCCATAAAATAGGCGAAATAGCTGTTTTCAATGTGGCTAACTTACCTGCTTCACGAAGTACCTTCCCGATCAAATAACGCCCCGTTCGGTTGCTGTCCCTTGAAGCGCACGCGAGCGAGCTCGAGGAGCGCACAGTCTATCTCGTCCTCGGTCCAGCCGGATTCCCCTGCGCGCTCAACCAATTGCTGGAGGGCCGATTCCAAGGCGAGCTGGCATTGAAGGCCGCGGTCCGGATGGTCGACTGGGTAGCCTGGTTGCACGATCGCAATGCTTGATCGCTTCATTGCGGGCCATGGGCTCTCGCCCTTCTCCTTAAGCCAAACGAGGCGCGCCAACTCACGTGTTGTTCGTGCGCGGCTCGGCAACCGTTTCATCTTGTCAACCAGCCGCTCCAGCGATCCCGCGCGTTCCAACTCCGTAAAAAAATGATGCGGCGTGACGCTGCCGAGCCGGTGCATCTCGGCCAGGTTCCACACATACGGATAGTCGACCATGAATTCGGTTCGAGGCGAGGCCTTGGACGGTTTAGCCTCGGTCAGGATGCCGCCGCCCACGAGCCGATCGGCCCTCTCAATGATTTGGCGCACTCTCGATGTCGATAAGCCATGTTCCTGCGCCAGGTCGGCGAAGCGCTTGCCCTTCAGAAACCCCTCAACCAGGGCGACGTTCCTTTCGACAGTCGGGGTAAACCCCCAACAGGCCCGCAGTTTTTCCAGCATCATGCCGTTCGTTCATCCGTTGTTCGCGCCCCCGCAAATTCTAACCGGCCAAATCGGCGCTTGGAAGCCCTCCGAGACTCACATCGTGGCCCGGTGCGTACGTTGCTGTGAAACCGGCCCCTGACAGAACAATCCGCGAACTTCTGTTCTGACCTCGGTACCCGATGCGACCTGACGTTGTGAACACGAAAGATGCGGGCGATCACCACTGATCGTTGTTGACCTCGCGAATGTCGGCTTCGACGGGTGCGAACTCATGGATATGATTGAGACATCGGCATCCAGCTCGTCGCAAAGCCGCTAGCGTTGCAATCTCAAGCCGGCGCTCGGACTTATCCTGCCCGAAGATGAGTTTTCGATCGGCCTGTGTGAAGGCGGCCGCATGACGGCAGCTAACGATCTTGGGCTCACGACGGCGGTGCCTGCGCGGATCGAGGTGGTCGATGCGAGATTGAAGCCGATCAAGCTCGGCAGCCAGGAAATCCATTTCAAGTATGCGGCCCCGAGCCGCCTCTATTGGGCGGATCGGCCGGGGATGCGGGTCGTCCAGGCCCTATATTGGATGCAGGACATGCTGACCCAAGACAGCGAACGCAAGCGGATCGAGGCCGCATTGCGCCGCCTACTTTCAGACCCAAAGCATGGCGAGGCGATTCGCGAGGATCTTCGCGCCGGTCTCTCCGCCGTCCCGATCTGGATGCAGGAGTTCCTCCGCCAACTCCTCAGCCCGGGCCCCGGACTCGAGGGCAAACCATGAGCACCGACGGCTACCGTCGGATTATTGCCGCGTCGCCACGAGACCGGCTCGATCTGTTCCTCGCCACGGCCAACCGCATTGGCGCCCCGGTCGGCAACGTCGAAAAGGACTTCTGGGTCTGCTGGACGCTCAATGCGCTCTATCACGGACGGCCGGCAGGAGAGCCGCGGCTGCTGTTCAAGGGCGGGACGTCGCTGTCGAAGGGCTATGACCTCATCAAACGTTTTTCCGAGGACATCGGTGCGCCGTGACGGCGCGGGAGGTGAAGTATGACTTAGGTATCACCTCCCAAACTTGCTGATTTTCGACCGGCGGCTGTAACGCCGCCCCTCTACCGAGAACAGTAGATGGAAGGGGGCCGCAAATCTCGACCGGGTGTCGCCGGTTGGGTGTCATAAGCAGAACGGCCTTAACTGTACCGGATGCGCCCATCGAGCGCAGGTCGGGCTACCGCAGTGCCCATGGCGAGATAACGAAGTGAGCGTTGGAAGCCTCTATATCCGAGACCGTCTCCAAATCGCGCGATGGCGTGGGAGGCAATATAACGCGAATAGAACTGGCGCGGCTCAATGTTCCTCGCTGGTGAATGCGAACATAGCATTCGAGACGGGAGTGGTTCTCCTTGGCCCATCTCCCGCGTCGCAAGGGGTATAGCTCACCGCCTAACGGCACAAAGGTTGAAGATCGGAACACGGGAACTCAGCTCGCCTGCCCAGCTCGGAACTGGGCTAGCCGCGACGACCGGAGAAGGACGAGTCTGAGGGCGGAGCTTTCGTAGTAGTCGGAGCATGGGAAAGCCATGCACATGGCGAAGGGAAGCAGGAAGACGATAGACTTGTATGACGGAGAAATGGTCCATGGACATGGATCGTCAGGCTGACGAGGCTTGGATACTCAGCGTTCAACGCAAACTCTATCAGTGGAGTCAGGCAAATCCTGACGACAAATGGCGGGACATGTGGGGTTGGTTAACCGACATCCGCACGATCCGCTGTGCTTGGCGGCGCGTGGCCTTTAATCGAGGCGGGCGCACCGCTGGAGTCGACGGGATGACCGTAGGGCGTATCCGCGCCAAATGGGGTGAAAAGCGCTTTCTGGAAGGATACAGGTTGAGTTGCGTCTCGGCGCATATCGGCCCAGCCCTTCGAAACGCATCCTTATCCCAAAGGCCGGAAAACCAGGACAATACCGACCCCTGGGCATTCCTACGATCAAGGACCGCGTCGTACAGGGCGCGGCCAAACTCTTGTTGGAGCCTATCTTCGAAGCGCAGTTTTGGCATGTTTCCTATGGGTTTCGGCCCGGAAGGAGCAGCCATGGCGCTTTGGAGTACCTCCGCCGAGCCACCCTGCCGTTTAAACGCGATCAGGACAATCGACGGAGCCGGTTGCCGTACCCATGGGTTATCGAAGGCGACATCAAAAGCTGCTTCGACCAGATCTCGCACCACCACTTGATGAATCGGTTGCGCTCTCGCGTAGGTGACCGTCAGGTGACGCGGCTGGTCGGGCGGTTCTTGAAGGCCGGTGTACTGGCAGAGGATCAGTTCCTCCGTACAGACAATGGCACGCCTCAAGGCGGAATCATTTCACCGTTGCTCTCCAATATCGTGCTTAGTGCGATCGAGGAGCGTTACGAGAGGTGGACGGATCACCGCACGAAACTCTATCCTCATCGCAAGATCGACGGGGTGACAGCGGCCCGAAGTGCACGGGGCAGCGACCGGAAAGCCGGTCGATGCATATTCTTACCCGTGCGCTACGCCGACGACTTCATCCTGCTGGTATCAGGAACAAGGGAGGAAGCCTTGGCGGAGAAATCCGCTCTGGCTGAATACCTGCATGAGACCACGGGACTGGAACTGTCGCCGGAAAAGACAAAGGTCACGGCCTTGATGGAGGGATTCGATTTTCTCGGATTCCGCCTCGGCGCGTACTGGAACAAATGCTATGGCTTCGGCACACGCGTTCAGGTTCCAAAGCACAAGGTCGCCGATCTGCGTCACCGGATCAAGCAACTGACAAAGCGGAATACCACGCTCGTCAGCCTTGAAGAAAAGCTCCAAGAGATCAATCCCATCCTACGAGGATGGGCGAATTACTACCGCTACTGCGTCTATGCCTGCGATGTATTTACCAGTCTCGACTGGTACGTCGGAGACCGAATATGGCGTTGGCTGCGGTAAAAGCGCCCAAAAGCGTCAGCGCATGAACTCCAGGCCTCTCGTGGGCCTAGTCAGCTTCGGCGCACGCGCACGGTCTGGCGGGACGGATCCACCGAGCAATTTCTGCTCGCAATGACCCCGAGCTGCCGATACCGCCTCGCCTGGATGGGGACGCCTGAGTTCGCCATGTCTTCTGGAGAGCCGGATGCGTAACGAAAGGCGCAAGTCCGGTTCGGGAAGAGGCGGTGAGAAACCGGTCGCCGAGAGGCGACACGGCGCTTGCCGCCTACTTTTACACGTCACTGTATTCCGTGACGACCTCGAAGAGCCGGCCTCGGTCGAAGAGCTCGAGGCGCTGTCCAACAAGAAGCGCCGCGCCAAACTGGAGGCGATTCGAAATGCCTGTCGCGCCTATATCACCGGCCCACTCAATGAGTTCCTCGCCGCCCAGTTGGCAGACGTCACCGCAGGGGCGGGGCGCGTAGAGATCGATGAAGCCGTTGCCGATGGGCAGACCCTGCTGCTTTGGTATCCCGAAGTGGAACCGCGCGATCGTGCCTATGTCCGACCTGCGATCCGTCTCGAATCCGGCGCAAAATCGGCGCTCGACCCCCACGCGCCGCTCACGATAACGCCCTATGTCGCCGGGGAAGTGGCAGGCGTTGATCTCGGGGTACCGGACGTCACCACGATCGAGGCGACGCGGACGTTCTGGGACAAGGTGGTGATCGCTCATGGACTGCGCCGCTGGTATGAACGGCGCGGTGAACTGCGACAGGAAGGACAGCGGGTCTCGCGCCATTATTACGACTTGCACTGCCTCATGCAGTCGGACACCGGTAGGGCAGCGGTCGCCGACCGCGATCTCGGCGCCGATTGCGTGCGTCACGCCCGCATGTTTTTCGATCGGCCCGACTATGATCTCTCCTCGGCAGTGCCGGGGACCTTTGCGATCGAGCCGGTGCCCAAGAGGGTCGATGCGCTTGCGCGCGACTACGACAACACGACCGCGATGATTTTCGGCGCAGCGCCCAGCTTCGATGACATTCGCCTCGGCAGGACAGATCGAGCGGGAAATCAACACACGCCCTTAGTTTAGGCGCCAGTGCGAGAACGTTGCCGTTCCCTGACGCTGGCCGCTTTCCTTGGTACGCGCAGCACCTCGATCGTGGGCTGCCTCCAAGTCCCATCAACAATCTTTGATCCGGCACGTGAGGGCCAGGTTTTCACCAGTTCGGCCCGTGTAGCCGGACGCCATCGCCCCCAAACGATATCAGCTGAGGTTGGAACATCGGAATAAGAAGCCAGAAGGATCTCCGGATCGGCCGGCTCGCCATCGCACCCGATGAAAACGACCACGCCGTACGCAGAGGTCATCACGGGCCGACCAAAGGGCGGTAGATTCTGCGGATCGAGCGGATAGCGCCTGCGGCGCCATTCGGTGGCACGCGCCCGCGCGGCTCGTTCCTTTTCAGAGCCGCGATTAGCCTCTCGGCGCGTCTTGCGTTCCTCCGGCTCGTTGCGCTTGGCCGCCTCCTCGATGCGGCTCCAATGGCGGCGCACGGCGTCATAGGACCGGTATGGAACCGTCCAAACACTGCGGTCGGAATCCCAGGAGGCAAATGGAACCTCGCGCATCTCATCAACGACTGTACGGGAATAGAGGGTCACCACTTCCAAATGGTCGTCAAGGCGCCGAAGGTACTTGGAGAGGATGGGATCAAAGGCAAAGGCGTCACAGCCCTTGAGATCGGCATAGGTCTGCGTCTGAGAACGCTCTCGTTCGAGCCATCGATCGAAACGCCGCGCCGCGGTTTTGCCCGGAACGAACCACGCCTTCAGATCGTCGTTCCAGCGGGCGCGAGGAAAGGTCTTTCGAAACCGCTCGACCGTCATGCGGTCATAGGGAAATGCCGCCGTCGCGCCAGGACGATCCTTTCCGTTCGAACTTGCCTTGCTATCGCTCATGGCTGATCAACGCGCCGCAATCGACAATCACTTTGTTCGACAACGTTTCAACCAGACGCTCGGTTCGGGGGAACCCTCGATTCGGCCTTGTCGTCGACATCGCATTGTTCATTCGCTCGGCGCTTGTTTCGGGTAGTCGGTAGGGAGCGCGCCAAGCCAAGGGTCGCCCTGAGGCACACCTAGCTCGTCCATGTTGAGCGCCGCGATCACACTCGACCTGATCGTCTGGCAGTATCGAAGAACACTCTGGTCGGAGATGTCGGTCCGCTCTCGGGTCACCACGTAGCGTGCCCGCACATAGTCGTTGTTTGCCGATAGTTTGCGGGACTGGGCAAAGATCTGAGCGGGTAGTTTCAGTCCCAGCGATTTGGCGCGAACGACCATCTTCTCAAGGTCATGGCCAGGGCCCGCAGGGCATCGATGGTTTCTCCGGCGGAACGCATGTAGGTTTTGAGAAAGAGCTCAGCCGCATGGTAGGTCATCAATCGCACAGGCCCTGTTCCTATTCTCGGGTCCCGATAGGCGAGCTTGGCGGCAGACAGGTAGTCATCTGCCAGAAGAAAAATGCCGTAGGGAGTGGCTCCGGCCGACTCAGGTTCATCGTCACACGCTTTCTAGCCGAGCCCTCATGAGGCAATTCGCGGCAGCATTCGGGTTGTATTGTTGCGTTTCACGAGTTCTACAGTAGTCTGCAACTGACTGATTTTCATGGGGCTGCGCTGGAATTCCAGGACGGTCGTCAGCGCAAGGCGGCAGTCGTGGGGGGATAGCGCATGCCGACCAACAACTGGATCCGGTTTCTTCGGAACTACGGACCCATTCCGACCAACGATAATATGTACGACGAGACCATTCAGCGGGCGTTGGCTCGCCTGAAGATGCAGCCTATCGAGCTGCCGGCTCAGCATCTGGCATGGTTGGTCGACAATTTCAGGTCAGACGAGTGCCAGTCCATCATCCTCACGGGCACCGCAGGCGACGGAAAGACCTATCACTGCCGACGCGTGTGGCTTGAGCTTGGCGGCACAATTGAAGATTGGAACGGCGGAGAGAAGATCCAGCGCCTCAGCTTGGGGTCTCGTCAACTCATCGTAGTCAAGGATTTGAGCGAGCTTCGCGCGGACGAGAGCAAACCGCTGATCGAGCAGATGGCGTGGGATGTCGCAGACCCCAATTCCCCCCGGGTCTACTTGATGGCGGCCAATCATGGTCAGCTTCTCGAAAAGATGAAGACCGCCGGCAGCGACAAGACGACGAGCGCTCTTGTCGAGGTGGTCGAGAATCTCTTGGTCGTTGGTCGCAGCGGGAACTCTGCGATTAAGCTCGATTTGAGGGATCTCAGCCGGTCTGCCGCCGCCGTGATGATCGATCAGGTCATCGATGCAGTGACGCTGCACCAGGGTTGGGACGGCTGCGCTGATTGTCCGGCGCTGAATGGCGCAACCTGTCCGATCCGTGAGAACCGCGAACGGCTGGTCGGGACCACCGACAATGGTCTCTTCCGGCGTCGGCTCGGCAATCTGGTCGAAGCCAGCGAACAGAATGGCGGTCACTTTACCATCCGCCAGGTTCTATCCCTTGTCACGAACATCATACTTGGCCATCCCGATGCACGGGACGGACTCATGGCGTGCACTGATGTCGCCGAATTGGCAGCTGCGGGAACCGCGGAGCGAGCCAGTCCCTACCGCAATGTGTTCGGCGGCAATCTGAAGCCAAGCCGAGCGGAACGAACTGAACCCTTTCGCAAGCTCAACCTGTTCGGCATCGGCTCGGAAACGAGCAACAAAGTCGACAACATGCTGGTCTACGGCGCCGACGATCCGGCACTGGTGGAAACCTACCGCGCCCTTGTGCAAACCGATCAGGTCTACGGCGAGACACCAGCCTATAGACGGGCGCAACAGTCCTACTTGGAGGGCGACGATCCCAGCGCTGTCGCCCGTTTTCTCGGGCTCCTTCGCGGGCAGCGTCAGCGGTTGTTCTTTACAATCTCAGATGAGCTGGCAGACACGTTGGACCTCTGGGACCTGACCGTCTTTCGGTACGCTGGGCTCTATCTCGAGACCAGTCGCGCGTTGGCCGAGAAACGAGCATTGCCGCGGCAGGTGATGCCCATGCTCATACGCGGGCTGAACCGGGTGTTCACCGGCATGCTGATCCAGAACCAGGACGAACTGGTTCTTGCAAGTTCGGGAAGCCAATCGCAGTCGAGAACCAGTCCCCTACTCGAGGAATTCGTGTCCGTCGCCCGCAGGGCCGGCGAGGAGGTGGCGCTGCTCGGTGACGGGGATGGAGGCATGAAACTGGTGGTTCGACTCGCACGTGACGACCCGCCTGAAGTAACGCTGCAGCTGTCCACGACCCGTTTTGAATTCTTGGGACGTGTGGCCGAGGGCGCGCTGCCGACGAGTTTTTCGCTCGAGTGCCACGAGGACCTTCTTGCCTTCAAAGCACGGCTGCTGAGCGCCGTCGAACGGCGGCGATTCCTTGATGGAGACGACCGCAATGACGGAATCGTCCTCAAGTTCATCGACCTCAATTCTGATGGCCGTGCATCATCGCGTAGCGTCACGGTGAGGCTCTGATGGAGATTCTGAAGCGCCCTATTTCCCATGAGGATCGCACCGGACCAGCGTTCTGGGTCGACGAGGCGATCTGGGGGCATCGACTGCATGACGAACAGACGCCCTGGCTGATCCTGCTTGAATTCCTTGGTGTGCTCCGGTCGGAGCAAGTCGCCGGCCGCGCCTTTGCGGAGGGGGAGTTCAACGCACTTTCCTATCGTCCGCAGACACAGTTGCGACTGCGCAATCTCATCTTCAATAATCCCTACCTCTTGACCATCGGTGCCGAGGGGCTTTCCGACGATGCAGCCTGGACCAAATGGCTGGAGTTGATGGAACAGAACGCCGGCGGCCTCGAGAGCCGGGACTTCAGTTACCTCCGCGGCCGCTTCGACTCCTTCGACGATTTTGCCTCTGTGGTGGGGTTCTTGCAGTCGTCCGCCATCGAAGGCGCCAGCAATAAACGCTGGAGTTCAAAGTTCGTTTTCCCCTTCGGTCCCAGCGCGCTGTACGAGGATGCTGCGGTGACGGCGTCTGGTGTCTCGACCGATAGGCGGTTTTTTGCTCGAACCGGCGAAGTTCTCTATCTGATGCTGTGCCGGTCCAAACGAGCCGCGGAGCTCAAGGAACGACTTGTCGGAAAACTCTTCGAACAGCCAACCGTTTACGATCGGCTGGTCGCCGCGCTGCAAGGCGAGCCTCAACTTGCCGAGCGTGATCGGCCGGGCGCTTACCTGCCCTGCTCGACCCATCCGATCTTCGATCAGCTCGCCGAGGATTGGATCGCCATTTTAGATAGCCCAATTTCGGTGTTCGACGCTCTGCCGCACATCGTAACCATCACCGGGCTCAATCTAGTTCGATACCAGCTTGACCGGGCGCGTGAACTGCTCGACTCCGTGCCCATTACGATGATCTGCGAGATCGTATCGCCAAAAAAGACCGTGATCCGTGACCTTGCCGCGGACTCTTTTCAAGCGAACAATTCGCTGCCCGGTCTTGCCATTGAGCATTACGTCCGCAGTGCCGAAACCTCCCATGAGTGGCAGCTCGCCGTTGCGTCGGACGATGCCGTTCTCAGCGCCGCAGAGGTATTGGGCCGACAGTTTGACTGGCCGGATCCAGACGACCTGCCGACCGGGATGAGCAATCCTGGCGACCTGATCGATGCGCTCGTCGGCAGGGCGAAAACCAGGCACGCGCAACATGTGGGCAAGGTTCATTCGACCTGGGCGCGGCAGATCGGATTGAGCTCGCGTCGCTCAAGCCGGCGCGTGCGCTACGCACCGACCGACCGCCTGCTCAAGACGCTTGTCGTCTGCTGCGTGAGCGAGCGGATGGAGTTCAAGGACTTCCTTGCTGCGCTCCACGATCGCTATGGCCTCGTGATCGGAGATCAACAGGCCGCGAGCATCATCGGCGCCGGAAAAGCCGATCAGGAAGACTTCTCCGACAATGCGCGGCGGCTGGAAGAACGGCTGATTAGCCTCGGCCTGCTCAACCGGCTGTCGGACTCGGCCGCCTATGTGGAAAATCCGTTTCGCCGCGAGGTGAGAGCATGAACCCTCTCGATCTGATCGGCGCGGCAGGGGCTGCGGCGCTCCAAGAGCGCTTGCAGGGCCTCGGGGCCGACAGCGGCACCGCTCGTTTCATGCTCGATCGCCTCACCGGCCCGCAGGTTGCCGCTATCGTCAGGCAGTTGGTTTCCGACGCTTCGATCCAGTCGCAGGTCAAGATAGCTGTGCCCCGCGCACTCGTCGATGGCCAGGGTCTGCCCGATTCCGTCATCACCGATGAGAGGACCGTGGCGTGGCGGCATGCCGAATGCGACCGTCCCGCGCTCCTTATCGCGAACACCGACGATGATCAGGGCGCATCTTTGCACGATGTGGCGTTGATCGGCGCCAAGGAACTCAAAGAAGGACCAGCCTATTGGGTGCTTCCTGCGTCCGATGGTCTTGGGCTGCCGGAAGAGCACATCGAAGCATGGCACACAGCCCTTAAGGCCCTGTCCAGTGTCGATGACTGGCCACTCGCACAGCTCAGCAACTATGTTGCCATGACGCGAGCCGCGATCGACGGCATGTCGCTGCCCGTTGCGGACGCACTTGGCTGGGCGCTACCGGCACTGCAATTGCCGCGCGACACAGGATACTTCCGATCGCAGCGGCCAAAGGATCTGCAGCAGCAAAGCCGCTGGCGACGCCTTTACGACAAACTCATCTCTGATCGTAGACCGCTGCTTTCCAAACAGCGGCCCAATCGCCAGCCGATCGAAGCCGACGAGCTGCGGGATCAGTTCGAGACGGTTCGGGACGAGATCGCCGCCGAGCTGCACCCGACGATCGAGGCATTCGTTGACTCGCCAGCCGGGTGGCGCGAGGCGACCGAAAAGCTCGCTGAGCTCGAGTGGGAACAGGACAATATTCTTCTCATCTTCTCGGGCCTCAAGCTCAAGAAGCTGAAGCTTCCCGAAGAGACCGCTCAGTTTTTCGACTATGAGCGTCCCGATCGCCTCAGCGACCCGGACAAGGCATATCTCGGCGATCTCAAGGGGCGATCCCTCAAGGAGTCGCGCGAGGACGACCGCGAGTTCTTCGAAGCTCATCGGGAGGACCTCGCGGCCAACAGGCAGCTGCGCGCCAAATGGGAGAAGTTCGTCTACGGGCGCCCGATTGAGTGCACGGATTTTCTCGATGGCTTGGTTCGCAGCATCGAGCGGCTCTTTGCCCAGCTCGGTACGCTCAAGATGCCACGCGGGATCGAGATCCGGTCTTCACGCCGGACCAAGACGCAGTGGTTGGACATGAATGTCGACGTGGCCCGCGCCTTCAGCCTCAAGTACAAGGCCCTGCGTCAGGTTCTCCCACCAGCGGTCAGCTGGGACACGCCGCACATTTTCGAGTTCGAAACGCTCCTCGAAGCCGCAAGCAAGAGCCGGAAATTCCGCGAGAATGTCTCGACGTCGCGCGCAAACATCCAGATCAAGTTCGATCTCACTCTGACTGTGGGAAGCGGCCCCGGTGCGGAGAAAAACACGGTTCAGTTGATCTGGCGGGCCGAGCCAAACGCGATCGGATTGGCGTTGCCCGATGACCTCGCCAGGCTCGAAAAGAACCCATTCGGCATTGCCGAAGTGTCGCGCATGCTGGTCAGCAAGAAGGGTGCGATGCAGTCGGTGTCCCTCGCCGACGTAGGCACTTTGCAACCCTCCTTCCGCCAGGATGCCGGATCGTTGGTTCCACGATCGACCAATGTCGAAGACTTAAGCAAGGCCCTGCCCAGGGCCATTAAGGCAGCTGTCGCGGGCGGTCGCATCACGCCGCCTGCCGGCGCGGACCTTGGAGAGACATGGACTGCCTTCGTCGCGGGCTACTCGGCTGCCGTCGAAGATTGGCGGACGAACGGCATGGGGGGAACTCCTCAGCTCGAACAGGCTGATCTGTACGCCAAGCTGCTTGAGCAACTTCGTATCTCGGCGCCAGGTGACTTAAATCGGCGGGACCTGTGGGAACCGATCCTCAGGATCGGCACGGTTCAGATTGCCGGTTCGACGCCGGCTGCGATCGTGGCGCCTTGGCACCCGATGCGGATGGCCGCAACAGCAGTCAAGATGCGGTCTCTCTGCGGCCTGATTGATCACCTGCTCAGGGCGGAGGAAGTCAATTTTGGCGACCAGCGGCTCTTTTTTGCCGATCTCCGGTCCGAGCTCGCGCACCCTTACTATCCTGAGGCAGTACCGGGTTTCACCGGAGGTGAAGCGGTTCTCCTGACCGAGACGAGCACACTCAACGATTACAGCTTCATGGAACGGCCGGTTCGCGATCCCTCGGAAGCGTCCACCGATGTGGATCCGGCCGAGGCTGCGCGTGAGATCCGCGGGCTGATCGGCCGTTATCTCGACCTGCAGCCGCATGAGCGCGCCAATCTCAGCATCATGCTCTACAACTGCGATGCGGCTGGCCTGCCATTGGCCACGGTCAACGCGTTAGGATCCGTTCACGAAGACGAGGTCCACTGCAACGTCCTCGTCCGCCATCGAGACCGCTCGAAGCTCAACAAGGTCTATACCGATCTCCTGGATCAGTCGGGCAACGACCCGGACGCTATCGTCGTCAGTGAGACCTCGCTCAACTTCATGTCGAAACTCAGAATTGGGGTGATGCTTGAGGGCAGCACTGGACGCCGGGCGCCTGACGAGCGCAGCGTGGACGTGGCGTTCCTGCATGATGTCGTATCGCGTCAGGCCAGGGAGGCCTGGTTTTCTGTCCCGCGGAACGACGACACGGACCCCTCGATCGCCGACCACGTGCCGCCTCGCTGGTCGTATCGCCGGGTCGTTGGAGAAGAACAACTCACCGCTACAAGCTATCTGGTTTCGCCCCGCCAACCTCGGGTCGGCTGGTCCTATCTCGATGCTCTTGCGGCCGTGATCCGCAAACAGTCGCATCGCGACAACGAGCATTACCTGCCCGCGCGTCAGATTTCGCTGCAGGACCATGGCTTGGAGGCCATGTTCAAGGATGTCCACGGCCTGGCCGAGTGGGTCGCCACTTATGACGACCTCCTCGACAAGCGGCAGCTCATGGCGCAGGGCATCAAGGTCATCCGATATCGGCGCGAACGCACGCACGGCCGCAACATGGTCGTGTCCTCGACCTCGGACCTGCGCGTCCTGCCGGTGCTTGTCCGTCGACGCCTCGATCAACTCAGCCTCGGGCTTAGCGATGACCGTCTATCTGCGCTTGCCGAGAGAATGATCGCCGATGCGACGGCCATTTCTGGCGATGTCATATTGCGTGCGGCAAAGCGCGGCGTATCAGCGGGGGAGTTGATAGGCCTGGTTCTCAGTCGTGCACTTGTTGCTGAGGAGCTATTGAAGCGTCCGGCATCGTGGTTCCTCCTCGACGACTACGCGCAGTGGCTGGGCCAACGAGAGGAAGGGATTGCCGACATCCTTGCGCTCAGCGTCGACCCGGGGCCTGATGGGCGCCCAAGGCTTCGCGCTGTTGTAACCGAAGCGAAGTATGTCGAGGCCAGTGGTCTGGCGGAAGCCAAACGTCATTCGAGCCAGCAGTTGCGACAGACAATGCGCCGGATCGAGGACGCACTTTTCGGCGATCCGGGGCGGCTTGACCGTGACCTATGGCTTTCGCGTCTTGCTGACATCCTGCTCGATGAACCGTCGGCTCTGACCGCGAGCTTTTCGCTCGAGGAGGTCAGAAATGGAATCCGCAACGGCACGGTGGAGATCGATCTAAAGGGCTATTCCCATATTTTTGTTTCGGGACCCGCAGACGCGGGTGGCTCGCTCGGCGATCAGGACGAAGTGACCGAGGTTCGGGGACTACAGGAGATCTATACGCGAGAAGGTCTTCGGCAGCTCGTCAAGACCTATGAGGCGTCCGACCCATTGATGCCGATCAGGAGCGCCTTGGGGGATCGCCGGCCTTGGGAGACATCGGAGTTTCGCGCGCCGGCACCGCGCGTTCGGTGGACCACGAAGAGTGGCCCAGCCAGTGGTACCGGGCCCAAGCCGGACGCCCCTCCGCCGAGCGCTTCTCCAACGACACCCACGCCCCTTCCGCCCGAGCCCAACGTGAGCGCGGGAACTGCGCCTGTTGCTGATGCCGGCGACGCTCAGCCTCATGCCACTGCCCGCTCCAGCTCGCTTGATCGGGAGGAGCAGGAGGCGACAGGACCGATCTCAGGGGACAACGAGAGTTTCGCCGGCATGGTGTCCCGGCGGGCAGGGCAGGTGCAGTCGGCGGCTGGCGAGGACGAACAATGGCTCGAGGCAACAGCCGGCCGCCTTCGTACCGCGCTGATGGGTTACAATCTACAGGCTAAGATCGCGGGGATGCGATTGACGCCAAACGCCGCCTTGGTGCGATTTGTCGGCAGCGACCGCCTGCGCGTCGAAGACATCGAGGCGAAGCAGTCAGCTCTTCTGACCACGCATGGCCTGAGAGTGATCTCGATCTCGCCGCTGCCCGGCGAGATCGTGGTGGGCGTGGCAAGAGCAAAGCGGCAGATTGTCTCGATGTGGGATCTCTGGGAACGCCGCGCCCTGAACCGCAATGCCGCCGGTCTGAACACGAGCTTCCTTCTTGGTCTGCGCGAGCTGGACGGCGAAATTCTCTATCTCAACTTGGGTGGGCCCTTCGCCGGCGTGTCACAACACGACCCTCACACGCTCATCGCCGGCGCGACGGGCAGCGGTAAATCGGTGCTGATCCAGGCGCTGATCCTCGACATCGCCGCGACCAATCCTAGCGCCCTAGTGCACATTCACCTGATCGATCCAAAAATGGGCGTCGACTACTCCGCGATAGAGCGGCTGCCGCATGTGAAGGGTGGGATCATCATTGACCAAGCGGTCGCCATCGAAATGATGGAAGGGCTCGTCATTGAGATGGACAGGCGATACGAGATCTTCAGGCAAAGTGGGGCTCGCGACATCCGATCGTTCAACATCAAGGCCGCGCCAGAAGCACGGCTGCCGATGAAGTTTCTCATCCACGACGAGTTCGCCGAATGGATGCTGACCGAGGATTACAAGGGTGCCGTCACCTCGATTGTTTCCAGACTCGGGGTGAAGGCGCGAGCCGCCGGCATCCACCTGGTCTTTGCGGCACAACGGCCAGATGCCGGGGTCATGCCCGTTCAGCTGCGTGACAATCTCGGTAATCGGCTGATTCTCAAGGTCGCGAGCGTCGGAACCTCAGAGATCGCCCTCGGGACGAAGGGTGCCGAGAACCTGCTCGGCCTTGGGCACCTAGCGGCGCGGCTGAGCGGCGAGGCCTCGACCGTCTTCGCTCAGGCACCATTTCTGTCCGACGAGGACATAGAAGACGTGGTGTCGGCGATCGCGGCTCAGGACGGTTGAGCTGGCAAAACCGGAGGCGCGGGAGGACAAAGCAGGGGGGCGAGGGCGTAAATGACCCCGGCGCACGAAATCGCCGCCGCGATCCACAACAGGAACTGAATGATCTTCACCGTCGAAGGCGGCCATTTCTTGTCCTTGTTCTTGATCGAGACCGCATACTCGCCGTCGAGCTTGTTCAAATTGGTAATGTAGAGGCTGAAGGCCTGGCTGAAGCGACCCATGATGAAAACGCTGGCGATACTCACGACGGCCGCGAACAAGAAAATTGCGACGGCAATGAGCCGATCGGTCTTGAGCTGGGATGCCGCGAAGTACCACAACCCGCCGATCGCCACCGAGAACAGCGGGGGAATCTTGTAGAGGATGTCGTTCATCGCTCTGAAGTGGGCGTATTGTTCTTTGTAGATTTCTTTGACGCTGACGTCGTTGCCTTCGGGCATGGGGATGCGCATCTCCTGTTCCGCCAGTACTCTATCAGCAAATTGCCTGGGCCTCGACCGTGGGCCGATTTCGAGTTTTTCCCGTTCGGGATAAGGTTGAGCTTGATCCGAAGACAGAGTCACACGCGCCCATGCCGATATATCTTGATGGTCACTCGACAACACCATTGGCGCCAGAGGCGATGGAAGCGATGGCACCCTGGTGGCATGCTCAGGTCGGAAATCCACACTCACCTCACCTGAGCGGTATGTTGGCGTCACAGGCCGTTGAGACTGCTCGCTCGGAACTCGCGTCCCTCATCGGCTGTGATCCACAGGAACTCGTCTTCACGTCCGGGGCGACCGAGGCAAACAACATCGCGATAAGGGGCATAGCTCTCGCCGCGCTTGAAGGTGGCATCGGGCGGCGTGACATTGTCGTATCGGCCATCGAGCACAAGAGTGTGCTGTCGTCCGCGAGTTCGCTGCGGAGTGCCGGCTTCCGCATCATCGAAGCGCCGGTTGATGTGAACGGCATCATCGATATTTCAGCTCTGGAACGGTTGGTCGGCATCGAGACACTCTTGGTGTCGGTGATGGCGGTCAACAACGAGGTGGGATCCATCCAACCGCTTGCCGATGTCGTTCGTATTGCCCGTGCGGCGGGGGCGCTCGTGCATGTCGATGCTGCACAGGGCGCGGGCAAACTTCCTCTCGACTGTGCGGAGTTCGATTTAGCGAGCCTTTCGTCGCACAAAATTTACGGCCCAATGGGCATCGGTGCGCTGTTCATATCATCGGCCGCTTCTCTCCGGCCGTTGCCGGTGTTGTTCGGCGGCGGTCAGGAGGCTGGCGTGCGCCCTGGAACCGTACCGACGCCACTCGTGGTCGGGTTTGGCGCGGCCGCCAAGGTCTCCAGGACGCGGCTCGTAGCGGACGCCGCCCATTCAGGGCGGCTGTCGGCTCTGTTCCTCGAAGAGTTGCGCAGCAGGCAAGTGCAATTCATCGAGAATGTTTCCGCGCCGAGTCGGGTACCCGGAAGTTTGAGTCTGAGATTTCCCGGTAATGACGCCATGTCGACAATAGTGAAGGCCGGTGATCGCATCTCGATTTCCGAAGGATCAGCTTGCACGAGTGGGCAGATAACCGCATCGCACGTCCTACTTGAGATGGGATTTACTTATCAAGAAGCTACAGAAACTATCCGTTTATACTTCTCCCGCTACAATAGCGAGGCGGACGCCATCGAGGCGGCCGCGGTGCTATCAGCAATAGTGGCGCGCTAGGGATTGCCAACTGGCGACACTCTCCAGTAGCATCCCCTCCATGTTGAACGACCTTCATGATCCGGCGACCGCGATTCGCCTTTCGGGCCACGAGACCTTCCCGCTTCGGCTCCTTTGGCTGAAGAAGGCGTTCGACCACGCATCCGACCCGGATGGAGTCGATCGTAGAACATTTCAGGAACAAAACGCAATCGCCACCTTCGGCGTCGGCAAAAATATGGCGCTCTCCATGCGTCATTGGGCGTTGGCGACGAAGATTCTGAGAGACAGCCCCAACCATCTTTACGCCACTGATCTAGGGCGGTTGATCTTCACCGACGGCACCGGGCTCGACCCATACCTCGAGCATCCGTCCACTCTGTGGTTGATGCATGCACACCTCGTGAGTGAGCCGCGCGCCGCAACGACATTTTACTACGCGTTCAACCTGCTCAATCAGATTGCCTTTACCAGGGACGATCTCGTTAGGGCCATGGCAGCGATCATCGAAGCCCGTGCAACCGCAAGGGCAACCGCCGAGACCCTCAAGCGCGACGTTGAAGTGTTCGTACGCAGCTATGCGCCCCGTCACTCCGATGCAGGGGAAGACGCGGCAGAACCGTTGCTAGTCGAGCTCGGCCTGTTGCGGGAGCAGCGGTCGACAGGCCAACTCGAATTTGTCCGTGGGCAGAAGCCTTCATTGGACAACAGCATATTTGCGCTCGTGTTAAAGCAGTTCTGGGAGCGTCAGCACTCGTTGTCCCCCACCCTCTCCGTAGAGCAGGCGCAGTATGACCCCGGGTCTCCCGGGCGTGTCTTCAAGCTTGACGAGGATAGCCTAGTGGCACGGCTGATGAGCATCGGGGACGCCACCGGCGGGAAAATGGTGTGGACCGATACGGCGGGACTCCGTCAGGTCGCTCTGGCTGGCCGTCTCGAGGAAATCGACGAGATCGATCTCGTCAAAGCCGGTTACCGTGGGCGGAGAGCGGCATGACCAAGCTTGCCGACATCGTCAAGGTCGAACGTCGGTTCGCGCTGTCCGCTCGGATCGACACCGATCTCAATGGAACACCGCCGCTCACCGGGTATGTGTTGCAGGCGAGCGTCCGCAAGTCGCTATTGGCCATGCTGGCGGGGATCGCCGATGGGTCGCAGTTCGCCTTCACCTGGACCGGCCCGTATGGCGGCGGCAAATCTTGTGCGGCGCTGCTTGTTGCCAATCTGGTCGCCGGCAACAAGAAACAGCGTGCTCTCGCCGAAGGGATCGTTGGGCAAGATTTGGCGGAGCAGTTTTCCTCGGCGTTTCCTGGCCGAGGACGCTCGTGGGATGTGGTTGCACTGACCGGCCGGCGCACGAGCCTAGCGGGCGCGTTGGCGGATGCGGCCGCAGAGCAATTTGAGTGGACTCAGGCGGCGCGGGATGCAGCGCGCGACGAACGAGCACTTATCGACCAATTGGAAGCGCGTGCTCGTCAAAAGGGCGGTTTGCTGATCGTCATCGACGAGCTCGGCAAGTTCCTCGAGCACGCGACGAATTCAGCCGGCGACGTACATATTTTGCAGGATCTCGCCGAGCGAGCAGCACGCTCCAACGGTCGGCTGGTCATTGTCGGCATTCTGCATCAGTCCTTTGAGCAATATGCCAATCGCCTGAGCCGGACTGGTCGGAACGAATGGGCGAAAGTTCAGGGCCGGTATCAGAACGTCCCCTTCGTTGCGCAGGCCGACGAGGTCGCGGCGCTCATCGCTCGTGCGATCGGCAGCGACCACGCTCCGGGAAACGCCAAAGCGATTGCCGGGCTGACGGCAGAAGCGATCTCGCACCGTCGGCCAGTCGATGTCGCGGGGCTGACGGAAATCCTCACCCAAACATGGCCATTGCACCCCGTCTCCGCTCTGTTGCTGGGACCGGTGTCCCGCCAACGGTTTGCACAAAATGAGCGGAGCGTCTTCGGCTTTCTCTCTTCGTCGGAACCCAACGGGTTTCAGGCCCACTTGGCGCGGACCGACGTCGACGGAAACGCCTGGTATGGTCCGGATCAGCTTTGGGATTACTTAGTTGCAAACTTTGGCAGCGCCCTTTCTGTTGGTCCCGAAAGCAATCGGATGACACTGGCCATGGAGGCCGTAGAGAAAGCGGCGCTCTACGGCCCGTTGGTTGGCAAGCTCGCCAAGGCAGCGGCGGTCGTCGAGCTGTTCAGGAATGGCTCTGGGCTCGCGGTTGCCGACGACATCCTCTCTCTTTGCGCGCCAGAGGCGAAAAAGGCCGACGTTACGGCGGCGATCGACGAACTGGTCAACCGAGCGATCCTCATCCGTCAGCCGCGGCTTGGTGGATACGCCCTCTTCGCCGGCAGCGATTTCGACCTCGATGAGGCGATCTCCAAGGTCGCGCTGAAGCTCGACGCCGATGTTCTGGCTGATTTGCCATCACGGCTTGGCGTGGGGCCGATCGCAGCCAAGAGCCACTACTTTGCGACCGGTGCTTTGCGCACGTTCGACGTTGTCATTCAGTTCGCCGACGAGAGCCCGCAAAGTCCCGCTGCGTGGGCCAAGTGGACCGCTGCGGCATTGGCCAAGACGAAGCGGCGGTCGGCGGGTCTTCTCATTATGCTGCTGCCCGACGCGCGAAGCTTCGAAGCGCCAGTCAAGGTCGCCGCCAAGCAGCTCAGTGTCGAATTGGAAAACCTAGGAGTCCTGGCCGGCGTTGCCGCGAGTGAGCAGGTCTGTCTGCTAAGGGATCATGCGAGCGACCTCTATGCCCTGGATCGCATCGAAGAGACGCATCCGCAGCTCGAGGGTGATCGGATCGCCCGCCGAGAATTGTCGGCACGTAAATCGTTGATCGCCGAGATTGTACGCAGCGACTTGCTGAAGGCGTTCTCTTCGGCCCGCTGGTGGGCATTCGGTGACAGCGCAAAAGATGCATCCGGCAAGAAACTCGATGGCAGGGAACTGACCGTCTTGGCGTCGGCCCTTGCGACGACTGCTTTCAGCAGCGCACCCGTCATCCAATCGGAGTTGCTCTACCGGGATAAGCCCTCGACTGCCGCCATGGCGGGCCTGAGGACCTTGATGCATGCCATGGTTTCGAAGTCGGACGTGGCAGACCTCGGGATCGAGAACTTCCCGGTGGAGCGCGGGCTCTACCTAACGATCGTTCGGCCATTGGGACTTCATCGGCAGGATGACAAGGGCGTGTGGCGCTTCGCCGATCCTGCCGAGGCGGGCAGGACTATGAAGCCTGCCTGGACGGTGCTGGGTGAGAAGCGGGTGAACCTGGCCGAACTCTTCGACACCTGGGCAGCGCGGCCATATGGTATCAAGCGGGGCGTGATGCCCGTACTGGTATTGTCCTATCTGCTGGCGCACAGAAGCGCGGTCGCCGTTTACGTCGACGGCGCTTTCCAGCCTGCCATCGACGATATCGTCGCCGACCGCATTCTGCAGGATCCTGCAGCCATCGAGTTCCGCCGGATTTCGCGCTCCAAGCGCGATGACGCGTTCGTCCAGCAGCTCGCCGCGCTTCTTTCGACCGAAACAAACCCCGTTGAAGCGAAGGCCCTCCCGGTCGCATCGGCGCTCTATCAGCGTTTTCATGCCCTTCCGCTGTGGGCGCAGCGCACTCAGACGCTGGCCGAAAATGTTCGCAAGGTCAGGGACATTGTGCTGAAGGCCAGCGACCCTGAAGCGCTGCTGTTTTCGGACCTCGCGTCCACCCTTAAGGGAGAGCCCGATCCCGGGGTCAGCGTGGTGGCCGCACTGAACAAGGCCGAACAGGCCTATCCAAAAATGCTGGAAACGCTCCGCACGAGCTTGGCCGAGCATCTTGGGGTCGACCCGATGACCTTTGATGGAATTGGGCCGCGGTCTTCTACCGCCTCGGGCGTCTCGGCCGAGTTGCGCGTCGATGCCTTCATCATGCGTGCGGGCGCTTTCGAGGGAAATGGCGGCGATATCGAAGGATTAGCGAGCCTGCTCGTTCATAAGCCGCCGCGTAATTGGTCCGACCGCGAACAAGAACAAGCCATGTTCGAAATGGCCAAACTCTGCCTGCGCTTTCGCGAGGCAGAGACATTCGCCGCAGTTCGTGACCGCTCCCCCACCTCCCAGGCTATTTCGGTCATGGTCGGGTTGGACCCGAAGGAAAAGCCGCTCTTTCATGCCTTCCAAGTGTCAGAACAGGAGCTTGCGGCTGCAGACATGGCGGCAGACGACTTGATGGCGCAGCTTCGCCTAAAGGGCATGCGACCGGCCGTCGAGCTTGCCGCTCTCGCGCGCATCGTGGAACGCCTTTCCGAAGGCAAGGGATTGGAGCCAGCATGACGACTGCAGTGCATGAGCGTCATATTCTTGGAATTTCAGGTGGCCGCGACAGCGCCGCCCTTGCCGTCCATATGCGCCAGACTAGGCCGGACCTTGATCTAGAATACTTCTTCACTGACACCGGCAAGGAGCTAGAAGAGGTGTATTCGTTCCTCGACAAGCTCGAGGGGTTCCTGGGAAAGCCCATTACCCGGCTTAATCCGGACCGGGATTTCGACTTCTGGCTTAAGGAATACAATCACTTCCTGCCCTCCCCCAAAACTCGGTGGTGCACGCGGCAGCTCAAGCTCCGTCCGCTTGAGCAGTGGCTGCGCGAAGACCTCGATGCCGGGGTTGTCGTACATTCCTACGTGGCCATCCGGGCTGATGAACCCAGTCGCGAGGGCTATCAGGCGACCCATGGCAACATGCAGGTGCACTTCCCTCTGCGGGAGGATGGCATCAGTAGGGCTGGCGTGATCGAAACGCTCGAGAGCGCCGGCTTGGGCGAACCCGAGTACTATCGCTGGCGGACTCGCTCGGGGTGCACATTCTGTTTCTTCCAGCAAAAAATCGAGTGGGTGCGCCTAATGCGGGAACACCCCGATTCTTTCGAGGAAGCCAAAGGCTATGAGAAGACTGCTCGTGACCATGGCTCGCCGTTTACCTGGAGCCAGGGCGAGGGACTTGACGAATTGAGCTCGCCTGCGCGCGTTGACGAAATCGAGCGCGAGTTCGAGCAGCGCCGTGCGCGCCTAGTGGCTCGGCGGCGCGTGAACCCGCTCGCCGGCAATATTGTGCCCACGATCGATGACGTCTACGGGATCGACGAGGCCGCGGCAGGATGTGTGATCTGCCACAAGTGAGCGCGTTGACCCGAGCGCAGTTGCGCCGAGGGTTGGGCATGGGAACACGCCGATAGTTACAGGGCGACCGGCGAAACCGCCTACTACGCTCATTCTGCTCGTCGAACCAGATCAGAGAATCTTTCGGCGAGGTATGGTCGAGCTCTGAGCCGCGCCTCCAGATGGCTCGGGCCCCAAAGGTCTACCCAGTGGCCTTTCTGCGCCAGCCCCTCGCAGTAATTGAACAGATCGTTCGACCACCCGGGATGCGCAACAACCAAGATGCCATCGGCGCCATGCCTCTCGATCGTATCGCGTACGTCCCGGACATCGCTTTTGCCAACTGTCTTTTTCCGCGACTTCACTTGGACGACTATCTTTCGTCTCTTCACCGCAGTTTCATAGTGCACTTCTCCCCCCGGCAATCCGGGAGGTGTCAGCCACAAGGCAACGAGATCTCGTCCCTGATCACGTTCGAATGATGGGCCGGCCGCCCGGACCCATTCGAGGCCTTGTTCCTCGGAAAGGATCGCTTCGACTAGAGCTTCGAAGCGCGCCGGATTCAGCGGTGTGCTCCACACCCAGCGAACGCCAACAAGAAAGATCGCCGATTGTTTAGCGTTCTGGTGTTCCCATTCCGCACGGAGCTGATTGTATCGTGCCGCGTCAAATCTACCTGCGAGGGCGACAATGGTGCGCTGTCCGATGAAGACGCAGTGGGTGTCGACCGGAATGACAATGCTCTTGCCCGAATCCGGGTTACCATCGACCCGACGAAGGATCTCCAAGCCTCGCTCGATAGTCGCCTGTGGCACGCAGTTCACAAGGCCATGCTCGGAATAGATATTGTGGCCTGCAAAGGTAACCGAGCTCGGCCCATAGTACGGCACTAATTCATCGAGCGCCTCACGCGCACCAACATCGAGGCGCACGATCGAAACCGAATTGTCCCCCGCGACCAGATATTCCCAATTCGGGTTCTCTCTTGTCACCCAGATCCAGTCGCTGCGCCCAGGAACAATATCCTCAAGGCCCACGATCCACTCTGGCTTCGGCTCGTCCCACCAACGCGGCTCAACGACGTTCGCGGGGCCGAAATGGAATGCCTCCCACAAGATATGTGCTATCCAAGCTGTATGCGCTGCCAACCGCGGGCCGACAAGCTCGCTCTCCCCTTCGCTCAAGGCGGAACTGTATGGCTGCGTGAAGAACATGAAGCGGCTGTAAATCTCGGGGGTTCCGGTCCACCCGACGTCAAGCCAGACTTCGGGAGACGCTGCGCCTGTTGCTCTTAAGGCCGCCGCCCACATCAGTCCGAAGATGTCATGCAAGTCAGTTCGGCCGCCGCCGCCATCCCATTGAGACGAGCTAAGGCGCACCGCTCCATAGAAGATGACACCGCTGGAATCTCCGCCTTTGATCAAGCAGAACGGGAAGTGTTCATCCTGCGCGCAAGGCTGCAACACGAAGAGTTTGTCGATAGACTCGGCGCTTAACCTGGTTTCCAAAATACCCCCAGCTGGAACTAATCCTAGCTTTTCCCCAAAGAGACCAAGAACTCGGTGAGCTCGGAGTATTGGTTGGCACTGCTGATAGGCACGATCTGAACCTTCAAATCCTTGAACCATCGGTCCTGTTCTACTGCGGTCAACTGCTCCTTCGCCATCACCGCATAGTGGCTTGGCCCAGAGTCCTGGGGGTAGGCGTCCGCTATGTAATTCAAGAGCAATCTCGTCTCGGGGTCGTTCATTGATGCGCCCACGAACACCATCGAAAACATGGTGAACGTGCCCGTCAACAAATGTTGGTATGCCCTTTTTCTGTAGAGCGTTTCTCTGTAGTCCCGCTCCGTCAGGATAATCCCGTTGCCCGCGCGCTGGGCGTCGCCGTGGGCTTTGAGAATGAAGAATTCTTGCGCAAATAGCCGACGCTGGAGTTCACCCTCGTCCTGGTAGGTTAGCACCGAGACATCGTCGTCAACCTCGGCGCGATAGGAGCGCTCTATGATAGTGTCATAATTAGTGGTGATGATGAACGGCAGTTTATCCAATTTTACCAACGCTTCATGAAGAGCCGTAGGCTTGGGCTTGGGTGCCTTGAACGTATCTTCCACGACCTTAGCGAAATAACTGCCGAGATCCTCTTTTAGACCGGACGCTATCATGAGGTATTTACTCGGGTCTGAGATAAGTGAGCGGTATTCGCGGGCCTTATCAGCGGCAACGACGTTCTGCTTCTCTGCGACAGCCACCATGGCTTCGAGGAACTGCGGCCAAGTCGGCAGCCCGGCCCCAACAGAAGCACCGGCGCCGACCAGAATAGCCGCTTTCTTGCCGCGATAAGTCGCCCGAAGATTGTCGGGAATGCTCTTTGCGTCGAATGCCATCACGACCTCGCGTCGATGTCGGGGCAGAACGCCCGAAGTGCCTCATTGCGCGTGCGAAGGCTTTCCTTCGTGCCGGCTTGGGTGCGAAATGCTTCGATGTAATTGTATAGGTGCCGATCGAGTGTCGGTTGCGCGCTGTCGCGGCTTAGAAGGACATCCGGCTGCGCGTTATGCATACGACGCCTGGCCTCGAACAATTCGTAGGCCTGAGCCAGCTTCACCGGGTCCACCGCGGCTCCGGCTCGCTGCCGTTGCGATATCAGCAGGGAGAGGTCCACAAAAATCCACTTCTGAGTTATTCGATAGCCGAATTGTTGGTTCACCTCGTCAAGAACGTTGAGGACGGCACCGGCGCGGGACGCCAGTTCGAGGATCGAATCGGTGTCGGTCACTTCCATAACCATGCGTTTCAAGTCCGGGGCCTTCAGATCTCGATCGGTCCCATACTGCAACACTGCAAAGACGTGGGTGATGTAATCCAGATGCTTCGATCTGGCGGACGAAATCCGGCAATGCCCGAAGAACTCGTGTGACTCCGCGATCGATGCCATGATGCGGTTGAGAGGATGCAACATCGCATTGCGCAGCTCTGCAGGATTTAGCGGCACGCCCATTTGTAGGCGTGAGAACAATGCAGCTATGTCGTCGTTCGTGCCTGTAGATATCTCGGCGACGCTGACCTCGAAGGCATCGAAACGGTCTTTTAGATCTTGGTGCAATTGATCGTATCTTAATCCCGCAATGGCGCGCCCGTCGACGGGAGCCAGCGGCTCGCTGTATTCAAGGGGCAGATCTCCTGAACGAAACTCCCACAATGCGCGCAGTCGCTGCTGGCCATCCACGGCATCATGAGTGAATACCGCATCGCCATTGCGAACGCGCAGGTAGACCTTGGGTATGTCCATACCCCTCAGAATGGAATCAACCAAAAGGACTTGGCGAGGCGGCTTCCAAGCCGGTCCTCGCTGCCATTGCGGATTGAGGTTGATGTTCTCACGCTCGCTGAATAGTCGATCGACCGTCCAGGTGCCCTGATGGATTTGCAATTTCTGACGCCCCCCGTCTGACTTTGTTAAAGGTTTAGGCCGCGATGCTCAACCATCGAGGCCACAACTTCCGTCGCCGGGTTCGGATTTCTATTTTAGTGTGGATTCCGGCATCATCCTTCTGTCGAGCCGGAACCCGCGTCGATACGAAGCTTCTTGGCCACTTGGGTTTGCGGGCGCGCCGTGGCGGCGAAGCCTTCACCGCCACGCAGTTGGCCGGATAGAAGCACAATCTAATAGTCTTCGAACTAGGGCTCTTTGCGGGTCGAGAGAGCTGCCCCGCAATGCGGACACCTACATCCTCGAGCTCGGCTCGAGGATGGGAGGAATAGAGGTCGGGACGCACGGCCCGCAGGATCCGGATGGCCGCCTCCATAGCGTCGACCTGGCTCGTACCCACGGCGAGCTTGTCGGCGAGAGAGGGGCTGAAGTCCGACATCTCTTTCTCGGTGACGTTCCGGAAATCAAAGCCGGGCTGACGACGACGATGCGAAACCCCGAGGTTGCGATCCCGCGGTCGATCTGCTGTGAGATGCTATCGCCCAGCTCGACTGAAACTTGTCTTACCAAGCCGCGACACAGCTTGCGCAGCGCCTCGGCGAGCGGCCGCACAAAGCTCGCCTTTGGCTGGCGAGGCATGGCTTATGAAACGTCCGGCTTGTCAGTCATGGCGCTCTCTTGTCTCGCCCTGCGCAACGAGCTGCTCTTTGAAGCGAGGATCTGCCTCTTCACGTCGGCGGACAACTGGGCGACTACTAATCGCTTGTCAGGCCTAATCGGCCGGAAGCTGCGATTTCGGCCTAGGTGCGAGCGACGGGCGTCATACACTAATGCTGATACCATCGCTGAAACCTAAAACAACGCCGTTCCCGTCGAGATCGACCCAAATCGGCCCAGCCAACATGGTCGGCTCTTTGGGACCCCGTCGAAGGGCAAGAACCGGCCCCGCCAGACGCTTGCGCTGATCCAGGGGAACGGTGTCGACCAGAGCGGCAATTTGCGCCGCGGCTTCCGCGACGCTTCGTATTTCCCGGGGCATGGCATACTCGGAATCTGCCCTGGCCTTGATGGCTTCGGCCAACTCATCTCTCGACATTGGCTCCGACGTGCTGCGGACAATGTCCACCATGGCCACGATTAGGGCCGTGCCGATCGACATCAAACTGTCGTGCCTGGCAAGACCCGGAAGCATGCTTTCGCCGATGCCGCGATCATCAAAGGGCGCGACCAGTCGAACCAGTTCCCCATAGTCGCCGTCCCAAACACCCGCGTTCAGAAAATCGCCTTCGGCATGAAAGCTTTCCCAAACTTTTGGCTCGAAATGATTTTGCCCCATGCGAAACCGGGGATGAGCCAGTAGATTGGCCTTTAGGGCGTCCCATGAACGAATGTCCATATGCAGCGTATCGACCGTCCCGACGTAGGTCCAATGGTCGCTGGGGAGCATGATGGCAGCGTCAGTGACGCCATTTGCGTAGTTGTCCCAAAACGCAAGCCATAGGTGATAGTTTAACTCTCGTTCGAACGGTGTCCCGATAGCCCCGATCCCCAGCGCGCGAACATCCCTCAATGCGACGACGGTGTTTTGCATAGTCTGAATCGCTTCTCCGAGAGGCAGGGGCTCCTGGGGTTTGTGTTTCGAGCGATTGTAGAGGTCGCGCATGCCATGCAGCTGCGGCACGCGATCCGGGTGAAGCGACGTTGACTTGAAAAGTTCGATCAGCGTGTAGAAGTTGTCTGCGCGTGTCGACATGGGAAAGGCAACCGACCGCAGAAATGTTTCGATGCGGGACCCCATGGGGTCTATTACTGAGGAGACATCTGCCCTGGCATAAGGACCATGACCGAGGCGACGCAGGCGCTCGAGCGCCGCGTCTACTGCTTCAACAATTTCATCGCCTCTGGTCATACTGTTCTCCCTTGCACTCTGCCGCCTTCGCAAACTGGGATAACGACCGCACGAGAGCGCTCCGACGCCACGATTGCTGCTGCAATCCGAGCAGCTCGGACACGATTTTGTCGAGCACTAGCAACGCCACCAGCAGCCCTTGGCGTTGTTGACGGTGGCCGTCCACGAGCGGCGCTGAGAGCCCCGGCCGTACCTTGGTGCCGTAGCGGCCACGTGGAGCCCGCTGCATTGCCAATTTGGCCCTGTTTGTATCGACTCGGCGCACTTACACGATTCCCCATGCCCGAAACCTTCCCCTGCCCGTCATCTCGCGCAGGCCAAGCTCGCCGATCAGGTTGAGCGCCCCCTGTTTTGTCACCTTTAGCCGCTCCTGGATGATGCCCGTCGAGACGAGCGGCCGCGAGAGTACCAGCTCGACCAGGTCGGGCAGTTTCGAGCTGGCGCGCCGTTGTTTGACTCGCCGCTCCATCTGGCTTTTTGCCAGCACCAGCCGATCGTGTTCCTTCAGGCCAGCCACTGCGGCGTCGTGAATGGCATCGAGCAAGGCAAGCAGCCGATCGCCGCGATTGCGCGCCCGCCTCCGCTCGCGCGGAATGTTTTTCGCGCCGAGATGAATGCAAGCGAGATGGTGGGCGGCGAGTCCTTCCTGTCGCAGCAGTGCAGCCACGAGCAGCGGCCCGAGCCACGTGGCATGCTGCAGCACCTCGATGTCCGACCAGGCTTCGAGCAGGATTGTGGCGCGCAGCACCGACGGCCACTCCCGCGTGGCGGCGAGCACAGCCTGCCATTCGGCCAGCCGTCCTTCTTCATTCCAGTCGAGATCGTAGATCAGGCCGTTTTGCGGCTCCGGCCGGTCGTCCGGGCGCGCCGCTTTCACCGGCACGTCGGCGCCGCTGAGAATCTTCGACGAGCGCGCCAGGACGGCATCGATCTCGGCAAATTCTTCGGCCAGACGATCGGCCTCAGCGTCATCGCGATCGTCGGCTTCCACAGAGGCAGTTCCAGCCCCCTCCCCGTCCCGGCTTTTTTGGCCCGCCGCCGGCATGGCGCCGCCGCGACCGGTCAGCGCCAACAAACCGTCGCGGCTGAGCGCCCAGTCCGGTTTTTGCGCAAAAATCCGCCGCCGGGTTCGCAGCACCGCGTGCGCCCGGGTGAGTTCGTGGGTCGGGGTGCGGATGTCCATGTGGGCGTCGTGCAGCACGAGGTCCTCGAGGTGGACGAGTTCGCCCTCGAGCCAGAGCGCGGACGTCGCGTCGGCAAAGTGCTGGCGCTCGACAAAGCCGTCGCGGACCGGCGAACGGGCGACCCGCTCGTCGAGGCGGACCAAAACCTCGGTCGCGCGGGCAACCGGCCCGATCAAGGTTTCCAGGGGAAGTTTGTCGAGCGTGTAAGCCATTGTTTTCATGATGGCTGATTCGCGTTGGTCAAGCTAGTGAGGGTCTCACTGGACTTACATCGTGTTTCTTCAGGGAGAAAAGTCACTATCGATAATGACCTCTTATCGATAGTCATTGATTTGAGCGCTCAAATCAGCCAGCATCGCGCTGATGACGGCCGCTGATGACGGCCGTCGGCGGCGTGCGGCCGGCGTTCTGGACGGCCTTTCCCCGCCGATAGAGAGGCACATCCGGCATGTCCGAGCAAAACCCCATCCGCCTGCCCGACCCCGCTTCCGTCGAAACCGTGCTCGCAGCTCTGCAGCCGCAGTCGGCCGACGCCGAACTCGCCCCTGCCCTGAGCAAGGCCTTTCCGGGCTTCGCCTTTACCGTTGCGAGGATCGACGATCCCTACTGGCGCAACCCTCATGCTGTCGTCGCTGCCGATGGCACGCGCCTCGGCGGCCATCGCGCGTGGGTCGAGCGCGCACTGGCCGAAGTCGGCGGCGACCTCACCGCCTTCTGGAACCGGCATCGCCAGGACGGCGAAAAATTCACCGAATGGCGCGGCACCAGCGTCTTCGCCTTCGCGCCGACTGGCCCGGGCGTGGCAGACTTCGTCCAGCTCTCACTCGGCCGCGAGATCGAGGTTCTGGCCGGCGCAGTGGTCGATCCAGACTACCGCCCCACCAGCGCCGACCATCTGTTCGAGCCGACCTGGGTTACTCGCGAGTCCGCGGTTGCGGCGCGGCAGCTCGCCGGACCGGTTTACCGGCTGCGCGGCCGCACCGGCGGCGGCATCGTCCATATGCGCAGTTTTTTGGCGCGCCGGGCCCGCATCGAGCGCGAGCAGCGCGAAGCACAGCGCCCGGAGCTTGAGGCCCGCATTATCCGCGAGGTCGGTCCGGACGGCGCGCGGGACACACCGTTCCTGGTCGCCAACCCAGACTGGTTCGATTTCGAGCCGCGCGAAAACCGCTTTTTTTCCGACTGGGAGCGATCGAGCGCTTGCGGCCACCGCATCTTTGACCACTGGGCGTTCGACATCCACGACCTCGAGGGGCGCGAACAAAAACGCGAGATCGGTTTTGTCCCGCGGCCACTGAAATTGCCGGCCGAGCGGCTGCTCGCCGGCGAGAGCGTGTCCGTGCATCGGCTGATGGAACGCATCGAGGCGATTGACGCCGAAATGGGCCTGCCCTTCGCCTGGTTTTTTTTGATGACGCACGGGCATTGGGTCGATCCGGATGTCGGCCACACCATCGCTGACGGACTGCGCGCCAAGCGCGTGCGGCTGGCCGATGGTGATGCTGCCGTGCTGCTCGCCTGGGCCGACAAACCATATCTGTTTTGAGGGCATCATGCAGCTGCGTCTGCCAAAGCCCGCATCCGACCCGAAACTGCGACGCGCCGAAGCGCTCGATGCGTTGGAGTCGGTGCTGCCGTTCGACCGCCGCGACCTTTTGGCCGAAATCCTCACCGACGACGATGTCGCCACGTTGCGCCATCTCGCCAAGGAAGGCATCGGCGAGAATTCGCTGCGGGCGCTGGCCTCGGACCTCGGCTACCTCGAAGCCTGGTCGCTTGCCGCCACCGGTTTTTCGCTCCCCTGGCCCGCGCCGGAGGCACTGCTGATCAAATTCGTTGCCCATCATCTCTGGGATTTTTCGAAACGGGAGACCGATCCGGCGCACGGCATGCCCGAAGACGTGGCAGCGGCTTTGAAGTCGGCCAAACTGTTGCGCGTTGACGGCCCGCACGCGCCCGCCACCGTGCGCCGGCGGTTGTCGAGCTGGTCGACGCTGACCAAATGGCGCGGTTTGCGCGGCAAATTCAACGCGCCGGGGCTGCATGGCGCCATCAAACTGGCCGTACGCGCCAGCGCCCGCCCGCGCGGCCGCAAGAGCAGGAAGGCGGTGACCGCCGACATCTTGGCCGCCCTCCTGAAGGCCTGCGCCGGCGACCGTTTCGTTGACGTCAGGGACCGCGCGATCCTCATCACCGCCTTCGCCTCCGGCGGCCGCCGCCGCAGCGAGATTTCGTCTCTGCGGATCGAACAGCTGGTTGAGGAAGAGCCGGTGCCGGCCGATCCCAAGGATCCAGAGGGGCCAAAACTGCCCTGCCTAAAAATCCGGCTTGGCCGCACCAAGACGACACAGGCCGACGCCGACGCTTTTGTGCTGCTCGTCGGCCGCCCGGTGCTGGTCCTAAAAGACTGGCTCGAGCGCGCCGGCATCAGCGAGGGCGCCGTGTTTCGCGGCATCGACCGCTGGGGAAGTGGAGAAGCGAGCCCTCACCCCGCAGGCGGTCAACCTGATCCTGAAGCGCCGCGTCGCCGAGGCTGGCCTCGACCCCCAAGTCTTTTCTGCGCACGGCCTGCGCTCCGGCTACCTTAGAAGCCAGCAGCAGTCGAAAGCATCGTTCCATGCAACAGGCATCGCGCTATTACAGCCGAGCGCCAATTGGGACGCGCCGCGCGGCTAATCGTCTGACCGGCCTCAGGCTCACTGGTCCTAGCCGCGCTGTTCGGCTCAAAACGATCCCACTGCGCTGCTCATGGCCGCTGAGCTGCAAAATTTGACTTCGCGGGTCCAGGGAACTTGCTCCGTGGCGCCTGACGTTGCAAGGATACGAAACGTATTGTAGCGCGAACGCAGTACCCATCGCGCACCTTGATCTTGGCCCAACAAGGCTCAACAAATCGTAAACGCGGGGCGCGTATTGATGGAAACCAGGATCATCGACAGCCGGGACGATTTCGCGCAATGGGCGATCGATCGGGCCAATGCGATCCTGACGGATCAGGGTTCGGAACTCGCCACCGTCGCCCGCAACGGAAACGAAGCCCAAATCGGCGCGACGGCACAGGCGCTCGGCCAGGCGATCGTCGATGCGCTGCTTGAGGCGTTTGATGGCCTCGCAGGCGACGAATGAGCCGTGAGACACACTGCTGTGACGATGGAAACGGCGGCGCCCGCGTTGGGCGAAAAGCCGGCCGCTTCTTGCTCCTGGGATCGGCATCGATCGAGCTCCTGAAGCAGTCGGGCGAAAGCCTTGCTGGCCGCATCGCCTATCTCGAGATGCGTCCGATCGACGGTCTGGAAGTCGGCGCCGCAGCTCTTGGGTCGCCATGGGTGCGGGGCGGCTTTCCAGACAGCTTTCTGGCCACTAGCGACCGCGCCAGTCGACGATGACGGCAGGATTTCCGGACCTATCTGGAGCGCGACATCCCCCTCCTCGGTCCCCGCATTCCGCCGCTTCTGGACCATGCTGGCCCACACCAGGCCGGCCTTCTCAACGCAGCCGAGTTCGCGCGCGCGCTCGGTGTCGACGGTAAAACTGTCGCGTCCTATCTTGATCTGCTGGTCGATCTGTTGGTGCGCCGGTTGGAGCCGCGGCACGCTAATGTCAGCAAGCGCTTGGTCAAATCCCCGCGCGTTTATGTGCGCGACAGCGGCATCACCCATACGCTGCTTGGTCTCGCAACTCAGGAAGACGTCCTAGGACATCCGGTGGCCGGCGCCTCCTAGATGGGTTCGTAATCGAAACCCTCACTGCCCCCGCCCCCGCCGGCACCCTAAGCAATTTCTACCGAACAGCTGCTGGTGCGGAGATTGACTTGCTACTAACGCTGCCGGGCCAGCGCTTCTGGGCCATCGAAATCAAGCGTAGCCTGACGCCAAAGGTGGAAAAGGGTTCTATCCGGCCTGCGAGGACCTTGCTCCGGAGCAGCGCTTCGTCGTCTTTCCAGGATCGGAGCGTTTTCCGTTCCGGCATGGCATCGAAGCGGTGCCCCTCCAGGATCTGGGCAGGGCGTTGTTTGACGAAGCATGATGCAGAAGTTCTGGCATTCCGCTCAGGGCGAGGCTCAAGCTCCCTCCTTCACTGCTGCAGAGCGAAAAGCCTCGCGGCGTGCTTTGTGTGGGCTTGTCGTTGGCTATCCTCGCGAAACGGCCCTTGACCTCGGCAAAAGGGGCCGTGACACCGGCCTTTCAGCCGCCATCTGCGTGAGGGGGCCGATGTCAGGATCCGGCCAAGCGAAACGGTTGCTGTCAGCGAGCGCAATCTAGTGACGCTCGTTATCGAGCCGCAGCTGGTTCCTCACCGCCGCCCAGTCGAGCGGCTCCTTTCATTAGCTTGCGCGGTTCTGCGGAACGGGGGATGGGCGGTCTACACAGTGGCACCCGCAGGCGCCTATTAAGTGCTTCCCTGTAGGCTCTTCTGCAAAACGGACCCGCTCGCTCGCGCCGCCGTAGCCTGCTCAAATCTCGACGTCCGCGACCGTGTCGTTTTGCTGACGGATTTCGCGTTGACAGGCCTCCGTCGCACCGAAATTGCTGCTCTCCGGGTCGAACAGCTGGTCCAGGAAGAGTCCGAGCCGGCGTGATCCCAAGGCACCCGACGGCGAAAAACTGCCCTGCCTATGGATAGGCCACACCCGGACGAACAGGCCGACAGCGACGCTTTCGTGCTGCTCGTCCCCCGGCCAGCGGCTGTGCTGCAGTCGAGGTTCGAGCGCGTAGGGTAGTGGCCAGGACAGGCGGCGACAGCGCACTGGAGTAAACGTATGGTGCAAGCTCGGGAGGCCGGGTTCGTGCAGAGAGCGCGGTGTGCCGTGCAGGATTGAGCGGCTTATTCCTCTTTTTTGCTTCACGTGAATCTAAAACGGAGAAGTTGGTCGTGGCCAACTTTGCTGGTTGGCCACGACAGAGGCACTATTTGGCGAAGTCGATTCGCACGAAAGAAGAGTTGGCCGCGGCCAACTATCGACCGTCGTTCACCAGAAACCGTTGAATCATAAGGGTTGTTGGCATGGTTCCCGAATCGTGCCATGTTCGATACGGTTTTTTAGCAATCCATCGCTAAAAAGCGCATCGGAAGGGGAAATCGATGTTGCATACTCAAAACGTATCGACGGCCATTTCTTCCGACGCGCGGATTGCTCATCATGCGCGTCAGCTGTCTATGCAGCTACAGCTACTGCGAGAGCGCCTGTTCCCGCCGTCCTCCCAGAAGATGTTGAAGACGTTCACCTCCGGCGAGGCCGCTCAGCTCGTCGGCGTTTCAGACGGCTATCTACGGCAGCTTTCAATAGATGGCAAAGGCCCTTTGCCCGAGGTGTCCCAGACGGGACGACGTTCGTACTCTCTCGCCCAAATTCATGAGTTGCGGCAGTACATGGCTTCTATCAAGCCGAAGGATGCGCTCGCTTACCTTCCGTGGCGGCGGAGAGGCGAAAAGCTCCAGACGATTGCCGTCGCCAACTTCAAAGGCGGCAGTGCAAAGACAACGACATCCATCTACCTCGCACAGTATCTTGCCTTGCACGGATATCGTGTTCTCGCGGTTGATCTCGACCCACAGGCTTCGTTGTCGTCGATGCTCGGTGTTCAGCCGGAGTTCGATCTAGCGGAAGGCGATACGCTCTACGGTGCGATCCGTTACGACGAGAAGCGGCGGCCGCTGAAGGAAATAATCAGAAAAACCTACTTCGCTGGCCTCGACCTCGTTCCCGGAAACTTGGAACTGATGGAGTTCGAGCACGAAACCCCGACGGCTCTGATAGAGCAGCGGAAAACAAGCAACAGCGAAATCTTCTTTCGGCGTGTCGGCATGGCCTTGGCCGAAGTGGAAGCCGATTATGACATTGTAGTGGTCGATTGCCCGCCGCAACTCGGATACCTGACGCTTGGTGCGGTTTGCGCAGCGACATCGCTTCTGATCACCGTCCATCCTCAGATGGTCGACGTGGCGTCAATGTCGCAGTTTCTGCTGATGACTTCCGACCTTCTGTCGGTCGTCCGGAAAGCAGGCGGCGATCTGAACCACGATTTCATCCGGTATGTCATAACGCGCCATGAGCCGCACGATGGTCCGCAAGCACAGATCGTTGCCCTGCTGAGAAGTCTCTTCGGGGACGAGGTTTTGGCGGCGACAGTCCTGAAATCGACGGCGATCGCCGATGCCGGGCTTACGAAACAGACACTCTATGAGATCGAACGAGGACAAGTCCGCCGCTCGACATTCGATAGGGCGATCGAGTCCCTGGATGCAGTCAACGGGGAGATCCTCGGCGGCATCGAAAAGGCATGGGAGCGGTCATGAGCAGGCGAGACGTTCTGAACGGAATATTTGCCGATACGACCCGAGAGTTGGCCGCGGCCAACTTTTCCAAAGAGACGGATGGCGGTCGTGTCCTGGCGGGGCCCGTAAGGACGATGGGACTTGCCCTCGACCGCATGGACCAGGAAGCCAGAGAACTTCGGGAAGCCTTGAAGTCCGGCGAGAGGGTTGTCGAACTTGATCCCGAACTCATTGACGGCTCATTCGTGCGTGATCGCCTCGACGGCGAGGTGACCGCTACGGACGATATTGTGAGGTCGATCGAGGAAAACGGCCAGGAAGTGCCCATCCTCGTCAGGCAGCATCCCGATCTCGAAGGACGATATCAGGTTGCCTATGGCCATAGGAGGCTTCGTGCTGTCAGGCTCCTGAGGCGGAAGGTAAGGGCGGTTGTCAGGCCCTTAACGGACAATCAACTCGTCGTCGCACAAGGCATCGAAAACACTGCGAGAAAGGATCTCTCTTACATCGAGAGAGCGGTCTTTGCCTTAAGCCTCGAAACGCACAGCTTCAGCCGCGATCTGATCATGCAGGCGTTAAGCACTGACAAGACGGAACTGTCGAAACTGTTATCCGTCGCCAAGGGCATTCCGGGCAGCCTAGTCAAAGCCATCGGTGCCGCACCCTCTATGGGCCGCCGCAGGTGGAAGGATATTGCCGAAAAGATCACTGATCCCAAAGTGCTGGAAGCCGCTAGAGATGTCATCCACAGCCCCGAATTCGAGGCCTTGGGGTCGGACGAACGCTTCATGATGGTTTTGGCTGAGGTTTCGAAGAAGCCGCAGCGAGAGCAGACCATCAGCGAGTGGAAACCGAACGGCGGCAAGGTTGCGGCAAAGATCAAGGACACCGGGAGGGCCTATACGCTCTCCCTCAAGACTGCCGAAGCCGATGAGGGCTTCGGCGCATATCTGACAGAACGGCTGGACGATCTCTATGCCGACTGGCAGGCAAACCGAAAATCGAAGCAGGAGTAAACCGCAAAAGAAAAAGGCCCCCAAACGACCNCTCTATGCCGACTGGCAGGCAAACCGAAAATCGAAGCAGGAGTAAACCGCAAAAGAAAAAGGCCCCCAAACGACCTTAGTCGTGGAAGCCTCTCTCATGTTGTCGCAAACTGAGAATCGCATTTCCACGAATCACTGTCAAGAGTCTAGGCGTCGATTCGGCGAGCAGATTTCTTTTGCCTAATTGAAGGCGAAGGAAGAAATGGAAACGGGTATTGCAACGACGCCCTTTGGGCGGCGGCAGATGTCGCTTGCCATGCTGGCAGCGCAAAACGACTCACGTGAAATCCCCAAGGACAGGGTCGTTGAGAAATGGCAGATCTACCGCGACCTCTGCGAGGGCAAGAGCATCGTCGGCATTGGCGATCGCGCCCTGGCCGTCCTGAATGCGCTGCTTTCATTCTATCCTGACAGCGAGCTGAGTGAGGAAAACGGCCTCATCGTGTTTCCCTCGAACGCACAGCTGTCCCTTAGAGCTCATGGGATGCCCGAACCCACAGTCAGACGGCAACTGGCAGCCCTTGTGGACTGCGGGCTGATCATCCGTCGGGACAGCCCGAACGGCAAGCGTTATGCGCGCAAGGGCCGGGAAGGGGAGATCGAGGAAGCATTTGGCTTCTCCCTGGCGCCGCTGCTGGCCCGTGCTCACGAGTTCGAGGCGGCGGCGGAGCGTGTTCGCGCCGGCAACAGGGCGCTCAGGCTTATGCGCGAGCGGATCACCTTGCACCGCCGTGACATCCAGAAGTTGGTCGAGGCGGCCGTAGAGGAAGACGTGCCGGGCAACTGGGGAGGCCTGTGGAGGCGGTTCCGCGCCGTTGTGGAGGCAATTCCGCGCCGAGCTTCCATGGTCGAGCTCGAGCCGATCGTGGGCGATCTGGCCGCGTTGCATGACGAAGTGGATAAGTTGCTGGAAGTCCACATGAAATCCACGAATCCGAGCGGCAATGACTCCCAAAACGAGCGGCAGCAATCCAATTCAAATACCGACTCTATCTTTGAATTTGAACCTGCTTTAGAGAAAAGCGGGTCGACGGCCGAGCCAAGGATGAGGACCGCACAGCCCCCGAAAACCTATCCGCTAGGGCTTGTGCTGAAGGCCTGCCCGGAATTTTCGGATTACGCCGTCGACGGGATCGGCAACTGGCGCGATTTCATGATCACGGCGGCCCAGGTGCGGGGCTACCTTGGCGTTTCGCCGTCAGCATATGAGGAAGCCTGCCATGTGATGGGCCAGGAGGTCGCCGCGATGGTGATTGCCTGCATTGTGCAAAGGGCACAGCACATCAACTCCGCAGGCGGCTATCTGCGGGTGCTGACCGAAAAGGCGCGGGCGGGGCAGTTTTCGGTCGGACCGATGCTGATGGCGGCGCTGAAGGCCAACGGGGCAACGGCGCGGATGACCGGATAAGTGTGTGGGTACCGGGATTTGCCGAGCGAGGGCTCAGGGTTTGATCCGCGCGATAGGGCGTGGATCGTGGCTGCAGCGCTTGTCGGTAAGAACGCCCTATGCGATTGCGGGTTTGAAACCTATCGAAAAATGCCATATTTTTTGCACGAGAAACGTGGCTGTTTATATGGTAGAGTGGATCCTATGAGTCAGGCGCTCAAGATTTCCGTGCAGACTGAACCTCTCGTCTTGGCCTATATGGACCGGAACGGGAAGATCGCGATCGAGCAGGTCGCGGACGGTTTCGGCATGTCCAAGGGGCAGTTGGCCCAGACCGCCGGTCTTGCTCGCGAGACCCTCTATCGGTCGGAGCGCAGCCGGACGGTAAAGACACAGGGACGTCTGCGGGAAATGCTCGAGATCATCAGCCGCGTGGCGGATTGGGCGGGCGGCAAGGAACAGGCGATGGCCTGGTATCGAGCCCAGCCGCTTCCGGCATTCGGCGGGCGCACCGCCGAAGCGCTCGTGAAGGATGGAAAGGCCGCTGCGGTCCGTGACTATCTCGATCACATGGCCGTTGGTGGCTTTGCTTGAGGTTTGCCGCAACCTGCTACAGGGCGCACGATCCACGTTGGGCATTCAAGCCGACTTCCGGTGATGGAGCGGCGATCCGGGGTGCCCGATTCAATCCCAAGGGTGTGCCGGCGCTTTATCTGGCGCTGACCGTCATGACAGCGGTCAAGGAAGCCAACCAGGGTTTCGCGCATCGGATCGACCCTTGCGTGCTGTGCTCCTACGAAGTCGATTGCGACGACATTGCGGACTTGACGACAGAGCAGGCGAGGGGAGAATTCTCCGTCACGCTCGAGGATATGGCCTGCGCCTGGGCGACGGCTCTCAGCGATGGAAATCGCCCAGCGTCATGGTCCATCTATGACCGACTGCGGCCGCAAGGCATTGCCGGTATTCTGGTTCCGAGTTTTGCTCCCGGTGCCGAGACCGAGGATCGCAACCTGGTGCTTTGGGACTGGGGTCCGCGTCTTCCGCACAAGGTAACTGTATTCGACCCGAGCGGCCGGCTGCCAAAGGACCAGCTGTCCTGGCGATGAAGAATTCGCGAAAGGCAGGGACGTTTTCGGCTGCAGGTGTCGCGCGACGCTTTCGGGGCGATGTCAGTCACCGACCTCGATCGAATTGTGATCGCACCATGTCCTCAACGCTCTTTCGTCCGCATTCGCTTCGAAAGCGTACCACCGATCGAGTGCACCCCTTCGCTGCAACAGATCCTTGAACCTTGCGTACGCGCCTCTTTTGCTGAAGATTTCTTGAACGTCACCGACGTTGTCAGGCAGAAATTGGCGGGCGAAGTCCAGGACGAGCGGCTTGCCCAGGTCGAGTTCTTTCTTGTCAGCTATTTGGACGTATTTGTCGCTGTCGTCGATATCATCCGGCAAATCGTCCAAATCACCCGTGAATTCGGAATGCCAGTAGAGCGTGCCTGACTGCTTGCACAGAAAGGCCTGATGTTCTCCCGTGCCCCCAGAACTGACGAATTCGAAAGCTAACAGTATGTCTTTGAAGCTGACGGGCATTGTCGTTCGGCGTCCCATATAGATGGCGTGGAGCCAACGCATCAGAGGTCGGTACCACGAGCTGTTCTCGATCGTGCCCCGCCGCATGGTGTACCCGGCGGTGACGAAGTCGCTCGCGAGCGCGCTCTAAACAACGCTGTAGCGAGCGGCGTAGCGGGGCATCGATGTTCGCTGGCAAGGTCAGGTTGCTCACACTAACCTGATTCGAAGCCACCGATGACCGACGACATGATGAACCGCCGCACGCTCGTGGTGAAGACCCCTGACGCTGATCTTTTGCGCGAGATGATGGGCTTTGCCGCCGAGCGGCGGATAGCGATGGAGGTCGGCGCCGCAACCGGCGGTCCAGGTTCCTAAACGATGAGTCTTGCTGCCCTTCCGAGCGTTCGTTCGGCCTCGTTGTAGTAGTTGGCAGCCTGCTGCACGGAACGATGCTGCGACTGCTGCATGGCTTCGGGCAGCGGAATGCCCCGGCGGGCGGTTTCGGTGAGATAGCCGGAGCGCAGGCCATGGGCGGAAAACGCCGCCGGGTCGAGCCCAGCCTCGGCGACGCGGCGTTTCAGGATCAGGTTGACGGCCTGCGGGGTGAGGGCCCGCTTCTCCAAATTTCCCCAGCGGTCGATGCCGCGAAACACGGCGCCCTCGCTGATGCCGGCGCGCTCGAGCCAGTCTTTTAGGACCA